>NZ_JBVAYA010000026.1:0-209 GCF_055419625.1 Mycobacterium sp. IDUB_1 | reverse complement strand
GAACTGGTCGCCCAGGACCGTCCGGCGCTCGTGCCGGTCTCGGCGGCCCAGGAACGCATGCTGATCGTCGACCGGCTTCCCGAAACCGGTGTCGCATACAACTATCCGTTGGCGTTCACCGTCGACACGGAGTTCGATGTCGAGGCGTTCGTCGCCGCGGTGGGCGATGTGGTCGCCCGGCACGAGAGCCTGCGCACGGTGTTCACCGA
>NZ_JBVAYA010000025.1:0-218 GCF_055419625.1 Mycobacterium sp. IDUB_1 | reverse complement strand
CCTGCAACTACGCCAAGGAAGCACCCGGCTGGCACGTCACCACCACCAACACCGACGGCCACCACAGCGCCGACTACACCACCCCTACCGGCGCGGTCTACCACTCCACCGCGCCACCACTACCCGGACCACCGACACGACGCCGCTACAGCGTCATCGAAGGAGGACTCAGCATCGACATCGTCGAACTGAGTACTCACCTGAAGCGCTCAGCTTGA
>NZ_JBVAYA010000024.1:0-224 GCF_055419625.1 Mycobacterium sp. IDUB_1 | reverse complement strand
CCGCCGATCAGCTTGCGCTGCCCGGCACGGTGCAGCAGCTGGTGCGCAGGCACCCCGTAGCGCTCGGACTGACGGATCGCGTGTTTGAGGAAGCTCGAATACACCCCGGAGTAGCCCATGATCAGCGCGTTGCGATCCAGCAGGCACTCGGCGGGCATCGCGGGGGCGACGACCTCTTCGGCGGCGTCGGCGATGTCGAAGAAATCGATGCCGGTCTTGACACC
>NZ_JBVAYA010000023.1:0-235 GCF_055419625.1 Mycobacterium sp. IDUB_1 | reverse complement strand
TGGAGCCGCGGTGGATGATCGGTATCGACCCCGAGAGTGAGGGTTTGGCGCGGGCCCGCACGCTGGGCCTGGAAACCAGCCATGAGGGTGTGGACTGGTTGCTCGCGCGTGAGGAGCTGCCCGACATGGTGTTCGAGGCGACCAGCGCCTATGTGCATCGGGATGCGGCGCCGCGTTACGCCGAGGCCGGTATCCGGGCCATCGATCTGACGCCGGCCGCGATCGGGCCGGGGGT
>NZ_JBVAYA010000022.1:0-250 GCF_055419625.1 Mycobacterium sp. IDUB_1 | reverse complement strand
CGGTGTTCACCGAACACGACACCGGCTTCGCCCAACACATCCTGGCCCCCGACACCGGTGCTCCGGTCGAGGTCCTCAACGACGACGGCACACCCCTCGATGAGCAGATCGAGCGGCTCACCGCCCACCGGTTCGACCTCAGTAGTGAGACACCGCTGCGCATCACGATCCTGCGCCACCCCGACCGCACCACCACCGTGGTGCTGCTGCTGCACCACATCACCACCGACGAATGGTCGGACGCACCCCT
>NZ_JBVAYA010000021.1:0-253 GCF_055419625.1 Mycobacterium sp. IDUB_1 | reverse complement strand
ACCACCGACGGCTCGTCGAACTGCGGCTCGTTGAGCAACCGGTAGCCCGGCACATAGGTCTGCACCTCGGCCACCACATCCTTGATCGACGCCGTGATCGCCGCGTGGTCGGCATCCTCGGGAATCGCACAGAAAATGGTGTCGCGCATGATCATCGGCGGATCCGCCGGATTCAAAATGATGATCGCCTTACCCCGCGCCGCGCCACCGATGTGCTGCACACCCGCACTGGTGGTCTTGGTGAACTCGTCGA
>NZ_JBVAYA010000020.1:0-254 GCF_055419625.1 Mycobacterium sp. IDUB_1 | reverse complement strand
GCGGCGTTCGTCAGGGTCGACGCCTTCCCCCTCACCCCCAGCGGAAAGCTCGACCGCAAGGCCCTACCCGACCCGGTTCCGGTCGAGGGGACCGGCCGCGTTCCGTTCACCGAGACACAGCGTCAGCTGGTCGATCTCTTCAGCGCAGTGCTGGACTATGAGGTCACCGACATCGATGCGGATTTCTTTGCACTCGGTGGTCATTCGTTGTCGAGTATTCGGTTGATCAGCAGGGTGCGGTCGGTGTTCGGGGT
>NZ_JBVAYA010000019.1:0-257 GCF_055419625.1 Mycobacterium sp. IDUB_1 | reverse complement strand
GCTGCGCCCCTACGCACGGTTGATCTCGTCGGCGGGTGACAGCGTCACCACCTACGGCGAACCCTGGAACATGAACTGACCCACGGGCATCGCCCATGAGTTCGGTGGAGTGCCGGTCCTTGTGGCCGGCACTCCGTCGTTCTCACTCACCTGAAAAGGACAACCATGAAGACAATCTCCCGGGTGCTGATCGCGATGGTCGCGGCCATCGCAGCGTTGTTCGTGAGCACTGGCACCTCTCACGCAGGGCTGGACAA
>NZ_JBVAYA010000018.1:0-264 GCF_055419625.1 Mycobacterium sp. IDUB_1 | reverse complement strand
CATCTCCTCGACCAGCGCCCGAGCGAACCCGAGGTGTTGACCACCGCGGGCCGGGGAATCCAGGCGCGCCAACGCAACCTCCGAGGCCAATCCGCGCCCGCGCTTCCGCACCGGCATCCCCGCCGCGGTCTCAGCGGCGCGCCGCTTGGACGCCCACAGCGCGGTCGCCCGCGCCTGCACCGCGGCCGCCTCGGCTTTGAGTCGTTCGCAGTGGGCGACAACCTCGCGCAGCTCAACCTCCGAGGCCGACCCGTCGATATCGAA
>NZ_JBVAYA010000017.1:0-302 GCF_055419625.1 Mycobacterium sp. IDUB_1 | reverse complement strand
GTCAGATACACCATCCCGTTGGGGGCCGGCCGGGTCGACACCGAGGCCGACGCCGCCGCCCGTTCTTTGCGTTGCACCACCGCAGCGGCATCCAGGCGGGCGGCGATCGCGGCGGCGGCGGCCTCGATCCGGGCGTTGCCCAACCCGACCAAGGCGCCTATGTCCGCACACATCTCTTCGTCGAGGGTGCGGCGATCCTCGACGGTCAGGCAGGCCGACTGCTTGACGATCAGGGTGGCCCGCCACTCGGTCAACACGCCGGCGTGCAGCGCGGCCAGGGTGTGGGGCATCTCCTCGACCAG
>NZ_JBVAYA010000016.1:0-357 GCF_055419625.1 Mycobacterium sp. IDUB_1 | reverse complement strand
GTCGGTGACGACATCCGACACCAGGTCACGCACGACCGCGGCCGGCACCGGGCCGTAGCCCTCGATCCAGCCGGGGCTGTCGTCGTCACCGAAGAGGGTGGTGTCGGCCATCACGAGGTTGACCGCGATCGGCACCGGCGCCTCGGCCGGGCGCGCGGTGACCCGGCCGTAGAGGGTGTCGGTCATGATCTGTCCGCGGGGGCGGCCATCGCCACACAGATCCGCCTCGCGTCGCAACGCTGCGTACACCCCGATGCCTTGGGACAGCGGCAGCACCGCGGTCAGATACACCATCCCGTTGGGGGCCGGCCGGGTCGACACCGAGGCCGACGCCGCCGCCCGTTCTTTGCGTTGCAC
>NZ_JBVAYA010000015.1:0-389 GCF_055419625.1 Mycobacterium sp. IDUB_1 | reverse complement strand
GTAGTCGGCGCTGTGGTGGCCGTCGGTGTTGGTGGTGGTGACGTGCCAGCCGGGTGCTTCCTTGGCGTAGTTGCAGGCTGCGCAGGTGCCCAGCCCGTTGAGCGCTGAGGTGGGGCCACCCTCGCGGGCGGGGGTGGCGTGGTCGCGGTGCCGTATCGGGGCGTCGCAGTAGGGGGTGCGACAGGTCTGGTCGCGCAGCCCGATGAACATCGCCAACCCGGCCGGAAAGCGGCGGGCCCGTGATTCCATCGCGACCAGTTGCCCGCTCGACGGGTGGCGGTAGAGCCGCCGCAGCGTGGCTTTCGCGGCCTGGTCGGTGACGACATCCGACACCAGGTCACGCACGACCGCGGCCGGCACCGGGCCGTAGCCCTCGATCCAGCCGGGGC
>NZ_JBVAYA010000014.1:0-427 GCF_055419625.1 Mycobacterium sp. IDUB_1 | reverse complement strand
TGGTGCTGCTGCTGCACCACATCACCACCGACGAATGGTCGGACGCACCCCTGCTGACAGATCTCGAACACGCCTACCCATCAAGACATTCCGGACAGTCACCGACCTGGGAACCGCTACCGGTCCAGTACGCCGACTACGCCCTGTGGCAACACCACCTTCTCGACCAGACCGCCGAGGAACATCTGCAGTTCTGGACCGACACCCTGGCCGACGCCCCCGACGAACTCCCACTCCCCACCGACCGCGCCCGCCCCGCCACACCCTCCGGCACCGGCGGCACGGTGGACCTGACTCTCGATCCCGACAGCGTCGAAGCGTTGCGAGAAGTGGCTGCCGATGAGCAGGTCAGCATGCTCATGGTGTTGCATGCGGCGGTGGCGGTTCTGTTGCGCCGGTTGGGTGCTGGCACCGACATCGTCGTCGG
>NZ_JBVAYA010000013.1:0-545 GCF_055419625.1 Mycobacterium sp. IDUB_1 | reverse complement strand
CCGGCAGCACCGGTCACCGTGCCGTGCGCGTTCGACACCGCAACCGCACCATTGGCGCCGGAGACGTCGACGGTGAACGTCGCGACTTCCTGGATGCCGGGGCCGTTGCCCAGGTCCGCCGAGATCGACACGCCGGGGAACAGCGGCGGCGTCGAGATCGCCGGGAACAGATCGATGCCGACATCGCCGACACCGATGACGTCCTGACCGTCGAGCGCGATGTTGGGGGTGGTGTAGCTGAAGTTGATGCCCACACCCAGCGACCACGGGAAGCCGATCTGGTAGCCCAGCTCCAGGGTGCCCTCGAAATCGTCGGCACCTTCACCGGCGACGCTGTAGACAGCCTTGCCCGAGTGGAACCACTCGCGGGTCAGACGGTTGCGGTCGAGGGGAAACACGCCGTTGAGGAACGTGTCCCACTGCTGGATCGTCAACGTCCGACCCTGACCGTCGACCAGGCTCAGCTCATTGTCCAGCCCTGCGTGAGAGGTGCCAGTGCTCACGAACAACGCTGCGATGGCCGCGACCATCGCGATCAGCACCCG
>NZ_JBVAYA010000012.1:0-650 GCF_055419625.1 Mycobacterium sp. IDUB_1 | reverse complement strand
TCGGCGGGCATCGCGGGGGCGACGACCTCTTCGGCGGCGTCGGCGATGTCGAAGAAATCGATGCCGGTCTTGACACCGATCTTGTCGAACACCCCGATCAACGCCTCGACCGGCGCGTTGCCCGCCCCGGCACCGAAGCGGCGGCACGAGCCGTCGATCTGCTTGGCCCCCGCCCGCACCGCCTCGATCGAATTGGCCACCCCCAACCCGAGGTTCTCGTGCCCGTGGAAACCCACCTGCGCATCGTCGCCGAGCTCGGCGACCAACGCCGCCACCCGGTCGGCCACCCCCTCCAGCACCAGGGCGCCCGCGGAGTCGACGACGTAGACGCACTGACAGCCGGCATCGGCCATGATCCGGGCCTGCGCGGCGAGCTTCTCCGGGGAGATCGTGTGGCTCATCATCAGGAAGCCGACCGTCTCCAGCCCGAGCTCACGCGCCAGCCCGAAATGCTGGATCGACACATCCGCCTCGGTGCAGTGCGTGGCGATCCGGCAGATCGACCCACCGTTGTTCTGCGCCTCCTTGATGTCCTCCTTGGTGCCCACCCCGGGCAGCATCAAGAACGCGATCTTCGATTCCTTCGCGGTCTCGGCGGCCAGCTTGATCAGTTCCTGCTCGGGAGTCTTGGAGAACCCGTAGTTGAAGCT
>NZ_JBVAYA010000011.1:0-740 GCF_055419625.1 Mycobacterium sp. IDUB_1 | reverse complement strand
GCGTAGCGGTTCGACCATGCGTCGAGTTCGGCGTAGGTGACCTCGACACCCTCGAACGACAACGCAACAGCCCACGGACTGTGCTCGGCGCGTGCGCTGACGAGATGGCCCAGCGTGGTCGCGGGTATCGGATGACCGGTGTCGTTGCGTGCTGCCAGCTCGGACCGCTCGGCGGCCGTGATCAGCTCCAGATCACCGACTCGGGTCGTCGAGTCTCGAGCGATCTGGGTGAACAGTGACACGAGTCTCGCGCCGAGCGTGTGCACCGTTTCCCGGTCGAACAGGTCGGCGCTGTACTCGACGGTCAGCGTCGCGGTGCCATCGTGGTGTTCGGTCAGCGTCATGCCGAGGTCGAACATCGCCGACTGGGTGGTGTGTTCGTGCCATCGGATCGGGAGCCCGAAAAGCGTGGTGTCGTCGTCGGTGTCTCTGTGATGGGCGATGAAGACGTTGAACAGTGGGTTGCGGCCGGGAACGCGGGGAGGGTTCAGGGCTTCGACGATGCGGTCGAACGGCAGATCGGTATGGGCGAACGCGTCGAGATCGTCGGTGCGGATGCGAGTGAGCAGCTCAGTGAAGGTCGGGTTACCCGAGACCTCGGTGCGCAGCACGACCGTGTTGACGAACAAGCCGACGAGGTCACCCAGGACGGCGTCGTCGCGGCCGGCCACCGGGGTTCCGACGACGATGTCGGTGCCAGCACCCAACCGGCGCAACAGAACCGCCACCGCCGCATGCAA
>NZ_JBVAYA010000010.1:0-1400 GCF_055419625.1 Mycobacterium sp. IDUB_1 | reverse complement strand
ACCGGGTCGGGTAGGGCCTTGCGGTCGAGCTTTCCGCTGGGGGTGAGGGGGAAGGCGTCGACCCTGACGAACGCCGCGGGCACCATGTGGCTGGGCAACCTCCGTGAGACGAAGGCGCGCAACGTGTCCGAATCGACGGGATCGGCCGACGCATCAGCGACGTAGTAGGCGATGAGTCGGTTGTTGTGGACGGTGATGTGGGTGGTGGTGATGGTGGGGTGTTGGGTGAGGGTGGTGGCGATGTCGGTGGGTTCGATGCGGATGCCGCGGAGTTTGATTTGGTCGTCGGTGCGGCCGAGGTAGTCGAGCACGGGTGTGCCGGTGGGGGTGTTGCGCCAGCGGACGAGGTCGCCGGTGCGGTACATGCGGGTGCCGGGTTCGTGGGGGTGTGCGATGAATCGTGTTGCGGTGAGGTGGGGTTGGTTGAGGTAGCCGTGGGCGAGTTGGGTGCCGGCGAGGTAGAGCTCGCCGGGGGTGTTGTCGGGGACGGGGTTGAGGTAGTCGTCGAGGACGTGGGCGGTGGTGTTGGCGCCGGGGGTGCCCAGGGCGACGGGGCCGTCGTGGTCGGTGTTGTGGGAGGTCCAGCCGAGGATGTCGACGGCGGTTTCGGTGGGGCCGTAGAGGTTGTGCAGGGGGGTGTGGGGGAAGTGGTGGTGGAAGCGGCGCAGGAGGGTGTTGGTGAGGGCTTCGCCGCCGACGGTGACGCGGGTGAGGGTGGTGCAGGTGGTGATGGTGGGTTCGTCGAGGAAGACGTCGAGCATGGAGGGGACGAAGTCGATGGCGGTGATGTGGTGGGTGGTGATGGTGTGGGTGAGGTAGTGGGGGTCGCGGTGTCCGTCGGGGCGGGCGATGACGGCGGTGGCTCCGGCGGCTAGGGGCCAGAACACTTCCCAGACGGAGGTGTCGAAGCTGATGGGGGTTTTGACGAGCATGCGGTCGGTGGCGTCGAGGGGGTAGGTGTGTTGGAGCCAGGTGATGCGGTTGGTGATGGCGGTGTGGGGGATGACGACGCCTTTGGGGGTGCCGGTGGTTCCGGAGGTGTAGAGGATGTAGGCCGCGGTGTGGGGGTGTACTGGGGGTAGGGGTGTGGGTTGTGGGTCGTGTTGTGCGGCAACGATGTCGTCTGTGTCGGTGAGCACGACCGCCGGCGTAGCGTCGGTGATCATGTGATCGCGGCGTGCTGGGGGGTAGTCGGGGTCCAGGGGTAGGAATGCTGCGCCGGTTTTGGTGGTGGCGATCAGGGCCACGATCAACTCGAGGGATCGGGGTAGTTGGATTCCGACGACGGTGCCGGGGCGGGCGCCGTGGGCGTGTAGGCGGGCGGCGTAGCGGTTCGACCATGCGTCGAGTTCGGCGTAGGTGACCTCGACACCCTCGAACGACAACGCAACAGCCCACGG
>NZ_JBVAYA010000009.1:0-5478 GCF_055419625.1 Mycobacterium sp. IDUB_1 | reverse complement strand
CAATGTGTGTTCGGCGGTGTCCTACTTTTCCACCCGGGTGGGTAGTATCATCGGCGCTGGTAGGCTTAGCTTCCGGGTTCGGGATGGGTCCGGGCGTTTCCCTGCCGCTATGGCCGCCGTAACTGTATTCACTCGTTTTTGAGTGATCCCCGTGGTGTGGGGAAGTTTATAGCCCCTGTTTTTTGGTGGTGGGGGTGGTGTGTGATGTGTGGTGTGGTTGCGAGGTTTTGTTGGTGTTGTAAGTTTTCGGCCGGTTAGTGCCAGTTCCCTGAACCCATTACTGGGTGTGTAGGTCTGGTCTATCGATCCCGTGGTCTGCGGGGGGCCTTATCCCACTTGATGGGTGAGAAGCCTGGTCTTGGAGGGGGTTTCCCGCTTAGATGCTTTCAGCGGTTATCCTGTCCGAACGTGGCTATCCAGCGGTGCCCCTGGTGGGACAACTGGTGGACCAGAGGTTCGTCCGTCCCGGTCCTCTCGTACTAGGGACAGATTTCCTCAAGCTTCTGACGCGCGCGGCGGATAGAGACCGAACTGTCTCACGACGTTCTAAACCCAGCTCGCGTGCCGCTTTAATGGGCGAACAGCCCAACCCTTGGGACCTGCTCCAGCCCCAGGATGCGACGAGCCGACATCGAGGTGCCAAACCATCCCGTCGATATGGACTCTTGGGGAAGATCAGCCTGTTATCCCCGGGGTACCTTTTATCCGTTGAGCGACACCCCTTCCACTCAGAGGTGCCGGATCACTAGTCCCGACTTTCGTCCCTGCTCGACATGTATGTCTCGCAGTCAAGCTCCCTTGTGCACTTACACTCAACACCTGATTGCCGTCCAGGTTGAGGGAACCTTTGGGCGCCTCCGTTACTTTTTAGGAGGCAACCGCCCCAGTTAAACTACCCACCAGGCACTGTCCCTGAACCGGATATACGGTTCGAGGTTAGAGGCCCAATACGATCAGAGTGGTATTTCAACAACGACTCCACAATCACTGGCGTGACCGCTTCACAGTCTCCCACCTATCCTACACAAACCGTATCGAGCACCAATACCAAGTTGTAGTGAAGGTCCCGGGGTCTTTTCGTCCTGCCGCGCGTAACGAGCATCTTTACTCGTAATGCAATTTCGCCGAGTCTATGGTTGAGACAGTTGAGAAGTCGTTACGCCATTCGTGCAGGTCGGAACTTACCCGACAAGGAATTTCGCTACCTTAGGATGGTTATAGTTACCACCGCCGTTTACTGGGGCTTAAATTCTCCGCTTCACCCTTACGGGTTAACAGGTCCTCTTAACCTTCCAGCACCGGGCAGGCGTCAGTCCGTATACATCGTCTTGCGACTTCGCACGGACCTGTGTTTTTAGTAAACAGTCGCTTCTCACTGGTTTGTGCCACCCACTCACGCTTGGGCCGTGAAGGCTTACACGCCATGTGGGTCCCCCTTCTCCCGAAGTTACGGGGGCATTTTGCCGAGTTCCTTAACCATAGTTCACTCGTACGCCTTGGTATTCTCTACCTGACCACCTGTGTTGGTTTGGGGTACGGGCCGTGTGTGCGCTCGCTAGAGGCTTTTCTCGACAGCATAGGATCACCGAATTCGCCTCAATCGGCTATGCATCACCTCTCAGGATATATGCCAGACGGATTTGCCTATCTGACTCCCTACAGGTTTACCCCGGTATTACCACTGACCGGTACGGCTACCTTCCTGCGTCACCCCATCGCTTGACTACTACCACCGAAGGTCCCGCGCAGCCGGCGAAACCATCACCCCGAAGGGATCAGTGATTCGCCTTTTGGGCGGTTAGTACCGGTGATTCATCAGGGACGCTCACACACGGGTACGGGAATATCAACCCGTTGTCCATCGACTACGCCTGTCGGCCTCGCCTTAGGTCCCGACTCACCCTGGGCGGACTGGCCTGGCCCAGGAACCCTTGGTCTTTCGGCGGGCAAGGTTCTCACTTGCCTTATCGCTACTCATGCCTGCATTCTCACTCCCACACCCTCCACCACTCGATCACTCGGCGGCTTCACCGGATGCAGGACGCTCCCCTACCCAGCACAACAAGTGTGCTGCCGCGGCTTCGGCGGTGTGCTTGAGCCCCGCTACATTATCGGCGCACAATCACTTGACCAGTGAGCTATTACGCACTCTTTCAAGGGTGGCTGCTTCTAAGCCAACCTCCTGGTTGTCTTCGCGACTGCACATCCTTTTCCACTTAGCACACGCTTAGGGGCCTTAGCCGGCGATCTGGGCTGTTTCCCTCTCGACGCACGGAGCTTATCCCCCGCCGTCTCACTGCCGCATTACACCGTGTCGGCATTCGGAGTTTGGCTGACGTCAGTAACCTTGTGAGGCCCATCGGCCATCCAGTAGCTCTACCTCCGACACGAACACTGCGACGCTGCACCTAAATGCATTTCGGGGAGAACCAGCTATCACGGAGTTTGATTGGCCTTTCACCCCTACCCACAACTCATCCCCTCAGTCTTCAACCTAAGTGGGTTCGGGCCTCCACGCGGTCTTACCCGCGCTTCACCCTGGCCATGGGTAGATCACTCCGCTTCGGGTCCAGAACACACCACTACACCACACACTGTTGTGTGGATACGCCCTATTCAGACTCGCTTTCGCTACGGCTACCCCACCCGGGTTAACCTCGCGACATGTCCCTGACTCGCAGGCTCATTCTTCAAAAGGCACGCCATCACCCCACGACAAGTCGAAGGCTCTGACGGATTGTAAGCGCACGGTTTCAGGTACTCTTTCACTCCCCTCCCGGGGTACTTTTCACCATTCCCTCACGGTACTAATCCGCTATCGGTCACTGAGAAGTATTCAGGCTTACCGGGTGGTCCCGGCAGATTCACAGCAGATTCCACGGGCCCGCTGCTACTCGGGGAAAACATTTCACGAAAGCCGTCAGGTTTTCAGGTACGGGGCTCTCACCCTCTCCGGCAGGCCATCCCAGACCACTTCACCTAACCCCACGGTTGTTCACTTTCGCTCCCATCGGCGGATGAGAGAAGAAACGCCCCACAACACCGCACACACAACCCCCGCCGGGTATCACATGCACACGGTTTAGCCATCCTCCGCTTTCGCTCGCCACTACTCACGGAATCACTTTTGTTTTCTCTTCCTACGGGTACTGAGATGTTTCACTTCCCCGCGTTCCCCCCCAACGCCTATATATTCAGCGCTGGGTAACACGACATCACTCGTGCTGGGTTTCCCCATTCGGACATCCTCGGATCCACGCTCGGTTGGCAGCTCCCCGAGGCATATCGCAGCCTCCCACGTCCTTCATCGGCTCTCAGTGCCAAGGCATCCACCATGCGCCCTTAAACACTTACAACACAAAACCAAAAAAATGAGTCATCACCCACACACACCACACACCCCACAAAGGGCACACGACTGCGTGCAGGTATCAGAAAAATTTGCATTACATGCTGACCACACACAACCCACACAAGAGTCGCCTGCGATCAGATGCTCGCAACCACTATCCACAAATCAAACACCACACCCCACCACCAAAGCAGGGCAACAACAACCCTCCCACCCCACACAGGGGCCAGAGAAAAAACGGGCTGTTGTCTCAAAGCCCAATAGTGTGTCCGATGATTTTCCCCACCACGTATTTCCCACGCAGCAAGCCAAGTTTGTTGTATGCACCAGACCTGCATCCACTACAGATGAACAGGCCATCTTCACGAATCGGCTACGGTCACCGAACCCCCACACGATGTGGGCGGGCCGAGCTCTCGTGGTGCTCCTTAGAAAGGAGGTGATCCAGCCGCACCTTCCGGTACGGCTACCTTGTTACGACTTCGTCCCAATCGCCGATCCCACCTTCGACGGCTCCCTCCCACAAGGGGTTAGGCCACCGGCTTCGGGTGTTACCGACTTTCATGACGTGACGGGCGGTGTGTACAAGGCCCGGGAACGTATTCACCGCAGCGTTGCTGATCTGCGATTACTAGCGACTCCGACTTCACGGGGTCGAGTTGCAGACCCCGATCCGAACTGAGACCGGCTTTGAAAGGATTCGCTCCACCTCACGGCATCGCAGCCCTTTGTACCGGCCATTGTAGCATGTGTGAAGCCCTGGACATAAGGGGCATGATGACTTGACGTCATCCCCACCTTCCTCCGAGTTGACCCCGGCAGTCTCTCACGAGTCCCCACCATTACGTGCTGGCAACATGAGACAAGGGTTGCGCTCGTTGCGGGACTTAACCCAACATCTCACGACACGAGCTGACGACAGCCATGCACCACCTGCACACAGACCACAAGGGAATACCTATCTCTAGGCACGTCCTGTGCATGTCAAACCCAGGTAAGGTTCTTCGCGTTGCATCGAATTAATCCACATGCTCCGCCGCTTGTGCGGGCCCCCGTCAATTCCTTTGAGTTTTAGCCTTGCGGCCGTACTCCCCAGGCGGGGTACTTAATGCGTTAGCTACGGCACGGATCCCAAGGAAGGAAACCCACACCTAGTACCCACCGTTTACGGCGTGGACTACCAGGGTATCTAATCCTGTTCGCTCCCCACGCTTTCGCTCCTCAGCGTCAGTTACTGCCCAGAGACCCGCCTTCGCCACCGGTGTTCCTCCTGATATCTGCGCATTCCACCGCTACACCAGGAATTCCAGTCTCCCCTGCAGTACTCCAGTCTGCCCGTATCGCCCGCACGCCCACAATTGAGTTGTGAGTTTTCACGAACAACGCGACAAACCACCTACGAGCTCTTTACGCCCAGTAATTCCGGACAACGCTCGGACCCTACGTATTACCGCGGCTGCTGGCACGTAGTTGGCCGGTCCTTCTTCTCCAGGTACCGTCACTTGCGCTTCGTCCCTGGCGAAAGAGGTTTACAACCCGAAGGCCGTCATCCCTCACGCGGCGTCGCTGCATCAGGCTTGCGCCCATTGTGCAATATTCCCCACTGCTGCCTCCCGTAGGAGTCTGGGCCGTATCTCAGTCCCAGTGTGGCCGGTCACCCTCTCAGGCCGGCTACCCGTCGTCGCCTTGGTAGGCCATTACCCCACCAACAAGCTGATAGGCCGCGGGCCCATCCCACACCGCAAAAGCTTTCCACCACACACCATGAAGCGCGTGGTCCTATTCGGTATTAGACCCAGTTTCCCAGGCTTATCCCAAAGTGCAGGGCAGATCACCCACGTGTTACTCACCCGTTCGCCACTCGAGTACCCCGAAGGGCCTTTCCGTTCGACTTGCATGTGTTAAGCACGCCGCCAGCGTTCGTCCTGAGCCAGGATCAAACTCTCCAAACAAAAACTCCCCACCACACAGGCAGGAAAGAATCCGAATCAGAAAAATCCGATCACAAACAAAAGACACCAAAACTGGCATCCAAAAAACGTCATGCCCCCAAACGGGAAAATGCGGACACAACAAAAAACAACAAACAAAAACCACCAAACACACTATTGAGTTCTCAAACAACA
>NZ_JBVAYA010000008.1:0-81338 GCF_055419625.1 Mycobacterium sp. IDUB_1 | reverse complement strand
ACCACTCCGAACGCAGCAGCTTGTACAACAGGTCGGTACTGATGTTCCCCGACCCCACAATCGCCACGGTTGCCTTGTCACCCATGTGTCGGCTCCTACTCGAAATCCAGTCGTACCGAACCCAATCCGGAAAAATCTGCGACGAAGTGGCTACCCGGAGGCGCGTCGATCGCGCGGGTGCACGAGCCGGGCAGCACGATGTCGCCGGCCTTGAGCCGGACACCGAAGCTCTCCACCTTGCGTGCCAGCCACGCCACCGCGGTGACGGGGTTGCCCAGCACCGCATCGCTGCGGCCCTCGGCGACCACGTCGCCATTGTTGGTCAGCACCGCGTCGATGGCCCTGATGTCCACATCCTTCGGCGAGACCCGGGCCTCGCCCAGCACCCATCCCGCCGACGAGGCGTTGTCGGCGATGGTGTCGCACAACTTGATCTGCCAGTTCGTGATCCGCGTGTCGATCAACTCGATTGCCGGCGCGAACGCCGCAGTCGCGGCGAGCACGTCGTCCTCGGTGCACCCGGCGCCCGGCAGGTCGTCGGAGAGGATGAAGCCGACCTCGACCTCGACGCGCGGGTACAGGTAGCGGGCCGACTCGACGGGCCGGTCCTCGAACACCTCCATGCCGTCGAGCAGATGCCCGTAGTCGGGCTCGTCGACGTTCATCATCTTCTGCATGGCCTCCGAGGAGAGTCCCACCTTGTGCCCGATCACCCGCGCGCCGTCGGCCACCTTCGACCGAATGTTGATCAGCTGGATCTCGTAGGCGTCGACGACGTCGATGTCGGGATGGGCATCGGTGAGAGGCGAGATGGGCTGACGCGTGCGCTCGGCTTCGGCCAGGTCGGCGGCGAGCTTTTCGCGCACCTGCGCGGGCAACATGTGAATTCCCCTCGTTTCGTCCACCGGCACAGTTGTTAGTCGGCCGGGCAATTCTATAACGTGTTCTACATGACCGAGCACGAGTATGACGTCGTCGTGGTGGGCAGCGGCGCCGCGGGTATGGTCGCCGCCCTCACGGCCGCTCATCAGGGCCTCTCGACGATAGTCGTCGAGAAGGCCCCGCACTACGGTGGTTCGACCGCACGCTCAGGTGGCGGGGTGTGGATCCCGAACAACGAAATCCTCGAGCGCGACGGGGTCAGCGACACCCGCGAGGCCGCCCGCACCTATCTGCACTCGATCATCGGTGACGTAGTGCCGGCGGAGAAGATCGACACCTACCTCGACCGCGGTCCCGAGATGCTGTCCTTCGTGCTCCAGCACTCGCCGCTGAAGCTGTGCTGGGTGCCGAACTACTCGGACTACTACCCCGAGGCGCCGGGCGGCAAGTCCACCGGCCGTTCGGTGGAGCCCAAGCCCTTCGACGCCAAGAAGCTCGGCCCCGACATGAAGGGGCTGGAACCGCCTTACGGCAAGGTGCCGCTCAACGTGGTGGTGATGCAGCAGGACTACGTGCGGCTCAACCAGCTCAAGCGCCATCCTCGCGGCGTGCTGCGCAGCCTGAAGGTCGGCGCCCGCACGATGTGGGCGCAGGCCACCGGCAAGAACCTCGTCGGGATGGGCCGCGCACTCATCGCGCCGCTGCGCATCGGATTGCAGAAGGCCGGGGTGCCGGTGCAGCTCAACACCGCGATGACCGAGCTCCACGTCGAAGACGGCGTGGTTCGCGGCATCTACGTCCGCGACACCTCCGCACCCGAGAGTGCCGAGCCGACGCTGATCCGGGCTCGTCGAGGGGTGATCCTGGGCAGCGGCGGCTTCGAGCACAACGAGCAGATGCGGGTGAAGTACCAGCGCGCCCCCATCACCACCGAGTGGACGGTGGGCGCGGTGGCCAACACCGGCGACGGCATCCTCGCCGCCGAAAAGCTGGGCGCCGCACTGGATGTCATGGAAGACGCCTGGTGGGGTCCTACGGTTCCACTCAAGGGCGCACCGTGGTTCGCGCTGTCCGAGCGCAACTCCCCCGGCTCGATCATCGTCAACATGAACGGCAAACGCTTCATGAACGAGTCGATGCCGTATGTCGAAGCGTGCCACCACATGTACGGCGGACAGTTCGGTCAGGGCCAGGGCCCCGGTGAGAACATCCCGGCCTGGCTCATCTTCGATCAGCGATACCGCGACCGCTATATCTTCGCCGGTCTGCAACCGGGACAACGGATTCCGAACAAGTGGATGGAGTCCGGGGTCATCGTGAGGGCGGACACGCTCGACGAGCTGGCCGCCAAGACAGGCCTTCCCGTCGATGCCCTCGCCTCGACCGTCCAGCGTTTCAACGGATTCGCCCGCACCGGCGTGGACGAGGACTTCAAGCGCGGAGAGAGTGCGTACGACCGCTACTACGGCGATCCCACCAACAAGCCGAACCCCAACCTCGGCGAGATCAGCCACGCCCCGTTCTACGCCGCGAAGATGGTCCCCGGAGACCTGGGCACCAAGGGCGGCATCGTCACCGACATCTACGGGCGCGCCCTGCGCGACGACGGTTCGATCATCGACGGGCTCTACGCGGCGGGCAACGTCAGCGCACCGGTGATGGGGCACACCTACCCCGGCCCCGGCGGCACCATCGGACCCGCGATGACCTTCGGATACCTCGCGGCGCGGCATCTGGCCGGCAAGGAGTAGCAGGAACCCATCATGCCCATCAATCTCGACGAGGCGATCGGCGCCGAACTCCCCCCGGTCCAATTCTCTTGGACCAGTAGCGATGTGCAGCTCTACCACCTCGGCCTCGGCGCGGGCGCCGACCCCATGGACCCCCGCGAGCTGCGCTACCTGACCGACGGCACACCGCAGGTCCTGCCCACCTTCGGCAACGTCGCGCAGAGCTTCCACATGACCGAACCTCCCGCCGTGAAGTTTCCCGGCATCGACATCGAACTGTCCAAGGTGCTGCACGCCAGCGAGGCAGTGACCGTGCCCGGCCCCATTCCGCCGTCGGGGACGGCCACCGCCGTCACTCGATTCACCGAGATCTGGGACAAGGGCAAGGCGGCGGTGATCTGGTCGGAGACCGAGGTCACCGATACCGCCGGGACGCTGCTGTGGACACAGAAGAGATCGATCTTCGCCCGCGGCGAGGGCGGCTTCGGCGGCGACCGCGGCCCGTCGGGATCGTCAGAAGCACCCGACGGCGCACCCGATGTCGAACTGACGCTTCCCACCTCGCCGCAGCAGGCGCTGCTGTACCGGATGTGCGGCGACCGCAACCCGCTACATTCGGACCCGGAATTCGCTGCGGCAGCAGGCTTTCCGCGGCCGATCCTGCACGGGCTGTGCACCTATGGCATGACCTGCAAGGCGCTGGTGGACAACCTCCTGGACGGCGACGTCGCTGCGCTGAAGTCCTACGGTGCGCGGATGGCGGGTGTCGTGTTCCCCGGCGAGACGTTGACAGTGAACGTGTGGAAGGACGCCGGCATCTATCGCGCGACTGTCACCGCGCCGGAGCGCGACGACGCCGTGGCGCTGGCCGGTGTGGAGTTCGTGCCCGCCTGATCCGCTAGCGGCACAACTCGTCGATCTTGGTCGCGGTGTCCTGCGCGCTGGTCTGCCGCTGGGCCTGAGCGGGGTCGTCTCCGGGGGCGCCGGCGAGTTGACCCATGCCGATGTAGGTGAGGTCATTGGCGAAGGACCGCACTGCATCGGCCAGATCGCCGGGGACAGCGGGGTTGAGTCGGGACAGCAGGAACTCACCGCCGCCGAGAGTGGCGAGCCGGGCATTCGCGGCCACCGCCTGGCGGGCCACTTTGTCGGTGCCGAGATTCGCGTTTGTCTGCAATGAGACCGCGTTGCGCACCGTGGTGAACGCCTGACAGATCTCGGTCTTGGCATCACCGGAGGATGGGGCACCCGCGGCGTTGCCGCTGTCGGTCGACGACGGGCGCAGCACACCCCACGCGGCGAGGGCGAGGGCGATCACGGCGACGACGAGCGCGGCCGGGGCCATCCACGCGGGTTTGGTGTCAGACATGCCAGCGATGATAGCCGATGCGAATCACCTTGATTTGCAGACACTTTCAATTGCGCACACGCCGACACGGGCGTCGACTACGTGTCGACGCCCGTGCCTGCGTGGTTGTGGTTACTTAACCGTTCGATGCAGGCGGGGGCGTGCCGTTGGCGCCCTTGGTCCCGGACTTCCCGAAGAAGCCGCCCCCGCCGGCCGCGCCACCGGTGCCACCCTTGGCCGTGCCCGTGGCAGACGTGCCGTTGCCGCCCTTGCCGCCGTTACCCCCCTTGCCGACGATGCCGGTGCCGTCACCGCCGTCGCCGCCGTTGCCGCCGGTCGCGTCTCCTGCGCCAGCGGTGGCGTTTCCGCCCGCGCCGCCGCCACCGGCCTGGCCGTTCTTGGTGCCGCCGCCGGCACCACCCTTGCCACCGAAGGTGTCGTTGTCGTTGTTGCCGGTCGCGTCGCCGCCGGTACCGCCGGTACCGCCGGTGCCCAGCTCCGAGCGGCCGCCGGAGCCGCCGGCACCGCCGACAGCAATCTCGTCGGTGCCCGAGGTCTGAGCACTGCCGCCGTTACCGCCGTTGCCCGCGGTCACGCTTCCGACCTCACCGCTGTCGCCGCCTGCGCCGCCTTTGCCACCCTGAGCCGAGCCGTTGGTCGAGGCGGCGGTGCCACCGTTACCGCCGTTGCCGCCCTTTCCGCCCCACCGGCCGCCACTGCCACCGGCGCCGCCGTTACCGCCGAATGCGTTGTTGACGGCGGATTCGTCCTTGTCCGTCGTGGCCGGGTCATCGACGACGTTGGCGGTGTTGTTCACACCCTTGCCACCGTTGCCGCCGCTACCGCCGTTGCCGCCGAACTTGCCGCCATTGCCGCCCGCGCCACCTGCGCCGCCGTTGCACGCGGCGCCAGTGCAGTCGGCGGCAGCGTCGACGCCGTTACCACCGTTGCCGCCGTTGCCGAACCACTTACCGGCATCGCCGCCCGAACCACCATTGGCCCCGTCCCCACCGTTGCCGCCGAGCAGGCCGGCGTCGCCGCCGTTGCAGGCGGTGCCGGTGCAGTCGGCGGCGGCGTCGACGCCGTCTCCGTAGAGCCAGCCACCCTCGCCGATCATCGGCCGCAGCGCGGGCTTGACCGGAGCGGGGACGTCGTCCGCAGCGGCCCCCTTGTGGCTGTTCGCGCCGACCTGCTGCCACCACAGCACGTCCTCGTCGTTGACCAGTTGCACCTGGTGCGTCACCGGCGCCGGCATGGTGTCCTGCGCCAGCATCAGCGTCCCGATGCCGGCCATCGCCGCACTGGTGACACCGGCCGCGACGCCGGCGGCGAGATAGGTGCGCACAGACATCGAGCGTGCGCCGCTCTTGGAATGCTTGCCCATGAAAGAAGGTCCCCTTGTTCGTGATCGAATCCCCGTCAGCCGGGGACACTAGTCCTTCGAGCGTCGACGTGAACGGAAACTCGCGATTTGCTGCCGACGGTCGTGTCGGCAGGTCGGACACACAGGCCGGCGCTAGCCCAGTTCCGCTGTCCGCTAAGGCCGAAGCCACCTCACCGAACAAATTGGTGCACTGGGGTGGTGCGGGGAACTGTTAGGTTGCTCGGGGGTAAAACCCGCTGCTCGCCAATGAACGTCGGGAGGACGAATCCAGTGAAATTCAAGCCCGCAGTGATCGCTGCCGCCGCCACGGCGACCGCGCTCGGCGTGTCCGGTGCACCGATGGCGTCCGCCGACGCGGAGGTGCAGTACCTCGGCCAGCCCGGTGAACTCGTCAACGGCAACGTGGTACAGCACTGGACGATCACCGGCCTCAAGCCCAGCAGCGACATGATCCCCTATCAGCCGGCCGGCACGCTGTGGGAGGCCACCGCCACCGATGAGGCGATCGCCGGGTCAGTGACACCGATCGTGCCCAATCTCAACGCGCGCGCCCGCAACGGCGACACCTACCGGGTGCTGTTCACCGTGGCCACTCCGCAGGGCGTGAACCCGTCGACGTTGGCGCAGGGCGAGAAGACCAGCGGGAAGATCTACTTCGACGTGACCGGCGAGAAGCCCGACAGCGTTTTCTACTCCGATGGAGGCCCTGACCAGCTGTTGCTGTGGGTGGAGCCACCGCCGCCGCCCCCGCCATCGACAGGCGGCTACCGCGCCCCCGCATCGTCTGGCTCGGCATCCTCCGGCGCCGCCGAGACAGCGACCCCGGAGACCGCCCCGACGTCGACGACTCCGACTCCGGGCGCCGCACCTGCCTCGGCCACCGAATTCCCGAGTCCGGTTCCTGCGGGCAGCGTGGGTACGCCGCTGCCACAGGGGAGCTCGGGAACTCCGCTGCCGGCCGGCAGTGCAGGCACTCCGATCCCCGCCGACATGGCTCCCGCGAGCCCCGCTCCGGCCAGCCCGGCACCGGTGCCCGCCGCGGTCAGCCCGCCACCTCAGGGCAGCTCCGGCACCCCGCTTCCGGCGGGCAGTAGCGGCACCCCCGCGACCGTGCAGAGCCCGCCCACGACCACCGTTGTGGTGCCGCCACCGTCGTAAACGGTCTCCTCACTGGGTGTTCCGCTAGGAGTGAGATGCCCACCAGGTGTACAGCTGGACCATGTTCGGGCCCGTCGGTCCTGACTGAACCTGGCTGACCAACAGATTGGCATCGGTGCTCCAGCCGACCGTCGGCTTGCTCTGCTGGAACCCGCAGACCAGCGTTCCTGCCGTTTGCTGCGGGGTCGCGTTGCGGCGCCACGGACCGGGCGATTGGATGTTGCCAGGGCAATCGACGACCGACGACGTACTGACGATGTTGTCGAACAGGTTCTTCGCGGCAGCCTTGTCGCTGGCAAGCGAATACGTGGCGCTCAGCGGACCGCCCGGATCGGTGTTCTGTCCGCAGCTGACCTGTGCCAGCGCCCCCTGCGCGGGGACAACGGTCTCGCAGGAATCCGGGGCATAACCCGGTGGCAACATGCCCAGCAACCGCGCCTGAGCCTGCTCCGGGCTCTCCGTCGTCGATGTCGCCGAGGCGTCGCCGCCCGCGGACGCCGCGTCGTTCGACGACGGCCAGAACAGCCATGCGAGCACACCGAGGACGAGCACGGCGACGGTTGCGACCGCGATCAGAAGGAACGGCCGGTTGTCGCGGCGAACTGGCCGGGGATTCACCGACAGCGGCGCATCGAATCGACGATCCGCCGCGGCCGGCGGCGACACACGCGAGCTGATCTGCAGCGGCCCGGTGTCCTCGTCGTCGAGTTCCGGCTCCTGAGGACTCATGCTGCCCAGGCTAATGCGTGCTGGACCTCGATCGCTTCATGCTGTGCCGGCGACTGTGCCCCCGCGAGTCACGAGCCGGGCGAACCCCCGTCGGACCCGTCGCCGCCACCGGCAGAATCATTGCCGCCACCTGCAGAGTCATTGCCGCCACCCGCTTCTCGTTCTCCCGTCGGGCCAGCGCCACCACCCTCGGCAGTGCCTTCCCCAGTTCCCGCCATTCCGGTCGACTCTGACGCGTTGTCTGAAGGTGAACTGCTTTGTCCGCCCTGCGGTTCGTCGCCTGGGGACTCAGCGTTGTCGTCCGAGTTCAGTTCATCGGCGTCCGGCACCGTATCCGGCACGTCGCCTTCGATGGTGGTACGGGTGGGTTCAGTCGGCTCCGGCGTCGATAACACCGATGGTGCAACAGTTTCTGGCGCAGCCGTCATCGTTGGTGCAGAGAACGTCTCAGGAGCAGCTGTCACGGTCGTCGGAGCGAACGTCTCGGGTGTGATGGTCACCGGTTCCATCGAAGTCATCGGAGCCGGTGCTGTTGTAGGAGCTGCCTCCACCGTCGCAGCGAGCATCTCGGGCGCCGGCATCGGCGCAGCAGAAATCGCACGCATGACATTGGCCGTGATGGCGTCAGCGACGATGGAGACGCCCGGCTCGACATTGACAAATCCGACAGGCGCCATCGCAGGCGCCGTCGTAGGCGCGGTAGCGGCGAATGGCGCCGCAGAGTCGCTGCGGACATAGCGCATGTCCACGCTGACGGTCGGCCTACCGTTGACCGCGATCTCCACCTGGTAGGGCGTTTTGGGAGCTGACGTCAGCGCGATCTTGCCCATCTCCATTGTGATCCTCGGGAGATCCACCGTTCCCAGCGAAGCGGCGTCGAGCAGCCGACTCAAGTCCCTCATTTCGGGAAGACCGAGCACAGCAGTCAGTGCGGAATCGGGCAACGCCAGTAACGCACGGAGTTTGTCGACCAGAGCTGACACGTCTCTGTCGCCGAACCTCGACGTCAAGAGGATCAGCAGCGCTTGCAACTTGGCTTTCACCGGTGCTTCGCCAAGAATGCCGAAAAGTTGTGGGTTGGCGGCGATTTGCGGACCCGGCGCCATACCCACCCTGGCGCCCCCGAACGTCTTGAACTCCAACGACTCGGTGCTCACCACACTGCGAATATCGGTCGGGCCTTTGATGTCGGCACCCTTCTTCGGTGAGTCATCGCCAGCGGCAGCAACTTTCGTCATATCAGGAAGTGAAACGTAGATCCCAGACGGCACTGTCGGCGGGATGAGAGCCCACGTCTGAATCGCGATGCCCGAGACGAGGAACAGCAGGAAGCCGCGGCGAGCTCCTGTAGACATGTGGTCGCCGACGAGCTCCGGATGGTCGACGATCTTTCGAATAGCCACCCACGGAGCCGATGCGCGAACACGCGGCGTTTCGCTCACGGGCCACCCTCCTCATTCTTGGGTCGGTAGGCTGTGCAAACAGAGTAGAACTTTGCCAGACAGAGTGTCAATAACGCGGCGAGTCAGACCAGACAATTAGTCAGACAGACGAAAATCGACCCGAACATTCGACGACGGACGCTAGGCGACCTGTTGTGGTCGACGGTGGGCCGTGGACCGGTGCCCACATGTCCGCACACCCCGAATCTTCCTTCTTACGAGGCGTACTCAGCACTCCTAGCGGCCATCAATCTCGTTCGTACCGGTACCTAGGAAAGAACTAGATCCTTGCCGAAAAGCATGAATCTCACCGCGCGGACCAGCGTGGATCTGCCAGATGAACTCTCGAAAGGAAACATTTCGTCGTCCGATAATATCGGTTGCTGTAATCGACAAACGGTGTCAATGTCATTGTGAACTCTGCCGAAGGCCCATGTTCACTCCGACCTGGCGAAAATTTCGCGGCGCCACTCCTGTGTCTGCGATCATCCAGTCAGGGTCACGGTGGCACACCGACCGAAGGGCATTGATGACGACACCACCCACTTCGTCGGCGAATCACGGGGACATGCCAGCCGCGCCGGCGAAACGCGACGGCTGCGAGCACGGGCGCAGCGGCGCCTGGCAGTGGACGAAGTGCGTCATCGACGGCTCCATTCGCGCCCTGGGCGGAACGCTTCTGTGTCTCCTGCTGTGTACGTGCGCGTCGCCGTCGGCCCACTCTGACCTCTACCAGGACTACAGCACTGAGCCGGACGGTAGCCATCCTGCCGTGTTCGACTCCGGGCAGACCGCGATTCTCACCTACACGCCGAACGAGTCCGCCCGTCCCACCATCCGAGGGGGGAGGTCGATCATCGACTACAACGGCCCGAGCCGCGGAGCCGGTTACGCCACAGCACAATTGGGTGCCACGGTCTCCTATGTCGAGGCCGATTGGAACTTCGGCTCCGGCGGAACGGCGAGCGGCGTGCTGGCTTTGGGGTTGTACGCAACCGCGATCCCCTCTGGGTACCTGGGCGACACACTCACACCGGACAGTCCGGCGCACGTCGTGTTCCTCGATGATCACTTCGAGTACGGCGTATGGCACGACCATGTTCTGACGGTCATCGCGAATGTGCCATACGGGCGCCGCTTCACAACCGAGACTCAGCACGTTGCGGTCTCCGTCGACAAGGCGGCGGGCCAGGCGTGGGTGTTGGGACCGACGGGCGCCGTTTACGGCCCGTTCACGCACACCCAGATCAGGGATGTGACAGCTCCGTATGTCACGGTCGAGCAGTTCTACGGCAACGCCAGTACGGATACTCGCGTCGAGATTCAGCGATGGCGGGCATCGTCGGGTCCCACCAATACGCTCGTGCCTCGTCCGTGAAGTAGTCTGCGCACGAACGGGACTCACTCGGCAGGCACTCAAGTGAGGCGAACAGCAGCACCGCTACCACTCTCCCCTGTAGGTTGACCTGTGTGGCTTGGACCCTGACGGATTTCGCCGCGCTTGATGCGAATCAACGCAAAGCGTGGTCCGAAGTTCGCGCCAGCAATCCGGCGCTCGACAGCCCGTACTTCCATCCCGCCTTCGCCGGCGCTGTACACGCGATGTTCGGCGACGTGCAGGTGGCTGTGAACGACGGTCGTATCTGGTTGCCCATCCAGATGCACAAGCGACGCGCACGGCCGGTCGGCTGGCCAGGAGCCGACTTCCAAGGACCGGTGGCGGCACCGGGTGTTCCGGTCGATCTTCTCGAGTTGGTACGCACCACAGGCGTTCACGCGCTGACCTTCGACCACTTCTCAGAAACACGTGATGAATTCGCGCCGTGGGTCGACGGTTATCTGGAAGCGCCCTTCATCGACGTCACCGGTGGCCTTGACGGCTATGTGAGCCGAATCAACAAGGCAAGTCGGGACAAGCTTTCTCGAGTGCGTCGGATGACCAACAAGGCAACACGTCAACTCGGCGACGTGCGTCTCGTGTGGGATGTCCGGGACCCCCGCGTGCTGGACTGGTTGATCGACACCAAACGCGACCAATACGCAGCGACCGGTGCATACGACTTCTTCGCAATGCAGCGCCGTCGGGACATGATCCACCATCTGGCTCAGACCAGAGTCGACGGTTTTGCCGGCATGCTGTCGGCGGTGTACGCGGGCGATACGCTGCTTGCGGCGCACTTCGGTCTCCGTGACGGTCCGGTGCTGCATTGGTGGTTCCCCGTGTTCGACCGGTCCTTCGCCGAGTTGGCACCTGGATGGATTCTGTTGCGCGAACTGGTCTCTGCCGCCCCACAGCTGGGTTTGGCTCGCATCGATCTCGGTCCCGGTGATGAGGATTACAAGAGGCGGGCGATGACCGGCGCGATTTCAGTGGCCCAGGGCGAGGTCACGGCCGCGCCATGGCGGCGGAAACTACGAGTGACTCGCATCGCCGCCCAGCGGACGGCGATCGCGCGATTGAAGGACTCTCCGCTCAAGCCCAGACTGAGCGCGATGCGGGCGACGGCGTACCGGGCCCTCGCGACACGCGAAGCACGCAGATGACTACCGCATCGCGGACATCGTTGTGCTGTCGGTGAGCTCATCCTGCTCTCGAGCCCTCAGCATCCGCGGAATCCACACAAAATCTGGAATCACCTGCGTCAGCAGCATCGCAACGGCCGCTGCGGTCACCACGCCGGTGGCGCCCCATCGTGCGCCCCACCAGATGCCCAGCAGCACGGCCGTCACTCCCATGGCCGTGATACAGAACGATTGCCACCGGGCTTCACGCGGCATCGTCAGCATCACCCCGCCTGGCAGGTGAATGCATTCGACGAAGAGCATCACTGCGAACGCAACCGCCAATGCCCGCGGCGCGGTGACAAGGCCGCCTGAAAGCACCGAGGTGGCCCACGGTGCGAATGCCACGATCCCGACGCCGGCGACTGCGGAGAACATCCCGAACGCGGCGACCGATCTCAGCCACAGCTGCGCGGAAGCGATCGTGGCTGTTCGCCGTTTGACGAAAACCGGCCACAGCGCCATTCCTGCCGTATCGAAGACCATCCACACCACGCCGAAGATCTGCGCTGTCAACGCATAACGCGAGAGTTCCTGAGGCGTTGACACGTGGGAGAGGATCAATCGGTGAGACTGAAGACCAAGCGGTAGGCCGATACTCAACACGAACATCCACAACGAGCCGTGCAGAACCTCGCGTCTCGAATAGTCCGCGCTGGGACGTGCGAACGACGCCCATCCGAGACCACTTTTCCTGAACGCGAAAATCGTGGCAACGCAGTTCCCTGCCAGAACCCCGCCGGCACCCGATATGGCATACCAAATGCCACTCGCATCAAGACTTTTCAGCGTCAGCGTCAGCAGCAAGGTGAACGCGGCATTGGCGATTGTCATCAGCACTGCCAGCGGATTCATGTTCAAGCCGATGATGATCCGGATGCCGATACCGGCGGGGATTCCCAGAGCAATCAGACACACGGCCACTGTGATCGCGATACGGTCGGCCGAGCCCGTGTTCGTTCCGATCAACAGGTGCCATGAATCCGTGGCCATGACCACCAGGCTGATCACGATCAAACCGGCTGCAACGGCACTCAGCATTCGCAATCCACGCTGCACGGTGGCCAGAGCCACGCCGTCGTCGGTCAGCCGGCCGGGTCTCGAGCACGCACTGGTCACGACCGCGCCGATCCCGAGATCGGCGAACGGAATGAGAAGGCTGAGCGTTGTGACGAGTGAAACGACTCCGAAGACCGCCTCCCCGGTCTGACGCACGATCACTGCCGTGTTGGCCAGCCCGATCAGCGCCACCAACGGCGTTCCGACGATGCGGAACGCCGTGCCCAGCAGAATCGCCTTGCGTTCGATGGGCGCAAGCGTCGCGTCGTAGCGGACGGCGTCAGTAGAAGTCATCGCTGCGTCCTGTCCGAATACGGGCAGGAGCTCGCACGCTCGAGCCGCACCACGCCGACAGGGAGAAGTAGGCGGCGCGCCGCACCTGGCCCGATTCCAACAGTGCGGAGACGGTGGTGCTCTGCAGAGCGCGACGCCGCAACCCGTCGACGATCATTTCTGCGGCGACGGCCCGATCGAACTCACAATCGGGATCATCGGCGAGGGTGTCGTGGAGCAGCACGATGCTCCCTGGCTCCATTTGGTCGATCACCTCGGACGCTACTTCGCTCTCCCCTAAACCGCTCCAGTCGAAACTGTCCAGATCCCACATCACCGTCTCGAGGCCGGCATCGCGCTCACCCAGGAACGAACCCACAGTCTGGGCACCGAAGGGGGGACGGAAATATTTGACTGGTACTCCGGAGATCGCGGCGAGTTCTGATGCCGCTGCAGCGAGCGTCAGTCGCGTTGATCGCCTCGAACCGCCGGCAAGCCTGCGGTGATCGAATCCGTGCAGACCGATCTCGTGGCCCTCGTCAACGACGCGATGCACCAACTCCGGTAGCCTGCGAGCACTTTCCACCAGCATGAAAAACGTTGCATGTGAGCGGTTTTCCGCCAGAATGTCCAGTATTCTGGGTGTCCACTCACTACTGGGCCCGTCATCGAAGGTCAACGCCACGAGTGGCTGACGGGTCCGCACACTTCGGATCGACCCCCAACGGTTACCGACGACAGCATCGACGGCACAGTGCGCGGCGCGCTGCAGGCCACTCTTGCGGACAAACGGATCGTTCATTACTCCCCCAGACAAGACATCAAACTCTCTGTGGCCCTTGCGCTCGAGCCCGTGCATCCCCTCGCCCCCCGGCGGTGCCAGCGCATCGATCACCCCTCGCAGCATCCGGTCCGGCTGGGAGGCGCGCGAGGTCCGGCCACGGTCACAGAGGCGCATCACTGCACGGAACTCTCCGCAGGAGCTTGTTGGCGGGCATGTGAACAGACCGTTCTCTCATGGCGGTCACCGCCGGGAGCATGGCGATCTTCGTTTTCACCGCATATTCCCAGCAGCGAAGGAGAGCGCGGGAGGTCCGCCTACCGTGGAAGGGATAACAGCCGACCGAGTCCCATATCCTCCGCATATCGTCGAAGACGTCGTCAACAGAGCGTGCCGAACCGGCGCCCGTGATGTCGAAGTCGGCGACTACGCGCTCGATGGTGATGGGTTCATGAATCAGTGCCGCGCGCAGCATGAACAGTTGATCGGCAGCGATCTCGAACTCGAGATCGTATCCACCTACCTTCCTGACTACGGACGAACCGAAGAACGATGCCTGATGCGGGATGGTCGCCTGGATCATCAGGAACTTGCGCATGTCGAAGGGCATGGGTGCCTGCAGACCGACGCTGGCCCCGTCCGGCCCGATCAAGTTCTCGATGCCGTAGCCCCAGAGGTCGTTCACAGGACCATGGCGGGCGGCCGTCTGCACTACGTGGGCCAGCGAGTCCTCATCGGAGAAGCAATCGCGAGAATGCAGAAACCACAACATATCTCCCGATGCATGGCCGATCCCCTGGTTCATCGCGTCATATCTCCCGGCATCGGGTTGAGACTGCCAGTACCTCAGGCCGGACTCGATCTGGCGCAGGTAGTCCACCACATCGTCACCCGAGCCACCGTCGATCACGATGTGTTCCACGGGTCCCGCGTACCGCTGAGCACGGACGCTGTCGACGGTTCGTCTCAGACCGTCGAGGTCGTTCAGGGTGATGGTGATCACCGAAACAGTCGGAGCAGAGCTCATTGGTCCGTCTTCCTCGAAGCATTCCTCAGCCAGCGTCGCGCCTTTCGCAGTGCGATCCGGACAATTGCCGACAATGCGTAGATCCATGCCCAGACTCCTGGGCGACCCCATCGGACACTCGCGACAACCGATCGGAGAACGCTCCGGAACGAGCCTGCTTCGAGGGCGGAACTGACGGGGCTGTAGAGGAAGTAGTCACCTCGCACCCGCTTCGACTCGTCAGCGAGTTCGCTTCTTCCCCAATCGATGTAGTCGGCGCTGCGATCCACCCCCGGACGAGACGTCGAGTTGGCCGTCACATTGACCTCGACGAGGCAGTCGGGGAGTTGGAGAATCGGGAGATCCGGTAGCTCGTGCTGGACTCTCATCAACCACGAGGGGTCGTCGTGGATCGAGCCGGCCGACACCGACAACGGCACCGCATCGGCAACTGTCCTGGGGAACATGAGTGTCGGCACCGCGAGCGAAGGTCTCGCTCGTCTCATGGAGACCAGTTGCATCAAGTACGGGGCCACTCGTTCGTGCGGATCGATCAACCTGCGCGGCATCGTCAGGGGCTTGTGGCCCTCTGCCCGTCTCTCGTACCGACAGGAGACGATCCACCGTCCCCGACAATCCGGTGCTGCGGCGAGCTGCCTCTCGAGCTTGAACTCTTTCCAGAGATCGTCATCGTCGAGGAGCGCGATGATAGTGCCCTTCGCAGAGTCGATCCCGAGTTGTCGGGCACGACCGGGACCCTCGTGTCCGGATGTCCGCAGGACGCGGATCTCATCCGATTCCGGAAGTTCCGGCTCGCTGTCGGAATCGACCACGACGATGACTTCAAGGGGTGGGACGGTCTGATTCAGGACAGATTCGACCGCGGTGCGCAGACTCGCTCGGCCGACTGTTGGGATGATGACGCTCACTGTGGGCTCGATAGTCAACGGACGAACTCCTTCGGATCCACGTGCGGCTGCGAGGGCATGTGCCTCGCTGTGAAGACAACTGCGAGCATGGCGAAACCGGCGAGGGAACCGTAGGACCATGGTGAGAAGAAGAGATCCCACACCGCCTGCAGCGACGCGGCGATCACCAGAACGGACCAGCGCCCATATCGGGATGCGTTCCAGACCATGGCCAGTGCTGCGATGACAAGCCCCAGCGGCAGTAGTGCGGCGAAGATTCCGCCTTCCGCCCATGCACCGAGCAACACCGAGTGGAGGGAAACGTCTCCGTTGGCGAAGTACCAACCGCTCTCGATGGGTGCTGCAGGATCGAAGCCAAGGGAGACAGCGAGGGACTTCGCGCGATCGAATGCCTCCGCGCTGATGTTGTTCGCACTGGCCCAGCCGAACCACGGGCGTTCGAGGATGGCCGAAATCGACAACGGCGACTCCGTTCGGCCGGCCAGTATCAACGGGACCCCCTCGGCCAGTTGATCCTCCGTCTTCCTTTGGATCGCATCGCCCAGGAAGCCGTTCGCGGCCAACTGCGGCACTATCGCACACATCGCCGTCCCTGAGACTGCCACGAAAGTGACTTGCACCCAACGGGGAACGCGGGCGGTAGCGACCCACCCCACCAGAGCCATCACGGTCGTGAGCGCGCAATTGATCGCCAGTGATCGGTAATCCGCACTCAAACTGTAGGTGGCTACGAGCAGAAGCGACAGCGCTTGAAGCGGCAGCGGGACCTTCAGGAGAACCAGGCAGAAGAGCAAGATGATGACGACCCATTGGCCGAAGCCGTATTTCCACAGTTCTGCCGTCGAACCGTAGGTGTCGACGGATGCCCCGACGTGGATGATGCTGTAGCAGGATGCCCCGATTGCAATGCCGCAGTAGATCGCGAAGATGCGGAGGAGATCTCGGCCGGCGAGTACCAAGAACCCCACGAAATAGAGCGCAAATGCGCCCCACTGTTGCACTCGTTGGTCGACGAGACTCAGATTGTTGATCTGGGCCGAGACGCAGAACGCTGCGAACCCGATCACGGCAAGGGCGAGAGGTAGCCACTGCCCGAGCGTCGGGCGCGTCAAGAGCAATGCGGGTGCCAGGAGAAGACAGATCGGGGCCAGCATCGTCAGTGTGAAACCCTGGATCTGAACAGCCGTTGTCGCGCCCAGTGCGATCAGCACAATGACGGTGAGTGCGCGGCGTGCGCTTGTCCGCCGCCTCTCGAACGACCCGCGCGGAGCCGGAGCGACGACGCCAGAGACGACTCGCATCTCAGCGTTGTCGCCGTCTTGGGGCCTGGATTGCGCAATCACCCCGTTCATCGCGGTGATCCATCGATCAGATCCCGGATGCGATATTGATCGAGCAGACCATTGCAGATCAGCCGCTCGCCGGGCATTCTTGCTCGAAGAGCACCGGAACCGCCCCGTCCTCGGGTTGTCGATCGAAGGGGAGCCAGACATTGGATGTCCTGAGGGGCCAACGCCCCAAACCAGTTTCGCGATTGCACGTGTTGGCCATCGTGGCGGTGGTCATCGTGATCGTCGGTTGCCAGGCGGTCAGGCCACCTGACTCTTTCGCGAGGCCGATGCCCACGGGCGCGGCGTTGCCGCCGGGTCTCGTCGGAGTGAACGCCGTCACTCTGACCGACTCCACCACCCGAGACAGGCAGTTCGATCAGATTGCGGCCGACCGCTTCAGGGCGGTTCGGCTTCAAATCGAATGGGATCTCATCGAGCGCTCGCCAGGTCAATTCGACTGGAGCGAGACAGATTCGCTCGTCAACGGCGCGGCCAGCCGAGGTATCGCCATCCTCGGAGTGCTGTCCTATGCGCCGTCGTGGGCCGTTCCCCCTCGATACCGAGACCTCGTCCACCCGGCACCGGCCGATGCGGGGCCCTGGGCCGACTTCGTTGCGCAAGCCGCCAAGCGCTACTCGAATGTCATTCGCAATTGGGAGATCTGGAACGAGCCGAACATCGACGACAGTTTCGCCCCCGGACCCAATCTGGCCTTGTACTCGTCGATGCTCAAGGAGTCTTACCGGGCCATCAAGAATGTCGACCCTCAATCGGTGGTGGTCACCGGCGGTACGTCCCCCGCGGTGGACAATCCCACGGAGTTGTCGCCTGTCTCCTTCATCAGGGGGTTGTACGACAACGGCGCAGCTGACTTCTTCGACGCGATCGCCATGCACCCCTACAGCACCCCCGAGCTGTTGACGACCGGGGGAACGTCGGACACCTCGAACTCGAACCAAGCGATCAAGGACGTCAGCGAGCTGATGGTGAAGGAGGGTCAGGGCGGAAAGCTGATCTGGTTCACCGAGTTCGGCGCGTCGACCGCCACCCCTGGAGCCGCCGCCCCGGATCTTTCGGGTCAGCAGGTCGGCGTGTCCCCTCAACGTCAGAGCGAGATCCTGACCAACGGAATAGATTTCCTGCGGTCTCTTCACAATGGGGGTCCCATCTTCCTCTTCGACTTCCGCGATGTCGAAACAGGAAGTCGCAACGTCGAATACAACTACGGCCTGGTCCAGTCAGATTTCACAGCCAAGCCGGCTCTCGCAGCCGTCCAAGCCCGCCTCGGTTGACGGTGTCGACGGTGCGACGACGACTGCTCGACGATTGCCGTTCGGCCACATGCTGCGGGGAAGATCCACCCTCAGCGTGGTCGTCGCGCTCTCCTTTCGCTCGAACCAACTGCCTCCCTCCAAGGACATCGATCTGATGAACTGGGCGGGCGATCCGCCGTATACGCCCGGGGGTTGATTCGCCTTCCTGGGGCGGTTCAGCATCGAGTTCGCGATCAGCAGCGAATGGGGCGGCAGCACTGCGCCCTTCAGCACCAGACAATTGGTCAGCACTACGGAACGTGCACCGATGGTGACCCATCCTGCGGACTGTACGTCGAGCATGATGTCGATCTCGTGGCTGAGGATGGTCGTTCGCTGGCCGGCAATACCGGACATGTCGCCGAGCGCAACGTACCCGGAACAGTCGATGTTGTGTCGACTCGTGATTATCGCGCCGTCACCCACGACGAGGGTTCCGACATCTGGGTGCAACGCTTGGAACGCGGGATGTGCCGAGATCGTGTTGAGTGATCCAATCGACGCGCCGTCACCCACTTTCAGGACGCGAACGCGGCGGAAAATGTTCATTGGCCCGATCGTCGCGCCCTCCCCGATGACGGCGCGGCCGACATTCAAGGCCAGGAGTGGACCGATACCGGCAGACGGGGCAACATCGTGGCCGAATCGCCGTAAGAGCCGGTTCTTCAGCGCGCTGCCCGGCAGAAGCCAGACCAGAATCTCGAGTTTCTCCTTCACCGACCATTCTCCTTGTCAGCAGATGTCGGAATGCGACTCGACGAACCAGGCGTACATCTTCTTCAACCCGGCCTCGATTGTCAGCGTCGGCTGCCAGCCGAGCGCCCTCAACTTGCTGTTGTCCATGACCTTGCGAGGTGTGCCGTCTGGCCGGGTTGCGTCGAACTCGACCTCGCCGTCGTATCCCACGACCACCTTCATCAGCAGTGCCAGGTCGCGGATCGAGATCTCCTGTCCTGAACCTACATTGATGATTCCTCGATCGTCGAAGTTGCGCAGGAGGAACACACAGGCATCAGCAAGGTCATCGGCGTCGATGAGCTCTCGTAGAGGTGTTCCGCTCCCCCACACGACGACCTTCGGCTGACCCGACAGCTTCGCTTCGTGGAAGCGGCGCATCAACCCCGCGACAACGTGGGAATGTTCCGGATGGAAGTTGTCCCCTACCCCGTACACGTTCGACGGCATCACCGCGAATGCGTTGAAACCGTACTGCCGGGCATAGGCATCGCACATCGTGATGCCCGCGATCTTCGCGACTGCGTACGGACGATTCGTCTCCTCCAGAGGACCGGTCAGAAGCGCCTCCTCCGTGATCGGTTGGACCGCGTACTTGGGGTAGATGCAACTCGATCCGAGGAACATGAATTTCTGAGTTCCGTTGCGGTATGCAGAGTCGATGACGTTCGTCTGGATCATCAGATTCTCGCGAATGAAGTCGGCCCCCAGCGTTGCGTTGGCGATGATGCCGCCGACTTTCGCCGCGGCGAGCACCACGACATCGGGCCGCTCTGCGGCGAAGAAGTCCTCTACCGCTGCCGCGTCGTCCAGGGGCAGCTCATCGTGTGAGCGAGTGATGACATGAGCGTGCTCGCCCTCGCGGAGACGGCGCGTGATGGCTGATCCGACCATGCCGCGGTGGCCGGCGACGTAGACCTTCGGTTGGTTGCGCATCGTCGTCTCATTCGGTCGATTCATCAACGCAGGACCCGCGGACGGCTCGAAAGCAGGGTCGTCTCGGGGGGCACATCACCGGTCACGACCACCGATGCGCCGATGGTTGCGCCGTCTCCGATTCGTGCGCCCCGCAGGACGGTCGCCCGGGCCGCCACCCACACCGAGTCACCGATGACGACGGGCGCGTTGTCGAATTCGAAAGTGGGACTGCGCCGGTCATGGCTTCCGGTACAGACGAGTACTCCTTGCGAGATGCAGGTGTTCGACCCTATCGTCACGTGTTCGAGGTTCAGAATCCACACCTCTTCGCCTATCCACGAGTTGTCTCCGACATCCAGTTTCCATGGCCAATGGATCTTGACCTGGTGTCGAATCAGCACTCCAGCACCGATTCTGGCGCCGAAGAGCCGTAGCACTGTGATGCGAAGTCTGTTCGGACACCACCACTTCATCAGGACTTCCCGGGCGAGCAGCCAGAGAATTTGAACTCCGACGCTGCGGCCGCGCTCATATCCCCGTCCGGTGAAGCCACTGAGGCAGAAACGGCGGCCCGGCTCCGAGGCCGCATCGTCGCTTCGGTCGGTACTGATGTATGCCACCTTGTTCATCGGGACCCTTTCGACGTTGGGTGCGGCCGCTCGGGGGCCACGATTCTGGCCATCACCACGGCCAGGAGATGGGCCCTCGCTGCCGCGAATTCACTGAGGGCCTCGGCGACTTCCCCGCGATGAGACCTCGACGTGTCGACCACCAACAGATCAGCGTCGACGACCGCGGACAAGACGGAGGCAGCGCTGCTGTCGATCACGGACGCGGTGACGATCACCACGCGATCGAACTCTTTGCGGAGGTCGTCGACGAATGCGCTCATCGCAGCGGATGAGAGCAACGCCTCGATCGCATGCGTCCCGCCGCGGGGAATGACGGACAATCCGGGACGGACGGTGCTGTGTAGTACGTCGTCGAATCCTGATCGGCCGCTGAGCAGTTCGGCCAGCCCCGGGCCGTCACCTGGTACACCGAACCACCTGCTGTCCAGTGTCGAATCTGCGGCAATGAGTGCCGTAGTGCGTCCTGTCTCGGCGAAGGCCGTAGCAACACCGGCTCCAAGGGCAGCGGCCGCTCGACCGGAGGAAGCCGGCGCTACGAGGAGGACCTGCGGCGCCGGGTCGTGCGCGTCTATCTGCACTCGGAGGCGCCGAAGGCCCTCTGACTCCTCCGGACGCGACGCGTCGAACAACGCGTGTGGGGTCCAGAGGCAAGGATCGGGCATCACCAGGGGACCTGCGGTGGGTACACCCGTGAGCCGGCCGAGTTCCTCAGCCGATGTGATACGCCGTGATACGACAGGGGTCAACGAGAGGCACAGCAACCCCATCAGTAGGCCACCGATGCACCCGTAGACGGCGTTTGTGACGACGTCCGGGGAACTCGGCGACGACGGTATCTGGGCGCGATTCACCACAGTGATCGTCGCGCGAGGCGCACTCTCACCGATCGGCGTCTCCAGCGGACCGGCGTACCGGATGAACTCGTCTGCAAGTGCATTGGCGATATCGGTGGCGCGTTCAGGGGACGGATCAGTTGCGGACACGTCGAGGAGCACCGTTCGCGGCACGATGGCAGCGTTCACCTTCGACGAGAGTTCGTCGGCCGACAGCGGCAGATGCAATCTGTCGACGACGCGCCTGGTCAATTGCTGACCGGTGATCATCTGTGCGTACGACTGGACGCGCTGCTCTGAGAACTGGCCGCCGGAGTAGGCCTCTGACGAGCTGTTGCCACCGCCGGTGGCGGCAACGAACAACCTCGTCGTCGCCGTGTACTCACGAACTTCGTGAGTGCTCACCAGGTTTCCGACGAAGATCCCGACGAGGGCTGTGATCGCGAGAACCCACCATCTACGTCGTATCGCGCTAACGACGGTCTGGAAATCCATCACAGTCTCCTCGCTGAATCCGATGTGAGAACACCTCGCGGCCGGACGACCTGACATCGCGGCCTTGTCGCTGTCCGGAAGCGCTGTGGGCGACGCACACCACTCCCAGCACATTTCCGGCAGCGAGCGTCAACTGCTGACATGCCGAACGCAGTGCGTCGAACTTGGTGTGGGCCGCCCGGGCGACCAGGACGATCGCATCAGCGTGGCGAACCAGTCGCACTGCGTCGCTGAACTCCATCAACGCAGGGGTGTCCACGATGACCCAGTCGTATCTGTCACGGAGTTCGTCGAACATCTGGGCCGTTCCCGGATGATCGGCCGTTGCTCCCGGGTCCCCCTCGATCGAACCGAACGGGATGACGGTGACACCCCGCCAATGCGCAAGAGCCATCGTCTGCACAGACAATGAGAGCTCGCGCTGCGGCTCGCCGCCATGCACGAGCCCGCTGACCGTCTGCGCGGTGTCCAGCCCGAGAACCGAGGCCATTCGGGAGCCTCGCGAATCGAAGTCGACCATGGCCACGGTCGAACCTCTGCTTGCCAGTGCCCGTGCCGCCATCAGGGCGATGCCTGTCTTTCCTGCGGCTCGTTCAGCAGAGGCCACCATGATGACCTTCGACCCGAGTATTGCGAGCCGGTCCAGCGTGCCTCGAATCTGCCGGCCGGACTCTTCACCCCAGACGCGGGACTGCGGAGACTCCCACCGAACGGAAGGGACGCTCGCCAGCACAGGAGTCTTCGTGGCTTCCGCGGCATCCTCGGGGCGACGAATCCTCCCGTCGAGAAGAGCAACAACCACCGCGACGAACGCACCGGCGATCAGGCCGAGGACTCCTGCGACGCCGAGGATCAGCGAGGGCGAGAACATCCCCGCCCGGCCCTGAGAGGACGGGGCCTTCACCGGAATCAAGTCCACGCGTGGAGCCAATCCTGCCGACACCGTTTCCAGCGCGTTGATGCTTCGGCGAAGTTCCTCGATGTAGGCGCTGCCGATCGCTTCAGCCTGCAGCGGGGTGTCACCTGTCGTCGTCAGTTGGAGCAGCACGGTGTCGTGAACCGGGGAGAGGTCGGCACGGTCGATCATCTGCCCTGGGGCGATGTCCATTCCGAGGTCGTCGATCACCCGCTTCGCGATCTCCGGACTCCTACTCAAGGCGAAGTAGGTGTCGGCCCGCTTCCTGGCGTAGTCGTCACCCTCGTAGAAGCTGCGCTCATCGTCGCGTGGGGTCGTCACGAACAGCACTGCCTTGGAGGCGTATTCGGGCGGCCTCGCGATGAAGAACAGGGCCGTCGCCAGAAGTGACAGGACAGCGAATGCGACCGGGATCCGCCACCAGCACCGGAGCACGACCAGGTAATCAGTCAGGGTCGAGTTCATGATGAATGCACAACCCCCTGCGCCTTCAGTGCTTTGGTGAGCAGTTCAGCGATCTTCTTCACGCCGGCGAAGGTGGGGTGGATCCCGTCGTCACCCACGTACGGGGATGTGTCGATACCGACAAACCAGCCGAGCGCTCCAGGATCGATGAACTCGACGGCATCGAACTCAGGATCGGAGCGAAGAACCGATCGGAAGTCGTCGCCGATCGTCTTGCCCGCCAACGATGGCGGCCTGATCACCGGCTCGTTGAGGAACCATGGTCCGATCACGACGATGTGGCTGTTCGGCCACGATTCGACGACCTGCTTCACGGTGTACGCGAATATGGGATCGACGTCGGAGGTCGCAAACTGCATGTCATTTCGGCCACCGTCGAGGACCACAACGTCCGCCCGATACATTTCTCGCAGACGAGGTAGCCGCTCTACGAACGATGTGGACGGCAAGTCGGGCTGGGAGACCTCGAGCCGGTGTCCTGGACCGCCGCTGAGGTAGCCCGTCCCGCCTTCGGCAGCGATGTTGCATTCCCACCCCAATGCCGTGGCCGTCAGGCATCCGTAGCTCAGGTCCGGCGAGGAGGGACCCTTGGTGTACGAGTCACCGATGAACAAGACAGCGGGTGCCACCCGACTCGGCAATGTGGGTGGAGCAGCAACGATCTGCAATGGTGGCCCGTCCGGGCCTGCTGTCGAACTGTCCAGAACGACGTGAGGGACAGCTATGGCAGCGGCGATCGACAGGACAGCGAGAAGAAGCGTCGATCGCCGGGGCACCGGCACGCGACCCCTGAGCCTGCAGATCATGGGAGAACCGCCCTGCTCGTCTCGCGGATGTGCTCCATGAGAAGGGGCCTCAGTCGTTGCGCCAACACGGACTGTCCCTCGTCGGTCGGAGCGATGTTCCGCCGCATCAAACCCTCGGCAGCAAGCCAATTCTCCCCGATCAGAGGTACATAGAGGGTGTGAGTGATGTTGGCGGCCTTGGCGATATCGGAGTCGAGAGTCATGAAGACATCAGGTACCGGATGCTGATGCCAGATGGGACCGAAGACGACGAGTGCAGCGTCGGGGGCTCGTCTGCTGAGTTCGGTGAAAAGATCGACCGCCGACTGGGTGATCTGTTGATCAGGAAGCGTCACATCGCCGATACCGCCGAACACCACGATCACATCAGGCTTGGCCGCGAGTGCCTTGTCGACCTGGTCGGCGAAGCGTCCGCTCTGCCCCGCACGGCCGGCGTAACTCGAGCCAGCCGCTGCGACATTCGAGATGCTGAGCGGCGACGCGGCGGCCACCAGCGACGGCCAGGTCACGTCGTTGTCGGCGCCTGCACTGTACGAATCACCGATCACCGAGATCCGCAGCGGTCCATCAGCAGGAACGGATACCGGTTCCCCACCATCGCTGGTGAGAACCACCGTCACGGTGGCCGTCGCCGCCACGAGCAGAAGCCCCAGCACCACAGTCCCGATCGCAGATCGCCACGAGGAATACCACCACGTCATGGAAGCCACCTGCGATCGTGCGACGCGGCGGAGTAGCTCGTCTCCAAACGTTGGCCCACATACGACATACCGAGGTCGTGCTTGACGGCACTGCGCCCGCGTTCACCCATTGACCTCGCAACGTCAGGGGCTGACAGCAGGTACTCCACTGCCCGGGCAATGCGCGGCGCACCTGGCTCGATGACGATGCCGCACCGGTACTTTCGGACCAGAGGCGCCAACCCGCACTGATCGGTCACGACTACCGGCAGGCCGACAGACATCGCTTCGAGTACTGCCATCGGGTAGGGCTCCGGGGCCAGCGACGGCAACACGAATATCGATGCCTGCCGCATGCGCGCAGGCCCCGCTCCGCTCTCGACCGGGCCTTCCCAGTTGACGTTGGGCGTCTGGGCGGCAGCCTCTTGCACCCTCCGGCCTTCGCCTTCGTCCGGTCCGATGAGAGTGTAGGTCGCCGATACCCCTCGCGCGTTCAACTCCAGTGCGGCGGTGACGAAATCGGTGGGTCGCTTGCGTGGATGCAGCCGTGACAGATACATCACCTCCGGTACCCGCCGAGAGTGCGTCGCGGCGGGATACAGCGGTACGCCATTCGGCAGCGGAGTCAGCCGAGCGTTTCCACCGGCGATCTCATCGAGCGCGTCGCGTTCATCAGTGGTGAGGTAAAAGACTTCGTGCGCGCGGCACAGCAGCTTCCGAACGATGGCGCGGTCAATCAACGGCGCGAGTGGATGCGCTCCCGGCAGGATCATGCCGTGTGCCTGCAGCACATAAGGCAGTCTCACCCGCATCATGGCCACAGCCAGCGGAAGGAGGACGAGATCACGTGCGAGATGGACGTGTGCGGCCTGGAAGTCGTTGTGTTCCTTGAGAAACCACGCCAGGAGACCGGGAGCAGACAGACCTGCATAGCCCACGCGGGGAACCAACCGCACAGTGCGCCGGGCGACAAGCGGGTTTCCTTCGGCACCTGTGGGTCTCACATCGAACCCTCGCTCGGCCGCCGCGAGCGTCACCGAGTGGCCACGGATGCGTAGTGCCGAGGCCTGGTTGAGAGCGACCCGGACGGGTCCGCCGTACGCGTTATCCGGAGTCAGCAACGTGACCGCATGCAGTATCCGCATGCCGCCCGCATCGCCTGTCCACGTTGTCATGGGATCGGTTCGCTAGATCCGGCCGACTGACTGCGGCCTGTCCACCCACGGCGTGCCCGCGCAACGCAACGCTTCGATATCGGCGTCCACCATGATCGCGGCGAGATCGGGAGTCCGCACCTCGGCTTTCCAGTCCAGGACACGCGCTGCCTTCGATGCATCGCCGATGAGCGAGTCGACCTCAGTGGGTCGGACATACCCCTGGTCGAACCTCACATGATCCTGCCAATCGAGCCCTGCCCTCTCGAATGCGATGCTCACGAAATCCCGCACGGTGTGGCCCTGGCCGGTCGCCAGCACGTAGTCGTCCGGCTCGTCGACCTGAAGCATCCGCCACATGCCGTCCACGTACTCCGGCGCGTAACCCCAGTCACGGACGGCGTCGAGATTGCCCAGATAGAGATCTTCCTGCAGCCCGGCTCTGATCCGCGCAACCGCACGGGTGATCTTGCGGGTCACGAATGTCTCGCCGCGGCGAGGAGACTCGTGATTGAACAGAATTCCGTTCACCGCGAACATGCCGTAGGCCTCACGGTAATTCTTGGTGATCCAGTAGGAGTACACCTTGGCGGCTCCGTAGGGCGAACGCGGATAGAAGAATGTGTCCTCGTTCTGAGGGGGCGGTGATGCTCCGAACATCTCCGAACTCGACGCCTGATAGAACCGGCACTGCACTCCTGAGAGCCGGACCGCCTCCAACAACCGAATCGACCCCATGCCTGTCGTGTCGCCGGTGTGCTCCGGCTCGTCGAAGCTCACCCGCACGTGTGATTGCGCACCGAGGTTGTAGACCTCGTCAGGCGAGATCTGCGACAGCAAGGTCACCAGGCGGGCCCCGTCTCTGAGATCGCCGTAGTGGAGGTGCAATCGGGCATCTGGATCATGCGGGTCCACGTAAAGATGGTCGATCCGCGATGTGTTGAACGTCGACGATCGACGGATCAGGCCGTGCACCTCGTAACCCTTGTCGAGCAGCAGCTCGGCGAGGTACGACCCGTCCTGGCCGGTGATCCCGGTGATGACAGCCTTTTTCATGTCGTGTCTCATCCTTTGTTCCGAAAGGTTGCTTGATGACCGCGTCGAGGGCTTGAGCAGACGCTCTCGATCGGGGCACGTGAGTCTTGGTCGGCGAGTGCTCTGGCGAACGTGACGAAATGCTGTCGGCCGCGACGCTCGGAGAACTCCGACTCCCCGAGCCGCGCAGCGCTACCGACGAGCCGCGCACGCAGCACATCGTTGGACCGGATCCCGCACAGGCCGCTGATGAGCGCTTCCGGATCACCGTTCGGCACGAGTAGCGCTGCGTCGCGGGAGCTCAACAACGATCCGGTGATCCCGTCTTCGGCGACCGCGGCGATGATCGGTCGCGCAGCGGTCGTGTACGAGGTGAGCTTGCTGGGAAGCGACATCTCCCTGACCCCGGGACGCTCGTGAACCAGCAGGACATCTGCCGCAGCCAGCGTGAGTGGGTAGATCGCGTCGGACACCGGATCGACGAACCTGACCCCGTCCAGTCCGCAGGCCTGCTGTTCCAACGCCTGCCTCGTGTTGCCGTCCCCCACGAAGACGAACTCGAATTCTCCCGGATACCGCACCGCGGCAACTCGGGCGGCCTCCAGGACGTGCTCCAGGCCCTGCTTCATCCCCATGTTCCCGGTGTGCACCACCGTGAGACGGCCGGTGTCAGGCCAGCCGAGTGCGCGCCGTGCCGCCGCTGGGGTGAGGTCCGCACGAGTCACGTGCGAGAACAGCGGAACGTTGACGATCCGTCGATCGTCCACTCCGCCCGCAATCAGCGCGGGCCTGAACCCCTCCGTGATCACGCCGATGCGATCGGCGCGGCGCAGTACCGAATACTCGGCTGCAGCAATGAGATTCGAGAGCTTGGCACCCGCACTTCCCGATTGGACAGCAGCCTTACCCACTTGGTCGTGCACGATGGCGCCGAACGGCCGCCGCCGCCGCCCTATCACGCCCGCCACCGCGGCGCCCAGTAGCGGCGTCACAGCGATCACTACGTCTGAATCAGCCGCGGCGACAGTAGGCGCGCTCAGCGCAGCGAAGCTCAGCTCGAGGCGCATTCGCCCGAGGAGGTCGGGATTCCGGGGAACCGCGTGACGCAGTCGCACGATGTCGACCGAGCCGGTACCTGATGCGCGGGTCGGTGATTCACGCCATCGCAGGCCTGCCCGATACTGCGGGTCGACCACACACCAGTGCGGATAGTGTGGAACACCGGTGACGACCTTCACGGCTGCCCCGGCATCAGCAAGAGTGTCGACGAGCAACGAGTTGTAGGGCGCGCTGCCCGATGACTCAGGGCGGAAATGACATGCGACCACGCACACTCGGAGACCAGACAGCGAGCCGGTGCTGGAATCGGGATCGTAGCGGGACGCGGAATCCGCCATGCTTTGGTGAGGTACTGCGCCGTCAGCATGCACGTCGAGCTTCTCGGCGCGCATCACAGGTGACGACTTCATGATCGATCCGTTCTGTGTCATGGCCCTAGTACGCTCCGTGGCCTTGGATGATCGTCCGTACCGTCCGCAGGATGATCACCAAATCCTGGACGTAGGACCAGTTGTCGACGTAGAAGTGGTCGAGGCGAATGCGCTCTGCAGCAGATACGTCAGACCTCCCCGAGACTTGCCACAGACCGGTTATGCCCGGCTTGACGAGTCCCCGGCGTTCGATGAAGTACTCCACAGACGATCCCTCGCCCGGCACCAGCGGTCGAGGACCGACGATGCTCATCGAGCCTGCGAGAACATTGAGAAGCTGGGGGATCTCGTCGATGCTGGTCTTGCGGAGCCACCGGCCGATCGGTGTGATTCGCGAGTCGGTAGCCGACTTGAAGAAGATGCCGTCGGACTGCCCACAGACGATCCGTTCCGCATCCAGTTGGTTCTCGGACTCCGGTTTCATCGTTCTGAACTTGACTATCCGAAACTGGACTCCGTTGTAACCCACGCGTTCCTGGCAGAAGAACACCGGACCACCGTCGTGCCACTTGATCGCCGCGGCAACCACCACCATGACGGGGCTGAGCAGGAGCAAAGCGACTGCTCCCAGGACGAGGTCGAAGAAGCGCTTGTGATAGTGAAGCGCTCCATCATGACGGGGCCGTGCCACGTGGAAAAGCGGCATGTTGTCTATCGGTCGGATCTTGAGGCGGGGACCGACGATGTCGACCATGCCTGGCATGACGATCAGGTCGGTTCCCAACGAGTCGAGTTGCCACGTCAAGGTCCGCATGTGCTCGTGGCCGAGGTGCTCAGCAGAGGTGACGGCGAGCGCATCCGCGTTGGTGAGTCGCACCGCCTCCGCCACCGAATTCTGATCCCCCAGTACCGGCACAGGCCCGGTCCGTGTGTCGATCTCGAAACCGACTTTGCCCTCGTAGTCAGGCAGGCAGGCGCCGACCACCCGATATCCGGCATGACTACACCGGCTGAAGGTGTTGCACAGCGCGATCACTGAACGTGGCTTTCCGAGCACGACGACCTGGCTCGTGAACGCACCACGTGATCTCTTGTTGGCGAGATCACGTCTCAAAAGGTGTCTGCCCGCCAGCAATCCCGCCAGCCCCAACGGGAGTGCGATGGCCAGGTAACCCCTGACCAATCCGAGCTGCAGGAGCAGATCTGTGACAGCGATGATCCCGAAAGCCCATGCAGTAGAGGTGATTACACGGCGGTACTCCTCCGAGCCGATTCCCGTCAGCGAAAGATCCCAAGACTCCTGCAACCCCAGGGCGGCCAGCCAGATGACTGCAAGCATGATCGAGCACGCAGTCACGTCTCGCCAGTGGTCGCCTATCGTGGAGCCGTTCAGGTCCGGCAGCCCAAAGCGCGCGAACTGCGCAACCGTTACGGCAACCACCACAGCAACGGCATCCGTCACGACCACGTGCCTTCTGTGCGACTTCTTCCATTGGTACGCGCGCGCTTTGGTTTCCTTGACCTGCTTCATCACTCGGTCCGCAGACTCCGACCGGGAACTGATGGATGATCTGAATCGACGAACGAGGGGGGGTGCAGTCATGCTGCGCCACCTTGGGTGGTCGCCATGTCATGCATATCGAGCGCCTCCTTGCGGCAACGGGATCAACGCAGGCTTCTCTGCGGGGGAAGCGGATTCCTGCTGCGCGTTCGTGCCAGCGGCGGCACCGTACGATTCACATACGGTGCCGCCGACCGGGGCGGGCGCGGAGGAGTCCATCTCGGCAGCGGAAACAGCTGCGTCCCAAGCGTGATGGCCGTTCTTGCGCCACCAGGCTTTACCCAGCGCCGGCAGGGTGTCGATCGGATCGAAGTACGGGTACGCCCGGTTCAGAGCGTCACCGTCCGCACCCTCCAGAACGGTGCGGTAATTCTTGTTCCAGTAGGAGATTCCGAGGTTCTGATCGTAACGAACGACCTGGTGTACCCACCGTTTTCCGACGAAGGGAACGTCGCAGACCACACGTGGTGTGGCGAAGCCGGGCAGATAACCCATGATCGACAATTGCAACTGCTGAGCCTGCCACAGCGGTGTTCGCCAGTGCTCGGCGTTCGGAATCATGTCGCACATGTAGAAGTAGTAGGGAAGGATGTTGGCCTCACCCTGCAACGCAAAGCACAGATCGAGAAGGTCTTCAGTGGTGGCGTTGACTCCGCGCATCAGGACACCCTGGTTTCGCACATCCCGTAGCCCGGCGTCGAGCAGACCGCGGGCTGCGGCGGCGACGAGGGGGGTCACCGATTGCACATGATTGATATGCGTGTGTAGCGCCAGATTGACGCCGCGCTCGGCTGCGAGGCGCGCCACCCGGCTGACCCCGTCAAGCACCTTCGGCTGCAGCCAATGCTGCGGCAGTGCAGCCAAGGCCTTGGTTGCCAGTCGGATGTCTCGGATCGTGTCGATCTCGAGCAATTGGGTGACGAACGATTCCAGTCGCGGCCAGGGAGCATTACCGACATCACCCCCCGAGACCACGACATCACGGACCGTGGGTGTAGCTCGCAGATAATCCAGCATCTGTCGTTGCCGATCGGCGGGCTGAAGCGTCAACCTGGTCTTGGTCACCGACGGCGTCGAGTTGCCGACCAGATCCATCCGCGTGCAGTGTCCGCAGTACTGCGGACACGTCGACAGCAATTCAGCGAGGACCTTGGTCGGGTATCGATGGGTCAATCCTTCTACGACCCACATATCGCTCTCGTGCAGCGAGTCTCGCTCTGCGTAGGGATGCGAACACCATTCGGGTTGACGGTCGCTGAACACCGGAAGCATGTAGCGCCGGACCGGATCGGCGTAGAACAACTCAGTGAGTGACTGCGCCGAATCCCATTGCGGTGCCATGGTGTTCAGCATCTGCGGTGGCAACAGCATCGACATCGTCGCCCGATGCCGCTGGTCGGCGGCCAGGTCGGCATAGAACTTCTCCTCGAGGAGTTCGCCCACCACCGCGCGGAGTTGACCGATGTTCTTGAGTGAGTGCGCGCGCTGCCATTGCGGATCGTGCCAGTCGGAGGGGGATACATTCGCCCAACCCGGGTACCGCCGCCAGTCCGGCTCGACCAACAACTTGCGCACGTACATGTACGGCTGTTCGGCGACCGCGGTGACGCCGGTCTCGTCACTTTCGACGACTGTTGTCATCAGACCAGCGCCTTCCGCGAGTTGTTTCTGGCATGTGCTGTACCGATCACTTCGGCCGCGGTCCGTTGCCCTGATCTGATCGCGCCTTCCATCAAGCCGAAGTACTCCAGGCTGGTTTCCGTACCTGCCCAATGAATCCGGCCATGCGGCTCGGTCAGTACCGGCCCGAGGCGAAGCCAGTCGCCGGGACCGAACAGCGCGGCGTAGCAGCCCCCGCTGTACTTTTCGGCCAGCCAGTCGGTCACGGAGCAGGTAACCGGTGGAGGAAGCTCAGGGAAGAGCCGCCCGATATGGGCGAGTGCTGCAGCCTCCTGATCGCCCGGTGGCAACGCAGAGAAGGCGGATGCTGCAGCTCCGGTGACGAATCCCGTCAGCACCCCCGCGGATTCGTCGGGTGGCGAGTCATCGACCGTCGAGAGCAGCGGCCCGCTGGTGCTCACCGACCACCCGGACAGTCCCCCCTCACGCCACATCGGAGCTCGGTAGCCCAAGTGGACCTTGATGGCGCAGCCGCGACCCGTGGCGGCGGTTGCGCGAGGCGTGCACAGAGCCGGACGGAAGTCGATGCGCTGCGCCAGAAGTGGCGGTAAGGCGACGATCACGCGATCAGCACGAAACTCGACCTCTGGGTGGTCGGTGTCGACGATGCATCGCACCACCACACCGTCATCGTCCTGATCGATGGCCACGACCGGGTGATTCAGGTGCACCCGATCACCGAGTTGATCAGCCAGGGCCTTGGTGAGCAGGTGAGCGCCACCGTCGATTCGCCACTGCTGCGCCCCGCCCTCGAAAGCGTTCAGATATCGGATTCCCCCACCCGACCGAAGGTAGAAAGCCATGTGTAGAACAGAGATTGCCGCGGGATCGGCGGCCATCATCTCGCCGAGAAACAAGGGGAAGAAGGCGTGTGCATCTGGACGCGCGATCCCGTCGACAAGCCACCGTTGCGCAGACAGATGGTCGAGGCGATGGGCATCGGGTGTCAGCCACGGTGCATTCGGCCGGACTGTCTCAACCAGATCATCGAGACGGTCGAACAGCTCGCCGAGTGCGATGGCGTCCAGCGGCGGCATCCTGCTCGCGGTCGTCGTGCGTTGGCCGTCGATCAGGAAGGTGCTCTCACCAGTCATACCAGTGGACACGAGGTTCAGTCCGTACTCGCTGACGAGGTGGAGCAGCTCGGTGTGCTGCCGTCCGAGATAAGCCGCACCCCCGTCGGCGACGACATCCGGGGACACCGGCACACCGCGCATACGACCGCCCACACGGTCGCGTGCCTCCAGGACGGTGACCTCGGCGCCAGATGCGGCCACGTCGCGGGCCGCGATCAAGCCCGCGAGGCCGGCTCCGACCACGATGACGTGCGCATCTGCCCGAGTCATGGCGCCACGGCAGCGACGAGGTCGAACAACGATGTCGCCGTGGGGTTCTCGACGAGGTCGTCATACACGAGTTCTATTCCGAAGTCGCGAGCGATCGCGCTCAGCACCCTGGTCGCCAACAGCGAGTCACCCCCGAGCTCGAAGAAGTCGGAGTCTTCGTCCACCTCGGTGGTTCTGAGGACTCGCCGGAAGATCTGGACGATATGATCGGGACTCACCGTTTCGCTCCTTGGTTGTTTCTGTTCACGACAGCTCGCCGTAGTCCCGCGCGATCGATTTTTCCGTTGGCGTTGTACGCCAGCGCATCGACGAAATTCACGCGGGATGGCACGAATTGTGCTGGTAGGCGCTCACGGAGGTAAGCCTTGAGTTCGGAGCCGGTGGTCGGTCGACTCGCAACCACGTAGGCCGTCAACGACGTTCGCCCCAAGACGCGCTCGCCGACCACGACGGCGCCGGTGACCGCCGGATGGGTGTTCAGCTGGGTCTCCACCTCGGCAGGATGGACGCGCACACCGAGTACTTTGAGCTGTTCGTCGGCGCGACCATGCGAAAACAACGGGCCGCCTTCGGCACGGCTGACCAGGTCCCCGGTGCGGAACCAGCGAGCCGGCCCCGTTCCATGGTCTGCGAACGCGAACGCGGAGGCAGTCGCCTCGGGCAGGTCGAGGTACCCGGTGGCCAACCCCGGGCCGGACACCAGCAGCTCACCGTCGTCGGTGACATGGTCACGCACGTGAGGCAGTGGACGACCGATCGGCGCCTCCGCGTGCGCCCCGATCTGGGGTTCTGTTCCGGGACCGCTCAGTTGTGCCGCGTGCGTGATCATCGTCGTCTCGGTGCACCCGTAGGTGTTGAGCAAGCAGACATCGTCGAGACCGAGACCCCGCCACTGCTGCAGACGAGTGGGATCGACTCGCTCGCCGCCGATCACGACGAGCCGCACGCTGTCCGGCAGGGAGACCCGCTCCTCGTGCAGGAAGAGTACGAGTTCATGCCAGAACGCCGTGGGCAGATCGATGACGGTGATCGCCTGTTCTGCGATCATGCGCACGAAAGCCGGGAACGAGCCGCAGTGAGCAGCCTCGTCGAAGATCAGAGCCGACCCCGCAGTCAGGGCGGGCAGGATCTCCTCCAGGCACGTGTCCCAACCAAGCGAGGCGAACTGCAACACACGGTCGGCAGGGGTGAGGGCGAAAAGCGAACGCAGTGCCCGCACCGTGACGGTGAGCGCGTAGCGCGAAACCACGACGGGCTTGGGTGTGCCGGTCGAGCCGGAGGTACACAGAACATACGCGGGGTCGCTCGGACGCCAGCGCAACTCCGGGAGGTCGCTGTCGGCCTCCACCCGCGGAGCCTGGGCCGCGGACAGCAGACGGTCGACACCCATCGCCGTAGTGAGCGCGTGCACCCGCCCGGCCGGCAGCGCGGCGTCGATGGGGCAATATGTGGCCTGGGCCTGCAACACTCCCAACAGCTGACGCGCCACAGCTGGATGGTGGGAGGCCAAGACACCGACACGACCGGGCAGCCTGTTGACACCAGGGGTCTCCGCGTGCAGATGCAAGGCCGCGACACGAACCTGATCCTCGAGTTCCCGGTAGGTGATGGCCGTCCCGTTGTGCACCAGCGCGGGCCGGTCAGGCCAGTCGCGCACTGCGGCAATGAAATCATCGATGACGTCTGCTACGTGCTCGGCTTCGCATTGGGCGAGATGCGCGGTCGACAGTGCGTCGTGAGACATGGATTTCCAGCTATCGAGGCTTCGTTCGACCGACGACTCGATCGCTCGCTGCAGTTGCGGGTTCATGGGACTGTCACCCGCTTGGCGATATGTTGTGGCACATCTGCACAGGGCCACCGTCGCGTGTTCGTCAGTTCATCGAGGAGTGGAGAACCGCTGGCGACAAGCACAATTCGGTCGGTGTCTCTTTCCAGGACCGCAATCTCCCAGGAGCCCCGGACCCGGCTGCGCACCGCATCGACGAGGTCACCGCCGTCGCGCCGCCGAACCTCGATGAGGTGACAGAGAACTTCACTGTCGACCGGGGTCGTGAAACTGTTTCCGGCGCAAGCGAGCCCGGCGCGCAGGCTGGACGCCCTTCGCGTGTGACCGATCCCCACCCCGGTGAACTTGGTTCCTGCACACCGACCCAGCAGCGCCTCAAGGGAACTACTTCGTAACCCGACCCGCAGGTTGTCCAATGCCGGCCGGTGTGTCCGGCAGGCGATGATTCCGCACATCACCAAACTCCTCGTTCGTCGCCAGCGGATGTGTGTCGGTAATCCGCGATGGACGACCCTGTTGCGAGAGACGGATCCTGACAGTTCACAAGCGAAACATGTGCACGCGATGCGTCGTTGTCGACTGCGCCGTGCGATGCACTCCGATGCGAGAGGGACTCGTCCGGCCCCAGCCGGTTCCCTATCGCCATCGCTGTCTCGCAACGACTTTCATCTTCCCCCGCAAACACATCTTCACTATTGACGACCTCGCTACCGTTCGTACATGGACCATGAGAGCGATTTTCGGACTGGACCCGGAACTGAATCGAGATCTAGTACGACGAGAAGTCCTCCGCTGCAAAGATGTTGCGGGCGAGCGCGGCGGCCTCTTCCCGGCTGCTGACACCGAGCTTGGTCAGCACACTATGCACGTGATTCTTCACAGTGTGGACGGCGATACAGAGCCGGCCCGCGATCTCGCGGTTCGCCAGTCCCGCCTCCAACATGCGGAGGATCTGGATCTCCCGAGCGGTGAGAGGTAGTTCCCTGGCTGCGGGCCGCCGACGCTGTGAAGCCAAGGTCGACAGACGCCTGAGCAATATTGCCGACACCGCTGGCGAACAAAATGATTCACCAGCAGCAACTCTGTGTATCAACACAAGCAGGTTGTCGAGAGATTCCGTACGGAGGTGATAGCCCGCTGCGCCGGCCTCCGCGCACGCGACGATGCCCGATTCGTCCTCCTCGGAGACACCGACGGCGACCACGCGCACATCTGGGCCAAATCTCGATGCGTGTCGTAACAACATCGCGCTATCAGTGGTTGCCATGTTCAACAAGATGACCTGCGGGAGTGAGGTTTTGATTTCGTCAACCAACGACGTCAGATCCCATGCCACGCTGACCCCTACCACGCCTGGCTGTGCCGCCAGAACACCCACCAGACAGTCGCGATGGAGTGCGCAGTCGTCGACGATCAGAATCCGGACGTCACGGTGCGACTGGAGTGCGCTCACTACCGTGTGGCGCGCGTCCGCTCCGTCGTCTTTTCGCACGAGCCGGTCCAGGAACTCGACGGTCGAATGCTGCAGTGCCAGTGGACCGTCGGGCGAGCGTCTACCGACGGGATGCCGATCATAAGTTGCTCCGCGACGGTCACCGTCGAATGGGGCCAGATCGTCGGCCCTTGCGATGTCGTCATCATTCCAGGACGACAGCAGTGGGCGGATAGGCGGAAGCTCATTCATCTCGAGTCCCACCTCCGACTCGAGACGAAGGCACAATCCCACCGTCTCGCCCCACACGCAGCTGTGTCATCACTGGCCCTCCCCCCGGATACCGGCTGTGTCAACGTGTGTCGCGGGAGAGGGTTGATCACAGTGTGATCCGTTCGCCGACTCACCGAGAACGCGATGCAGAGCTAACTCGTCTGGCACCAACCACTATCGGGGTCGTCAGAACTGCCGTACATGGGTCATCGGAGCCAACTTTGACTAGATCGGGATACAGGCCCCCGACGGTCGCCATGGTCCACCCGCAGCCTGTGGAACGCCGCAGCAGCCTCGGCGCGGGTGTTGACCCCCAGCTTTGTCAGCAGGTTGTGCACGTGATTCTTCACGGTATGAACCGCAATGGACAATTCGCGCGCGATGTCCTGGTTCGACCAGCCTAGTTCCAGCATGTGCAAGACCTGGATCTCGCGCGCCGTGAGTCCTGAATCCTTGGTTGCAGATCGTCGTGAACCAGCGACAGTGGGCACCCTTCGAAGGAGCGTTGCTGCGATTTGCGGCGGGCACCACGTTTGTCCCTCCGCTACGAGATGGATCAACACCACGAGGTCGGCCAACGAATCAGCCTTCATGTGGTAGGTCGCCACTCCCGCCTCGGCACACGCGAAGATCATGTTCGGGTCGTCTTCGGGAGTCGCGACCGCGACCACGGGGACCTCTGGCCTCAATTTACGAGCGGCCCGCAGGAACGTGTGTACCTTGTCGGCGCTCATGTTCAGCAAAATCATCTGCGGTGCAGCGGATTCCAGGGCACCGATCAGGGAGGGCAGGTCCCAGGTAGTGCGGACGCGCGGTATTCCGTTCGATCTCAGTGCCGAAGCCAATGCTTCGCGATACAGCGCGCAGTCATCGACGATCAACACCTTGCCCAGGACTGCTGCGCGCGAGTCACGTTCGGCCACGGGGGCCGTCGCGTCCGCCGCGGACGCAGACCATCGAGTCCGGCTTCGATTGCTTCCCACAATCTTGTTGATCATCAAACGAATCGACGTCACTTCCGTCGGCGTAGTCAGCACTGCATGGTTCCTCGATCGGCCTCGGAGGCGCATGGGTCGTCGGTGCGAGCATCATCGCGGCAATCACAAATGGCGCTGACGGCGCCGTTGGCGCCGCAGCTCCTGCCGTGAAGGGTGCCGACCCCGACGAGTCGACCGAACGGGGGGGCGGTCGACTGAGCGGGCGCCGGGGTCGGCACCGGTTCTTGGAATGGCATCGCTGCCATCGCTGCTGATGATGTCGTGGGACCGTCGAACGGGGCGCGTGGTGAAGCGGGAAGCTCGATGCGAAGCCGTGTTGTTCCGACGAACAGACATGCCACCTCCCCTCAGCAGCTGCGAGGAAGAGTCGGCGATACTCAGATGCATCGGGCTAAGCGAAATCCGCTAACCCACACCCCGCACGTCAACTATCGGCAGCGACGGGGCCCGCGTACATGGATCGATGGAGCGATTTGTCACGCGGGACCCGGTCTAGATCCCACAGGTGACGTAGTCAGCGCAGAGACCGGCAGAAGGCCGCCGCTTCAGCGCGCGTACGGACACCGAGCTTCCCCAGGACGCTGTGTACGTGGTTTTTCACCGTGTGCACCGCGATGCAGAGTTCGTCGGCGATGTCCTTGTTGGACAGACCCTGCTCGAGCATCCGGAGGATCTGCATCTCGCGCGCGGTCAGATCCGGATCACCGGGAACGGACCGCCGCTCGGTTGCCGCGGTCGACAGGTACCTGAGCAGGATCGCCGAGATCCGGGGCGAACACACAGACTCTCCAAATGCGACCCTGGCGATCAGGTTTCGCAGCTCACCCAGGGACTCGCTTCGTAGATGGTAAGCGGCGACGCCGGCTTCTGCGCACGCGATGACATCGGTCTCGTCCTCATCGACGATCCCTATGACGATCACTTTGGCTGTCGGGCACAGCTGTCGTACGCAATGCAGCAGTGAGATGCTCTGGTATGTCAGAAGATTGAGCAGAACGATACGTGGCGGTCTGGACAGGGCTGCGCTCAGTGAATCGAGACTCCATGCCATGGCGGGCCGCGCCACTGCGTCGCCGGCAAGGATGGTCGCGAGGTTCTCGCGCTGGAGGCGGGAGTCATCGACGATCAGGATGTCCTCGACCGGCAACTCCAGATGTACCCCGTCGGCGGAAGTGGCTCCGCCGAGGCGGGCTCGGCGCCGTTCAGACTCAGTGATCGGCAGACTCGACGGAAAGTTCGGCGTGCACACGCCTTGCCGTCCACCTTCGCTGTCGAGGAGTGCCGCGATCTCGCCGTCACTGCGGGCGTCATCGCGCGAACTGTGGTCACCCCATCTGTCGCGAACCGCTGGTACAGGAGTGCCGACCGAGTCCCACATCTGAGTCATCGTCGGGCCCCGCGTTTTCGTCCGTCGCGAATCCCTGCCACGTAGCGCATGGCCTCACCCGAATGCTCCCCTGACGCCATAGCGCCCCCCTTCGCCGCGCCTCGGACATCTACATTATGTAAGTTTGCTAGATTTGCAGTCAAGTGTGAATTTTTTGAAATCCGATTACTAGTTGTGTCGGCAACCACCCAATATGTTGACGCCTCCGCAAACACCGACTGTTTTGCCTGCTAGTAGGCCTAGCGACCACGAGACCCCGCACCTGCGCGATGACGGCAGTGCGCAAATCGGACAACGAAATCACCGCAACGTGCGCGCTGTCCTCGGACGATGATGCACGCCTGAAAGCTCCGGGATCTGTCACTTTCGCGTCATAAATTTGCTGGAAACGTCAGCCGAGAATCAGTCCCGAGGTCGGGACGCCGGTACCCGCGGTCACCAGGACGTGTTCGACGTCAGGAACCTGATTGACGGAGGTGCCGCGGAGCTGGCGCACACCCTCGGCGATGCCGTTCATTCCGTGGATGTAGGCCTCCCCCAGCTGACCGCCGTGGGTGTTGATCGGCAACCTGCCGCCGATCTCGATCGCGCCGCCAGCGATGAAGTCCTTCGCCTCACCCTTACCGCAGAAGCCCAGTTCCTCGAGCTGGATCAGCGTGTACGGGGTGAAGTGGTCGTACAGGATGGCCGTCTGGATGTCGGCCGGATTCAACCCCGACTGCTGCCAGAGTTGCCTACCGACGAGCCCCATCTCGGGCAGTCCGAGTTCGTCGCGATAGTAGGAGTACATCGTGAACTGGTCGGCGCCGGCGGCCTGTGCGGCAGCCTCGATGACGGCGGGCCGGTGCTTCAGGCCTTTCGCCCTCTCGGGTGTGGTGACCACGATCGCGACGCCGCCGTCGGTCTCCTGGCAGCAATCCAGCAGGCGCAGCGGTTCGGCGATCCACCGGGAGTTCTGATGATCCTCTATGGTGATCGGCTTACCGTAGAAGTGCGCCTTGGGATTGGTGGCGGCGTGCTTACGATCGGCCACCGAGATGGCCCCGAAATCACTACTCGTGGCGCCATATTCGTGCATATAACGCTGCGCGATCATGGCCACGGATGCGGCAGGGGTGCTCAACCCGTGCGGATAGGACCAGCTGTACTCGACCCCACGAGAGTCCGCGTTGGCCGTCAGACCCGTCGACACCTGACCGAAGCGGAACTCCGAGCGTTCGTTGAACGCGCGGTAGGCGACGACGACCTCGGCGACACCGGTGGCCACCGCGAGCGCGGCCTGCTGCACGGTCGCGGCCGCCGCTCCACCTCCGTAGCCGATCTGGCTGAAGAAGCTGAGCTCGCCGATACCGGTGGCGCGCGCCACGGCGGTCTCCAGGTTGGAGTCCATCGTGAACGTCACCAGACCGTCGACGTCCGACGGTGCCAACCCCGCGTCGTCGAGCGCGTCGAGCACGGCCTCGGCCGCCAGACGCAGTTCGCTGCGCCCTGAGTTCTTCGAGAAGTCCGTGGCGCCGATACCGGCGATGGCCGCCCGGCCGGACAGTCCCCCGGTCACCGGGCACCACCGAACGACAATGTGGCCGTGGCGATCACGTGATGTCCCAGACTGTTGCTGCCCGTGACCTTGGCGGTGACGAGATCGCCGTCGACGGCGGTCACCTCACCGCGGAACGTGACCGTGTCGTAGGCGTACCACGGCACACCGAGACGCAGCGAGATCGATCTGATCACCGCGGTGGGACCGGCCCAGTCGGTGAGATAGCGCTGCACCAGCCCGGTATCGGTGAGGATGTTGACGAAGATGTCCTTGGAACCCTTGGCCTGCGCTTTGTCCCGGTCGTGGTGGACGTCCTGATAGTCACGGGTGGCGATGGCTGTGGACACGATGAACGTCGGGTCTGCATAGAGGGCGAGCTCGGGCAGCGTGGTGCCCACCTCGAAGGACGGCACGGTCGGTGCACTCATGATCGCGGCTCCCATGCGTACAGGGTCCAGGCGGGGCTGATGTCGCTGTCGGGGAAGTCGAGATAGGTTGCCGTGACAGGCATTCCGATCTTCACATCGGCGGGATCGACACCCCGGAGCTCGCCGAGCATGCGGACCCCCTCCTCCAGTTCCACGAGCGCGATCACGAACGGCAGGGTGCGCCCCGGCACCTTGGGCGCGTGGTGGACGACGTAGCTGTACACGGAGCCGTTGCCGCTGGCCACGAGGTAGTCCACCGGCTCGTCCTTGTCGGCCCACACCGCGGGCACCGGCGGATGCTGCAGGCTGCCGTCGGGACGACGCTGGATGCGCAACTCGTGGGCCACCACCCCGTCCCAGAAGAATTTGGTGTCCCGCGATGACGCCGGACGCATCAGTTTGTCCGGGTCCAGATCCTCGGGCACCACCGGGCCGTCCGCCTTGCTCGGCGCGAACTTCATGATGCGCCACTTCATCTCGGCGACCTTCTCGCCGTCGCCGACGGTCCAGGTGATCAGCTGGTTGATGAAGTAGCCCTCGCCCAGCGCGGTCTGCTTGGGTCCGACCACATCGGTGATCTCGGCGTGTATCTCGACCTCATCGCCCGGACGCAGGTACCGGTGATAGGTCTGCTCGCAGTTGGTGGCGACCACGCCGACGAAGCCGGCATCGTCGAAGAGCGCCATCATCCTCGACAGCGGATCATCATCGGAGCGACCCACACCGAGCCCGCCCATCGTCCAGACCTGGATCATCGCCGGCGGCGCGACGATGCCGGGATGGCCGGCGGCCTTGGCGGCGGCCTCGTCGACGTAGATCGGATTCGTGTCACCGATCGCATCCACCCAGTGGTGGATCATCGGCAGGTTCACCGGATCGGGACCGCGGCGCGGCTCGCTCCTGCCCGCGGCAGTGATCTCGTCGATACCGGCGCGCAGATCGCTCACCGTGAAACCCTCGGGACCTTCAGCCCCGAGGCGGCGATCTGCTCACGCATCACCTCGTTGACCCCGCCGCCGAACGTGATGACCAAGTTCCGCTTGGTCATCTTGTCCAGCCAGTCGAGCAGCTCACCGGTCTCCGGATCCGCGGGATTGCCGTAGCGGCCGACGATCTCCTCGGCGAGCCGACCGACATCCTGGATGCGCTCGGTGGAGAACACCTTGGTGGCCGCGGCGTCGGCGATAGCGATGGTCTCGCCCGACGCAGCCACCTGCCAGTTCAGTAACTCATTCACCCGCCAGATTGTCTTGATCTGGCCCAGAAGCCTTTTCACGTCGGCTTGCTCGATCGGCGTCACCCCGTCCGAACCCGGTTTGGACGCCCACGCATGCACCTGGTCGTAGATGCCCGCGACTCGGCCGGCCGGACCGAGCCCGACCCGCTCGTGGTTGAGCTGGGTGGTGATCAGCTTCCAGCCACCGTTCTCCTCGCCGACGAGCATGTCGGCGGGGACCCGTACATCGTTGTAGTACGACGCATTGGTGTGGTGCGCTCCGTCGGACAGGATGATCGGCGTCCAGGAGAAGCCGGGATCCTTGGTGTCGACGATGAGGATCGAAATGCCCTTGTGCTTGGCCGCTTCCGGATCGGTGCGGCACGCCAGCCAGATGTAGTCGGCATCGTGCGCGCCGGTGGTCCACATCTTCTGGCCATTCACGACGAACTCGTCGCCGTGCCGGATTGCCGTCGTCCGCAGTGAGGCCAGGTCGGTCCCCGCGTCCGGCTCGGAATAGCCGATCGCGAAATGGATGTCACCGGAGAGGATTCCGGGCAGGAACTTCTTCTTCTGCTCGTCGGTGCCGTACACCTGCAGCGTGGGGCCGACGGTCTGCAGCGTGACCAGTGGCAGCGGGACGTCGGCGCGGTTGGCCTCGTTGACGAAGATCTGCTGCTCGATCGGGCCGAAGCCCAGGCCGCCGTACTCCTTGGGCCAACCGACACCGAGCTTGCCGTCCGAACCCATCCGTTTGATGACGGCGCGGTAGGCCTCGTTGTGCCGGTTCGACGTCATCGCCTCGGCTTCTTCGGGCGTGATGAGCGTTGAGAAGTATTGGCGGAGTTCGGCTTGCAGTGCCCGCTGCTCAGGGGTCAGTTCGATGTACATTTACGCTCCCACCAGATCGAGACGATGCGTCGGGCCGCCGAGCACGCGGGTCAGGTCCTTGATCGAGGAGAAATAGCGGTCCATCGGATATGTGATGTCCATGCCCATCCCGCCGTGCAGATGGTGGCACAGCCGCATCGCCGGCGGCGCCTGGGACGTCAGCCAGTACCCGAGGATCGCGAGGTCGTCATCGGCGTCGAGGCCTTGGGACAGCAGCCACACCACCGACGTCGACACCAGCGAGATCGTGCGGGAGGCGATGTACACCTCGGACAGCTGCGCCGCCACGGTCTGGAATGTCGAGAGCGGCCGGCCGAACTGCTCGCGCGTGGCAACGTAATCCGCCGTCAACCGCAGGGCCCCGGCCACCAGCCCCGCCGCGAAGGCACCGAAGCACGCCAGCACAACCTGGTTCACCCGGTGCGCGTCGGCACCGGCCAGCACGTCGTCGTCGGCGACCGCTACGTCGCGGAACGTCACCACGTATTCGTCGGCCCCGGCCGCCGAGGGCGTCTTCGTCGTCGAGACACCGTCGGCGTCCCCACGCACCACGACGACGCCCGAATCCGCGGTGACGAGCAACCATTCGGCCTCGGCGGCGTATCCGACGGCGAGCTTGGTGCCGTTGAGCGCGCCTCCCGACAACGTGGTCGCTGGTCGATCAGGCTGAGATGAACCCGGCTCGTTTAGGGCGACGGTGAGCACCGAACCCTTGGCCAGGCCGGCGAGACAGCGATCCTGCTGCGCCGTAGACGCCACATCGAGCAGCACCGCGGCCGCAGCGAGCGTGACCGGCGCCGCACTGATGGTGCCGTGCCTGCCGATCTCGGTCAGGGCGGTCGCGATCTCGGCGATGCCGAGGCCGTCACCACCCAGGCGCTCGGGGGCGGCCAGCGCGAGAACGCCTCCGGAAACCAGTGCGTCCCATGTGTTGTCGCGGTCCAGCACGGACGTCACCACGTCGGCAACAGCCTGCTGACCCTCGTCTGGAGTGAAATCCACCCGACTCCTCCTCGAGTCTCGATGCGTCAGTGACTGACCGGACAGCCCTGCCCGTTGTAATCCACCTGCCAGTGCTTGATGCCGTTGAGCCAGCCCGACTTCAACCGCTCGGGCTCACCGATCGGCCGGAGATCCGGCATGTGATCGGCCACGGCGTTGAAGATCAGGCTGATCGTCATCTTCGCCAGGTTGGCGCCAATGCAGTAGTGGGCGCCCGTGCCGCCGAAACCGACGTGCGGATTGGGGTTGCGCATGACGTCGAAACTATCCGGATCGGTGAACACGTCCTCGTCGAAGTTGGCCGAGCGGTAGGACATCACCACTCGCTCACCCTTCTTGATGCTCACTCCGCCCAGCTCGGTGTCTTCGAGCGCGGTGCGCTGGAACGCCGACACCGGGGTGGCCCAGCGCACGATCTCGTCCGCGGCGCTCTCCGGGCGCTCCTTCTTGTAGAGCTCCCACTGATCGGGATTCTGCGAGAACGCGATCATGCCGTGGGTGATCGAGTTGCGGGTGGTCTCGTTGCCCGCAACCGCGAGCATCACCACGAAGAACCCGAACTCGTCGTCGGAGAGCTTCTCCCCGTCGAAGTCGGCCTGGATCAGCTTGGTCACGATGTCCTCGGTCGGGTTCTTGGCCCGCTCCTCGGCCATCTTCATCGCATAGGTGATGAGTTCGAACGACGACATCGCGGGGTCGACGTCGGCGTACTCCGGATCTTCGCCTGCAGTCATCTCGTTCGACCAGCGGAAGATCTTGTCGCGGTCGTCCTGCGGGACGCCGAGCAGTTCGGCGATCGCCTGCAGCGGCAGTTCGCAGGACACCTGCTCGACGAAATCACCGGTGCCCTCGGCCTTGGCCGACTCGGCGATCTTCTGGGCGCGCGCCCGCAGTTCCTCCTCGAGGCGTCCGATGGCCCGGGGGGTGAAGCCACGGGAGATGATCTTGCGAAGCCGGGTGTGCTGCGGCGCGTCCATGTTCAACAGGACAGCCTTCTGGAGGTCGATCGCATCGCGCGTCATGTCCGCCGGCCACGTCGGGATCGCGCCGTCGGGCGAGCTGCCGAAGATGTCGTTGCGCTTCGACACCTCCTTGACGTCGGCGTGCTTGGTGACGAGCCAGTAGCCTTTGTCGCCGAAGCCGCCGGTGCCGCCGGGGATGTCGACCCAGTGGACGGGCTCGGACTTGCGGAGTTCTGCCAACTCCTCGACGGGTAGACGCTCGAGATTGAGACTCGCGTCGAGGAAGTCGAAGTGGGGGCTGATCGGGCAGGTGTTCGGGCCTGGCATAGGGAAGCGCTCCTCAATTGCAACGTGTTCTAGTGCCAGTAAAACATGCCTCCACCGCAGATAAAAGGCACAGCGGCATCGCCGCTTGTCAGAGTAATGAAACGTGTTCTAGCCTGACGCCATGGGTAACCCTGTGATCGTCGAAGCCACCCGAAGCCCCATCGGGAAGCGCAACGGCTGGCTGTCCGGGCTGCACGCCACCGAGCTGCTGGGCGCGGTCCAGAAGGCGCTCGTCGACAAGGCCGGCATCGACGCCGCCGGGATCGAACAGGTGATCGGCGGCTGCGTCACGCAATACGGCGAACAGTCCAACAACATCACCCGCGTGGCGTGGCTGACCGCGGGTCTGCCCGAGCACGTCGGCGCCACCACCGTGGACTGCCAGTGCGGCAGCGGCCAGCAAGCCAACCACCTGATCGCCGGATTGATCGCGGCGGGGGCCATCGACATGGGCGTCGCGTGCGGCGTCGAGGCGATGAGCCGGGTCGGCTTGGGGGCCAACGCCGGACCGGACCGGTCGAAGATCCGCGCGCAGTCGTGGGACATCGACATGCCCAACCAGTTCGAGGCGGCCGAGCGAATCGCCAAGCGCCGCGGCATCACCCGTGAGGACATCGACCGCTTCGGGTTCGATTCCCAGCGCAAAGCCAAGCAGGCGTGGGCCGAAGGACGTTTCGACCGGGAGATCAGCCCGATCGAGGCTCCGGTGCTCGACGAGAACAAGCAACCCACCGCCGAGAGGGCGCCAGTCACCCGCGACCAGGGGCTGCGGGACACCACGCTCGAGGCCCTGGCATCGCTGAACCCGGTGATGGAGGGCGGTATTCACACGGCGGGCACGTCGTCGCAGATCTCCGACGGAGCGGCGGCGGTGCTCTGGATGGACGAAGAGGTCGCGAAGGCACACGGCCTGCGGCCCCGGGCGCGGATCGTCAGCCAGGCCTTGGTCGGCGCCGAGCCGTACTACCACCTCGACGGGCCGGTGCAATCGACCGCCAAGGTGCTCGAAAAGGCCGGGATGAAGATGGGCGACATCGACATCACCGAGATCAACGAGGCGTTCGCATCCGTCGTACTGTCCTGGGCCCGGGTCCACGAGCCCGACATGGACACGGTGAACGTCAGCGGTGGAGCGATCGCGCTGGGGCATCCCGTGGGCAGCACCGGCAGCCGGCTCATCACCACCGCACTGCACGAGCTGGAGCGCACCGACAAGACGACGGCGCTGATCACCATGTGCGCCGGCGGTGCGCTGTCGACCGGGACCATCATCGAGCGCATCTGATGGCGGTTCCCGACGCCGAGCGCATCGCCGCGGCGCAGGCATACATCAGCGCACTGGCCAGCCACCGCGCCGACGACGTGCCGTTTGCGCCCGGATGCACCCGCGTCGAGGTCGGGCTCAAGACCGGCTTCTCGGGAGATCATCTGCGCCGCAGCCTCAATCGAGGTCTTCAGTACCGGGTCATCGAGAAGGTCTCCGCACCGGAGTTCACGATCGACGGCGACACGGTGCGCGCGCAGTTCGAGCTCTCGACCAAACCCAAGCTGGGCGGCCGCAGCGTCGGCGCCCGCATCGACGAGACGTTCCTCATCCCCGCTGACGACCCGGCGGGTCGCGCGCAGATCCACCACATCAACGCCTCGATCCGCCCCTTCCTGTCGCGATAAGGTGCATCCATGGCCAATCCGCCTCGCCCGCTGAGTCCCAAGCAGATCGAAGGCCTCAACTCGGCCAAGGTCGGCACCGCGATCAAATGGATGTCGAAGGCCAATACGTGGCTGTTCAAGAAGTCAGGCGGCAGGCTCGGCAACAAGTTCTTGCGCGGTGCCGAAGTCGGCATCCTGACCACAATCGGCCGCAAAACCGGCGAGGCCCGGGACAGTCCGTTGCTGTTTCTCCAGGAGGGCCGTCGCATCGTGCTCGTCGCCTCACAAGGCGGCCGAGCCACCAACCCGATGTGGTACCTCAATCTCCGGGCCAATCCCGAGATCACCTTCCAGACCAAGAAGGAAACCCTACAACTGGTCGCCCGCGATGCCACCGACGCTGAACGCGACGAATACTGGCCCAAGCTCGACGCCATGTATCCGGACTTCCAGAACTACCGCTCCTACACCGATCGCAAGATTCCGATCGTCATTTGTGATCCGGCCTGAGTCAGGCCCCGTACACCGGTACCGCCGGGCGGGCCTTGCCGAGAAGATCGGCGACCACCGGGCCCAGTTCGGCCGGGTCCCACTTGGCGCCCTTGTCGATCTCCGGTCCGTGCGCCCATCCCTCGGCGACGCGGATCTTGCCACCTTCGACCTCGAACATCTTCCCGGTGACGTCGCGGGATTCCACGCTGCCCAGCCACACCACCAGAGGCGAGATGTTCTCTGGCGCCATCGCATCGAAATCCCGACCCTGCGTGGACATCATGTCCGCGAACACCGTCTCGGTCATCCGGGTGCGCGCTGACGGCGCGATCGCGTTGACGGACACGCCGTAGCGCCCCATCTCGGCGGCGGCCACGAGCGTGAGTGCCGCGATCCCGGCCTTCGCCGCGCTGTAGTTGGCCTGTCCGACGCTGCCCTGCAGGCCCGCCCCCGAACTGGTGTTGACGATGCGGGCGTCCACGGCGTCGCCCGCCTTCGACTTGGCGCGCCAGTACGCGGCCGCGTGCTTCATGGTGGCGAAGTGGCCCTTCAGATGCACCGCGGTGACCGCGTCGAACTCTTCTTCGCTGGTGTTGGCGAACATCCTGTCGCGCACGATGCCGGCGTTGTTCACCAGGACGTCGAGTCCACCGAACGCGTCGACAGCAGTCTGGATCAACCCCTCGGCCTGCGCCCAGTCGGCGACGTTGGCACCGCTGGTCACGGCTTCGCCTCCGGCAGAGACGATCTCGTCGACGACGGACTGGGCGGCACTGCCGCCCCCGGCCGGCGATCCGTCGAGACCGACCCCGATGTCGTTGACGACGACGCGGGCCCCCTCAGCGGCGAAAGCCAGTGCGTGCGCGCGGCCGATACCGCCACCCGCACCCGTCACGATGACCACGCGGCCGTCGAGCAGTCCCATTCCCGTTGTCTCCTCTACTTTTTGATGTCGGCGGTGGTGGTGGCCAGGTAGTGCGGCGGCTCCCCGCCACCGTGCACCTCCAGCGACGCCCCGCTGATGTAGGAGGCTGCCGGCGAAGCGAGAAACGCCGTGGCCCAACCCACGTCACTCGGTCGGGCGAGCCTGCCCAGGGGCACGGTGCGGGAGATCGCGGCGATCGAATCGGCATCTCCGTAGAAGAGTTCGGCCTGCTCGGTCTCGACCATTCCGACCACCACGGAGTTCACCCGCACCTTGGGCGCCCACTCGACCGCGAGCGTGGCGGTCATGTTCTCGATCCCCGCTTTGGCCGCGCCGTAGGCGACGGTTCCCGGTGTGGGCCGACGCCCACTGACGCTGGAGATGTTCACGATCACTCCACCCGAATCCTGCTGCTGCATCACGGTGTTGGCATGACTGGCAACCGAGAGTGCACCGAGCAGGTTGAGCTCCACGATCTTGCGGCTGAACGTGGCAGAGGCCTCGGCGGCAGGCACATACGGCGATCCGCCGGCGTTGTTGACCGCGACGTCGAGCCGGCCGTGATCGGCGACGATGCCGGCGATCAGCGCGGCCACCGCACCGTCGTCGCGGATGTCGCAGGCGCGGAACTCGAACGGTGACCCGTCGACGGGACGGCGAGCGCACGTGACAACGGTGGCACCCTGATCGGCGAACACCGTGCTGATGCCGGCCCCGACACCGCGCACACCACCGGTCACCAGCACCACGCGGCCGCTGAGAGCAAGGCTGATGGCGCTGTCGGATGCGTCGGTCACTGTGCTAGCGTACCAAGCAAGTGCTTGCTTAGGTAGCCACCCCAGGAGTTGCGCATGCCGATCACCACCGCGACGGTGGAGCCGGGGATCGTCTCGGTCACCGTCGACTACCCACCCGTCAACGCGATTCCGTCGCGCGGCTGGTTCGAACTCGCCGACGCGATCACCGCCGCCGGGCGTGACCAGACCACGCACGTGGTGATCCTTCGGGCCGAGGGACGCGGCTTCAACGCCGGCGTCGACATCAAGGAGATGCAGAACACCGAAGGCTTCACCGCGCTGATCGACGCCAATCGTGGTTGCTACGAGGCGTTTCGGGCTGTCTACGAATGCGCGGTTCCGGTCATCGCCGCAGTCAACGGCTTCTGCGTCGGCGGAGGCATCGGATTGGTCGGCAACGCCGACGTCATCGTCGCCTCCGACGACGCGAAGTTCGGGCTGCCCGAGGTCGAGCGCGGCGCACTCGGCGCCGCGACCCACCTGTCTCGCCTTGTGCCCCAACACATGATGCGTCGTCTCTTCTTCACCGCGGCAACAGTCGACGCGAACACGCTGCACCACTTCGGCTCCGTGCACGAGGTCGTGCCGCGTGCCGACCTCGACGAGTCGGCCCTGCGGGTAGCGCGTGACATCGCGTCCAAGGACACCCGGGTGATCCGCGCGGCCAAGGAAGCACTCAACTTCATCGACGTGCAACCGGTCACCGCCCGCTACCGGATGGAGCAAGGCTTCACCTTCGAGCTCAACCTCGCCGGCGTCTCCGACGAACATCGGGATGCGTTCGCGGGCACGGAGAAGGGGTCGAAGTGATGCGGCGGGCACGCGCGAAGCGAGCGGGGAAATAGTGATTCGGCGGGCACGAGCGAAGCGAGCGGGGGAATAGTGTCAGACAAGAGAACGTCACTCGATGACGCCGTCTCGTCCGTCGAGAGCGGTATGACGATCGGCATCGGCGGCTGGGGTTCGCGGCGCAAGCCGATGGCTTTCGTGCGCGCGCTGCTGCGCACCGACGTCACCGATCTGACCGTCGTCACCTACGGCGGACCAGATCTGGGCCTACTCTGCTCGGCGGGCAAGGTCACGCGGGCCTACTACGGCTTCGTGTCCCTGGACTCCCCGCCCTTCTACGACCCGTGGTTCGCCAAGGCTCGCACCTCCGGTGCGATCGAGGCGAGGGAGATGGACGAGGGCATGCTCCGCTGCGGCCTGCAGGCCGCCGCCCAGCGGCTGCCGTTCCTGCCGATCCGCGCCGGGCTGGGCAGCGATGTGCGCGCGTTCTGGGGCGACGAACTCAAGACCGTGAAGTCGCCGTATCCGGCCCCGGGCGGGGGTTACGAGGAACTCGTCGCGATGCCCGCGCTGAACCTGGACGCCGCGTTCGTGCACATGAATGTCGGTGACGCACAGGGCAATGCGGCCTACACCGGTATCGACCCGTACTTCGACGATCTCTTCCTGATGTCGGCACAGCGCCGGTTCCTGTCGGTGGAGAAAGTGGTGCCGACCGACGAGCTCGTCAAATCCGTTCCACCGCAGGCGCTGCTGATCAACCGAATGATGGTCGACAGCGTCGTCGAGGCGCCGAACGGAGCGCACTTCACCACCGCCGAGCCCGATTACCGCCGCGACGAGAAGTTCCAGCGGCACTACGCCGAGGCGGCAGGCTCCGACGAGACGTGGTCTGCGTTCGTCGACACGTATCTGTCCGGAAGTGAATCCGACTATCAGGCAGCGGTGCGCAAGTTCCAGGAGGCGGTCCAGTGATCTCGGCAACCCGCGCAGAGGTGTGCGCCGTCGCGTGCGCCGAATTGTTCCGCGACGCCGGCGAGATCATGGTCAGCCCGATGACCACGATCGTCTCGATCGGCGCACGGCTCGCTCGTCTGACGTTCTCCCCCGACATCCTGCTCACCGACGGCGAAGCGCGGCTGATCTCCGACACACCCGCAATCGGAGCGGCCGCCACCATCGAAGGCTGGATGCCGTTCGGCCGGGTGTTCGAGACGCTGTCATGGGGCCGTCGCCACGTCGTGATGGGCGCCAACCAGATCGATCGCTACGGCAATCAGAACCTGTCGGCCTTCGGACCGCTGCAGCACCCCAAGCGGCAGATGTTCGGCGTGCGCGGCGCGCCGGGCAACACGATCAACCACGCCACCAGCTACTGGGTCGGCAACCACTCGACACGGGTGTTCGGCGAATCCGTGGACATCGTCTCCGGAATCGGCTGGGACAAAGTAGATCCCGACAACCCCGCCTATCGATTCGTCAACGTCTTCCGGGTGATCACCAACCTCGGCGTCTTCGACTTCAACGGACCCGACCACCAGATGCGGGCCGTGTCTCTGCATCCGGGCATCGAACCCGAGCAGGTCACCGAGAACACCTCGTTCGAGGTGCACGGACTCGATGATGCCGACACGACGCGACTGCCGACCGCCGACGAGCTGCGGATCCTGCGCGAGGTGATCGACCCGAAGTCGTTGCGTGACAAGGAAGTCAAGTGAAGCTGCAGACTCCCCTGACGGAGCTGGTCGGCATCGAGCATCCGGTCGTGCAGACCGGGATGGGCTGGGTTGCGGGTGCGCGCCTGGTGGCGGCCACCTCGAATGCCGGCGGGCTGGGCATTCTCGCTTCGGCGACGATGACCCTCGACGAGCTCAAGACCGCGGTGGCCAAGGTCAAGGCCTCCACCGACAAACCGTTCGGCATCAACATCCGAGCCGACGCCGGCGACGCGAACGACCGCGTCGACCTCCTGATCAGCGAAGGAGTCAAAGTCGCCTCCTTCGCCCTGGCTCCGAAACCCGATCTCATCGCCAAGCTCAAAGATGCAGGTGTCGTGGTGATTCCGTCGGTCGGGTTGGCAAAGCACGCGAAGAAGGTAGCGGCCTGGGGTGCCGACGCAGTGATCGTGCAGGGCGGCGAGGGTGGTGGCCACACCGGTCCGATCGCCACGACCCTGCTCCTGCCTTCCGTGCTCGATGCGGTCGCCGACACGGGGATGCCCGTCATCGCCGCGGGCGGTTTCTTCGACGGCAGGGGCCTGGCAGCCGCGCTGTCCTATGGCGCGGCGGGGGTCGCCATGGGCACCCGGTTCCTGCTCACCACCGATTCGACCGTGCCGGACGCCGTCAAGCAGCGCTATCTGCACACCGCGCTCGACGGAACAGTGGTCTCCACCCGGGTCGACGGCATGCCGCACCGCGTGTTGCGCACGGGGCTGGTGGAGAAACTGGAGAGCGGGTCACCGGTGCGTGGTCTGGCTGCCGCGGTGGGCAACGCGCAGAAGTTCAAGAAGATGAGTGGCATGACGTGGCGGTCGATGCTGCGTGACGGCATGGCGATGCGGCACGGCAAGGACCTGACGTGGGCCCAGGTGGTGATGGCCGCCAACACCCCGATGTTGCTGAAAGCCGGGCTGGTGGAGGGCAACACCGACGCGGGTGTGCTCGCCTCCGGACAGGTCACCGGGATCATCGACGACCTACCGTCCTGCGCGGAACTGGTTCCTGCGATCGTCGCCGAGGCGATCGAGCACTTGGAGAAGGCCACCGGCTGCATCACGCAGTAAGTGGCATCCGGTCGCGAGCACAGTCCATTCCGGACGCGGCGATCATCCATTCGCGGCCCTCAGGCGACTTGGTTGTCGGGTGGTGCGGGTCCGCCGGGTTCTGCGGCGTCGGCCGACGCTTGGGTGGGCTCGTCGTCCTCGGGTGGGCGGAGGAGTCGTTCGGGGGTGTGGTGGGTGTTGACCCGGGCTTGTCCGGTGTCCAGCTCCGGTGGTGGGGTCCATTCCACCTCGTGGCGGGTGTTCATCGCGGTGCTCCAGCCGCCGGGGCCAACGGAGCGGTTGTCAGGTGGGCAGGCCAGGCCGAGGTCGTCGATGTTGGTCAGCCCACCCGCAGCCCAATCGGCGGTGACGTGGTGGACCTGACATCCGTAGGCGCCGACACGGCAGCCCGGTTTGGTGCAGCCACCCTCACGCGCGATCAACATGACCCGCTGCGCCACCGACGCCACCCGCCGCGTGCGGAACAGGTCCAGCGCGGAGCCGGTGGCCCGGTCGAACACCGCCAAATAGTGGCTCGCGTGCGCGCCCATCCGAATCACGTCTTTGATCGGCAGCCGGGTCCCACCACCGGTCACCCCGATCCCGGCCCTCGATTCGAGGTCTTGCAGGGTGGTGCGCACGATCACCGCCACCGGTAACCCGTTGAGCTGACCCACCTCCCCGCTCATCAACGCGATCCGCCCCACCACGAGCAGCGCGTCGTGTTGGCGTTGGGCGAGGCTGCGGTGATCGTTGTCGATCTGGGCCTGCGTCGGCGTCCCCGAGATACAGGGTTCGTCATCGTCGGGGTTGCACATCCCGGGGGCGGCGTATCTGGCGAAGATCGCCTCCCACACCGCGGCCGCCTCCGGCGTCAGATCCGCCCACCACGCCGTCATGCCGTCGCAACCCTGCCGAGATTTCGTGAGCGAGCGTTTGCGGACCCGTTCGGTGTCGTCGGGTTCGGGGCCGTCCTGATCGAGCAGAAACAACTCCAGATCCGCGGCATCCTGAGTGGCCTTGGGGCCGGCACCGACCGCGATGCGCACGACATCGGCCTCGAACTGCTCGCGCGTGACCGTGTCGACGAACCCGGGCAGCTTGTCCACCGCTTTACGGGTGATCTCCACATGCTCGGGCGTGATCCGACCCGAAGCTTGGGCCGCCGCCGTCGCGGGCAACACCGGCGGCAACGGCTCTCCGGTCAGCGACACCCGCGGCCCGAGCAGCGCGGCCTCGGTCAACCGGCGATGCGCTTCTGGGCCGCTGATGCGCCAGCGGATCGCCAGCACGTCTTTCCAGTTCTTCGCCCCCATCGCATGCGGGGTGGTCTCCACCTGCAGCCGCGCCAACGCCCGATGCCGGGCCGCCGGCAACCGGCAGCCCGCCGATTCCACCTCGTCGAGTAGCTCCGTGAGCTCCGCAGCCGTCGCGAGGTCCAGATCGGCAGCGAGCACGCCGTCGACAGCGGCCCGCAAGACCGCCACCGCCTCCCGCACCCCCGACATACTTCGAACATACATTCGACCACCGACAAACCTCGCTATGCGATTGTGGCGAAAGCTGACAGCTTCATATCGCAAGAATGAAGCTATAGTCTTCATATGGATGAAGTGAAGCTACAGGCTTCAGTGCCCCGTGCGACGCTCATCGGTGACGTCGTGAGCTCCCGTACGTTCGCCGACCGGCGCGGTCTGCACCGCCGTGTCACCGCGGCGCTGGCCACCGTGGCCGAGGGCGCCGTCGATGCACCCGCCCTCACGGTGGGCGACGAATTCCAGGGCGCGTATCCCACCGTCGGGCTCGCGATCGACGCCGCACTCACGCTGCGGCTGACGCTGGCACCGGACGTCGACATCCGGTTCGGACTCGGCTGGGGCGACGTCACCACCCTCGACGAAAACTCCGGGATCCAGGACGGACCGGGCTGGTGGGCTGCGCGCGCAGCCATCGAATGGACCGCGGCCACCCAGCAGCAACCAGGAATGACGTACGTGCGCACCGCATTCCGAAACGACACCGGCGACGGTGCCGAACCGCGCGCCATCAATGCCGCCCTGATGTGTCGGGACCATCTGCTTGGATCGCTTGACGAACGCTCTCTGCGAATACTCGCCGGGATGCGCGCAGGACGAACCAAGAAGGAGCTGGCGATGGCGGAGGGCATCAGCGCCTCGGCGGTGTCCCAGCGTGCCGGCCGGGCCGGGCTCGATCTGCTCCTCGCGGCCGCCACCGAACTACGGGAGCTGTGATGGGCGCGCTGGCGGTGTTCCTCATCGCCGTCGGCGTCGCCGACATCTGCCGCAAGCTCAGCGCACACCGGTGGCCGGCACTGGTCGCTGGTCCGGTCGCCGTGCTCGGCAGCGCCGCCTTGGCCGGGCTCTGGCACCTCGGCGACGTCGTCCTCCTCGTCGCCGCCGCAGCAGTCTCCGTCGTCTGGGTGATCCTCGGCGACGCCGCCGAGCACACCGGGACGCGGCACGGTCGTGCCCTCACGGTGTTCGGCGCGGGCGCCGTACTGATCGTCGTGTTCAGCGGCTGGGCGTCCCCGGTGGCCGGTCCGATCGGGTGGTGGCTGCCGTGGATCGGCCTGGCCGAGGTCGACCCGGGCCGGGCGCTGATGATCGTCGGGGTCGTCCTGCTGCAGCTGGTCACCGCGAACCAGCTGGTGCGGCTCGTCCTCGGCGCGGTCGGTGCGGTCCGCCCGGCCGGCGAGCCCCAACCGTCCGACCGCCTCAAGGGCGGCCGGTTGCTGGGCCCGATGGAGCGGCTGCTGATCGTCGGGCTGGCGCTCGGCGGCCAGTTCGGCGCCGCCTCGGCGGTCATCGCGGCCAAGGGCATCATCCGCTTCCCCGAACTCAGCGCCGCGCGCAAGGAATCCGCAGGAACCGGCGACACGGATATCGGTTCCGGCATCGGTTCCGGCATCGATGAGGTGACCGAGTACTTCTTGGTCGGCAGCTTCGCGAGCTGGTTGATCGCACTGGCCGGCCTGGCCCTGACGGCGATCTGAACCTGTCGGGCGAATCCGCCGCGGGCGGGCCGACGCGCTTCTTAGACTCGGCCGATGAAGACCAACGCCGCGATTCTGTGGGAGTACGGCTCCGACTGGAGCATCGAGGAGATCGATCTCGATCCGCCCGGTGACGGCGAGGTGCTGGTGTCCTGGGAGGCCACCGGCCTGTGCCACTCCGACGAGCACATCCGCACCGGTGACCTGCCCTTCCCGCTGCCGATGATCGGCGGTCACGAAGGCGCCGGGATCGTCCGCGAAGTCGGATCGGGCGTTCGCAACCTGGCCCCGGGCGACCACGTCGTCGCGTCGTTTCTTCCGGCCTGCGGCCGCTGCCGATTCTGCTCGACCGGTCACCAGAACCTCTGCGACCTCGGCGCGATCATCATGGCCGGCACGCAGATCGACGGCACCTACAGGCGGCGCGCCCGCGGGCAGAACATCGGCGTGATGTCGCTGGTGGGCACGTTCTCCCAGTACGGCACCGTGCCCGAAGCCTCCATCGTCAAGATCGACGACGACGTCCCGCTCTCGCGGGCGTGCCTGCTCGGCTGCGGAGTGACAACCGGATGGGGATCGGCCGTCAACACCGCCGACGTCCAACCCGGCGACACTGTCGTGGTGATCGGGTTCGGGGGAATCGGCAGCGGCGCGGTGCAGGGCGCGCGACTGGCCGGTGCCGAGAAGATCGTCGTCGTCGAGCCTGTGGAAGACAAGCGCGCCAAGGCTTTACAGCTCGGCGCCACGCATTTCGTGACGTCGCTGCCCGAGGCGACCGCGCTCGTCGCCGAGCTGACCCGCGGGGTGATGGCCGATTCCGCGATACTGACCGTCGGCCTGCTCGAGGGCACGATGATCGATGACGCGGTCAACATCATCCGCAAGGGCGGCGCGGTCGTGGTGACCGCCCTGTCGACGATGGCCGACAACCAGGCATCGCTGTCGCTGATGATGTTCACGCTGTTCCAGAAGCGCCTGCTCGGCAGCCTGTACGGCGAGGCCAACCCGCGCGCGGACATCCCGCGGCTGTTGTCGCTCTACCGCGAGGGCAAGCTGCTGCTCGACGAGACCGTCACACACGAGTACAAGCTGGCCGAGGTCAACGAGGGCTACGAGGACATGCGCGCCGGACGCAACGTGCGCGGCGTGATCCTGCACGACCACTGACCGGCGACCAGACGCGATCTCGGGCGTTTCGGGGGCGACACGCGCGAGATCGCGTCTGTTCGCGAGAAAAAACGGGACCTGCAACATCCCGGAAACGTGCGCGTCACCGGAAGTGAGCGAACCTGTCGGATTCTGATCCGATGTCGACACCGACCGCCCGCGGCACGAGCAAGCGCACTCACCCCGTCGACGAGGTGCTGCCCGTCCCGAAGCTCGCCACCTATGGGTTCCAGCACGTCGTCGCGTTCTACGCCGGCGCGGTCCTCGTGCCGATCATCATCGCCGGGGCGGTCGGACTGTCCCAGGAAGAACTCGTCAAGCTGATCACGGCGGACCTGTTCACCTGCGGTATCGCCTCGATCATCCAGGCCGTCGGGTTCCGTAACGTCGGTGTCCGCCTGCCGCTGCTGCAGGGCGTCACGTTCGCCGGGGTGTCGCCGATCATCGCGATCGGCATGGCTCACGGCGGCGGCGCGTCGAGCATGCTCTACGTCTACGGGGCGGTGATCGTCGCCGGCGTGTTCACGTTCCTGATCGCGCCGGTGTTCATCAAACTGCTGAAATTCTTCCCACCCGTGGTCACCGGCACCCTGATCACGATCATCGGCCTGTGCCTGGTGCCCGTCGGCGCCATGGACGCCGTCACCAACCCCAACACCCACGAACCCGACCCGACCAACATCCGGTGGTTCCTCTACGCCGTCGGCACCATCGCGATCATCGTCGCGATCCAGCGGATCTTCCGCGGCTTCCTGGCGACCATCGCCGTCCTGCTCGGTCTGGTGGTCGGCTGCGCGGTCGCATTCGCGCTGGGCGACATGAACTTCGATCGGGTCGGCGAAGCCTCGGCGATCGGCTTCACGCCACCGTTCCTCTTCGGCATGCCCAAGTTCGACTTCGTCGCCTGCCTGACGATGATCATCGTGCTGATGATCACCGCCGTGGAATCGACGGGTTCCACCATCGCCACCGGCGAGATCGTCGGCAAGCGAGTGAAGGCCTCCGACATCGGCAACGTGCTGCGCGCCGACGGGGTGGCGACCACCATCGGCGGTGTCTTCAACTCCTTCCCCTACACCGCGTTCTCCGAGAACGTCGGCCTGGTCCGGCTCACCGGCATCAAGAGCCGCTGGGTGGTCGCGGCCGCCGGGGTGTTCATGATCCTGCTCGGCTTCCTGCCCAAGGTCGCCGCCGTGGTCGCCTCGATCCCCAATCCCGTGCTGGGCGGCGCCGCGCTGACGCTGTTCGCGACGGTCGCCGTCGTCGGGATCCAGACCCTGGGCAAAGTCGACTTCACCGACCACCGCAACCTGATCATCGTGACCACGAGCCTGGCGCTCGCGCTGTGGGTGACGGCCTACCCGGACATCGCCAAGGCCATGCCCACCGGGGTCGACCTGATCTTCGGCAGCGGTATCAGCATCGGCGCGGTCAGCGCGATCCTGCTGAACATCGTGTTCTTCCACACCGGTTCGGGCGGCCCGCGAGTGGCCGGCGGCGGCTCCATCACGCTCGGTGAGGTCAACGCGATGACCAAGGAGCGGTTCACCGAGGTGTTCGGCCACGTCCTCCAGGACGTGCCGTGGGCCGTCGAACGCGCCTACGACCAGCGGCCGTTCGCCGACACCACCGCGCTGCGTGAAGCCTTCCAGGACGCGGTGCTCACCGGCTCGTCCGAGCAGCAGGCCGAGCTGCTGGGCGCGTTCCCCGATCTGGGCGCCGAAGACGAGACGGGCCAGGTGCTCGCCGTGGACCACGTGGCCCTGTCCAACCTCGACGACGACGACCACAATGACGTCGTGGAGCTGGCCACCGCCTACCGCAGCCATTTCGGCTTCCCGCTGATCATCTGCGCCAAGGAGACCGAGCGCTTCGACCGCGTCCTGCGCAACGGCTGGTCCCGGATGGACAACTCGCCGTCGGCGGAGAAGGCGTTCGCCCTGATCGAAGTCGCCAAGATCGTCAACCACCGGTTCACCGACCTGGTCGCCGACGCCAATCCCGTTGCCGCTGCGCGTTTCAGCAGGCTCAACGAACTCTCGTGAGGGCCGTCGGGCTGACGCACTTCAACGCGGCCTCGGAGCGAGCGCAGATGCATCTGCTGTTCGAAGTGTGCTCGTCACCGATCTGGGCGCGACGGGTGCTGGCCGCCGCACCGTTTCGCGACGCCGACGCCCTCTACGACCGTGCCGATCGGGTACTGGCCGAGCTACCGGACGCCGAACTCGACGCCGCCCTGGACGGTCATCCGCGGATCGGTGCCGCCGTGGACAACCCGTCGTCGGCCCGCGAGCAGGCCCGTGTCGCCGGCGCCGACGCCGACATCAAGGCGCAGCTGGCGGCCAAGAATCGGGAATACGAAGACCGGTTCGGGTACGTGTACCTCGTCTGCGCCAGCGGGCGTTCGGCCGAGGAGCTGCTGGACATCCTGACCGAGCGGCTGCACAACGACCCGGACACCGAACGCCGGGTCATGCGTAGCGAGCTGGCGAAGATCAATCGGCTCCGGCTGGAACGTCTGCTCAGCGAGCCGCCCGCATGAGCCCCGATCGGGGATGCTGATCCCATGAGTCTTTCCACCCACGTCCTCGACGCCACCACGGGCCGGCCCGCCACCGGCGTCGCGGTGACGCTGCGCAGCTCCGGTGGCGAGGTGGCCGCCGGCGTGACCGACGACGACGGCCGCATCGGGGAGCTGGCCGCCGACCTCGAGGCCGGTACGTATCGGTTACGGTTCGACACCGCAGGCTATTTCACCGCTCAGGGAGTCACCGGCTTCTACCCCGAGGTCGTGATCACTTTCGAGGTCACCGACGCCCAGGCCCACCACCACGTTCCGCTGTTGCTGTCGCCGTACGCCTACTCCACCTACAGAGGGAGCTGATCAGTTGTGAAGGCCGTGATCATCGGTGCGGGGATGGGTGGCATGAGCGCGGCGATCGCGTTGAGGGAGATCGGCGTCGAGACCCACGTCTACGAGCGCGTCACCGAGAACAAGCCCGTCGGCGCGGCGATCTCGGTGTGGTCCAACGGCGTCAAGTGCCTGAACTACCTGGGCCTGGCCGAGGAGACGGCCGCCCTGGGCGGGCGCGTCGAGACGATGAGCTACATCGACGGGCACAGCGGGGCGACCATGTGCCGATTCTCGATGCAACCGCTGATCGACGAGGTGGGACAGCGGCCCTACCCCATCGCCCGCGCGGAGCTGCAGTCGATGCTGATGAATCACTACGGCATGGACGACATCGCATTCGGCATGAAGATGGTGTCCGTCGAGGACGGGGTCGATGCCGCGGTAGCGACGTTCGCCGACGGGACCACCGTGTCCGCGGACTTGATCATCGGTGCCGACGGCGCGAACTCCATCACCCGCGAGTACGTCTTGGGCGGGCCGGTCACCCGCCGCTACGCCGGCTACGTGAACGTCAACGGGCTCGTACCGGTCGACGAGGAGATCGGCCCGGCCACCGAGTGGACCACCTATGTGGCTGACGGACAACGGGTTTCGGTGATGCCGGTGGCCGGTGGCAGGTTCTACTTCTTCTTCGACATCGTCGGAGCGCCATCCGCGATCGGCGGCGACGTCAAGGAGATGCTGCGACGGCACTTCGAAGGCTGGGCGCCCGGAGTGCACCGGCTGATCGACGTCCTCGATCCCGCCACCACCAATCGCGTGGAGATCCTCGACCTCGACCCCTTCGACACCTGGGTCAAGGGGCGCGTAGCGGTGCTCGGCGACGCCGCCCACAACACGACACCGGACATCGGGCAGGGCGGCTGCTCGGCGATGGAGGACGCGGTGGCGCTGCAGTGGGCGCTGCGTGACCACCCCGGCGATGTGCACACCGCACTGCTGTCCTACCAGTACGCGCGCAGCGAGCGGGCCGGGGATCTGGTGCTGCGTGCGCGGCGCCGGTGCGACGTGACCCACGCCAAAGATCCGGAGGCAACCGCCGCCTGGTACGACGAGCTCCGAAACGAGGACGGCAGCAACATCATTCGCGGGATCGTGGGGAACATCATGGGTGGGCCCCTCACGCGGTAGGCATCGACGCGTCCGCCATGAGCCGGTGACCCTGCACGAAGACCTCCGCGATCGCGGCCTCCCGCATGCCGAGCAGCAGGGTGAACAGCAGCCGGTCTGCATCCTCGGGGTCCACCCGCTCGAGCAGCTCGGGCAGCAGCGGCTGGCGCTGCGGATCGATCACCAGGAAGTCGGCCTGCTTGCCGGCATCCAGATTGCCCACCCGATCCTCGATGTCAAGAGCCCTGGCCCCCGCCAGAGTGGCCGTGAACAACAGTTGAGCCGGCGGGATCGACAACCCTGCAGCCCCCGGCTCGCTGATGTGCACCTTGAAGCAGTCGTTGGCGACGCGGGCCATCAACCACTCGTCACCGGCGCCGACATCGCTGCCCAACGCCACCGTCACCCCGCTCCCAGTGGTCCGCTGCCACGGCATGGTGCCCGACCCCAGGAACTGCTGCGAGGTCGGGCAGTGCGAGATCGAGGTGCCGGTGTCGGCCAGCCGGGCCAACTCGCCGTCGGTGCAGTGCACGCCGTGCGCGAGCACGCTGCGTGGCCCGAGCAGCGTCGGCGCGCCCGTCCGGCCGATCCGCCCGTCGTAGGCGTCGAGGTAGCAGGACACGTCCAACGAGGTACGGACAGCATCGATCTCGAGGAGGTTCTCGGACAGGTGACTGTGGAAGTACACCCCCGCGGCGCGCACCGAATCGTAGAGCTCGCCGAGCGCCGCCAGGGTGTGCGCGGTCACCGACAGCGCAAATCGCGGCACCACGGCGACCTGCAGCAGCGGATGGGCCCCGTGCCACCGGTCGATCTCCCTCGCCGACAGCTCGATCGCGGTCGACTCGTCGGTGAGCAGCGGGCCCGCCGCGTCGGGACCCACCGTCTGAATACCGCGACCGGAGATGGTGCGCAGCCCGACCCGCAGGGACTCCTCGAACAAGGCGTCCTGCGCGTCGGGGAAGGCCGACCCGAACACCAGCGCCGTCGTGGTCCCGACCTCGACTCTGCGCCGACAGAAGTCGCGCGCCGTCCGGCGGGCCAGCTCCGCGTCAGCGATCCTCGCCTCGGCGGGAAAGATGCAGCGCTGCAACCAGTCCAGCAGTTGCCCGCCGCCATAGGAGTCGGTGCAGTAGGTCTGCGGGAAATGGATGTGTGTGTCGATGAACCCCGGCAGCAGGAAACCCGGCCGGCAGTCGATCACGTCGGCGCCGGCCGCCTCCGCAGGCAGTCGCGCGTACGCACCGCTGAACACGATGACACCGTCGTCGTCGACGACCAGCACGCCGTCGGGCACCGACACGAGATGCTCGCTCGCCTGCCCGAGCTCGGGCGCGCCGCCGACGTGCACCAGATGACCGCGGTAGGCACGCACACCTCCGATTGTCCCAGCGTTGCCGCATCCCCGCAGTTCGGCGGCTTGGCCTGCACCGCGACCCCCCGCGATCTACGGTGCAGTCATGGACCTCAACACCGTCGAGGCGGTGCACACCCCGCGATCGCGCGACGAGGTGTGGCCGCTGGGGCCCACGGACGCGATCCTCGCCGGCGGCACGTGGCTCTTCTCCGAACCACAGCCGCACGTCACCCGTCTGATCGACATCACCGCGCTGAGGTGGCCACCGATCACCCTGTCCGACAACGGCATCGAGATCGCCGCCACAGCCACCCTGGCAGAGGTCACCGAATTGTCCACGAGGTCGTCGACCACCCTGCCCGACGACTGGACCGCTGCGCCGCTGTTCGCGCAGTGCTGCACCGCACTGGTGGCCGGATTCAAGATCTGGCGCACCGCAACGGTGGGTGGCAACATCTGCCTGTCTCTGCCCGCAGGCTCGATGATCTCGCTGACCACGGCGCTGGACGCCACAGCGCTGATCTGGCGGCCGGGCGGCGACACCCGTACCGTGCCCGTCGCCGATTTCGTCACCGGCGTCACCACCAACGTGCTGGACACCGGCGAGATCCTGCGCTCGGTGCACATCCCCGCGGCGGCGCTGCGCGGCCGGGTCGCGTACCGCAAGCTGGCGACGTCACCGCTGGGGCGCTCCGGTGTGGTCGTCATCGGTCGCCGCGACACCCCGGCCGACGGCGGCGCACTCACGATCTCGGTGACGGCCTCGACGGTCCGGCCATACGTCATGCGGTTCGCCACCTCGCCACCTCCCGACGCGCTGCGCGCAGCGCTGTCGGTGATCCCGGACGACGCGTGGACCCGTGACGCCCATGGTGATCCCGACTGGCGGGCCGCGATGACACAGCAGCTGGCCGACCAGATCGTCGCTGAGCTGACATGAGGGTCACCGTCAACGGCCGCGCCCACGAAGACGATCCGCGCCCCGGGCAGTGCCTGCGCACCTTTCTGCGGGAGCGAGGCCACTTCGAGGTCAAGAAAGGCTGTGACGCCGGCGATTGCGGAGCGTGCTCGGTGCTCGTCGACGGCGCGGCCGTGCATTCATGCGTGTATCCGGCGTTCCGGGCGGCCGGTCGGGAGGTGACCACCGCAGCGGGTCTCGGCGACCCCGGCGACCTGCATCCGATGCAGCGCCGCTTCGTCGAGGCAGCCGGGTTCCAGTGCGGTTTCTGCACGGCCGGCATGGTGACCACCGCCGCCTCGCTGCCGACCGCGGACCCCGGGCAACTCCCTCAGCAGCTGAAGAACAATCTCTGCCGCTGCACCGGATATCGGGCGATCACCGATGCGCTCGCGGGGACGGTGAACGTCGAGAAATCCGACGGCCAGGACGCCGGACGGTCGATCAGCGCACCGGCTGCGGTGCGGGTGGTCACCGGAACCGAGGAATACACCATGGATTTCGCGCCGCCGGGGTTGCTGCACCTTGCGGTGCTGACGAGCCCGGTGCCGCATGCGCGCATCGTGGCCATCGACACCTCCGCTGCCGAAGCCGTTCCCGGTGTCCGACTGGTGCTGACCCACGCCGACAGTCCTCCGGTGCGCTTCTCAACCGCGCGACACGAGAACCGTGAGGACGATCCAGACGACACGGTGCTGCTCGACGACGTCGTCAGATTCGTCGGGCAACGGGTGGCCGCGGTGGTGGCGGAGACCCCGGCTGCGGCTGAAAAGGCCTGTCGCGCACTCGTCGTCACCTACGAGGAGTTGCCCACCGTGCTCGACCCCGAGCAGGCCACGGCACCCGGTGCCCCGCTGCTGCACGGCGACAAGGGGGCGGACTCCAGGATCGCCGACCCGGGCCGCAACCTGGTCGCCGAGCTGCACGGCGGGGTCGGCGACATCGACGCCGGACTGACGGCAGCGCACGGCGGTGCGGTGGTGCGCGGCCGCTGGCACACGCAACGGGTCCAGCACGCCCACTTGGAAACTCACGGCTGCACCGGATGGCGCGACGACACCGGCCGGCTGGTGATCCGCACCAGCACACAGGTCCCGTTCCTGGTGCGCGACGAACTGTGCCACCTGTTCGGGCTGCCCACCGACGAGGTGCAGGTGTTCACCAAACGCATCGGCGGCGGATTCGGCGGCAAGCAGGAGATGCTCGTCGAGGACCTGGTCGCGTTGGCGGTGTTGCGATTGGGCGAGCCGGTGCGCTACGAATTCACTCGCAGCGACGAATTCACCACCGCGCCGTGCCGGCACCCGTTCCGGGTGGACGTCACCGCGGCCGCCGACGCCGACGGCACACTGACCGCACTCGCGGTCGACGTGCTCCTCGACGCCGGCGCCTACGGCAACCACAGCCCCGGTGTGATGTTCCACGGTTGCGGGGAATCGATGTCGGTCTACCGGTGCGCGAACAAGCGAGTCGACGCTCGCGCGGTGTACACGAACAACCTGCCGTCGGGTGCCTTCCGCGGCTACGGGCTGGGTCAGCTGATCTTCGCGATCGAATCCGCGATGGACCAGCTCGCCGAGCGCCTCGGCATCGACCCGTTCGACTTCCGCCGACGCAACGTGGTCGTGCCGGGCGACGACTTCGTCGACGCCCACGTGCTCGACGACGACCTGATTTTCGGTAGCTACGGGCTCGACCAGTGCCTCGATCTCGCTCAGGCGGCGCTGCGCCGCGGCAACGGCGTCCCCACGCCGACCGGGCCGCAGTGGCGCACGGGTGAGGGAATGGCGATCGCGATGATCGCCACGATCCCGCCGCGGGGCCACCACGCCGAGGCCGCGGTGAGCATAGACGCAGACGGGATCTACACGCTGCGTGTCGGGACCGCCGAGTTCGGCAACGGCACCACGACCGTGCACACACAGATCGCGGCAACCGCGCTCAACACCGTCGTCGGCAACATCCGGATCGATCAATCCAACACGGCGACAACCGGATACGACACCGGCGCGTTCGGCTCCGCCGGAACAGTGGTGGCGGGACAGGCCACGCTCGTGGCCGCGCAGAAGCTGCGCTCCCAGCTGGAGGCGGCCGCCTCGGAGCTCACCGGCGTTCCTCGCGGTGCGTGCGCACTGACCCGAAACGGGGTGCACTGCGCGGGGCAGCTGATCGACTTCGCGGAACTGCCAGTGCCTTTGGTCGGCCACGGGCGGCATGGCGGAACCCCCCGCTCCGTCGCGTTCAACGTGCACGCCGTCCGCGTCGCCGTCGACGTCGAGACCGGTGAGGTGCGCATCCTGCAGAATGTGCAGGCCGCCGACGCCGGGGTGGTGATGAACCCGCAGCAGTGCCGCGGTCAAGTGGAAGGCGGTGTGGCACAGGGCATCGGCTCGGCACTGTACGAGGAGATGCACGTCGGTCCCGACGGTGCGGTGTCGACGACCACCCTGCGCAACTACCATCTGCCGCAGCTGGCCGACGTACCGGTGACGGAGGTCTACTTCGCCGACACCTACGACACCCTGGGACCCTTCGGCGCCAAGTCGATGAGTGAATCGCCCTACAACCCCGTCGCCCCCGCAATCGCCAACGCCATCGCACGCGCGACCGGCGCACGGCTGCACCGGCTTCCGATGACGCCGGCCAGGGTGTGGCGTGCGGTCAGAGCCGCTCGATGATCGTGACGTTGGCCGTGCCGCCGCCCTCGCACATCGTCTGCAGGCCGTAGCGGCCGCCGGTGCGCTCCAGCGTGTTCAGCATGGTCGCGAAAAGCTTTGCCCCCGTGGCACCGAGCGGGTGACCGAGCGCGATCGCCCCGCCGTTGGGGTTGACCTTCTCGGGGTCGGCCTTGGTCTCCTTCAGCCAGGCCTGCACCACCGGCGCGAACGCCTCGTTGATCTCGACCGTGTCGATGTCCTCGATCGAGAGCCCCGCCTTGTCCAGCGCATAGCGGGTCGCGGGAATCGGGCCGGTCAACATGAACACCGGATCGGCGCCGCGTGCGCTGATGTGATGGATGCGCGCACGGGGCTTCAACCCGTGATCCTTGACCGCCTGCTCTGAGGCGAGCAGCACCGCACTGGCGCCGTCGGAGATCTGGCTGGCCATCGCTGCGGTCAGCCGGCCACCGTCGACGAGCGTCTTGAGTGTGGCCATCTTCTCCAGGGACGTGTCGCGCGGTCCCTCGTCCACCCGGAAGCCACCCGCATCGGTCTTGACGTCGAGGATCTCGTTGTCGAAATGACCGGCGCGGATCGCGGCCTGCGCGCGCTGATGACTGGTCAGCGCGAACTGCTCCATGTCCTCGCGGCTGATGTCCCACTTCTCGGCGATCAGCTCGGCCCCGCGGAACTGAGAGATCTCCTGGTCGCCATAGCGATGCAGCCAGCTCTTGGATTCGTTGGTGGGCGAGGTGAATCCGAACTGCTCGGCGACGGTCATCGCCGAGCTGATCGGGATCTGGCTCATGTTCTGCATGCCGCCGGCCACGATGAGATCCGCGGTGCCCGACATGATCGCCTGCGCTCCGAACGAGATGGCCTGCTGGCTGGACCCGCACTGCCGGTCGACGGTCACGCCCGGCACCTCCTCGGGGAAGCCGGCCGCCAACCACGACAGCCGCGCGATGTTGCCGGCCTGCGGGCCGATCGCATCGACGCAGCCGGCGATCACGTCGTCGACCGCGCCGGGATCGACGTCGTTGCGGTCGAACAGGCCGCGCCATCCGGCTGCACCGAGGTCGACCGGATGTACCCCGGCCAACGATCCGTTGCGCTTGCCGATGGCGGTGCGGACGGCGTCGATGACATACGCTTCAGCCATTGTGAACTCCTTCTGTGGGGGTGATGCCACCGAGAACGATCGAAAGGTATTGCCGGCCAACCTCATGCGCGGTCAGCGGGCCGCCCGGTTGATACCACCGGACCGACACCCAGGTGGTGTCGCGGATGAATCGGTAGACGAGGTCGACGTCGACGTCGGGGCGGAAGCACCCCTCCTCGATGCCTTGGGTGAGGACGTCGATCCACATCTTGCGCTGCTCTTTGTTGCGCTCTTCGACGTAGGCGAACCGGGGTTGCGCGGAGAGCCGCTTGGCCTCGTCCTGGTAGATCACCACCTCGGCGTGCCGGGTCGCGATGGCTTCGAACGACGCCATGAACAGCCCCTTGAGCCGTTCGAGCGGGTTCGTCTCGGTTTCGACGATCTCCCGGTACCTGTCGAAGAGCCAGTCGAGGAACCCGCGCAGCACCTCGTCGACCATCTCCTCTTTCGACGAGAAGTGGTGATAGAGGCTGCCCGAGAGGATTCCTGCAGAGTCGGCGATGTCGCGAACGGTGGTGGCGCGCAGCCCACGTTCGGCGAACATCGTCGCGGCGAGCGCGAGGAGCTCGTCGCGACGGGTGTTGGTGGCTCCTGCGCTCATGGGTGCTGACTCGACACCGAAATCACCTCGCCGGTGAGGTAACTGGAGTAGTCGCTGGCCAGGAACGCGATGGTGGCTGCGACCTCCCACGGTTCGGCGGCCCGGCCGAACGCCTCACCCTGCGACAGTCGATCGAGCAGCTCGGAGCTCGACGTCTTCTCGAGGAACTTGTGCCGGGCGATGCTCGGCGACACCGCGTTGATGCGCACGCCGTACTCGACCGCCTCGATCGCGCTGCAGCGCGTCAGCGCCATGACACCGGCTTTGGCTGCGGCGTAATGGGATTGGGAGTGCTGCGCCCGCCAGCCCAGCACGCTGGCGTTGTTGACGATCACACCGCCGTGCCCGGCGTCGCGGAAGTGGCGCAGCGCGGCGCGCGTCGCGCGCATCACCGACGTCAGCGTCACGTTGAGAACGCGGTCCCACTCGTCGTCGGTCATGTCGATCACCGGGGTCTGGCCCCCGAGCCCGGCGTTGTTGACCAGGACATCGAGACGCCCCGCCTTCTCGACGGCGCCGGCGATCAGCGCATCGACCGCCTCGGTGGACGTCACGTCGCAGACCACCGAGTGCACCGAGCCGAGCCCCAGACCGGCCAGCTCGTCGCGGGTCTCCCCCAATCGGCGCTCGTGGTAGTCGGAGACGACGACGTCGGCGCCTTCGGCCAGCGCCCTCCGGGCAGTCGTCGACCCGATCCCGGTGCCCGCAGCAGCGGTGACCAGGACCACTTTGCCGGCCAGCAGGTTGTGCCCCTCGATCTCCGCCGGGGCGACGGACAGGTCCATCAGGGTCTGGCCTCTCTGGGTAAGCCGAGCACACGCTCGGCGATGATGTTGCGCTGCACCTCGTTGGAGCCGCCGTAGATCGTGTCGGCGCGCGAGAACAGGAACAGCCGTTGCCACTCGCTGAATTCTCCCTCGGGCAGCGTCAGGCCCGCCATTCCGACCACGTCCATCGCGATCTCCCCCAGCTCGCGGTGCCAGTTGGCCCACAGCAGCTTCGATACACAGTCTTTTCCGGCGGCCTGGCTGTCCTGTCCGACGTCCATCGTGGCCAGCGCGTACGAGCGCATCGCGCGCAGCCCCGCCCACGACCGGGTCAGCCGCTCCCTGATCAGCGGATCGTCGGCGGCGCCGGTCTTCTTTGCCACCTCGACCAGGTTGGAATGCTCACGCGCATAACGGATCTGCTGTCCCAGGGTGGACACCCCGCGCTCGAACGTCAGCAGTCCCATCGCCACCCGCCACCCGTCACCGGGTTCGCCGACCACGAGGTCGGCATCGGTGCGGGCGTCGGTGAAGAACACCTCGTTGAACTCGGAGTCGCCGGTGAGCTGGATGATCGGGCGGATCTCGACGCCCGGCTGATCCAGCGGCACCAGGAGAAAGGACAGTCCAGCGTGCCGCTTGGACCCCTTCTCGCTGCGCGCGACGACGAAACACCACTGCGCCCAGTGCGCCAGCGACGTCCACACCTTCTGCCCGTTGAGGACCCAGTGGTCACCGTCGAGCACGGCCGTTGTCGACACATTGGCCAGATCGCTGCCCGCGCCGGGCTCGGAGTAGCCCTGCGACCACAACTCGGTGACGTCGAGGATCTTCGGAAGGAAGCGCTGCTGCTGGTCGGGGGTGCCGTAGGCGATCAGCGTCGGGCCGAGCAGCTCCTCGCCGAGGTGGTTGACCTTGTCGGGCGCATCGGCCTTCGCGTACTCCTCGTAGAACGCGACGCGGTGCGCGACCGACAGCCCGCGGCCGCCGTGCTCCTCCGGCCAGCCGAGACACGTCAGACCCGCGGCCGCCAGATGCCGGTTCCAGGCCAGCCGTTCCTCGAAGGCCTCGTGCTCGCGACCCGGACCGCCCAACCCCTTGAGTGCCGCGTAGTCGCCGACCAGGTTCTCGGCCAGCCAGTCGCGGACCTGCGCCCTGAACTCCTGGACCTCAATCACCCCTGTAGGCTAACCTACCAAGCACTTGCTCGGGTAACCGATCCCCAAGGAGTTCCATGACCACCGCCGCGAGAACCACTCCCGCGGTTCTGGACCACATCGCACGCGAACTCCCCGACCACCCCGCGGTGGTCACGCCCGCCAGAACGTTGACATTCGCGCAGTTGCGCACCGAGGTCCGCCAGGCTGCGGCCGCGCTGATCGCAGCCGGCATCGAGCCGGGCGACCGCGTCGCGATCTGGTCACCGAACACGTGGCACTGGGTGGTCGCCTGTCTGGCGATCCACCACGCCGGCGGCGTGCTCGTCCCGTTGAACACCCGCTACACCGCCAGCGAGGCCACCGACATCCTGGCGCGCACTGCCGCGCCGCTGCTGTTCGCCTCGGGTCAGTTCCTCGGCGCGGACAAGGCCGCCAGCATCGAGCGTCCGGCACTGCCTGCGTTGCGCAACGTCGTCCGCATCCCGATCGACACCGACGACGGCACCTGGGACGAGTTCGTCGCCACCGGAACGGATCTGGCCGACGTCGACGCGCGTGCGGCAGCCGTCGGCGCCGACGACGTCTCCGACATCCTGTTCACCTCCGGCACCACCGGACGCAGCAAGGGTGTGCGCTGCGCGCACCGGCAATCGCTCGACGCATCGGCGGCATGGGCGGCGTGCGGACAGCTCACCAGCGCCGACCGATACCTCTGCATCAACCCGTTCTTCCACAACTTCGGCTACAAGGCCGGCATCCTGGCCTGCCTGCAGACCGGAGCCACCCTGTTCCCCGCCCTGACCTTCGACCCCGAGGCCGCGATGCGAGCCGTCGAGGAACACCGCATCACCGTGCTGCCTGGGCCACCGACCATCTACCAGACCCTGCTCGACCACCCTCGCCGTGCCGAATTCGACCTGGGTTCTCTGCGTTTCGCGGTCACCGGCGCCGCCACCATCCCGGTCGTGCTGATCGAGCGGATGCAGAACGAACTCGACATCGACATCGTCCTGACCGCCTACGGGCTCACCGAGGCGGCCGGCTTCGGGACGATGTGCCGCGCCGACGACGACGCGGTGACGGTCGCGACCACCTCGGGCCGCCCGATCGCCGACTTCGACCTGCGGATCGCCGACCACGGAGAGGTGCTGCTCCGCGGACCCAACGTCATGCTCGGATACCTCGACGATCCGGATGCGACCGCCGCGGCGATCGACGCCGAGGGGTGGCTACACACCGGAGACGTCGGCGAGCTGGACGACGCCGGCAACCTGAAGATCACCGATCGTCTCAAGGACATGTACATCTGCGGCGGCTTCAACGTCTACCCCGCCGAGATCGAGCAGGTCCTCGCGCGGCTTCCCGGTGTCGCCGAGGTCGCCGTCATCGGCGTGCCCGACGAGCGTCTCGGCGAGGTCGGCAAGGCCTTTGTCGTGACATTGCCCGGCGCCGCGCTGGACGCTCAGACGGTGATCGACCACGCGCGCGCCCACCTCGCCAACTTCAAGACCCCACGCTCGGTCGAGTTCCTCGACGCGCTGCCGCGCAACCCGGGCGGCAAGGTGGTCAAACCGCAACTGCGAGAGGGGAACTGATGGACCTCCACATCGATGAGGACACCGAGGCGTTCCGCGCCGAGGTCCGCGAGTTCCTCGAGGCCCACACGGGCGACTTCCCCACCGAGTCCTACGACATCGCCGAGGGATTCGAACAGCACCGCCGCTGGGACAAGATCCTGTTCGACGCCGGACTGTCGGTGATCACCTGGCCGCAGAGCTACGGCGGCCGCGACGCCACACTGCTGCAGTGGATCGTGTTCGAGGAGGAGTACTTCCGCGCCGGTGCGCCGGGACGGGCCAGCGCCAACGGCACCTCGATGCTCGCGCCCACGTTGTTCGCGCACGGCACCGAAGAGCAACAGAAGCGCATCCTGCCGAAAATGGCCAGCGGCGAGGAGATCTGGGCCCAGGCATGGTCGGAGCCGGAATCGGGCAGTGACCTCGCGTCACTGCGCTCGACCGCCACCCGCACCGACGGCGGCTGGCTGCTCAACGGCCAGAAGATCTGGAGTTCGCGCGCGGTGTTCGGGGAGCGCGCGTTCGGGTTGTTCCGCTCCGATCCCGAGGCACAGCGGCACAAGGGCCTGACGTACGTGATGTTCGACTTGAAGGCCGACGGCGTGACGGTACGGCCGATCGCGCAACTCGGCGGTGCCACGGGCTTCGGGGAGATCTTCCTGGACGACGTGTTCGTCCCCGATGAGGACGTCATCGGCGGTGTGCACGACGGCTGGCGCGCCGCGATGAGCACGTCGAGCAACGAGCGCGGCATGTCGCTGCGCAGCCCCGCACGGTTCCTCGCGCCCGCCGAACGTCTTGTGGCGCAGTGGAAGAACGATCCGAAGCCGGAGTTCATCGATCGCGTGGCCGACGCGTGGATCAAGGCGCAGGCCTACCGGCTGCACACGTTCGGCACCGTGACACGGGTGGCGGCGGGCGGCGAGCTCGGCGCCGAGTCGTCGATCACCAAGGTGTTCTGGTCCGACCTGGACGTGGCACTGCACCAGACGGCGCTGGACCTGCGGGGTGCGGACGGAGAGCTGATGGACAGCGTCACCGAGGGGTTGCTGTTCGCGCTCGGCGGCCCGATCTACGCGGGCACCAACGAGATCCAGCGCAACATCATCGCCGAGCGGCTGCTAGGCCTGCCCCGAAAGTAGACGAGACGTGAACTTCGAGATCGACGACCAGCAGCGGGACTTCGCCGCGAGTATCGACGCCGCCCTGGGTGCGGCCAACATTCCGGACGCTGTCCGAGCGTGGGCGGCCGGTGACACCGCACCCGGCCGCAAGATCTGGGCGCAGCTGTCCGATCTGGGCGTGACCGCGTTGATGGTGGCCGAACAGTACGACGGCATCGACGCCCACCCGGTGGACCTCGTGGTGGCGCTGGAACGCCTGGGCCGGTGGAACGTTCCCGGACCGGTCACCGAATCCATTGCCGTCGCGCCGATTCTGCTCGCAGACGACGAGCGCTCGGGCGCACTGGCCTCTGGTGAACTGATCGCCACGGTCGCCGCACCCCCGCGGGTCCCCCGCGCCGTGGACGCCGACACCGCCGGGCTCGTGCTGCTGGCTGCCGACGGGACTGTCGGGGACACCACACCCGGTGAGCGGCACGCATCCGTCGACCCGAGCCGGCACCTGTTCGAGGTGACCGCGGCGGGCGACACACGCCCCGCCGACGTGGCGCGCGCATTCGAGTTCGGCGCTCTGGCGACCGCCGCGCAGCTGGTGGGAGCGGCGCAGGCCATGCTGGACGCTTCGGTCTCCTACGCCAAGCAGCGCAGCCAATTCGGCGCCGTCATCGGTACCTACCAGGCGATCAAACACAAGCTGGCCGACGTGCTGATCGCCGTCGAGATGGCGCGCCCCCTTCTGTACGGGGCCGCGCTGGCCCTGGCCGACAGTTCACCCGATACGGCGCGCGACGTCAGCGCCGCGAAAGTCGCCGCGGCGGACGCGGCACTGCTCGCCGCGCGGTCGGCTCTGCAGACCCACGGCGCGATCGGATACACCCAGGAACACGACCTGTCGCTGCTGCTGCTGCGGGCGCAGGCCCTGCGGCCGGCCTGGGGTGACCCCACGTGGCATCGTCGACGACTGTTGGAGGCATTGTGACGTCGAGTGACGAACGAGAGTTGTTGCGCGACACCGTCGCAGCACTGGTCGACAAACACGCCTCCCCAGAGGCGGTCCGCACGGCGGCCGCATCGGAATGCGGGTACGACGAGGCGCTGTGGACCATGCTGTGCGAGCAGGTCGGCGCAGCGGCCCTGGTGGTACCCGAGGAACTCGGCGGCGCCGGCGGTGAACTCGCCGACGCGGCGGTGGTGCTGGGTGAACTGGGTAAGCGGCTGGTGCCCACGCCGCTGCTGGGCACCACACTCGCCCAGCTCGCATTGCTGTCCCTCGACGAGCCGCCGGCAGATCTGCTCGAGGCGCTGGCCGAAGGACGCTCCATCGGCACCGTCGTGTTCGACCCGGGCTACGTCGTCAACGGCAACGTCGCCGACGTCGTGATCGCCGCCGACGGGGAGAAGCTCACTCACTGGCGGACTTTCAGCACCACCCCGGCGGTGGCGATGGACATCACCCGCCCGCTCGCGGCCGTGGCCCCCTCGGACACCGTGGTTCTCGGACCCGACCCCGGGTTGGCCGACCTGGCCGCCATCCTCGTCGCCGCCGAACAGGTGGGCGCCGCGTCGCGCTGCCTCGACCTGACCGTCGCCTACACCAAAGACCGGGTGCAGTTCGGTCGGCCGATCGGAAGCTTCCAGGCGCTCAAGCACCGGATGGCCGATCAGTACGTTGCCGTGGAGGCGGCCCGCGCGATCGTCGACGAGGCCGTCCAGGAGTGCACCGGGGGGCCGTCCCCGGTATCGGCAGCGCGCGCCCGGCTGGCCGCCAGCGAGGCGCTCACCGGAGTCGCTGCCGAGGCCGTCCAGATGCACGGCGGAATCGCGATCACCTGGGAGAGCGACATCCAGCTGTACTTCAAGCGCGCCCACGGGAGCGCGCAGCTGCTCGGGTCTGTGCGAGAACAGGTGCGTCGCCTCGAATCGGAACTGTTCTAGCCTGACGGGATGAGCGTGTCCCTGCGGTCCGGCATCCCCCCGTTCTACGTGATGGATGTCTGGCTGGCCGCGGCCGAGCGGCAGCGCACACACGGGGATCTCGTCAACCTGTCCGCCGGGCAGCCCAGCGCGGGCGCGCCGAGCGCGGTCCGCGACGCGGCCGTTGCAGCGCTTCACGACAACCGGCTCGGATACAGCGTCGCCCTCGGTATCCCCGAGCTGCGCACGGCGATCGCGGCGACCTACGACCACCGCCACGGCCTCGCGGTCGATCCCGACGACGTGGTGATCACCACCGGCTCCTCGGGCGGATTCCTGCTGGCGTTCCTGGCCTGTTTCGACGCTGGTGATCGCGTCGCCATCGCCAGCCCCGGCTATCCCTGCTATCGCAACATCCTCACCGCGCTGGGGTGCGAGGTCGTGGAACTGCCCTGTGGACCCGACACCCGGTTCCAGCCGACACTGGAGATGCTCACCGCTCTCGACCCGCCCGTCGCCGGAGTGATCGTGGCGAGCCCCGCCAACCCCACGGGGACCGTGATCCCGCCGGCGGAACTCGCGGCGATCGCGGCGTGGTGCGCCGGCTCCGGCGTGCGCCTGATCAGTGACGAGGTGTATCACGGCCTGGTGTACCCCGGCGCGCCCGAGACCAGTTGCGCATGGGAGACGTCGCGGGAAGCCGTTGTGGCGAACAGCTTTTCGAAATACTTCGCGATGACCGGGTGGCGGCTGGGGTGGCTCCTGGTGCCTGAGGAGTTGCGCAGGGCGGTGGACCGCCTGACCGGGAACTTCACCATCTGCCCGCCGGTCCTTCCGCAGCTGGCGGCCGTCGCCGCGTTCACCGAGCAGTCCATCGCCGAGTCGGAGGCGTTGCTCGACGGCTACGCGGCCAATCGCACACTGCTCCTCGACGGCCTCCGTGCACTCGGCATCGATCGGCTTGCGCCCACCGACGGCGCGTTCTACGTCTACGCCGACATCTCACACCTGACCACCGAATCGCTGCGCTTCTGCTCGACGTTGTTGTCCGACACCGGCGTTGCCATCGCACCGGGGGTCGACTTCGACACGGTGCGCGGTGGCGCATCGGTGCGGCTGTCCTTCGCCGGCCCAACCGCCGACATCGAGGAAGCGCTGCGGCGCATCGGCGCGTGGCTGCGGTGAGGCTCAGCCCAGCCCGGTCGACGAGCGTCGTCGCCGCGAGATCGCATCCACGCTCGCGGCGAGCAGCAACACACCACCCGTGACCAGGAAGTTGATGTAGGACGACTGGTTGAGCAGGCCGAGACCGTTGGCGATGGTCGCCACCACGACGCCGCCGATCACAGCGTCGACGGCGCGACCGCGCCCGCCGAACAGGCTCGTGCCGCCGATCACCGCGGCGCCGACCGCGTAGAGCAGCGTGTTGCCCGCGCCCGAGGATGCCGACACCTTACCGGCGTAGGACGCCGCGATGATGCCGCTGAGCGCCGCCATCGACGAGCAGACGATGAACACCGACACACGGATGCGGTTCACCGAAATGCCGGCGCGGCGAGCAGCTTCGGCGTTACCGCCGACCGCATAGACATGCCGGCCGTAGGAGGTGCGCCGCAGCACGAACGTCATGACGATCAGCAGGACCACGATCAACGGCAGGACGTAGGGCACCCCGCGGATTTGCACGTTCGGGTTGACGCTGCGGTTGACGCTCATGACGAGCGTCACTCCGAGCACCACGGCCGCGACCGCAACGACCCGGGCCGCGACCACCCCGAGCGGCGCATGCGCCAGGTGCAGTGAGCGTTTCCGTTGGTACTGAACCACTTCGAGCGCGGCGAACCCCACCACGACGAGTCCGGCGATCGTCCAGCCCACCGGAACCGCCAGGTTGGCGATGGTCAGCCCGCGGATCACCGGATCGTCGACCCGAACAGAACCGCCTTCGCCGATGAGCTTGAGCGTCACACCCTGCAACCCGAGGAAGAACGCCAATGTGACGACGAAGGAGGGGATTCCGAGCCTGGCCCGCAGCACCCCGATGCACAGCCCGATGACCGCACCGCAGATGATGCCGGCGAGCACCGCAGCCCACCACGGCCAGCGCAGATCGACGATCATCAGCGCCATCACACACGCCGACACCCCGCCCGCGACACCGGCAGACAGGTCGATGTCGCCGAGCAGCAACACGAACACCAGGCCCATCGCGAGCACGCAGATGGCGCCGGCCTGGGTGATGAGATTCGCCAGGTTCAACGCCGACATGAACCGGTCGTTGGCGAGGCCGAAGACGACGAAAAGCACGATCAAGCCGAGAACCGCAGGCAAAGAACCCATGTCACCGCCGCGGACCCGGCGGACATAAGAGCGCACCGCGTCCGCGAAACCGGCATCTGAGCGTGCGTCGATCGCGAAGTCCGAGTGCGAGGTGGCGCCGGTGACTGTCGCCATGGCGGTGGTGTCCTTCCCGGGTGTCACAGAGATTCGGCGGCTTCGGCCGGGGCCAGCCCGAGAGAGCCCGACCGGCCGGCGGTGATCAACTCGACCACCTGGCCATGAGTGACCTCGCTGGCCTTGACGTCGGCGGCGACCCGACCCAGGTACAGCGCGCAGATCCGGTCAGCGACCGCGAACACGTCGGCGAGATTGTGGGAGATGAGCACGACCCCCACCCCTTGATCGGCCAGGCGACGCACCAGCTCGATCACCTGCTGGGTCTGCGCGACCCCGAGTGCTGCCGTCGGCTCGTCCAGCAGAACCACTTTCGAGTTCCACAGGACCGACTTCGCGATCGCAACGGTCTGCCGCTGGCCACCCGACAGACTCGCCACGGTCTGCCGCACCGAGGCGACCGTCCGCACCGACAGCGACGTGAGTGCGTCACGCGCCATGGTCTCCATCCGCGCCTCGTCCAGCATCCCGCGCCGCGTGAGTTCCCTCCCCAGGAACATGTTCTCGACGATGTCGAGGTTGTCGCACAGCGCGAGATCCTGGTAGACCACCTCGACCCCGAGCGCCGAGACGTCGGTGGGTCCGTGCACGGTGACCGGGTTGCCGTCGAACAGGTACGTGCCGCTGTCGATGGGGTGGATCCCGGCGATGGCTTTCACCAATGTCGACTTGCCGGCGCCGTTGTCTCCGACGAGGGCGGTGACCTGCCCGGGATAGACCCGGAAGTCGATGTCGTGCAGGACATGCACGACGCCGAAACTCTTGTTGACGCCGCGCAGTTCGAGGATCGGCTCGTTCCGCGAGAGCCCGTCACTCATGTGTGCTCAGACCCCTGCCGCCGAGCACATCGCCGCGAACTGCCCCGCGCACACCTCGTCCTTGGACTGCCCGCCGTCGGTGAACACGACGTCGACGGTGTCCTTGGTGATCGACTTCGGGGTCAGCAGCACCGACGGCACGTCACGGTTGCCCTGATCGTCGCGCGATGTGCCGTTGGTCTCCGGCTTCTGGCCGTTGGCGAGGGCGATCGCCACCTTGGCCAGCGCACCGGCCTCCTCGGTGGCGGATTTGTACACCGTCATGCACTGCGTCCCGGCGAGGATGTTCTGCAGCCCCTCGACCGTGGCGTCCTGACCGGTGACCGGCACCTGTCCGGCCCGCTTGTTCTTGTCCAGGATCGAGATCACGGAACCGGCGAGGCCGTCGTTGGCGGCGTACACACCGTCGACCTTGCCGCCAGCCGCGGTGTAGAGCTGCTCGAAGATCGTGACCGCCTTGTCGTTGTCCCAATCGGGCACCGCCTGCTCGCCGACGTTGGTGATGCTCGGCGTGGCATCGATCACCGAGTGCGCGCCGGAGGAGAACAGCGTGGCGTTGTTGTCGGTGGGCGAGCCGTTGAGGAACACGACGTTGGCCGGCTTGCCGCCGAGGCAGTCGACGAGTCCCTGGCCTTGCAGCTCACCGACTTTGGTGTTGTCGAACGAGACGTAGGCGTCGGCCGAACCACCGAGGGTGAGCCGGTCGTAGTCGATGGTCTTCACGCCCTGGGCGGCTGCCTTCTGCTGGATGGAGGCGCCGCTGTCGGAGTCGAGGTTGACGATCGCCAGGACGGTCACGCCGTCGGCGATCATGCCGTCGGCGATCGTGGCCATCTGATCGGCCGAGCCCTCGGCGTTCTGGATGTTGTACTGCACCCCGGCCTGTTTGAACGCGGCCTCGAGCGCGGGGCGGTCCTTGGACTCCCACCGGACCGAGGACTTGGTGTCGGGCAGGATGACGCCGATCTTGCCGGGCCCGCCCTGGGCGTTGTTGCCTCCGGAGTCGGAGCTGCTACACCCGGTGAGGGTGGCCGCCACCACGGTGGTGGTGAGCAAGGCAGACAGCAGAGCGCTCGATCGTTTCACGGGATTCGCCTCCGGTGCAGTTTTGTTGTCGTGGGCAACTTATAACGTGATGCACGTCACCGTCCATAGCCTCCGCGTGCGCAAATAAGGTGTTCGAGAGCCAGCTGATGTAGTGCGACGAAGCCGAAACCCTTTGCACCGAAGTAGGAGTCAGCGTCGAAATCTTCATAGGCCGAGCGGTCGGCCAGCAGATCGGCGTAGGTTTCGCCGGGATTCAGTGTCGGCGTTCGCAACTCATCGACCTTTGCCTGCGCCATCGCCTCGGCCACCGCGGGATCGGCGCGAAATGCCGCCGCCCGCTCTTTGAGCAACAGATACATCCGCATGTTGGCCGCCGCGGAGGCCCAGACGCCGTCGACGTCCTCGGTCCGGCTGGGCTTGTAGTCGAAGTGGCGCGGACCGGTGTAGGCGGGAGCGCCGTCGACACCGCCGTGCTCCAAGAGGTCGACGAGGGCGAACGCGTTGGCGAGATCGCCGTGACCGAACACGAGGTCCTGGTCGAACTTGATGCCGCGCTGACCGTTGAGGTCGATGTGGAACAGCTTGCCGCTGTAGAGCGCCTGGCTGATGCCGTGCATGAAGTTCAGGCCGGCCATCTGCTCGTGACCCACCTCCGGATTGACCCCCACCATCTGCGGGTGAGCCAGCGTGTCGATGAAGGCCAACGCATGTCCGACCGTCGGCAGCAGGATGTCACCGCGCGGCTCGTTCGGTTTGGGTTCGATCGCGAAGCGGAGCTGCATCTTCTGGTCGATGGCGTACTCGCACAACAGATTCAGTGCCTCGCGATAGCGTTCGAAGGCGGCCTGGACGTCCTTGGAGGAATCGTATTCGCTGCCCTCGCGCCCACCCCACAACACGAATGTCCGCGCGCCGAGTTCGGCGGCCAGATCGAGGTTGCGCAACACCTTGCGCAACGCGAAGCGGCGCACCGCACGGTCGTTGCTGGTGAATCCGCCGTCCTTGAACACCGGCTGGCTGAACAGGTTCGTGGTCACCATCGGCACGGTCATGCCCGTCGCCGACAGTGCGGCGGTGAGCCGGTCGATCATCCGTCGGCGCTCGGCATCGGAACTACCGAACGGGAACAGATCGTCGTCGTGGAACGTCAGGCCGTAGGCGCCGAGTTCGGCGAGCCGCTCGACCGCTTCGACCACATCGAGTGCCGGGCGGGTCGGCACGCCGAACGGATCGCTGGCCGTCCAGCCGACCGTCCAGAGCCCGAAAGAGAATTTGTCCGCCGCTGTCGGCGTGAGGCTCTGGGTCGTTTCGGCCCCGGACTCCACCGAGGTCATGTCGAATCCCTTCGGAGACGGTAGTTTGTTCTCTGCGCGAACATAAGATGTGGCCTGTGCCACTGTCAAGGCCGGGAGGTGACCTGTGACATCGACTCGCCCAGGCGCGGGCGCCGACGGTGTGCGCCAGCGGAACCTTTCGAACGTGTTGACGCTCGTACATCGTCACGGTGCGCTGAGCCGCGCCGAACTGACCCGCCGCACGGCGTTGTCGCGGTCGACCATCAAGGATCTGGTCGAGGAACTGGTGGCCCGCGGGCTGGCTGAGGAACTGCCGGCCGCTCCGCTGTCGCAGGTGGGTCGACCCAGCCCTGTGGTGCGCCCCGGCAGGCGCGTCCTGGCTGCCACCGTGATTCCGGAACTCGACGCCGTCACGGTGGGGGTGGTGGCCATGGGCGGCAACGTGCTGGAGGTGGTTCGCTGCGTGACGAAGGGCGTGCCGACACCGGCCGAGACCGTTGCGTTGGCCGCCGACGTGGTGGACCGCGTCGCGCGCGAGCTGCCGGATACCAGCGCGCTCACCGCGATCGGCGTCGCGGTACCGGGGCTCGTGCACGCTCCGGAGTCGACGGTCCAGCTCGCGCCGAATCTGGACTGGCACGACGTCAAGATCGGTGAACTCCTCAGCACCGCAACAGGTTTACCGGTGTACGCGGCCAACGACGCGAATGCCGGGGCTATCGCAGAGCATCTGTTCGGGCAGCACCAGGGCGCCGATCACCTCATCTACGTCAACGGGGGAACCACGGGCATCGGCGCCGGATTCGTCGTCGCCGGTGGACTTCTCGAGGGAGTCGCGGGGTACGCGGGCGAACTGGGCCACACCTTCACCGGCGGAGCGGAGAGCTGCCACTGTGGCAGCACGGGGTGCCTGGAAACCGAAGTGACACAGGCGCCTTTGGCCAGGCTGATCGCCGAACTGGAAAGAGTCCAACCCGGCGATGCTCAACCGTGCCCGACCGATGCCGAACGCGAAGTGCTACATCGACAGGCCCGGGCGTTGGCTATCGCGCTGGGTAATGCGATCAACATGCTGAACCCGCGACTGGTGGTGCTGGGCGGGTTCCTACGTGCCTTCCCCGCCTACGCGGGCGAGATCCTGCGGGAGGAGTTGGGCCGCCGCAGCATGGGCGGCCCCCGCGATCTCGTGCGCATCATGCCGGCGACGCTGGGTCGCGAGACCGTCGTCATCGGGGCTGCCGAGCTGGCATTCGCTCCTGTGTTGGCGGATCCAGCGCGGTCCTGACGGGACAGGCGCTCAGAACGGTGTGTCGACTCCGCCGCCAGAGGTGTTGGCCTCGTCATGGTCGCTGTCGACGTAGCCCAGCCGCACCGGCGATATCGGTAGCGTGCCGAACGGGATGAGCGGGTCGGCGCCGACGGGCTGACCGGGACCGCCCGAACGCCCGTCGGCCATGGCGGTGGGGTCCGCGGCAGCGGCGGGTGCCAAGGCGATCAGCAGGCCTGCGACGGCGGCGGTGAGGGCGACCTTCGTGGTCATAGCGTTCTCCTGACGTGGCGGATCGTGACTCTTCGATCGTCGCGCGCGGCCGCGCCGTCGTCGCCATGGCTGACCGCCATGTGTCAGGTACAGCTAGCGGGAATCGCGGACGGAACTTGTCGGTGGGGCGCGCTAGTGTCGGTGACATGTTCGCACAGGTGTTCGATTTCGATGGGTCGGCCTCAGAGGCTGAGCTGCGCGAGGTCGTGACCCGCTGCGAACGATTGAAGGCGGAGGCGGCCGCGGCGCAGGCGCGGGCGACCGCATTGTGGGCGCAGAAACGCCGCGCCGCCGAAGAGGCGTCCGGGATGCCTGCGGCCAAACGGGGTCGCGGGTTGGCCTCGGAGATTGCGTTGGCGCGCCTGGATTCCCCGGCCCGCGGTGGTCAACACCTCGGGTTCGCTCGGGCGCTGGTCGAGGAGATG
>NZ_JBVAYA010000007.1:0-261786 GCF_055419625.1 Mycobacterium sp. IDUB_1 | reverse complement strand
GCCGCTACAGCGTCATCGAAGGAGGACTCAGCATCGACATCGTCGAACTGAGTACTCACCTGAAGCGCTCAGCTTGAGCGCGCGCCGTGACCGAGGGCATGCGCTTCCGGAATCGCCGCTTCAGGCGCTACGTTGTCAAGGCGGATGAGCTGGCTGGGCGGCCGCGGGCCATCACACGCCGAACAGGGGTACGGCTGAGGTGGTTCGAGGAAAGTCCGGACTTCACAGAGCAGGGTGATTGCTAACGGCAATCCGAGGTGACTCGCGGGAAAGTGCCACAGAAAGCAGACCGCCACCACCGGGTCTTCGGGCCAGGGGTGGTAAGGGTGAAACGGTGCGGTAAGAGCGCACCAGCGCTCCGGGTGACCGGAGCGGCTCGGCAAACCCCACCCGAAGCAAGGCCAAGAATGTCGCGTGGAGGGCGCGGCAGCGCAGACGTCCGAGGGCTGCTCGCCCGAGTCTGCGGGTAGGCCGCTCGAGGCACCCGGCGACGGTGTGCCCAGATGGATGGTCGCCGCTTCGCCGTCAGAGATGGCAGCGAAGAACAGAATCCGGCTTACAGGCCGGCTCATCCGCCCTCCGGGTCAGGCCTTCTTGACGGCCTTCGCCAGCTGCGAGAGCGCGTCGGACACCTGCTCCTCGCAGCGCAGCGCCAGGTCGTGCTCCTGCTGATAGAGCAATCCGTAGGTGAACGTGTCCTCGCCCGCGGCGTGCGCCTGCTCGGCCTGCCTGCTCAGGTGAGCCCGGCTCACCACGCTGTCCTGGTGGTCGCCCAGCAGCGACTGGATGGCTTTCGCCCGGTCGGCCACCTTCGACTTCCCGGTCGCCGCAGCGGTGTAGCGGAGCTGCTTGGCGCGCTTGCGGATCTTGTGCAGCGCCTCGTCGGCGTGCTCACCACCCTCCTCGTCGCGCGCCTTCTTCTCGGCCTTGCGCACCCGCTTGTAGGCCGAGGTGATCGTCATCTCGGCGCGCTCCTCGCCCGGAGCGAGCGGCGCCTCGGCCGTCGTCAGCTCTTCCAGAGCGTCCAATAACCGGAAGTACCGGGGAGTGCGCATCGCCGCCAGCGAACGCTTCCACCCGGCCTGGTACCGCTTCTTGGCGCCCTCCACCAGCCGCTCGCGCACCGGCCCCCGCACGAGGTCGCCGGGCAGCCCGTCCAATGCCAGCTCGTACCGCTCGGCCAGCACCTCCGCATCACGCGCCACCCCGAGCACACCGGCCAGTTCGCGCAGCTCCGCGAGCACCCACGAGTCGTCGTCGATGCCGAATGCGCCCTCCGACGACTGCAGCAGGCTGCGGATCTTGCGCGTCGTGACCCGCATCTGGTGCACCGAGTCGTACACGTCGGCCCGCACGGCGCGGTCCCATTCGATGAGCTCGCCCACTTGCTCGGCCACCGCGCGATGCAACGGATCGTCGGGCACCTCCGGAGCCTCTTCGGCAGGAGTCTGCAGAACCCGTGCCAATTTCGAGCCGTGCCCGGCCGGACGGGCCCCCGCGTCGAGGAGGCGGCGAGTCAGCGGCTTGAACAGTCCACGATCGGCGCCCTCCGCGAGTTCGAGTTCCCACTCCCGCCAGTGCTGCTCCTCGCCGCCCACTGCGCCCGCCGTCACATGGTCGTCGCAGAACTCCGCCACCGCCGACCCGTCCGTGCCGTAGAGCATCGTGACGTCACGCACTGTGCTGATCCGAGCGACCGGAGCCAGCCCATGATCCCGGACGATCGCGAGGACGACGTCGCGCAGGCTGTCGGGCACCTGCGGGTGTGCAGGCGTCCCGTCCTCGAGGGGAACCCGAACCTCGGTGCGACTGTCCTGTCCCGCAGGCAGTTTCAGGTGCCATCCGGCATCCGGACCACCCGTACGGCGGCGCAGCGTGATGCGGTGACGGGCCAGGTCATGAGCCGACGTGTCGTAATACACAGCGTCGAGCGACTGTGATGGCGACCGCTCCGCACGAGACACCGCCGCGAGCCCGTCGAATGACGGGCTGACCGTCGCATCGTCGACGTCGAACTTGCGCTCGGTCTCGGTGTACCTGGACATATCGGACGGTCGGGCGGGCATGGACACCTTCGTTTCAGCGGGAGGGGGCCCAAAGATTGCCACACCCAGATGAACCGCAAACCCGGCTGCCGTTATCGAATCGGAATCGACCCGACATCAGACTCGCCGGACTGGTGCGCGCAGAGCGCTCGGCAACTCTTACAATTCTCTTATGAGTCCAGACATGAGGCTCGAGGACTATCTCGATGCCGAAGGCAACATCGAGATTCCTGCCGGAGTCACGCTGACGTCGTTCATGGATCGCCACGCCGAACGGTTCGGCGAGGCGCCTGCATACCGTTACCTCGACTACGAGCGCGACTGCACGGTCGAGCTGAGTTGGTCGCAACTGCGCACCCGACTGCGTGCTGTCGGCGCGCGGCTGCAGCAGATCACCGACTCCGGCGACCGCATCGCCATCCTCGCGCCGCAGGGCGTGGAGTACGTGGTCGGCTTCTTCGCCGCCATCCAGGCCGGCGGCATCGCGGTTCCGCTGTTCGCTCCCGAGCTGCCCGGCCACACCGAACGCCTCGAAGCGGTCCTGGGTGACGCGCAGCCGACCGTCGTGCTGACCACCACCGCGGCTGCTGCGGCGGTACGCGATTTCCTGCGCACCATCCCGCGGGACCGACGGCCGCGAATGATCGCCGTCGACGCCGTTCCCGACGCCGTCGGCGATCACTTCACGCCCGCACGCATCGAGACCGACGACATCGCCTACCTGCAGTACACCTCCGGATCCACCCGCACCCCCGCCGGCGTCGAGATCACCCATCGCGGCGCCGCGACCAACGTGGTGCAGATGATCGAGTCCGTGGGTCTGGACTGGAACACCCGCAGCGTCAGCTGGCTCCCGCTGTTCCACGACATGGGTCTGCTCATGATCATGTTCCCCGCGCTGGTGGGCGCCCACATCACCCTGATGTCGCCCGTCGCATTCGTGCGCCGGCCCTACCGCTGGATTCGCGAGCTCGGCGCGTCGGAGGCGCCCACATTCGCGGCGGCGCCCAACTTCGCGTTCGAGCTCGCTGCGCAGCGCGGCCGCCCGCCCGCCGGCGAGGAGCTCGACCTGAGCAACGTGGCCGGTCTGATCAACGGCTCCGAGCCGGTCAGCATGACATCGGTCGACGCGTTCGTCGCCGCGTTCGCGCCCTACGGACTCGACCCGGCAGCGATCAAACCGTCCTACGGGATGGCCGAAGCGACTCTGTTCGTCTCCACCACCGATTCCGGTACCGCGCCGAAGGCCGTGCACCTCGACCGGGACGCGCTGGGCGGGGGAGAAGCGATCCAGGTCGATGCCGACAATTCCGAGGCCGTGGTCAGTGTCTCGTGCGGGCAGATCGCGCGCAGCCAGTGGGCTGTCATCGTCGACCCGCAGACCGAGGCCGAGTTGCCCGACGGGCGGGTCGGCGAGATCTGGCTGCACGGCGCCAACATCGGCCGTGGCTACTGGAACCGCGCCGACGAGACCGAATTGACCTTCCGCAACAAGCTGCAGTCCCGCCTGACCGAGCGCAGCCACGCCGAAGGTGCAGAGGAAAGCGCGCTGTGGTTGCGCACGGGTGACCTCGGCGTCTACATCGACGGCCAGCTCCACATCACCGGGCGCGTCAAGGATCTCGTCATCGTCGACGGGCGCAACCACTACCCGCAGGACATCGAGGCCACGGTCTCCGAGGCCTCCAAAGCGGTGCGGACCGGCTTTGTCGCCGCCTTCTCCGTGCCGGGTGCCGGTCGGGAAGAAGTGGTGATCGTCGCAGAACGCGCCCCCGGCGCAGGACGTGCCGATGCCGCCCCCATCGTGGAGGCCATCCGCGCCGCCGTCTCGCGGCGCCACGCCATCCCGCTCGCCGACGTCAAACTCGTTGCAGCAGGAGTGATTCCGCGAACCACTAGCGGCAAGTTGGCCCGCCGTGCCTGCCGGGCGCGCTACCTCGAAGGCGCCCTGTAGACGACGCGCGCTAACGTCGCCGGTGTGAGCGACTTCCACACCATCGACGTACAACGCAGTGCCGGGCTAGTACGCCTGACGCTGAACCGGCCCGACGCCGCCAACGGGATCAATGCGGAGCTGGCGCGGGAGCTCGCGGGTGCCGCCGCCGCGTGCGACGACCCGGCCGTGAAGGTCGTCACGATCACCGGTGCCGGACGGTTCTTCAGCGCGGGCGGCGATCTCAAGGACTTCGCGTCCGCGCCTCACCGGGGTCGTCACCTCAAGGGCGTCGCCGACGACCTGCATCGCGCGATCTCGACGTTGGCGCGGTGCGACGCGGTGGTCATCACCGCCGTCAACGGTCCCGCGGCCGGTGCGGGCTTCTCTCTGGCCGTGCTCGGGGACCTGATCTTCGCCGCACAGTCGGCGTCGTTCACGATGGCCTACACCCGCGTCGGACTGACCCCGGACGGCAGCGCCAGCTACATACTGCCGCGCCTGGTGGGGATGGCGCGGGCCAAGGAATTGATGCTGACCAATCGGACGCTCTCGGCCGGGGATGCGCTGCAGTGGGGTCTGGTCACCGAGGTCGTTGCCGATGACGCTCTCGCCGCGCGCGTCGACGAGGTCGCCACCACGATGCTCGGCACCTCCGGAGGCGCCAACGGCGGTGTCAAGGCGCTGCTGCACGAGAGCTTCGGCAACGGCCTCGAAGCCCAGATGGAACTGGAAGGCCGGATGATCGCCCGGCGCGCCGAAACCGCCGACGGCCGTGAGGGCGTCGATGCGTTCCTGGCGAAGCGCAAGCCCGACTTCGCCTGAGGGCTAGAAGGAGTGCTCCTCGGCGGGGAATGCTCCGGTGGCCACCTCGGCTGCGTATTGCGATGCGGCGCGGCGCAATTCATCACCCACGGCGCCGAACCGCTTGACGAACTTCGCGGTGCGCCCGCTGGTCATGCCGGCCATGTCCTGCCAGACCAGCACCTGGCCGTCGCAGTTGGGGCCGGCGCCGATGCCGACGGTCGGGATGGTCAGCTTGCCGGTGATCTGCGTGGCCAGCTCGGCGGGCACCATCTCCATCACCACGGCGAACGCGCCTGCTTCCTGCACGGCGATCGCGTCGTGGATCGTCTGCTCGGCGCCGTCGCCGCGGCCCTGCACCTTGAAGCCGCCCAGGCCGTTGACACTCTGCGGGGTGAAACCGATGTGGGCCATCACCGGGATGCCTGCCGCAGTCAGGGTCGCGATCTGCTCCGCCACCCGCTCGCCGCCCTCCAGCTTCACCGCGTGCGCACCGGTCTCCTTCAGGAACCGGGTGGCGGTGGCCAACGCCTGCGCGGGACCGGCCTCGTAGCTGCCGAACGGCAGGTCGGCCACGACCAAAGCGTGAGGTGCACCGCGGACGACACCGCGCACCAGCGGGATCAGCTCGTCGATCGTCACCGGGACGGTGGTGTCGTACCCGTAGACGACATTCGCCGCCGAGTCACCGACGAGCAGCACCGGGATCTCGGCCTGGTCGAAAACCGCGGCGGTCGAGTAGTCATACGCCGTCAGCATTGCCCACTTGTGGCCTTCGGACTTCCACGTGGCGAGGTGGTGGGTGCGGATCTTCGGCCGCGGAGTGGCGGTTTGCGTGGCAGCGCCGTACACACTCTGTTCAGACATCGATGTCTCCAGATGGGTGGTCGTTTCGGATCCTCGAGGCCGCTTCGGGTCCCCGGGTTCCGCTGACCCGTCAAGTGTGCCATCACGTCACGAGAAGTTGAACAACGCGTTAAGTGGATTTGCTCACATCTCCTGGCGCCGCGCTTACGATCTTCGGATGCAACGGCTCAGCGGGCTCGACGCCAGTTTTCTGTATCTCGAGACCGCGGCGCAGCCGTTGCACGTGTGCTCGATCCTCGAGCTCGACGCCTCCACGATGCCGGGTGGCTACTCGTTCGCCAAGCTGAGAGACCTGCTGGCCGAACGCATCCGTGCGATGCCCGAGTTCCGGGAACGGTTGGCCGACAACCGTTTCAATCTCGACCACCCGGTGTGGGTGGACGATCAGGACTTCGACGTCGACCGGCACCTGCACCGGATGGGCCTGCCGTCGCCGGGTGGGCCGCGCGAATTGGCCGACATCTGTGGACACATCGCCTCCCTGCCGCTGGACCGCACCCGTCCGCTGTGGGAGATGTGGGTGATCGAGAACCTCGGGAGCGACCCCGGAGATGACGGCGCAGGTAACCGCATCGCGGTGATGACCAAGGTGCACCACGCCGCCGTCGACGGCGTCACCGGCGCCAATCTGATGTCAAAACTGTGCACCACCGAACCCGACGCCCCGGCCCCCGAACCCGTCGCCGGGCCTGGCGGCGGAAGCGATCTCGAGATCGCCGTCAGCGGGGCGGTGCGCTTCGTGAGCCGGCCGCTCGGACTGATCAACGCGGTGCCCAACACGCTGACGACCGTGATCGACACGGTGCGGCGGGTCCGCAGCGGGATGACGATGGCACCCCCGTTCATCGCCCCGAAGACGGCGTTCAACGCCAACGTGACCGGGCACCGCAACGTGGCGTTCGCCCACCTGGACCTCGACGACATCAAGACCGTCAAGAACCACTTCGGCGTCAAGGTCAACGACGTCGTGATGGCCCTGGTCTCCGGTGTGCTGCGCACGTTCCTGCTCGACCGTGGCGAGCTGCCCGACAACTCGCTGATCGCGATGGTGCCGGTGTCCGTGCACGAGAAATCCGACCGGCCCGGCCGCAACCAGGTGTCGGGGATGTTCGCGCGGCTGGAGACGAGTATCGCCGACCCGGTCGAGCGACTCAAAGCCATCGCAGAGGCGAACACCGTTGCCAAACAACACAGTTCGGCGATCGCCGCCACCCTGCTGCAGGACTGGACGCAGTTCGCAGCACCCGCGGTGTTCGGTGCGGCGATGAGGGTCTACGCCAGCAGCAGGCTCAGCGGAGCGCGGCCGGTGCACAACCTGGTGGTGTCGAACGTGCCCGGACCTCAGGGCCGGCTCTACATGCTGGGCTGCGGCGTGGAGGCGATGTACCCGCTGGGGCCGATCTTCCATGGCTCCGGGCTGAACATCACCGTGATGTCGCTGTCGGGGAACCTCGACGTCGGCATCGTGTCCTGCCCTGAGCTCCTACCCGACCTGTGGGACCTGGCCGACGACTTCGACGTCGCGCTTGCCGAACTCCTCGACGCGACGAAGTAGGCGCCCCGACCGCGCCTTGCCAGCGCAGATGCCCGTTCATGGCAGCATGTGTTGCCATGAAGCACATGACCGGGATCGCGCGATCCGGCCTCGTCCTCGCGGCGGTCATGCTGCTCGTTGCCGGATGCAGCAAGGTCGTCGACGGCCGCGCCATGCTCGCCGTCCCGCGTCCCGGTTCACCGATCCAGTGGAACGCCTGCCAGCCCGTCGGGCCGTCGGATCGCTCCCGCATTCCCGCCGGCGCCGAGTGCGGCCTGCTGTCGGTACCGGTCAACTGGGACAACCCCGACAGCGCCGACGGTGCGGTCGCCCAGCTCGCCGTAGTGCGGTTCAAAGCCACCGGCCAGAAGATCGGCTCGCTGATCGTCAACCCCGGCGGCCCTGGCGAATCTGGCGTCAACGCTGCCGCCAACATGCTCGCGACTCTGCCCGAGGCACTGCGCGAACGGTTCGACCTGGTGGGCTTCGACCCGCGCGGCGTGGCGAACTCCTCGCCCGCCGTGTGGTGCAACAGCGACGCCGACAATGACCGGCTGCGCGCCGACAACGTGGTCGCCTACACCCCCGAAGGGGTGGCGCACATGGAGAAGCTGACCAAGGAGTTCGTCCAGCGCTGCGTCGACAAGATGGGCAAGGACTTCCTCGCCAACGTCGGCACCGTCAGTGTGGTCAAAGATCTCGACGCGCTGCGCCAGGCCCTCGGCGACGAGAAGCTGACCTACCTCGGGTACTCCTATGGCACCCGCATCGGCGCCGGCTACGCCGAGGCCTACCCGGACAAGGTGCGCGCGATGGTCCTCGACGGCGCCGTCGACCCCAACGCCGACCCGCTCGAGGCAGACGTCCGCCAGGCCGCCGCGTTCCAGAAGGCCTTCGACGACTACGCCGCCGACTGCGCCAAGGACGAGAACTGCCCGCTGGGCACCGACCCGGCCAAGGCAGTCGAGGTCTACCAATCCCTCGTGTGGCCACTGGTGGACAAGCCCGCCGCCACCGCCGACCCCCGCGGCCTGAGCTACTCCGACGCCGTGGTCGGCACCATCCTGCCGCTGTACTCGCCGAACCTGTGGCGCCACCTCACGCAGGCGCTCTCCGAGATCAAGGAAGGCCGAGGCGACACGATGCTCTCGCTGGCCGACCTGTACATGGGCCGCGACGCCCAGGGCCACTACAACAACTCCACCGACGTCCGCGTCGCCGTCAACTGCGTCGACAAGCCCGCCATCACCGACCGGGCCACCCTCGTCGACCAGGACAGGCGGCTGCGCGATGCCGCGCCCTTCATGAGCTACGGCACGTTCACCGGCTACGCGCCCCTGGGCACGTGCGCGATGTGGCCCGTGCCGCCCACCAGCCAGCGCCACGAGATCAAGGTCAACGGACTACCGCCGGTGCTGGTGGTGTCCACGACCAACGATCCCGCGACGCCGTACCAGGCCGGCGTCGACCTGGCCAAACAACTCGGCGGGAGCCTGCTCACCTACGAGGGCACCCAACACACCGTTGCCCTCCAGGGCAACGCCTGCGTCGACGACATCGCCACCCAGTACCTGCTCGACCTGACCGTGCCCCCGCCCGGTGCGCGATGCTGACGATCAGCACCGTCGGCGAATCCGACCTGGCCGACGTGATGCCCCTGATGCGCGGGTACTGCGACTTCTACCGCGTCGACCCCACCGACGCCGACCTCACCGCGATGATGCGCGCGCTGATCGCCGACCCGAGCGAAGGGGTACAACTCATCGCCCGTGACGAGTCCGGTGCTGCAGTGGGTTTCGCGACGCTGTTCTGGACGTGGCAGACGCTCTACGCCGCCCGCGTCGGAGTGCTCAACGACCTCTTCGTCACCGAGCGCACCCGGGGCGCCGGTGCCGGACGGGCGTTGATCGACCGCTGCCTGCAGCTGTGCCGTGAGCGGGGAGCGCAGAAACTGGTGTGGGAGACAGCCCACGACAACGTCACCGCCCAACGCCTCTACGACGGCATCGGCGCTGAGAAGTCCAGCTGGCTGACCTACGAGCTGGACGCCCGATAACAGCCCGGTCACCGTTGCGCCCCGGGGGGAGCCACCCGCGGCATCGCGTGACAGCATGGACTCCCATGTGGCGGGTGGGACGAATGATCGCAGCTGTGTGTGTGCTGACCGCTGCTCTGTGTCCGACCGCCGCCGCGGCGCCGGCGCCGGCATCGGCGGTGTCGTGGGGGACGTGCGCCGACGTCGTCAAGGACCCGTCCCGCATCCCCACCGCACGGTGCACCACCGTCTCCGTTCCCGTCGACTACGCGAAACCTGATGGCGCACAAGCTCAATTGGCCGTCATCAAGGTGCCGGCCAGTGGCCGTCGAATCGGTGCGCTGCTGGTGAACCCGGGCGGACCGGGTGCCTCGGCCGTCGACACCGTCGCCGACATGGGCGCTGCGCTGGCCGGCTCGCCGATCATGGAGCAGTTCGACCTGGTCGGTGTCGACCCGCGCGGGGTCGGGCATTCGACGCCGCAACTGCGCTGCCGCACCGACGCGCAGTTCGACGCCTACCGCACCCAGCCGATGACAGACTACAGCTCCGCCGGTGTCGCCCAGATCGAAAGCGTGCTGCGCGATTTCGCCGGTCAGTGCCTCTCGGCGATGGGTGCCGACTACCTGGCCAACATCGGTACCGCCGCCGCGGTGCGCGATATGGACACGGTCCGCGAGGCTCTCGGCGAGACGCAGATCAACTACCTCGGCTTCTCCTACGGCACCGAACTCGGCGCCCTCTATGCCAGCCGCTATCCCGACCGGGTGCGCGCCATGGTGCTCGACGGCGCGGTGGACCCGAGCCTCGATCCGATCACCGAGAGCGTCAACCAGATGGCCGGCTTCCAACGGGCCTTCGACCGGTACGCCGCCGACTGCATGACCGACGCCGACTGCCCGCTGGGTTCCGACCCGTCCCAGGCCGTCGCCCGCTACCACCAGCTGATCGATCCGCTGGCCGCACGGCCGGCCGCCGCATCGGACCCACGCGGGCTGAGCTACCAGGACGCGTTCACCGGTACCGTCTCCGGGCTGTACTCGCCCCGCTACTGGCCCTACATCACCAGCGGCCTGCTCGGCCTCGAGCGCGGCACCGATCCCGTCGACCTGCTCTTCCTCGCCGACGACTACCAGCAGCGGGACCGCAGCGGTCACTACAGCAACCGGCAGGATGCGTTCACCGCGATCCGCTGCCTGGACTCGGTGTATCCCACCGACCCGGCCGCCTGGGCCGACGCGGACCGGCGCATCCGCGCCGCCGCCCCGTTCTCGTCCTACGGACAGTTCACCGGGTTCGCGCCGCGCAACACCTGTGCGCTGTGGCCGGTGCCACCCACCCCGGTGGCCGGCCCCGCCACCTCGCCCGGGCCGGGCAAGGTCGTCGTCGTCTCGACGACCGGTGACCCCGCCACGCCGTACCAGGCCGGGGTCGACCTGGCCCGGCAGATGGGCGCCTCCCTGGTGACCTTCGAGGGCAGTCAGCACACTGTCGTGTTCAACGGCGACCAGTGCGTCGACACGAGCGTCGTCGACTTCCTGACCGGGCTGAAGGCACCAGCCGCCGGTTTGCGGTGCTAGCAGCGTCGTAACACGGAATTAACAGGCGGAAATTAGGCTTCGGTCATGGATCGGCAGAAGGAATTCGTGCTGCGCACGCTGGAAGAACGCGATATCCGCTTCGTCCGGCTGTGGTTCACCGACGTGCTCGGATACCTGAAGTCGGTCGCGATCGCGCCCGCGGAGCTGGAAGGTGCCTTCGAAGAGGGCATCGGCTTCGACGGTTCGTCGATCGAAGGCTTCGCCCGGGTGTCCGAGGCCGACATGGTCGCGCGGCCCGACCCCTCCACGTTCCAGATCCTGCCGTGGACGTCCAGCGCGGGAGAGCACCACTCGGCGCGCATGTTCTGCGACATCACGATGCCCGACGGATCGCCGTCCTGGGCGGACTCCCGGCACGTCCTGCGCCGCCAGCTGTCCAAGGCCAGCGATCTGGGGTTCTCCTGCTACGTCCACCCCGAGATCGAGTTCTTCCTCCTCAAGCCCGGGCCCGACGACGGCACCCCACCGGTGCCCGCCGACAACGGCGGCTACTTCGACCAGGCCGTACACGATTCGGCGCCGAACTTCCGCCGGCACGCCATCGACGCGCTCGAGCAGATGGGTATCTCTGTCGAATTCAGCCATCACGAGGGCGCGCCCGGTCAGCAGGAGATCGACCTGCGCTACGCCGACGCGCTGTCGATGGCCGACAACGTCATGACATTCCGCTACGTGGTCAAAGAGGTCGCCCTCGGTGACGGCGTGCGGGCCTCGTTCATGCCCAAACCGTTCGCCGAACACCCCGGCTCGGCCATGCACACGCACATGAGCCTCTTCGAGGGCGAGACCAACGCCTTCCACAGCGCCGACGATCCGCAGCAGCTCTCCGACATCGGAAAGTCGTTCATCGCAGGCATTCTCGAGCACGCGCAGGAGATCAGCGCGGTCACCAACCAGTGGGTGAACTCCTACAAGCGGCTGGTGCACGGCGGGGAGGCGCCGACGGCGGCGTCCTGGGGTGCGGCCAACCGCTCGGCGCTGGTGCGGGTGCCGATGTACACGCCGCACAAGGCGTCGTCGCGGCGCGTCGAGGTGCGCAGCCCCGATTCGGCCTGCAACCCGTACCTGACTTTCGCGGTGCTGCTGGCGGCCGGTCTGCGCGGTATCGAGAAGAACTACGTCCTGGGTCCGCAGGCCGAGGACAACGTGTGGAGCCTGACCCCCGAGGAACGCCGGGCGATGGGCTACAAGGAGCTGCCGGGCAGTCTGGGCGTCGCGCTGACCGAGATGGAGAACTCCGAACTGGTCGCCGAGGCGCTGGGGGAGCACGTGTTCGACTTCTTCCTGCGCAACAAGCGCGCGGAGTGGGAGAACTACCGCAGCCACGTCACGCCGTTCGAGCTGAAGAACTACCTGTCGCTCTAACTGCGGACGGCCCCGGCTAGATTCACCGGTATGGCCAAACCCGCGACGCAGCGTCCCAAGCTGCCCGGCGTCGGCCGTCTCGGGCTTGTCGAGAAGACCGCGCAAGCCGACCTCGATCGGCTGGGCTGGAACACCGACGCCCACGTCGAGCTGCTCTGGTCGCTCTCCCGAGCCCCCGACGCCGACAGCGCGCTGCGCGCCGTGATCCGGCTCTCCGAGGCGCTCGGTCGCGACTGGGCTGAACTCGACGCAGCACTGCTGACCGACAAGGCGCTGCGGGGCCGGTTGTTCGCCGTCCTCGGTTCCTCGCTGGCCCTGGGCGATCATCTGGTGGCCAATCCGCAGTCCTGGCGCCTGCTGGCGGGACGGGTGCGCCTGCCCAGCATCGCCGAGCTGGCGCAAATGTTCGCGCAGGCGACCGAAAAGGTAAGCGGGGCACCGGCTGCCACGCCGGCGCTGCGTACCCTGTATCGCGATCGGTTGCTGGTGCTGGCCGCCCTCGACGTGGCGCCGACCGTCGAGAACGAGCCGGTGCTGCCGTTCACCGTCGTCGCCGAGCACCTGTCGGACCTCGCGGACGCGGCGCTGCAGGCGGCGCTGGACGTCACCACGCGCTCCGTGTGCGGGGAGGACGAGCCGCCCGCGCTCGCGGTGATCGCCATGGGCAAATGCGGCGCGCGCGAATTGAACTACGTCAGCGACGTCGACGTCATCTTCGTCTCTGACGACGGCTCGCACAGCCGGCTGGCGCTGGCCACCCGCATCGCCGGCGAGATGATGCGGTTGGCGTCGGACGCCTTCTTCGAAGTCGACGCGGCGCTGCGCCCCGAAGGCAAACAGGGTCCGCTGGTGCGCACCCTCGATTCCCACGTCGCCTACTACGAGCGTTGGGCCAAGACCTGGGAATTCCAGGCGCTGCTCAAGGCTCGGCCCGCCGCGGGGGATGCCGACCTCGGCCGCCGCTACGTCGAGGCGCTGATGCCGATGGTGTGGACCGCCAGCGAGCGTGAGGATTTCGTGCCCGACGTGCAGGCCATGCGCCGACGCGTCGTGGAGCTGGTCCCCGCGGGAGTGCGCTCGCGCGAACTGAAGCTGGGCACCGGAGGTCTGCGCGACGTCGAATTCGCCGTGCAACTCCTGCAATTGGTGCACGGACGGCAGGACGAGTCCCTGCACGTGGCGTCCACGGTGAACGCGTTGGCCGCCCTCGGCGACGGCGGATACATCGGCAGGGACGACGCAGCCAACATGACCGCGTCCTACGAGTTCCTCCGCCTCCTCGAACATCGTCTGCAGTTGCAGCGTCTCAAGCGCACCCACCTGCTGCCCGAGGACGATGACGACGAGGCGATGCGCTGGCTGGCCCGTGCGGCACACGTCCGGCCCGACGGCCGGCACGACGCGCTCGGGGTGCTGCGCGAAGAACTCAAGCGGCAGAGCCATCGCGTGTCACGGCTGCACGCGAAGCTCTTCTATCAGCCGCTGCTGGAATCGGTCGGTGAGACGGCGCTCGGGATCTCCGAGGTCATGAGCACCGAGTCGGCCGAAAGGCAGCTCGCCGCACTGGGTTACGAGGGGCCACAGAGCGCACTGACACACCTGGCGGCGCTGACCAGCAGCGGCGGCCGGCGGGGCCGGGTGCAGCAGGTGCTGCTGCCGACCCTGCTGGACTGGCTGTCCGACACCCCCGATCCCGACGCCGGTCTGCTCAACTACCGCCGGCTCAGTGACGAACTGGCCGACCAGCGATGGTATTTGGCGACGCTTCGTGACGAGGGTGCCGTGGCCAAGCGATTGATGCACGTCCTCGGCACCTCGGCATACGTGCCGGAGCTGCTCATGCGAGCGCCCGAGGTGATCCAGCTCTACGCCGACGGGCCCAACGGTCCGAAACTCTGCGACGTCGATACCGACGGGGTGGCAGGCTCCCTGGTCGCCTCGGCGGCCCGGCACAGTGATCCGGTCCGCGCGATCGCGGCGGCCCGCTCCCTGCGTCGTCGTGAACTGGCCCGCATCGCGTCGGCCGACCTGCTCGGCATGCTCGAGGTCACCGAAGTGTGCGCGCAGCTGACGTCGATGTGGGTCGCGGTGCTGCAGGCCGCCCTCGACGCGGTGATCCGGGCGAACACCCCTGCGCACGGGCCGCCGGCACGTATCGCGGTGATCGGCATGGGCCGCCTCGGCGGGCGTGAACTCGGCTACGGCTCGGACGCCGACGTCATGTTCGTGTGCGAACCACACGCCGGTGTCGAGGAATCGGTCGCGGTGAAGTGGTCTGTGACGGTGGCCGAACAGGTTCGCGGCCGGCTCGGCACCCCGGGAGCCGACCCGCCGCTGGAAGTCGACGCCAACCTGCGACCCGAAGGCCGCCATGGCCCGCTGGTGCGCACGCTCGCGTCCTATGAGGCGTACTACTCGCAATGGGCGCAGGCGTGGGAGATCCAAGCGCTGCTGCGGGCCCACCGGGTGGCCGGCGATATGGAACTGGGAGAGCGCTTCCTGCTGATGATCGACAAGACCCGGTATCCCGCGGGCGGGGTGTCGGTCGAGGCGGTGCAGGAGATCCGGCGCATCAAGGCGCGCGTGGACGCCGAACGCCTACCCCGCGGCGCCGACCCGAACACCAACACCAAGCTGGGTCGCGGCGGGCTCGCCGACATCGAGTGGACGGTGCAGCTGCTGCAATTGCGGTTCGCGCACAAGATCCCCGCGTTGCACACCACCTCGACGCTGGACACGCTGAACGCGATCGGCGCCGCCGAACTGATCGCCGAAGGAGACATCGAGCTGCTGCGCGACGCGTGGCTGACCGCGACCCGGGCCCGCAACGCATTGGTGCTGGTCCGCGGCAAGCCGACCGACCAGCTGCCGGGGCCGGGCAAGCTGCTCAACGCCGTCGCGGTGGCCGCCGGCTGGCCCGAAGGCGACGGCGGAGAGTTCCTCGACAACTATCTGCGGGTCACCCGGCGCGCGAAGGCTGTGGTGCGCAAGGTGTTCGGTTAGAGAGGCGAGGCGCCTTGCGACACAGCGGTCGCCGTCTTGATGATCGCCAACGATACGGTGCCAGCGACCTCATCGATGACTGGCTGAAGCACTGTGCCGTCGTCGCCGATGATCACAGTCCCGCCGGGGCTACCCGGGATTGTGACGATCGCGGGATGGTCCGGATCGGCTGCGTCGACCACCAGTACCGATGTCGTGTACGGGTTCTGACCCGAAACGTATTCTAACGCCGACGCCGTCAAGTACGCTACGCCGCCGTTGGCGACCACGCCGGAGTAGTAGTCGGCTCCTGGCACGGTAAGTGTCGTTGTGTTGGTCGGATCATCGCGCCGAATAACGGTGATGCGGTTGTTGGCGGATACAAGGGCTACTTCGTCGTTCGCGGTCAGCACGCTTGTTCCGTAGTAGTAGTACACCTCGTCTTCGAGGTCGACGGTCACCGCTGACGAGGGATCCTTCGGCTCGACTACGGTGACGTGCGCGATGTAGTTGTAGCTTGTCGAGCCAGGGGTCAGGCTGGTGAAGTAGGCAGTGCCATCCGGGCTGAACGTGGGCTGTGAGGACGGGTAGGACGGCAACGCCACGTTTGTCGGGTGCGAGGGACTCTCCGGATCGATGACGGTGAGCTCATAGGCGTACCCGCCGCCGTTGCTGGCGTACGACACCACGTAGGCGGTTCCGTCCGGTCCGATGATGGGATTGCCTGCCGATGCGTTCTGCCCGGTGGCCAGGGGTATGTGGCTCACGTGCCCCGCCTCGGCGTCGATCACGCTGACCGACAAGACGTACTTACCATTCACGTAGTCTTCCGAGGTGAGGTAACCGGTGCCGTCCGTTCCGAAAACAATCGACGAATCCGGGCGTCCTGGCATGACCGTGATGAAGGCTGCGACCGGGTTGGCAGGATCGACGACCGTCAGGTAATACGGGTAGCCGTTGTAGTCCTGATGATGCTGCACGTACATGACTCCGTTGGAGTCGTACGTGGTGGTGACCGTCGGGTTGTAGTAGTTGGTTCCCGGCAGATCGATCACCGTCGCCGTGGCCTGGCCAGGGGCAACGAGCGTCAGCCTATTGGTGAATCCCGTCCCGTTGTAGACAGCCGTCACCACAGACGCCGTGCCGCCAGCATCAAAAGTGACCGTCGATGTCGGCGCGCCTGCGGCACCCGTGATGACCGTCGGCTGCGTCGGATGAGCCGGGTCGATTCGGACGATCCTGGTTTGGGCGGTGGCGCCTGAACCCGTGTAGGTGACGAGATACAGCTTTCCGTCCTTGCCGAATGTCACGTTTCCGTAGATGAATCCGCTGCCCGCGTTGTACACGGTCGGGCTTGACGGGCTCGCAGGATCAATACGGACCAGACTGGCCTGTGAGGTGGACGAGGTGTTCAGAGGAATCCAGAGATTGCCATCAGCACCGAGCAACAGGCTGCTTGATGGCTGTCCGACGCCCAGTTCCACGACCGTCGGGCTAGTCGGATTGTTCGGGTCGATCACGCTCACGTACGTTCGCATCGAGCCGTTCGTGGTGCCGTAACTGGCCTGGTACGCCTTTCCGTCCACGGCGAAAACAACGTTACCGTAGGCGTTTTGCGCACCGGTGTCGATGATCGTGAGCGCGGTGGGGTTGGCCGGGTCGAGGACGACCACGCGCGTGCCATCGGTACCCCCGTCGATCGTCTGGTAGCTCTTGCCGTCGGGGCCCGTCACGGTGAAGCTCTCGTAATCGCCCGACAATGTGCGAATCACATTTGTGCTCAATACTATTGGGTCGATGAGGTTCCACGACACCGTGCGAGCGGTCGAGTTGTACGTGCCTTGTACGGCCCGGCCGTCGGCGGCGAGTGTCAAGTTGCCGAACGGCAGGCCGGGAATCGAGACGGTGACCGGGTGCGAGGGGTCGCCGGCCTTGAACACGATGAAATTGGTCGCGTAGGTGCTACTGCTGTTGCCGGTGGTGGCAATCTGCAGATAGGCATCCCCCTTTGGGCTGACGGCCAGATTGCTGTAGTAGGACGACACATTGACAGTGGTCACGACGCTCGGATGCTGTGAGTCGATGGCGCTGACCGCCCAGCCTGAATCCTGGCTCGTGCCATTGGTCGTACTCCTTGTGAACGTCACCGCGTAGAGAACTCCAGTCGCGCCGAATGCGAGCCGACTCACTTGGTTTCCGGGCAACGTCACTGAGACGGGCGCAGCGGAGCCGTCCCGATCCACAGTGACGACTGTGATCGTGCTAGTGGAATACCCGGTTGCCAGCATCACGGCATCGTCGGTGGCGCCGTAGACGGTCAGCGGGTATGAGGTGGCGCCGATGTTGACCGTTGTCGGATGGGAGGGATCTTCTGCATGAATCGTGGTCAGGTAATTGGTGTAGGTGGTGGTGCCGTTATTGCTGACGGGTTTCGATGACGTGACGAAAGTGGTTCCGTCGGAGGCAAAGACGCGGGCAGTGTCGTAGGGGGTGCCCGGCAGGGTGACACTCGCCGCCGATTGGGGGTCACCTGTTGGCACTACCGTCAGGAAGTAGGTGTAGTCGCCGCTCGGATTCTGCGTATAAGACGTGACATACGCCGTGCCGTCAGGGCCGAACGTCGGAGTGGACCCGCCGTATATGCCAGGGACCGCGATGGTCACGGCATCCGTGGGGCTGGTTGCCGAAACAACGTGTAGGAACTCTTGTCTCGTATTCGCGCCCTGGTACGAAGAAGTCCTGACGAACAGCGAACCATCGGCGGCGTAAGTGGTGCTGGACAACGAAATCGAGTTCGACGAGCTGGCGGGAAATGCGATGACGGCAGCCTCGGTGGGATGCGCCGGTGTGATCACCGAGAGGTAGTTGGTGTAAGTGGTTTGGTAGGTACCGTTGACATATCCGTAGGAGTACGTGTAGCTCTGCTGTAACACGGTGCCGTCAGGCTGGACGAGCGGGCTGCCATACGGCTGCCCGGGTCCGGCCGAGACGATGACGGGCTGGCCAGCACCGTTGGGATCGACGTGGACGACGCGGACGCGATATCCGCTGTACTGCTCGCCAGTCCCAACCCCTTCGGTGAAAGTCGTGACGTACAACGTTCCGTCGCCGGCGACGGTGGGCCGGTAGTAGCTCGTCCGCCCAGGGCCCACGTCGAAGATCTTGGGATGCGCTGCATCGGCAGGATTGATCCGAACTAGATAAGCGTTGGTACTCGTCGCAGTACTCAAGTAGTAGTTTCCATCTGCGGCGCGATAGATGTTGTCGGCCGGCTGACCTTCGCCGATGTCAACGAGCGTCGGATTGGCGAGGTTCGTCGGATCGATGACGGACACGTAGGAGTGGTAGCTGCCGCCTGACGAGTCAAAGGTGATCTGGTAACCCTTGCCGCTGGTGTCGAAGACGACACCGCCGTAAGCGAATTGGCCACCGGTATCGAGGAGGGTGGGGGAGGCGGGATGTGCCGGGTCGACGACGATGATGCGCGTCCCGTTGGTGCCTTTGTCGATGGTCAGGTAGTACTTGCCGTCGGGGCCTTTGACAGCTCCGCTGCGCAGCTCGCCCGACTGTGTCTGCGTACCGACCAGCGCAGCGATCGCCGCTGAGACAGGGACATTGTCCACCGTGAGTGTGATTGTCTTGCCGTGTTGGTCGTTCACTGTCACGGTGAAGCTGTCGACGTCGGTGCCAGGCGAAAGGTAGGCAGCCAACCGTTCCAGCGGCTTGGGAGTGTACGTAAAGGTACCGTCATTGTTCAGCGCAACAGTGCCTTTTGACCCCTGGCTCACAACGGTGTACACCAGCGCGTCGCTATCGGTGTCGGTGACGTTCAGTGACCCGGCCAGCACGCCGGATGAATTGGGGGTTCCGAAGCTCGCGCCGGTGCTTGCTGGTGGGGCGTTCTTGCCGAGGATGGTGATGGTGACGGGGATGGTGGTGCTACCGCCGTGTCGGTCGGTGACGGTGATGGTGAAGTTGTCGGTTTTCGTTGCGGTGCTGGCATTTATGGCGGCAGCGTTGTGGCGGGCGGTGTCGGTGGGGGTGTAGGTGAACGTGCCGTCGGGGTTGACGACGGCGGTGCCTTTGCCGGTGGTGATGCTGCCGCTGTAGGTGAGGGCGTCGTTGTTGGCGTCGGTGGCTGTGGCGGTGCCGGTGACTTTTCCGTTGGTGTCGGTGGTGCTGGTGTAGGCGCCGCCTGTCGGGTCGGCGTTGGCGCCCAGGATGGTTACCGTCACCGGGATGGTGGCAGTACCGCCGTGTCCGTCGGTGACGGTGATGGTGAAGCTATCGGATTTGATTGCGGCGCTGGCATTTATGGCGGCAGCGTTGTGGCGGGCGGCGTCGGTGGGGGTGTAGGTGAACGTGCCGTCGGGGTTGACCACGGCGGTGCCTTTGCCGGTGGTGATGCTGCCGCTGTAGGTCAGCTTGTCGCTGTCGGCGTCGGTGGCTGTGGCGGTGCCGGTGATCTTGCCGTTGCCGTCGGTGCTGCTGCTGTAGCCGCCGCTGGTGGGGGAGTTGTTCGTCGACGGACTGATCGGCACCGTCACCGGAACCGTCACCGAGCCGCCGAAGCCGTCGGTGACCGTCACCGCAAACGAGTACTGCTTGTCCGCGGTGGTCGCGTTAATCGCCGAGGCCTGATGGCGCGCAGCGTCGGTGGGCGTGAAGACGAACGAACCGTCCGGCTGAATTTCGACGGTGCCCTTGGCATTCGCGACGGGGCCGGCGAAGGTGAGGACATCGCGCTCAGGATCGGTCGTGGTGATGGTGCCGGCCACCTTACCGGTCACCGGATCTGGCTGGCCGACAACAAGAGTCGGGTTGCCAGGCGCTTGATTCACATGGCCGAGAGGTGCGATGTTCACCTTGACGGTCAGCGTCGTCGTGCCGCCGTGTCCGTCGTTCACGGTGATCTTGAAGCTGTCGCTCTTGTCCCAGAACGGCGCGTTCTTCTTACTGGCCGCCGTGCGGGCTGCAGCCGTCGGCGTGTACGTGAACGTGCCATCGGCATTGATGGTCACCGCGCCCTCGGCGGTGGTGGCCGGCACATCGTAGGTGAACGAATCGCCGTCCTTGTCGACCGCGGTGATCTTGCCCGTGACCTTCCCACTGTTCGGGTTCGTGAACACATCGGTCGACTTGAGCCCGCTGGGCTTGACGTTCGCCGGTTCGATCGGGACGGAAACCAGGACCGTTGCCAGTCCGCCGTGCCCGTCCGCGACGGTCACGGTGAAGGTGTCTGTCTTGTCGGCCGCCGAAGCGTTGTTGGCAGACGCTGCATGGCGTGCAGCGTCGGAGGGCTTATAGGTGAAAGAGCCATTGCTCGACAGCGTGACCTCGCCGCCCTTGGCGGTCGGTGACGCCGTGTACGTGAGAGTGTCCTTGTCGGCATCTTTCGCCTTGACCGATCCGTAGACATTCGAGGTGATCAAGCCCGGGCTCGCGCTGGCCGTGGCGGTCGGGTCCGCATTGGCCGGCTTGATCTGCACGGTGATCGGGACGGCCACGGTGCCGCCCTTGCCGTCGCTGACCGTGATCGTGAAGCTGTCCTGCTTGGCCGCTGCGCCGGCATTCGCGGCGGACGCGGCATGCCGGGCCGCGGGCGTCGGGGTGTAGCTGAAGGAATAACCTGTGGTGGTTCGCGTGACGGAGACGGCACCCTTGGCTGGCTTGGTGGCGGTGTAGCTCAACGGGTCGCCGTCGACATCGGTCACAGCCACACTTCCGGTGACGACGCCAGAATCGTTCGGTGCGTTGACGATCGGAGTGCCTGCAGCGGGGTTCGAGTTGCCCGCCGCGGCAGCAGAAAGCAGTCCAGCGGAGTCGGGTGCCAACCGGCGGCCATTCGGCCCGAGCTGGCGCCGGGCGGCGGCCAGTAGCACCCACAGTGCCGGGGTCTCGACGGGGGCCCCTGAGCCGTCGGCTCCGAACAGCGGCGCCAGCACCGAGGACAACGACATTGCCGTCGTCTCTTGTGGCGGCTCGACGGGCGGCGGGGTGCCGAGCGTGGTGACTGCCAGTGGGGTGAGCACTGGTGCGGCGGCAGTTGGCGAGGCCGGGGGTGGTGGCGTGGCAGGTGCAGGCGGGGTCAACTTCAGGTGGCGGGGCGTGGCCTCGGACTGGACGCGGGGCGCCGGTGCGGACTCGGGACGCGACATTGTCCGCTCCGGCGCGTGCTTGCGCGGAGTTCGCGTGGTGTGCACAACCGCGTCGGTGTCTACCGCCGACGCATCGACATCGGCATCGGCATCGGGATCGACGTCCGTGTGGAGCGTGGGAGCCGAGGGATCGTCGACGCTTTCGAGGTCGTCGTTGTCCTCGACGGCGGGAGGATCGCCACCGTCGTCGTCGGCCAGGTCGCCCTCGTCGTTCGGACCCTCCGGCGCAACCGTGTTCTGCTCTGCGGCTGGCGAATTATTGTTCGTTGGCGAGTCCACACTGTTTGTGGTGTCATCGGCAATCGCAACGGCGGGACTGCCGCCTACACCAAAGCCCACCCCGAGGGCCACTGCCAACGCCCCGACCCGTCCGACATGCTTCGCGTACCCCATTGGTCAGTGCCTTCCCCCGAAGTGACGGCCACGCGGATGGCCGTATCGATGGTCAGTCAAGCACTGCGGCGAAGGCAATAGGGGGAAACCCTCGAGTTTGCCAAGCTTGATTTGGCAAATGACTGCAGCCCGGGCATCAGCTGGACAGGTGTCAGTGCTAAGAAACATAGATGGACTTCACGTTCGACACGATCAGCGCGGAGGAGTACGAGGAGCACCGGCGGCGCTTCGACCCGCTGACCGATGCCCTGCGCGCCCTCATCGACGTGGGCATCCACACCGACGTCGACGACTCCACGGTCCTGCTCGCCCTCGAACACCTCGAGGAAGCGCATTCACTGCTCGAGCAACGCCTGCGCACGAAGCGAACGACACTGCGCCACGCCGACACCGGCCGCGCCGTCGTCTGGGGCAATCCCGCCATCGGACTGCGCAATGCCATCGCGCCGCCCATGGAAGTCCACCGTGACGACGACGGCAGCTACTGGAGCGAGTTCACCCTGGGCCCCGCCTACGAAGGCCCGCCGGGGTGGGTGCACGGGGGTGTCTGCGCACTTCTGCTCGACCACCTCCTCGGGGAAGTGGCCAGCCAGGGCCTGAACCTGCCGAAGTACACCGGCACCATCAGCCTCCGATATCTGCGCGGCACCCCGCTGGGACCGTTGCGGGCCGAAGGATTCGTCGAACGCATCGAGGGTGCGAAGACCTTCGCCCGCGGCTACCTCAAAGACGACGAGGGCGCGACCGTCGAGGCCGAGGGCGTGTTCATCCTGCCCGCGTGGGCCCGAGACGCGGGCTGATCGCCGCGTGAAAACCTACGTCTCCATCGCCTTCCAGGACACCCGCGAGGCCATCGAGGTCGCCCGCGCCGCAGACGAACTCGGCTATGACGGCATCGGCATCCCCGATCACGTCGTCAACCTCGAAACCCTGCAGACCCCGTATCCCTACACCGAGGACGGCAGCCGCCGCTGGGAGGCCTTCACCGACTGGCCGGACCCCTGGGTGATGATCGGCGCCATCGCCTTGCAGACCACCCGGCTGCGCTTCGTGACGACGGTCTACCTGCCCGCGATGCGGGACCCGTACTCGGCGGCCAAAGCGATCGGCACCGCGGCCGTCCTGGCTGGCGGCCGGCTCGAGCTGGGCATCGGAGTGGGTTGGTGCCGTGAGGAATTCGAGCTGCTCGGCCAGCGTTTCGAACGGCGGGGGAAGCGCACCGACGAGATGCTCGAGCTGATGAAGGCGCTGTGGTCGCCCGGCTGGACCGAACACTCCGGTGAGTTCTACACCGCGCCCCGCATGGAGATGGAACCCACGCCGCCGCCGATCCCGATCTACGTCGGCGGACTGTCCGACATCGCGCTGCGCCGCGCCGCCCGTCACGACGGCTGGATCGGCGACCTCATCACCACCGACCAGGCTCTGGAACGGATCGCCACCCTGCGTCGCATCCGTGCCGAAAGCGGCTCGGACATGGCCGGTTTCGAGGTGATCACCCCACTCAGCGACGCCTTCCTACCCGAGCATTATGCCCGCGCGGAAGCGGGCGGCGTCACCGGCATCATCACGATGCCGTGGATGTTCTACAGCGGTCCGGACGCCACGCTCGAGCAGAAGATCGACGGCATGCGCCGCTTCCGGGCGGACACGGGGCTAGAGGACTGACACCATCGTCGTCGGCACGATCGTGACCCGCACCGTGATGTCCGACGTGCCGCCATGGCCGTCGTCGACGGTGACGACGAACGCATCCCGCTTGTCCGACAGCGGCGCCTTCGGTGCACCTGCCGCCGCGCGCGCGGCGTCGGTCGGCACGTAGGTGAATCCGCCTGCGCTGGTGACGACCACGCTTCCCTTGTCGGTCACCGCGGTGCCCGCGTAGGTGAGCAGATCGCCGTCGGCATCTTTGGCGGTGACCTGTCCACTCACCAGTCCCGTCGCCTCGTCGGTGTCGGAGGTGTAGGACAGCTGCGAGGGCGCCCTGTTCACCGACGGCTTGATCGACACCGTCACCGGGACCGCCAATGTGCCCCCGAATCCGTCCGACGCCGTGACGACGAAGGTGTCCACCTTGTCCTGCTCGGTGGCGTTGTCCGCGCCGGCCTGGTGGCGCGCCGCATCACTGGGGGTGAAGGTGAACGTGCCATCGGCATTGACGACGACGCTGCCCTTGGGAGTGAGTCCGGTTCCGCTGTAGGACAACGGATCCTGGTCTGGGTCGGTGGCCGTCACCGTCCCGGTCACTTTGCCGGAGAACACATTCGGTGTACCCGCGGTGAACGTGCCGTCGACGGGAGCCTGATTCTCCCCGCCCAGCGGGGCGATCCCGACCCGCACGGTCAGCGTGGTGGTGCCGCCGTGGCCGTCGTCGATGGTCACCCGAAAGCTGTCGATCTTGGCCCCCCGCGGTGCGAACGGCCGGCTCGCAGCCGCGCGTGCGGCGTCCGACGGTGTGTAGACGAACGTGCCGTCCTCGGCGATCGAGACGGTGCCCTTGCGGGTTTTGGACACGGACCCATAGGTGAACGAGTCCCCGTCGGCGTCGACCGCGGTGACCGCACCGGTGACCACGCCGGTGTTCGGATTGGTGAAGACATCCTTGACCGACGCCGATGTGGGCGCCACGTTGGCGGGCTTGACCGTCACGGTCACAAGGGTTTTGGTGATGCCGCCGTGCTCGTCGGTGACGGTGATGACGAAGCTGTCCTGCTTGTCGAGCTGCGAGGCGTTGTCGGCGGACGCCGCGTGGCGGGCTGCAGCCGACGGTGTGTAGGTGAACCGCCCACGCTCGTCGATCACGACGGTGCCGTCCTTGTTGGTGCCACTGACCTCGTAGCTCAGGGGATCCCCGTTGGGGTCCTTCGCGATGACGACGCCGGTCACCTTGTCGCTGAACGGCGATGTCCTGGTGCGCACCTTGACGTCGGGGTCGACGTTGTCGGGCTTGATCGGCACCGTGAGCGTCACCGTCGTCACACCGCCGTAGCCGTCGGTCACCGTCACGTCGAACGTGTCGGTCTTGTCCGCCTCGGTTGCGTCGGCAGCCGCAGCGGCATGCCGTGCCGCGGCGGTCGGCAGGTACGAAATGTGACCGACCTCGTCGATCGTGAGGGTGCCGCCCTTGGCCGTCGGAGACAGCGAGTACGCGTAGGCGTCACCGTCGAAGTCGCGCACGCGAACCGATACACGGACCTCGCCGTCGCCGAACGGCGATAGGCGCGGCCTCGACACCGAGACGACCGGGGCGGCATTCGCCGGCGCGACCTCGACGGTGATCGGCACGGTGGTGACGTCGCCGGCGCCGTCGACGATCGTGAGGACGAAGCTGTCGGACTTGAGCGCGGGGTCGGCGCCGACCGCGGCGGCGGCGTGGCGGGCCTGCTTGGTGGGGTTGTACTCGAACGACACGGTGTCACCGTCGACTGAGACGGTGACCGTGCCTTTGCCGGGCCCACTGGCCACCGCTGTGGCGGCACCGGGGACGACGACTTCGCCGGTCACCTCGCCGGTCTCGTCGGGCGGATTGACCACCGGCTGCTCGGCCACGATGTCTGACCGCAGTGCGGCCATGTGCACGTGCTCGGACTGGCCGAGTTGACGCCGTGCGGCTGCGGCCAGCACCCACATGGCCGGCGATGCGACCGGTGCCACCGGGGCGTCCTTCGGGGTCAGAACCGAGGACAGCAATTCGCTGAGCCGGACGCGGGTGGTCGCGGTGGCGCGCTCCGCGGTGTCGGTCGCCGGGGCGACGACATCGACAGGTACGAGGCGCACCTCGGCCGCCGGGGCGACGACCTTCTCCGGCGCCGACGCGACCGTCGGTGTCGACTCTGACTCGTCGTCCGCGTCAGGTGTGCGCACGCGCGTGCGCTCGACCTTCGGGGTCTTCACGGGTGCGTCCTCGCGGACGGCGCGCAGCGGACGGTGCCGGGACGGCCTGTCGCCTGTTTCGGTGTCGGTCTCGGTGTCGTCTTTTCCGGCCCGCTGGGCTTTGCGGCTGTTGCGAGTCGGCTTGTCGGCGCCCGTCCCGCCGTTGCCGGATGCCGCCGTCGAGTCCGTGTTCGCGCTCACCGACGGTGTGCTGTCACTCGATTCGTCGGCCCAGGCAACGCCCGGTGTCGCGCCGATGCCGATGCCGATGCCGAGCGCGAACGCCAGCGCGCCGATCCTGCCGATGTACTTCGAAGACCCCACAGTGAATTCCCCCCGACAATTGCCAACCTGGTCAATATCGGGTCATCCTAGGGACCTCAGCAACGAAATAACGTGGCGTTCAGCGAATCTTTTCCGCGTGTCTGCAAACCCGGATGCCACATGTGTTCGCTAGCAGGGCGGCGCCGGGGGCAAACGCGATGTCAGCGCCGCGTGGCGAGCGTGCCTCGTCGTCGCCCGTCGACCGACCAGGTGCCCCCGCCGGTCGTTGCCAACAACAGGAACGCGAAGCACAGCAGGACCGCCAACTCGCCGCCGTTGCCGCCCATCTGGGGATCGAACGGCCAGAAGCTCGCGGGTGCGCCGCTGAAGATCGCCCAGTGCTGCCAGAAGTAGGCCACCGCCATCTCGCCCGAGGCGATGAACGCGGCGATCCGGGTGAAGAAACCGACGGTGATCAGCGCGCCGAGGACGATCTCCAGGATTCCGGCGAACCAGAACGGCCACGTGCCGGCGGGAACCGCCGTGCCCAGCGGCCAGCCGAACACCTTCATGGTGCCGTGCAGCAGCAGGACCACCCCGGTCACGATGCGGAAGATGCTCAGGACAGGGGAGGAGTACGCCGACAGCCGGGCGTCGAGTCGTTGAGTCATACGCGCAGCCTAACGGAGCGGACCGCGGTCCGGATAGCGGGCGGGGGGATCGCTGGGCATCGACGCGTGCGAACGGAACGGACGGGTCGGCGGCTCGGCCGCCGGCGGCGCGGACAGTGCGCGCATTCGCGTGGTCGGGACGTCGGACACCGGTGGTCGTGGAGGCGAGCCCAACTTCATCGGGCGTGTTTCCGTCCGCGGGGTCTGCCGCTCGAGCAGCACACTGCGCGCGAGCCGGTCCAGCGCCCCCTGCACCTGGAGACGGTCGGGTCGGCCCTCGAAATCAGGCGACTGGGCCAGCATGTCGGTGATCCATGACGCAATCACGTCACGGGCGTGGTTCACCTCGGCCGCGCCCGCGGCGGTGAGCGAGTACGCATCCCCGACGCGGGTGGCAAAACCCTCGGTGACCAGTCGATTGAACGTGGGCTCGAGAATCTGCGGAGGTACACGCCGCTCCTCGGCGATGTCCTCGAGATGCGCCGCGCCCGTGGCGGCGGCGTACCTGTACACCTGAATCGTCGCCCACAGCCGCGGCACATCCAGTCGGCTGCGCGCCGCGCGGGCCACCCCATCGAGATCCACGCCGTTGCTGCGCTGCAGCAACCGGCCGACCGCCACCTCGAGCAGCTTCTCCGGCGTCGCCGTCGTCGGCATGCCGAAGCCCTCGCCCATATCGGTGCTGCCAGCGGCCGCGGCGTCGCGCAGCGGTACCTGCTTGAGGAACAACGCCAACACCAACCCCACCACAGCGAACGGCGCCGCGAACAAGAACACGCGGCTCAGCGAATCCGCGTACGCGTCGATGATCGGCGCTGCGATGTCCTGCGGCAGTCGATGCAATGCCTGAGGCGAGGTCGCCGCCTCCGGTGGCGCCCCGCTGCTCGCCATCGCCGCGGGCAGCCGGTCGCCGAGGAAGTTGGCGAACAAGGATCCGAAGATCGCCGCACCGAACGAGCTGCCGATCGTGCGGAAGAACGTGACGCCAGATGTGGCGACCCCGAGGTCGGTGAAGTCGACCGTGTTCTGCACGACCAGCACCAACACCTGCATGCTCAACCCGATGCCGGCGCCGAGCACGAGCAGATACAGCGATTCCACGAGCGTCGACGTGTCGGCATCCATACGAGACAGCAGCACGAAGCCCAGTGCCATGATCGCCGTGCCCGCGATCGGGAAGATCTTGTAGCGGCCCGTCCGCCCGACGATGACACCGCTGCTCAGCGACGTGACCAGCAGGCCCAGCACCATCGGCAGGGTCCGCAACCCCGACTCCGTCGCGGACACCCCGTCGACGAACTGCATGAACGTCGGAAGGAACGTCAGCGCGCCCAGCATCGCGAACCCCACCACGAACGACAGCACGCAGCACACCGTGAACACCGGATTGCCGAACAGCCGGATCGGCAGTATCGGTTCCGCGGCGCGGCGTTCGACGAACACGAACGCCACCAGAACCGCCACCGACACCACGAACAACCCGATGATGGTCACCGACCCCCACGGGTACGTGGTGCCGCCCCAGCTGGTCGCCAGCGTCAGCCCGGCCGCCCCGAGGCCGACGAGCACGATGCCGGCGTAGTCGAGCACCGGCCGCGCGGTGCGCGCGAGTTCGGGGATGGCGACTGCCGCGATTCCGAGCACGACCACCGCCACCGGAACGTTGATCCAGAATGCCCAGCGCCAGCTCAGATGGTCGGTGAACAGCCCACCCAGCAGGGGGCCGATCACCGTCGTGACACCGAACACCGCACCCAGAGCACCCTGGTAGCGCCCACGTTCACGGAGCGGGATGACCTCGCCGATGACGGCGACCGCGGTCACCGTGATCGCGCCGCCGCCGAGACCCTGCAGCGCCCGCGAGGCGACGAGCATGCCCATCGATTGCGCCAGCCCGCACAGCACCGAGCCCACGAGGAACAGCAGCACCGCGACCTGGAACACCTTCTTGCGTCCGAAGATGTCGCCGAGTTTGCCGACCACGGCGGTGACGATCGTCGACGCCAGCAGGTAGCTGGTGACCACCCAGGCCTGATGACCGGCGCCGCCCAGATCGGCGACGACGGTGGGCAGTGCGGTCGCGACGATGGTCTGGTCGAGTGCGGCCAGCAACATACCGAGGACGACCGCGGTGAACACGAGGTTCCGCGAGCGGATGTCCATCTGCTCGGGAGGATTCACCTTCTCGGCTACATCTGTCACCGCTCGTTTCTACCCGCAGCGCCTTTGATCGACACCAGATCGAGCTGTGAGGATGATCAGTGCAGCGTGCTGGCGAGCGCGTCCAGCGTCTCCTCCGAGGTGTAGCGGGGACGCCAGCCCAGTGCGGACTTCGCCTTTTCGGTGTCCATCACCACCGACGTGCGCCCGGCGTGCAGCCACTCCAATGCCGACGGGACGAAGGGCAGCGCGGACAGGACTTCCGACGTCACGACCGCCGCGGCGCGAGGCACCCTGATCGGCAATGCCCCGAATGCGTCGCCGACCTGCGACATCGACACGACGCCGTCGCCGGCGATGTTGTAGGCGCCAGGTGGCGCGGTCTGCGTCGTGACCGCCAGCGCGATGGCGGACGCGACGTCGTCGTGGTGCACGAGCTGCAACGGCGTGCCCGGATCGGGGAACGGCCGCAGAACCGGCAGGGCCGCCGAGATGCGTCGCACGAGACCGGGCAGCTTGTTCCACGGCATGGCATCGGCGAGGGCGGGCGCCTTGGGCCCGGCGACGATGCACGGCCGCAACACGTAGACCTCGAGATCGGAACCCGTCGTGATCTCCGCCAGCGCGGCTTCGCACGCGGCCTTCTGCTCGGAGTAGTAGTGCTCGGCAGACCCGCGCGGCGCGACGTCCTCGGTGATCGGCACCGGGTTGTCGGAGTGGTAGCCGTACGCGGCGACCGAGGACGTGTAGACGAGCCGGCGGGGACGGGCGGCGGCGACGGTCGCCTCGAACACGTTGCGGGTGCCGGCCAGATTGACGCGCGCGCTGTCGGTGCGGGTGCCCATGATGATGAAGGCGAGGTGGACGACGACGTCGACGTCGGCGACGAGTTGGTCGACCGCGTCACGGTCGAGGATGTCGCCCTGCCGGTAGGTGGTCTTCGTCCAGTGCTCGGCCGCGGGATCGAACGGCCGGCGGGCCATCCCGACGATGGCCTCGACGCCGGGGTCGTCCTCCAGCGCCGCGATGGCCGCCTTGCCGATTTCCCCGGTGGGTCCCGTCACGCCGACGCGCACAGCCATGCCGGGCAGATTGCCCCGGCACCGGAAAAGCGAAACGCCCGCCCGGCGGGTGCCGGGCGGGCGTCGTCGTCGCGGAGTGTTTCGACTTACACGTCGTAATACAGCGAGAACTCGTACGGGTGAGGACGGATCTGGATCGGCATGATCTCGTTCTCCCGCTTGAAGGAGATCCAGGTCTCGATCAGGTCCTCGGTGAACACGCCGCCCTCGGTGAGGTACTCGTGGTCCTCTTCGAGCTTGTCGATCACCGCCGCCAGCGACGTGGGCGCCTGCGGGATGTTGGCGGCCTCCTCCGGCGGGAGCTCGTAAAGGTCCTTGTCGACCGGCGACAGCGGCTCGATCTTCTTCTTGATGCCGTCGATGCCGGCCATCAGCATCGCCGCGAACGCCAGGTACGGGTTGCCCGAGCTGTCCGGGCAACGGAACTCGAGGCGCTTGGCCTTCGGGTTGTTGCCGGTGATCGGGATACGCACGCACGCCGAGCGGTTGCGCTGGCTGTACACCAGGTTGATCGGCGCCTCGTAGCCCGGCACCAGACGCTTGTAGGAGTTCACCGTCGGGTTGGTGAACGCCAGCAGCGACGGCGCGTGGTGCAGGATGCCGCCGATGTAGTGGCGCGCCATGTCCGACAGCCCGGCGTATCCGGACTCGTCGTGGAACAGCGGCTTGCCGTCTTTCCACAGCGACTGGTGGGCGTGCATGCCGGAACCGTTGTCACCGAACAGCGGCTTGGGCATGAACGTCACGGTCTTGCCGTTGGCCCACGCGGTGTTCTTGATGATGTATTTGAACAGCAACACGTCATCGGCCGCGTGCAGCAGCGTGTTGAACTTGTAGTTGATCTCGGCCTGGCCGGCGGTGCCGACCTCGTGGTGGCCGCGCTCGAGGGTGAACCCGGCGTTGATCAGGTTGGTCGACATCTCGTCGCGCAGGTCGACGTAGTGGTCGTACGGTGCGACGGGGAAGTAGCCGCCCTTGGGCCGGACCTTGTAGCCGCGGTTGGGGGAGCCGTCGGCCTCAAACGGCTCGCCGCTGTTCCACCAACCCGACTCCGAATCCACCTCGTAGAAGGTGCCGTTCATCTTCGAGTCGAAGCTGACCGAGTCGAAGATGTAGAACTCCGCCTCGGCGCCGAAGTAGCAGGTGTCGGCGATGCCGGTGCTGGCCAGGTAGTTCTCCGCCTTGCGGGCGACGTTGCGCGGGTCGCGCGAGTAGGCCTCACGGGTGAACGGATCGTGGACGAAGAAGTTGAGGTTCAGCGTCTTGGCGGCGCGGAACGGGTCGATGCGGGCGGTGGCGGGGTCGGGCAGCAGCATCATGTCCGACTCGTGGATGGACTGGAAGCCGCGCACCGACGAACCGTCGAACGCGAGACCGTCCTCGAACACGCTCTCGTCGAACGCCGAGGCCGGGATCGAGAAGTGCTGGACGACGCCCGGCAGATCGCAGAACCGAATGTCGACGTACTCGACGTTTTCGTCCTTGATCAGCTTGAAGATGTCGTCTGAGGTCGTTTCTGCCACTGAGTGCTCTCCTTCACTTGGGTAACCCGCTCGTGACGCTATGGACGCGATGTTGCACGGCCGTCAACCGCATGTTGCGTGGACGTTACGCATGCGGCCCGGACAGTCCGCGCCGACGCGACACTATCCTGGCCCTATGGCACGTACGTCCGGTTCCGGTCTCGGCTCGTGGCTGTCCGGACCGGGCACCCCCGAGCCCGGCACCTACCCGGGTGAACGACTCGGCCTGCCGAAGAGTGGCCCTGGCTCGATCGCCCGCTTCGGTCGCCGCATCGCGGCGCTGATCGTGGACTGGTTGATGGCCCTGGGCCTGGCGGCACTCGTCGCGTCACTGGATCTGATCAGTCTTCCCATCCAGACGACGCAGCTGATCGTGTGGTTCGTGCTCGGCGTGGCCTCGGTGCGGTTCTTCGGGTTCTCGCCCGGCCAGCTGGCGCTCGGTCTGAAGGTGGTGCCGGTCGACGCCCGGCTGCACGTCGGCACCGGTCGCGCGCTGGGGCGTGGCGTGCTGATCGCCCTGGTGATCCCGGCGTTGTTCACCGACTCCGACCTGCGCGGCCTGCACGATCTCGCGACCAAGACCGCAGTGGTGAAGCGCTAACCCTGGTGGACGATCTTGCCGTTCATCATCGTCGTCGTCACGGTCGCGGCGTGGATGTCGTGAGGATCGATGTCGAAGATGTTGCGATCCAGGACGATGAGATCCGCGAGCTTGCCCGTCTCCACTGAGCCGACCTTGTCGTCCAGCCGGATCTGATACGCCGCGCCGAGCGTGTTCGCGTGCACCGCCTCCTCGACCGTCAGTTTCTGGTCGTCAGGGACGAGGACCGGGGCGTTCGCATCGCCGATGAGCTGCCGGGTGACGCCGATCTGGATGGAATCCAGCGGCTTGTAGGTCGAGAAGTAGCCCGCTGCCGGCCAATCCGTGCCCAGCGAGATGCGGCCACCTGACTGCAGCACGGCCTGCGGCCGATAGAGCAGATCCTTGCGCGGCGCCCCGTAGCGGACGCCCATGTTCTCGATCGTGTCCGGGTCCGCCGACATCCAGTTCGCCGAGAACTGCGCGGTCACCCCGAGCTGTGCAAAACGCGGAGCGTCACTGTCCTCGAGGTAGACCAGATGAGCGACGGTGTGCCGCCGGTCGCGCGGCGGGTTGGCCGCGATCGCACGTTCGATGGCGTCGAGCCCGACGCGCGCCGTGCGCTCGCCGCAGGCATGGATATGGACGTCGAAGCCGGCGGCGTCGACGTCGCTCACCAGTTGATGCCACTGCTGTTCGGTGAAGGGCGACGCACCGGTCGAGTCCGGCTTGTCGGCGTACGGCTCGATCAGCCACGCGGTGTACCCACCCTGGGTGCCGTCGCCGATGATCTTGACGACACTCACGGTCACCAGCTCGCTGGACACTTCGTCGCGGACCGCGGTGAACCGTTCGACGGTGCCCTCGACCGGCGTTTCCCGCACCGAGTACGAGGCGACGACCCGGAACGGCAGCTGACCGCCCTGCTCGATGTCGGTGTACAGCCGCAGGATCGCAGCCTGGTCGTCGCCGATCGGCGGAACCCCCGCGTCGAAGACCGAGGTGATGCCCGCCGCCGATGCCTTGGGCAACCACCCCCTCACCAGGGTCCCCATCGTCTCCGGGGAGATCGGCTCCACTGCGTTGACCAGTCCGAGGACGGCGTTGACCTCGAGGACGTATCCGGTGGGCTCGCCGTTCACGTCGCGGGCGTAGTAACTGAATCCCGGGACCGGGTCCGGGGTGTCACGATTCACGCCGGCCAGCTCGAGAGCCTTGCTGTTGGCCCACAGGCTGTGCCCGTCGATCGCGAAGAAGAAGCCGGGACGATCGGGGAGCACCCGGTCCAGGTCGGCGCGGGTGGGTCCCTCCGGACCGAACATGTCGACGCGCCAGCCGAATCCGCGGACGGGCCCCTCGGGGTTGTCCTTGGCGTACGCGGCGATCGCGTCGAGAGCATCCTGGCGCGTCGGCACCTGCAGATCGACGCCTGAGGTCAAAAACGACCCGAGGAACGGATGGGTGTGGCCTTCGACGAAACCAGGCATCAGCAGCTTGCCGCCCAGGTCGATGACCGTCGTGTTCGGCCCGGCCAGCGCCTTCGCGCCCGCGCTGTCGCCGACGTAGCTGATCGTGGTGCCGGTGACCGCGACCGCCTCGGCCCACGGTTGAGCAGTCGCGAGGGTGTAGACGCGGCCGTTGTGGAACACGGTGTCGGGCGCGCGCTCGGCACCCGCAGTCGTGCTGACCGGGGCCTGCGAACCCGTCCCGCACGCGGTCGCCATCGCCACCAGGCCCGTCGTCACCGCGGCTGCGCGGAGAACGGAGCGGCGCGTCGGCTGGGCTTTCTGTGGGCCGGCCGAGCTGTTTCGGCCGAACGCCGCGAAATGCGGCGCCCACTCGCACGCAGTGCACATGGCCCGTCCCCCCTTGGGCTCGACGGCCCGCAGCAAATGATGGCTGGCAGAGACGGGTGTGGCAAGTGTGGCGCGCGGGACGTCAGCGCCGGCGCACGGTGCGCTGCACGCCGCGCATCTTGGCTTGCGCCGGCAGCGGACCCTTCGGCATCGCGGCGGGGCCGATCTTGGAGCCCAGCGCGGCCAGCCGCGACTCCAGCGAGTCCATCTGCTTGACCGTGATGTTGGCCGGCAACTTGGTCAGATGACGCTCGAGCTTCGACAGCGGCACCTCACCCTCGCCGTTGCCGATGATCACGTCGTAGATCGGGACGTCACCCACGAGCCGGGCCGTGCGCTTCTTCTCCTGCGCCAACAGCGGCTTCAGCCGGTTCGGCGACCCCTCGGCCACGAAGATCACGCCCGGCCGGCCGATCACCCGGTGCACGGCGTCGAAGTGTCCCGTCGCCGCCACCCCGGGCGTCACCCGCCACTTTCCGCGCAGATTGTCCAGAGCCCACGCCGCCGCGCCGGTCTGCCCCTCGGCCTTGCGGTACACGGACTTCTGGGCGCGGCGACCGAAGATGATGAAGGCGACCAGCGCGCCCAGCACGATGCCCAGCGGGATCAGCATGAACATCGTGAAACCGCCGCCCGCAAACAGGCCGGCGGCCACGGACGCCGCCACGATCAGCACGAACGCACCGATCATGTACGGCAGCAGCCGCTTGTCTTCTTTGCGCTGGATCTGGAACGCCTGCCATAGCTGACCGCGCCGCTGCTTGGACGCGGCCTTGCGGGCTGCTTTCGCCTCGGCCTTCGCCGCTTTGACCTCTGCCGAGTTACGCGATTTCGCCATACCGGCAAGGATATCTATGACGAGTGCGTCGGTTGCGCGGACCGCGATGCGATTGTCTGCGCGTAGAGCTTCCCGGCCCGGTACGACGAGCGCACCAGCGGTCCAGCCAGCACTCCGGCGAAGCCGAGCTCAGTCGCGAACTGCTGATGTTCGACGAATTCGTCGGGGTGCACCCACCGCTCCACGGGATGGTGACGCGCCGACGGCCGCAGGTACTGGGTGATCGTGACGATGTCGCAGCCCGCGTCGTACAGGTCGCGCAGCGCGGCGCGCACCTCCTCCGGCGTCTCACCCATGCCGAGGATCAGGTTGCTCTTGGTCACCAGGCCATCGGCGCGGGCCATCGTCAGCACCGACAGGCTGCGCTCGTAGCGGAACGCCGGACGGATCCGCTTGAAGATGCGCGGCACCGTCTCGACGTTGTGCGCCAACACTTCTGGACGCGTCTCGAACACCTGCGCCAGCTGCTCGGGGTCGGCGTTGAAGTCGGGGATGAGCAGCTCCACGCCGGTGTTCGGGTTGAGCTCCTTGATCTGGCGGACCGTCTCGGCATAGAGCCACGCGCCGCCGTCGGGCAGATCGTCGCGCGCCACCCCCGTCACCGTCGAGTAGCGCAGCCCCATCGCCTGCACGCTCTCGGCGACGCGGCGCGGCTCGTCGCGATCCAATTCGGCGGGCTTGCCGGTGTCGATCTGGCAGAAGTCGCAGCGGCGGGTGCACTGCTCACCGCCGATCAGGAACGTCGCCTCACGGTCTTCCCAGCACTCGAAGATGTTGGGGCAGCCCGCCTCCTCGCACACCGTGTGCAGACCTTCGCGGCGGACCAGAGATTTCAGCTCGGTGTACTCGGGCCCCATCTTGGCCCGCGTCTTGATCCACGGTGGCTTGCGCTCGATCGGCGTCTGCGCGTTGCGCACCTCGAGCCGGAGGAGTTTGCGGTTACCGGGATCGACACTCACTGCATCGATGCTACTGCGTGACCGGCCACGCGGAGGCGGCCGTCGAGCACGTCACACACCGCGTCGGCCACGGGAGTGAGGACGTCGTCGACGGTGACGCGGCGGCCGAGTTCGGCCGTCAGCGACGTGACTCCGGCGTCGGAGATCCCGCACGGCACGATCGAGCCGTACGCGCCCAGGTCGCAGTCGCAGTTCAGGGCGAAACCGTGCTGGGTGACCCCGCGCGCCACCCGGATGCCGATCGCGGCGATCTTGCGTTCCGGCCGGTGGCCGTCGGCAGCGAGCCAGACGCCGGAGCGGCCGTCGACGCGGCCGGTGGCCAGTCCGAACCCGGCGCACACGGTGATCAACGCCTCCTCGAGGCGGCGCACGAAGTTGACGACGTCCATCGGCTCGGCGAGGCCGACGATCGGATACCCGACGAGCTGACCGGGCCCATGCCAGGTGATTTTGCCGCCGCGGTCGGTGTCGATGACGGGCGTGCCGTCGGACGGGCGTTCCTCGGGCAGCGTGCGCCGACCCGCCGTGTACACCGAGGGATGCTGCAGCAGCAGCAGTTCGTCCGGACCGCCGGCCAGGCGCTCCGTCACGATCTCGCGCTGCAGGTCCCAGGCCGCCTGATAGTCCACCGTGCCGAGCCGGCGCACCACGACTGGAGCGCTGCTCGACCGGATCGATTCCATGGAACCGACGTTACTCACGGCTGTCGTCGGTGGCGAACCTCAACGCCTCGCCGATCGTGTTGTGGTGGAACCGGAAGCCGGCGTTCTCGAGCGCGGCCGGGATCGCACGTTGCCCACCCAGCACACCCTCGTCGGCGAACTCGCCCAGCACGGTGCGCAACGCGAACCCGGGCACCACGAACGGCGTCGGGCGATTCACTGTGCGTCCCAGCGCCGTCGTGAATTCCGCATTGGTGACCGGCGCGGGCCCCGTGAAGTTCACCGGCCCGGCCAGCTCGTCGTGGGTGATCGCGAACAGCAGCGCGCGGATCTGGTCCTCCAGGCTGATCCACGAGATGTACTGGCGGCCGTTGCCCAGCCGTGCACCCAGCCCCAGCGAGAACAAGGGGCGGATACGACCGAGCATGCCACCCGACTGCGACATCACCAGTCCCGTCCGGGGCAGGACGACCCGGACTCCCGCCCGGGACGCGACCATCGCGGCGGCCTCCCAATCCACGGTGAGGTGCGCCAGGAACGTCCGTCCGGGGGCGGCGGTCTCGTCGACGGGCCGTGAGCCGGTGTCACCGTAGTAGCCGACCGCGCTGGCGTTGATCAGCACCGGGACCCCGGCTTCGACCACGGCGCGGGAGAGCACCTCGGTGGGGCCGATGCGGCTGTCGCGCAGGCTCTGCTTGAACGCGCCCGACCATCGCTTCTCACCGACGTTGACGCCGCACATGTTCACCACGGCCGACACGCCCTCGAGGGTGCTCGCGTCGAACTCACCGGTGTCGGGGTTCCAGTAGACCTCGTCGGCATTCGACGGCGCGCGTCGCACGATGCGGATCACCCGGTGGTCTGCCGAGCGCAGCGCATACACCAGCGCCGTCCCGATCACACCTGATGAACCCGCAATCGCGATGACCGAATCCGGGGGCAGAGACACCGTCGTCTACAACCCCAGGTCGGCCTCGAAAGCACCCTCTTCGAGACGCCGTTTGATCGTGGTGACGAATCGGCCGGCGTCGGCGCCGTCGATGAGGCGGTGGTCGTAGGTCAGCGGCAGGTAGCTGACAGAGCGCACACCGATCGACTCGTTGCCGAACTCGTCGACGATCACCCGCGGCCGCTTGACGATCGCGCCCGTCCCCAGCATCGCCGCCTGCGGCGGCACCAGGATCGGGGTGTCGAACAGCGCGCCCTGGCTGCCGATGTTGGTGATCGTGAACGTACCGCCGGAGAGCTCGTCGGGCTTGAGGTCACCCGAGCGGGCCCGCGCTGCGATGTCGGCGATGGCCCGTGCCAGCCCGCCCAAGGACAGGTCCCCGGCGTTCTTGATCACCGGCGAGAGCAGACCCTGATCGGTGTCCACCGCGAAGCCGAGGTGCTCGGCGTCGTAGTAGGTGATCTCCTTGGAGTCCTCGTTGTAGCTCGCGTTGACGTTCGGGTGCAGCTTGAGTGCGTCGATGACCGCCCGCGCGATGAACGGCAGGTAGGTCAGGTTGACGCCCTCGCGCTCGCTGAAGCCGGCCTTCGCCTTCGCACGCAGCGACACGATCTTCGTCATGTCGACTTCGTGCACCTGGGTGAGCTGCGCGGTGGTCTGCAGCGACTCGCGGGTCTTCTTCGCGGTGATCTGCCGGATGCGGTTGGCCTTCTGCGTGGTTCCTCGCAGATGCGCCAGCGCGCCCTCGGGTGCTGGTGCCGGCGCGGACGTCTTGCCCGGAGCCTCGGCGGCGGCCGCCGGCTTCGACTCCTCGGCCGGCTTCTTGGCGGCCTCTGCAGCGGCCAGCACGTCCTGCTTGCGGATGCGGCCGCCGACACCGGTGCCCTTCACCGACGACAGGTCGACACTGTGCTCGTTGGCCAGCTTGCGCACCAGCGGGGTCACATAGGGACCCGAATCGCCGGACGACGAGCTGGCTGCCGGCTCTGGCTCCTTCTCGGGCTCGGGCTTGGGTTCCTTCTTCGGCTCCGGCTTGGGCTCCGGCTTGGATTCCTGCTTCGGCTCTTCCTTGGCCTCGGGCTCGGGCTCGGGTTCCGGCTCGGGCTCGGGCTCCGGTTCCGGTTCGGGCTCGGGGTCGGCCTCCGCTGAGGCGTCTTCACTGGCATCGCCGATCTTCGCGAGCTCGCCGCCGACCTCGACGGTGTCGTCTTCCTCGGCCGTGATGGACAGCAGCGTGCCGGCGACCGGGGACGGGATCTCGGTATCGACCTTGTCGGTGGAGACCTCGACGAGCGGCTCGTCGACCTCCACGCTGTCGCCGACCTCTTTCAGCCAGCGCGTCACGGTGCCCTCGGTGACCGACTCGCCGAGCTCCGGCATGAGCACAGGCGTCGACTTGCCCGATCCGCCCGACGACTTCTTGGGCTCGGGCTTGTCCTCAGGCTCCTCGGCGGGCTCCTCTGCCTCGGCCTCCGCCTCGGGCTCTTCCGCCTCGGGCTCTTCTGCCTCGGGCTCCTCGGCCGGCTCCTCGTCGGAGCTGCCGCTGTCGTCGGACTCGTCCGCGTCACCGATCACGGCGAGCTCGCCGCCGACCTCGACGGTGTCGTCCTCCTGGGCGACGATCTTCTTCAACACCCCGGACGCCGGGGACGGGATCTCGGTGTCGACCTTGTCCGTCGACACCTCCAACAGTGGCTCGTCCTCCTCGACCGTGTCACCCTCCTGCTTCAGCCAGCGGGTGACAGTCCCTTCGGTAACGCTCTCTCCGAGTGCGGGCATCTGGACGGAGATGGCCATAGTGTCGTGGCTCCCTTGCACGGTCGTTCGTGGTCGATTTCACGGTCTCGAGGTGTCGTTCCCCATCCTGTCACGTCCGATGCGACGTTTCGCCGCAGACGCGTGCACCGACCGCTCTGGCACTATCGAAAGCGAGGGGTTCGGCAGTGGGAAGGAGCGACCCCAGGTGGGATTGTTCGACGCGCTGAAGAGCCGGCGACGTGGTGCGCGCGCCGGCACCGATCCGGCAGCTGATCTGCGCTACCTGCAGCAATGGGTCGCCGAACACACCGGTGTCGAGGCATTCGTGGAACCCAAGACCACCGTCACCGACGTGACCGTGGTGCTCGTGGCCGCCGACGGTGAATGGACGCGGCGCCGCGCAGGCGGCTACGCGGGCGCGCGCAAGCTGTCGGACCGGTTGAAGATCCCCGTCTACGACGTGCAGAAGGTCGGCTACCCGCAGCGCATGCGCGACTACGACGAGCGGCGCCGCATCGAGCGCAAACGCGCCGCCCGCGAGGAGTTGGACCGCTAGTAGCGTGCGGCTCGTGAACACCGACGAGCCGACCATCGTGGCGGTGCACGCCCACCCCGACTCGCCCCGACTCTGGGACGACATGGCAGCGCTGCTTGCCGAGGCGCGCATCGTGCACACCGACCCGGCCGGCCTGGCCGCCGCCCTCGCCGGGCAGCGCCCCGTCCACGTCGTCGCGCACGGGCGCGCGGTGCCCGCCGTGTGGGAGGCCCTCTCGCGGCCGGACGCCGCGGTCGCGTCGGTGACGGTGTCGGAGCGGGGGCGGCGACGGTTCGGGCGGCGGACGACAGGCCCCGCGCGGCGTGTCGACGTCCCCGTGCAACTGATCGCTTCCGCCGGCCGCGCCGACGACCTCGCCGCGACGGTGCCGCGCCTGTGGCGGCGTGAAGTCGCCACCGGGCAGCCCGCCCCGGACACCCACCCTGAGCTCTTCGCCCGCGCGGTGAGCCAGTTCGTCGGGCACCTCGACGGCGCCCCCGCGGCCCGGGAGTTGCGGCGCGCCGAGGTGCGGCAGAGCCGGCGGCCGTTCGACGACACGCTGGTCTCCGTCACCGGTGCCGGCAGCGGGATCGGCCGCGAGACGGCGCTGGCATTCGCACGCGACGGCGCCGAACTGGTGATCAGCGACGTCGACGCCGACGGACTGGCCGAGACCGCCCGTCAGCTCGCAGACGCCGGAGCCGCCGCGCACCGCTACGTCGTCGACGTGGCGGACGCAGCCGCCGTCGAGTCATTCGCCGACGAGGTCTGCGGCGAGCACGGGGTGCCTGACATCGTGGTCAACAACGCGGGCGTCGGGCATGCCGGCTACTTCCTCGACACCCCCGCCGAGGAGTTCGACCGCGTGCTCGACATCAACTTCGGCGGCGTGGTCAACGGGTGCCGCTCCTTCGGTCGGCGGCTCGTCGAACGGGGGGCCGGCGGGCACATCGTCAACATCGCCTCGATGGCGTCCTACACGCCGGTCAACATGATGAACGCCTACTGCACCTCGAAGGCGGCGGTATTCATGTTCTCCGATTGCCTTCGCGCAGAACTGGATTCGGCCGGCATCGGGGTGACGACCATCTGCCCGGGCGTGATCGGCACCAACATCGTCGACGCCACCCGCTTCTCGCTGCCCGACTCGCGTCGAGGCGAGACCGAGGCGCTGCGGGCGCGCGCCCGACGCGGGTTCTCGCTGCGCCGCTACGGGCCCGACAAAGTCGCCCGCGCGATCGTGACTGCCGTCCTCAAGAACAAGGCCGTCGAGCCGGTCACGCTCGAAGCCCGCGTGGTCTACGCGATCGCCCACGCCGCGCCGCCGGCCATGCGCAGCGCCGCCCGCGGCGGCAACTTCGTCTGAGGCGCGCTGCTCAGCCGTTGACTGCTCAGCCGTTTACTGCTCAGCCATTCGCTGCGATGTCCTCCAGGACCGCGAACATCGTCCGCGTCGGCACGCCGGTTCCGCCCTTAGGCGTGTAGCCCCATGGCCCGCCCGAGTTGTAGGCCGGCACCGCGACGTCGATGTGCGCCCAGGCGACGCCGTCGGCGACGAACTCCCGCAGATACGTGCCGGCCACCAGCATCCCGGCGTTGCGCGACGCGCTCACGTTCGCCAGATCCGCCACCGTCGACTTGAGATCGTCCTTCAACTCCTCGGGAAGCGGCATCGCCCAACCGTTCTCACCCACCGACTGGGAGATCTCGGCGACCCGGTCGCGGAACTCGTCGCTACCCATCACCCCGGGGGTGCGCGCACCGAGCGCGACCATCTGCGCCCCGGTCAGCGTCGACGTCTCGATCAGATAATCGGGCTCGTCCTCGCAGGCGCGCACGATCGCATCGGCCAGGATCAACCGGCCCTCGGCGTCGGTGTTGAGCACCTCGACCGTGATGCCGCCGTACTGGGTCAGCACATCGCCGGGGCGCTGTGCGGTGCCCGACGGCATGTTCTCGGCCATCGGCACCGTCGCGATCACGTCGATCGGCAGGCGCAGGCGGGCAGCCAGCACCACGGTCGCGATGACCGCGGCCGCCCCACCCATGTCGGAGGTCATGTGGTGCATGTTGGCCGCCGGCTTGATCGAGATGCCGCCGGTGTCGAACGTGATGCCCTTGCCGACCAGAGCCACGGTCTTGGCCTTGCGGCCCTTGCCGCCGCGGTGTGCCAGGCGCACCAGCCGGGGCAGCCGCGACGAGCCCTTGCCCACGCCGATGATGCCGCCGTACCCGCCCTTGGTCAGCGCCTTGTCGTCGAGCACCTCCACCTCGAGACCAGCGTCCTCGCCCAAAGACTTTGCCCGCTTGGCGAATTCGTCAGGGAACAGGTGGCTCGGGGGAGTGTTGACGAAATCGCGCGCCGTGTTGACGGCCGTCGCGATGGCCTCACCGCGAGCGGCGGCCTCCTTGGTGGCCGACTTGGTGTCCGCGGCCAGCGCCGTGATCTTGCGCAGGCCGGTGTCTTTCGGCGCGGTCTTGTCGCTGCGGAAGTCGGTGAAGCGGTAGGAACCCAGGATCAGGCCTTCGACGGCGGCTTCGGTGTCCAGCACCGACAACGTGGTCAGCACCGACTCCACACCGGAGAGCGATCGCGCGGCCGCGCCGGCCGCCCGGCGGATCGTCTCGGCGGGGTACTCGTCACGGCTCTTGCCCAGCCCGACCGCGAGCACACTGCCGACCGGTAACGACGCGACCGGAATGCGGGTCACCTGTTCCGCACTGCCCTTGGCGCCCAGTGCGGCCAGGGCGGCCTCGATGTCAGCGACCACGGCTGCGTCGAGATGCTGCGTCGCGACGAGGGTTGCGCGGGGTTCGTCATCTGCGGTGTTCACCGCGCTGACGACCGGCACGATCAGCACCGACGAGGTGACCTTGCGCTTGGGCAGCGCGCTGGCGACGGTGACGGCAGGGGACTGGTAACCGACTGAGGTGCTCACGGACATTCACCCTAGCCACTGCCTACTAGTGTGGTTCGGCGTGAGTGACACACCGTTGACCGGCCCGCTCGAAGACCGGCACCGCGAGCTCGGGGCCACCTTCGCCGAATTCGGGGGCTGGCTCATGCCGGTGTCCTACGCAGGTACCGTCGCCGAGCACACCGCCACCCGCACGACGGTCGGCCTGTTCGACGTCAGCCACCTCGGCAAGGCGCTGGTGAGCGGCCCCGGCTCGGCCTCCTACGTCAACGCCGCGTTCACCAACGACCTGGGCCGCATCGGCCCGGGTAAGGCGCAGTACACGCTGTGCTGCACCGACGACGGCGGCGTGATCGACGACCTCATCGCCTACTACGTCTCCGACGACGAGATCTTCCTCGTGCCCAACGCCGCCAACACCGCCGACGTCGTCGCCGCGCTGGTCGAGCGCGCCCCCGCCGGGGTGACGGTCACCGACGAGCACCGGTCACGCGCGGTGCTCGCCGTGCAGGGGCCCCGCTCGGGCGACGTGGTCGGGGGGCTCGGGCTGCCGACCGACATGGACTACATGGGGTACGCCGACGCGGTGTTCAACGGCGTCGACGTGCGGGTGTGCCGCACCGGCTACACCGGCGAGCAGGGCTACGAGCTGCTGCCGACCTGGGATGAGGCCGCAGTGGTGTTCGACGCACTGGTCGAGAAGGTGCGGGCCGCCGGCGGTGAGCTCGCCGGGCTCGGTGCCCGCGACACACTGCGCACCGAGATGGGCTATCCGCTGCACGGCCACGAACTCTCGCGCGACATCTCGCCGCTGCAGGCGCGGTGCGGATGGGCGGTCGGCTGGAAGAAGGACGCCTTCTGGGGGCGTGACGCACTGCTCGCAGAGAAGGAGGCTGGGCCGCGGCGCACGCTGCGCGGCCTGCGCGCCGTCGGTCGCGGCGTGCTGCGCGGCGAGCTGACCGTGCTCGACGGTGACACCCCCATCGGCGTCACCACGTCCGGAACGTTTTCTCCCACACTCAAAGTCGGTATCGCGCTGGCGCTGATCGACACCGCCGCGGGCGTCGCCGACGGAGCCCGCGTGACGGTGGACGTTCGGGGCCGCGCCGTCGAGTGTGAGGTGGTCAAGCCCCCGTTCGTGGACACCCGCACGCGATAAATCTCTTCCCAGGCGGTTATACAATCGCCTGCATGACTGAAGGCCTCTCGTTCACCGTCGATCGCACCGCGAATCCGGCGAGTGACGAGGTACGGGCCCAGGTGCTGGCCAACCCCGGCTTCGGGAAGTTCTTCACCGACCACATGGTGTCGGTCGACTACACCGCCGAGCAGGGGTGGCACGACGCCCGGGTGCTGCCGTACGGGCCCATCGAGCTCGACCCGTCGGCGGTCGTCCTGCACTACGCGCAGGAGATCTTCGAGGGGCTGAAGGCCTACCGCTGGAACGACGGCTCCATCGTGTCGTTCCGGCCGGAGGCCAACGCCGCACGGCTGCAGACCTCGGCGCGCCGGCTCGCGATACCCGAACTGCCGACCGAGGTGTTCCTCGAGTCACTGCGCCAGCTCATCGCGGTCGACGGGCAGTGGGTGCCGCCGGCCGGCGGGGAGGAGTCGCTCTACCTGCGGCCGTTCGTCATCGCGACCGAATCCGGTCTGGGTGTGCGCCCCGCCGACCAGTACCGCTACCTGGTCATCGGCTCACCTGCCGGCGCCTACTTCCCGCGCGGCATCAAGCCCGTAAGCGTGTGGCTGTCCCACGAATACGTGCGGGCATCACCGGGTGGCACCGGCGCCGCCAAGTTCGGCGGCAACTACGCGGCGTCGCTGCTCGCGCAGGCCGAAGCCGCCGACCACGGCTGCGACCAGGTGGTGTGGCTCGACGCGATCGAGCGCCGCTACGTCGAAGAAATGGGCGGGATGAACCTGTTCTTCGTCTTCGGCAGCGGTGGCACCGCGCGGCTGGTCACCCCCGAGCTGTCGGGTTCGCTGCTGCCCGGCATCACGCGGGACTCGTTGCTGCAGTTGGCTACTGACGCCGGCTTCGCGGTCGAGGAGCGCAAGATCGACGTCGACGAATGGCAGAAGAAGGCCGCGGCCGGCGAGATCACCGAGGTGTTCGCCTGCGGCACGGCCGCCGTCATCACCCCGGTCTCCCACGTCAAGCACAGCGACGGCGAGTTCACGATCGCCGACGGCGAACCCGGCGAGATCACCATGGCGCTGCGCGACACGCTGACCGGCATCCAGCGCGGCACCTTCGCCGACACCCACGGTTGGATGACGCGACTGGGCTAGCGGATCGCGAGGCCGAGGGCTGCGATCGTCGTCGTCACCTCGACCGCGGCACCCAGCACGTCGCCGGTGATACCGCCGAACCGGCGCACGCAGTGTGCGACGAGCAGGGTGCTGCACGCGATCGCCGCCAGCACCGCCAGCGCCCCCTGCCACGGCCGATCACACACCAGCGCGGCCGCGGTCGCCGCAGCCACGGCCCACAGGCCCGGCACCCACGCCGGTTGTGTCCCCGCGACCGCGCCGCCCAGCGCGCTGCCCGCTGCCGCAGGCACGCCACGGCGGCACGCCAGCACCACCGCGACGCGTCCCGCCATGACCGCGACGACCACGGCGGCCCAGCCCGCCTGCGCGAATGCAAGCCCCTGGATCAGGATCGTCGCCGCCACGGCGGCCACCCCGAACGGGCCCGCCGTACCTTCCCGCATCACTGCGAGCGCTCGCTCAGGCGGGCCGTAGCAGCCGAGCGCATCGGTGGTGTCGGCGAGGCCGTCGATGTGCAGGCCGCGGGTCCCCAGCAGCAGCGTCGCCACCACCAGCGCACCTGACAGCGGACTGCCTGTGCCGAACGCCCAGAACCCTGCGGCCAGCACCGCGGCTGCCACCGCGCCCAACGCTGCGCCGGCGACGGGCAGCGCGGTGACCACACCGCGACCGACGAGCGCGGTGCGTGAGGCTGGAACCGGCAGGATCGTCGAGAACGCGAAAGCGCCTGCCAGTGAACGGATCACGGTCAGCCCTCGGAGATCCCGGCCTCTTCGAAAGTGGCCATCGATGCGAGTGTCGCGACCGCGGCGCGCAGCACCGGCAGCGCCACCAGGGCGCCCGAGCCCTCGCCGAGGCGCATCCCGAGATCGACGATCGGCGTCAACCCCAGCTCGGTGAGCGCCATACCGTGCGCGGGTTCGGTGGAGCGGTGCCCGGCCTGCCACCACAGCCGGGCGCCGGGCGCCAGCCGCTCGGCGGCCAACGCCGCCGCGGTCACCACCACGCCGTCGAGCAGCACCGGGGTGCGCCGCAGCGCGGCCTGGGCGCAGAACCCCGTCATCGCCGCGAGATCAGCACCCCCGCAGATGCGAAGCAGCGCAATCGGATCCGCGGACAGCCGTTTGGTGCGGTAGAGCGCGTCGCGGATCGCGGCGGTCTTGCGCGCCCAGCCTGCGTCGTCGACGCCGGTGCCACGGCCGACCACGGCAACCGGTTCCGCCCCGGTCAGGGCGGCCACCAGCGTGGTGGCCGGCGTGGTGTTGCCGATGCCCATGTCGCCCGCGATCAGGAGGTCGGCGCCGGCGTCGACCTCCTCGTCGGCGATGCGTCTGCCGGCCTCGATGGCCGCGACCACCTCGTCGGGCGTCAGCGCGTCCTCGACGGCGATGTTGCCGCTCGAGCGGCGCACCTTGTGCGCGCCGACATCCGGCGACAGCGGCTCCTCGACGTCGACCGCGATGTCGACGACGCGCACTCCGGCGTCGGCGAGGGAGGCCAGCACGTTGACCGCGGCGCCGCCGGCGGCGAAATTGGCCATCATCGCCGCGGTGACCTCGGCCGGATAGGCCGATACTCCCGCCGCGGTGACCCCGTGGTCGCCGGCGAACACCACGACCCTGGCACGGTGGAATTGCTCTGGCGGGCAAGCGCTTTGGCACGACGCCACCCACACGGAGAGGTCTTCGAGGCGCCCCAGCGCCCCGGTGGGTTTGGTCAGCTGCGCCTGCCGGGTCCGTGCGGCGGCCGCTGCGTCGGAATCTGGGGCGGCGATATCAGGGAAGTAGGACACCGACGGCGTCAGTCGATTTTCGTGCCACGCTCGACCTGCGGGCGCGGTGCGCGCATCCGCCGCAGCTGCGACGCGCGGCTGGCGGCGTAGAAGCCGAGCTTCCATCCGGACTCGGTGTTGCCGGGGAACTTCTGGTCGACCATTCGGTTCGCCCGGCGGCCTAGGAAGATGCCGTCGACGACCATGATCAGCACCAGTACCAGCATCGCCGGGGAGATCATCTGCTGCACCTGGACCGACGGCACCGCCAGCATGACCAGGATCAGCCCCAGCGCGGCCGGCATGAACAGACCGAGGATGTTGCGCCGGGAGTCGACCAGATCACGCACGTAGCGGCGCACCGGGCCCTTGTCCCGCGGCAGCAGGTAGGAGTCGTCGCCGGCCATCATCTTCTCGCGGCGCTCCGACATGGTGGCGCGGCGCTCGAGCTTCTCGGCCTTGCGCTCCTCTCGGGAGAGCTTCGGGCCGCGCAGCTCCTTGCGGCGCCGGCGAGCCTCGGCGCTCGTCATCGGCGCCGGCGCGACCGGTCCGCGGCGGCGGCTCGCCTCGTTGCGTTTCGGGGTGGGCCTGCCCTTGGGCGCCGTCGTCACGCGCCCACTCTGCGCGGCCTCCGCGGCGGTGTCGTGGGTGGAGGTCGAACCCGGACGATCATCCCCGGAGTCGTCGTTCTTGCGGCCCAGCAGTTTCACACGTGCCAGGTTACTTCGCGCGGGTCGGATCGACCCAGCCCGCCGTGCAGCACCCCCGACTGCGACCTAATCTTCCGAAGATGACCCGGACCGTCCTGATCGCGCCGGACTCCTTCGGCGACAGCCTCACCGCGGTCGCCGCGGCCCGCGCCGTCGCGACCGGATGGGAAAGCGCACGGCCGGACGATCAGCTCATCTTGGCGCCGCAGTCCGACGGCGGACCCGGCTTCGTCGACGTCCTGGCCAGCCGGCTGGGGGAGCGTCGCACCACGCGGGTCAGCGGGCCACTGACCGTCGACGTCGACGCCGACTGGGTGTTCGACTCGGGCCCGCCGGCGACGGCCTACATCGAATGCGCGCAGGCGTGCGGACTGGCGCTGCTCGGCGGCGGTCCCACGGTGCGTACCGCCGTGGACGCCCACACCCGCGGGGTCGGAACGCTGATCGCCGCTGCGCTGGAGGCAGGGGCGCGCCGCATCGTCGTCGGGCTCGGCGGCAGCGGCAGCACCGACGGCGGACGCGGCATGGTCGAGGCGCTCGGCGGGCTCACGGCCGCGCGCGATCTGTTGGCCGACGTCGACCTGATCGCCGCCAGTGACGTCGAACACCCGCTGCTCGGCCCCCGAGGCGCGGCCACGGTGTTCGGGCCCCAGAAGGGCGCCGATCCCGCCACCGTCGACGCACTCGAAGACCGGCTGACGGCGTGGGCTCAGCATCTCGACGACGCCGCCGGCCGAGCCATTCGGGACGAGCCGGGGGCGGGCGCGGCCGGCGGTCTGGGGGCGGCGCTGCTCGCGCTGGGCGCGCGGCGTGAATCCGGGGCCGCGATCATCGCCGAGCACACCGGCCTGGCCGCCGATCTCGACGCGGCGGACCTCGTCATCACCGGTGAGGGGCGTTTCGACGATCAGTCGCTGCACGGCAAGGTGGTCAGCGCGCTGGCCGCGGGAGCAGGCCGCCGGGGCGTGCCGGTGCTCGTCATGGCCGGTCAGGTCACGCTGTCGGAGCAGGAGCGCCGCGCCGCGGGAATCACGGCAGCCCACGCGATCGCCGAGCACGCCGGGTCGGTGCGGCGGGCCATTGACGAGGCGGCCGAGCAGCTCACCAGCCTGGCTGCCGCGGTCGCCGCCACGTGGACGTAGATGGGGAGAATGGGGTCAGACCGCGGGAATACTGTTCAAACGAGGTACCGTTGAAAGCGTGGGGTCACGGCGTTCGGGGCCTCACCCACGAACATCCACACAGGAGTATTCATGACTGTTCAGGACGAGTCGGCAGTGCAGGCAGGGCAGGCCACCGACGCCCAACACGGCGTGATCCTGACGGAGGCCGCGGCGAGCAAGGCGAAAGCGCTGCTCGACCAGGAGGGTCGCGATGACCTGGCACTGCGGATCGCGGTGCAGCCGGGTGGCTGCGCGGGCTTGCGCTACAACCTGTTCTTCGACGACCGCACCCTCGACGGTGATCTCACCGTCGAGTTTGGCGGGGTGAACCTCACGGTGGACCGGATGAGCGCTCCCTACGTGCAGGGTGCCAGCATCGACTTCGTCGACACGATCGAGAAGCAGGGGTTCACCATCGACAACCCCAACGCCACTGGCTCGTGCGCCTGCGGCGACTCCTTCAACTGATCTAGTACTGGCCTGCCGTGCGCGGCAGGTAGGAGCACACCAGCACGTCGTTGTCGACCGAGACCAGCTGAGCGATCGCCTGCTCGTCGGCATCGGCGGGCCTGGTGCTCGAGGAGCGGCTCTCCGGTGTCACCTTCATCGTGAACAACACCTGGGCCTGCGTCGGGGACGACAGCACCATCTTGTCGATCGAGCTCACCTGCGCGCTGCTGTACTGCTTGCGGAACGCGTCGCTCGACAGGCTCGCCAGCGCCAGATCCGAACGGCGCTCCTTGACCGCGTCGAACAATCCGCACAGGCTGTGGCGCGCCACCGTCTCGGCGTCGCCGCCCGACAGCGCATCGAGATAGTTCTGGATCGCCGAGCGCGCCGACGCCTCGGTCAACGCGCCGCCGGGGGAGTCGTCACTGCCACCGCGGGTGAGAACGACCGCTGTCACCACGCCCGCGACCGCGAGCACCGCGATGACAGCCGCCACGATCGCGACCCAGCGCCGTCTGCGCGGAGGGTAGGGCACCGGCGGCGGCAGCGCGCCCGGATAGGCGGCGGCGAAGCCGGAATCGGGGTAGGGCTGGGGCTGCGCCTGCGGGTGCGGCTGGCCGTAACCTGCGGGGTAGTCCTGCGGTCCTGCTGGTCCGGCTCCGTAGTGGGGCGGGTAGGGACCAGTCATACATGAACTCCCGGGCAGGTCGGTGGGTTGCAGTCTGTGGATTGCGTTCAGGGATTGTGTTGCCTCTACAGTGGCCCAGTAGGGGCACTCATAGGCAGGTTAGCGCACGTGCGCAGGCTGCTCCGGCCGGCGAAGACTCCGCCGACGAGGCCCGACTAGGGTGTCTGACGACTTCACGAAGGGTGTAGCTGCGTGACCATTGCCGTGACCGGATCGATCGCCACCGATCATCTGATGCGCTTTCCCGGCCGCTTCTCCGAGCAATTGCTGGCCGACCACCTGCAGAAGGTGTCGCTGAGCTTCCTCGTCGACGATCTGGTGATGCACCGGGGTGGCGTCGCCGGGAACATGGCCTTCGCGATGGGCGTCCTGGGTGGCCGGCCGACGCTGATCGGTGCGGTCGGTGCCGACTTCGACGACTACCGCGAGTGGCTGACCGCGGCGGGCGTCAACTGCGATGCGGTGCTGGTGTCGGACTCCGCCTACACCGCCCGGTTCGTCTGCACCACCGACGAAGACATGGCGCAGATTGCGTCGTTCTACCCCGGCGCCATGTCGGAGTCTCGCAACATCAAGCTCGCCGATGTCGTATCCCGCACCGGCACACCAGATCTGGTGATCATCGGGGCGAACGACCCCGAGGCGATGTTCCTCTACACCGAGGAATGCCGCGCGCTGGGCCTGGCGTTCGCAGCTGACCCGAGCCAGCAGCTGGCCCGCCTCTCCGGCGACGAGATCCGGCGGCTGATCGACGGCGCCACGTACCTGTTCACCAACGACTACGAGTGGGACCTGCTGCTGCAGAAGTCCGGCTGGTCGGAGGCCGAGGTGATGCAGCAGATCCAGCTGCGGGTCACCACGCTGGGCGAGAAGGGTGTCGACCTGGTCGGTCGGGACGGGACGTTCGTCCACGTCGACGTCGTGCCCGAGCGGCGCCGCGAAGACCCGACGGGCATCGGCGACGCGTTCCGTGCGGGGTTCCTCACCGGCCGCGACGCAGGGTTGTCGCTGGAGCGGGCCGCGCAGCTGGCCTCGCTGGTCGCGACGCTGGTGCTCGAGGCGCCGGGTCCGCAGGAGTGGACGTGGGACCGGGACGACGCGATCGCGCGGCTGAACGATGCCTACGGCGACGAGGCGGGCCGCGAGATCGCTCAGGCGCTCGCCTAGAGCTGTACGGGGTAGGTCGGCTCGCTGATCGTCGGCGTCACGCTGTTCTCGATGAAGATCGCGTGCCACAGCAGGAAGATCAGCACCGTCCACAGCCGGCGACTGTGATCGGCGCCGCCCATCCGGTGCTCGTCGAGCATCGCCCGCACCGCCGCCAGGTCGATCATCTCGCCCGCGCCCGACGACGCGATCATCGCGTACGCCCAGTCCAGCAGCTCGCCGGCCCTCAGCCAGTGCCTGATGGGCACCGGGAAGCCCAGCTTCGGACGGTGCAGCACATGCGCGGGAATGACCGGCTCCAGCGCCCTGCGCAAGGCGTACTTCGTCGTCGACCGGGTGATCTTCTGGTCATACGGCAACCGGGACGCGACCGCGAACACCTCGGGATCCAGGAACGGCACCCGCAGCTCCAGTGAGTTCGCCATCGTCATCTTGTCGGCCTTGACCAGGATGTCGCCGCGCAGCCAGGTGAACAGGTCGATGTGCTGCATCCGCGCCACCGGATCCCAACCGGCCGACTGCGCATACACCGGCGCGGTCACGTCGGTGTGCGTCCACTCGGGGCGGAACCGCGCCAGGACCGCCCGCAGCTGCGCGTCGGAGAAGCTGCGCGCATTGCCGTAGTAGCGCTCCTCGAGCGTCAGCGACCCGCGGTGCAGCAGACTCTTGCCCCGCATGCCCTCGGGCAGCGGACCGGCCATCCGGCCGACGGACTTGCGCAGTCCGCGTGGCAGATAGTCGAACGGCTTCAGCGACAACGGTTCTCGGTAGATCGTGTAGCCGCCGAACAACTCGTCGGCACCCTCACCCGAGAGCACCACCTTGACGTGCTTGCGCGCCTCGCGGGCGATGAAGAACAACGGCACCAAGGCGGGGTCGGCCACCGGCTCGTCGAGGTACCAGACGATCTCGGGCAGTGCCTCGACGAATTCGGCCTGGCTCACCACCTTCGTCACATGCCGGGCGCCGATCGCCTCCGCCGAGGCGACGGCGACGTCGACCTCGGAGAAGCCGGCACGTTCGAAGCCCGTCGTGAACGTGATCAGCCGCGGGTTGTGCCGCATCGCCAGCGCCGCGATCGCCGTGGAGTCGATGCCGCCCGACAGGAACGCCCCGACCGTCACGTCGGCACGCATGTGCTTGGCCACCGAGTCCTCGAGCACCGCGGTGATCTCGTCGTAGCGGGTCTGTTCGCTGCCCGCCGCGAACGGCACCGGGGCAAAACGCGGGGTGAAGTACCGCGTCACCTCCGGCGCGGCACCGGGCCGCACCCGCGCATAGCTGCCCGATTCCAGCCGGCGTACACCGCGCTGCAGCGTCTCGGGCTCCGGCACGTACTGCAGCACGGTGTAGTGCTGCACGGCCCGCTTGTCGATGCTCAGATCGATGCCCAGCTGCCCGGCGATGTCGAGCAGGCACTTCTTCTCACTGCCGACGGCGGTGCCGCCGGGGCCGGTGGCCATGTAGAGCGGCTTGATGCCGAACGGGTCGCGGGCGCAGAAGAGCTCCTCGGTGACGGTGTCCCACAGCGCGAACGCGAACATGCCGCGCAACCGCGTGAGCGCCTCGGCGCCCCAGTAGTGGAAGGCGGCCACGATGGCCTCGCCGTCACCGTCGGTGTGGAAGACCGCGCCGTGCTCGGCGCGCAACGCCTCCCTCAGTTCGAGGTAGTTGTAGATCTCGCCGTTGAACACCAGCGCATAGCGTTCCGGCGCCTCGGCCGGCCCCCAGCGCAACGGCTGGTGGCTGTGGGCGATGTCGATGATCGACAGGCGGTTGAAGCCCAGCACCACACGGTCGTCGTTCCAGGTCCCCGGCTCGTCGGGGCCCCGATGGCGCATCAGATGGCTGGCGCCGGAGACGGCCTCGACGAGGCTGGGGGAGACCTCATGGCCAGGATCGGTCACCAACGCCAACAGTCCGCACACGGCGTCAGTATGCCTAATGTCGCGCGCGCTCTCGGACAGGCGTGTGTGGGCACTTCCTGACATTGGTCCGGTCGCATGGAACTGCGCGGGAAGCGTGGTCTACGCTGCGTAGTATTCAATGCAGCCGTCTGACCGTCCGGCGGTCGATCGACTTGGTAGGAGGCGCCAACGTGCCCGCTCGTGGCCTGAAGTTGGTGGCATTGTCCCTGCTCCTGGGGGGGACGACGGTCCTGCTCAGTGGGTGCAGCTGGTCCGATGCTCTCGCCCTGGGATGGCCCAAGGGCATCACCCCGGAAGCTCACCTGAATCGTGAGCTGTGGATCGGTTCCATGATCGCCGCGCTCGTCGTCGGCGCGATCGTCTACGTGATGCTGTTCTGGACCGTGGTGTTCCACCGCAAAAAGAAGGGCGAGCAGGAACTGCCCCGCCAGTTCGGCTACAACATGCCGCTCGAACTCGCGCTGACGGTCACCCCGTTCCTCATCATCTCGGTGCTGTTCTACTTCACCGTCGTCGTGCAGGAGAAGATGCTGCACAAGGACCCCAATCCCGAGGTCGTCGTCGACGTCACCGCCTTCCAGTGGAACTGGAAATTCGGCTACCAGAAGATCAACTTCGGTGACGGCACCTTCACCTACGACGGCGTCGACAACGCCCGTAAAGAGGCCATGACCTCCAAGCCGGAGGGCACCTACGAGAACGGCGAGGAGCGCGTCGGCGCGATCCGGGGCCTCAACCCGGAGGACCGCACCTACCTGAACTTCGACAAGGTCGAGACGCTCGGTTCGTCGACCGAGATCCCGGTGCTGGTGGTGCCGGCCGGTAAGCGCATCGAGTTCCAGATCGCCTCGGCCGACGTCATCCACGGCTTCTGGGTGCCGGAGTTCCTGTTCAAGCGCGACGTACTGCCGGACCCCAAGGCGAACAACTCCGACAACATCTTCCAGGTCAGCGAGATCAATCAAACCGGTGCGTTCGTGGGCCGCTGCACCGAGATGTGCGGCACCTACCACTCGATGATGAACTTCGAGCTGCGTGTCGTGGAGCCCAACGACTTCAAGGCCTACATGGATCAGCGCATCGCCGGTAAGACCAACGCCGAGGCGCTGCAGGCGATCAACCAGTCGCCGGTCGCGACCACCACCAAGCCGTTCGACACGCGCCGCGGTGAGCAGGCGCCCCAGGCGAGCAGGTAGGACAGCACATGCATATCGAAGCCCGGTTGTTCGAGTTCCTCACGGCGTTCTTCGCGCTGGCGACAGTTGTGTACGCGGTGCTCACCGCGCTGTTCGCCACCGGCGGCGTGGAGTGGGCCGGTACCACGGCACTGGCCCTGACCACGGGCCTGACGCTGATCACCGGCACGTTCTTCCGCTTCGTCGCCCGCCGGCTGGACACCCGCCCCGAGGACTACGAAGATGCCGAGATCGCGGACGGCGCAGGCGAACTGGGCTTCTACAGCCCGCACAGCTGGTGGCCGGTCATGATCGCGCTGTCGGCCTCGGTCACCGCCGTGGGCATGGCGCTGTGGCTGCCGTGGCTCATCGTCGCGGGTGTCTGCTTCGTGCTCACCACGGTGTCCGGTCTTGTCTTCGAGTACCACACCGGGCCCGAGAAGCACTAGCCATCCTCGGCGTTGCGTGCCGCTGTCCGGGGCAAGGTCACAATCCGGCATGAGTTGGCCAGTGACCGCCTTCCTGTCCCGCACCGCGCCATCCCGGTTGGGTAGTGTTGCCGGCGCACCGCGAGCCGCCATCGGCGGTGATCGGCGCCCGAGAAGCTGGCTGAGAAGGATTGACGCACATGAGCGGGCCTAGAGGCGACGAGCCGGGCGACCGGTCTTCAGCCGACGAACCGACACAGGACGTCTCGGGTCTCACCCCGGACAGTGACGCCGGCGCGTCCGGCACCGGTGCGACCGACCAGTACTCGCAGGCGTACTCCGCGCCGGAATCCGAACAGTTCGTCAGCGCGCCCTACGTTCCCGCCGAATCATCGCTCTACGACTACGACAGCTACGACGCGCCGGCCGATGCCGGGGAGACCCCCGATCCGCCGCGGTGGCCCTGGGTCGTCGGCGTCGTCGCGATCATCGCCGCCATCGCGCTGGTGGTGTCGGTGTCGGTCCTGGTGACGCGCACCGACACGGACAACCTCGCGACGCCAGAGACCACCACCAGTGCGCCGCCGCCGCCCGTGCAGGACGAGATCACCACCACGACGCCGCCACCCCCGCCGCCTCCGCCGCCGACCACCGAGGAACCGCCTCCACCCCCGCCGGAGACGGTGACGGTCACCGAACCGCCGCCGCCACCGCCGAGCACCGAGGAGCCTCCGCCCCCGCCGCCGACCACGACCGAAGCGCCGCCCCCGCCGCCCACCACGACGCGGGCAGGCCCACGCCAGGTCACGTACTCCGTGACAGGCACCAAGGCGCCCGGCGACATCATCACGGTGACCTACACCGATGCCTCCGGCCGCAGCCGCACCCAGCGCAACGTCTACATCCCGTGGTCGCTGACGGTCACCCCGATCTCACAGTCCGAGGTGGGCTCCGTGCAAGCGTCCAGCCTTTTCCTGGTCAGCCGGCTGAACTGCTCGATCACCACAAGCGACGGCACGGTGTTGTCCTCGAACACCAACAACACCGCCCAGACCAACTGCTAGCCGGTATGACGACCCCCGCTGCTCTTTACACCCCGGACCGCACCGACCGCATCCTGCTCGGCGGCTGCGCGGCCGCCTGGCTCGCCGCCCTGGGGGCCGGCGTCGCCGCGACGGTGGCGCTGGTCAACCTCGGCGGCGGCCGCACCGCGTCGACAGGGGACTCCGGGACACCCTGGTTTCTCTACGTCGTGATCGGCGTGTCCGCTGCGGTGATCCTCGCCGCTGTTCCGCTGCTGCTGCGGGCCCGCCGCGATGCGCGCGGCGACCGGGAGCCCCACGAGTCGACACCGCGTCCGACGGCGGCCGCCGGCGGGCAGGGGAGTGCACCGCCACGGGCTGCCGAAGCGCCCACCGAGAAGATCCGCGCTGTCGCCCCGCCCGTCGTCACTCCCAGTGCGGCATCCTCTCCGCTGGTCGAACAGCTGACGCTGCGCTGCGCTGCCTCGATCGGCTGCGCGATGGGCGTTGCCTACGTGCTGATCGGGACCGCGACCTACCTGATGGCCGTCGACAACGACGTGACGTCCTGGGTGTTCTACGGGGCCGCCGGCGTCGTCACCGTCGCGATGGTCGGTCTCCCGGTGTACTTCCTGCGCGAGCTACGGAGCCACACCGACGCCTGATCGCCTCGGATCAGCCCCGGAGCGCAGCCCGAATCCGAGCCTGTATCCGCGCCCGCACAAAACGATGCGCCCCGGCCGGAGCCGGGGCGCATCGTCGTTGGTGTCTGATCAGTGATGACCGTTGTCGGACGACCCGTTGGAGTGGCCGTTCGACGACCCGTGGCCGTTCGATCCGTGACCGTTCGAGCCGTTGTGGCCGACCCGCTCACGCAGCGCCGTGAGAGCCCGATGCTCGGCCGCGTGGGCCGCCTCGGCGAGCGCATCGCGCTCGGACGCGGGATCTGCGCTGAGAAAGCTGCCCGAGCCGGGAGCGCCCGCCGAGCCGAGCTTGTTCATGCGCTTCGGCAGAGCCGCGCCCTGGTACTCGAGCGGGATGGCGTGACCGTGCTCGTCGACCGGACCCAGCGGCTGGTGCAACTCGATGTAGGCACCGTGCGGCAGCCGCTTGATGATGCCCGTCTCGATGCCGTGCTCGAGCACCGCGCGGTCGCTGCGCTGCAAGGCCACCGCCCAGCGGTAGGCGAGGTAGTACACGATCGCCGGCAGCACCACCATGCCGATGCGGCCGATCCACGTCGTCGCGTTCAGCGAGATGTGGAACTTCAGCGCGATGATGTCGTTCATGCAGGCGAAGGTCAGCACGATGTACAGCGCGATCGCTGCCGACCCGATCGCCGTGCGCGTCGGTGCGTCACGCGGGCGCTGCAACAGGTTGTGGTGGGCGTCGTCGCCGGAGAACTTCTTCTCCAGGAACGGGTAGGCGATCAGCAGCATGAACACCAGGCCCATGCCCAGCGCCACCCACACGCCCTGCGGGATGGTGTGGCCGAAGGGGTAGAACTCCCACGCCGGCCAGAGTCGGATGAGTCCGTCGGTCCACATCATGTAGAAGTCCGGCTGGCTACCCGCTGACACCTGCGACGGCTTGTAGGGCCCCAGCACCCAGATCGGGTTGATCTGCAGCAGGCCACCCATCAGGCCGAGGATGCCGACGGTGACGGCGAAGAACGCGCCGGACTTCACCGCGAACACCGGCATGACGCGAACGCCGACGACGTTGGTCTCGGTGCGGCCGGGGCCCGGGAACTGCGTGTGCTTCTGGAACCACACCAGGGCGAGGTGCACACCGATCAGCGCCAGGATGATCCCTGGGATCAGCAGGATGTGCAGCGCGTAGAGGCGGGGGATCAGGATCTCACCCGGGAAGTCACCGCCGAACAGCGCCCAGTGCATCCAGGTACCGACGACCGGGATGCCCATCGTGATGCCCGACAGCGCGGCGCGGATACCGGTACCCGAGAGGAGGTCGTCGGGCAGCGAGTAACCGAAGAAGCCCTCGAACATCGCCAGGATCAGCAGCAACGAGCCGATCACCCAGTTGGCCTCGCGCGGCCGGCGGAACGCGCCGGTGAAGAAGATGCGTGCCAGGTGGACCATGATCGACGCGGCGAACAGCAGCGCCGCCCAGTGGTGCACCTGCCGGACGAACAGACCGCCCCTGATCTCGAAGCTGATGTCGAGCGCCGTCTCGTACGCCCGCGACATCCCGACGCCGCGCAGCGGCTGATAGACGCCGTCGTAGGTGACGTGTGCCATGGACGGATCGAAGAACAGCGTGAGCCACACACCGGTGAGGAGCAGCACGATGAAGCTGTACATCGCGATCTCACCGAGCAGGAACGACCAGTGGGTCGGGAACACTTTGTTGAGCTGGCGGCGGACCGCAGCCGACGGGTGGTATCGCGAGTCGATCGCTTCGCCCTGCTTGGCGGCGATCTCGGCCATGTTGGGTCGTGGGCTCATGACTTGCGCTCCCAGAATGCCGGTCCGACGGGTTCGATGAAATCACCGTTGGCTACAAGGTAGCCCTCTTGATCGATGGTGATCGGTAGCTGCGCCAACGCGCGGGCCGCCGGTCCGAAGATGGGCCGTGCGAAGTGCAGCGCGTCGAACTGCGACTGGTGGCACGGGCACAGAATCCGGTAGGTCTGCTGCTCGTACAGCGACGACGGGCAGCCCAGGTGGGAGCACACCTTGGTGTAGGCGAACAGCTCGCCGAAGTTGAAGCTCTCCTGGCCCTGCCGCTTGACCACGCGCGACATGTCGCCGGGTCGGATACGGATGAGCATGACCGGGTTGCGCACACCCATCGCGATCTCGAACAGGTGATGCTCGGACTCGACGGTGGTGCCGTCGCCGTCGGATTCGCGCCACGGGAACACGGTTTCCATGCCGCCGGCGTCGATGTCCTCCGGGCGCATCTTGACGAACGGCGACTCGCCGGGCTGACCGGTGGCGCGCGCCAGGTAGATGGTCTCGCCCTTGTAGCGGGGCGTCCACCCCGACGTCCACAGGACGGCCTTCATGCCCTCGGCCGTCGGCACGACGGGCTTCCACGGGTTCTTGATCAGACCACCGATGAAGGCCACCGCGGTGCCGAGCCCGAACGCGCCGAACCCGATGCCGAGGGAGAGCCCGATCAGCTTGCGCCGCTTCAGCGTCGAGCCCTCCAGGGCGTCACCGAGGTTGGCGGCGACGGTGCGGCGGTGCAGTTCGGGGGAGGCGCCGTCGTGGCGCTCCTGGATCGAGATCTCCTCGGGGATGAACTTCTTCTGGAACAGCACTGCGCCGACACCGATCGCGAGGACCGACAGGCCGAACGTCAGGCCGTACAGCGGCGTCGTCAGGGCGTACAGCCACTCGCCCTCGGAGCCGAACGGCTTGTATTCCCACGGCCAGAACAAGAAGATCAGCAGCAGTGCCAGACCGCAGAAGCCGGCGAACAGAAGCCAATAGGCGACGGTGCGCTCGGCGCGCTTCTCGGCCTTGGTGCCCGGGACGGGCCAGCGCGGCTCCTTGTAGACGATCTCGACGCCGTCGAGCTTGCCGCCGAGTTCGAGCAGCTCCTCGCGAGACATCTCGGCGAGCTGCGCGTCGGTGGGCTGTCCCGCTTCACCCTGCTGACCGGGCGAATCAGTGCCCTTGCCGGTGTTCTCGTGGGTGCTGGTGGCGTCGCTCATGCCCGTGCTCCGATCCAGAGGGCGGCCGCGATGATGGCCACCATGCCGATGATCCACGCGACCATGCCCTCGGAGGTGGGCCCGAAGCCGCCCAGCCCGAGACCACCGGGCGTCGGCGTCTCGGCCGCTTCCTTCACGTAGGCGACGATGTCGCGCTTCTCGTCAGGGGACAGCTGGCGGTCCGAGAACTTCGGCATGTTCTGCGGGCCGGTCAGCATCGCGGTGTAGACCTGTGCGGGCACCGCTGCGGCTTCACCCAGATCGGGCGCGTACTTGCCCGACGACAGGGCGCCGCCCTTGCCGGTGAAGTTGTGGCAGGAGGCGCAGTTCAGCCGGAACAGGTCGCCACCGCGGGCGACGTCGTTGCCGATCAGCGACTGCGAAGCGATCGCGCCGTTCTCGTCGCGCGGGACGACGGGGCCGCCGCCGTTGGCCTGGACGTAGGCACCCAGCGCGTCGATCTGCGCCTCGTCGAAGGCGGGATCCTTGCGCATCGCCTGCGCCTCGCCGCGCATCGCGGGCATGCGGCCGGTGGCCACCTGGAAGTACACGGCGGCCTCGCCGACACCGATCAGGCTCGGACCGCGGTCGGCCACACCCTGCAGGTTCGCTCCGTGGCAGGACACACACGACGTCTCGTAGAGCTGTTGGCCGGTGCGCAGCATCGCCGAGGCGGACTCGTCGGCGACAGCCACCTGCGGCGTCGGCGTGAACGTGGCCGCCAGGCCACCTGCCACTGCCAGTCCGATCAGCAGCAACAGTGCCGCCGAGACGCGCCGGCGCAACCGGCGCTTGGACTTGCTTGTCATCGAACCCCTTCTTTTCTGCGGGCTGCCCGGCGTGCTCGTCGAATCCGTCATCGGACGAAGTAGATGACGGCGAACAGGGCGATCCAGACGATGTCGACGAAGTGCCAGTAGTACGAGACCACGATCGCGGCGGTGGCCTGCGCCGGGGTGAACTTGCTCATCCTGGTGCGCAGCAGCAGCAGGATGAATGCCACCAGACCGCCGATGACGTGCAGGCCGTGGAAGCCGGTGGCCAGATAGAAGACGGTGCCGTACGCGCTGCCGGGGATCGTCGTGCCCTCGTGCACCAGGTGGTAGTACTCGTAGCCCTGACCGGCGACGAAGAAGGCGCCCATCGCGAAGGTCAGCAGGTACCACCGACGCAGCCCGAACACGTCGCCGCGCTCGGCGGCGAAAACGCCCATCTGGCAGGTGAACGACGAGGCGATCAGCACCAGCGTCACCGGCACGGCGAGATAGAGGTTCAGCTCGGTCGGATGGGGCGGCCAGTCACCGCCGGCCTGGGCGCGGGCCGTGAAGTACATCGCGAACAGGCCAGCAAAGAACATCAACTCGCTGGAAAGCCACACGATGGTGCCAACACTGACCATGTTCGGACGGTTCAGCGAATGCACACGCGACGTGATGGCGGTTCCCGAAGTCCCTACAGCGCTCGTCACAGGTGCAAGTATGACGCTTTGTAGTTGTCAAACTCCACCCGGGTCGAGCAATTCGTCATAATCGCGTCGTGACTCCTGCTTCCGCTGCGCACGACTCGTCTGTGGCCGCCCCGACGTGGTCGGTGATCCTCGGTCGACTGACCACCGATCAGTCCCTTCTGCCGGGGCAGGCGGCCTGGGCGATGGACGAGATCATGACCGGCGCCGCCACGCCGGCGCAGATCGCCGCCTTCGGCGTGTCGATGAAGATGAAGCGACCCACCTCCGCCGAGGTGGGCGAGCTCGCCGACATCATGCTCAAGCACGCCCACCGCGTGCCCACCGAGACGATCGGCACCGACACCGTCGACGTCGTCGGCACCGGAGGCGACGGCGCGAACACCGTCAACTTGTCGACGATGGCCTCGATCGTGGTGGCCGCCGCCGGCGTCAAAGTGGTCAAACACGGCAACCGCGCGGCGACATCGCTGTCCGGAGGCGCGGACACGCTCGAGGCGCTCGGGGTGCGCATCGATCTGGGACCGGACGAGGTCGCACGCTGTGTCGCCGAGGTGGGCATCGGGTTCGCCTTCGCCCCGCAGTTCCACCCGTCCTACCGGCACGCCGGGGTGGCCCGCCGCGAGATCGGGGTGCCGACGGTGTTCAACCTGCTCGGGCCTCTGACCAACCCGGCCGGACCGCGCGCCGGGTTGATCGGCTGCGCGTGGGCCGAGCTTGCGGAGGTGATGGCCGAGGTGTTCGCGACCCGCGGGTCCAGCGTGCTGGTGGTGCACGGGGACGACGGTCTCGACGAGCTGACCACGACGACGACGAGCACCATCTGGCGGGTGCAGGCGGGCACCGTGGACAGGCTGCGCTTCGACCCGGCCGCGTTCGGCTTCGCCCGCGCGCACATCTCCGAGCTGGTCGGCGGGGACGCCGAGTCCAATGCCGCCGAGGCCCGCGCGGTCCTGGGCGGGGCGAGCGGCCCGGTGCGCGACGCCGTGCTGCTCAACGCCGCCGGGGCTCTGGTGTCCCACGCCGGCCTATCCAGCGACGCCAAGTGGGTCCCGGCGTGGGAGTCCGGGCTCGCTCGCGCCAAGGAGGCGATCGACTCCGGGGCGGCCGAACAGCTGCTCGCGCGTTGGGCTCGGTTCACTCAGGAGCTCTGAGGAGTCGAACTGCTCGGCGAGCTGCTCGGCAGCGACCCGGGCCGAGCGTGCCGACGCCGCCCACCCGGCCCAACGTCCGGCGGCGCCGACCGGCGAGCAGTACCCGGTGTCGGTGCGCACGATCCGCACACCGGGGTGGGTCAGCCAGCGCGCGATGAGCGCGATCTCCTCGATCAGTGCGCCGCCGTGCGGGGCCGCGCTCGGCAGTACGGTCTGGGCGGCCGCGCAGAGGGCCTCGACCACAGGCATCGGTGGCACTCCGCGAGGTGCCACGCCGGCGGCGGCGAGTTGGCCGTGCCGGATCACGGCCAGATGCCATCCACGCTCGCCGTCGGGCCGTGCCGCGATCAGTTCGCTGATCGCCGACAGTGCGCGCAGCCGCTGGCCGCGCCAGAGCACGTCGATGGCAGCGGACGCCCGGTCCCGCATCCGGGCCGCGGTCTCGTAGCGGTGCCGCTGCGCGAGATCGTCGATGTGGGCCAGGATGTCGCCGATCACCTCGCCGCTGTGTCCGTCGATCAGCGCGTGGGCTGCTTCGACCGCGGCGGCGTAGTCTCCGGCGCTCATGCCGCGCTCGGCGGGGCAGGGGGAGACCTCGACGTCGGGGCACGCAGGCCCGTGCGTGGCGCTGCGGGAGAGCCGCTTGGTGCAGGTTCGGATGCCGGTGAACCGGGCGATCAGTGCGCCCGCGTCGACGGCGTCGGCGCGGGCGCGGAACGGACCGATCGCGGTGTCCGTGCGCGGGCTGCGCACCGCGGAGAAGCGGGGGAACGCCTCGTCGGTGAGGGCCACCCACCACCAGCGGTGCGGGAACTTGGAGCGGCGGTTGTACGGGGGTGCGTGCGCGGCCAGCAGACGGAGTTCGCGCACGCCGGCTTCCAGATCGTGGGCGCACTCGACGTGGTCGACGCCGGTGGCCAGCGACGCCATCTCCTTCATCCGGGTGCGGGGGTCCGCCCCGGTGAAGTACTGATTCACCCGGCGCCGCAGGTCCTTGGCGGTGCCGACGTAGAGCACCTCGTTCGACGGCCCGCGGAACAGGTACACCCCTGGGGCGTGCGGCACAGACGTGGCCAGGCGGCGGTTGCGGCGTTGGGCCGGGGTCACGTCGGGCAGGTAGGACCGCAGCTCGGTGTAGGTCTGGATGCCCTGATTGCCCACCCGCTCGATCAGGCCGTGGAGGACGTCGACCGTGGCCCGGGCATCGGCCAGCGCGCGGTGGTTGGGCGTGGTGTCCGCCCCGAACAGCTGCGCGAGCGCTGAGAGGCGCACGCTGGGCGCCTCGTCGCGGGTCAGTACCCGGCGTGCCAGCCGCACCGTGCACAGCACCGGCGGCTTGGGCCACGGGACGTTGTTGCGCTCGGCGGCCGCGCGCAGGAACCCGACGTCGAAACCGGCGTTGTGGGCGACCAGCACCGCGCCGCGCGCGAATTCGAGGAACGCGGGCAGCACCTCGTCGATGCGCGGCGCGTCGTAGACCATAGCGGTGGTGATGCCGGTCAGCGCGACGATCTGCGGCGGGATGGCCCGGCCCGGGTCGACCAGGGTGGCGAACTCGCCGAGAACCTCGCCCCCGCGCACCTTGACCGCACCGATCTCGGTGATCTGGTCGTGGTGCTCGCCGCTGGACCGTCCTCCCGTGGTTTCCAGGTCGACGACGACGAAGGTGGTCTCGCGCAGCGTCAGGTCGGCCGCCGGATCGACATCGGCGAAGCTCAGCTGACCCATGCGCTGACCGTAGGACGGTGGGCCGACAAGTCGTCGACAGCCACGCGGGAGTCGGTCGCCCTTACTTGTCGGTCGCCCTCGCTTGTCGGTCGCCCTCACTTGTCGGTCACTGTCGATACCGTGCCCCTGACTGCGACTGAGAGGACCAAGGCCATGGGTTATGACCAGCCACGACAGGACGAGGACGCCGGCGATTCCGGCACGGTGACCATCGACTGCGACGACTGCGCGGTGCGCGGACCGGGCTGCCAGGACTGCGTCGTCAGCGTGCTTCTCGGAATTCCCGAAAATTTGCTGGTGGACGAGCAGCGCGCCCTGGAAGTCCTCGCTGACGTGGGCCTGGCGCCGCGATTGAGGCTCGTTCCGCTGCATCGGCACGGGACGCCGGGAGTTGCCTGACGGTGCGTGGCGTCACCGCCGTCCCATCCTTCACAGGAGTAACTGTTAAATTTGCGTCTCCTGTTGGACAAGGCCGATGCCGTTTCGTAACCTGTCTGAGACCTAAGAGAGTTCGAGACGGCTCGTAACGCCAGTTGAAGGACGCATAAATCTTGACGCTCGACCGCGCGCATCGGAGCATGAGCCGTTTCTGGCGACCCGCAATCAGTGCCCTGGCCTCGGTGGCAGTTGCCGGCGCGCTCGCTGTGGGTACCGGCTACGCCGACCCGGCCAGTGACGCGCTGACCAAACTGAACGAGTTGTCGCGCCAGGCCGAGCAGACGACGGAGGCCATGCACTCCGCGCAGCTCGACCTGAACAAGAAGCTGGAGATCCAGCAGGCCGCAGAAGTCAAGCACGCCAACGATGTTGCGGCGGTGGACTCCGCCAAAGCGCAGCTGGCCGACTTCCAGCGCAAGGTCGACGATCTGGCCGCCGCCCAGTACATGGGAGGGCGGCCGTCCGGTTTCCAGGCCATGCTGACGGCGTCCTCGCCGCAGGGCCTGATCGACCAACTGTCGATCCAGCGCGTGATGGCCCACGAGATGTCGGCGCAGATGTCGCGCTATCTCGAGGTGGGCAAGCAGACCCAGGACGCAGAGAAGGCGTCGGCGGTGTCGGCCTCGGAGGCCAAGACCGCCGCGGAACAGGCCGCTGCCGTGCGTGCCGACCTGCAGTCCAAGCAGAGCCAGCTCCAGGTGCAGATCGCCGTCGTCAAGTCGCAGTACGACGCGCTGACTCCGCCTCAGCGCGAGGCGCTGGCCGCCATGCCGCCGGCCCCGCCCGTCCCGCCTGCCGCGGCGCCACCGGCCCCGCCTGCACCTGGTCAGGACCCGGCAGTGCTCGCCGCTCCGCCCGCGCCGCCGTTGCCAGGAGCGGTCCCCCCCGGCGATATCGCCCCGCCCGGGTCTCCCGAAGCGACCACCGTGATCCAGGCTGCACTGAGCCGGATCGGCTCGCCGTACTCGTGGGGCGCTGCCGGCCCGAGCGCCTTCGACTGCTCCGGTCTGGTGATGTGGTCCTTCCAGCAGGCGGGCATCTCGCTGCCGCACTCCAGCCAGGCGCTGGCTGCAGGCGGACAGCCGGTGTCGCGCGATCAGATGCAGCCTGGCGATCTCGTCACCTACTACTCGGATGCCTCACACGTCGGCATCTACATCGGTGACGGCATGATGGTGCATGCGTCCACCTACGGCACGCCGGTGCGAGTCGCTCCGGTGGACAATGCGCCGATCTACAACGTCCGCCGCTACTGATCGGGCCCGCTCGCGGCACCGTCTCGCGGCGCTCCTGTGTGCTGAAGCTCTGTGCGCCGTCCTGGTGATCGGCGGCGCTTACCCCACGGCGCCCACAGCACCTGCTCTGGCGGCTCCGCCGTCGGCCTCGGGTGAATCGACGGCGGATTCTCCCGCACTACGCACCCTCACCACTCCGGACGGTCGCAGAGCCCAGCTGATCGACCTCGGCGGCGGCGCGGCGCCGCTGCTCGACCGGATCGCCGCTGAACTTCCCGCGGCCGAACAGGCCGTCACGATCTTCTGGGGCCCACAGTGGCCGAAGGACATCCCGATCGTCGTGGCCGGCTCGCCGGAGCAGTTCGCCGCACTCGCCGGCGCGGGCCCGGACACCGCCGCGACCACCACCGCCGAACGCATCACGTTCTCGCCCGCAGCCAGCGCGATGAATGCCGACGATCTGCGAATCGTGCTGCGCCATGAGCTCTTTCACTACGCCGCACGCTCCGCCACGGCGGCGGACGCCCCGGTGTGGCTGACCGAGGGGGTGGCCGATTACGTCGGCCGACCGGCGCCCACGGGCCGCGTCGACGCGCCCGCGCGGCTGCCCACGGACGCGGAGCTGAGCACGCCGGGCCCCGACCGGTCGCAGGCCTACGACCGCGCTTGGTCATTCGCCACCTTTGTCGCGCAGACCTACGGTCCGCCCCGGTTGCGGGAGCTCTACGTCGCGGCGTGCGCCCCCGGCCATCCGGACGCCGCGACCGCGGTGCGCACGGTGCTCGGGATCGACCTGCCCGCATGAGCCGCGTCCTGCTCGTCACCAACGACTATCCGCCGCGTCGCGGAGGCATCCAGTCCTACCTGGAGGCGCTCGTCGACCATCTCGTGGGTTCGCCCGGCTCGTCGGTGGAGGCGTTGACGGTGTACGCCCCGACGTGGAAGGGCGCCGAGGACTACGACGCGGTGGCCGCGGTGTCCGGCTACCAGGTCGTGCGTCACCCCACGACGCTGATGCTGCCCGAGCCCAGCGTCGCGTGGCGGATGCGGCGGTTGATCTCCGAGCACGACATCGACACTGTCTGGTTCGGTGCCGCGGCGCCGCTCGCGCTGCTGGCGCCGCTGGCGCGCGCCGCCGGTGCGCGCCGCGTCATCGCCAGCACACATGGGCACGAGGTGGGCTGGTCGATGCTCCCGCTTGCGCGAACAGCATTGCGGCGCATCGGAAACGACACTGATGTGGTGACCTACATCAGCGCCTACACACGGCGCAGGTTCGCCGCGGCGTTCGGGCGCAACGCGGCTCTCGAGCACGTACCGCCCGGAGTCGACGTCGACCGGTTCGCCCCTAACGAGGTGGCCCGCGCCGAACTGCGCGCCCGCTACCGCCTCGGAAATCGGCCCGTGATCGTGTGTGTCTCGCGGCTGGTGCCGCGCAAGGGTCAGGACATGCTGATCCGGGCGTTGCCCACGATCCGTGACCGGGTGCCCGGCGCTGCACTGGTGATCGTCGGCGGCGGGCCGTATCGCACCACGCTGCAGCGGCTGGCCCACAGTTTCGGAGTGGCCGAGCACGTGGTGTTCACCGGTGGGGTGCCGGGAGAGGAACTGCCGGACCACCACGCGATGGCCGACGTGTTCGCGATGCCGTGCCGCACCCGCGGCGCCGGGCTGGACGTCGAGGGCCTGGGCATCGTGTACCTGGAGGCGTCGGCGACCGGCGTGCCGGTGGTGGCAGGCCGCTCAGGCGGCGCGCCGGAGACGGTGGTCGACGGGGAGACGGGGTTGGTGGTCGACGGCTGGGACGTCGGCGCTATCGCCGCGGCGGTCGGTGATCTGCTCGCCGACCGCACCCGGGCTGCGGCGATGGGCGCAGCCGGGCGCACCTGGGCCGTCGAGAACTGGCAGTGGCAGATGCAGGCCGCGCGGCTGGCGCGGCTGCTCTAACTCTTGGCGTAGAGCGCTTCGATCTCCGCGGCGAATTTCTCGGCGACGACCTTGCGCTTCACCTTCAGCGTCGGGGTGAGCTCCCCGGTCTCGACGGTGAAGTCCAACGGCAGGATGCGGAACTTGCGTATCGCTTCGGCCTTCGACACCGCCTGGTTGGCCTTCTTCACCGCGGCGTCGATCTCGGCAGTCAGGTCGGGGTCCTCGGCCAGCTCGCCCACCGACGCGCCGGCCGGCTTGCCGTGACTCTGCTTCCACCCCTCGAACGCTTCGGGATCGATCGCGATCAGCGCCGCGATGAACGGCTTCGCATCGCCGACGGCCATCGCCTGACTGATCAGCGGGTGCGCACGCAATTGATCCTCGAGCACTGCGGGTGCGACGTTCTTGCCGCCCGCGGTGACGATGATCTCCTTCTTGCGGCCCACGATCGACAGGAACCCGTCACCGTCGACGCTGCCGAGATCACCGGTGTGGAACCAGCCGTCGACGATCGCCTCGGCGGTCGCGGTCTCGTTACGCCAGTACCCGTCGAACACCACACCGCCGCGCACCAGCAGCTCGCCGTCCTCGGCGATCGCCATGCTGTTGCCGGGCAACAACTTTCCGACGGTGCCGACCTTCAGCTGGCCGATGCGGTTGGCGGTGATCGCCGCGCTGGTCTCGGTGAGGCCGTAGCCCTCGTAGATGGTCAGGCCGATCCCGCGGTAGAAGTGGCCGAGCCGTGCGCCCAGCGGTGCGCCACCGGAGATCGATGCGGTGCAGTCCCCGCCCATGGCTGCCCGCAGTTTGCCGTAGACCAGACGGTCGAACAGCGCGTGCTTGGCGCGCAACAGCAGGCCGGCGCCGCCCGTGTCCTGCGCCGTGCTCCACTCGATCGCGGTCTCGGCGGCGCGGGCGAAGATCGCCCCCTTGCCGCCCTCGCGAGCGTTGAGTTCGGCTGTGTTGTACACCTTTTCGAACACGCGGGGCACTGACACGATGACCGTCGGCTTGAACTGGCCGAACATCGGCACGAGATTCTTGATGTCGCTCGTGTAGCCGACGGTGACACCGTTGGCAAAGGCGGTCATCGACAGGGCCCGGGCGAGCACGTGGGCCAGCGGCAGGAACACCAGCAGCCGCCCGCCCTTGCGCAGCAGGCTCGGGAAGCAATGGGCGGCGCCGCGGCTTTCGGAGAGCAGGTTGGCGTGGGTGAGCTGGCACCCCTTGGGCCTGCCGGTGGTGCCCGAGGTGTAGATCAGCGTGGCGGGATCGCTGGAGACGATGGCGTCGCGGCGGCGGTCGACCTCCGCAGCATCGGTGGCCGCGCCGGCGTCGGCCAGCTGATCGAGCGCCGAGGGCGCGGAGTCGATCGTGAAGACCTTACGGAGGTCGGGAAGGCCATGGGAGAGGGTGGCCTGCAGTTCCTTGACCGTCTGCGCGTGCGCGTCGGTCTCCACGAACGCCAGCACGGCGCCGGAGTCCTGGAGCACCCACTGCACCTGGTCGGCCGAGGACGTCTCGTAGATGGGTACGGTGACCGCGCCGATCGACAGGATCGCGTAGTCGAGGATCACCCACTCGTAGCGGGTTGCCGACAGCACCGCCACCCGGTCCCCGGGCTGCACCCCTTCGGCGATCAAACCTCTTGCTGCCGAACGGATCTGCTGAGCTGCCTGTCGGCACGTCACATCCGTCCACTGGCCGCCGACCAGTCGCTGGAAGATCACGTGGTCGGGATCGGCGGTCTCGTGCTGGTACACCGCAGCTGCCACGTTGTCGTGTTCGCCGACGGTGAACGATGCCGGTTCGGTGTACTCGCGCACGATGAATGCCCTCTCGCTTGACATGCCGCTATGCCGTGTACAGAGTAGTCGGCCCCACTGAGGCGGCACCGGAGCATGTGTGAAGGTGGACAGTCATGAACAGCATCCAGATCGCGGACGAGACGTTCGTCGCCGCGGATCCCGCGGCGGTGGGTGCCGCTGTCGCCGACCCGGCGAGCTGGGCCCGCTGGTGGCCGGATCTGCGGCTCACCGTGGTCGAGGACCGCGGCGAGCTGGGTCACCGCTGGACGGTGACGGGTGCACTGACGGGTTCCATGGAGATCTGGTTGGAGAAGGTGCTCGACGGGGTGGTGCTGCACTACTTCATGCACGCCGAGCCGTCGGGCGCTGCGGCCTGGGAGCTGGAAAAGATGAACCTCGCGAAGATGAATCATCAGCGGCGGGTGGCGGGCAAGGCGATGGCGTTCGAAGTGAAACAGACGCTGGAGGCGGGCCGCCCTGTCGGCGTGTCGCGGTTGGCCTGAGCGATAGCGGCTATACCAGGCGTCGGGAGGGTAGATTCGCCGCCAACGGCGGGGGATGTGCGGCTCGGCTCAGCACCGGAAGGACTGGAGAAGACTTCAGTGGCGGACAAGACGGCACAGACGATATACATCGACGCCGACCCCTCGACGGTGATGGACGTCATCGCCGACATCGGTTCCTATCCCGATTGGGTGGCCGAGTACAAAGAGGCCGAGATCCTCGAGGCCGACGACGAGGGTTATCCGCTGGTGGCCCGGTTGGTGCTCGACGCCGCGGTGCTCAAGGACGCCATGGTGCTGGCCTACACGTGGCCGGCCGATCATGGGTCGGTGACGTGGTCGCTGGTGTCGAGCACGTTGCTCAAATCGCTCGAAGGGGCATACCGGTTGGCGCCGAAGGGATCCGGGACCGACGTCACCTATGAGCTGTCCGTCGATCTGATGATCCCGATGATCGGTCTGCTCAAGCGCAAGGCCGAACGCAGGCTGACGGACACCGCGTTGAAAGATCTGAAGAAACGAGTCGAGGCTGACTGAGGGCACGGACGCCACCCGGTCGTCCGGGACGACGAAGATCAGCCTGTTCGTCGGCAAGGGTGGCGTGGGGAAGTCGACGCTGGCGACTGCGACAGCTGTGCGCGCGGCGCGCTCCGGGCTGCGCGTGCTGATCGTGTCGACAGACCAGGCGCACTCCACCGGTGACGTGCTCGGGGTGACGATCACGCCGACGGGCGAGCGGACTCCGACCCGCGTGCTGGCCGAGCTCGACACTGCCGACGGCGGCGGAGGGTCGCTGGACGCGCTGGCGCTGGACACGTTGGCCCTGCTGGCGGCGCATTGGCGCGATACGTCGGTGCTGCTCGCCGGGCGTTTCCCGGAATCAGACATCAGTGACCTTGCGCCAGAAGAACTTTCGGCTCTACCCGGGGTGCAGGAGGTGCTCGGCCTGCACGAAGTGGCGGAGCTGGCCGACTCGGGCAGCTGGGATCTGGTCGTCGTCGACTGCGCCTCGACCGCCGATGCGATGCGCATGCTCACCCTGCCCGCCACGTTCGGGCTGTACCTGGAGCGGGCGTGGCCCCGGCATCGCCGGCTGTCTACCTTCGACGATCCGCGGTCGGTGGCGGTGGTGCAGCTGCTGGAGCGCATCGGGGGCGGCACCGACCGGCTCGCCACGATGCTGACCGATTCGGCGCGTGTCAGTGCCCATCTCGTGATGACGCCGGAACGGGTGGTGGCCGCCGAGGCGGCCCGCACGCTGGGTTCGCTGGCGCTGATGGGAGTGCAGGTCGCCGAGCTGATCGTCAATCAGGTTCTGGTGCAAGACGATTCGTTCGAATACCGCAACCTGCCCGAGCATCCCGCGTTCGACTGGTATTCCGAACGCATCGGGGAGCAGCGGGCGGTGCTCGACGACTTGGATCGGGTGATCGGGGACGTCGCGCTGGTTCTGGTGCCGCATCTTGCCGGTGAACCGATCGGACCCAAGGCGCTCGGCGAGTTGCTCGACAACGCCCGCCGGCGCGACGGCTCGCCGCCGCCGGGCCCGTTGCGCCCGATCGTCGACCGCGAGTCGGGAAGCGGTGTGGAGGCGGTGTACCGACTGCGGGTGGATCTGCCTCAGGTCGACTCGTCGTCGCTGTCGTTGGGTAGGGTCGACGAAGACCTGATCATCGGCGTCGGCGGGATGCGCCGCCGCGTGCGACTGGCCTCTGTGCTGCGACGATGCATCGTCGTCGACGCCCAGCTCCGCGGCACCGAGCTGACAGTCCGTTTTCGACCCAATCCGGAGGTGTGGCCAGCATGAGCGGCGCTCACCCTGATCCGGGCCCGGAATTGCGGGCGCTGGCCCAGTCGATCCTCGATCGCGTAGAGCCGGCGATTCGGCTGGCCGCGGCGCGTGCGGCCAGCGCGCCGGACAGCCCCGGCCGCTGCCAGCAGGTGTGGTGCCCGGTCTGCGCGCTCGCGGCGCTGGTCTCCGGGGAGCAGCATCCGCTGCTCTCGGTGGTCGCCGAGCACAGCGTCTCGCTGCTGACGGTGGTCCGTGCGATCGTCAACGATCAGGCCGCGGGGGCAGCTGCGCCTGCCGCGCCACCCGAGTCGACGCTGCCACCGGACGGTGCTCCGGAGGGGCCACCACCGCCCGGCCGGTACCAGCACATCCCGGTCACGGTCGAGGAGTAGGCCTCAGCTGTGGTCGCCGGCACACGGCGTGGGTAAAGTTGGCACAGAGCGTCGCGGTCGGGTGAACTGGAGGGTCCATGTGGTACTGGCTGTTCAAGTTCGTCTTCATGGGACCGCTGCTGACCATGCTCGGCCGACCCAAAGTCGAAGGCTTGGAGCATGTTCCGGCCAACGGCGCGGTGATCCTCGCCAGTAACCATCTGGCAGTGGCGGACAGTTTCTATCTCCCGCTGGTGGTGAGCAGGCGTATCACGTTCCTGGCCAAGGCCGAGTACTTCACCGGAACCGGGCTCAAAGGGTGGTTAACCCGCTGGTTTTACACCGCGGCCGGGCAGGTGCCGATCGATCGCACCGACGCCGACAGTGCGCAGAGCGCGCTCACGACCGCACAGCGGATCCTCGGGGAGGGCAAACTGCTGGGCATGTACCCGGAGGGCACGCGCTCGCCGGACGGCCGTCTCTACAAGGGCAAGACGGGTCTGGCCCGGCTCGCGCTCGAGACACAGGTGCCCGTGATCCCGGTCGCGATGATCGGCACCGACGTCGTCAATCCGCCGGGCAGCAAGATGTGGCGCTTCGGTCGGGTCACGGTGCGGTTCGGCGCCCCGATGGACTTCTCCCGCTTCGAGGGCCTTGCTGGAAACCGCTTCATCGAGCGTGCGGTCATCGACGAGGTCATGTACGAACTGATGCAGTTGTCCGGCCAGGAGTACGTCGACCTCTACGCGGCCGACATCAAAGAGGGAAAAGGTGAGGCGGCCACCAAGCCGCCGACCCGCTTCCCGGAAGCCGCCGCGGGCTGACCGTCAGCGCCCCCTCCGCCCAAACCGACGTTTGGGCGGGAAAGTGCGAGTGATTCCCGCCATTTCGTCGATCTCGACGCCGGCGGGCGCGCCGTGTCGGACCTCGCGGCCACGATGCCGTCATGACAGAGGTCTTTCTCGGCCGCGACGCACTGGGTGACGGCGTTCCCCGCCACGATCTGCGTCGCTGGTACACGCAGATGTTCCGCGGGGTCTACATGCCCAAGAATGCCGTGCCCACGCTGGACGACCGGATTCTCGGTGCCTGGTTGACGTCCGACCGGCGCGGCGTCATCGCCGGCGTCGCCGCCTCAGCGCTGCACGGGGCCCAGTGGATCGACGCGCGCGAGCCGATCGAGCTGCTGGTGTCCGAACGCCGTCGACAACCCGGCCTGGTGATCCGGATGGACCGATACCGTCCCGACGAGATCACGGCGGTGGCGGGTCTGCCCGTCACCACCGCGGCGCGGACGGCGTTCGACCTCGGCCGTCACCAGCCCCGCGCACTTGCTCTGGGCAGGCTCGACGCGTTGATGCGCGCGGCCCCCTTCACCCACGCTGACGTGCAGCGCCTCATCGCCCGTTACGGTCCGGTGCGAGGAGTTCGCCAGCTGCGGGAGCTGTTGCCACTGGTCGACGCGGGTGCGGAGTCGCTTCGGGAGAGCAGATTGCGTCTCCTGCTCATCGACAACGGTTTTCGCATGCCCGAGACGCAGATCGCCGTCTCAACCGACGGCTTCGCGGCGGTGCTGGACATGGGGTGGCGTGACCTGCGACTGGCTGTCGAGTACGACGGTGCCCAGCACCAGACCGAACGCGCCCAGTACCTGAAGGACAGGCGGCGGCTGCCGACGCTCACGGAGCTCGAGTGGGAGGTGGTCACCGTCGTCAACGAGGACCCGCCCCGCGAGGTGATCGCGCGCGTGTACGAGGCCTACCTGCGCCGCGGTGGCGCCGAGATCGACGCAATGGCGTGCGCTTCTCGTACTCACCCGCTCAATCGTCGGTTTGGGCGGTTGGGGGACGCGGCCTAGGCCTGCACCGCGTCGACGGCAGGCACCGAGGTCGCCGCCCGGCCGCGGGCCGCCCCGGCCGTGACGGTCCCGGTGACGGCGATCGCCGCCAGCGCCCACCACAGGTAGGACGAACCGGCGAGCTGCCGCCACAGCGACGCGGTGGTCTCGCGGTGCTCGGGCAGCAGCGTGATCGGCGTCCACACCATCAACGCCAACCCCACCACGAACACCGCCGCCAGGCCGGCATGCCGCAACCGGACCGCGAGCACGGCCGTCGTCACCATCGCCGGCAACGTCCACACCCAGTGGTGCGACCAGGACACCGGTGACACCACCAGGCCGAACATCGCCACGCACATCAGCGCGAGCACCGGCTGCTCGGCGCGCAAGGCCCGTCGCACCGCCCACACCGTCAGCGCCAGCACCGCGAAGCACAGCACTGTCCACAGCACGAAGCGGACGTCCTCACCGAGACCCAGCCGGGCCAGCGCGCCCGCGATGTTCTGGTTGGTGTTCAGCGTCGCGGTGCCGATCCGGTCGGTGTTGCGCACGGTCTCTGTCCAGTACTCCCACGAGTCGCGCCACGCGAACGCGAAACCCAGCAGTGTCGCGCCGACTGCCGAGGCCACGGTCACGAGCAGCGCGCGGGTGTCGCGGCGCAGCAGGAAGTACAGCAGGAACACCGCGGGGGTGAGCTTCAGCGCGATCGCCAGGCCCAGCAGCATCCCGCGGGGCCACGGTGTGCGCCGCGGCACGCAATCGGCGATCACCAGCGTCATCAACACGACGTTGATCTGCCCGAAGTCGAAGTTCGCACGGATCGGCTCCAGGTAGACCACGGCGGGCGCGACGATCGCCGCGGCGAGAAAGCACCGGCGCAGCCAGGCCGGCTGAGCGGTGATCTGCGTCGTCGGCCACACGTCCAGGCGGGTCAGCAGGATCACCGCCGACACCAGCAGCAGGATCAGCGTCGTCACGGTGATCGCGACGCTTGCCGCCTCCAGACTCAGCATCGCGAACGGCGAAAACACGACCGCGGCCAGCGGCGGATAAGTGAAGGGCAGGTCGATGCCGCCGCGGGTGTGGAACATCGCGCCGTCGGCGTAGAGGGGCTGACCGTCCAGCCAGGCCCGCCCCCCCATGCGGTAGACGTCGATGTCGATCCGGTAGGGGACATGGCCCAGCAGCCGCCAGCCCACTCCGACCAGCGCGATCGCCGCCAGCAGGCAGAACAGCCGCCAGGCCAGCGCCGGCACCCAACCCCCCCGCAACGTCCTCATATCGCCGACCAGACTATCGGTGCGCACCGCGGCACCGGCGCGACCCCGGGCCGCGACACGCGCAGGTCGACGGGACTTTTGGCGTACGTTCTCCACGTGCACCCGACGCTGGACTTCGACTTCGGGCTCCCCGACGGCATTCCGTACTCCCGGTTGCCGCTGGTGTGCTGCCTGGTCGCGTTCATCCTGACGTTCTTCGTGACCCGCACGATCGTGCGGTACATCCGTAGCCACGCCGACAGCGATGCGCCCCGCAAGTGGTGGCAGCCGCGCAACATCTCCGGTGGCAGCGGGCTGCACATCCACCACGTGGTGATCGGTGTGATCCTGGTCATGGTCTCCGGGGTCGCGATGGTCACGCTGGCTGTCGACGGGGGAGTACCCGAGTTCACGGCCGCGTCGATCGTCTTCGGGATCGGCTCCGCGCTGGTGCTCGACGAGTTCGCGCTGATCCTGCACCTGTCCGACGTGTACTGGTCCGAAGACGGCCGGGCGTCGGTGGATGCGGTGTTCGTCGCCGTCGCGGTGGCGGGTCTGCTGATCCTCGGCTTCAATCCGCTGTCGTTCTTCGACGTCACGATCTGGCGTGACGACCAGTCCGTCGCCGCCCGTGCGATCGTGATCGGCACGGCGGTGCTCACGCTGCTGCTCGCGGTGATCGTGTTGCTCAAGGGAAAGGTGTGGACGGGGTTGGTCGGCATGTTCATCACCCCGCTGCTGATCGTCGGGGCCATCCGGCTCTCGCGTCCGCACGCGCCGTGGGCGCGGTGGCGGTACACCAAAAGGCCGCGCAAGATGCACCGCGCGCTGGAGCGGGAGCGCTGGCTGCGCCGGCCGGTCATCCAGGCCAAACTGTGGCTGCAGGACGCGATCTCAGGCATGCCGAAGTTCCCCGACGACGCCAAGGTCGACCAGGAGCTCGATCGCGAGATCCACGCCGCGCCGGCGCCCAGCAGGGACGTCGCGTAGTGCGGTACTTCTACGACACGGAGTTCATCGACAACGGGCGCACGATCGAGCTGATCTCGATCGGCGTCGCCGCCGAGGACGGCCGCGAGTACTACGCGATTTCCACCGAGTTCGACCCGGAGCGCGCCGGCCGGTGGGTACGCAAGAACGTGCTGCCCAAGCTCCCGTCCCCGGCGTCGAAGCTGTGGCGGTCCCGGCGCCAGATCCGTTCGGAGCTGGAGGACTTCTTCGGCGTCGACGGCGACGAGCCGATCGAGCTGTGGGCCTGGGTGGGCGCCTACGACCATGTGGTGCTGTGCCAGCTCTGGGGTCCGATGACGGATCTGCCGCCGGCGATGCCGCGGTTCACCCGCGAGTTGCGTCAGTACTGGGAGGACGCCGGCAGCCCGCGGATGCCGCCCCGGCCGCGTGACGCTCATGACGCGCTGGTCGACGCGAAGCACAACCTGGTCCGCTACCGGCTGATCACCGACGAAAAGCGGTTTTGACCCGTCGTTACGATGGACGGGTGAACTGGACCGTCGACGTACCCATCGACCAGCTGCCTGCGCTGCCGCCGCTGCCCGAGGATCTCCGCGCGCGCCTGGACGCGGCGCTGGCCCGCGAAGCACTGCAGCAGCCGAGCTGGGACGCCGGGCAGGCCGCCGCGATGCGCACCGTGCTCGAGAGCGTGCCGCCGGTCACCGTGCCGTCGGAGGTCGAGAAGCTCAAGGCGCAGCTGGCCGACGTGGCGCGGGGCAAGGCGTTCCTGCTGCAGGGCGGTGACTGCGCGGAGACGTTCGTCGACAACACCGAACCGCACATCCGGGCCAACATCCGCACGCTGCTGCAGATGGCGGTGGTGCTGACCTACGGCGCGAGCATGCCGGTGGTCAAGGTGGCCCGCATCGCCGGGCAGTACGCCAAACCGCGCTCGTCGGACACTGACGCGTTGGGTCTGAAGTCCTACCGCGGCGACATGGTCAACGGGTTCGCCCCCGATGCCGCGGTCCGCCAACACGATCCGTCGCGGCTGGTGCGGGCTTACGCCAATGCCAGCGCCGCGATGAATCTGGTCCGCGCGCTGACGTCGTCGGGGATGGCCTCGCTGCATCACGTGCACGAGTGGAACCGCGAGTTCGTGCGGACCTCGCCCGCCGGCGCGCGCTACGAGGCGTTGGCCGGGGAGATCGATCGCGGTCTGCGGTTCATGAGCGCCTGCCGCGTCGACGACCGCAACCTCGACACGGCCGAGATCTTCGCCAGCCACGAGGCGCTGGTGCTCGACTACGAGCGCGCGATGCTGCGGATGGACACCGAGTCACCGACCGGGCCCAAGCTGTACGACCTGTCCGCGCACTACCTGTGGATCGGGGAGCGCACGCGCCAGCTCGACGGTGCCCATGTCGCGCTCGCCGAGGTGATCGCCAACCCGATCGGCATCAAGATCGGGCCGTCGACGTCACCCGAGCTCGCCGTCGAGTACGTCGAGCGGCTGGACCCCAACAACGAGCCGGGCCGGTTGACGCTGGTCAGCCGCATGGGCAATCACAAGGTCCGCGATGTGCTGCCGGCGATCATCGAGAAGGTGCAGGCGTCGGGGCACCAGGTGATCTGGCAGTGCGACCCGATGCACGGCAACACCCACGAGTCCTCGACGGGCTACAAGACGCGTCACTTCGACCGCATCGTCGACGAGGTGCAGGGCTTTTTCGAGGTGCACCACGCGCTGGGCACCCACCCGGGCGGCATCCACGTCGAGATCACGGGCGAGAACGTCACCGAGTGTCTCGGTGGCGCGCAGGACATCTCGGATACGGACCTCGCGGGCCGGTACGAGACGGCGTGCGATCCGCGACTGAACACGCAGCAGTCGCTGGAGCTCGCGTTCTTGGTGGCGGAGATGCTCCGCGATTAGGCAGGGGCGGAGATGCTCCGGGATTAGCGCAGGGGATTAGAGCAGGTTGGGCAGGTTGGTGCCGAGCGTCCACGCGCCGGCGCCGGCCAGCCCCGCCAGTGTCACCACCGCGATGACCCAGAACAGCAGCGTCCGCCTCGCGCGCTGGCGGGCCCAGTAGAACTCCTCGAGGTCGATCCCGGCGAATCGCCCTGTCAGGGGCCGGTATTCGTCACCGAAATCCGAGTCGAGCTCTGATTCGTAGTCCGCAGATTCGTCGTCGGGTTCGATCGAATCGTCGCGTTCCATCACCCGGGTGTGCCGCGGGCCTGCGAGGTTCGTCGTCGGTGCGTCGACGACGGACGCCGACTGGTGCATCGCGGAGTTGCGCGGGGCGGGCACCGTGAATCGGGGTAGTCCCAGTTCGGTCGCGATGACGTCGAGTTCCTCGGCCATCTCGGCAGCGTCGGCGAAGCGGCCCGCCGGGTCCCGAGACGTCGCGCACGTGACGAGCTCATCGAATTGCCGTGGCACACCGGCGATTCGGCTGCTCGGCGGGGGTACGTCGTGGTCCAGCCGCTGGTAGGCCACCGCGAGCGGATTGTCGCCGGTGAACGGTGTACTGCCGGTGAGCAATTCGTAGACGAGCACGCCGGCGGCGTACACGTCGCCGCGGGCGTCGGTGTCGCCGGCGGACACCTGTTCGGGCGCGAGATACGCGGCGGTGCCCAGGATCACGCTGGTCGCGGTGATCTTCGCCTCGGCCAGTGCCCGCACCAGGCCGAAGTCGGCGATCTTGACCTCGCCGTCGTCGCTGATGAGCACGTTCTCGGGTTTGACGTCGCGATGCACGAGTCCGGCGCGGTGGGCCGCGGCCAGGCCGGACAGCACCGGCCGCAGCACCGCCGCGACGGCATGCGGCGGCATCGGGCCGCGCTCTCGCAGCAGTTCGCGCAGCGTGCCGCCTTCGACGAGTTCCATCGCCAGGTAGGGGGGTTCACCACCCGGGGTGCCGCCACCCTGGTCGTACACCGCGACCAGGCCGGGGTCCTTCAGCCGTGCCACCGCACGGGCCTCGCGCTGGAACCGGGTGAGGAAGTGCTCGTCGCCGGCGTAGCGGCTGTCCATGACCTTCAACGCGACCGGGCGGTCCAGCCGCAGATCGACCCCGCGGTACACCGCGGACATGCCGCCGGTGGCGATCAGTGCGCCGACCCGGTAGCGGCCGTCCAGCACTGCCCCGGTCAGCCCGCCGGTCGGCTGGAAGGTTTCCATCGGACTCATGGTACGAGCCGCGTCGCCGCCGACCCGCCAAGCGGCATCATCAGGTGCCGTCGTGGGCCTAGACTCTGTGCGATGAGCAGCATTCCGACTGCCGAGGATGTGTTGTCACCCGACGAGGACGTCTACGACGTGCCCACTGTCGCGCGGCTGTTGAAGGTTCCGGTGAGCAAGGTGCACCAGCACCTGCGGGAGCGTCACCTGGTCGCCGTGCGCCGCGGGCGTGAGGTGGTGATCCCGACGGCGTTCTTCGACGACAAGGGCAATGTGGTCAAGCTGCTGCCGGGGTTGCTCTCCGTGCTGCACGACGGCGGGTATCACGCGACCGAGATCGTGCGGTGGCTGTTCACCCCGGATCCGTCACTGACGATCCGGCGTGACGGGGCGTCCGAGGGGCTGCCTAATGCGCGCCCGGTGGACGCGCTGCATTCGCATCAGGCTCGAGAGGTGGTTCGCCGGGCGCAGGCGATGGCGTACTGAGCCCTGCGGCCGCTCGGTGCAGCCAGTACCACGCGCCCACCGCACACGCGGTCGAGAGCGCGACGTGGAACCACGAGTACATGCCGTGGGCCCCGTCGGGCCGCCAGATCACCGTGATCCACGTCGAGAAGCCGGCGATCAGGGCGATCGCCCGCGGCGACTGGGCCAGGGCGGCCATCACCGCGAGCGGCCAGGTGTAGTACCAGGGCAGCGCCGCCGGGACGAACAGCACCACGATCACCATCAGCGTGGCGATGCCCATCAGGTTGTCGCGGTCGGTGCGCCGGTAGCGCCACCACAGCAGGGGCGCCGAGACGGCGATGATCCCGATGCCGATGATGCGCAGGATGTCCAGCACCGCATAGAAGTTGACGGGGATCACAAGGCCGATCACGGCGTTGGCGAAGTTCGCGATGGCCGTGGGGACGGTCAGCCAGTTGATGATCTTCACCGAGCCTGCCAGCGCGGTCAGCCAGCCCAGACCCACGCCGGCGGCCAGGGAGAGCACGGCGAACACGGCCGCGAACACCACGACACAGGAGGCGGTGGCGACCAGGAACGCCTTGACGGCCGAGAATCCGCGCCGCTGCTGCAGGGCGCGCGCCCACACCCACACCATGAACGGAAGGGCCAGGCCCGCGGTGGCTTTCACTGCGACGGCCACCCCGATGAGCGTCACGCCTGCCACGCACCGTCCGCCGAAGCACAGCGCGATCCCGGCCATCATCAGGCCGACCATGAGCATCTCGTTGTGCACGCCGCCCATCAACTGGATGATCACCAGCGGGTTGAGCACGCAGATCCACAGCGCCGCTGCCGTGTTCGCGCCGACGTGGCGGGCCACCCGCGGGACCGCCCAGATCAGCAGGGCCAGACCGGGCAGCATGCACAGCCGCAGCAGCATGGTGCCGGCGACGACGTCGTTGCCGACCAGCAGGGTCACGAACTTGGCGATCAGGATGAAGGCGGGCCCGTACGGCGCCGTCGTCGTCGTCCAGATCGGACTGACGTTGTCCAGCAACGAGTTCGCGTTTGCGATCGGGCCGACGAGGTAGGGGTCGAACCCGTCGCGCAGCAGCGCGCCCTGGGCGAGGTAGGAGTAGGTGTCGCGGCTGAACAGCGGCACGCTCAGCAGCAGAGGGGCCAGCCAAAAGCCGGTGGTGACCACCATCGTGTAGTGCGTTGCGGTACGGGCGATCACGTCGCGGCCCAGCCACAGCCAGGCCAGGAGCATCAGCACCACGCCGCTCCACAGCAGCAGCGACGAGAGCACCAGGCCGTGCCCGAATCTGAGCCAGGACAGGTGCATCGACTCGAGCACCGGATCGTGCAGCCGGGTGCTGCCGGCGCCGAGCCCACCGGCGGTGACCAACAGTGCCCCGAGTGCTCCGATCCAGGCGGGCTTGGCCTGTTGCGACGCCGCGAAGGCGCGGAACCGCGGTAGCGGCGGTGCGGGGGAGAGCGCGGGTGTCGTCATGCCTACGCGGTGCGGTTCGCGGCCAATCTGGCGAGCTCGGTCAGCCCCGCTCGGGCCTGCGCGTCGATGGGCGCGGAGTCGAGGATGCCGATCGCCGTCGCGGTCATGGTCTCGATGCGGTTCTCGACGGCGGCCAGCGCCCCGACGGATTCGATCAGCGCGCGCAGCTCGGTGACCGCGTCGTCGGACAGATCGGTGCCGATGGAGGTGCGTAACAGTTTGGCCGCGACCGGGTCCCGCTCCTCGGCCAGCGCGATGGCCTCGGCCAACAGGACGGTGCGCTTGCCGGAGCGCAGGTCGTCCCCGGACGGTTTCCCGGTGATCGCCGGATCGCCGAACACGCCGAGCACGTCGTCGCGCAGCTGGAACGCGATGCCGAGACCGGTGCCCACCTCGTGGAAGGCGTCCTGGATCTCGGGGCGGTCCGCGGCCGCTGCGGCGCCGAGCTGCAGCGGACGGGAGATGGTGTAGGAGGCCGTCTTGTAGGTGTTGACGGTCAGGGCCGCGGCCACCGTGTCGGCGCCGCTGGCCTCGTTGACGATGTCGAGGTACTGCCCGCCGAGCACCTCGGTCCTGATCGCCGCCCACACCCGATGGACTCGCCGCTGCGCGTCGGCTCCGATGGGCGCGGTGGCGACGATGTCGTCAGCCCACACCAGAGACAGGTCGCCGAGCAGGATGGCTGCCGACAGCCCGAACTGCTCGGGGGAGCCGTGCCAGCGCTGGTCGCGGTGCCGGTCGGTGAAGATGCGGTGCACGGTCGGCAGGCCACGCCGGGTCGCCGACGCATCGATCACGTCGTCGTGCACCAGGGCGCACGCGTGGAGCAGTTCCAGCGCCGAGAAGAGGCGCAGAACCGCGGCATCGGGCTCGGTGCCTGCAACGGCGCGCCACCCCCAGTAGGCGAACGCGGGGCGCAGCCGCTTGCCGCCGCGCAACACAAATTCTTCGAGGGCTTCGGTCAGTACTGCGTAGTCGGCACCGATGTAGGCCGCATCGCGGCGCCGTTCCTGCAGGTAGCCGCGAAGCTGTTCGGTGACGGCCGCGGCCAGCTCGACGGCCGACGGTGCCGTAGTGGCATTAGCATCCACGCTCAGCGGGCGCCCCTTTCTTGCGATCGTCTGCAGTGCTCAGCGTAGAGCCTGCGACCGGTCGGTGGTCGCCGCAGCGTCTAGCGGGGCTGTTCTTCGGGTTGCCCGGGCTTCGGCGAGCGGTCCCGGCTGTTGTAGGCGAGTGCGCCGATGATGCCGGCGACGATCACCGAGGCGACGCCGAGCCAGATGGCGGCACCGGTGAACGAGCGCGCACTGGGATCGGTGTAGCGGGCCTGGGCGTTCATGGTGCTGACGACGCCGGGCCGCAGTTTCCACTCGACCACCTCCGACGACACCTGGTCGCCGTTGGTGGAGGTGACCTCGCCGGGGAACGACACGGACAGCGACACGTCGGCCTCGGGGTCACTGAGCGAGGTCAGGTCCGCTCGGCCCTCGAGGATGACGAGGTCTCCGGCCCGACGCAGCGAGATGTCGACGCCGGCGGCGTCGCGGTTCATCCCGGCCAGCTGCGGGAGCTCGGCGAAGGTCAGGTCGGAGAAGACGGCCTCGGAGCCCACGTAGTCGTCGCGGTCGTAGTCCGACACCGCGACTTTCTGCGCGAACGGCAGGTTGTTGAGCAGTTGCGGACCTCTGTCGCTGTCGTCGCGCGGTTTTGCGGCGGCGACGATCTGACCGGACACCCGGTCGTCGGGGGAGACGGTCAGCGACGTGCGTACCCGGACGCACCCGATCAGCGAGGGGGCCAGCACCAGTAGCACGAGCACCATGGAAAGGACACGCCTGGAGGTCCGGCGGCGGTTGCGCACCCGGTCATCGTGCCAGACGACCACGGGGAGGTGCCCTACAGCGGCAGAGCGCGGCCGAGGATCGCGAACGCCCGCGGATCTCCGGAGAAGTGGTAGCCACGGATGACGTCGCCGAAGCCCAACCGGCGGTAGAGCCGCCAGGCCCGGTTCGCCTCGCCATTGATCTCGGGGGTGGATAGCAAGACGTGGTCCTCGTCGCGGTCGTCGAGCAGCCGCCGGATCAGCGCCTCACCCAACCCACGGCCCTGGGCCATCGGCAGGATGTGCAGCTCGGTCAACTCGAAATAGCTGGTCATCAGCGTCGCGATGTGCGCGGCGCTGGCTCCGCTGCGGCGCAGCCCCGCGACCACCTGCTGCTGCCACCACTGGTCTGGTGCGCCGCAGTAGCCGTAGGCGACGCCGACCATGGGGGCGTCGGCCAGGTCCGTTTCGCCGGGATCATCGCTCGTCTGGACTGCGGCGACCGCCTTCCAGCCGTGCCTGCGGGTGTGCTCTACCCACATCGAGGCGCGCTGTTCCTCGGTGCCGCGGGGGTAGTGCATGGCGTCGACGTAGATGGACAGGGCGTCGCGCAGACGGCGCTGCATATCGACGGGCGACAGCTCGATCAGATGCGTCGCCAAGTATCTGCCTTTCCCTGCGAGGACCCGGTGGCCGTCACCATTATCGGATGGATCGCAGCGAACCATGACGCGCGTCGTACGTCGACAGTCCCTCGTCATAGAATCAGGGACCGAACTAGGTGGTACGGCTCAGATTCTGCTCGTATCATTGACGTTGAGTGCCCGTCCATGCGGGCACACCCTGATGTTTGAACGACTGAGACGCCCCCACGGCAAGAGGGAGGGACGAATGCCACTCTCCGATCATGAGCAGCGCATGCTCGATCAGATCGAGAGCGCGCTCTATGCCGAGGACCCCAAGTTCGCGTCGAGCGTTCGTGGCGGGACCTTGCGGGCGCCGTCGACGCGACGCCGCCTGCAGGGCGCGGCTCTGTTCGTGGTCGGTCTCGCGATGCTGGTGTCGGGTGTGGCGTTCAAGGCGACGATGATCGGCAGCTTCCCGATCCTGTCGGTGATCGGGTTCATCGTGATGTTCGGTGGTGTCGTGTTCGCCATCACCGGCCCGCGGGTCGGCGTCGCCGGTGAACGTCCGGCGGCCGACGCAGGCCCGGTGAATCGGCAGAAGCGGGCCAAGGGTGGTGGCGGTTCGTTCACCAGTCGGATGGAAGACCGCTTCCGCCGTCGTTTCGACGAATAGCGTTCCGCGCTTACAAGGGGCAGCCCATCAGGGCTGCCCCTCTTTTTTGCCCCACGACCCCCCACCGCGCCCCTTCGGCTTGGGTTTCGAGTGCGCTGAGCTGCGCTTTCATGCACAGACGAGCTGCCCGTCGTATCGCTTGAGGCTCTCGTCCATCCATGCTGACCTGGCACGAGTGGGGATGCGCGCGACATGTCGTCCGCGGTTCGGCGCAAAGTGGGGGAATGTGGGGTAAAGTGGCGGACAACGGAGCGACCGGGGTTCCGCCAGGGCGAGATCTGAGCGAGGTGGCGAGATGTTCTTCGGCACCTACACGCCCAAGCTCGACGACAAGGGGCGACTGACGTTGCCCGCCAAGTTCCGCGACGCACTGGCAGGAGGGTTGATGGTCACCAAGAGCCAAGATCACAGCCTGGCTGTCTATCCGCGGGCGGAGTTCGAGGAGATGGTCACCGAGATCTCCGGCCGGGCCAAGCGGGGCAATCCGCAGGCACGCGCGTACTTGCGCAACCTGGCCGCCAGCACCGACGAGCAGTATCCGGACGCCCAGGGCCGTATCACGCTGTCCGCCGATCATCGCCGCTACGCGAACCTCAGCAAGGAGTGCGTGGTCATCGGCTCGATCGACTTCCTCGAGATCTGGGACGCCCAGGCATGGCAGGACTACCAGGAGCTCCACGAAGAGAACTTCTCCGCGGCCAGCGATGAAGCACTCGGCGACATTATTTGACCTGGCCCCGCAGGCCCGTGCGGCGCGGCCTCTGCCCGAACCGGCCCTGACGTACTTCCCCGACGTCAGGTCCGTGCTCTCGGACAGGGACCTCGCCGCAGGGGCCGCCCCGATCGCTGAGGGTGCCGCGATGACCGACGAGCCGCACGTTCCGGTTCTGCTCGACCGCTGCGTCGAGCTGCTCGCGCCGGCGTTGACCCGGCTCAGCGCCGACGGCGCCGGTGCGACGCTCGTCGACGCCACCCTGGGTGCCGGAGGGCACACCGAACGATTCCTGACCGACTTCCCCGCGTTGCATGTCGTCGGACTGGACCGCGACCCCGAGGCGCTCCGGATCGCCGGCGAGCGGCTCGCCCCGTTCGGGGATCGGTTCACCGCGGTGCGCACCCGCTACGACGGGTTCGCGCTGACCGAGGTCGACGCGTTCCTGTTCGACCTGGGGGTGTCCTCGATGCAGCTCGACCAGCGCGAGCGCGGATTCTCCTATTCGACCGACGCGCCGCTGGACATGCGGATGGACTCCGATGCGTCGCTGACAGCCGCCGACATCCTCAACACCTACGAGGAGAAGCAGATCGCGCGGATTCTCCGCGAGTACGGCGAGGAGCGCTTCGCCGGGCGCATCGCCGCGCACGTCGTGCGTCGCCGCGCCGTCACCCCGTTCACGACGACCGGCGAATTGGTCGAGTTGCTCTACCAGGCGATCCCGGCACCTGCTCGCCGCACCGGCGGGCACCCCGGTAAGCGGACCTTCCAGGCGCTGCGCATCGCGGTCAACGCCGAGCTCGACGCGCTGCGGTTGGCCATCCCGAAAGCGTTGCGCGCATTACGGTCCGGCGGACGCATCGCCGTGATGGCCTACCAGTCCCTGGAGGACCGCATCGTCAAGGGCGAGTTCGCCGCGGCGACGGCGTCACGGACACCTCCCGGTCTGCCGATCGAATTACCCGGCCACGGACCGGAATTCGTCGCGCTGACCCGGGGCGCCGAACGCGCGAGTGAGCAGGAGATCGACCGCAATCCCAGAAGCGCTCCGGTTCGGCTGCGCGCGTTGGAGAAAGTTGGGGGGCAGTAACACTCATGAAGACCCAGAGAACAGCCAAGGCGGGCCCGAAGCCCAGCCAATCCGACAAGGCCCGTACGTCCTCCCGCGGCGCGGGCAAGGCATCGGGAACGGCCAAGAAGGCCGGACGCCGCCCGGTCCGCGATGCCGGGCGTGCGCCCGTCGACGCGTCACCGCGCGCACGTGCCGCGGAGCGCGAGTCGCGTCGGCAGCGGCCGGCGCCGCGCACGACGCCGATCACACGGCTCACCGACACACCGGCCCGGCCCAAGACCGCGAGCCAGGCCAAGGCCCGTGCGAAAGCGCGGAAGGCCAAGGCTCCCAAGATCGTCCGGCCGCCACTGCGGCAACGCATCCTCGTTCGTCTCGCCTCGATCGATCTCAACCCGCGCCGCCTCGTCGCCCGGGTTCCGTTCGTCGTCCTCGTCATCGGCTGCCTTGGCCTGGGTCTGGGCGTCACGCTGTGGCTGTCCACCGACGCCGCCGAGCGGTCGTACCAGCTGGGCCATGCGCGCCAGGTCAATCAGGCTCTGCTGCAGCAGAAAGAGGCGCTGGAACGCGATGTGCTGCAGGCGCAGGCGGCGCCCGCGCTGGCCGAGGCGGCCCGCAATCTGGGGATGATCCCGTCGCGCGACACCGCCCATCTGGTGCAGGACGCGTCGGGCAACTGGGTCGTCGTCGGCACTCCCAAGCCTGCCGAGGGTGTGCCGCCACCGCCGCTCAACGCCCCGCTGCCCGAGCCGGCTCCGCCCGCGCCGCCTGCCCCGCGCGTCGTAACGCCATCTGAGGTCCCGGTCCGGCTACCGTCGCAAATCATGCCCCTCACTGCGCCGCTGCCCGGCCAGGCGCCGTTGCTTCCGGGCCAGGTGCCGCCGCTTCCCGTTGCCGCTCCCGGCGCCGAGGTGCCGCACGCGGTCGCCGGTGCGCTGCCGGGCCCGATCCCGGCACCCGTCGATTTGGCCGTCCCCGCACAGCCCGCCCCGCCCGTCGACCCCGCCGCACCGGTGCCGGGCCCGCCGGCATGAGTCGCAAGGCGCAGCCCGCGCGCCGAACGACGCGCGCGGCCGGTGCCGAACGCTCGGCGCGGTCGCGCCGGGTGCGTCAGCCCAGCCACACCGCCGCGAGCGGGCTGCGCAGCGCGTCCTTCGTCTTCCGGCACCGCACCGGCAACGCGGTGATCTTTCTGCTCCTCGTGCTCGCCGCGGCCCAGCTGTTCACCCTTCAGGTGCCGCGAGCCGACGGGTTGCGCGCCGAGGCCGCCAGCCAGCTCAAGGTCACCGACATCGACGCCGCGCTGCGCGGCTCGATCGTGGACCGCAACAGCGACAAGCTGGCCTTCACCACGGAGGCCCGCGCGCTGACGTTCCAGCCGCAGCGGGTGCGCAAGCAACTGCAGGAGGCCTACGAAAACGCCACAGCCAAGGCGAAGGCCGCCGAGAGCGAGGACGGCGGCAGCGACGGTGGACCAGCGGTGCCGAAACCCGACGCCCGCTTGCGGGAGATCGCCGATGGCGTGGCGAAGCGGCTGGGCAACAGCCCCGACAGCGCCACGGTGCTCAAGAAGCTGCGCAGCAACGAGACGTTCGTCTACCTGGCCCGTGCCGTCGACCCCGCGATCGCCGACGCGATCACCACCGACTTCCCGGAGGTCGGCGCCGAACGGCAGGATCTGCGGCAGTATCCGGGCGGATCGCTGGCGGCCAACATCGTCGGCGGCATCGACTGGGACGGTCACGGCCTTCTCGGCCTCGAGGACTCGATGGACTCCGTCCTCGCGGGTACCGACGGCTCGGTCACCTACGACCGCGGCTCCGACGGCGTGATGATCCCGGGCAGCCTGCGCAACCGCCACGATGCGGTGAACGGGTCGACGGTGATGCTGACGCTGGACGACGACATCCAGTTCTACGTCCAGCAGCAGGTCCAGATGGCCAAGGAGGCCTCCGGGGCCAAGAACGTCTCCGCCGTCGTGCTCGATGCCAAAACCGGTGAGGTGCTGGCGATGTCGAACGACAATACGTTCAACCCCTCCCAGGACATCAGCAAGCAGTCCACCCGGGAACTGGGCAACCTGTCGGTCTCCTCGCCGTTCGAGCCGGGCTCGGTCAACAAGATCATCACCGCGGCGTCGGTCATCGAGAACCACCTGTCCACGCCGGACGAGGTGCTGCAGGTGCCCGGTTCGATCGACATGGGCGGCGTCACGGTCCGCGACGCGTGGAACCACGGAGTGATGCCGTACACCACCACCGGCGTGTTCGGGAAGTCGTCGAACGTCGGCACGTTGATGCTGGCCCAGCGCGTGGGGCCGCAGAAGTATGCCGAGATGCTGCGCAAGTTCGGGCTCGGTCAGCGCACCGGCGTCGGCTTGCCGGGCGAGAGCGCGGGTCTGGTTCCGCCCATCGACCAGTGGTCAGGCAGCACGTTCTCCAATCTGCCGATCGGACAGGGTCTCTCGATGACCCTGTTGCAGATGTCGGGCATCTACCAGGCCATCGCCAACGACGGTGTGCGCATCCCGCCCCGGATCCTCAAGGCGACGATCGCCGCCGACGGCACCCGCACCGACGAACCCCGACCGGAAGGTATCCGGGTGGTGTCGCCGGAGACCGCGCGCACAGTGCGCGACATGTTCCGGGCGGTGGTGCAGCGCGACCCGATGGGCATCCAGCAGGGCACCGGCCCCGCGGCGGCCGTCGAGGGCTACCAGATCGCCGGCAAGACGGGTACCGCGCAGCAGATCAACCCCGCCTGCGGCTGCTACTACGACGACGTCTACTGGATCACGTTCGCGGGCATGGCGCCTGCTGATGACCCCCGCTACGTGGTGGGCGTGATGATGGACGCGCCGCACCGGGCGGCCGACGGTTCACCCGGTTCCTCGGCCGCGCCGCTGTTCCACAACATCGCGTCGTGGCTGCTGCAGCGGGAGAACGTGCCGCTGTCCAAGGATCCCGGTGCGCCGCTGACCCTTCAGGCGGGGTGACGCTCGCGGGCGGGCACGGGCCGGGTGCGGGGCTGGGTACTGTGGCATGGCCATGAATCTGCGCCCCGACCATCCCGCTGGCCTGCCGCTCGAGGATGTGGCCCGTCTCATCTCCGCGGTGCACGCCCAGGTCGAGCCGCTCCCGCAGGTGCACCTGACGGGTGTGACGCTGCGGGGTCAGGACGCGCAGCCGGGTGACCTGTTCGCCGCATTGCCGGGCGCGCGGTCCCACGGGGCTCGTTACGCCGCCGACGCGGTTTCGCGCGGCGCGGTCGCGGTGCTGACCGATCACGACGGGCTGGCCGAGCTCTCGGCAGCCGGCGACCTCGGGGTACCGGTGCTGCTGCACGCCGAACCGCGCACGGTGCTGGGTGCGGCCGCGGCCGCCGTCTACGGGCATCCGTCGACGCGTCTGCGGGTCATCGGCGTCACCGGAACATCCGGCAAGACCACCACCACCTATCTGATCGAGGCGGGTCTGCGCGCGGCCGAGCGGGTGGCCGGGCTGATCGGCACCGTGGGCGTGCGTATCGACGGTCGCGACGAGACGGGGGGACTGACCACCCCCGAGGCTCCCGACCTGCAGGCGCTGTTCGCGGTCATGCTCGAACGCGGGGTCGACACCGTGGTGATGGAGGTGTCCAGTCACGCGCTGTCGCTGGGCCGGGTCGACGGTACCGAGTTCGCTGTCGGCGGATTCACCAATCTGTCCCGCGACCACCTCGACTTCCACCCCACGATGGAGGACTACTTCGAGGCCAAGGCCAGGCTGTTCGATCCTGCCTCGCCGACACGCGCCGCCGAGGCGGTGATCTGCGTCGACGACGAGTGGGGCCGCGCGATGGCGCGCCGCGCCGACACCGCGGTCACGGTCGCCGTCGAGGGCACCGCTGACTGGGCGGTCGAGCAGATCCGCTCTCAGGGTGACGGCATCCAGGATTTCGTCGTCGTCGACCCCGCCGGGGTACACCACGGCATCGAGATCGGCCTGCCCGGCCGGTACAACATCGCCAACGCCGCGTTGGCGCTGGCGTTGCTCGACGCGGTCGGGGTGTCACCCGAGCAGGCGGTGCCCGGTCTGCGCACGGCGACGGTGCCGGGTCGGCTGGAGAAGGTCGACCGCGGACAACCGTTCCTGGCGGTCGTCGACTACGCCCACAAACCGGGTGCGCTCAAGGCGGTGCTGGAGACGTTGCGCAGCCAGTGCGCCGGGAGGATCGCCGTGGTGTTCGGCGCGGGCGGTAACCGGGACGCGGGCAAGCGGGGCCCTATGGGGGAGGTGGCCGCGGAGCTGGCCGACCTGGTGGTGGTCACCGACGACAATCCCCGCGACGAGGAGCCCGCGCAGATCCGGGCCGCGATCGTCGCGGCCGCGCAGGGCGCCCGTGCCGACGTTGTCGAGATCGGTGAGCGCCGCGCCGCGATCGACCATGCGGTGGCGTGGGCGCGCGAGGGCGATGTGGTGCTGATCGCCGGTAAGGGTCACGAGGCGGGCCAGACCAGCCAGGGTGTCACCCGGCCGTTCGACGATCGCGTCGAGCTCGGCGCGGCGCTCGACGCGCTGACCGCGGGGACGGAGAGCCGATGATCGACCTGTCGCTGGCTCAGATCGCCGACATCGTGGGCGGTCGGCTCGCCGATGTCACCGCCGAGGAGGCGGCCGCTCTGCGCGTCACCGGCACCGTCGAGTTCGACTCGCGCGCGATCGGTCCGGGCAGCCTGTTCCTCGCGCTACCCGGCGCGAGGTCCGACGGCCATGACTTCGCGGCGGCGGCGGTCGATGCGGGTGCGGTCGGCGTGCTCGCGGCTCGGCCTGTCGGCGTTCCCGCGGTCGTGGTGGACCCGGTGACCGCCGAGGACGGCGCGGCCAGTGTGCTCGAACACGACTCCGACGGCTCGGGTGCGGCGGTGCTGGCCGCTCTGGCGAAACTGGCGGCCGCGGTCGCCGCCGAGCTGGCCGCCGGCGGCCTGACGATCATCGGGATCACCGGGTCCTCGGGCAAGACCTCCACCAAGGATCTGATCGCCGCGGTTCTCGCGCCGCTGGGTGAGGTGATCGCTCCTCCAGGGTCGTTCAACAACGAGCTCGGGCATCCGTGGACTGTGCTGCGGGCGACCGCCGACACCGACTTCCTCGTCCTGGAGATGTCGGCGCGCCATCGCGGCAACATCGCCGCGCTCGCGCGGATCGCGCGGCCCTCGATCGCCGTCGTGCTGAACGTCGGCACCGCTCACCTCGGCGAGTTCGGCTCGCGGGAGGCAATCGCGGAAACGAAATCCGAACTGCCGCAATCAGTTCCAGCGTCCGGTGTGGTGATCCTCAACGCGGATGACTCGGTGGTGGCAAAAATGTCGGAGGTGACCGAGGCGCGCGTCGTGCGCGTCGGACGGTCCGGCTCGGCCACCAGTGGGATCGACGTGTGGGCCGACGACGTGAGCCTGGACGCGCTGGCGCGCCCGGAGTTCACGTTGCACACCGCCGCCGGGGAGGTCGGCGTCTCGCTGTCGGTGCACGGTGACCACCAGGTCTCCAACGCGCTGTGCGCGGCCGCGGTGGCGCTGGAGTGCGGAGCCACGCTGGCACAGATCGCGGACGCGCTGGCCGCCGCCGGGCCGGTGTCGCGGCAGCGGATGGCCGTCACCACCCGCAGCGACGGCGTGACGATCATCAACGACGCCTACAACGCCAACCCCGACTCGATGAGCGCCGGCCTGAAGGCACTGGCGTGGATGGGCCGCGAGGGGTCCGGGGAGGGGCGCACCTGGGCGGTGCTGGGTGAGATGGGCGAACTCGGCGACGACTCGATTACCGAGCACGACCGCATCGGCCGGCTCGCCGTGCGCTTAGATGTCTCTCGACTCGTCGTCGTCGGAACCGGGAGGCCTATGAGCGCCATGCTGAACGGGGCCGTGATGGAGGGCTCCTGGGGATCCGAGGCCACGCCGGTCGCCGATGCCGATGCCGCTCTCGATCTGTTGCGCGCGGAGCTAGCACCCGGTGACGTCGTGTTGGTCAAGGCGTCCAACGCCGCGGGCCTGGGTGTGGTCGCCGACGCGCTGATCGCAGAGGACGGCGCATGAGGCAGATCCTGATCTCGGTCGGGATCGCTCTCGCGGTGTCGATCCTGCTCACCCCGGTGCTGATCCGGCTGTTCACCCGGCAGGGTTTCGGCCACGAGATCCGCGAGGACGGGCCGCCCAGCCACGCCAAGAAGCGCGGCACCCCGTCGATGGGGGGCGTGGCGATCGTCGCCGGCATCTGGGCCAGCTACTTCGGCACGCATCTGGTCGGCGTGGTGATCGACGGCAAGGGGCCCTCGGCGTCGGGTCTGCTCGTGCTGGGCCTGGCCACCGCACTCGGCGTCGTCGGGTTCATCGACGACCTGATCAAGCTGCGCCGCGCCCGCAACCTCGGCCTCAACAAGACCGCGAAGACGGTCGGCATCCTCGTCGCCGCCGTGTTGTTCGGAGTGCTGGCCCTGCAGTTCCGCAACGCCGACGGACTCACCCCCGGCAGTGCTGAGCTGTCCTACGTCCGTGAGATCGCGACCGTCACGCTGGCGCCGGCGATCTTCGTGCTGTTCTGCGTGGTGGTCGTCAGCGCCTGGTCGAACGCGGTGAACTTCACCGACGGCCTGGACGGGCTGGCTGCCGGCGCGATGGCGATGGTGTGTGCCGCCTACGTGCTGATCACGTTCTGGCAGTTCCGCAACGCGTGCGCCACCAGCCCCGGCCTGGGCTGCTACAACGTGCGTGATCCGCTGGATCTCGCGATCATCGCCGCGGCCACCGCCGGCGCCTGCATCGGCTTCCTGTGGTGGAACGCCGCGCCGGCCAAGATCTTCATGGGTGACACGGGGTCGCTCGCGCTGGGCGGCGTCATCGCCGGTCTGTCGGTGACCAGCCGTACCGAGATGCTCGCGGTGGTGCTGGGTGCGCTGTTCGTCGCCGAGGTCACCTCGGTCGTGGTGCAGATCATGGCGTTCCGCACCACCGGCCGCCGCGTGTTCCGGATGGCGCCGTTCCATCACCATTTCGAATTGGTGGGCTGGGCGGAGACCACGGTGATCATCCGGTTCTGGCTGCTGACCGCGATCGCTTGCGGTCTCGGCGTGGCACTGTTCTACAGCGAGTGGCTGACGACCGTAGGGGCCTGACGTGAGTGACGTCATCGCAGAAGGCGCCGCGGTGCTGGTCGTGGGCGCCGGCATCACCGGTCGGGCGGTGCTGGCCGCACTGACCCCGCTGGGCGCACGAGCCACCCTCACCGACGACAGTCCGTCGGCGCTGACCGCCTACGCCCAGCAGGGCGGCGCGGTGATCGATCCGGCCGGCGCCGCCGCGACGATCGCGGGGTTCGACCTCGTCGTCGTCAGCCCCGGCATTCCGCCCGACGCCGCGGTGCCGACCGCTGCCGCGGCGGCCGGCGTGCCGGTGTGGGGGGACGTGGAGCTGGCCTGGCGGCTGGACCGAGCCGGGCACTACGGGCCGGCCAAGATATGGCTGGTGGTGACCGGTACCAACGGCAAGACCACGACGACGTCGATGTTGCACGCGATGCTGTGCGCCGCCGGCCGGCGGTCGGCGCTGTGCGGGAACATCGGCGAGCCGGTGCTGGCAGTGTTGGATCAGCCCGTCGACGTGCTCGCGGTGGAACTGTCCAGTTTCCAGCTGCACTGGGCACCGTCGGTTCGCCCGGACGCCGGTGCGGTGCTCAACGTGGCCGAGGATCATCTCGACTGGCACGGCTCGCTGGATGCGTACGCCCACGACAAGGCCCGCGCGCTGACGGGGCCGATCGCGGTCGGCGGCGTGGACGATCCGATCGCGGCCTCGCTGCTGGCCGAGTGCGCCGCGCCGACCCGGGTCGGTTTCCGGCTCGGCGAGCCGGCTGCGGGTGAGCTGGGCGTCGTCCACGGTCAGCTGATCGACAATGCGTTCGCCGATGGGCTGGTGCTGGCCGAGACCGCGGGCGTCCCCGTGGCCGGTCCCGTGGGTGTGCTGAACGCGCTGGCGGCCGCGGCGCTGGCGCGCGCGGTCGGGGTGCCCGCCGATGCGGTGGCGCAGGCGCTCGCGACGTTCTCGGTGGGCAGGCACCGCGCCGAAGTGGTCGCCGTGGTCGACGAGGTGACCTACGTCGACGATTCGAAGGCGACCAACCCGCACGCCGCCCGCGCGTCGATCAGCGCCTTCCCCCGCGTGGTCTGGGTGGCCGGCGGTCTACTCAAAGGTGCTTCCGTCGACGATCTGCTGGTGGCGGTGGCGAATCGCCTGGTCGGAGTGGTTCTGCTGGGTCGTGACCGCGCGATCGTGGCGCAGGCGCTGGCACGACACGCACCGGATGTCCCCGTTGTCGAGGTGCTGACGGGGGAGGATTCTGGGGTGGTTGAGAAAGCTGTGACAGGTGTGACTCACGCTCGGGCGGGTGACGGTCCGGTGGCCGACGCCGTCATGGCCGCCGTCGTCGACGCCGCACGCGGTCTCGCCGGGCCCGGCGACACGGTGCTGCTGGCACCGGCAGGCGCCTCCTTCGACCAGTTCCGCAGCTACGGGCACCGAGGCGACACATTCGCCGCGGCCGTGCGCGCCGCGATCCGGTAGCGGGTCCCCATGAGCGCGATCCTCGCCCGGCTGCGCCACCGGCGCGCCAATCCCGCGGCCGATGACGCGGGGACCTCACTACCGGCGCTGACGTCGGGCCCGCACGACTCGAGCGGTGCCGTGCCGGCGCCGCGCACCCGTGTCGGGGCCTGGCTGGACCGGCCGATGACGTCGTTCCACCTGATCATCGCCGTCACCGCCCTGCTCATCACGATGGGCCTGACGATGGTGCTGTCGGCCTCGGGCGTCTACTCCTACGACATGGACGGCTCGCCGTGGGCGGTCTTCGGCAAGCAGGTGCTGTGGACGGCGATCGGCCTGCTGGCCTTCTACATCGCGATGCGCACGCCGGTGGCGGTGATGCGGCGTTTCGCGTTCAGCGGCTTCATGTTCACGATCGTGCTGCTGGTGCTGGTGCTCATCCCTGGCATCGGCAAAGAGGCCAACGGTTCGCGTGGCTGGTTCGTTGTCGCCGGGTTCTCCATGCAGCCCTCGGAACTCGCGAAGATCGCGTTGGCCATCTGGGGTGCGCACCTGCTGGCGGCCCGCCGCATGGAGCAGGCCTCGCTGAAAGAAATGCTGGTGCCCCTGGTGCCGGTCGCGGTGATCGCGCTGGCGTTGGTGGTTTCCCAGCCGGATCTCGGGCAGACGATGTCGATGGGTGTGATCCTGCTCGGTCTGCTCTGGTACGCCGGTCTTCCGCTGCGGGTGTTCGTCACCTCGCTGGGCGCGGTGGTCGTGTCGGGTGCGGTGCTGGCAATGACGGCCGGCTACCGATCGGCGCGCGTGCAGGCCTGGCTGAACCCGGGCGCTGATGCGCAGGGCATGGGCTACCAGTCCCGGCAGGCCCGCTTCGCGCTGGCCAACGGTGGCGTGTTCGGGGACGGTCTGGGACAGGGCACCGCGAAGTGGAACTACCTGCCCAACGCCCACAACGACTTCATCTTCGCGATCATCGGCGAGGAGCTCGGCTTCATCGGGGCCGCGGGACTGCTGTGCCTGTTCGGGCTGTTCGCCTACACCGGCATGCGCATCGCCCGGCGCTCGGCCGATCCGTTCCTGCGGCTGCTCACCGCCACGGCCACGCTGTGGGTGCTCTCGCAGGTGTTCATCAACGTGGGCTACGTCGTCGGCCTGCTTCCGGTCACCGGGCTGCAGCTGCCGCTGATCTCCGCCGGCGGCACGTCGACGGCCACCACGTTGTTGATGATCGGCATCATGGCCAACGCCGCCCGCCACGAACCGCAGGCGGTCGCCGCCCTGCGGGCCGGCCGCGACGACCGGGTCAACCGGCTGCTGCGCCTACCGCTGCCCGCCCCCTACGTACCGACCCGCGCCGAGGCAGTGCGTGACCGCCTGAAGTCCCGCTCGAGCCGGGCCGCCAAGCAGGCCGCCAAGCCCAGCCCGAAGCCCGCGAAAGCCGCGCGGTCGCGAACGGCGAAGCGCCCGGTGCGCTCGGCCACCCCGCCTGTCGGTTATGGTGCTGGCCAGCGCAATCCGGGCCGACGGGCCCGCACACTGGAAGGTCAACGTCACGGGTGAGCGGTATCTCGGTCGTTCTCGCAGGTGGGGGCACGGCCGGTCACGTCGAGCCCGCGATGGCCGTTGCCGACGCGCTCACCGCACTCGACCCTGGAGTGCGGATCACCGCATTGGGCACAGCCCGTGGCCTGGAGACCCGGCTGGTTCCCGAACGCGGCTACCACCTCGAGCTGATCACTCCGGTCCCGCTGCCACGCAAGCCCTCGGCGGATCTGGCCAGGCTGCCGCTGCGGGTGCGTCAGGCGGTGCGCCAGACGCGGGCGATCTTCGACGACGTCGCGGCCGACGTCGTCATCGGCTTCGGCGGATACGTCGCTGTTCCCGCCTATCTAGCGGCCCGCAACATGCGCCCGGGCCGGCGCATTCCGGTCGTCGTCCACGAGGCCAACGCCAGCGCGGGCTGGGCGAACCGGGTCGGGGTCCGCTCGGCGGCCCGCGTCCTCGCCGCGGTGCCCGACCCGGGGCTGGGCCCCGTCGAGGTCGTCGGCGTGCCCGTCCGTGAGGCCATCACGTCGCTGGACCGCGCCGCGCTGCGCGCCGATGCGCGTGCGTTCTTCGGCTTCTCCGACGACGACACGGTGCTGCTGGTCTTCGGCGGCTCGCAGGGCGCCCAGTCGTTGAACCGCGCAGTCGCCGGGGCCGCGGAAGCTCTTGCCCGGCACGGCATTGCGGTGCTGCACGCCCACGGTTCGAAGAACACGCTGGATCTGCGGACACCGGCGCCCGGCGATCCGCCCTACGTCGCGGTGCCGTACCTGGACCGCATGGATCTCGCCTATGCCGCCGCCGATCTGGCGATCTGCCGGTCCGGGGCGATCACGGTCGCGGAGGTGAGTGCGGTCGGTCTGCCCGCGGTGTACGTCCCGCTGCCGATCGGCAACGGAGAGCAGCGGCTCAACGCGCTGCCCGTGGTCACCGCGGGTGGTGGGCTGCTGGTCGAGGATCGTGAGCTCACCCCCGACCTGGTCGCCACGACGGTGACCGGTCTGCTGACCGACCGGGCCCGGTTGGCGGCGATGACGTCGGCGGCGAAGCTGGCCGGTCACCCGGATGCGGCGCGGCGGGTGGCCGAGGTGGCTCTCGAGGTGGCCCAGGCGCGCAGCGGGCGGCGGAGATGAGCTCCGAGCCGCTGCCCGCGGAGCTGGCGCGGGTGCACATGGTCGGCATCGGCGGCGCCGGGATGTCTGGCATCGCAAGGATTCTGATCGACCGCGGCGGTCTGGTGTCCGGATCGGACGCCAAGGAGTCACGCTCTGTGCTCGCGCTGAGGGCGCGTGGTGCGCAGGTACGCATCGGTCACGACGCGTCGGCGCTGGACATGCTGCCCGGCGGGCCGACGGCGGTGGTGACGACTCACGCCGCGATCCCGAAGACCAACCCGGAGCTGGTCGAGGCACGCCGGCGCGGGATTCCGATCATCCTGCGGCCCGCCGTGCTGGCCGAGCTGATGGTCGGGGACACCACGCTGATGGTGACTGGCACGGCCGGCAAGACCACGACCACCTCGATGCTGATCGTGGCGTTGCAGCACTGCGGGTTCGACCCGTCGTTCGCTGTGGGCGGTGACCTCGGCGAGCCCGGCACCAATGCTCACCACGGCAGCGGTGCGTTCTTCGTCGCCGAGGCCGACGAGAGCGACGGCTCGCTGGTGCAGTACCGGCCCGACATCGCGGTGGTCACCAACATCGAGGCCGACCACCTGGACTTCTTCGGCTCCGAAGAGGCCTACGTCGCGGTGTTCGACGCATTCGCCGAACGGTTGCGTCCCGGCGGAGCGGTGGTGGTCTGCACCGATGATCCCGGCGCGGCCGCGTTCGCCGAACGGACTGAGGCGCTGGGTATTCGGGTGTTGCGCTACGGCACCGGGACTGCCGACGGGGACGGCCTGGCCGGTGCGCTGCTGCAGTGGCGGCAGCGCGGAACGGGCGCGGTCGCCACGGTGGCGCTGGCGGGGGAGAGCCAGCCGCGCACCATGAGGCTGGCCGTGCCGGGACGGCACATGGCGCTCAACGCGCTGGCCGCGTTGCTGGCCGCCACGCAGGTGGGCGCCGCGGCTGAGGACGTCCTCGACGCGCTCGCCGAATTCGAAGGTGTCCGTAGGCGTTTCGAGTTGGTGGGCACCGCTGCCGGGGTACGCGTCTTCGACGACTACGCCCACCACCCGACCAAGGTCACGGCGGCGCTCACCGCGGTGCGCGCGCTGGTGGACGAGGCCGGCGGCCGTTCGGTGGTGGTGTTCCAGCCGCACTTGTATTCGCGCACAGCCACATTCGCCCGCGAGTTCGGCGAGGCGCTGAGCCTGGCCGACGAGGTGTTCGTGCTCGACGTGTACGCGGCCAGGGAGCAGCCCCTGGCCGGTATCAGTGGCGCGACGATCGCCGAACACGTCAGTGTGCCGGTGCGATACCTGCCCGATTTCTCGACGGTCGCCGCGACGGTGGCGGCGGCCGCGCAGCCCGGGGACGTGGTGGTGACCATGGGCGCGGGCGATGTGACGTTGCTGGGCAGTGAGATTTTGACTGAGATCCTGGCCGCGCTGCGATGACCGAGCCGCCCGACAGTGACGCTGCCGCACCCGAACCAACTGAGGCCCCCGAACCGGACGACGGGCAGGACACATCCGAGCCCGTCGACGTCGAGGGGCCGCGCCGCCGGGCCCGCCGCGAGCGGGAGGAGCGGCGCGCCGCGCAGGCACGGGCGACCGCCATCGAGGCCGCCCGCCGTGAGGCCAAACGGCGCACGCTCGGCGCAACCCCGTCCGATACGGCGACGGTGGGGCGGGGCACGGTGCGCGGGCTCAAGGTGCTGCTGTGGACCGCGGTCGTCGCCGTCGTTGTCGTCGGCATCGGCCTGCTGCTGTATTTCACGCCGATCATGTCGGCGCGCACCATCGTCGTCGTCGGGTTGGGCGCGGTGACGCAGGACGAGGTGGTCGCCGTGGCGGGGGTGCCGCCCGGCACACCCCTGCTGCAGGTCAACACCGACGCGGTGGCCGAGAAGGTCGCCGAGATCCGCCGGGTCGCCAGCGCGCGCGTGCAGCGGGAGTACCCGTCTACGCTGCGCATCACGGTGGTCGAGCGGGTGCCCGTCGTCGTCCGTGACTATCCCGATGGTGTGCATCTGTTCGACAAGGACGGCGTCGACTTCGCGACCGGACCGCCGCCGCCGGGCATCCCGTATCTGGACGTCGAGAACCCCGGACCCGACGATCCGGCCACCAAGGCCGCGCTCGAGGTGGTGACGTCGTTGCGGCCGGAGGTTGCCTCGCAGGTGGGCCGGGTCTCGGCGCCGTCGGTCGCGGCGATCACGCTGACGTTGATCGACGGCCGCACCGTCGTGTGGGGGACCACCGACCGCACCGAGGAGAAAGCGCTCAAGCTCGGGGCGCTGCTCACCCAACCCGGCAAGACCTACGACGTGTCGTCACCGGACCTGCCAACGGTGAAGTGACACATGGCGACGATCGATGTACGGGGCTGCCGATTGCACTACGACAGCGTCGGTCACGGTTCGCCGATGGTGCTCGTGCATGGAACCGGCACCGACTCGTCGACATGGGAGCCGGTGATCGACCTGCTGGCCGAGCGCTATCGCGTCGTGGTGTACGACCGGCGTGGCTACGGCCGCTCCCGGCATCATCCGGTGCGCGACTTCCGAAATCACCGCGATGATCTCGAGGCCATCCTCACGCAGGTCTGCCAGGAGCCTGCGCATGTGGTCGGTTGGAGCGCCGGGGGATGCGTGGCGATGGCACTGGCCGCAGGAACTCCAGCACAGCGGGCGCGCATGCGGTCATTGTGCGTCGTCGAACCGCCTTTCCACAGCACCAGGCTCATGGACCGTTCGGTGCTCTCGACGACCGTGCGGGTCAAGGTCAAACAACTGAGGGGCGACCCGGTGGGCGCGGGCGAGGTGTTTTTCCGGTCCGTCTACGCGCGCCGGTCGGGTGGCAATGCCTATGACGAGATCGACGAGCGTGCTCGCGAGCGGATGCGCGCCAACGTCCACCCGGTGCTCGCCGAGTTCGACCCGTCGTGGTTCGGCGTATCGGCTGATTTCGTCTCCACCAGGGCCGCGGCTTCCTCCACCGTCCCGATGACCTGGGTGCGTGGCGATCAAAGCCCCATGTGGCTCGAGCGGACGTATGAGCGCTTCGCACGTCGCCGGCCCGATCTGCGGTCGGTGGTCCTCGCTGGCGCCGGGCATCTCCTCCACGTGGAGGATCCGACGGGTTTCGTGGCGGCGGTGAGCTCTGCTGCTCACTAGCCCTGCCGGAAACCGCGCAACATTTGTCGTGTCGCCTCGGCGCGCCTGCTCGGCATGTGTGCAACCCGGCCCTACCGTTCAGCACATACGGAACAACTTGACATAACTCTAAGCCTCTAGTTGAGATTGAGGGTTTGTCGCAGCGGTTATCCGTTATAGGACAGGCAACCAGGGCAGGAAAGGGCGATGCGATGACCCCCCCGCATAACTACCTCGCTGTGATCAAGGTGGTCGGCATCGGCGGTGGCGGCGTCAACGCCGTCAACCGGATGATCGAGCAGGGTCTCAAAGGCGTCGAGTTCATTGCGATCAACACTGACGCGCAGGCGTTGCTGATGAGCGATGCCGACGTCAAACTCGATGTGGGGCGCGATTCGACCCGCGGCCTCGGCGCGGGGGCTGACCCCGAGGTCGGCCGCAAGGCCGCCGAGGATGCCAAGGACGACATCGAGGAGCTGTTGCGCGGCGCCGACATGGTGTTCGTGACCGCCGGTGAGGGTGGCGGTACCGGCACCGGCGGTGCGCCGGTGGTGGCCTCGATCGCCCGCAAGCTGGGCGCTCTGACGGTCGGCGTGGTGACGCGTCCGTTCTCGTTCGAGGGCAAGCGGCGCAGCAATCAGGCCTCCGACGGCATCCAGTCGCTGCGCGAGAGCTGCGACACGCTCATCGTGATCCCGAACGATCGCCTGCTGCAGATGGGCGACGCCGCGGTCTCGCTGATGGACGCCTTCCGCAGTGCCGACGAAGTGCTGCTCAATGGCGTGCAGGGCATCACCGACCTGATCACGACCCCCGGCCTGATCAACGTCGACTTCGCCGACGTCAAGGGCGTCATGAGTTCCGCGGGCACCGCGCTGATGGGTATCGGCTCGGCCCGCGGCGACGGTCGCGCGCTCAAGGCCGCCGAGATCGCGATCAACTCGCCGCTGCTCGAGGCCTCGATGGAAGGTGCTCAGGGTGTGCTGCTCTCGGTCGCCGGCGGCAGTGACCTGGGGCTGTTCGAGATCAACGAGGCCGCCTCGCTGGTGCAGGAAGCCGCCCATCCCGACGCCAACATCATCTTCGGCACCGTCATCGACGACTCGCTCGGCGATGAGGTGCGCGTGACTGTGATCGCCGCCGGCTTCGACGCCGCGGGTCCCGGACGCAAGCCCGTGACCGGTGAATCGACGGCCGCGGCCGCTGCGCAGCCGATCGCTCCGGGCAAGGCGGGCCGGGTCGGTTCGTCGCTGTTCGAGTCGGCCGATCCGGCGAGCGTGCCCGCAGCCCACACCAACGGCGCGACGGTGCGCATCGGCGGCGGCGATGACGGCATCTCCGACGACGATGTCGACGTGCCGCCGTTCATGCGCCACTGACGCGCCGCACCTCTCGCACGTGATGTTCCGGGTGCGCCGTGTCACCACCACCCGCGCCGGCGGGGTGTCAAAACCCCCCTTCGCGACCTTCAACCTCGGTGACCACGTTGGCGACGATCCCGCTGCGGTGGCGGCCAATCGGAGTCGGCTCGCCACGGCCACCGGTCTGGGGACCGACGGTGTGGTGTGGATGAACCAGACCCACAGCACGCGGGTGGCGGTGGTGGATCGCGGTGGCGAGACCATCGACGACACCGACGGCCTGGTGACGACGACGCCGTCGCTCGGGCTCGCGGTGGTGACAGCCGACTGTGTCCCCGTGCTGCTGGCCGATGCCCGCCACGGTGTGATCGGCGCGGTGCATGCCGGTCGCGTCGGGGCCGCGGGCGGGATCGTGCCGCGCGCGGTCGAGGTCATGGTCGAGGCCGGCGCCCGCGTGGACGACATCTCGGTCTTGTTGGGTCCCGCCGTCAGTGGACCCAACTACGAGGTCCCCGCCGAGATGGCCGACGAGGTGGAGCGTCTCCTGCCCGGCAGCCGCACCCGCACTCGACGTGGCACGCCCGGTCTCGACCTGCGCGCCGGGATCGCGCGGCAGCTGCACGCACTCGGTGTCACCGCGATCGACGTCGACCCGCGCTGCACCTATGCCGATCCGAACCTGTTCAGCCATCGCCGCGGCGCGCCGACGGGCCGGCTGGCGTCTCTGATCTGGCTGGAACCGGCACCGTGACCGCCGACCGCGAACAGGAGTTGCACGACAACCTCACGCAGCTGCGCGACCGGCTCGTCCGAGCTGCCGAGGCGGCGGGCCGCCCACCCGACGAGATCGAGCTGCTCCCGGTCACCAAGTTCTTCCCGGCCTCCGACATCGCCACGCTGTATGGACTGGGCTGCAGGTCTTTCGGCGAATCGCGCGATCAGGAAGCCACCCGCAAGGTCGACGAGCTACCCCAGCTCGCGGGCAAGGTCCGCTGGCACATGATCGGCCGCATCCAGCGCAACAAGGCTCGTTCCATCGGTACCTGGGCCTATGCGGCGCATTCCGTCGACAGCCCCAAAGTGGTTGCGGCGCTGGCCCGCTCAGCAGAGGACGCGCTGCAGAGTGCGGCGCGCGGCGCGCCGCTGCGGGTGTTCGTGCAGGTCAGCCTCGATGGCGACGAGAGTCGGGGCGGCGTCGACGTCGACGCGCCGCAGCGGCTCGACGCGCTGTGCGCCGCAGTCGACGAGGCGCCCGCCCTGACGCTGGTCGGACTGATGGCGATCCCGCCGGTCGGCGCCGACGCCGACGCGGCTTTCGCGCGGTTGGCGCAGGAACGTGAGCGCGTGCAGCAGTGGTGCGGGCGACCGCTCGAGCTGTCGGCGGGCATGTCCGGGGACCTCGAGGCGGCGGTGCGACACGGATCGACGTGTGTGCGTGTCGGTACCGCGCTGTTGGGCGACCGACCGCTAACGTCTCCACCAGAAGTCACACGAGTCACACCTTCATCACAGACAACACATTCCGGGCATCGGTCATCACCGCACGAGGGGTCCTCACAATGAGCACACTGCACAAGGTCAAGGCCTACTTCGGTATGGCCCCCATGGACGATTACGAGGACGACTACTACGAGGACGACGAGCGCGGACCCGCCCGCAGCTACCGCCGCCCCCGTGAGGATCGCTTCGAGGACGAGGGCTACACGCGCGGCTACGACGACCTGCCCGAGGGTCGGCGCCGCGAGTACGACGAGCCCGCCGCCTACCGGGTTGGTATGCCCGGCGCCATGGCCGGCGGCTTCGACGACGGACGATTCGAGGCCCGGATGCGTTCGCCGCGTGAATTCGACCGCACGCCACCGCGTTTCGGTGCGATGCGGGGATCGACTCGCGGCGCGCTGGCCATGGACCCCCGCGGCATGGCCGAGCTGTTCGAAGCCGGCAGCCCGCTGGCGAAGATCACCACGCTGCGCCCCAAGGACTACAGCGAGGCGCGCACGATCGGTGAGCGCTTCCGCGACGGCACCCCGGTGATCATGGATCTGGTCTCGATGGACAACGCCGATGCCAAGCGGCTCGTCGACTTCGCCGCCGGCCTGGCCTTTGCGCTGCGTGGCTCGTTCGACAAGGTGGCCACGAAGGTCTTCCTGCTGTCGCCGGCCGACGTGGACGTCACCGCGGAGCAGCGTCGCCGGATCGCCGAGGCCGGGTTCTACGCCTACCAGTGATGCCTACCAGTGATGCCTACCGGTAGCGCCTATCCGTAGCGCGAACACCAGCGGTCGCGCACCCCTCGTGCACGGGTAGGCTGGCGAAGCCGGTGCGGTCTCGCGCCGGCTTCCCCGTCACATCTGCTGGGAGTGAGGTCACCTTCCGTTGGGGCTCTTCTTCGAGATCCTGGGATTCGCGCTGTTCGTCTTCTGGCTGCTGCTGATCGCGAGGGTCGTGGTCGAGTTCATCCGCTCGTTCAGCCGGGACTGGCATCCGCGCGGCGCGACTGTGGTGGTCCTCGAGGTGATCATGACGTTGACGGACCCACCGGTGAAGTTGTTGCGGCGCATCATTCCGCAACTGACCATCGGGGCGGTGCGCTTCGACCTGTCCATCATGGTGCTGCTGCTCGCGGCGTTCATCGGTATGCAGCTGGCGTTCGGCGCGGCGGTCTGACACCGGCCTGGAACAGGGCGTTTGTGGCGTCCGGCCCGGCAGCGGGCAGGATAGCCCTGCGGTGGGCGCCCAGTCGCCCAGGTGGAGTTTCGATGTATTTATCGCCCTCGACTGCAACCGCAGGGTCTGGTGTGACAGGATGGACGCCAGTTACCTTCAAGCCAGGCTTTACACTGTGAGATCGTTTTGACGATCCAGACTCAAGGGGGCAGACGATGCCGCTCACTCCTGCCGACGTGCACAACGTTGCTTTCAGCAAGCCACCCATCGGCAAGCGCGGCTACAACGAGGACGAGGTCGACGCGTTCCTCGATCTCGTCGAGAACGAGCTGTCCCGCCTGATCGAAGAGAACACCGACCTGCGGCAGCGCGTCGCCGAGCTCGACTCCGAGCTCGCCTCGGCGCAGTCCGGTGGGGCAGCCGCGGCCGCCCAGCCGACTCAGACCCTCCCGGTGTACGAGCCCGAGCCCGAGCCCGAGCCGGAACCGCAGCCCGTGTACGAAGCACCCGCGGCGCAGCAGGCCGCACCGGCCCCCGAGGATCAGCACCTGCGGGCAGCGAAGATCCTCAGCCTGGCGCAGGACACCGCGGATCGCCTGACCAACGGCGCCAAGTCCGAGTCGGAGAAGATGCTCTCGGACGCCCGTGCGCAGGCCGACGCGATGGTCGCCGAGGCACGGCAAACCGCCGAGACCACGGTCACCGAGGCGCGCCAGCGAGCCGACGCGATGCTCGCCGATGCGCAGAGCCGTTCGGAGGCGCAGCTGCGGCAGGCACAGGAGAAGGCCGACGCTCTTCAAGCCGACGCCGAGCGCAAGCACTCCGAGATCATGGGCACGATCAACCAGCAGCGCACCGTGCTCGAGGGCCGGTTGGAGCAGCTCCGGACGTTCGAACGCGAGTACCGGACCCGTCTGAAGACCTACCTCGAGTCGCAGCTCGAAGAGCTCGGTCAGCGCGGCTCGGCCGCTCCGGTCGACTCCGGCGCCAACAGTGACGGCGGATTCAACCAGTTCAACCGGGGAAACAACTAGCCTCGTAGTCCATGCTCATCGTTGCGCTCGTCCTCGCGGTCATCGGCCTCGCGGCCTTGGTGCTGGCCGTCGTCACCAGCAATGCACTGATCGCGTGGGTCTGCATCGCGGCCAGCCTGATCGGCGTGATCCTGCTCATCGTCGATGCGCTGCGCGATCGGTCGAAGGGGTCTGCCGACGAGGCGGCCGAGGCGGATGCCGACGACGCCGCCGACGAGGCCGTCGAGGACTACCCCGACGAGGCGCCCGTCGCCCTGGACGACGATGACTACCCCGACGAGGAGCCCGTGCCCGCCACCGAGCGGTCCGACGAGGGCCCGACCAAGAGCTGAAAAGCGCTAGTCCGCAACCCTTTTCGTTGTTGCGGTGGACAGCACCTCGCGGACCTCGTCGTCGGTCAACTGGTGGAAGTCTGCGTAGGCCTGCCCCACTGCGCTGAAGTCGGCTGGCACGACCGAGCACACCACGTCGTCGGCCACCGACGCCAGAGCGCGACACACCGACCGTGGCCCCACGGGAACGCCGACGATGACGTGGGTGGCCCCGAGCCGGCGAACCGAGCGGACCGCGGCCGCCATGCTGGCTCCGGTGGCGACGCCGTCGTCGACCAGGATCACGGTGCGGTCGCCGACGTCGAGGGGCACACGCCCGCCCCGGTATGCGCGTTCGCGTCGATGGAGTTCGGCGGTCTCGCGTTCCGCTACCGCGCGCACTTCGGCGTCGCTCAACCCGAGGCTGCCGATCACGTCCTCGTTCAGCACGATGGCGCCGCCGGTGGCGACCGCACCCATGGCGAGTTCCGGCCACTGCGGTGTGCCGAGCTTGCGTACGAGGCAGACGTCGAACGGCACCTGCAGAGTGGCCGCCACTGCCCAGCCGACCGGCACCCCGCCCCTCGCCAAGCCGAGCACAGTGAGGTCCGGTCGGTCGCGGTAGATGGCGAGGTCCCGCGCGAGCACCTCGCCCGCCTCGCGGCGGTCGTGAAAGGGTCGCGCGGCACTGGTCATGTCACACCTTCGTGAGGAGTATCGCTTCCGGGTACCCCGTCCCGCGGTGAAGCGGGGCAATCCGGACCCCACATGGTGACGAATGACTGATCGACGACGGGAGAGTCATGGGCATCGACTACGGCAGCGTGGTGGAGCACCCGCTGCGTGACGTGTGGGAGTGGCACGCGCGACCGGGCGCCATGCGGCGACTCGTTCCGCCGTGGCAGCCGATGACCGTGGTCTCCGAAGCGCAGTCGCTTTCCGACGGCGTGGCGGTGCTGGGCCTGCCGGGCGGGCTGCGCTGGGTGGCCCGCCATCAGCCCGACGCCTACGTCGCCGGGCACCGATTCGTCGACGAACTCTCGTCCGACGGAGTGACGTCCTGGCCGCCGCACCTGGCCGGGCCGTGGCGGCACACCCACACGTTCGACGAGGGGGGGTCAGGCACCCGCATCAACGACCGGGTCGAGTCGGTGGTGCCTGCGGCGCTGCTGCGGCCGACGTTCGCCTACCGGCACCGGCAGCTGATCGGCGACCTCGCGGCGCACCAGCGCGCCGAGGTGGCGGGGACGCAGCCACTCGTCATCGCAGTCACCGGCGCGTCGGGTCTGGTCGGCGCGGCGCTGTGCGCGTTCCTCACCACCGGCGGGCACCGCGTGATCCGGCTCGTGCGGCGGCCCGCCGAGAACGCCGACGAGCGTCACTGGGATCCGGCGGCGCCTGCCGCGGATCTGCTGCGCGGCGTGAACGCCGTCATCCACCTGGCCGGCGAGTCGATCGCAGGCCGCTTCACCGATGCTCATCGAAAAGCGATCCGCGACAGCCGAATCGAGCCGACCCGCCGCCTCGCCGAAGCGGCCGCCGCGACGGAGGACGGCCCGTCGACGTTCATCTGCGCGTCGGCCATCGGCTACTACGGCTACGACCGCGGCGATGTCACGCTGACCGAGGACGGTTCACGCGGCGACGGGTTCCTCGCCGAGGTGGTGACCGACTGGGAGGCTGCGACCGTGCCTGCCGCGGACGCCGGGTTGCGCGTCGTGCTGGTGCGCACCGGGATCGTCCAGGCAGCCGCGGGCGGCACGCTGAAGCTGCTCCGTCCGCTGTTCGCCGCGGGTCTGGGCGGGCGCGTCGGCGACGGTAGGCAGTGGCTGTCCTGGATCGGGTTGGACGACCTGGTCGACGTCTACCATCGGGCGCTCTACGACGCGGAACTCCAGGGTCCCGTCAACGCGGTGGCCCCGGAGCCGGTGCGCAACAGCGAGTACACCAAAGAGCTTGCGCGCGTGCTGCATCGGCCCGCGCTGCTGCCCGTGCCGAGCCTCGGTCCCCGCGTCCTGCTGGGCGCGCAGGGCGCTCGTGAACTGGCCGAGGCGAGCCAGCGGGTGCTGCCGACCAAGTTGCTGGCCGCCGGGCACCCGTTCCGTCACAACCACGTCGCTGAGGCGCTCGCCCATCAGCTGGGGCGGGAGCTGCCTACCACGTGAGTGACGAATCCGGACACCAGCGTCCGGATTCGCCCGGCGACGTCACCGGCGAGATCGGCTGTGCGGGTGAGTAACTGGTCGTGATCGAGGCCGGCCGCGGCGACGTCACCGTCGCGATCGTCGGCCAGCCACGTGCTCAGCAGGTCGGTGTCGATCTCCGGGTGGAATTGCAGGCCCAGAGCGCGGCCGAGCAGAAAGGCCTGCGAGGCGTTGGGGGTTCTGGCGAGCTCCGTGGCGCCAGGAGGCAGTGTCCATCGGTCGAAATGCCATTGGAACCACGGACCGCCGGGCACGATGTCGGGCCGATCGCTGAGCACGTCGTACCAGCCGATTTCGGGCCGCGGTGAGCGCGCCACCGAGCCGCCGAAGGTCTGGGCGAGCAACTGACCACCGAAGCAGACGCCCAGCAGCGCGACCCCGGCGTCGGTTGCATCACGCAGGAGCGCCATCTCGGCGCCGACCCAGGTCTCGCGCAGCGCGGGATCGTAGACCGGCCAGCGCGCGCCGAGCGGCACGATGACGTCGTAGTGGGTCGGATCGGGGAACGTCACCTCGATCGCGGGGGAGTCCACCCGATCGGGCGGTACCACCTGGAAATGGTCGACGTCGAAGCCGTGCTCGGCGAACGCCTCGCCGAGCAGTGCCTCGGTGGCCATGTGCTCGTTGCGCAGGAACAGAACCTTGGATGCCACGCCGGTCATTATCCCGTCTTCGTGTTGACCTTGCCCCCGGGGGAGGCATCACCGTGGTGCCTGCTGTCGCGACGGGAATACCCGCGCGTCGTTCCACGATGTGCAATGTGCAATATATTGCCAAGGGATTCGGGACCGGCGAGCGGGTGCGCACACCGTGATCTGGCGCCGGATCGCTCGACAACACAGGAAGACGAGGACAATTCGTGGACAGTTACGACTACGTCGTGGTGGGTGCGGGGTCAGCAGGATGCGTCATCGCGGCGCGCCTGTCCGAGGACCCGTCGGCTCGGGTCCTGCTGCTGGAATCCGGCGGCGAGGACAGCCACCCGCAGATAGCGACGCCGCCGCTGTGGCCCACGCTGTGGGGCACCGAGGTCGACTACGCATATGACACTGTGGCGCAATCCGGGACCGGTGGCCTGCGACATGCCTGGCCGCGCGGGCAGACCCTCGGGGGCAGCGGCAGCATCAACGCGATGGTGTACCTGCGGGGGCATCCGAGCGATTTCGACGGATGGGCCGCGCAGGGATGCCGGGGTTGGGATCACGCGTCGGTGCTTCCCTATTTCCAGCGGATGGAGAGCGTTCCTGCGGGTGATCCGGCACACCGCGGACGGAGTGGACCGCTCCAGCCGGCACCGGTCGCGCCGGATGAGGCAAACACGCTCTCGGGGGTGTTCGTTCGGGCGGCAGCCGCAGCCGGATATCCGATCACCGATGACTTCAACGGCGCCCGGTCCGAAGGTGTTGGATGGCATGATCTCTCGATCACCGATGGTCGTCGCCAGAGTGCTGCCCTCGCATATCTGCATCCGGCGCGAGCCCGGCCCAACCTCACGGTGGCAACGGGCGCGCGGGCGCATCGGCTTCTCGTCCAGGACAGCCGCTGCGTAGGTGTCGAATATCGCAGGGGCGGCCGTGTTCTCCGCGCGTACGCCGAGGCTGAGGTGATCGTCAGTGCCGGAGCGGTGGATTCGCCCCGTCTGCTCCTGCTCTCCGGTGTGGGGCCGGCCGCCGAACTGACCGAGGCCGGCATCCCCGTCCTCCACGATCTTCCCGGGGTCGGGCGCAACCTGCATGACCATCCGCTGTGCGGTGTGGTGTGTGAAGCGGCGCAACCGATTCCGGCGGGCAAGACCAACCTCGCGGAGACATCGATGACGTGGCGCAGCGATCCGTCCCTCGACGGCCCGGACATGCAGTTGATGTTCATCCACGTGCCGTTCCACCCCCCGCACCTGTCCGCGCCGGTCAACAGCTTCACCGTGGCCGTGGCGATGGTGCCGGAGTCCCGCGGGAGCGTGCGACTGGCCGGACCGAACCCGCAGACACCGCCGATCATCGATCCCGGCTACCTGACCGCGGAATCGGACGTCCGGCGGATGGTGCACGGCGTCGACGTCGCGCGCGAGATCCTGGCTGCGGAGCCGTTTCGGGACTGGTACGCCGGCGAGGTGCTCCCCGGCGCCGACGTCGTCGATCGCCGGGGACTGCGGGACTTCGTCCGGCGTGCAACGGGGACCTACTACCACCCGGTCGGCAGTTGCGCGATGGGTATCGGTGCCGACGCGGTGGTCGATCCGCAACTGAAGGTGCAGGGCCTCGAGGGTGTGCGCGTCGCCGACGCGTCGATCATGCCGCGCATCGTCGGAGTCAACACGAACGCCGCGACGATGATGATCGCCGAGAAGGCAGCGGCGATGATCAGGGAGAGTGCGCGACGCTGATATACGATACTTTGCATGCCGGTACCGGTCGAGCGTGGCAGACATCGCCGATCGCTGCTGCGCGAGCAGGCCTACGAGTCCCTGCGCGACGCGATCGTCAACGGCACGCTGGCACCCGGAGAGAAGCTGCGAGATCCGGAGCTCGAGGAGTGGTTGGGAGTCAGTAGAACCCCGATCCGCGAGGCGCTGGCTCGGCTGGAGGCCTCGGGCTTGGTGCACACGGTGCCCGGCCGGTCGACGGTGGTCTCGGCCATCGAGGGCCGTGCCGTGCTCAACGCCCAGGACGTGGCCGCCGCCATGCACGCATTGGCGGCCCGCACGGCGGTACCGCTGATGGACAGGGCCGACTACGCCGAGATGGCTCGCGCGAACGAGGCATTCGCGGCAGCGCTGGCAAGCGGGGACGCGGAGGCGGCCATCCGCGCCGACGACGAATTCCACGGCGTCGCGGTGCGGGCCAGCGCCAATCCGGTGATCGCACAGGTGCTCGACCAGGTGACCCCGGTGTTGAGGCGTTTGGAGTACCTCCGGTTCTCGTCGCTGTCGGGCCGGAGCTCGATCGCCGAACACAAACGGATTCTTGCGCTGTGCCGCAAGGGAGATGCCGATGGTGCCGCCGAGGCCGCGCAGCGCAACTGGCTGACGCTGACCCAGATCGTGGACGACGCCGACAGCTAGCTCAGCGGGCCATCCGGTATCTGCGTTCGGGCCGACCCACCCCGTACTGCAGACGCAGCTCCACCGTTCCGGCGCTCAGATAGTGCTCGAGGTAGCGGCGGGCACTGACCCTCGAAATGCCGACCAGGTCAGCGCATTCGGCGGCAGAGACCTCGCCGGCGTCGCGTACGGCCGCGAGAACCAGCTCGCCGGTCTCGGCGCCCAGCCCCTTCGGTAGCACCTTCGCGGCTGCGGGCACCGTCGGCCCGCCGAACAGTGAATCGATCAACGACTGGTCCACACCGCCCGCGGTCTCCAGTGCGTCGGCGCGAGCGGCGTAGGCAACCAGCTTGGTCTGCAGCTGGTCGAATTCGAAGGGCTTGATCAGATAGTCGGCCGCCCCGCCGTCCAGCGCGCCGCTGACCGTGTCGAGTTCGCGCGCTGCGGTGATCATGATGACGCCCACTCTGTCGCCGTCGGCCCGCAACCGCTGGAGCACGTCGAGTCCGGTCATGTCCGGCAGGTACACGTCGAGCAGGATCAGGTCGGGATGGTGTTCCCGCGCGGCGCGCAGCGCCTCGCCGCCGGTGCGGGCCACACCGACGACGCGGAAGCCGTCGACCCGGTCCACGAAGCGCCGGTGGATCTCGGCGACCATGAAATCGTCGTCGACGACCAGCACGTCACGCATCGGTGCGCACCCCCTGTAGGCGCACGGTGAACTCGGCGCCGCCGTCGGGGACGTCACTCACGCCGACGCTCCCGCCGTGTGCGGCAGTGACGAGCCGCACCAAGGCCAGACCGATCCCGCGCCCGCCGGGCACGTCCGGTTTGGACGTGACCCCGCGGGAGAAGATCGTCTCCCGAAGATGCTCGGGTACCCCGGGTCCGGTGTCGCGCACGATGATCTCCAGTCCGTCGCTGTCGTCGATCTCCACCGTCACGACGGGTTCCGGCGCCCCGACCGAGACGTCGACCGCATTGTCGATCAGGTTGCCCAGCAGCGTGATCACGTCGGTGGCCAGTGCGGGGTCCAGTGGTGCCAGATGCGACTCGGGCGACAGCGCGAGGGCAACCCCGCTCTCGGCCGCCAGCGAGGTCTTGGCGATCAACAGCGCCGCCACCGCGGGATCGGAAATGCGTTGTGTGACTGCATCGCTGATCTCCGCCCGGCGCCGTGTCAACGTGCCGACCAGATCGCGCACGGCGTCGTATTCGCCGAGTTGGACCAGCCCGGAGATCGTGTGCAGTTGGTTGGCGAACTCGTGAGTCTGCGCCCGCAGGGTGTCGGTGACACTCTTGTGGGAGGACAGCTGGCCTTGCAGCGCAGCGAGTTCAGTGCTGTCGCGCATCGTGGTGACGGTACCGATCCGCTCACCGCCGCTGGTGGCGGCACGGCGGCTCAGCGCCAACACCCGCGTCCTGGTAGCGATCACCGTGTCTTCTGTGTCATCAGAGGCCGATCGGGTCGACCCGCCCGGGATCAGCAGGGCCACCACGGCGGGATCGATCCCCACCTCGTCGACCCGCTTGCCGACCGCGTCGGCGCCCACCTCCAGCAACTCCTGGGCGCTGTCGTTGAGCACGGTGATCTCTCCGTCGTTGTTGACCGCGATGACGCCCTCTCGAATGCTGTGCAGCAACGCTTCTCGGTGATCGGCCAGGCTGGCGATCTCCGTCACCTCCAGACCGCGGGTGTGCCGCTTGATCCGGCGCGACAGCAGGTAGGACGCGACGAGGCCGAGGGCGGCTCCGAGGCCGAGGTAGACCAACAGCCGCTCACCCGCACCGGACAGCAGCGCCCACACCGACGGATAGCCCTCGCTGACCGAGGCGATCGCCAGCACGTCACCGTCGGGGGACAGGATCGGCACCTGACCGACCAGGCTGTGTGTGCCGTCGACATCCGCGTCGCCGTACCAGGCGCGGCCCTCATCGGCGCGACTCGGCCCGAGATCCACCCGCGCCCCGACCCGGGAGGGATCCGAGGACACCCACACCGTGCCAGAAGGGGCCAGGATCTCGGCCAGGGTGGCCCCCGACAGCGCGACCGCCCGGTCGACTTCCGGGGCCAGGATGCGGCTGGCGAAGGGATCGGCGGGCGCGCGTTCGATGCGTTCCCGCACGATGGGTGTGGAGGCCATGTTCTCGGCCACCGCGATCATCCGTGTACCGCGCGCCTCACGGAATTCACTGGTCGACTGGGCCACCGACACCGCCCCGACCGCGATCAGCACGACCGCGACCACCATCAGCTGGAACGCCAGGAATTGGGCGGCCAGGCTGCGGGCGAGCGGGATGTTCTTAATGACCAGAATTTCCTTTGCGTTCTTATGCGTGACCTGAGTCACTGTCGGGGTCCAGTATTGCTGAGCATCACAATCGACTGACGGAGGACGACATGTTCGCATCGGGCCGGCGCACACCGGTCGCCGGCATCGTCCTTGCCATGATCGCCGCACTGCTGTTCACAGCATGCGGTGTGACGCGCGGCGAGGACACCGGGCTGCATCGGCTACGCATGATGGTGCCGAACAGCCCGGGCGGCGGGTACGACCTGACTGCGCGCACCGCGGTCAAGGTCATGGAAGACGACAAGATCACTGGCCGCGTCGAGGTCTTCAACGTGATCGGCGCCGGCGGAACCGTCGCGATGGCCCGGCTGATCAACGAAAAAGGCAACGGCGACCTGATGATGATGATGGGTCTGGGCGTGGTGGGCGCGACGTTCACCAATGGCTCCAAGGCCCGAGCCTCCAATGCGACCGCGCTGGCCAAGATGGTGGAGGAGCAGGAGGGCATCCTGGTCCCGGCGTCCTCACCGTTCAAGACCGTGGCCGATTTCGTCGCGGCATGGAAGGCCGACCCGGCCAAGGTCACCGTCGGCGGCGGCTCGAACCCGGGCGGCCCCGATCACCTGTTCCCTATGGAGACCGCCAAGGCGGCGGGCGTCGACCCGACGAAGGTCAACTACGTGTCGTACGACGGCGGCGGCGATCTGCTGACGGCGTTGCTGGGCAACAAGATCGCCGCGGGCACCTCCGGTCTCGGCGAGTACGTCGACCAGATCGAATCGGGCCAGGTGCGGGTGCTCGCCGTGTCGGGTGACGAGCGGGTCGAGGGCGTCGACGCGCCCACGCTGAAGGAGGCGGGTATCGACCTGACCTTCACCAACTGGCGCGGAGTGCTTGCGCCGCCGGGGATTTCCGACGAGGACCGGGACGCGATGATCAAGGTGCTGGAAGAGATGCACGCGACCGACGCCTGGAAAGAGGCGCTGGTGAAGAACGGGTGGTCCGACGCCTTCATGACGGGGCAGCCGTTCGAGGACTTCCTCGCGGAGCAGGACCAACGGGTGGAGACGACGTTGACGGATCTGGGGCTGGTATGAGCGAGATCGAGCGGACTGAGCAGACCACGGAAGCGCCGGCCCGGCCGGACTACGCGCAGTATGTCGTCTGCGCGGTGATGGTGGTCGTCGGCGCATTCCTCGTCTTCAACGGTGTGACGATGCCCGGCGGTTACGCCAAGGTCGATCCCGTTGGGCCCCGGTTGTTCCCGATCGCCATCGGTATCGGCCTGCTGGTGATGGCGGTGGTGTTGGCCATCGCGATTCCCCGCGGGTCCCGCGGTGAAGCCGATGCGGGTGAGGACATCGACCCGGACATGCCCAGCGACTGGCGCACGGTCGGCCTGCTCGTCGGTCTCTTCATCCTGCTGATCGTGCTCGTGCAGCCGCTCGGGTGGGCGATCGCCGGGGGACTGTTCTTTGCCGGGTGCGCCACCGTGCTCGGCAGCAAGCATTACGTGCGCAACATCGCGATCGGTGCCGTGCTATCGGTCGCCAGCTTCTACGCGTTCTACTCCGGGCTCGGAATCCCGCTGCCCGCAGGCGTTCTGGATGGGATTCTGTAAATGGGAAACTTCGACTGGCTCCTTCAGGGCTTCGCCGAGGCCGCCACCCCGATGAACCTGCTGTACGCCGTGATCGGCGTGCTGCTGGGCACCGCGGTCGGCGTGCTACCGGGCATCGGGCCCGCAATGACGGTGGCTCTGCTGCTGCCGATCACGTACAACGTCAGCCCCAGTGCGGCGTTCATCATGTTCGCCGGCATCTTCTACGGAGGCATGTACGGCGGCTCCACTACCTCGATCCTGTTGAACACCCCGGGCGAATCGTCGTCGGTGATCACCGCGATCGAGGGCAACAAGATGGCGAAAGCGGGGCGGGCCGCGCAAGCCCTTGCCACAGCGGCGATCGGATCGTTCGTCGCGGGGTCGATCGGTACCGCGCTGTTGGCCGCGTTCGCACCGGCGATCTCGCGCTTCGCCGTCACGCTCGGCGCGCCGTCGTACCTCGCGATCATGCTGTTCGCGCTCGTCGCCGTCACCGCCGTGCTCGGATCGTCGAAGATGCGCGGGTTGATCTCTCTGCTGCTGGGCCTGGCGATCGGCATCGTGGGCATCGACTCGCTGACCGGACAGCCGCGCGCCACGTTCGGCATCCCGCTGCTCGCCGATGGGATCGACATCGTCGTGATCGCGGTCGCGGTGTTCGCCCTCGGTGAGGCGCTGTGGGTGGCCGCGCATCTGCGCCGCCGCCCGGCCGACGTGATCCCGGTGGGACGCCCGTGGATGAGCAAGCAGGACTGGGGCCGCTCGTGGAAGCCGTGGCTGCGCGGCACCGCGTTCGGGTTCCCGTTCGGTGCACTGCCCGCCGGTGGCGCCGAGCTGCCGACGTTCCTGAGCTACATCACCGAGAAGAAGCTCTCGAAGCATCCCGAGGAGTTCGGCAAGGGCGCCATCGAAGGCGTCGCCGGGCCGGAGGCCGCCAACAACGCCTCGGCTGCAGGCACGTTGGTGCCGATGCTGTCGCTCGGTCTGCCGACCAACGCGACCGCCGCGGTGATGCTGACGGCGTTCGTGTCCTATGGCATCCAGCCGGGTCCGACGCTGTTCGAGAAAGAGCCGCTGCTGATCTGGACGCTGATCGCCAGCCTGTTCATCGGCAACTTCCTTCTCCTGGTGCTGAACCTGCCGCTGGCGCCGCTGTGGGCCAAGCTGCTGCGCACCCCGCGGCCCTACCTGTACGCGGGCATCCTGTTCTTCGCCACGCTCGGCGCGTTCGCGGTCAACCTGCAACCGCTCGATTTGGTTCTGCTGCTGATCTTCGGGCTCATGGGTCTGATGATGCGGCGCTTCGGACTTCCGGTGCTACCGCTCATCATCGGCGTCATCCTCGGCCCACGCATCGAACGCCAACTGCGGCAGAGCCTGCAGCTCGGCGGCGGCGACTGGGGCAACCTGTTCACCGAGCCGGTCGCGATCGTCACCTACATCCTGATGGCCTTGCTGCTGCTCGCACCGCTGGTGCTGCGGTTGATGCACCGCAGTGAGGAATCGTTGCTGGTGGTCGAGGACGACAAGGATCAGAAGGAAAAGGCGGGTCAGCTGTGATCGTCATCGGGTATACCGCAGATGAGTTCGGCCAGGCCGCGCTCGAGCACGGCATCTCCGAGGCCAAGCTGCGCAACACCGACCTGTTCGTCATCAACGCGACATCCGGTGAATCGTATGTGGATTCGCGATTCGCCGGCGAAGCGGAGCTACACGACGTCGAGGCGCGCCTTCGGGAATGCGGGGTCGCCTACCAGCTGACCCAGCCCGTGGGTGTCGACGCCGCCGACGAGCTGCTGACCGCGATGAACCGTGACGAGGCGCAACTGCTCGTCGTGGGCATCCGGCACCGCAGCCCGGTCGGCAAGCTCCTGCTGGGCAGCGTCGCTCAGAAGTTGATCCTGGAGTGCCCCAAGCCGGTGCTGGCGGTCAAACCCCCCGAGGGGTGATCCGCTAGAACGCTGGGATCGACTCGCGCAGATGCTGCTCCGCCCAGGGCGCGTTACGTTTTCGCTCGGCGTCAACGCGTTGTCGCCTCGCCTGCATGCGGGTGATCCGCCGCTTCGGCATGGCGAGGCCGGCACCTTGTCTCGGGGGTGGGGTGCCGCACTCGCCGACCGGTGCGGTGGGTTCGGACAATTCGGGGAACAACAATCGGCTGCCCGGGTAGCTCGTCGAGATCTGGCCGTCAGGGTCTGTGAAAACGATCGTCCCATCGGGGTGCTGTACGTTCGACCAGCCCGGCCAGAAGGTTTTCAGCAGATGGTGCTGACGGCAGTATCCAGCCAGATTCGACGCGCACGTCGGACCCCACGGATACGGGATCGTGTGGTCGAGGTCGTCGACCGGCCGGGTGCAGCCGGGGTGACGGCGGGTCAGGTCTCGTCCTCGCACAAAGTCGGCCAATGCTTGCGAGGGTCGGTAGCGCGGTTCCGGCGTGGCCCGGCCGGGATGGATCAGCTTCGTGGTCCTGGCGTGCATCGCGAGTTGTGCGACGACCGCCGCGGGCAGCACCGGACCGCCGAGGACTATGCCGGGCGACGCCGGACTGAACTCGCCGGGGTCTGCGTTCACTTCGGCGATGAGCTGAGGAATGGTGAAGCCGCCCAACGGTTTTGACACCAGCTTCGGCGATGTGCCTGCCAGAGCGCGACGCTGCGCGGTGGGATCGCCTGTCCGTGGCTGTGGTATTTCGGCCGCGGGCTCGGGGTCTGCCGGCGTTCCGTTGCCCACGTCGCCGACGGCGTCCTCACGGGCGATGACATGGATGACGACCCCGCCGACGGGGGGTCTGGCGGCGGCGTCGCAATCGGGTTCCTCACACAAGCAGGGCAACCGGTCCCAGCCGAAGCCCATCGCTCCCAACGCTGCAGCGCGGCGCTGATCCAACGTGCGCGGATCCCGCTCGCACACCGTGCGGGCCAGCAGGTCGGCGCGCCGGTCGAATGCGGCGCCGTCTGTGGCGGTGACGGTCGCGTCCACATGTGCGACTCCGGTGGAGCCATCGGTGTGCACGGTGAGTCCCGTCGTCCGCACCACTTCCTCCGCCCGGCGCACCGCATACGGATCGTGACGCAGCACGAGGGTGTCGATGTCGGCCTCGGTCTGACTCAGCGACTTGACACCCCACGTGCGCAGCTGCTCGGCCAGCTCAGCATCGATCGCCCGCAGTGCGGCAGGAGCCTGCACCAGCGAGGTCCGATTGCAGATGGTGCGCACCAGCAGGTAGGTGATCAGCCCCTCGGCGAAGACCGCGGCGACCTTGGGCAGTCGATCCCGCAGTATGACTGCATTGGTCAGCAGCGCGTTGACCATCCCACTGGTGAGTGTCTGCGCCGCCCCGATCTGCGCACACACCGACGACCAATTGTCGCAACGCCACTGCTCGCGTTCGGCCGAACCCGAGGAGGTGTAGGCCCGCTCGAGCAGATCGGCCATCGCCGACAACCGCGCCGCGCAGGCGGCGTTCTCGACCCGCGCGTACGCCCGCACCCGCTCACCAGGGGTGGTGGCGCCGCTGACGAAACGTTCGAACATACCGTCGAATCTATGCGCGTACCGTGGCTCTCCGCCGCGCCATCTGCGGTCAGCTGTGGATAACGACCACGCTGTGAATAAACCGCCTTCGCAGCATGATTCGTGTCAGACCTCTGTGGTAACGCCCTACAGGGTCAGCCTGATCGTCCCGTCAACAACCTGCACGGGGTAGCTGCGTACCGCGAAGTCGGTGCCGGATACCGTGCCGGATACCTCAGTGCCCGTGGACAGGTCGAAGGTGTGCCCGTGCAGCGGGCACACCACCACGCAGTCGTCGGTGAGCCCGTCGGCGAGCGGGCCGCCCCGATGCGGGCAGACCGCGTCGAGCGCGCGCAGCGTCTCGTCTCGGAGGCGAAACACCGCCACCTGGCGCCCGCCGACCGCGAACGTGCGTCCCTCGCCTAGCGGTATCTCGTCGAGCGAGCCGACCTCAACGGTCATCGCACCGGCACCTGGGGGAGCGGCAGCAGCGGCAGCGACGTCCGAAACTGCCCGTTGGTCTGAGGCTCTCGACCATCGAGCCACGGATCCCGGTACGCGTCAACCGACTTCTGCATCCGCTCGTCCAGCCCCGCGGCCAACCCGTCGGCGTCCTCGACCACCACTGCCCGGATGTGGTCGATCCCGACCCTCGGCACCCAGCTGTACGTGCGCTCCAACCACTTCGCGCTCTCCCGGTAGTACTGCAGGAATCGGCCCGTCAGCGTCATCACCTCGTCGGCGGAGTCCACCGTCGCCAGCAGGTCACCTTTGCGGATGTGCGCCCCGGCCGCCCCACCGACGTAGATCTCCCAGCGGCCGCCCTCGACAGCGACCACCCCGAGGTCCTTGCACAGCGCCTCCGCGCAGTTGCGCGGGCACCCCGTGACGGCCAACTTCATCTTCGCCGGGCTGGCCAGCCCCTGATAGCGCTCTTCGATCGCGATGCCCAACGCCGTTGAGTCGCCCACCCCGTAGCGGCAGAAGTCGCTTCCCACACAGGTTTTCACCGTCCGGAAACTCTTGCCGTAGGCATATCCGGACGGCATGTCCAGATCTGCCCACACCGCGGGAAGGTCCTCTTTGCGGATGCCCAGAAGGTCGATCCGCTGACCACCGGTGCACTTGATCATCGGGATGTCGTATTTGTCGGCGACGTCGGCAATCTTGCGCAGCTGAGCGGCGCTGGTCACGCCGCCCTTCATCTGCGGCACCACCGAGAACGTGCCGTCCCGCTGGATGTTGGCATGCACGCGATCGTTGATGAACCGGGCGTCGCGTTCGTCGACGAACTCGTCGGCCCACATCATCTCCAGCAGCGACGCGAGCGCCATCTTCGAGCCGGCGTCGGGCTTGCCGTCGGGAGCAAGCGCAGCGAACACCGATGACACCGAATGCAATTGGAGTTCACGGATGTGGCTCATCAGAGTCGGCTTGTCGTACGGCAACGCGGGTACGTACCAGGACGCCGACGGATCCTCGGTGACAGCACCTCCGGCCGCCCACTCCACGACCTGGCAGACCAGCTCTTTACAGGAGCCACACCCCTTGCCCGCCTTGGTCTTCGCCATCACTCCGGTCACCGACGTCGTACCGTCCTGCACGCATTCCACCAGCGCGCCCTTGGACACACCGTTGCAGTTGCACACCTGGGCGTCGTCAGCGAGCTCGGCGATACCGACGCCGACCTCGGGGGTGCCGATGTCGAACATCAGCGCCACCCGCTCGTCGGGTAGCGGCAGCCCGCTGTCGAACGCCTGGGTCAGGAACGACACCTTGGACACGTCGCCGACCAATGTGGCGCCCACCAGCTTGCCGTCGCGGATCACCACGGTCTTGTACACGCCGTGTTTGGGTTCGCTGTACTGCACGAACTCGTCATCGGGATGCTCGGGTGCCTTGACGCCCATCGAGGCGACGTCGACCCCGGCCACCTTGAGCTTCGTCGCCACCCGCGAGCCGTGGTAGGCGGCGGTGACGTCCGCGCCGGTGAGATGATCGGCCAGCACGCGGGCCTGCTCCCACAGCGGGGCCACCAGACCGTAGACCTGGCCGCGATGCTGGGCGCACTCGCCGACAACGTAGACGTCGTCGTCATCGATCGAGCGCATGTGGTCGTCGGTGACGATCGCGCGTTCCACCGTGAGCCCGGCCCGTTGTGCCAGGCCGACATTCGGCCGGATGCCGGCGGCGATCACCAGCATGTCGCAGTCCAACCGGGAGCCGTCGGAGAACCGGATGCCGGTCAGTCGCCCGTCGGTCACCAGGACCTCACTGGTGCGCTTCTCGGTGTGTACCCCGATGCCCAGCGATTCGACCGATGCCCGCAGGATCGCCCCAGCGGGGTCGTCGAGTTGCGCGTTCATCAGCGTGGGGCCGGCATGCACGACATCCACTGCGAGACCGCGGTTCTGCAGCCCGCGCGCGGCTTCGAGACCGAGCAGACCGCCCCCGACCACGACCGCCTTGGTGCGGTGCGCCGCCTCGGCGATCATCGACGCGGTGTCGTCGAGTGTGCGGAATCCGAAAACCCCGTCGGCCAATGTCTTGTCGTCGGCCCACAATCCGGCCATCGGCGGGAAGAACGAGCGACTACCGGTCGCGAGGATCAGCTTGTCGTAGTGCAGTGTGGTGCCGTCGTCGGCGTGTACGAGGTGCGCGAACGTGTCCAGCCGCACCACGCGCACCCCGGCGCGCAGCTCGATGTCGTTGTCGGCGTACCAGTCCAGCGCATTGAGGTAGATGTCGGTCGGATCGTCGGCCCCGGCCAACACGTTCGACAACAGGATGCGGTTGTAGTTGCCGTACGGCTCGTCGCCGAAGACGGTGATCTGGAACTGCTCACCACCGCCCCGGGCGAGGATCTCCTCCAGCGCGCGGATGCCGGCCATCCCGTTGCCGACGACGACGAGGCGTTGCGCCACCGTCTACACCTCGACCAGACCGAGATCGACGATCACGATTCCCGCCACCCCGTCGGGCGCGCTCACGTAGAGCTCGAGCTCGGTGTCGGCGAGCAGATCCTCGACGACCCGTAGCGCAACATGGGTGGCGCCCTTGGCGGCGATCGGGAAGTACCGCATCGGAGCGCCGTCCCGATAGAGCACGACGCTGATCATCTCGTCGGTCGAATTGCCGCCACGGAAGTACACAGGTTGCGCGATGGCGCCCGCGGGCACCACGTACCGCAACGAGGCATCTACGGGCAGGGGCGCGTCATAGCCGCCCCCGGCAAAGGCGAAAACCCCTTGCAGGAAACGCGGACTGCTTCCATCGGACATCCTGTGAAGCTAGGAGCCCCGTGTTTCCGTACGGTTTCGGCGATGCTGCGCCCGTGGATACCCCCGCTCACATCGCGGGCGCCTCACGGTGAGCCGGCAGGCGATGTGAGGGCGAGTTTTCTTCTGCGTCATCGAGGTGCAACGGCTAGGGAATGACCTGGGCTTTCACTGAAGTCCATGGCAACAGCGACATCCGGAACAGCGGGCAAGCGCGACATCGAGCACTGGGATCCCGAAGACACCCAAGCCTGGGAGGCGGGCGGCAAGGACGTCGCGCGCCGCAATCTCGTCTGGTCGGTGATCGCCGAACACGTCGGCTTCTCCGTCTGGTCGATCTGGTCGGTGATGGTGCTCTTCATGCCGCAGAACGTCTACGGCATCGACGCGGCGGGCAAGTTCTACCTCGTCGCGGTGCCGACGCTGGTGGGTGCGTTCATGCGCATCCCCTATACCATCGCCCCGGCCCGGTTCGGCGGACGGAACTGGACGATCGTCAGTGCTCTGCTGCTGCTCATCCCGACCCTGCTGACGCTGTACTTCATGAAGAACCCGGCGTCCTACACCACCTATCTGGTCGTCGCCGCCTTCGCCGGCCTCGGCGGCGGGAACTTCGCCTCCTCGATGACCAACATTAACGCGTTCTACCCGCAGCGGCTCAAAGGCTGGGCGCTCGGGCTCAACGCCGGCGGCGGCAACATCGGCGTACCGGTCATCCAGCTCATCGGCCTGCTGGTGATCGCCACCGCCGGCAACACAAGGCCCGAGATCGTCTGTGCGGTCTACCTCGTGGCGATCAGCGCGGCCGCGCTGGGTGCGGCGCTGAAGATGGACAACCTGCGGAACCAGAAATCGAATCTCGGCGCACTCACCGAAGCGCTGCGCTTCAAGCATTCCTGGGTGATGAGCTTCCTCTACATCGGCACCTTCGGTTCGTTCATCGGCTTCTCGTTCGCCTTCGGCCAGGTGCTGCAGATCAACTATCTCGCCGGCGGCGACAGCCCCGCCCAGGCCTCGCTGCACGCCGCCCAGATCGCCTTCCTCGGGCCGCTTCTCGGTTCGATCTCGCGTCCGTTCGGCGGCAAGCTCGCCGACCGCATCGGCGGCGGCAAGATCACGCTCTACACCTTCGTGGCGATGATGTTCGCCGCCGGCATCCTGATCGTCGCGGGGACACTGGATGACGCGCAGGCTGGCGCGGCCACCGGCGGTCAGATGGCGGGCTATCTCGCCGGCTTCATCCTGCTGTTCGTGCTGTCGGGCATCGGCAACGGCTCGACCTACAAGATGATCCCGTCGATCTTCGAAGCCAAGGCCCAGGGTCGCGACGATCTGGACCGTGAGCAGAAGGCCGCGTGGTCGCGGGCGATGTCGGGTGCGCTGATCGGATTCGCCGGCGCCGTCGGCGCGCTGGGAGGCGTGTTCATCAACATCGTGCTGCGGGCGTCCTACGTCGGCGACGCGAAGTCGGCGACCAACGCGTTCTGGGTGTTCGGCATCTTCTACGTGGTCTGCGCCATCGTGACCTGGGTCGTGTTCCTGCGCCTCGGGGAGAACCGTGCCCGCAGCGGTGAACACCTCGGACGGTCGGCCACGCCGGTCGCCGCCGGATAAGCATGCCACGCACCGCCTGTTCGTACTGCGGTGTCGGGTGCGGGATCTCGGTGCAGACCCGCCCCGACGCCGCCACCGGCGCACCCGTCATCGCGACGGTGTCCGGTGACACCCTGCACCCGACGAACGCCGGTCGGTTGTGCACCAAGGGGGCGACACACGCGGAGATGATGGCCGCCACCGACGGCCGCCTGACGACGGCGCTGATGCGGCCCTCGCGCGGAGCCGACCCGGTGGCACTCGACGTCGACGACGCACTCGCCGAGGCGGGCCGGCGGCTGCGCGCGATCGTCGACGAACACGGCCCCGACGCGGTGGCGATCTACGTCTCGGGACAGATGTCGATCGAATCGCAATACCTGGCAACGAAACTCGCCAAGGGTTTCCTGCGCACAGTCCACCTGGAATCCAACTCGCGCCTGTGCATGGCCAGCGCCGGAGCCGGCTACAAGCAGTCGCTGGGCGCCGACGGACCGCCAGGGTCCTACAACGACTTCGATTGCACCGACCTGTTCTTCGTGATCGGGTCCAACATGGCCGACTGCCACCCCATTCTGTTCCTGCGGATGGCCGATCGTCTCAAGGCCGGTGCGAAACTCATCGTCGTCGATCCCCGTCGGACCACCACCGCCGACAAGGCCGATCTGTACCTACAGATCCGGCCCGGCACGGATCTCGCCCTGCTCAACGGCATTCTCCATCTGCTCGTCGCCGAGGGCGCAATCGACGAGCAGTTCATCGCGGAGCACACGGAGGGCTGGGAGGCGATGCCGGCCTTCCTCGCCGACTACCCGACGGACCGCGTGGCCGATATCACCGGGCTCTCCGAAGCCGACATCCGCACCGCGGCGACGATGATCGCCGAAGCGGGGGAGTGGATGACGTGCTGGACGATGGGTCTGAACCAGAGCACCCACGGCACCGCCAGCACCACCGCGATCTGCAACCTGCATCTGGCCACCGGCGCGATCTGCCGGCCGGGCAGCGGGCCGATGTCGCTGACCGGGCAGCCCAACGCCATGGGCGGGCGCGAGATGGGGTACATGGGTCCGGGTCTGCCGGGGCAGCGCGCCGTGCTCTCCTCGCGCGATCGCGCGTTCGTCGAAGAGCGGTGGGGGCTGGAGCCGGACACCATCCGCACCGACGTCGGGCCGGGCACCGTCGAGATGTTCCGCAGAATGGCCGACGGGCAGATCAAAGCCGTCTGGATCATCTGCACCAATCCCGTTGCGAGCGTGGCGAATCGCGCGACAGTCCTGGCGGGTTTGGAGGAAGCCGAGCTGGTGATCGCGCAGGACGCGTACGCCGAGACCGCCACCACCCGCCACGCCGACATCGTGTTGCCGGCCACGTTGTGGGCGGAAGCGGACGCGGTGATGGTCAACTCCGACCGCACCATGACGCTTTTGGCGCAGGCGATTCCGCCGCTGGGGGAGGCCCGCCCGGACTGGGAGCTGATCTGCGGAGTCGCTCGCCACCTCGGTTTCGGCGACGATTTCGATTACAAATCCAGCGAAGAGATCTTCGACGAGATCCGCCAGTTCTCCAATCCGGACACCGGCTATGACCTGCGTGGCATCACCTACGAGCGGCTGCGCGGCGCTCCTGTGCAGTGGCCGTGCCCGCCCGAGGACGATCCCGCCGGATCGCCGGACCGCAATCCGATCCGCTACCTGAACGACGGTGTTTCGCAAACCCTGTTCGTCGGCGCCGACGGTCACCGCCCACGCCTGGCATTCCCGACTCCGTCTCGCCGTGCCGTGTTCCATCCGCGGCCGCACGTCGACGCCGCGGAGCGTCCCGACGATGACTACCCCGCCGTCTTGAACACCGGTCGGCTGCAACATCAGTGGCATACGATGACCAAGACCGGCAGGGTCGCCAAGCTCACCAAGCTCAATCCCAAGCCGTTCATCGAGATCCATCCCGACGACGCCGAGGCCGCGCAGATCGCGAACGGGAGCGCGGTCGAGGTGGTGTCCCGGCGGGGCCGTGCGGTCCTGCCGGCCCTCGTCACCGATCGCGTCAGACCGGGGAACACGTGGGTGCCGTTCCACTGGAACGACGAGCACGGTCCGGACCTGACTGTCAACGCGCTCACCAACGACGCGGTCGATCCCGCGTCACTGCAGCCGGAGTTCAAAATCTGTGCGGTGCGGCTGGCACCTCTGCCCGCGCCGGATATGGCCGAGCACGAGAAGTTCTATGTCCAAGGGTTTCTCGCCGGCATCGAGCAGGGCCGACCGGGTGTCCCGGTGCTACCCGCCGACGCCCCGCTGAGTATGCAGACCCGGCTGTTCGTCGAGGGCATGCTGGCCGGCCGCTACTCTCGCGCACCCGAGACATCCACGCCCGATGGACCTTTGGTGCTGTGGGCGTCGCAGACCGGCAATGCCGAGGAGTTCGCGGAACAGGTCAGTCGGCGGCTCGGCGGGGCGCGCCTGGCGGCGATGGATGACGTCGACGTCGCGGAGCTCACCGACGCGGGTGAGGTGGTCATCGTCACCAGTACATTCGGCGACGGCGGTCCGCCCGACAACGGAACCGCCTTCTGGGAGCGGTTGGCCGACGAGGACGCTCCTGCCCTCGGCGGGCTGCGCTACTCGGTGCTCGGTCTCGGTGACCGCTCCTACGGCAACTTCTGCGGCCACGCGAAGTCTCTGGATGCCCGGCTGACCGCGCTGGGAGCCACCAGGGTGCTCGACCGCGCCGACTGCGAGGTTCACGACCAGGCACCGATGACCCGATGGGCGGACGCGGTCGTCGAGACGCTGACCGGTGAGGCGCCCACCGAGACCGAGGCGCCTTCGGCCCCGACGTTGTTCACGCGGGCGAGTCCCGTCGACGCGCCTCTGTGCCGCAACGTGGCGCTCACGCCACCCGATGCGGCGAAAGAGGTGCGGCAGTTCGGGTTCGACATCAGCGGCCACGACGTCTCCTACGCTGCGGGGGACTCGCTGGGCGTGTACGTGCGGAACTCGGAGAGCACCGTCGAGACGTGGCTGCGGGCAACAGGATTCACCGGTCACGAGGACGCGCTCGTCGACGGTGTGACGATGCCGTTGAGGGAGGCGTTGACCGCTCACTACGACGTGTGCAAGGTGACTGCCGACCTGGTCTCCTTCGTCGCCGAGCATGCCCGGGACGCGTCATCGCTGCGGCGGCTGCGCAACGATCGGCGGGAGTGGGATCGATGGCTGCTCAATCGCAACGCTCTCGATCTGGTGGCGCAATTCGGGATGCGTGCCGACCTCGAGTTGTGGCAGGAAGTGCTGGTGCGCTTGACCCCGCGGCAGTATTCGATCTCGTCCAGCCCATTGGTCAGTCCGCACGAGGTGCAGCTGACCGTGTCGGTGGTGCGCTACCGCAATCCCGGCGGAGAGTTGCGCGGCGGGGTCGGATCGACGCACCTGGCCGATCTGCCCGACGGGACACCGGTGCCGGTCTTCTTGCAGCGGTCACCACATTTCCGGCCGCCGACGGACCCGAGCACCCCGATGATCATGGTGGGCCCGGGCACCGGCGTCGCGCCGTTCCGCGGGTTCCTGCAGGATCGCCGCGCCCGGGGCCACACCGGGCCGAACTGGCTGTTCTTCGGCGATCAGCACCGGGCGCAGAACTTCTACTATCGAGAAGACCTGCAGGACATGGTCTCTGACGGGTTTCTCAACCGTCTCGACCTGGCCTTCTCGCGCGACCAGGCTCAGAGGATCTATGTGCAGCACAAGATGCTGGACTACGGCGCCGACGTGTGGCGGTGGCTGGAGGACGGCGCGCACTTCTACGTGTGCGGGGACGCGACGCGGATGGCCAAGGACGTCGACGACGCCCTCACCGCGATCATCCGAACCCACGGCGGCATGAACGACGAGGCCTCGCGGGCCTACAAGCGGGGGCTGGTCGCCGACAAGCGGTACGTGCGCGACGTCTACTGACCGGCTGGCAGGATCGCGACCGTGGCCCTCGATCGAACCAAGCCCACCGTGACCATGTGCCGGGGATGCTGCTGCGGCGCCTCCGCAAAGCATCCGGACCATGACCACAACGCCCAAGTCGTTTCGCTGCGCGCCCAGTTGGTCGGCGTCGCCGATCTCCGGATCACTGACTGCCTGGGACCGTGTGAGCGGTCGAACGTCCTGGTGGTCACACCGTCAACGGATGGGCATCGGCGCGGCGGGCGATCAACCTGGCTCGGATATGTCTTCGACGAGACGGCGGGATCGACCATCGCGGAGTGGCTGCGCGACGGCGGGCCGGGCGTGTCGGAATTCCCGCGCAGCCTCCGGCGGCACCGCTTCAACAGGCCGAGAAAGCGACGCTGAAGTGCCAACGCCCGGCCTTGCAGAGACGTCGGCCGCCCAGGGCTGAGGGTCGGATCACGCCCGAGCATGTCGTCGTCGTCCGTGAAGCCGTCGACAACCTGCCCGGGTTCTGTGACGCGACCACCCGGGAGCAGTTCGAAGCCGACGTGGTGCGCAGGGTGGCTCGGGTAAACGTCTAGATGAGATCGCTCTGACGTGCCATCCACTGCGCGAGATTCTCGACACCCGGCGACAGCTCGCGGGTACGGGTGAAATCGGCTTGGTAGGCCGGTATCCGAGCGAACCACTGGAACATGGCTTCTTGGTCATCGTCGCCGAGTACTTCCAGGGGCGCCGCCACGTATGTGGCCGCGGCCCCGAGACGGTGTCCGACGATGTCGGCGATCTGCGAGCCTGTCAACTCGTCACCTGCTATCTCCACCGGCGGCGCCTTGGGATCGCCATTGCTCAGGAGCGCTGCGGCGACATCGCCGATGGTGGCCACTGACACCATCTGCAGCGGGATGCCGTCGGGCAGCGGCATGCGCACAACGATCTCGTCGCCATCCCGGGTGATCAGCTGGCGGAGATTCTCCATGAAAAACGTGGGTCGAACGATGTTGACGGTCGTCAGCCCCTCCAGCGCTTCTTCGACTCGGCGTTTGCTTTCAAAATGGGGAATGTCTGTATGGCGCTCGGCACCTCCGACGGAGCTGTACACCATGAACGGCACCTCGGCGTCGCGCGCGGCGCGGGCGATGACGTTGCCGTGGCTGACCTCGCCATCAGTGCCACGCGGGCCAGCGAAGCTGGTCATTGCGAAGGCCGCGGAGACACCGGTGAAAGCTCGACGCAGGCTGGCCTCGTCGTCAAGGTCCGCCCCGACGACCTCGGCGCCGCGTGCCTTGAGCGCCTGGGACGCGTCGCGGGTGGTGTCACGGGTCAGTGCCCGAACCTCGAACCCGCGACGCAGGAGAGCGTCGACGGTGGCCGAGCCTTGCTGACCCGTGGAGCCCACGACGGCGATCGGGCCGTCGGTCGGGGAGGTGGTCATGAGGAATGTCCTTCCCTGGTTTGGACGCGACTGGGATGGAACACGCCCGTTGAATTGACAGCTCGTTGAATGTTCGTCAGTCGTCTGCGGTCTGCGACGCTGAATGCATCGAGGTCTCCGTGCTGCCCGTCGGCGAAAGGCACTGCGCCGCGGCCGATATCGATCTCCGAGATGAGTTCGCGCAGCTGCGCGAGACTGGCGAGCACAGCCGGGTGATCGCCGGGCTCCGGAGCTGCGCCGACGGCATGCAGCAGAAAAGGGCTCGGTGGCGTTGTCATGGCTCCGGTGCGGGTGCCCGGGTTGGATCCCACGTTGCGGAACTCCACCATCGACAGATGGTCGAAGTCGGCTGCTGCGGTGAGGATGTCGGCGGCACGAGCGGGAGCTGTGGCGTTGACCCAACGCCCCATTCCGAGTGCGGGTGTGCCCGCCGGCGGGTCGAGATGGATGCCGGCAAGCGTTTGGGCGTCTGCCATTCCCCAGGTGTCGACCGTCGGCAGCGGCGCCGCCGCCGCTAGTGCCTCACGAAACGGGGTGGCTGACTCTGCCCCGAGCGGAGCGGCAACCGCGAGATGAACGACTGCACGATCGCGCAGCGTCGGTGGGAACGGTGGACCGGGTGGGGTGTGTAGGACGGAAATGCTCGAGGCGACCTCGGCGCCCACCAGTGCGGCGTTCCACGCCTCGACGACATCGTGTAAATGCTCGGCGGGCCAGAGCATGAAGCCCGCATGCACATCGGACACGGGGAAGATGTCGAACACGAGGCTCAGGGCCAGACCCACTCCGCCGCCGCCCCGGTAGGCCCAGATCGCGTCACGATCGACAGCGTCGGGGGCGTCATCGCAGGCCACTCGCCGCGTCCCCGACCCATCGAGGTAGATGACTTCGCGTAGTGCATCGGCGGCCAATCCGAACGACGGCGTCAACCAGCCGACGCCCCCACCGAAGGTGTAACCGGCAACCCCGACATCGGGTGCCGAGCCCGCTGCGCCAAGCAGACCGTGGGGATAGGCCGCCTGGTTGACGCTGTGCCAGGTCGCACCCGACCCCGCCGTGACCACCCTGCGCCCGGCGTCGACGACAACAGAATCCAGACCCGCGGTGTCCACCAACAGTGTGTCGCCGCCGAGGTCACCGGTGACACCGTGTCCGGTGGCCTGCACGGCGATCCGCAAACCAGCTGACACCGCGTACTTCACAGCTGCCAGTGCCGATGCATCATCGAGGACCGATGCGACCGCAGCGGGGCGCTGTCGGGCCGACGAATTATGCGGAGCCGTCGCACGCGTGTAGGGCTCACTCCCCGGAAAGAAAATGGTCACCTCGGCGACCTCGTGCGTCGACGGATAGGCATACAGGCCATTACACACTATTCGGATGAATCCGTCCGCTTATGGCGTATCTGGGTAGGGGCGGCTGCCCAGCGGCACGTCGTTGGGCCACACTTGACCCATGTCGAGAGGGGCTACTGAGGAGCCGGTACCGATACCGGGACGCCGGGCGCTACGCCGAGATGCCCAGGCAAACCGGGAACGCATCCTTGCTGTGGCTGCAGAACTGATCTCCCGTGATGGCGCCGCGGTGCCGATGGCCGATATTGCCAATGCGGCAGGCGTGGGTATTGGCACTCTGTACCGCAGTTTCGCCGACCGCGATGCACTCATGACGGCGTTGCAACACCGAGCGCTGGCCATCCTGGAAGAAATACTCGAACGCATACAGGCCAGCGGCCACACTGGCCCGTCGGCCATCGAGACCTATCTGGTGGAGTGTCTTGCCGTCGCCGACCACCTCATTCTCCCGCTCCGCGGCCACCCGGCCCTGCTCGATCAGCACGCCCTGCGGGCCCGTGACCGGATTCATGCCGCGATCGAGAAGCACCTGAGTACTGGGCGGACAGAGGGCACCATCCGGCGCGACACCACCGCACTCGACGTCATCGTCTGCGCCTCCATGATTGGTCAACCACTGCACGCGTCCCTGAACTGGCCGCTGACGGCTCGACGTCACATTGCTGTTTTCATCCGCGGTATCCGTGCCGTCACCCCCGACGGTACTGCGGCGTCCCCGAGCTGAGCTCCCTGCGTGCTGTCGTGACAAGTGTTGTCCACCAACGACATTGAGACTTGATCGGTGATGACAGCCGCGTGATCAGGGCCAGGAAGAACACCGGCCCCGCCAGATGGCACTGGCTTTCGCGGCGACGTCAACGGATCAAGCGGCTGTACCGTCGAAACGCCGACCCCGAACCGACATCGAGCATCCGGACCCGAGCCCTGAACTTCCGCGCATCAGACTTCACAAGCGGAGTGTTTGATCCGAATCGCAGGGAGGGCCCACTGTCAGCGGCGTCGTGCCGCGTACGTGGCGGCGCCTCCACATTGCCGGCGCTGACTGCAGTTTGCGGTCCCAGTCGTTGCGTCGCCCGTCTCGACGTCAATGCCGTCAGACTGGACGCCGGACTCGCTGCATTACCTGGGTGAACCCGCTGTGATCGGTCGTTCGGACGCGCTGATGCGCGGTACTTACGTTGTGTCCGAGGGGGGACTTGAACCCCCACGCCCGTTAATAGGGCACTAGCACCTCAAGCTAGCGCGTCTGCCATTCCGCCACTCGGACCTGTTCGAAGGCAGCTTAGGTTAACGGATCGGTGGGCTCGGACCCAAACCGGGAGCGGGTGGTAGGAAAGGGAGCGTGAGCGGTCCCCTGACTCCCAGCGATGAGGTCGTCGACCTCGTCAGTTCCCTGATCCGCTTCGACACCTCCAACACCGGTGAGCTTGCCACCACCAAGGGGGAGGCCGACTGCGCCCGCTGGGTCGCCGCCCAGCTCGAAGAGGTGGGTTACACCTGCGAGTACGTGGAGGCCGGCGCGCCGGGCCGGGCGAACGTGTTCGCCCGCCTCGAGGGCGCCGATCGCTCACGCGGCGCTCTGATGCTGCATGGTCACCTCGACGTCGTACCCGCCGAGGCGTCCGACTGGAGCGTGCACCCCTTCTCCGGCGCGGTCGAGGACGGCTATGTCTGGGGCCGCGGCGCGGTCGACATGAAGGACATGGTCGGCATGATCATCGCGGTCGCCCGGCACTTCAAGCGCGCCGGCATCACACCGCCGCGCGACCTGGTGTTCGCGTTCGTCTCCGACGAGGAGGCCGGCGGCAATTACGGCTGCAAGTGGTTGGTGGAGAACCGCCCCGACCTGTTCGACGGCGTCACCGAGGCCGTGGGCGAAGTCGGCGGCTTCTCGCTCACGGTGCCCCGCCGTGACGGAGGTGACCGGCGCCTCTACCTCGTCGAGACCGCCGAGAAGGCGATGATGTGGATGCGCCTGACCGCCCGCGGCCGGGCCGGGCACGGGTCGATGGTGCACGACGACAACGCCGTCACCGCTGTCGCCGAAGCCGTCGCCAAACTCGGCCGCCACCAGTTCCCGATCGTGCTGACCGAATCGGTCGAGCAGTTCCTCGCCGCGGTCAGCGAGGAGACCGGCTACACCTTCGACGCCACCTCGCCCGACATCGAGGGCGCGGTCGCCAAGCTCGGCGGCATCGCCCGCATCGTCGGCGCCACACTGCGCGACACCGCGAACCCGACGATGCTCAAGGCGGGTTACAAGGCCAACGTCATCCCCGCCACGGCTGAGGCCATGGTCGACTGTCGCGTGTTGCCCGGCCGGCTCGCCGCGTTCGAAAAGGAGATCGACGAGATCATCGGCCCCGACGTCAAGCGCGAGTGGGTGACCGAACTTCCCTCGTACGAAACACCTTTCGACGGCGAGCTACTGGAGGCGATGAACGCCGCGATCCTGGCGGCCGATCCGGACGCGCGCACCGTGCCCTACATGCTCTCCGGCGGTACGGACGCCAAGCACTTCGCCCGCCTGGGTATCCGCTGCTTCGGGTTCGCGCCGCTGCGCCTGCCGCCCGAGTTGGACTTCGCGGCGTTGTTCCACGGCGTCGACGAACGGGTACCCGTGGACGCGTTGACCTTCGGCGCGCAGGTGCTCGAACACTTCCTCCTGCACAGCTGACCCTCGACCGAAAGGACGCCTCTGTCATGGCTTTTGACTACGATCCCTACTCCTTCCTCCCCGAACTGCCCAGCTTCACACTCACCTCGCAGTCCTTCGCCGACGGCGACACCTGGGGAAACGAACAGGTCAGCGGGATCATGGGTGCCGGCGGCGAGGACGTCTCGCCCCAGCTGAGCTGGTCCGGCTTCCCCGAAGAGACCCGCAGCTTCGCGGTCACGGTCTACGACCCCGACGCACCGACCGGTTCGGGGTTCTGGCACTGGGCGGTCTTCAACCTGCCCGCCACGGTCACCGACCTGCCCGCCGGTGTCGGCGACGGCAGCAGCCAAGGCTTCCCGGGGGACGCGGTCACGCTGTCCAATGACGCAGGACTCAAGCGGTTCATCGGCGCGGCCCCGCCGCCCGGCCACGGACCGCACCGCTACATCGTCGCCGTACACGCCGTCGACGTGGAAAAGCTCGACGTACCCGCCGATGCCACGCCGGCATACCTGGGCTTCAACCTGTTCAGCCACGCGATCGCCCGCGCACTCATCACGGGGACCTACGAGAACAAGGGCTAGTCGGACGCCGAGCCGACGGCGTCGCTGAGGCTGCTGAAACCGTTGCGGTGCAAGCGTTCTGCAATACCGCGGTTGATCGATGCAGCCCACGAACCGCCGCCGTAGACGAAGCCGGTGTACCCCTGCAACAGAGAGGCGCCCGCGGTGACTCGCTCCCACGCGTCGTCGGCGGTCTCGATCCCGCCGACGCTGATCAGCACCAGGGAGTCTGCGACCCGCCGGTGAAGCCGTCGCAGCACCTCCAAGGAGCGGCGCGCCACCGGCGGTCCGGAGACACCCCCGGCGCCGAGTGCCGCCACCCCGGGGGTGCGCAAGCCGTCTCGCGAGATCGTCGTGTTCGTCGCGACGATCCCGGACAGTCCGCATGCGACGGCGAGGTCGGCGACGGCATCGACGTCGTCGTCGGCCAGGTCGGGTGCGATCTTGACGAGCACCGGCGTCGACGTCGCTGCGACGACCGCGTTCAGGATCGGGCGCAGAGACTCGACCGACTGCAGGTCACGCAGCCCGGGAGTGTTCGGCGAGCTGACGTTGACCACCAGGTAGGCGCACAGCGGCCCGAGCAGGCGGGCGCAGTCGGCGTAGTCGTCCACCGCGTCCTCGGGCGTCGTGGTCTTGTTCTTGCCGATGTTCACCCCGATGGGCACCTCGGGGGTGGCCCGCGCCAGCGTGCGTACCAGTGCCGACGCGCCATGGTTGTTGAAGCCCATGCGGTTGAGCAGCGCGCGGTCCTCCGGCAGCCGGAACAGTCGGGGGGCCGGATTGCCGGGCTGCGGTCGCGGTGTCACGGTGCCGACCTCGGCGTGTCCGAAACCCAGCGCACCCCACGTCTGTGCGCCCAAGCCGTCTTTGTCGAACCCTGCGGCCAACCCGAGCGGTGCAGGGAACCGCACCCCGAACACCGTGCTGGCGACAATTGGATCGTGGTCAGAGTACTTGCGCGCCAATGCATGTCGTGCAAAACCGGGGGTGGTGGCGCCCCGCAGGGCGGCGAAGACTGCGTGATGTATCCGTTCGGGCGGAACCAGGAACATCGCGCGCCGCAGCGCTGCGTACATCACAGCGCCGGCAGATCAGGACCCTGCGCAGCGTCGCCACGCTTTTTGCGGCGCAACAACACCCGTCGGCTGCCGTCGGTGTAGAGCCGCACGCGGGTCAGCTCCCATCCGCGGTACTCCGCCTCGATCGACAGGCGCACCGACGCGCTCACCCGGGTCACGTCGGGCGGCAGACGCAGCGGAATCCATTCGTACTCGCCCGGATCGTCGGCGACGGCCTGACGCCACGTCGCCGGCATCCTGCCCCGCGAACCCGTACTCATCGCTGTTCTCGGCTCTTCGCGCAAGCGCTCATCGCGTCGCCCCGGGGATCACCTGGACACCGTCGCCACTGCCGGACACCACATACAGGGTGTCCGACGCATCGTCGAATGCCAGTGTGTTCGGTTGCCGCACGGTTCGATATCGCACCTTCTCGACGGGTATCCCAGTCGCCAGATCGTATCCAACGACCGTGTTGGTCGCCGTCTGGGCAACCCAGGCGAGTCCGGTTTTCTTCCCGCTGCCCGATGCGGTCAGCCCGTACGGCGCATCCGGTACGGGGTAGCGCTGGCGCAACATCAGCGGATCGACCCCGTAGACGAGCAGTTCACCGCCCCGGGTGTCGGCGACCAGGACGCGGCCGTTGGGGTCGGCGGCCATCGTGGTCGCGCCATCACCGGCGCGCAGTGCCAGATCGGCCGCGGTCCCGTCGGTGTTCAGGCTGGTCACCGACGTCTGCCCACGGTCGAGGACCACCGCGGTGTCGCCCTGGGTGACGATGTCGTCCACTCGGGCGAAGATCTTCAGCGACGCGGCGACCTCGTTGTCCGGTGACAAGGTGTAGACCGTGCCGCCCGCGTCGCCGAGCACCATCCTGCCGTCGCTGCGCCGCGCGATTGCGGTGAACTCCGCGTCCTCACGCCCGGCGATCGGCACCTGGGAGACAGACCGTGTCCTGACGTCGACCACCGAATAGCCCCCGCGCAGGGCCACCGTCACCTTCCCTGGCCCGTCGGCGGACATCGCCGTGGCGCCACCGGGAAACCGAATCGGGTTCTGCGCGCCATCCGGGCTCATGACCGTCACCGTCGCTCGATCCGGTGCGTCGGCGCTCAGCACGACCAGCGCGCGAGTGGCCGGGTCGACGAGCGCAGCGAACGCACCGGCGGGGCCTGGCCGCACGCTGCCTGCGGGCGAAGCGGTCACCGGCGGTGAGTCAGCGGCGCGGGCCGGTGAGATCGTCGGCGGCGGGGCATCCGCCTTGTCCGAGGAACAACCGGCGACCAGCAGGATTGTCAGCGCCACCACACCGTGACGAAACGGCAGACAAACTCTGTTTGAACGGCGCTGCAATGGGTAGCTCCCCGTCGTGCGTCCAGATCTTGATCGAACAGCCAGTGTAGGCGCCAGAAATTCCGCATTCGGAAAGGCCTTTCGGCCCTATCCGGACGGTGCGAACGGCTGGGCGAGCGTATGGTACAGACCATGACACTGGCCATGGACCGCAGCGCGAGCCTCCGCGGCTTCGTGCTCGAGGACATCATCACCGGTGTGCATGCCAGTGGCTACGGCCAGGTGGGGGACGGACGCACCTTCTCGTTCCACCTCGAGCGGCTCTGGCTCGTCGTCGAGGTGTACCGGCCCCGCCTGCGCGGCCTGGTCCCGTCGAACGAGGACATCGTTGCCATGGCCACCCGCAAGCTCACCGACATCGATCTGACGGATGAGCGGAGCATGGCCGCGGCGGTGCGCGACGCCGTCGCCGAAGCGCGTCCGGTGGCGCGGAACGGACGCTGACACCGCGCCACGGTACGGTCGTCGACGTGACTGACGCCCCCGCCATGTCGTGGCTTCAGGTCGTTGTTCTCTCGATCCTCCAGGGCCTCACCGAGTTCCTACCGGTGTCGTCGTCGGGGCATCTCGCGATCGCGTCGCGCATCTTCTTCGACGACGATGCCGGCGCGTCGTTCACCGCGGTCAGCCAGCTGGGGACCGAGGCGGCAGTGCTCCTGTACTTCGCCAGAGACATCGGACGCATCATCAAGGCCTGGTTCAACGGCCTCTTCGTCGCCGCGCATCGCAGTGCCGACTACTGGCTCGGCTGGTGGGTGATCATCGGCACTCTGCCGATCGGCATCATCGGTCTGCTGTTCAAGGACCAGATCCGCACCGGCGCGCGCAACCTCTGGTTGGTGGCCACCGCGCTGATCGTGTTCTCCGCCGTGATCGCCGCGGCGGAGTACTACGGCCGGCAGGCCCGGCGGGTGGAAGAGCTCACCTGGCGCGACAGCGTCATCGTCGGCTTCGCCCAGTGCCTGGCGCTGGTGCCGGGCGTCTCACGGTCGGGTGCCACGATCAGCGCCGGGCTGTTCCTCGGGATGAACCGCGAGCTCGCGGCCCGCTTCGGCTTCCTGCTCGCCATCCCGGCGGTGTTCGCCTCCGGCCTGTTCTCGCTGCCCGACGCGTTCGACCCGGTCGGCGAGGGCATGAGTGCCACGGGACCTCAACTGCTGGTCTCCACGGTGATCGCGTTCGTCGTCGGATTCGCCGCGGTGGCCTGGTTCCTGCGCTTCCTCGTCCGCCACAGCATGTACTGGTTCGTCGGCTACCGCGTCGTGCTCGGCACGGTGGTGCTGATCCTGCTCGGCACCGGGGTGGTCGCAGCGACATGACCGTTCTCCTGCTGAGGCACGGGCGCTCCACGTCGAACACCGCCCACACGCTGGCCGGCCGCTCCGAAGGGGTGGACCTCGACGACCGCGGGCGCGAGCAGGCCCAGGCGCTGGTCGAGCGGCTCGGCTCGTTGCCGATCAGGGCGATCGTGCGCTCGCCGCTGCTGCGGTGCGAACGCACCGTCGAGCCGCTGGCCGCCGCGCTGGGCCTCGAACCGGTCGTCGACGAGCGGATCGTCGAGGTCGACTACGGGTCGTGGACCGGCCGCACGATAGGCGAGCTGGTGAAGGAACCGTTGTGGGCCGTCGTGCAGCAGCAGCCCAGTGCGGCGGTGTTCCCCGACGGGGAGGGCCTGGCGGCTGTGCAGGCGCGCTCAGTGGCTGCCGTGCGCGAACACGATCGGCGGCTTGCCGAGGTGCACGGGGCCGACGTCCTGTGGATCGCCTGTACCCACGGCGACGTCATCAAGTCGGTGCTCGCCGACGCGCTCGGCACGCACCTCGACAGCTTTCAGCGCATCAACGCCGACCCGGCGTCGATCAGCGCCATCCGCTACACGGCGATGCGGCCGTTCGTGATCCACGTCAACCACACGGGTTCGGCGCTGAACTCCGCGCTGACGACTCCACCGGCGGCAGAAAAAGCCGACGCGAAGACCGACGAGGTGCCCAGTGGTGACGCCGTGGTCGGCGGTTCAACCGGATGAGCTGCGCACGGCATTTTGGACGACGGTATTTTGGGCAGAGTCATGTCCCGTGAAATTCACGTCTTCCGCACACCCGACCGTTTCGTGGCCGGGACCGTCGGCGAGCCCGGGAACCGGACCTTCTACTTGCAGGCCGTGCACGACACCCGCGTGGTCTCGGTGATCTTGGAGAAGCAGCAGGTGGCCGTGTTGGCCGAACGGATCGCAGCGCTGCTGCTGGAGATCAACCGCCGCTTCGGGACACCGATCCCGCCGGACACCGGTGAGGTCGACGATCTGAGCCCGCTCGTGACGCCGGTCGACGCGGAGTTCCGGGTCGGGACGATGGGACTGGGCTGGGATTCGGAGGCGCAGACCGTCGTCGTGGAGCTACTCGCGGTTTCCGACACCGAATTCGATGCGTCGGTGGTCCTCGACGACGCCGAGGACGGGCCCGACGCGGTGCGGGTCTTCCTCACTCCCGAATCCGCGCGTCAGTTCGCGACCCGGTCGAACCGGGTCATCTCGGCGGGCCGGCCCCCGTGCCCGCTGTGCGACGAACCACTGGACCCCGAGGGCCACATCTGCGTCCGAACCAACGGCTACCGGCGCGGCGCGCTGGCCGGGTCCGACGATGACGACGACGTCTGAGGTCCTCGAGCGCGGTGAACTGAGTGTCCTCGGACGCATCCGCTCCGCGAGCAACGCGACGTTCCTGTGCGAGGCGACGCTGGCCGACGAGGTCGTGCACTGCGTCTACAAGCCGGTGCGCGGCGAGGCCCCACTGTGGGATTTCCCCGACGGCACCCTGGCGGGCCGCGAGGCGTCCTCGTACCTGATCTCCGAGGCGTTGAGCTGGAACCTGGTGCCGCACACCATTGTTCGTGACGGTCCGGCCGGCCCGGGCATGGTGCAGCGATGGGTGGACCAGCCCGGTGACGCGGTCGCCGGCGGCGACGATGGTGACGAGGGCGACGACGAGACTGCCGAGCCGACCGGTCCCGATCTGATCGACCTCGTGCCCGCAGGCAAGGTGCCGCCCGGCTTCCTGCCGATCCTGCAGGCCTACGACTACGCCGGCGACGAGGTGACGCTGGTGCACGCCGACGACGACCGGCTGCGCCGGCTCGCCGTGTTCGACGTGCTGATCAACAACGCCGACCGCAAGGGCGGTCACGTGCTCAGCGGTGTCGACGGCCGCGTGTACGGCGTCGACCACGGCGTGACGTTGCACACCGAGGACAAGTTGCGCACCGTGCTGTGGGGGTGGGCGGGCAAGCCGGTCGACGATCAGACGCTGGCCGACATCGAGAGGCTCCGCGACGCCTTGGGCGGCGACCTCGGCGCCGAGCTGTACTGTCACATCACGCCGGCCGAGGTCGCCGCGTTGCACGCCAGAGTGGTTGCGCTGCTGCGTAATCCGGTGATGCCAACACCTGACCGGCGCCGTCCGATCCCGTGGCCCGCGTTCTGATGCGGTCTACTGATCCGGTGGACCTGACCGACGCAGCGCTGGCCGCGACCGTGGCCGCCGAGGCCGGTGAGCTGCTGCTGTCGATGCGCACGCAGTTCGGGTTCTACGACCCCTACGAGCTCGGCGACGCCGGTGACATGCGCGCCAACACGCTGATCCTGGATCGGCTGCATCGCGCCCGCCCCCACGACGCAGTGCTCTCCGAAGAGGCCGCCGACGATGTCTCGCGCGTCCATGCCGACCGGGTGTGGATCGTCGACCCCGTCGACGGCACCCACGAGTACTCGATGCCCGGCCGGGCGGACTGGGCCGTCCACATCGCGCTGTGGCAGCGCACCAACGAGGGCGGGGGAGCGATCACCGATGCCGCGGTCGCCCTCCCTGCACGCGGCGAGGTGTACCGCACCGACACCGTCGCACCGCCGCCACCCCGCGCCGACGGCCCCATCCGCATCACTGCCAGCTCGAGCCGGCCGCCGGCGGTGCTGTGGCGCATGCGCGACGAGCTCGACATCCAGCTGGTGCGCATCGGGTCGGCGGGTGCCAAGGCGATGGCGGTGGTGCGCGGCGACGTCGACGCCTACATCCACGCCGGCGGGCAGTGGGAATGGGACTCAGCCGCACCGGCGGGCGTGCTGTGGGCCGCGGGACTGCACGCCACCCGGATCGACGGCTCGCCGCTGATCTACAACCGCCGCGACCCGTACCTGCCCGACCTGCTGATGTGCCGCCCCGAGGTCGCCGAACCGCTCCTGGGCGTCATTCACTCGGTCGGTCGGCGGTGACCCCCGCAGGCCACGGCGGCGCCGGGAATGAATCGGCCCGCGGCGTTGTCGCACACCCTGATGTCTAGAGTCGATGCCATGCAATCGTGGTCGGCGCCGAGTGTTCCGGTGCTCGCAGGTCGGGGTCCGCAGCTGCGGCTCTACGACAGCGCCGACCGTCAGGTGCGCCCGGTCAGCGCGGGTGCCACCGCCACCATGTACGTCTGCGGGATCACGCCCTACGACGCCACGCATCTGGGCCACGCGGCCACTTATCTGACGTTCGACCTGGTGCACCGCGTCTGGCTGGACAGCGGCCACGACGTGCACTACGTGCAGAACATCACCGACGTGGACGACCCACTGTTCGAGCGCGCCGAGCGCGACGGGATCGGGTGGCGCGAGCTCGCCGACCGCGAAATCGACCTGTTTCGTGAAGACATGGCCGCGATGCGCGTGGTACCTCCCCGCGAGTACGTCGCCGCCACCGAAGCCGTCAACGAGGTCGTCGAGGTCACCGAGAAGCTCCTGGCGTCCGGCGCGGCCTACGTTGTCGACGACGCGCAGTACCCCGACGTCTACTTTCGGGCCGACGCCACCGTCCAATTCGGGTACGAGTCTGGCTACGACCGCGACACGATGCTCACGCTGTTCGCCGAACGTGGCGGCGACCCCGACCGGCCGGGCAAGGCCGATCCGCTCGACGCTCTGCTCTGGCGGGCGGAGCGCCCCGGGGAACCCAGCTGGCCTGCGCCGTTCGGGCCGGGCCGACCGGGCTGGCACGTCGAGTGTGCGGCGATCGCGCTGACCCGGATCGGTACCGGACTCGACATCCAAGGCGGCGGAAGCGATCTGATCTTCCCGCACCACGAGTTCTCCGCCGCCCACGCCGAATGTGTCACGGGGGAGCGGCGATTCGCCCGCCACTACGTGCACGCCGGCATGATCGGCTGGGACGGCCACAAAATGAGCAAGAGCCGCGGCAACCTGGTGCTGGTGTCCCAGCTGCGCCGCGACGGCGTCGACCCCGCCGCGATCCGACTCGGCCTCTTCGCCGGCCACTACCGGGAGGACCGTTACTGGAGCCCCGCGGTCCTCGAGGAGGCGCAGCAGCGCCTCCACCGGTGGCGCAGCGCGACCTCACTGTCCGGCGCGCCGGACTCCGCAGACGTCATCGCCCGGGTCCGGCAGTACCTCGCCGACGATCTGGACACGCCCAAAGCCATTGCCGCGCTGGATGGTTGGGCCACCGACGCGCTGTCCTACGGCGGCCACGACGCCACCGCCGCGCAGACGGTCGCCACCGCGGTCGACGCCCTGCTGGGAATCGTGCTCTGACCCTCGTGGAGTAGGTTGCCGCCATGGCATCGGTGGCAGGCAAGACGGCATTCATCACAGGCGGGGCCCGGGGCATCGGCGCGGAAGTCGCGCGCCGACTGCACGCCAGAGGCGCGAACCTCGTCCTCACCGATCTCGACGACGGCCCGCTCGCGGAGTTGGCCGAGGAACTCGGTAGCGCGCGTGTGCGCACCGTGATCGCCGACGTGCGCAGCCTGCCGGCGATGGAGGCCGCGGCCGCCCAGGCGATCGAGACGTTCGGCGGCATCGACATCGTGGTGGCCAACGCCGGCATCTCCACGTACGGCTCGGTGCTGCAGGTCGACCCCGAGGCGTTCCGCACGTTGATGGACGTCAACGTGACCGGCGTGTTCCACACGGTGCGCGCGACGCTGCCCGCGGCGTTGGACCGACGCGGCTACGTGCTGATCGTGTCATCGCTCGCGGCCTACGCGGCCGCACCCGGGCTGGCTCCCTACAACGCATCCAAAGCCGCCGTGGAGCACTTCGCCAACGCGCTTCGGCTCGAAGTGGCCCACCGCGGGGTCGACGTCGGATCGGCACACATGTCGTGGATCGACACCCCGCTGGTGCAGGACGTCAAGAAGGACCTGTCGACGTTCCGCGAGATGCTGAGCAAGCTGCCGTACCCGCTGAGCAAGACGACCTCGGTCGAAGCCTGCGGCAAAGCGTTCGTCGCCGGCATCGAGGGGCGCAAACGCCAGGTGAACTGTCCCGGCTGGGTGGGTGCCATCCGGTTGCTCAAGCCGTTGCTGTCCACCCCGCTCGGGGAGCAGCCCGTCCGTCGATTCGTGCCCGATCTGTTGCCGCGGATGGACGCCCAAGTCGCGGCACTCGGCCGGTCGATGGGTGCCCGCACCCACGAGTTGGAAAAGCGGTCGTGACGACGGCAGATCTGGTCCTCTCGGGCGGCGGAGTCAAGGGGATCGCATTGGCCGGCGCAGTGGCGGCCCTGGTCGAGGCGGGATACACACCCCATCGGGTGTCGGGCACCTCAGCCGGAGCGCTGGTGGGCGCCGTCCTCGCCGCAGCCGCCCAGCACGGCGAGCTGAACCCGGCGATGCTCAGCGATCTCGCGATGACCATCGACTACCGGCGCTTCCTGGACCCGGGCCCGATCGAACGCATCCCGGTCCTCGGACCGCTGCGCGGCGTCGTCAGCGGCGACGGCATCTACCGTGGGCAGGCGCTGCATCGCTGGGTGGACGAGCAGCTGGCGCGCTTCGGGGTCAGGACGTTCGCCGATCTGGCGATCGACGATCCGTCTCTGCCTCCAGAACGGCGCTACCGACTGGTGGTCACGGTCGCCGATGTCACCCGCGGCCAGCTGGTGCGCCTGCCGTGGGACTACCGGCGCGTCTACGGCCTCGATCCCGATCAGCAGTCGGTGGCCGATGCGGTGCGCGCCTCGACAGCCATCCCGTTCTTCTACCGTCCCGCAATCCTGACCGGCGCCGACGGGACGGAGTCGACGCTGGTCGACGGCGGGCTGCTGTCGAACTTCCCGATCGACTCGCTCGACCGCACCGACGGTGGGCGGCCGCGCAGGCCGACGTTCGGCGTGACGCTGCTGCCGACGCTCCCCGCCGAGAACGAACAGGTGATCCCTGCGCTTCGGCCGCTGCACCTGTTCGGCGGCCCGACCCTGCTCGAACAGGTGGTCACCACGATCCTGGTCGGGCGCGACCAGGCTTACCTGGATCAGCCGTGGGTCAGCGCGCGAACGATCCGTATCGACACCAGCGACGTCGGGGTCCTGGATTTCGACCTGTCGCAGCCGCAGAAGACCGCCCTCTACGACGACGGCGTTCGGGCCGGGGAGGCCTTCCTGAGCACGTGGAACTGGCAGGAGTACCTGTCCCGCTTCCGCTAGCGGCCGCGCCTGCGCAGGTAGCGCTCGAACTCCGCCGCCAACGCGTCACCGTCGATCTTGCCCAGCGCGTCGTTCATGTCGACCTCGGCGTCGCCGCGCTCCTCGAGGGACTGCACGTACTCGGCGATCTCGTCGTCCTCGGCGGTCATCTCGCTGACCGCCTGCTCCCACTCCTCGGCCTGGGCCGGCAAGTCGGCCAGCGGCACCTCGATGTCGAGGACGTCCTCGACGCGGCGCAGCAACGCCACCGTCGCCTTCGGATTGGGAGGTTGGGACACGTAGTGCGGCACCGCAGCCCAGAACGTCACCGCGGGGATGCCGGCCTGGACGCAGGCGTCCTGGAACACCCCTGCGATACCTGTCGGCCCCTCGTAGCGGGTCTCCTCCAGACCGAACGTCTTCGCCGAATCCGAGGAGTAGGCCGCCCCGGACACCGGCACAGGGCGGGTGTGCGGAGTGTCGGCCAGCAGCGCGCCGAGGATCACGACGGTCTGCACGTTGAGCTTGTCGGCGATCGCCAGCAGTTCCGCGCAGAACGTGCGCCACCGCATGTTCGGTTCCACGCCGTGCATCAGCACGATGTCGCGGTCGGCCCCCGGCGGCCGGCAGTGCGAAATCCGCATCGAGGGCCACACCAACTCGCGGGTCACGCCGTCGACCTGCCGGATCACCGGCCGATTGACCTGATAGTCGTAGTAGGACTCGTCGTCGATCTCGACGATCGTGTCCGCCTCCCAGATCGCGTCGAGATGCTCGACTGCATCGCTGGCCGCGTCACCCGCGTCATTCCAGCCCTCAAAAGCCGCAACGACGATCGTGTCGCGCAGGTCGGGCAGGTCAGGTCGCTTGGGACCGCCGAAATCCGGGTGGGTCACCAATCCAGCCTAAGCCCTCCGGGGGTCAGATGACGGGCATCGACCCGCCCCCCGGTGCGGCACCGGTGGCCTCCGACGAAATAGGCTCGGCAGCACACGGGTTGATCCCCAGCAGGCCACCAGCGACAGGCGTCCTGAAGTCGGTTGTGCAACGACGTAGACTCATGCAGGTCGAGAGGCGTTGCAACGGGTCCCGGTGGTATCCGCCGGTATCCGCCACGCTCGGCAGAGTCAAGGACGCCTTCCGTCATGGAAGGAGTGCACGTGACTGCTGTTACATCGAGCACTACAGCAACTGACTTCACGCCGAACGTCCGCCCGGACTGCACCGAAGAACTGCAGGCCGCGCTGCGCGAACGCATCTTGGTGATCGATGGTGCGATGGGTACGGCGATCCAGCGGGACCGGCCCGACGAGGCGGGGTACCGCGGCGACCGGTTCACCGAGTGGCCGACCGCACTGCAGGGCAACAACGACCTCTTGACGTTGACGCAGCCGCAGATCATCGAGGGCATCCACCGGGAGTACCTCCAGGCGGGCGCCGACATCCTCGAGACCAACACGTTCAACGCGAACGCGGTCTCACTCGCCGACTACGACATGGCCGATTTCAGCTACGAGCTGAACTACGAGGGCGCCGCGCTGGCCCGCAGGGCCGCTGACGAATTCAGTACCCCCGACAAGCCGCGCTACGTCGCCGGCGCGATCGGACCGACGACACGTACCGCGTCGATCTCCCCGGACGTCAACGACCCCGGTGCCCGCAACGTCTCCTACGACCAGCTGGTGGCCGCCTACCTCGAAGCCGCCAACGGCCTGGTCGACGGTGGCAGCGATCTGCTGATCATCGAGACGATCTTCGACTCGCTGAACGCCAAGGCGGCGGTGTTCGCGGTGGAGACGCTGTTCGAGCAGCGGGGCCGCCGCTGGCCGCTGATCATCTCCGGCACCATCACCGATGCCTCCGGCCGCACCCTGTCCGGTCAGGTCACCGAGGCCTTCTGGAACGCGATCCGGCACGCCAGGCCGATCGCCGTGGGGCTGAATTGCGCGCTGGGCGCCCCCGAGATGAGGCCCTACATCGCCGAGGTCGCGCGCATCGCCGACACGTTCGTCTCCTGCTACCCCAACGCCGGTCTGCCCAATGCGTTCGGCGAGTACGACGAATCGCCCGAGCGGCAGGCCTCCTACATCGCCGAGTTCGCCGAAGCGGGCCTGGTCAACCTCGTCGGCGGATGCTGCGGCACCGCGCCGCCCCACATCGCCGAGATCGCCAAGGTCGTCGACGGCGTGAAACCCAGGGATGTGCCCCGCGTCGACATCGCGACCCGGCTGTCGGGCCTGGAGCCGCTGAACATCACCTCCGATTCGCTGTTCGTCAACATCGGTGAGCGCACCAACATCACCGGGTCGGCCCGGTTCCGCAACCTGATCAAGGCCGAGGACTACGACAGCGCACTGTCGGTGGCGTTGCAGCAGGTCGAGGTCGGTGCGCAGGTCATCGACATCAACATGGACGAAGGCATGATCGACGGCGTCGCCGCGATGGACCGGTTCACCAAGCTCATCGCGGCCGAACCCGACATCAGTCGCGTGCCGGTGATGATCGACTCCTCGAAGTGGGAGGTCATCGAGGCGGGCCTGAAGAACGTGCAGGGCAAGCCGATCGTGAACTCGATCTCGCTCAAAGAGGGCGAGGAGAAGTTCGTCCGCGAGGCGCAGCTGTGCCGCAAGTACGGCGCTGCGGTGGTCGTGATGGCCTTCGACGAGCAGGGCCAGGCCGACAACCTGGAGCGCCGCAAGGAGATCTGCGGGCGGGCCTACCGCATCCTGACCGAAGACGTGGGCTTCCCGGCCGAGGACATCATCTTCGACCCGAACTGCTTCGCACTCGCCACCGGCATCGAGGAGCACGCAACCTACGGCATCGACTTCATCGAGGCGTGCGCCTGGATCAAGGAGAACTTGCCGGGCGTGCACATCTCCGGCGGCATCTCGAACGTGTCGTTCTCGTTCCGCGGCAACAACCCGGTGCGCGAGGCGATCCACGCGGTGTTCCTGTTCCACGCCATCAAGGCCGGCCTGGACATGGGCATCGTCAACGCGGGCGCACTGGTGCCCTACGACTCGATCGACCCGGAGCTGCGGGACCGCATCGAAGACGTCGTGCTGAACCGACGTGAGGACGCTGCCGAACGGCTGCTGGAGATCGCCGAACGGTTCAACAAGACCGACAAGACCGAGGAAGTCGGCGCTGCCGAGTGGCGCTCGCTGCCGGTGCGCGAACGCATCACCCACGCCCTGGTGAAGGGCATCGACGCCCATGTCGACGACGACACCGAGGAACTGCGCGCCGAGATCGAGGCGGCCGGCGGGCGACCGATCGAGGTCATCGAGGGTCCGCTGATGGACGGCATGAACGTCGTCGGTGACCTGTTCGGGTCCGGCAAGATGTTCCTGCCCCAGGTGGTGAAGTCGGCGCGCGTGATGAAGAAGGCCGTGGCGTATCTGCTGCCGTTCATCGAGGCGGAAAAGGCTGCGCCCGTCGAAGGTGAGGCAGTCAAGAAGGACACCAACGGCACGATCATCATGGCGACGGTCAAGGGCGACGTCCACGACATCGGCAAGAACATCGTCGGCGTCGTGCTGCAGTGCAACAACTACGAGGTCATCGACCTCGGCGTGATGGTGCCCGCACAGAAAATCCTCGACGCGGCCAAGGAACACAACGCGGACATCATCGGGCTCTCGGGTCTGATCACGCCGTCGCTCGACGAGATGGTGAACTTCGCGGTCGAGATGGAACGCGAGGGTCTCGAGATCCCGCTGCTGATCGGCGGGGCGACGACGTCGCGCGCCCACACGGCCGTCAAGGTCGCGCCGCGGCGCAGCGGACCGGTGGTGTGGGTCAAGGACGCGTCGCGTTCGGTGCCCGTCGCCGCGGCCCTGCTGGACGACCGCCAGCGGCCGGCGCTGCTCGAGGCCACCGCTAAGGACTACGCGTCGCTGCGCGAGCGGCACGCTCAGAAGAACGAGCGGCCGATGCTGACGCTGGAGAAGGCGCGCGCCAACCGGACACCGATCGACTGGGACGGCTACACGCCGCCGGTGCCGGCTCAGGGTCTCGGAGTGCGGGAGTTCCTGGATTACGACCTGGCGGAGCTGCGCGAGTACATCGATTGGCAGCCGTTCTTCAACGCCTGGGAGATGAAGGGTCGGTTCCCCGACATCCTGAACAACCCGGCCTCGGGTGAGGCGGCCCGCAAGCTGTACGAGGACGCCCAGGAGATGCTCGACATCGCGATCAAGGAGAAGTGGCTGACCGCCAACGGGGTCATCGGCTTCTTCCCCGCCAACGCCGTCGGTGACGACATCGAGGTCTACACCGACGAGAGTCGCACCGAGGTGCTGACCTCGCTGCGCAACCTGCGCCAACAGGGCGAGCACCGCGACGGGATCCCCAACCGCAGCCTCGGCGACTTCATCGCGCCGAAGGACACCGGGTTGGCCGACCACGTCGGTGCCTTCGCCGTGACGGCGGGGCTGGGCAGCGGCGACAAGATCGCGGAGTTCAAGAAAGCCAACGACGACTACAGCGCGATCCTGCTGGAGTCGCTGGCCGACCGGCTGGCCGAGGCGTTCGCCGAGCGCATGCATCAGCGGGTGCGGCGGGAGTTCTGGGGCTACCAGCCCGACGAACAGCTGGCCAACGAGGAGCTGATCGGGGAGAAGTACGTCGGAATCCGTCCTGCGCCAGGCTATCCCGCCTGCCCGGAGCACACAGAGAAGGTGACGCTGTTCGATCTGCTCGACGTCACCGAGCGCACGGGCATCGAGTTGACCGAGTCGATGGCGATGTGGCCCGGCGCGGCGGTCAGCGGCTGGTACTTCTCCCATCCGCAGTCGCAGTACTTCGTGATCGGGAGACTGGCCCAGGACCAGGTCGCCGACTATGCCCGGCGCAAGGGCTGGACGCTGGCCGAGGCCGAGCGGTGGCTCGCACCGAATCTGGGCTACAACCCGGAGGACTGACCAGGTGGCGAAGGAGTTCGCGCGACTCGACGAGTCGCTGCGGGAGTTCATCGCCGCCCAGGCGATGTTCTTCGTGGCGACGGCGCCGTCGTCGGGAGGTCGGATCAACCTGTCGCCCAAAGGGTATCGGGACACCTTCGCGATCCTCGACGAGCACACGGTCGCCTATCTCGACCTGTTCGGCAGCGGCGCGGAGACGATCGCACACCTGCGCGACAACGGCCGGATCACCGTCATGTTCTGCTCGTTCAGCCGCCAGTCGCGCATCCTGCGGCTGTACGGAACAGGGCGGGTCGTCCGGCCGGATGACGCCGAGTTCGCGCGCGTGGCATCGTGTTTCGACGGGGAGCATCCGGGAGTCCGGGCGGCTATCGTGGTCGACGTCGAGCGCATCGCCGACGCCTGTGGGTTCGCGGTGCCGTACTACGACCTCGTCGACGAGCGGCCGGTGCTCGACGACTACCACGCCACGGTGAGCGAGGAGAAGTTCGCCCGGCGCATCGCCGGAGACAACGGGCGCAGCATCGACGGACTCCCAGCCCTGGAACCCGACCACCCGCTGCCGCGTCAGCCGTCGTAGACGACGACGTTGTCGGCGACGGCGTTGCGGGGGATGTCGAGGAAGTTCGCCGCGAACGTCGGATCGGCGTAGCCGACGCAGAGACCACACAGCACGGTCAGATCGTCGGGAATGTCGAGAACTTCGCGGGCCACGTCAGGGTAGAGCGCGGTGGACACCTGCAGACAGGAGTCGAGTCCGCGGTCGGTGAGAGCCAGCAGCAGAGTCTGGAGGAACATGCCGACGCCGAGAGCGTCGGGCAGCCCCAGATCGCGATGCATGCAGACGATCCCTGCGACCGGTGCGCGGAAGAAGTCCCAGTTGCGCAACTGGGCGTTCCAGCGCCCCTCGGCGTCGTCTCGCGCGACGCCCATCGCGCCGTAAATCAGGGCACCCAGCTGGCGCCGCAGGTGGCTGTGCGATTCCGGGATGCCCAATGACGGCGGCGGGGTCTGCCGCACCGCGGCCGTGAGCGCGGCAGCAAGGCGGTCGCGCCGGGCGCCGGTGGCCAGGAACAGCCGCCAGGGCTGGACGTTGGAGTTCGACGGTGCACGCATCGCAAGGGTCAGCGCTTCGTTGAGCAATTCCTGCGGAACAGGTTTGTCGGGCAGGAACATCCGTGTGGAGTGCCGACGTCTGATGATCTGGTCGAGGTCTGACACGGTGCCTCCTGGCCGGCGGCCGATACGCGGGGATCTTTACGGGGTTGCGGGTTCAGCATTGTCGACCGGCGCGACCATGTCGACACCCGGCCGGCCGAGCATGGTCACCAGGACGCGCATCGGACGGAGCCTGGCACACCCGTGGTCTGCGCGCGCTCTCGCCGCGGCAATGTGATCGTCGCCTCGGTGCGGGTCGCAGATTGGCTCGCCGCGGCGCACCCGTGACACAATTGCCGGGTGCAAGCGGTGCTGTGGGATATGGACGGCACGCTCGTCGACTCCGAAAAGCTGTGGGACGTCTCGCTGTCTGCCCTCTACGAATCGTTCGGCGGCGAGATGAGTCGCACGACCCGGACCGCGCTCGTCGGGGCCTCGGCGGAGGAGACGATGGTCACCGTGTACGCGGAGTTGGGCCTCGATCCCGATCCGGCCGCGATGGCTGATTCGATCCGGTGGCTGCACACCTACACCGGAGAGCTGTTCGACCGAGGCCTGCCGTGGTGTGACGGCGCCCGCGAGATGCTCGATTCGCTTGCCGCAGAAGGCGTTCCGATGGCTCTCGTCACGAACACCCAGCGTGCGCTGACCGAGCGGGCGCTGAACAGCATTGGTAGACACTATTTTTCGGTGACGGTCTGCGCCGACGAGGTGGCCAGCGGCAAACCGGAACCCGACCCGTACCTGCGTGCGGCGGAGCTGCTCGAGCTGCGGCCTGCCGAATGCCTGGCAGTGGAGGATTCGGTCACCGGGGCGGCAGCGGCGGAGAAGGCCGGCTGCGCAGTGTTGGTGGTTCCCAACGACGTGCCCGTCCCCGGCGGTATTCGGCGCCGGCACGCTGATTCGCTCACCGGTCTCGGTGCCGCCGACCTGCGGCGCATCTTCGTCGAGATCGATCGCGAGCTGCGCAGCGCATAAACCCCCGCACTTGTGGGAATGCACCCGACCGTCGGTCACGAGTGATTGAATGTGACGGGTATCACGCAACGGTGCGGAAGGGTGTCTGATGGCCGGTCACGGTGGTCCAGTCGGGGAAGGCCCCGAGATCTTCGCCAAGGACGAGGACTTCTCCTCGGGCAAAACCGCGATCCGCATCGCGTCGGTCGCGGCGCTCGGCGGGTTGTTGTTCGGCTACGACAGCGCGGTGATCAACGGGGCGGTCGACTCCATTCAGGAAGACTTCGGTATCGGCAACGCCGAGCTGGGCTTTGCGGTGGCCTCGGCACTGCTCGGCGCCGCCGCCGGCGCGATGACGGCGGGTCGCATCGCCGACAAGATCGGCCGCATCGCGGTCATGAAGATCGCCGCGGTGCTGTTCCTCATCAGCGCCTTCGGCACCGGTTTCGCGCACGAGGTGTGGACGGTGGTGCTGTTCCGAGTCGTCGGCGGCATCGGCGTGGGTGTCGCCTCGGTGATCGCGCCGGCCTACATCGCAGAGACGTCCCCGCCCGGAATCCGCGGACGGCTCGGCTCGCTGCAACAGCTGGCCATCGTGTCGGGCATCTTCGCCTCGTTCGCGATCAACTATCTGCTGCAATGGCTCGCCGGCGGTCCCAACGAGCCGCTGTGGCTGGGCCTCGATGCCTGGCGGTGGATGTTCCTGGCGATGGCGGTGCCCGCGGTGCTCTACGGCGCGCTAGCCTTCACCATCCCCGAATCGCCGCGCTATCTGGTTGCCAGCCACAAGATTCCCGAAGCGCGCCGCGTCCTGACGATGCTGCTCGGGCAGAAGAACCTCGAGATCACGATCAGCCGCATCCAGGAAACGCTGGAGCGCGAGGACAAGCCGTCCTGGCGCGATATGAAGAAGCCGACCGGTGGGATCTACGGCATCGTCTGGGTGGGCCTGGGCCTGTCGATCTTCCAGCAATTCGTCGGTATCAACGTGATCTTCTACTACAGCAACGTGCTGTGGCAGGCCGTCGGCTTCAGCGCTGACGACTCCGCGACCTTCACCGTGATCACGTCGGTCATCAATGTGCTGACCACGCTGATCGCCATCGCGCTGATCGACAAGATCGGCCGCAAGCCGTTGCTGCTGATCGGGTCGACGGGCATGGCGGTCACGCTGATCACGATGGCGGTGATCTTCGGCCAGGCGACGCTCAACCCCGACGGGACTCCCAGCCTGCCCGGCGCGTCCGGGACGATCGCTCTGATCGCGGCCAACCTCTTCGTCGTCGCGTTCGGCATGTCCTGGGGCCCGGTGGTGTGGGTGCTGCTCGGCGAGATGTTCCCCAACCGCATCCGCGCCGCCGCGCTCGGCCTCGCGGCCGCAGGGCAGTGGGCGGCCAACTGGCTGATCACTGTCACCTTCCCCGGCCTGCGCGAGCACCTCGGCCTGGCATACGGCTTCTACGGCCTGTGCGCAGTACTGTCGGGGCTGTTCGTGTGGCGCTGGGTGATGGAGACCAAGGGCGTGTCGCTGGAAGACATGCACGGCGAGATCCTGCACCAGGACAAGACCGCCGCCGGCTAGGGCTCTCCAGCCGCGTTCGCCACCGACCGATCGCGGCTCTTCCTGCCCGGCGTGACAGAATCGGCCAACGTGAAGACCTTCGACGCCCTGTTCGCCGAGTTGAACGAGCGGGCCCACACGCGGCCCGCAGGCAGCGGCACCGTCGCCGCGCTGGACGCCGGGGTACACGGCATCGGCAAGAAGATCCTCGAGGAAGCCGGTGAGGTGTGGCTGGCCGCCGAGCACGAGAGTGACGACGCGTTGGCCGAAGAGATCAGCCAGCTCCTCTACTGGACGCAGGTCCTGATGCTCTCGCGCGGTCTCACGCTCGACGACGTGTACGGGAAGCTCTGACCGTGGCCCCCACCCTGCGCGTCGCCGTCCCCAACAAGGGCGCCCTTAGCGAATCGGCGTCGGAGATCCTGTCCGAAGCCGGCTATCGCCGCCGGACGGACCCCAAGGACCTCACGGTCGTCGACCCGGCCAACAACGTCGAGTTCTTCTTCCTGCGGCCCAAGGACATCGCGATCTACGTGGGTTCGGGGCAGCTCGACCTCGGCATCACCGGCCGTGATCTTGCGGCCGACGCCGACGCCCCTGTGAAGGAGCGGCTTGCGCTCGGCTTCGGCGCCTCCACCTTCCGCTACGCCGCCCCCGCCGGCCGCGACTGGCAGATCTCGGACCTGACGGGCAAACGCATCGCGACCGCCTACCCGAACCTGGTTCGAAAAGATCTGGCCGACAAGGGAATCGAAGCCACCGTCATCAGGCTCGACGGAGCCGTGGAGATCTCCATCCAGCTCGGGGTGGCCGACATCATCGCCGACATCGTCGGATCGGGACGCACCCTCGGGCTGCACAACCTGGTGGCTTTCGGCGAATCCCTCTGCGATTCCGAGGCGATCCTGATCGAGCGCGCCGATTCCGCGCCGAATCCCGCGCGTGACCAGCTGGCCGCGCGGGTCCAGGGCGTGGTGTTCGGTCAGCAATACCTGATGCTCGACTACGACTGTCCCCGTACGGTTCTCGATCGAGCGACAGAGGTGACGCCAGGTCTGGAATCGCCGACCATCGCGCCGCTGGCCGATCCCGCGTGGGTCGCCGTCCGGGCGCTGGTGCCGCGCCGCGACGTCAACGCGATCATGGACGAACTCGCCGCCATCGGCGCCAAAGCGATCCTGGCATCGGACATCCGGTTCTGTCGCTTCTAGCGTGTTAGCGTCGCGGTTTCCAACGACGGAGGTCGCAGATGACGCAGGTCCTTGTTCTCGTGTTCGCGCTCTTGATCGGGGTGATCGCTGGCCTGCGTGCCATGACCGCCCCGGCCGTCGTCGCCTGGGGTGCACTCCTGGGCTGGATCGGCGTCGACGGCAAATGGTCGGAGTGGGTGGCACACCCCATCACCGTCGCCGTGCTGACGATCCTGCTGGTCGTCGAACTCGTGACGGATCAGCTGCCGAAGACGCCGAGCCGAAAAGTGCCGCCCCAGTTCATCGCCCGCCTGATCACCGGCGGCTTCGCCGGCGCAGTCATCGGCAGCGCGTCCTTCCACACCTTCATCGGGACCGGGGCCGGCATGATCGGTGCCGTCCTCGGCACGTTGGCCGGGGCCGAGCTCCGCAGCCGCGTCGCCGCGGCACGCGGCGGCAATGACCGCCCCGGCGCGTTCGGCGAAGACGCACTCGCCGTCATCGGTGGTGTCGTGGTCGTCTTCCTCGTGAGCCTGAGCTAGCTCCATGACACAGAAATTCGACGCGATCATCGTCGGTGCGGGACAGGCAGGCCCACCGCTGGCCGGCCGACTCACCGCGGCGGGGCAGAAGGTCGCCGTCATCGAACGCAAACACGTCGGTGGAACCTGCGTCAACACCGGCTGCATTCCCACCAAGACGCTCGTCGCCAGCGCCCATGCCGCCCATATCGCCCGACGCAGCGCCGACTTCGGCATCGGGACCGGGGACGTCACCGTCGACATGGCCGCGGTCAAGGCGCGCAAGGACCGCATCAGCATCGGCGACCGGGAAGGCCTCGAATCGTGGCTGGACGGCATGGACGGCGCCACGCTGATCCGCGGCCACGCGCGCTTCGACGACCCGCACACCCTGCGCGTCGACGACCAGGTGCTCGAAGCCGACCGCATCTTCCTCAACGTCGGCGGCCGTGCCGTCGCCCCGGACATGCCAGGGCTCGCCGACGTCGACTACCTGACCAATGTCGGCATCCTCGAACTCGACGTGGTGCCCGAGCATTTGGTGATCATCGGCGGCAGCTACATCGCACTGGAGTTCGCCCAGATGTACCGGCGTTTCGGCGCCGAGGTGACCGTCGTCGAGAAGGGCCCCCGGCTGACCTCCCGGGAGGACGAGGATGTCTCCGCGGCCATCCGAGAGATCCTCGAAGGCGAAGGCATCCAGATCGTCACCGGGGCCGAGGGCATTTCATTTGCCAAGCAGGAGAACGCATTCACGGTCACACCGCACGCCGGCGCTGATCCGATCGCCGGATCGCACCTGCTCGTCGCAGTCGGGCGACAACCCAACACCGACGACCTCGGACTGGACGCCGCCGGTGTCGAGACCGACAAGCACGGCTACATCACCGTCGATGACCAGCTGCGCACCAATGTCGCCCACATCTGGGCGATGGGGGACTGCAACGGCCGCGGCGCGTTCACCCACACGTCATACAACGACTTCGAGATCGTGGCCGCCAACCTTCTCGACGACGATCCGCGCCGGGTCAGCGACAGGGTGATGACCTACGCGCTCTACATCGACCCGCCGCTCGGTCGCGCCGGCATGACCGTCGACGAGGTGCGCCGTTCGGGACGGAAGGCACTGGTGGGCAAGCGGCCCATGACGCGGGTCGGGCGAGCGGTGGAGAAGGGCGAGACGCAGGGCTTCATGAAGGTCGTCGTCGACGCGGAGACCGAACAGATTCTCGGCGCCGCGATCCTCGGCGTCGGAGGCGACGAGGTGATCCAGGACATCCTCGACGTGATGACCGCGAAGCTGCCCTACACCGCGATCTCACGCACCATGCACATCCACCCGACGGTCAGTGAGTTGGTACCGACGATGCTGCAGGAGCTGACCCCGCTGGACTGAGCGCCGCCCCTTGACTGTGGCATGAGTCACAGTAATATGACCAGTGGTCATATCAAGCCTGGGAGGCGCGATGCCCACGGTCACCTGGTCCCGTCTCGGCGGCGAACGCCGGGCTGCGGTGGTGGCCGCGGCCGAGGCCGAGTTCGCCGCCCACGGCTTCTCCGGAGGCAGCCTCAACGTCATCGCCCGGCGCGCGGGGGTCGCTAAAGGCAGCCTCTTCCAGTACTTCGCCGACAAGCGCGACCTGTACGCACACATCACCGACGTCGGCAGTCAGCGGGTGCGGACGTACATGGAAGACCAGATTCGCGACCTCGACCCGACCCGGGCGTTCTTCGACTTCCTCACCGACCTGCTCGACGTCTGGGTGGCCTACTTCGCCGAGCATCCCCGGGAGCGGGCCCTGCACGCCGCGGCCAGCTTCGAGGTCGACACCGATGCTCGGGTCAGCATCCGCGCGGTCGTCCACCGCCATTACCTTGAGGTGCTGCGACCACTCGTGCACGGCGCGCGTGAGCGCGGCGACGTGCGTCCCGACGCCGACCTCGACGCGCTGTTGTCGCTCCTGCTCATGCTGTTGCCCCACCTCGCGCTCGCGCCCTATGTGCGCGGCATGGATCCGTTGCTCGGTCTCGACGAACTGTCGCCGGATCAACCGGCCTTGGTCGTCCGCCGATACGTCGCGGTGCTCGCCTCCGCTTTTGGATCCCACGGATCCCACGCTCGTCAGACCTTGCCCATCGCATCGCATGAAGGAGAACACCCCTATGTCCCACACCCCTAGGACACGTTCGGATTCGCTCGCCGCGGGCGGCCTCAACTGGGACAGCTTGCCGCTCAAGCTCTTTGCCGGTGGTAACGCGAAATTCTGGAATCCCGCCGACATCGACTTCTCCCGCGACCGAGCCGACTGGGAGGGGCTGACCGATCTGGAACGCGAGTGGGCCACCCGGCTGTGTGCGCAGTTCATCGCCGGCGAGGAGGCCGTCACCCAGGACATCCAGCCGTTCATGGCCGCCATGCGGGCAGAGGGCCGCCTCGGTGACGAGATGTATCTGACGCAGTTCGCGTTCGAGGAGGCCAAGCACACGCAGGTGTTCCGGCTCTGGCTCGATGCCGTCGGGGTCACCGACGACATGCAGGTCTTCCTCGACGACCTGCCCACCTACCGCACGATCTTCTACGAAGAGTTGCCGGCCTCACTCGATGCGTTGGTCTCCGACCCGTCGCCGGCCGCCCAAGTGCGGGCGTCGGTGACGTACAACCACGTCATCGAAGGCATGATGGCGTTGACGGGATACTATGCGTGGCACCGCATTTGCGTCGACAACAACATCCTTCCCGGGATGCAGGAACTGGTCCGCAGGATCGGCGACGACGAACGGCGACACATGGCGTGGGGCACATTCACCTGCCGGCGCCACGTCGCCGCCGACGACAGCAACTGGGCGGTGTTCGAGAGCCGCATGAACGAGCTCATCCCGTTGGCGCTCAAGAACACCGACGACGCCTACGACCTCTACGACGAGATCCCATTCGGCCTGGAGAAAGACGAGTTCCAGGCCTACGCCGCCGACAAGGGGATGCGCCGATTCGGCACGATCAGCAGCGCGCGAGGTCGACCGCTGGCCGAGATCGATGTCGACTACTCGCCGCTGCACCTCGAGGACACCTTCGCCGACGAGGACCGCAAGGCGCTGGCTACTTCTGCCTAGAGTTCGTCGGAAAAGTCCGCGGTGAGCCAGCGGTCGGGGCGGACCAGGAAGATCACGCTGTGGCCGCCCTCCATGGATGCCACGAACGCGCGTCCGCCCTCCTCGCCGAGGTAGCGGATCGCGATGGTCTCCTGGATGTCCCGGGGCGACGGGTCCAGTGTGTCGACCACGGTGCCCTCGACGGTGACGTATTGGTACGGCGGCTCCTCGCGCTGGACCACCAGGGTGATCGCCCCAGCCTCGCGGATCAGTCGCGCTTTGCGCGACGACGCACTGGTGTTGATGCGGATGAGACCGTCGACGTAGTCGTACCAGATCGGAACGCTGGCCGGCGGCCTGCCGTCCGAGGCCGCCACCGCCAGCACACCCACGTGCAGATCAGTGAGGAACTTCTGCCGTTCGTCGTCCGAGAAAGCCTTCATGGTGAGGCGCAACAGTGCCGCAGATCACTGTTATTCCCGCGGCAGCTGCCTCACGCCTGGCGCTGCACGAACAGCGTCTGGGCGCAGGTGCCGACGAACCCGCTGCGGTCGAAGACCTCGGCGGTGGTGACCCCGATGCCGTCAGGGCCGATCGACGCCCGCGCGCGCAGCCCGAAGTCCTGGCCAACGGGGAGCCGATGCAGGTGCACAACGGTGTCGGTGTTCATGAAAACGAATTGCGTGGGATCGAGAACCGCGCCCGTACCGTTCGCCGAATCGACGACCATCGCCAGACGTTGCAACGCCGTCGTCGGCTCCGAATCCACGAGCGGCACAAGGGGAGTGAGCCACGCCTCGAACGCTGCGCCCGGCGCGGTGGCCTGCCTGCGCCAGCTCACCGTCTCCAGGTACCCGGCGGCGCCGTCCCAAGCGTGCGTCAGGCCGGCCGTCTCGCCCTCGGGCATCGGGGGGTAGCGGTCGATGGCGGCATCGGCGGTGTCGCTGGTCGCCAACAGCCAGGCCGTCACCCTCGCGACTGCCCGCGTGGTGCCGTCCGGGCGGTCGACTACCATCTCGGCGACCATCAGCGCGATCCGCGTACCGGGCCGGTCCACCCACGCGCGCACCTTCACCTGCTCCACCGGGATCGCGCCGAGGATGTCCAGGGTCAGGCGCCCGACGCGCATGCCGGTGCCTTCGGCGAGGCGCTCGATCGCCCTGGTCAGCAGAGCCAGCGGCGGCGAGCCGTGCTGGATCTGCGGATCCCAGTTGCTGCGGGTGCCGTCGGTGGACTCGAACACCGCGAACTCGCCGTCGACGCCCCGGGAGCGGAACAGGCAGTCGATCACGCCGCGGTCCCCGGCGCGCGCAACACCGCATCGGGATCGCCGTCATCGGGAGGGCCGGCGGGGATCTGCGGCCAGCCCGGGTAGGGGGGCGGGGTGCCGCCGAACGCCGGGCAGAACGACTGGTAGGCGCACCAGCCGCACAGTCGCGACGGGTTGGGCCGAAAATCGCCTGTGGCGCCGGCAGATTGGATGGCAGTCCAGATGGCCATCAGCGTCTTCTCGAACCTCAGGAGCTCGTCGAGTTCGGGGCTGTAGTCGAGGACCTGTCCGTCGGCGAGATAGATCAGCCGCAACCGCGTCGGCTGCACGCCACGAGAACGCAGCAGCGCCACGGCGTAGAACTTCATCTGGAACATCGCCTTGAACTCGGCCAGCGCGCGAGCCGCGGGCGGCGCCTTGCCGGTCTTGTAGTCGACGACCCGCACCTCGCCGGTGGGCGCGACGTCGATGCGGTCGATGAATCCGCGCAGCAGCGTGCCGTCGGCCAGCTCGACCTCGACGCGCTGTTCACATGCCTGCGGATCGAAGCGCGTCGGGTCTTCCAACCGGTAGTAGCCCGCCAGCAGCGTCCTGGCCTCCTTGAGCAGGACGGCGCGCATCTCGGGGCCGATGTCGTCGGCCAGTGCCGGCTTCTCGGCGAGCACGCGCTCCCACGCCGGGGACGCCAGCTCCAGTGCCGCCTCCGGCACCCGCTCGGCGGCCGGCAGCAGGTACAGCTGCTCCAGTGCGGCGTGCACCACCGATCCGCGCACCTGCGCCGTCGACGACGGCTCGGGTAGACGGTCGATCGCGCGGAACCGGTACAGCAGCGGGCACTGCTTGAAATCGCTGGCCCGCGACGGGGACAGCGCCGGCCGGCGTATCTCCCGATCGGGCTGCTCGTTCACGAATCCCACCCTAGAACCGGCCGCCGACAGATCGGGGTAACCCGGCCGTAGTCGGCGACGCCGGTGCTGGCAGGCTGGTCAGCTGTGCGCAGAACCGGTCCGTTCGACGTGGGTGACCGCGTGCAGCTCACCGACGCCAAGGGCAGGCGCTACACGATGCTGCTCAAGCCGGGCGGGGAGTTCCACACCCATCGCGGCATCATCTCGCTCGACCAGGTGATCGGACTGCCCGAGGGCAGCGTCGTGCGCTCCACCAACGGCGACCAGTTCCTGGTGTTGCGTCCGCTGCTCGTCGACTACGTCATGTCGATGCCGCGCGGCGCGCAGGTGGTGTATCCGAAAGACGCCGCGCAGATCGTGCACGAGGGCGACATCTTCCCCGGCGCCCGGGTGCTCGAGGCGGGCGCGGGTTCGGGTGCGCTGACGTGCTCGCTGTTGCGCGCCGTAGGACCCGAGGGCCGCGTCACGTCCTACGAACTGCGCGAGGATCACGCCGAGCACGCGCTGCGCAACGTGACGACGTTTTTCGGTGCGGCCCCGGACAATTGGGAGCTGGTCACCGCCGACCTGGTCGACTACGCCGGACCGGAGGTCGACCGGGTGGTGCTGGACATGCTGGCGCCGTGGGAGGTGCTCGGCCGCGTCGGCGAGGTGCTCGTCGCGGGCGGTGTGCTGATGATCTACGTCGCCACCGTCACGCAGCTGTCCAAGACGGTCGAGGCGCTGCGCGAGCAGCAATGCTGGACCGAACCGCGCGCCTGGGAGAGCATGCAGCGCGGCTGGCACGTCGTGGGTCTTGCCGTGCGGCCCGAACACACGATGCGCGGCCACACCGCGTTCCTCATCAGCGCGCGCAAACTCGCGCCCGGCGCGATCGCGCCGATTCCGTTGCGCAAGAAGCGTCCGACGGTCTAGCTCTCACTCGTCGTCACTGCGCCGCAGGCTCCGCCGGACCGAGAGCAACTCGACCTCCGGACGTGCCGCGACCAGACGTTCGGCGGCATCGAGCACCGTGACCACATGGGCTCGGTCGCCGCCGACGAGCGCGATCCCGACGGCCGCCCGGCGGTGGAGATCCTGGTCTCCCGTCTCTGCGGCCGACACCGAGAAACGGCGGGCCAACTCGGCGACCAGCGGCCGCACCACCGAACGCTTCTGCTTCAACGAATGCACGTCGCCGAGGAGCAGGTCGAACTCCAGCCAGCCGATCCACATGCTCACCGAGGCGGCGGGGGTGGCGGTGAAGGAGGGGGTGGCGGCGGTGCGGAGGGAGGGGGAGCGGCAGGTGCATCCAGGGCCAGCAGTTGATCGGCGGTCTGACGCGTCAGCTGCCACGAGCCGGCCTCGGGCGCGAACTGCATCGGGTAGGTGAACTGTGAGCCCGGCGGGGTGGCCAGCGTGATCGTCACGGTCGCGACGACGTCACCGGTACCGTTCTGCGTCCAGCCGAGGTCGCGCGCCTCGAACGTCAGCGGCAGAGCGCCGTTGTCGCGCAGCGCGGCGGCGAAGCGATCCAGGCCGGCGGCCTCGCCCGGGGTGCCGTTTTCGATCAGCGAGATCTTGGCATCGCCGGGGACGGCGGGATCGGACAGCCGGGCCAGGACGTCGGTCAGGGCGGACGGTTGGGGCAGCGGCGGGCCACCCGGTGCGGGTGGGGCGGGGGCAGGAATGCCCGCCGTCGGCGTGGGCGAGGTCTCGACGGAGGTCGCCGCCGGAGGTGCCGGCGCCGGGGCACACGCGACTAGCCCCAGTACCGCCGCAATGGCGGCGGTACTGAGGCTAGGTGCTGCTTTCACGGCGCGAATGAACCGCGACGCGCAGGCGTCACGATTCGGTAAGGGCTCAGCCTGCGGCGGTCACCAAGTTCACAGCGGAGCTCTTCGACAGCTGCCAACCGGACGGGCTGGGGCCAGCGACGAAGGTGAGCGGCTGCGTCGTGACCGCGCCTGTGGCCGAGGTGGCGGTCACGTTCGCCGTTGCAGTGTCACCGTTCTGGTCGATGTCTGCGATGGTGAAGCTCAGCGGGAACAAGCCCTTGGCAGCGGCGCGGCTGTACGCCGCGTCGGCCAGCACCGTATCGCGAACCCGCAGGCCACCCTGGATGTAAGAAGCCTTGCCGCCGAATGACCCCGGCGCCATCAGCGCGTTCAAGGTCGCCGACAGCGGACCGGCCAGATCCGGCGCCGGCGCGAGCGGCGCATTGACCACGACCGGGTTGGCGGAGGCCACGCCCGCACCGACTGCAATCGAGGTCACACCCACGGCCGCGGCACCCGCGAGTGCGGCTGCTGCGGTCCCAGCGGTCACGCTGGTAAAGAGGGATTTGAGGGTCACGACGGTCCTTCCGTTCGGACGAACTGATGTACAGAGGCTAACAGTGTTGCTGGTGTGTCGAATTCCTAGAGCACACACAATGGCTGAATCGCCGGTAGCGTTGAAGTTGTTACCGCACCAACTCCCGGTGTGGGAAAGGAGCTCAGAATGAGTGAGACCGAGCATTCCGGAACATCCCCCGAGAGAAGGCTGTCCCCTGAGGACGCTGCCGAGTTGGAGCAGCTCCGTCGGGAAGCCGCAATCCTGCGCGAACAGCTAGACGGTGCGGTGGGCCCGCAGAGCAGCGCGCGGGCCGCGCGCGACGTCCATCAACTGGAGGCGCGGATCGATTCACTGGCGGCCCGCAACGCCAAGCTGATGGACACCCTCAAAGAGGCCCGCCAGCAGTTGCTGGCGCTGCGTGAGGAGGTCGACCGGCTCGGTCAGCCGCCCAGCGGCTACGGCGTTCTGCTGGGGGTCCAGGACGACGACACCGTCGACGTCTTCACCTCCGGTCGCAAGATGCGGCTGACGTGCTCCCCGAACATCGACACCAAGGTGCTCAAGAAGGGCCAGACCGTTCGCCTGAACGAGGCGCTGACGGTGGTCGAGGCGGGCCACTACGAATCGGTCGGCGAGATCAGCACGCTGCGCGAGATCCTGTCCGACGGGCACCGCGCCCTGGTCGTCGGTCACGCCGACGAGGAGCGCATCGTGTGGCTGGCCGAGCCGCTCGTGGCTGCCGAGCACCTGCCCGACGTCGAGGACCCGAGCCTCGGCGACGATCAGCCGCGCCGGCTCCGTCCCGGTGATTCTCTGCTGGTCGACACCAAGGCCGGCTACGCGTTCGAGCGCATTCCCAAGGCCGAGGTCGAGGACCTGGTGCTCGAAGAGGTGCCGGACGTCAGCTATCACGACATCGGCGGCCTGACGCGGCAGATCGAGCAGATCCGTGACGCCGTCGAGTTGCCGTTCCTGCACAAGGACCTGTACCGGGAGTACTCGCTGCGCCCGCCCAAGGGTGTGCTGCTCTACGGTCCCCCCGGCTGCGGTAAGACGCTCATCGCGAAGGCGGTGGCCAACTCGCTGGCCAAGAAGATGGCCGAGGTGCGTGGCGACGACGCCCGGGAGGCGAAGTCGTACTTCCTCAACATCAAGGGTCCCGAGCTGCTGAACAAGTTCGTCGGCGAGACCGAGCGACACATCCGCTTGATCTTCCAGCGCGCGAGGGAGAAGGCGTCCGAGGGGACGCCGGTGATCGTGTTCTTCGACGAGATGGACTCGATCTTCCGCACCCGAGGCACGGGCGTGAGCTCCGACGTGGAGACCACCGTGGTGCCGCAGCTGCTCAGCGAGATCGACGGTGTCGAGGGCCTGGAGAACGTCATCGTGATCGGCGCCTCCAACCGTGAGGACATGATCGACCCGGCGATCCTGCGGCCCGGCCGCCTGGACGTCAAGATCAAGATCGAGCGGCCCGACGCCGAGGCGGCCCAGGACATCTTCAGCAAGTACCTCACCGAGCAGCTGCCGATCCACGCGGACGATCTCTCCGAGTTCAACGGCGATCGCCGGCTGACCATCAAGGCGATGATCGAGAAGGTCGTCGAGCGGATGTACGCCGAGATCGACGACAACCGGTTCCTGGAGGTCACCTACGCCAACGGTGACAAGGAAGTCATGTACTTCAAGGACTTCAACTCCGGCGCCATGATCCAGAACGTCGTCGACCGGGCGAAGAAGAACGCGATCAAGTCCGTGTTGGAGACCGGTCAGCCGGGTCTGCGTATCCAGCACCTGCTGGACTCGATCGTCGACGAGTTCGCCGAGAACGAGGACCTGCCGAACACCACGAATCCCGATGACTGGGCCCGTATCTCGGGCAAGAAGGGCGAGCGGATCGTCTACATCCGCACGTTGGTCACCGGGAAGTCGTCGAGTGCCAGCCGGGCCATCGACACCGAGAGCAACCTGGGGCAGTACCTCTAGCTCAGCAGCGAGTAGCTGTTGGTCAGGCCGTCTTGGAGCACCTGGGCGGCCTGACTGCTGGTGTCGACACGCAGTTCGGTCTCGAGGGTGCGGGTGCGGTAGACCCAGCCCTCGGGAAGCGTCAGTCGGTCGGACAGATCCGGCAGGTCGTCGTAGCCCAGCGCGGGGTCGACGATCTGGCTCCACGTCTGCATCACCCAGTTCCCACCGTCGGTGTCGACGAGCTCGAACACCGGGGCGCCGGCTCGAACACGAACACCGCGTTACGCGCCACCGTGTTCGGTACGTACGGTGCGGGATTCATCGACGACAGCGTGACCGTCGCTTGCCGGTACATGTCCAGCCCGCCGAACGTGACGATCTCGCGGTCCCTGCCCATGTCTTTCTCTATGGCGTCCATCAACCAGTAGCGCGGCCCGTTCAGCACGGCCGCCAGCGCGCCGTGCTCGGTGGCCAGCGTCTGGGCGTCGAGCCGGCTCCACAGCTCCGGCGGGCAGTCGTTGAGCGGATAGGTGTTGTAGACGGTTGCCTGAGGACCCTCCGGACCGGCGCTGACCAGTAACACTTCGCCGTAGCGCTTACCCCGCAATCCGGTGTTCCTCATGGGTTGGACTCCTCTCGGTGCATCGCCAGGTAGGTGTCGCGGCCTGCCAGGCTGACCGCGACGTCGGAGATCAGTGGTTCGAAGAAGCGCTGACGGTAGAGCGGGTCGACGCTGGTGCTGACCGTGAAGTACAGGCCGGAGAGCACGGCGACGAACAGCGACATGTGCACGACCGTCTGCGGTATCGGCACGTGGACCCCGAACCACGTTCCGTCGCAGGGCGGTACTCCGACCGGGCAACTCTGTTCACCCGACCACAGCACGATGACGTCGGAGGGGACGGTGACGAAGCCCAGGGCGAGGAAGAACACGAACAGGCCGGCGGTGAACAACACCACCTGGATCGCCTGGGCGACCACCATCACCGCGACGACGTTGACCTTCTCGGGTCGCGACAGCGGTGTCGGCGTCCCCGGGTACAGCCCTGCCAGCGGGGTGTCGGCGAGCAGCGCTGCGGGATCGGACTGCCGGGTCCGGTCCTGACGGAGCGCGCTGACCTCGTCGCGGATCGTGGCCACCATGAACGCCAGCGCGACCGCGGCGAGGAATCCGACCGTCTGCCAGAGCCTTTCACGCGTCATGCGGGCTGACAGTTGCCAGAGTTCGCCCGTGAAGTAGACCACGACGGTCAGCATCAACAGCGGCAGCGCCCGGCTCATCAACGTGCCCAGCGCACCGACCTGCTCCCACGCGAAACGGAAGGCCCACAGCGCGATCGAGCCCAGTCCGATGTAGGTCAGCCAGATCGTCAGCAGCGTCACCGTCAGGAAGACCGGCACTTCCGCCGCTGCCGCGGCCGACCACCCGGACACCATGACGGGCATCGCCAGGACGAAGATCCCCATCACCGCCAGGGCCGTGGTCCGACGGCCCACCCGCGCGGCGGTGGTGGAGCGCCGGTGCAGGACCTCCAGCGCGAACGGCGCGGCAGCCAACACGACGGCAATGCCGGCCAGTCGCACCAGTAGTCCGACGTCGGGACTCTCGCCGGTCCATTCGGCCAGCAGAAGAACGGTCGCTGTCAGTGCGCCGACCCCGGCGACCGCCGGCGCCGAGCGGGCGAACAGCGCGCGGGAGCGGACCCGCCGCGTCAGCACCAGCGGCAACCCGCGATGCAGGAACCACTCGTGGATCTGCCGGGTAGCGGCGGCTGGCCCGCTCATACGTCCCCGTTCTGCGCACGATTCGGAGTCACCGTCGCCGTGCGGTAGCGGTCACGCGCCACCAGCGTGAGCAGCAGGTCCTCGATCGACGGGTCGACGAACTGCCGGCGGTACTCCTTGTCGGTGACCGCGCGTGCCGCCAGGTACATGAACGTCAGGGCGGTCAGGAACATCGTGAGCTGGATCAGTGCCTCGGGGATCGGCAGTGTCATGCCCAGCAGCTGGCCGTCGCCGGGGCTGCCGCCGGTCAGGGCGTCCAGCAACTCGGGACTGATCAGGATCAACCCCAGAACACCGAACAGCGCACCCGTCACCACAGCCACCGTCAGCACCTGGATGATCTGCGAAAGGGCAAGCACGAAGACGACATTCGTCCGTTCCGGCCGCGACAGCGGGACTCGTCGCGGCCGATCGGGCATCGACTCGAACGGAGTGCCGACGAGCATCTGGGCGTGCTCGGGCCGCTTCGCCTCCGGCGTCAGGATGGGGCGCGCGAGGCCGAGTGTGCTGGACACCAGAAACGACGCAGCCACGGCGAACAGGAACAGCAGGGCCAGCCACAACCTGCCCCGGCTCACCGTCGACGCCATCGTCCACACCGGACCGTTGAAGAACACGAGCACGGTCAACAGCATCACCGGCAGCGCCCGCAGCAGCAGGCTGCCCACCGATGCGAGATTGCGCAGCGTCACGCCGGCGACCCAGCCGAGCACCGACCCCAGTCCCGTCGCGGTGCCCAGCAGGATCACCCCGATCACGACCCCCTCGGCCACCACGTCCACGACGATCCGCGCGCTCGGACCACCGAACACCGCGGCCACACCCGCCACCGCCACCGAGGCTGCCGACACCGCTTCCCGTCGCCGACGGTGAGTGATGCGCGAGACCAGCCGGCCCACGGTCACGGCCGCCGGCGCCACCAACACCACGATCGCGAGGACGAACCATTCCGTGCGGGTCGGGGTGCCGTCGATGTCGATCGTGTGCTTCCCGGTCGCCGCGACGACCACGACGGAGAACGCCATGCACACCCCGAACGCGGCCAGCGCCGGCGCCGACCGGGCCCACACCCCGCGCACCAGCGTCCCGGGCCGCAGCACCGCGGGCAGGCCTCGGCGCAGGAACCACGCTTCTGCGGCCGAGCGCAGGTCGGTGTCGCCGGATCGGGTGATCATGATCGCCCTCATTGCACCATGCCGCCCAGCTCATCGACGGTATTCCGGACCGGGCAGCTGTGAGCCGATCATGGCGCACCTCTACGCTGGTCGATATGCAACGGATCATCGGAACGGAGGTCGAGTACGGCATCTCCTCGCCGTCCGACCCGACCGCCAATCCGATCTTGACGTCCACCCAGGCGGTCCTGGCCTACGCCGCGGCGGCCGGCCTCCAGCGAGCCAAGCGCACGCGCTGGGATTACGAGGTGGAATCCCCGCTGCGCGACGCCCGGGGCTTCGATCTGAGCCGCTCGTCCGGGCCGCCACCTGTCGTCGATGCCGACGAGGTCGGCGCGGCCAACATGATCCTGACCAACGGCGCCCGGCTCTACGTCGACCACGCCCATCCGGAGTACTCCGCACCGGAGTGCACCGACCCGATGGACGCGGTCATCTGGGACAAGGCCGGCGAGCGGGTCATGGAGGCCGCGGCCCGTCACGTGGCGAGTGTGCCCGGGGCGGCGAAACTGCAGCTCTACAAGAACAACGTCGACGGCAAGGGCGCCTCCTACGGTTCCCACGAGAACTACCTCATGTCGCGCCAGACGCCGTTCTCGGCCGTCATCGCCGGCCTGACCCCGTTCCTGGTGTCCCGTCAGGTGGTCACCGGCAGTGGCCGGGTCGGGATCGGACCGTCCGGCGACGAGCCGGGCTTCCAGCTGTCGCAGCGTTCGGACTACATCGAGGTCGAGGTCGGCCTGGAGACGACACTCAAGCGCGGCATCATCAACACCCGCGACGAGCCGCATGCCGACGCCGACAAGTACCGGCGCCTGCACGTCATCATCGGCGACGCCAACCTGGCCGAGACGTCGACCTACCTCAAGGTCGGCACCACCTCCCTCGTGCTCGACGTCATCGAAGAGGGAGCGCAGGTCGGCATCGATCTGAGCGATCTCGCGCTGGCCCGTCCGGTGCACGCCGTGCATGTGCTCTCCAGGGATCCGTCCCTGCGGGCGACGGTGGCGCTGGCCGACGGTCGGGAGCTGACCGGCCTTGCGCTACAGCGCATCTACCTCGATCGGGTGGCCAAGCTCGTCGACAGCCGTGACCCCGACCCGCGCGCCAACAACGTTCTCGAGACGTGGGCGCACGTGCTCGACCTGCTCGAGCGGGACCCGATGGAGTGCGCCGACCTGCTCGACTGGCCGGCCAAGCTGCGTCTGCTCGAAGGTTTCCGTAACCGGGAGAACTTGAGCTGGAACGCGCCCCGGCTGCACCTGGTGGACCTGCAGTACTCGGATGTGCGGCTGGACAAGGGCCTGTACAACCGACTGGTGGCCCGCGGCTCGATGAAGCGGCTGGTCACCGAGCAGCAGGTGCTCGACGCGGTGGACAACCCGCCCACCGACACCCGGGCCTACTTCCGCGGGGAGTGCCTGCGTCGCTTCGGTGCCGACATCGCGGCGGCCAGCTGGGATTCGGTGATCTTCGATCTCGGCGGTGACTCGTTGGTGCGCATCCCCACCCTCGAGCCTCTGCGAGGCAGCAAATCCCATGTGGGTGCGTTGCTGGACTCGGTCGACAGCGCGGCCGAGCTCGTCGAGCAACTCACGAACTGATCGGGCTATCCCCGGCAATCCGGTGGCTGACCGGTAGTGTGAAGGAACGGCGGGCGGGACAACTCGGCATCTGAGGATGTCACGCCTGGAGTGAGAGACGCAGGAGGCAGCGATGGCGCAGGAGCAGACCAAGCGCGGCGGCGGAGGCGGCGAGGACGACGACCTCACCGGCAGTACGGCTGCCGGCCAGGAGCGCCGAGAGAAGCTGACCGAGGAAACCGACGATCTGCTCGACGAGATCGACGACGTCCTGGAAGAGAACGCAGAAGACTTCGTGCGTGCGTACGTGCAGAAGGGTGGACAGTGACCTGGCCGCATCGCGATCAGACCTCTGCCAACCCCGTACCGGGAGCCTTTGACGCCTTGCCCGCAGGCCTGTCGCACGGCGGTGTGAACCCGTCGTCGTTCTCCGATTTCCTGCGCCACCAGGCCCCTCATCTGCTTCCGGGTGCGGGCGGCGCGGTGCCGACCGCCCTGCCGACCGACATCGTGCCGCACGGCACCACGATCGTGGCGCTGAAGTTCCCGGGCGGTGTGCTGATGGCGGGGGATCGTCGCGCCACTCAGGGCAACATGATCGCCAGCCGTGACGTGCAGAAGGTGTACATCACCGACGACTACACGGTCACCGGTATCGCGGGCACCGCGGCCATCGCGGTCGAGTTCGCCCGCCTCTACGCCGTCGAGCTCGAGCACTACGAGAAGCTCGAAGGCGTTCCGCTGACGTTCCCTGGCAAGATGAATCGGTTGGCCACCATGGTGCGCGGCAACCTGGGCGCTGCGTTGCAGGGCTTCATCGCGCTGCCGCTCCTGGCCGGTTACGACCTCGACGATCCGAACCCGGAGGCAGCCGGGCGCATCGTGTCGTTCGACGCCGCCGGCGGCCACAACGTCGAAGAAGAGGGTTATCAGTCCGTCGGCTCGGGCTCGATCTTCGCCAAGTCGTCGATGAAGAAGCTGTACTCCCGGGTGAGCGACGCCAATTCCGCGCTGCGCGTGGCCATCGAGGCGCTCTACGACGCCGCCGACGACGATTCGGCCACCGGTGGTCCGGACCTGGTGAGGGGCATCTACCCGACCGCTGTGGTGATCACCGCCGACGGCGCAGTCGATGTGGCCGAGCAGCAGATCGCCGGGCTGGCCCGCGAGATCATCGAGAGTCGTTCGCGGGCAGACACTTTCGGCCCCGACGCCGAGCGCGCTAGAGGTGAGCAGCTGTGAGCTTCCCTTATTTCATCTCACCCGAGCAGGCGATGCGGGAGCGTTCCGAGCTCGCCCGTAAGGGAATCTCCCGTGGCCGCAGCGTGATCGCGCTCGCCTACGCCGACGGCGTGCTGTTCGTCGCCGAGAACCCGTCGCGCTCGCTGCAGAAGGTCAGCGAACTCTACGACCGCGTCGGCTTCGCCGCTGTCGGCCGGTTCAACGAGTTCAACAATCTGCGCAGCGGTGGTATCCGATTCGCCGACACGCAGGGGTATGCCTACTCCCGTCGCGACGTCACCGGGCGCCAACTGGCCAACGTGTACGCCCAGACGCTGGGCACCATATTCACCGAGCAGGCCAAGCCCTACGAGGTGGAGCTGTGCGTGGCCGAGGTGGCCCACTACGGCGAGACCAAGCCGCCCGAGCTGTACCGCATCACCTATGACGGGTCGATCGCCGACGAGCCGCACTTCGTGGTGATGGGCGGGACGACGGAGCCGATCTCGACCGCACTGACCGAGTCCTACTCGGAGGGCCTGAGCCTCAGTGATGCCGTGTCCACCGCGGTGACTGCGATGGGTGCGGGCGGAAACGGCAGTGAACCGCGCGCACTCGGCCCGGGCACCCTGGAGGTCGCGGTGCTCGACGCCAACCGGCCGCGCCGGGCGTTCCGCCGCATCACCGGAGCCGCCCTGGAGGCGCTGCTGCCGGCATCGCCTGACAGCAGTGCGCACGAGCAGGCTGCGGCAGAGAACACCGAAGGCTGAATCTCTTCTCCTGCCACCGTGACGGTCCCGCCCGTTCCTGACGAACAACCGCGCGCGCAGTGCCCTGACTGGGTAGTGTCCCCGCTGGCGACGTCGAGACACCAGGCGAGGAGGCCGAAGCGGGCATGGACGGTCAACCTGACCTCTGTATCGGTGGTGCCTGGCGGCACGCCTCTGACGGTGGCACACGCGAGATCGTCAACCCCGCCGACGGCAGCGTCGCCGCGGTGGTCGACGAGGCCACCCCGGACGACGCGCTTGCCGCGGTGGCGGCGGCGCGCGCCACCTTCGACGAGGGAACCTGGAGCGCCACCACGGCATCCGAGCGTTCCGAGCTGCTGCACCGCATCGCCGAGTTGCTGCAGCGCGACAAGGAAGATCTCGCGCTGCTGGAAACCCGCGACACCGGAAAGACGTTGGCGGAAAGTCGTATCGACATCGACGACGTCACGTCGGTGTTCCGCTACTACGCGCGCCTGATCGGCGTCGAGGCCGACACGCTCGTCGACGTCGGTGACCCTGCGGTGATCAGCCGGGTGGTGGCCGAGCCGATCGGTGTGTGCGTGCTCATCGCACCGTGGAACTATCCGCTGTTGCAGATGTCGTGGAAGGTGGCCCCGGCGCTGGCGGCGGGATGCACCATGGTCGCCAAACCCAGTGAAGTCACCCCGCTGAGCACCATCGCGTTCGTCCACCTGCTCGACGAGGCGGGTGTGCCGCCCGGTGTGGTGAACCTGCTGCAGGGCAGCGGCGCAACGTTGGGCGCCGCGCTCACCGACAATCCGGACGTCGACTTCATCTCGTTCACGGGCGGCCTGTCGACCGGGTGCACCATCGCCGCGACCGCCGCCGCGCACGTCACGAAGGTGGCCCTCGAGCTCGGTGGCAAGAATCCCCACATCGTCTTCGCCGACGTCCGTGACAGCGGCGACTGGGACGCCGCGGTCGACCACGTCCTCACCGGGGTGTTCCTGCACTCCGGTCAAGTGTGTTCTGCGGGCACCCGGGTCATCCTCGAAGAGTCCATCGCCGACGACTTCGTCGCCGCACTCGCCGAACGGGCGGCCACGATCCGCGTCGGCAACGGGCTCGACTCGGCGAGCGAGACCGGGCCGCTGGTGTCCGAGCAGCATCGCGCCAAGGTCGAAAGCTATGTGGCGCTGGGTGTTTCGGAAGGGGCCACGCTGGTGTGCGGCGGCAAGCGACCCGACGACCCCGCCCTGGCGAATGGATACTTCTACCTGCCCACCATCTTCGACCACTGCGACCGGTCGATGCGCATCGTCACCGAGGAGACGTTCGGACCGATCCTCACCGTCGAGCGTTTCACGACCGAGGACGAGGCGATCGCGTTGGGCAACGACACCCGCTACGGGCTCGCTGCCGGTGTGCGCACCTCGGATTCGGCGCGCGGCGAGCGCGTGGTGCGCGCCCTGCGGCACGGCACCGTGTGGCTCAACGACTTCGGCTACTACACCGCCGCCGCGGAGTGGGGCGGCTTCGGTGCGTCGGGTAACGGGCGCGAACTCGGACCCTCCGGATTGGCCGAATACCAAGAGCTCAAACACATCTGGCACAACACGGCCCCCGCTGCCGCGGGCTGGTTCACTAACTGAGGGCAGTCCCGGAGTAGAAGGGCAACACGCATGGTGATCAAAGATCCCCACCCCGACAGCGGCATGGAGGATTTCGGCTACAAGGAATCCCTGGACCGCAGCATCGGCAAGTTCGCCAGCTTCGCTGCCGGAGTCAGCTACATCTCGATCCTCACCGGTACCTTCCAGCTCTTCTACTTCGGATTCTCCAGCGCCGGGCCGGCGTACCTGTGGTCGTGGCCGATCGTGTTCGTCGGCCAGATGGCCGTCGCGCTGTGCTTCATGGAGCTCGCGGCCAAGTACCCGGTCGCCGGGTCGGTCTACAACTGGAGCAAGAAGCTGGCCAGCCGGATCGTGGGATGGACGTCGGGCTGGCTGATGCTGACCGCGTCCATCGTGACGATCTCGGCGGTGGCGCTGGCCTACCAACTCAATCTGCCGAGGCTGTGGAGCGGGTTCCAGATCATCGGCGATGGCACCGGTGAATACGACTACGCCGCCAACGCGGTGCTTCTCGGCACGATCCTCATCGCGTTCACCACGCTGGTGAACGCCCTGGGCGTGCGGTTGATGTCGATGATCAACAGCGCGGGCGTGTTCATCGAACTGATCGCGGCGGTGCTGATCGCGGTGCTGTTGGCCGTCAACATCGAGCGTGGCCCCGATATCTTCTTCTCCACCAACGGGTACGGCGCCGAGGAGTCGATGGGCTACCTGGGCGCGTTCCTGGTCGCGTCGCTGGCATCGGGGTATGTGATGTACGGCTTCGACACGGCCTCCTCGCTCGGTGAGGAGACCGTCGAACCACGCCGAACCGCACCCAAGGCGATCCTGCGGGCCATCCTGGCCTCGTTCGTGATCGGCGGTGCGATCCTGGTGTTCGCGGTGATGGCCGCGCCGAACCTCGAGGACCCGAAGCTGGGGGAGAGCTCCGGCGGGCTGCAGTACATCGTCGAGTCGGTGATGTGGGGACCGCTGGGCAAGATCTTCCTCGTCTGCATCGTGGTGGCGGTGACGGTGTGCACGCTGGCCGTGCACACCGCGGCGATCCGGCTCACCTTCGCGATGGCACGCGACAACGCGCTGCCCTTCGGCGAGCGGTTGGCCACGGTGCACCCGAAGACCCAGACCCCCATCGTCCCCGCGGTCACGATCGGCGTGATCTCGGTGATCATCCTGGTCATCAACATCGAGCAGCCCAAGATCTTCACGGTGCTGACCTCGATCGCGATCATCATGATCTACCTGGCCTACCTGATGGTCACCGGTCCGCTGCTCAAGAAGAGGCTGCAGGGACAGTGGCCGCCCGCTGACCTCAAGGAGGGCGGCTACTTCACGATGGGCAAGTGGGGTCTGCCGGTCAACATCGTCGCGGTGGTCTGGGGTGTCGGCATGGCACTGAACCTCGCCTGGCCGCGAGCCGCCGTCTACGGCGAGCCCTGGTACAACACCTGGGGCGCGTTCGTGTACATCGGCGTCATCCTCGGCGCCGGGCTGCTGTGGTATGCCGTCAAGGGCCGCAACCACATCGGCACGCTCGAGTCGCATGCTGCCGCGACGGTTGCGGAGGCCCGCACCGATGGCTGAGACGGGCGTGTTCGACTACGTCATCGCCGGTGGTGGCACCGCGGGCTGCGTGCTCGCCGCCCGGTTGTCCGAGGATCCTGACGTCACGGTCTGCCTGATAGAAGCGGGTCCGTCGGATGTCGACGACGACAAGATCCTGGTGCTGGCGGACTGGATGCACCTGTTGGACTCCGGGTACGACTGGGACTATCCCGTCGAACCGCAGGAGCGGGGCAACTCGTTCATGCGCCATGCGCGCGGGAAGGTGCTCGGCGGGTGTTCGTCGCACAACTCCTGCATCGCCTTCCATCCGCCCGCCGAGGCGCTCGACGAGTGGGCGGCCGTGGGCGCGACGGGCTGGAGCGCCGCCGAGGTGCTCCCGCTGGTCGAGCGACTCACCCAGACGGTGACGCTGCGTGACGTTCCGCCCGAAGACCCCTGCGGCACAGCGGTTCTCGAAGCTGCCGCGATGGTCGGGCTTCCCACGGTGTCGTTCAACCGCGGGCAGACGGTGCGCAACGGCGCCGGCTGGTTCCAGATCAATGCCGGCGAGGACGGTATCCGCAACTCGACATCGCACGCGTTCCTGCACCCCATCCTGGGCACGCGCAAGAATCTGGAGCTCCGAACCGACACGTGGGTATCGGAGATCCTGTTCGACGACGCCCTGCGCGCCACCGGGGTGCGGTACCAGCGGCCGGATCTGACCGGTTACGACACCATCGCGGCCCGGCGCGAGGTGATCGTGACCGCCGGCGCCATCGACACTCCGAAGTTGTTGATGCTCTCCGGAATCGGGCCCACGGCGCATCTGCGGGAGATCGGCATCGACGTCCGGGTCGACTCACCGGGCGTGGGCGCCAACCTCGATGACCACGTCGAGGGCCTCGTGTTCTGGGAGGCCGCCCAGCCGATGGTGACGACCTCCACTCAGTGGTGGGAGATCGGGCTGTTCACCACGATCGACGAGGGTGTCAGCCAGCCCGACATGATGATGCATTACGGCAGCGTGCCATTCGACATGAACACGCTGCGTCGCGGCTATCCGACCACCGACAACGGATTCTGTCTGACGCCCAACGTGACTCAGGGCCACTCGCGCGGCACGGTGCGGCTGCGCACCCGCGACTTCCGCGACCGTCCCCGCGTGGACCCCCGCTACTTCACCGACCCCGACGGCTACGACGACAGGATCATGCTCGCGGGTGTGAAGCTCGCCCGCCGGATCGCCGAACAGTCCCCGCTGGCGCCCTGGATAGCGCGCGAGCTCGCGCCGGGACCCGGTGCCACCACCGATGACGAGCTGCTCGACTACATCCACCAGTGCCACAACACCGTCTATCACCCGGCCGCGACCGCGCGGATGGGTGCGCCGACGGACCCGATGGCGGTGCTGGACCCGCAGCTGAGGGTCAAGGGTGTCACGGGTTTGCGCGTCGTGGACGCCTCGGCGATGCCGAAACTGCCTGCGGTGAACCCGAACATCACGGTGATGACGATGGCGGAGAAGTGTGCCGATCTCATCCGAGCAGGCTGACCGGGCCGGGCTGGCCGAGTTCCTGGCCGCACACACCCCGTTTCAAGCCGCGACCGACGATGAGCTGACCGCGCTGGCCGAGGGTGCCGCGCTCGAGACGTTCCCGGCCGACGTCGTGGTGGCCGATTACGCATCCCGCGTGCCCGATGCGGTGTGGATGGTTCGCGACGGTCTGGTCACGCTGCGCGGCAGCGGGGACGGCGTGTTCATCGACGATGTCGGCCCGGGCGGGATCTTCGGCTACCTGCCTCTGCTCAGCGGCGCCGGAATGGACTTCCAGGCAAGGACGTCCGCGCCGAGTACGCTGATCCGCCTACCGGGTGCCCTGGTGCAGCAGCAGTTCGCCAAACCGTCCGGCCTGGCTTTCCTCGCCGCGTCGGGATGGAACCGGGCCGCCGAGCGGGCGACCATCGCGCCGGCCACCGATGCCCGTCCGGTGTCCGAGCTGGTGCACGGCGATGTCCTGCTGGTGCAGCCGGACGAGACGGTGCGCGACGTGGTGATCAAGATGACCGGCCACCACGTGTCGTACGCCCTGATCCGCTTGCCCGACTCGAGTTTGGGCATCTTCACCGACCGTGATCTGCGCACCCGGGTGGTGGCCGCCGGGCGGTCGGTCGACGTTCCCATCGCGTCGGTGATGAGCGCACCGGCCCGCACCGTCACCTCGGATCTGACGGCCGACAGCGTGCTGATGGAGATGCTGGAGTGCGGGCTGCGGCACATGCCGGTGCTGACGCCGCGGGGAGAGGTGCTCGGCGTCCTCGAAGACGCCGACCTGCTGGCGGCCTCGGCGCGACAGAGTTTCCTGCTGCGCCGCTCGATCGCTGCGGCCGATGACGCCGCCCAGTTGCGCGAGGTGGGCCGCCAGGTCACCGGGACGGCTGTCGCTCTGTTCCGCAACGGCACCAAGGCGGTGGCGACCAGCGCCATCCTGTCGGTGGTCGTCGACAGCCTGGTGCGGCGCGCCCTGGAAATCGTTGTCGCACAAGCGGGCAACCCGCCACCAGAGGGATTCGCCTGGCTCACGCTCGGTAGCGTCGCGCGCCGTGAGGCGATGCCGTCTTCCGACGTCGACAGCGCGGTGTCATGGCGCGACGACCTCGGCGTGCACGCCGGCCGGTTCCGGCAGATCGCCGCGGACGTCCACGAGCTGCTCGCGCAGGCCGGCTTGCCGACCGACCGCAACGGCGCCACCGCCGACAAGCCGAAATTCTCTCGCTCGCAATCGGAGTGGCGCACCGCCGCCCAGGGCTGGCTCGCCGAACCGTTGATCGGCCGAGGGTTGATGTTCTCCTCGCTCCTGATCGACGGCCGCGTCGTGTGGGGCGATCCGGGGCTGCACACCGTGCCGTCGGCGTACCACCGCATCCGCGAGCAGTACCCGGAGGCGTTGCGGCTGCAGCTGCTCGACGCGCTGTCGGGCCGGATGCGCACCCGCTCGCTGCGTGACGTGCTGTCGCGGCGCGGAGGCACGTTCGACCTCAAGAACCACGCTGTGACCCCGATCGTGAACCTCGCCCGCTGGGGTGGTCTGGTCGCCGGGGTGACCTCGGCTGCGACCCCGACCCGCCTCGCCGCGGCCGCGCAGGCCGGCGCGCTGACCGAACGCGATGCCGGCACGCTCACCGAGGTGTTCACCATGCTCCAGCGCATGCGGATGGCTCATCAGGTCCAGCAGATCACCGCCGGACGGCCGCCCGGAGACATCGTCGCGTCTTCGGAGCTGTCCCCGCTGGATCGCAGCCAACTCGGCGACGGCCTGCGCGAGATCGCCGCCGTGCGACGCCGTGTCGGCACGGTCGGGTTGTCCGGGCTGTAGGGGTTCAGGTCCAGTACAGCGTGCGGGCGGCGGGCAGAGTCGCGGCGATCTCGCTGTCGAACCACGAATGCATTTGCGCCATGGTCTCTTTGGGATAGACGTACTTGGCCGCGCCGAACTTGCCGAACTTGCGGGTGCGCACGGACTCGTCCATCTCCAGTTTCGTGCGCGGATACCACGACGTCAGCACCTCCTTGCTGGCGGCGGTGAACCGGTGGGTGATGCATTCGACGGTCAGATCGAGCTCGGGAATGCCGGCGGTCGCCTCGGCCACGGATCGCAGCAGCGCGCCGTAGGAGTTGCGCCAGTCGGGGATCGGCATGATCGGAGCGATCGTGAGGCCCACCGGATAGCCCGCCGCGGCGAGCTGGGCCAGCGCCGCCACGCGGCGCGGCAGGCGGGCGGTGCCGCCCTCGAAGCGCCCCGCGACCTCCCCGGCGTTGACCGACACCCGCACCCTGGTGCGTCCTCGGTGAGGGAGAGCGAGAAGCGGCGCGACGTCGTCGTATTTGGTGGTGAAGCGCAGGCCCACCGGCGCAGCCCAGTGGTGGGTGCCGACGTGGCTGATCGCGGCCGACAGAGAGCCGGTCACGTGCTCGAGTGCCAACGGATCGGTGTAGCAGGACGCCTCGAACGTGGTGCCTTCGCCGGCGCGAGCCGAGGCTGACGTGACAGTGCCGCGGCCCACGTGGTCGTCCATCCCGGCCAGGATCTCGGGCAGGTTGGCGTACACCCGGGTGATCGGCGGCCCGTTCAGCGATCCGGCGAGATAGCAGTACTGACAGTGCCCGGGGCAGCCTTCGGCGAGGTCCATCCGCCAGTCGGCGCTGGGCGGGATCGGCTGCATGCGGCGCTTCGACGGCGGCGCCACGACCACGGCCAACGTGCGCTTGGCCGCTGCGTACGTCGTTCGCTCGTCGGCACCGCGCAGTGACGGGAGCCGATCGCCGGCGAGCACGTCGATCGCCGGCACGCCGGCGGCTTCGCACCGTCGGATGATCTCGGCGCCATGCGGTAGCTCTGCGGCCGAGCGGGTGACCAGAACGCGCTGCGGAATCCACAGCACTGGGGAGGGGGTGATCGTCATCGCTTGGGAAGCAACAGGATTGATCTTGTCCTGATTCCGGGGTTGCAGCCCCGGGATCAGCGGCCGGCATCGAGTAGCGCCCGGTGCCACGTGGCGGTGTCCCCGGTGATCACCGCGAGGATCGTGCGCCACGAATCCGAGGGACGATTCAACATGCCGCTGTGCGCGCTGAACCCGGCCACCAGGCTGCCGTCGTCGTACCGACCGGTGGCCAGTGGGATCACGCCGGGCATCTCGTCGGGGTCGGCGCCGTGAGGTCCGCCCGGGATGCCCTGGACCATCTCGATGAAGTCGCCGGGCGCGGTCATCGAGAACCGCACCACGTTCGGGTTGCGGTTGTGCCACTCCGCCGGGTCGTCGATTCCGACGCCGGCACCCGCCGCCGCAAGGAACAGGGTGCGGTCCGACGTCATGCCCAGCGACTCGGCCGTACCGACGATCGAGCCGCCGTAGGAGTGTCCGATGACCGTCACGAGCACGCCGGGGGCGACCGTGCGCTCGACGTCCTCGGTGAACGCGACCAGCCGAGGTGCCATGTCCAGCGCCGTGCGCGGATCGGCCGCGTCGAGCAGCACCGCCAGCGGGTTGTGGACCTGCGGGAACGGGCCACCCAGATAGGTGATCATCGCGACCTCCCCGCCGGAACCTGCGACGAACCGGCGGGCCGTTGCGACATTGGCCGCCGAACCGTCGATCGTCGTGTTGACGCCGGGCACCAACACCGCGACGTCCCGTGCGGAGGCCAGATCGCCGTGCAGCTCGATCAGCGACGCGCGGGCCGGATCGAAGCCGAGGATCTGGCGTTGGATCCGGCCACCGGCCTGCTTCGGATCGTCCACCTCGGCGAGCAGCTCCCGATAGAGCGCCAGTCGATGCCGCGAGCCGTCGTCGTCGCCCGACTCGGCGAGGATCGCCTCGGCGATGTTGATCCGGTTCGCGGCGACCCGTAGCGGCCAGGGCACGCCGTCGGTGTTGCCCACTTCGTGGGGGAACTCGGCCACCAACCGGTCGCGCTGTTGTTCGGTCATCGCCGCGATCTGGGCGGCGATCGCATCCTGACCCATCCTGGGCCACGCACTCACGGCGTCGGCCGGCATCGTCGTGGGCGGATCGGTCCTGTCGTCGGCGCCGAGCGCTCCGGTGATGTCGGCGGCCGCGTCCCCGTCGGCGGTGGCCAATCGTCGGAGAGCAGCGGTGATCTGATCCTGCACCTCCGCGGCGCGCACGGCGAGGATCTGCGCGATCGTCGCGGCATCCCCGCCGGTCAGCAACACGAGCAGCGGGTCCGCCTCACCGGCCGGGGCCACCGACCCGTCGTCGGCGACGGTGAATCCGTCGTGCCGGGCCGTCTCCACGATGTCCAGCAGATCGGTTCTGGCCGAGGCGATCTGGTGGCCACCGTCGCTTGCGGCCACCGACGCCGCGACCAACGCCCGCGCCCGGGCGGCGGCTGTGGCCGCGAGTTCGCGGGCCCGCTGCGCCGCGGCGTCGGCGGCGTGCCCCGCCCAGTGGTCGCGGCTGGACTCGATCAGTGCGGCAACGTCGTCGGCGGCGTCGTCGATGCGGCGCGCGGTCGCGTCCCAGCGCTGCGCGAGCTCGGCGAGTGACTCCGGCCGCCACGTCTGGGCCTGCGTGAGCGTCGGCGGCGTCACCCGCCCAGCCGGTCGCCGCCGTCACGGTCCGCCCGCTCGAACCCCTCGGCCGATCGGCGGGCGGCCAGCGACCATCCCCGCAGCCCGGCGACCATGTCGTCGAACTCGTCGGTGAGTGCTGCGGCGCCCGTCACCTCGGCGACGGCCGAGCCTGGCAGCGCGGCCGGGTCGAGCGTCGGGCACCGCAGCGCCTCGATGTCGTCGGCGATCCCGGCGATGCGGTCGGCGAGCTGCGCCAGGCGTTGGACGTCAACTCTCGTGATTTCCCCCATGGCTCATGCTGGCACCCGGAGATCCCCGTACCGGGAGTTATCCACAGGCGTCTTGGGCGTGGGCGCCCACGCATGCGCCGACCAGCTTGTAGTCTCGATGAGGTGCAGCGACGGATCATGGGCATCGAGACCGAATTCGGCGTGACCTGCACCTTTCACGGGCATCGCCGGCTCAGCCCGGACGAGGTCGCCCGCTACCTGTTCCGGCGGGTGGTGTCGTGGGGCCGCAGTAGCAACGTCTTCCTCCGCAACGGCGCGCGCCTGTATCTGGACGTGGGCAGCCACCCCGAATACGCGACGGCCGAATGTGACAACCTCATCCAACTGGTCACCCACGACCGGGCCGGGGAGCGGGTGCTCGAGGATCTGCTCATCGACGCCGAACAGCGATTGGCCGACGAGGGGATCGGCGGCGACATCTACCTGTTCAAGAACAACACCGACTCGGCAGGCAACTCCTACGGCTGCCACGAGAACTACCTGATCGTGCGGGCCGGGGAGTTCTCCCGGATCTCCGACGTGCTGCTGCCGTTCCTCGTGACGCGCCAGTTGATCTGCGGTGCTGGCAAGGTGCTCCAGACACCCAAGGCGGCGACGTTCTGTCTGTCGCAGCGTGCCGAGCACATCTGGGAGGGCGTCTCGAGCGCCACCACTCGGTCGCGCCCGATCATCAACACCCGCGACGAGCCGCACGCCGACGCCGAGAAGTACCGGCGTCTGCACGTCATCGTCGGCGACTCCAACATGTGCGAGGCCACCACGATGCTCAAGGTGGGCTCGGCATCGCTGGTGCTGGAGATGATCGAAGCCGGCGTCGCGTTCCGGGACTTCTCTCTGGACAATCCGATCCGGGCGATCCGCGAGGTCAGCCACGACCTGACCGGGCGGCGTCCCGTCCGGCTGGCCGGCGGCAGGCAGGCCAGCGCTCTGGACATCCAGCGTGAGTACTACGCGCGCGCCGTGGAGTACCTGCAGACCCGCGAGCCCAACACGCAGATCGAGCAGGTCGTCGATCTGTGGGGCCGTCAGCTCGACGCAGTGGAGAGTCAGGACTTCGCGAAGGTCGACACCGAGATCGACTGGGTGATCAAGCGCAAGCTCTTCCAGCGCTACCAGGATCGCTACAACATGGATCTCTCCGACGCCAAGATCAGCCAGCTCGATCTCGCCTACCACGACATCAAGCGGGGCCGCGGTGTGTTCGACCTGCTGCAGCGCAAGGGTCTGGCGACCCGGATCACCACGGACGAGGAGATCGAGGCTGCGGTCAACACTCCGCCGCAGACCACCCGGGCCAAGCTGCGCGGCGAATTCATCAGTGCCGCACAAGAAGCGGGCCGTGACTTCACCGTCGACTGGGTGCACCTCAAGCTCAACGATCAGGCGCAGCGCACGGTGCTGTGCAAGGACCCGTTCCGGTCGGTGGACGAGAGGGTCAAGAGGCTCATCGCTTCTATGTAGACCCAGCTTCTATGTAGATCGAGCTTCTATGTAGACCCAGCTTCTATGTGATCGATGTGAGTTGGTGCACCGAGACCGCGTACTCGCCGCCGTCGAAGGGTGCCTGTTCCCACGTCGCCCACCGGTGCATCAACGTCAGACCGGCTGTGGCGGCGATGTCGTCGTAGCGCTGCAGCGTCAGCCGGCCCGCCAGGAGCTGGAACCCCGCCACGAGCAGCCCACCGGGGGTGAGCCGCTGGGCGAGCTGCGCGACGACTGCGGCCTCGGTGCCCTGGTCGAGGAAGATCATCACGTTGCCCGCAAGGACGACCACGTCGAACTCGTCGGGAACCACGGTGGCGGCGTCGACGAGATCGGCCTGCACCCAGCGCAGATCGGGAGCCTTGTCCCGGGCGACCGTCAGCATCGCGGGATCGGCATCGACACCGACCACCGAGAAGCCGCGGTCGGCGAGCTCGATCGCGACCCGCCCGGTGCCGCAGCCGGCGTCGAGCACCCGGGTGCCGCCGCAGGTGCGCAGCAGCGACTCCACCAGGTCGGCTTCGCCGTGCACACTGCGTCCGGCCGCTTTCAGCCGCTCCCACCGGGCGTCGTAGTCGGCGCCGCGGGGCCGGTCGGAGGACTGCCAGCGGCTGCTCATCGCCTCATGCTGCCATGGCGCGCCGCGACAGCCGTCCGAGCCCACCGCCGATTCGTCCTAAGCTCTACGCCGTGGGGATTTCGAAAGTCGAACGGTTGATGAACCTCGTCATCGCGCTGCTCTCGACGCGCACGTTCATCACTGCCGACCGGATCCGCGAGACCGTCTACGGCTACTCCGACGGGTCCAGCGACGAGGCGTTCTCCCGCATGTTCGAGCGCGACAAGAACGAACTGCGCGATCTCGGCATCCCGCTGGAGACCGGTCGCGTGTCGTCGACTGACCCCACCGAGGGGTACCGGATCAACCGCGAGGCGTATGCGCTTCCCGCCGTCGAGCTGACCGCCGACGAGGCCGCCGCCGTCGCGGTGGCCACCCAGCTGTGGGAATCGCCCGAATTGATCACCGCGACCCAGAGCGCACTGCTCAAGTTGCGGGCCGCCGGCGTGGAGATCGAAGCCGTCGACGAGCTCGACGTGACGATCACGTCGACGGCGGCGCTGCCCGGGTTGCGCGGCTCCGAGGAAGTGTTGGGAATCCTGTTGTCTGCCATCGACTCCGGGCGTGCGGTGCAGTTCCCGCACCGGCCGTCGCGCAGCGAGCCGTATGTCACGCGCACGGTCGAGCCGTGGGGGGTGGTCACCGACCGGGGCCGCTGGTATCTGGTCGGCCACGACCGCGACCGCAACGCCGTGCGGACGTTCCGGCTCTCGCGCATCGGCGCTGAGGTGACGCCGATCGGTGAACCCGGCTCGGTGGTGCGCCCGCCGGAGGTCAACCTGCGCGAGATCGTCGCACGGGTGGTGGGGGACTGGCCCGGGGCCGGGCAGGCCCGGGTCTGGGTCGCCGACGGGCGAGCGACGGCGCTGCGCAGACAGGCCACCGTGGTCGGCGCGAAGACACTCGGTGGGCGGCTGGGGCAGGAGATCACCGTGGACGTCGGCATGTTCGACCGGCTCGCCCGCGAGATCGCCAGCTACGGCGCCGACGCCGTGGTGCTCGAACCGGCGTCCCTGCGCGAGGACGTCATCGCGCGCCTGCAGGCCCAGGCCGGCGTCGAGAAGGTGCAGGCATGACCGCGCTGAGCACCCGGCTGGTCCGGCTGTTGAACATGGTTCCCTACTTCCAGGCCAACCCGAAGATCACCTACGACGAGGCCGCCGCCGACCTGGGGGTGAGCGTCAAACAGCTGCGCGACGACCTCAACCAGCTGTGGATGTGCGGCCTGCCCGGCTACGGGCCCGGCGATCTGATCGACTTCGAGTTCTCCGGCGACACCATCGAGGTGACCTTCACCGCGGGCATCGACCATCCGCTGCGGCTCACCTCGCCCGAGGCCACCGGCATCCTGGTGGCCCTGCGTGCCCTGGTCGACGTGCCCGGCATGGTCGATCCGGAAGCCGCGCGCAGCGCGATCGCCAAGATCGAATCCGCGGCGGGCAGCGCCTCGGTGGAGGGCACCGCGGTCGACGAGCCGGCGCCGGCGGAGAGCGAGGCCGCCGCGGCGGTCCGTACCGCGGTGCGCGGCGACCGGGCGCTGGCCATCGAGTACTACTCGGCCTCGCATGACATGCTGTCGGCCAGGGTGGTGGACCCGATCCGCGTGGTGCTGGTCGCCGACCACAGCTACCTCGAGGCGTGGTGCCGCACCGCCGAGGCCGTCCGGCTGTTCCGGTTCGACCGGATCGTCGACGCCCGGGTGCTCGACGAACCGTCTGCGCCGCCGCCTCCGGCGGTGCAGGCCGGCCCCGACACGTCACTGTTCGACCCGGACACCGCGGACCCGTCGCTGCCGACCGCGACGCTGCGCGTGGACCGGTCGGCGTCGTGGATGTTCGACTACTACCCGCTGCGGGTGCTGGCCGAGTTTCCCGACGGATCGTGCGACGCCGCGATGACCTACGCCTCCGATGACTGGATGGCCAGGTTCGTACTCGGCTTCGGGTCCGCGGTGCGGGTTCTCGAGCCGCAACCGCTTGCCGAGCGGGTGCAGCGGGCGGCCGTCGCCGCGCTGGACGCCTATCGGGTGGGCCCCGACGGCGGGTAGACTCGGCCGCAACGTCTGGAGGTAACCAAATTGGGTGGTCTACAACCCTGGCACTGGATCATCGTCATCGCCGTGTTCGTGCTGCTCTTCGGTGCCAAGAAGCTGCCGGACGCAGCCCGCTCCCTGGGTAAGTCGATGCGCATTTTCAAGTCCGAGATCAAGGAGATGCAGGCCGACGGCAAGTCGGACCAGCCCACCCAGATCTCCTCGGAGCGTGTGTCGGACGCCGAGCGGCCCGTGGGGCACACCGAGCCGTCGTCGGACAAGCGCCCCGCCTGAATCGCCACCTCGACGCGACGCGGGAGCTGACCGCGTCGTGATCGGAGTGCCTGTCGACAGGTAACCCACGTCGTCGTGCAGATCCCCGGACTCTTCAAGAAGCTCGATCCCCGTCGACGCCGGTCGCGGGTCAACCCCGACGGCACGATGTCGTTGGTCGAGCACCTCACCGAGCTGCGTACCCGTCTGCTCATCTCTGCCCTCGCGGTGATGCTCACCACGATCATCGGTTTCGTCTGGTACAGCCACGGTGCCTTCGGGCTGCCCAGCCTGGGCGACTGGCTGCGAGGCCCCTACTGTTCTCTGCCTGCGTCCGCGCGCGCCACGATCGCCCCCGACGGCGAGTGCCGCCTGCTGGCCACGGCACCGTTCGACCAGTTCATGCTGCGGCTCAAGGTCGGCCTGACCGCCGGCCTGGTGATGGCCTGCCCGGTGTGGCTCTACCAGCTGTGGGCGTTCATCACCCCGGGCCTCTACAGCCGGGAGCGCCGGTTCGCGGTCGCGTTCGTCACGGTGGGGGCGACGCTGTTCATCACCGGCGCGGTGCTGGCCTACGTGGTGCTGTCCAAGGCACTGGGATTCCTGCTGACGGTCGGCAGCGACGTCCAGGTGACGGCCCTGTCCGGCGACCAGTACTTCGGCTTCCTGATCAACCTGCTGCTGGTGTTCGGCATCAGCTTCGAGTTCCCGCTGCTGATCGTCATGCTCAACCTGGTCGGCGTGCTGACCTACGAGCGGCTGCAGGCGTGGCGGCGCGGGCTCATCATGGGCCTGTTCGTCTTCGCGGCGTTCGCCACGCCCGGCTCGGACCCGTTCTCGATGTTGGCGTTGGCGCTGGCGCTCACCGTGCTGCTGGAGGTGGCGATCCAGATCGCCCGCGTCAACGACCGCCGCAAGGCGCGCCGCGCACTCGACACCGTCGGCGACGACGAGGCCGCCCCGATCGGCGCAGCCGAACCGGTCGGCGCAGTTGAACAGGTCGACGCGCCGTCACCGGTGCCGTCACCGTCGCGGCTGTCGATCGACGACGATGCCACGTAGAGATGATGCGACCTGAGGCGCCCCCAGAGGTGACCCTTGACTCGGTCTCGGCGTTCACCGAGCTGCTCCCGTTCGCGCTGGACGGATTCCAGCGCAGGGCATGCGACGCGCTGGCGCAGGGCCACGGGGTTCTGGTGTGCGCACCCACGGGTGCGGGCAAGACGGTCGTCGGCGAGTTCGCTGTGCACCTTGCGCTCGCAGCGGGCCGAAAGTGCTTCTACACCACGCCGATCAAGGCCCTGAGCAACCAGAAGCACAACGATCTGGTGCGCCGGTACGGCCCGGAACGCATCGGCCTGCTCACCGGCGATCAGAACATCAACGGAGACGCCGACGTGGTGGTGATGACCACCGAAGTGCTGCGCAACATGCTCTACGCAGATTCTCCTGCCCTGCAAGGACTTTCGCATGTCGTGATGGACGAGGTGCACTTCCTGGCCGACCGGATGCGCGGCGCGGTGTGGGAAGAGGTGATCCTGCACCTGCCCGACGACGTGCGGCTGGTCAGCCTCTCGGCGACGGTGAGCAACGCCGAGGAGTTCGGTGGCTGGATCCAGACCGTGCGCGGCGACACCACGGTCGTGGTCGACGAGCACCGGCCGGTGCCGTTGTGGCAGCACGTCATGGTCGGCAAGCGCCTGATGGACCTGTTCGACTACCGGGCTTCGGGGCCTGCGCGCGGCAGCATGGTTGCTCACGGTGACCTGCTGGTCGACCCGGAGTTGTTGCGCCACATCGCCCACCGCCGCGAAGCCGACCGGCTTGCCGACTGGCAACCCCAGGGACGGGGAGGCCGTGGGGGACGGCGGGAAGGTCAGGGCGGGCGTCCCACGGTCTACCGGACGCCCGGCCGCGCCGACGTCATCACCGTGCTCGAGCAGCGCGACCTGCTCCCCGCGATCACGTTCATCTTCTCCAGGGCCGGCTGCGATGCCGCGGTCAAGCAGTGCCTGCGCTCGTCGCTGCGGCTCACCACCGACTCCGAACGATCGCGGATCGCCGAGATCGTCGACCGCCGCACCGCTGACCTCAACGACTCGGACCTGATCGTCCTGGATTTCCACGAGTGGCGCGAGGGCCTGCTGCGCGGTCTGGCCGCCCACCACGCGGGCATGCTGCCGGTGTTCCGGCACACCGTCGAGGAGCTGTTCACCGCGGGCCTGGTCAAGGCGGTGTTCGCCACAGAGACCTTGGCGCTCGGCATCAACATGCCGGCCCGCACGGTGGTGCTCGAGCGGTTGGTGAAGTTCAACGGTGAGCAGCATCTGCCGCTCACGCCGGGGGAGTACACGCAGCTGACGGGCCGGGCGGGCCGGCGCGGTATCGACGTCGAGGGTCACGCGGTGGTGTTGTGGAACCCCGATGTCGACCCGGCGGAGGTGGCCGGGCTGGCGTCGACACGGACCTTCCCGCTGCGCAGCTCGTTCGCCCCGACCTACAACATGACGATCAACCTGGTGCACCAGATGGGCCCTGAGCAGGCGCACCAGCTGCTCGAGCGGTCGTTCGCGCAGTACCAGGCCGACCGGTCGGTGGTCGGGTTGGTGCGCGGCGTCGAGCGGGCGGAGAAGATGCTCGACCAGCTCGCCGCCGAGTTCGGCGGTCGGGGAGCGCCGATTCTCGACTACGCCCGGCTGCGGGCCCAGATCGGCGAGCGGGAGCGCACGCAGTCGCGGGCATCGCGGCTGCAGCGCCGGCAGGCCGCCAACGACGCGCTGACAGCGTTGCGCCGCGGCGACATCATCACGATCACCCATGGCAGGCGAGGCGGGTTGGCTGTCGTGCTCGAGCCTGCCCGCGACGACGACGATCCGCGCCCACTGGTCCTCACCGAGACCCGGTGGGCGGGCCGGATCTCCTCGGCCGACTATTCAGGGGCGATCGGACCGATGGGTCGCATGACGCTGCCCAAACGCGTCGAGCACCGAAATCCCCGCGCCCGCCGCGATCTGGCCTCGGCGCTGTTGTCGGCCGCGGAGGGGCTCGACGTCCCGTCGGCACGCAGGCGCCGCAGCGGTCCGGCCGCCGAGCCCGACGTCGATCCCGAGTTGGTCGCGCTGCGGGACCGGATGCGTGCCCACCGGGCCCATCAGCTGCCCGACCGGGAAGAGAAGGCGCGCCAGGCCGAGCGCTACCTGAAGATGGAGCGCGACAACGAGGCGCTGCGTCGCAAGATCGCGGCCGCGACGAACTCGCTGGCGCACACCTTCGACCGGATCGTCGTCCTCCTCACCGAGCGGGGTTACGTCGCGGGTGACGGCGACATGCGCTCGGTCACCGCGGACGGTCGCCTGCTGGCCCGCATCTACAGCGAGTCGGATCTCCTCGTCGCCGAGTGCCTGCGCACCGGGGTGTGGGACGACCTCGACGCTGCGGAACTCGCGGCAGCCCTGTCGTCGGTGCTCTACGAATCGCGCCGGGACGGGCACGGGCCGACGGACGGATCCGGCGTGCCGACGGGCCGGCTGCGGCGCGCGCTGAACCGAACCCGCCGGCTGTGGACCGAGCTGCGATCGGACGAGCAGCGGCACCGGCTCCCGCCGAGCCGCGAACCCGACGACGGTTTCGTCGCCGCGATGTACCGCTGGGCCAGCACGGGGGATCTCGCCTCGGCGCTGGCCGCCAGCGACCCCGGCACCGGTGTGACGATGCCGGCGGGTGATTTCGTGCGATGGTGCCGTCAGGTGCTCGATCTCGCCGATCAGGTGCGCACCACCGCGCCCTCGCAGGCGTTGCGGACGACCGCGAAACGCGCCATCAACGACGTTCGGCGCGGCGTCGTCGCCGTTGATGCCGGGTAGTGTGTGGCCAGCTACACCGCCACAGCCGCGCACGACCGAGGAGAGAAATGAGCGGACCGCAGGGATCTGATCCGAACCAGCATTGGCCGGGTCAACAGCCTGAGTCTGGCGCGGAGCAGCAGCCGTCGAGCGAGTCGGCAGCCAACCAGGGTTGGCAGCCGCCGTCCGGGTCGCAGCAGCCGCAGGCGCCGGACCAGCAGTCCTGGCAGCCGCCGGCGTACACGCCGCAGCAGTACCCGCAGTACCAGCAGCCGACGGCGCCGCCTGTCTATCCGCCGCAGCAGTACGCGCCGACGGAGCAGTACGGCACCAGTCCCACCGGTTATCCGCCGCCGGGGCAGTACGGCCAGCCCGGTGCCTACGGTCAGCAGCCCCAGTACGGGCAGCCCGGCGCCTACGGCCAGCCGGGTCAGTACGGCCAACCAGGCCAGCCGGGACAACCCGGTCAGTACGGGCAGTACCCGAACTACCAGGCCCCGGGCGGCGAAGAGGGCTCCAAGAAGTCGATGGCGGTAATCGGCACCATTGTCGGCCTGCTCGCCGCGATCATCGTCGCCGTCGTCCTGGTCCTCGGGTTCTGGAAGCCGGGCTTCTTCGTCACCACCAAGCTCGACGTCAACGCCGCGCAGACCGGTGTGCAGCAGATCCTGACCGATCAGACCAACGGATACGGCGCCAAGAACGTCAACAACGTCAAGTGCAACAACGGCGTCAGCCCCACGGTGAAGAAGGGTGACACCTTCAACTGCGAGGTCAGCATCGACGGCACCAAGCGCCAGGTGACGGTGACGTTCCAGGACGACAAGGGCACCTACGAGGTGGGCCGGCCCAAGTAGGTCATCCGGCCCGTCAGTTCATCAGGGCAGGCCGTCGAGCGCCTTCTGCAGGCGCCCGACCGACGACGACACGCCGTAGCGCTCGGCGAGTTCGGCGACTTTGCGCGGGTGCTCCGCGGCCAACGGCAGCGTGTCGTCGGCCGTCGAGAACCGCACCGGCGCATCGGTTGCGACGCGCACCACGGGTTCGGCCGCCGCGAGGTAATCGGCCGCCGAGCGCAGCTTCGCCCGCTGGGCTTTGGGGAGCGTGGATTTCGGGTCGTCGATCGCGGTGCGCAGCTCGGCCAGCGAGCCGTACTTCGTGATCAGCGTGGAGGCGGTCTTCTCGCCGATGCCCGCGATTCCCGGCAGGCCGTCGGACGGGTCGCCGCGCAGCAGTGCGAGCTCGGCGTAGGCCGGCCCGGCGCGATCGATCGGCACCCCGTAGGTCTCGGCCACCTCGTCGGGCCCGTACTTCGTGGCCTTGGCCAGGCCGCGGCCCAGGTAGAGCACTCGCACCGGGGTCGGCTCGTCGCGGACGACCTGCAGCAGGTCGCGGTCGCCGCTGACGACGACGACGGGGTCGCGGGTCTCCTGGCTCGCCAGCGTGCCCAGCACGTCGTCGGCCTCGTGTTCGGGCGCGCCCGCGGTGGCGATACCGAACGCGTCGAGGATCTCCATGATCATGTCGACCTGCGGGGTCAGCTCGTCGGGCACTTCCTCGACGTCGGGCTCGTCGCCCGGGTTCTCCTGAACGACTCGATGGGCCTTGTACGACGGCACCAGGTCGACGCGCCATTGCGGGCGCCAGTCGTCGTCGCGGCACACGACCAGACGGCGGGGCTGTTCGCGGGTGATGACGGTGGCGACGGCGTCGAGGAACCCTCGCAGCGCGTTGACCGGGCGGCCGTCGGGTGCGGTGATCGACGACGGCACACCGAAATACGAGCGGAACCACATGCTCGCACCGTCGAGGAGTACCAGGGGAGCAGTCACCCCGCCATCCTGCCAGGCCAGTTTCCCCGGCTCGCGCAAAGGAACCGGGGCACTAGCCTGGTGGGTATGAGTGCAGCGTCCCGATTCAGCACCGACGTGTACGCCCACCGCTTGAGCGCCGCGGCCCACGCCGCCGCGGACGCCGGGCTGGCCGGTCTGGTCATCACCCCCGGCTACGACCTGCGCTACCTCGTGGGCTCGCGCGCACAGACCTTCGAGCGGCTGACCGCGCTGGTGCTGTCAGCAGACGGCGCCGCAACGATCGTGGTGCCGCGCATGGAGCTGGCATCGCTGAAGGAATCGGCCGTTCCCGACCTCGACGTGACGGTGCGTGACTGGGTCGACGGCGACGACCCCTACGCGCTGGTCGCCGACGCGCTCGGCGGTGGCCCGGTCAGCGTCGCGGTGGCCGACGCCATGCCGGCGCTGCACCTTCTGCCCCTGGCCGGCGTGCTCGGCGCGGTGCCCGTGCTCGCCACCGACGTGCTGCGCACACTGCGCATGGTCAAAGACCCCGCCGAGGTCGACGCGCTCAGCAAGGCCGGCGCCGCGATCGACCGGGTGCACGCCCGCGTGCCCGACTTCCTCGCCCCCGGCCGCACCGAGGCCGACGTCGCCGCCGATATCGCCGAAGCCATTGTCGCCGAAGGACATTCCGAGGCCGCGTTCATCATCGTCGGGTCCGGCCCGCATGGAGCCGATCCGCACCACGAGTGCTCGGACCGCGAACTGCAGGCCGGCGACGTCGTGGTCGTCGACATCGGCGGCCCGTACGAGCCGGGCTACAACTCCGATTCCACCCGCACGTACAGCATCGGCGAGCCCGACCCCGAGGTGGTCCGCCGCTACGCGGTGCTGCAGCGTGCCCAGCAGGCGGCGGTGGCGGCCGTCCGCCCCGGTGTCACCGCCGAACAGGTCGACGCCGCAGCCCGCGACGTACTGGCCGCCGAGGGGTTGGCCGAGTACTTCGTGCACCGCACCGGGCACGGCATCGGCCTGTCGGTGCACGAGGAGCCCTACATCGTCGCCGGCAACGACCTGCCGCTGCAGGAGGGGATGGCCTTCTCCGTCGAGCCTGGCATCTACTTCCCCGGGCAGTGGGGCGCGCGCATCGAGGACATCGTGATCGTCACCGCCGACGGCGCGGTGTCGGTGAACAACCGGCCGCACGACCTCGTCGTGGTGCCGGTGAGCAGCTAGCTGTCGCCGCGGTCGAGCAGGCCCGAGGAGCCGAGCACCCGCTCGACCCGGACCTCGATGACGACCCGCTTGGGGTTCGGGCGCGGCGTGCGATAGCGCTGCGCGTAGCGCCGTTCGGCGTCGCGCACCTTGTCGGCCTCGGTGTAGACCGTGGATGTGCCCTCCAGCGAGAGCCAGCGCGCGCCGTCGACCTGGCTGAGCACCGCGACGCCGCGCTGATCGGCGTTGACGGCCTTCTGCGAGCCGCCGGTGGTGATGACGCGGGCGATGTGCGTGGTCGGGTCGAACGTGAATCCGACGGCGACCACGTGCGGAGACTGATCAGCCCGCAGCGTCGTGAGCATCGCCAGATGCCGCTCGGTCAGGAATGCGATCGCATCTGTGGTCAGCCGCGTGGTTGCCTTGCCCATCGTGGTCCACGCTAGCGCAGGACATAATCGCAGCCATGAAAGACACGGTTGAGCGGGCCGACACCGATCTGGTCGTGATGTTCGGCGGCCGCAGCGAGATCGGCGTCGAGGTGGCACGGCGGTTGGCCCGCGGCGCGACGATCGTGCTGGCGGCCCGCCGCCCCGACGATCTCGAGGCCGAGAGCGCGACGCTGCTCGGCGACGGTGCCCGCGCGGTGCACACGCTCGCCTTCGACGCCGACGACCTCGGTTCCCACCGCGACGTCGTCGCGGGCATCGTGGAGCGCCACGGCGCGATCGGTACCGCCGTGCTCGCGTTCGGCATCCTCGGCGACCAGGCCCGGGCCGAACGTGATGCCGCGCATGCGGCCGCGATCGTGCACACCGACTACGTCGCCCAGGTCAGCCTCCTGACGGTGCTCGCCGAGACGATGCGGGCCGCTGGCCAGGGAAAGTTGGTCGCGTTCTCGTCGGTCGCCGGAGTTCGGGCGCGGCGCGCGAACTACGTCTACGGCTCGGCCAAGGCCGGACTCGACGCCTTCTGCAGCGGGTTGACCGACGCGCTTCACGGCACCGGCGTGCGCCTGCTGCTGGTGCGACCGGGCTTCGTGATCGGCCGGATGACCGAGGGGATGACGCCTGCGCCGCTGTCGAGCACTCCGGCGCAGGTCGCCGACGCCACCGTGGCCGCGATGCGGCGCGGACGCAGCGTGGTGTGGGTGCCCAGCACGCTCGTCGCGCTCGCGGCGGCGTTCCGCGTCACCCCGCGCCCGGTGTGGCGGAGGTTGCCGAGATGATCGTCGTCGTCGGGATCGGCGCCGACGGGATGGCCGGACTCGCGCCACCGTCACGCGACGAATTGACAAGAGCCACCGTCATTTACGGTTCGGAGCGTCAGCTGGCACTGCTCGACGACAGTGTGCGCGCTGTGCGGCGGCCGTGGCCGAGTCCGCTGCTGCCCGCGATTCACACCCTGCTCGACGGCGCGGACGGCGACGTCCACGTGATCGCCAGCGGCGACCCGCTACTGCACGGCATCGGCAGCACACTGATCCGCGCTCACGGCGCGGACCGGGTCGCGGTCCTGCCGCACGTGTCGTCGGTGACGCTGGCGTGCTCCCGCGTCGGGTGGGCGGTGCAGGACACCGAGGTGATCAGCCTGGTGTGGCGGCCGGTGCACACCGCGGTGCGCCGCGGGGGGCACGCCGTGATCCTCTCCCAGAGCGGCTCGACCCCGGCCGAACTGGCGCGTCTGCTCACCGACGTCGGGCGTGGGGATTCCGAGCTCACTGTGCTCGAACAGTTGGGCGGCCCAAGGGAATTGCGACGATCATCGACCGCGCGGGAATGGGCGCAGCGGCCTCCCGCAGACGTCGACAATCTCAACGTGATGGCGGTGCGCTACCTGCCCGATGATCGCCGCGTCGGCGCGCTGCCCGACGATGCGTTCGCCCACGACGGTCAGATCACCAAGCAGGCGATCCGTGCGGCCACTGTGGCCGCGCTGGCTCCCCGCCCAGGAGAACTGCTCTGGGACGTCGGCGCGGGGTCGGGCAGCGTCGCGATCGAGTGGTGCCTGACCGGGCCGGCATGCCGGGCCGTCGCGTTCGAGCGGGATCAGGCCCGCCGGGCCCGGATCGAGGCCAACGCTCGCGCGTTCGGTGTGCCGGTCGAGGTGACGTTCGACGCGCCCGAGTCCTTCTCGTTCACGCCGTCGCCACACGCGATCTTCGTCGGCGGTGGCATCAGTGCGCCCGGGCTGATCGAAGCATGCTGGGAGGCGCTGCGCCCTGGCGGCCGCCTGGTGGCCAACGCCGTCACAGTTGAATCGGAAGCTGTTCTCGCGCAACGGTATTCAGAACACGGCGGGCAGTTGCGCCGGTACCAGCACTACGCCGGGGAGGCAGTGGGCTCGTTCACCGGCTGGCGCCCCGCCATGCCCGTCACGCAGTGGTCGGCGACGAAGCCTGATACGACCTGATCAGCTCGATGGTGCCGAGTTCGCGCACCGCCCGGCAGCCCCGGCTCAGCATGGCCAGGATCATCTCGTCCCCACGGTCGGTGGAGGTGGAGAACGCGAAGCCCAGCGCCGTCAGGAACGGTGCCTGCAGGGCGCCGAGACGGTAGTCCTGCCAACAGGTGTCGACGTCGTAGTCGGTGACGCCGTACCGGCACACCGCGGCGTGGTAGCGGCGCACCAGATCGTGTTCGACCGCGGCCCGGACCTCCGGTAGCAGGCTGGTCGCGGTGAAGTACGCGAGATCGCGGGCGGGCAGGCCGAGCCCGACGGTCTGCCAGTCCACCACGGTGACCTGCGTGCGGTCAGGGTCGAACAGCAGGTTGTCGAGCCGGTAATCGCCGTGCAGCAGCGAGAAGCGCTCCGGCTCGGCCGACAACCACGGCGTCACCAGGTTCATCGACGTCGTCAGCGTCTCGCGGTCGGCGTCGCTGATCCGCTCGCCGAGGCGGTCGAGGGTGATGGTGGCCGCCATGGCCGACACGTCGCCCATGCCGGCGGCCGCCGCGTCGTCGCCGGGTTTGGGCATGATGATCGAGGTCAGCTCGTACCAACGCCGCTGACACCAGCTCGGCGCATGCAAGCCGGCCAATGCGTCGACGGCCAGTGCCGCCTCTTCCGGTGTGCACCCGGCGAGCTGGTCGCCCTGTTCGGCGGGCGCCATGTCGGCCAGAACCAGCACGAAATCCGTTCCGTCCGAGGAGATGTCGCTGTGCAGGCATGGCGGCACCGGCACGTCGACATCGGCACTGACCGCGGCGTAGAACTCGACCTCCGACTTGTATCCGAGCGCCACCCGCTCACGCACCGCGTCGTCCTGTGCGGGCAGCTTGACCGCGAATGTCGCTGGCAGGTCCGTCGGGGCGCCGTAGGTCGCGGTCACCCGGTAGGTGGCGCCGGTCTGGCCGGTGCCGATCGGCGTCACCGTGGCGTCGGTGACGGGGGTGTCCAGCACCGAGCTCAACCATGTCGCCGTGATGTCGGCCGGCATGCGGGGGATGGTCACGGGCGCGCCTTCCGTCACTGCGAGGGATAGTGCCGCGGGGTGAACACCCGATCGGTGCTCGATCCGGCCGAGTACCACTGGGTCTGTGAGGATCCGACGATCAGTAGGCATCGCATGTCCACGTCGGCGGGGTCGAGGTCGGCCAGCCGCACCACCCGCACCGATTCGGTCGGCCCGGCGACATCGCGGCCGATCACGACGGGGGTGCCGGCATCGCGATGCTCGAGCAGCAGGTCCCGCATCGCACCGACCTGCCAGGTGCGCGTCTTCGACGCCGGGTTGTAGATCGCCAGCACCATGTCGGCACGTGCGGCCGCCTCCAGACGCGCAGCGATGACGTCCCACGGCTTGAGGCGGTCCGACAGCGAGATGACGGCGTAGTCGTGGCCGAGAGGGGCGCCGACGCGACTCGCCACCGCCTGGGCGGCCGTCATCGCCGGGATCACCCGCACCTCGACACCGGGCCACTGTTTGGCTTCTTCGAGTACCGCGGTCGCCATCGCGAAGACTCCGGGGTCCCCGGAGGAGACCACGGCGACGGCGTGGCCCTGCTCGGCCAGTGAGCAGGCCAGGCGGGCGCGGGCGGGTTCGTCGGTGTTGTCGCTGGGATGCCGGCGCTGGCCCTCGCGCACCCCGACGCGGTCCAGATAGGGGCCATAGCCGATGAGGTCGGTGGCCGCGGCCAGCTCGCGGCGGCTCTCCGGGGTCATCCAGGCCGTGGCACCGGGACCGAGTCCGACGACGGTGACCGATCCGGTGCTCGACTCAGTGGTCGATCCGGTGGTCGATCCGGTGGTCGATCCGGTGGTCGATCCGGTGGTCGATCCTGGGGCGTCCGGGGCCTGCATCGGCCCGGGCAGCATGGTCAGCGCGAAGTAGGGCACCGACCCGTCCTCGACGTCGGCGGCCGGCAGCACCCGCTGACGTGACGTGCTGGCCCGTTCCACGTAGTAGGTGTCCTGTAGCCGGCCCGCGGCCGCAAGTGCTTGCCGCACAGCAGGATACGAGCGGCCGAGTTTCATGATGATGGCCGCGTCGGTGTCGGCGAGGCGGCGTTCGAGCTCCGCGGGAGCCATGGTGCCGGGAAGGATGGTCAGCACCTGGTCGCCCTGGACCAGCGGTGTCGACACGGCCGCCGACGCGGCGCTCACCGACGTCACCCCCGGCACGATCACCGCGTCGAAGCGCTGCGTGAGCCGGGTGTGCATGTGCATGTACGAGCTGTAGAACAGCGGATCGCCCTCGGCCAGCAGCGCCACGTCGCGCCCGGCGTCGAGGTGCGCGGCGATGCGTGCGGCCGCCTCGCGGTAGAAGTCGTCCATCGCCCCCGCGTAGCCGCCGGGGTGATCGGAGGTCTCGGTGGTGACGGGGTAGACCAGGTGTTCCTCGATCTGGCCTTCGCGCAGGTAGGGCTCGGCGATGCCGCGCGCGATGCTGCGGCCGTGGCGAGCGCTGTGGTAGGCGACGACGTCGGCGGCGCCGATCACCCGAGCCGCCTTGACCGTCACCAGCTCGGGGTCGCCCGGCCCGAGGCCGACTCCCCACAACGTGCCGCGGCCGGTCATTGCTCGCTCATTCGATGGTCGTCGCAATCGCGTTGACGGCGGCGGCGGCCATCGCGCTGCCCCCACGGCGGCCGGTGACCACCAGATAGGACATGCCCCGCGGATCGTCGATGAGCTCCTGCTTCGACTGCGCGGACCCGACGAAGCCCACCGGGCCGCCGAGCACGGCGGCCGGCGGCGCGACGCCCCCGTCGACGAGCTCGAGGAGCCGGAACAGCGCCGTGGGGGCGTTGCCGATGGCCATCACGGCGCCGGGCAGCTGTTCGGCCCACAGGTCGATCGCCGCGGCCGAACGAGTGGTGGCGTGCTGGGCGGCGAACGCCGGTGCCCGCTCGTCGGAGACCAACGAGACCACCTCGTTGTCGGCGGGCAGCCGGGAGCGGGTGATGCCTGCGGCGACCATCGACGAGTCGCACAGGATCGGGGCGCCGGCGGCGAGCGCCTCGTAGGCACGGACGACGACGTCGGGGGTGTAGGCGACGTGGTCGGGCACGTCGGTCTGCCCGCAGGTGTGGATCAACCGGACCACGACTCGCGCGACGTCGGCGGGGAAGGACGACAGGTCCGACTCGGCACGGATCGTCGCGAACGACTGCCGGTAGATCTCCCCGGCATCGCGGATGTAGTCGAGCACTCGATCACCCTACGGGTGGCGCCGCCGCGGCTGGTAGCCGTCTCCGGTGGCGATCAGCACGTCCGCGTCAGCGGGGCTGCCGCAGGCCCGGTTGCAGCCGACGAAGTGGCGGTGCCGCGGCGACTCCCCCTCGTGGAGTGCCGCTGTCGCGTCGGCGCGGACGTCGGCGAGCGCGTGGGTGCACCCCGGGCGGCCCGTGCACGCCGACACAGCCAGCCACGGCGAGGCGTCGTCGAACACGAATCCCAGGGGAGCGAGCACCCGCAGCGCCGCGTCGGCCACGCCGTCGTCGAGATCGGCAATGACCACCGATCGCCACGGGGTGATCACCAGAGGTGCCTGTACCGCGGCGAGGTAGCGGGCCAACTCCGCCTCGAGCACACCCAGCGGCACCGCGGCGCCGAGCGCGATCCGGTCGTCGTCCTGGGTGAGCCAGCCGACCGGGGGGCGGGTGCACACCGGCCACCTCCGCCCGACCTCCTCCGTCGGCGCCAGGCCGCCGAGACCATCGAGGACACTGCCGGGGGTCGCCAATTCCTTTATCCGCCAGGCCTTTCCGCGCAACTCGACGAACCGGCGGGCGATGGCCAGCAGCGTGTCGACCGCGTCTTCGGCAGCGACCCGAACCCCGGTGTCGGTGCCGGACAGCACGACTGTCATGGTGTCCGCGTCGACGGCACACACGGCGGCATCGGCACCCAGGCCGGCGATGTCGCCGCGGCCGTCGTCGAGACCGAACAGGAAGCGCCCCGGCAGATCGGCCAACGTCGGGTCCCGCTGCAACGCCTCATCGAGCGCGTGCACCATCGCACGCACGTCGAGCAGCCCGCCCTGGCGGCCCGACAGCGGGGACGCCACGATGTTGCGGATCTTCTCGCGGTCGGGCGACGGCAGCAGGCCCGCCTCGGCAAGGCGGGCGGCGAGTTCCTCCGCATCGCGGATGCCGCGGATCTGCAGATTGCCCCGCGAGGTCAGCTCCAGGGCCGGTGCGGCGAGATCGAGCGCCGCGGTGGCGATCGCCTCCATCTGCTCAGCGGTCAGCATTCCCGCCGGAAGCCGGACGCGGGCAAGGTCGCCGTCGGCAGCGCGGTGGGTCTGCAGCGCGCCGGGACAGGCGTCGGTGTCCCGGGTTCTGGCCATCCGACCACGGTACGTGGCGGAGTGAGGTGGTGCGCTCAGCTGGCCAGGCGGACCGGGACGACGATGTCGGAGTAGCCCGATGCGTCGCCGGCGATCACACGGCTGCGCTGTCCGTGCACGTCGACCGGGACGTCGCCGGCCAGCGTCACCCGGCTCAGCCGCCGGAACTGGTTGTCGTAGTCGGCGACGGCGTAGTGCTGAGTGGCACGGTTGTCCCAGACGGCCAGATCGCCGAGTTCCCAGTTCCAGCGCACCGTGTGTTCCAGCTTCGTGATGCGGGTCTGGAACAGGTCGAACAGCGCCGCGGATTCCGTGCGTCCGAGGCCCACGAACCCCTTGACGAAGTTGCCCAGCAGCAGGACCCGCCGGCCCGTCTCGGGGTGGATCCGCACGACCGGGTGCTCGGTCTCGTAGTAGTCGGAGACGAACTCCTCCCGGTATTGACGTTCGGTGTCCTCCAGCGCCTCTCGCCGGCCGTCGATGTCGCGGGCGTAGTCGTAGGTGTTGGTGTGCACCGCCCAGAGGTTCTCGGCCAAGGCGCGCAGCGGCTCGGGCAGCTGGTCGTAGGCGGCCTCGGTCGACGCCCACGTGGTGGTTCCGCCGTAGGGCGGCAGGGTGACGGCGCGCAGCAGTGACGCCTTGGGGATGCGGTCGACGAACGTGACGTCGGTGTGCCAGCTGTTGGCTTTGTCGTAGCGCGAATCGATTGGAAGCACAGCCCGGCCGCGCGACGTCACTGTCGGGTGCGCGATGGTCGGCGTACCGAGGGACCGGGCGAACGCCAGCTGGCCGTCGTCGTCGAGATCGTGCTGGTTCCGGAAGAAGATCACCTTGTGCTCGAGCAGGGCGTCGTTGATCTGCGCTGCGGTGGCCGCGTCCACGCCTGCGGCCAGATCGACGCCCTCGATGCGCGCTCCGATCACCGCACCCAGCTTGACCACACGAACCATCGAGCCACCTCCTCGCAGTCTTCTCGCCGCGAGTGTCCTCGCGACGGTGCGGACCGCCCAGGGTTTGGTTCACCGAGAACTGAACTCGGGCCGTTTCGCCCGATAAAGGATCGGGTAAGGCAGCACGACGGGCGCATGGTGCGTCAGCAAAGGCGCGCGGAATCGGGGGAGCTGGGGAGTGACGCGGTGACCTCGAATTCCACGGTGTGGGGGTATGTCTCCACGCACTACGAGCAGCTGATGTTCGACTCGTATCAGCACGTCAGCGCCGTCGTGCAAAGCGTCCTGATCGCGACCGTCATCGGCGTGGCGCTCGGGGTGCTGACCTATCGCAACTCGCTGGCGGCAAATCTCGCCACGACGACGTCGAGCGTGATCCTGACCGTGCCGGCGTTCGCCCTGCTGGGTCTGTTGATTCCGCTCTTCGGGCTCGGGGTGATCCCGAGCGTCGCAGCCCTGGTGCTGTACTCGCTGCTGCCCATCGTCCGCAACACGATCGTCGGCCTGAACTCCGTGGACCCGGCGCTGACCGATGCGGCGCGAGGTATCGGCATGAGCCGGCTGGGCACGCTGACGCGCGTGGAACTGCGGCTCGTCTGGCCCGCCATCCTGTCGGCCATGCGGTTGAGCACGCAGATGTCGATGGGCGTGCTCGCGATCGCGGCCTACGTCAAGGGCCCCGGCCTGGGCAACCTGATCTTCGCCGGGCTGTCGCGCGTCGGCAGCCCCACCGCCCTGCCGATGGCCCTGACCGCCACGCTGCTGATCGTGATCCTCGCACTCGCGCTCGACGCCCTGCTCGTCCTCCTCGGGCGACTCACCACATCGAAAGGTGTTCGATGACAACCGATGTCACCGGGGTTCGCATCGAACTCGACCACGTCTCCAAGGTCTACCCGGGCGCGAAAACACCTGCGGTCGACGATGTCTCGCTCGACATCCCCGCCGGGGAAATCGTCGTGTTCGTCGGTCCGTCGGGGTGTGGGAAGACCACCACGATGCGCATGATCAACCGGCTCAGCGAGCCGACGTCGGGCCGCATCCTCATCGGTGACGACGACGCGCTGTCGATCAAACCGACGGAGCTGCGCCGCTCGATCGGCTACGCGATCCAGCAGGCGGGCCTGTTCCCGCACATGACGATTCGGCAGAACGTCGCACTGGTGCCGGGCCTGCTCAAATGGGACCGTCAGCGCATCACCGACCGGGTCGACGAACTGCTCGACCTCGTGGGCCTCGAACCCGCTCAGTACGCCGACCGGTACCCGCGCCAGCTCTCCGGTGGGCAGCAGCAGCGAGTGGGCGTCGCGCGCGCACTCGCAGCGGACCCACCGGTGCTGCTGATGGACGAGCCGTTCGGTGCCGTGGACCCGATCACGCGCAGCACGCTGCAGGACGAATTGCTGCGGCTACAGGACGAACTGCACAAGACCATCGTCTTCGTCACCCACGACTTCGGGGAGGCGGTCAAACTCGGCGACCGGATCGCCGTGCTCGGCCAGCAATCCGCGGTACTGCAGTACGACACCCCGCAGAACATCCTCGCCAGCCCGGCCGACGACACCGTGGCCGGCTTCGTCGGCTCCGGCGCGTCGCTGCGTCAGCTCGGGCTGCTGCGCGTGAAAGACGTTGCGCTGGAATCGCGTCCGTCCGTGCGCCACGACGACACCGTCGATCAGGTGCGCGCGACCATCGCTGCAAGCGACTACGACTGGGCGGTGGTGCTCGACGGTCGCGAGCGGCCGGTCAGCTGGGTGCGCGTCAATCGGTTGCGGCAGGCCGCCACGCTCGCCGACGCGGTGGAGCATCTCGATGTGGTCAGCACTCAGGCGACGCTGGAAGACGCTCTCGAAGCGATACTGGCCGAGCAGCACGCGTCAGCCGTCGTGACCGGCCCCGGTGGCCGGTACGAGGGCGTGGTCACCCTCGACACGCTCATCGACACGATCACGCGGCTGCGCCGCAATGCCGAAGACGCCACCGATGCGGACGGCGGCAGCCCCTCGTGACCACGACCGAGACCGCCCAGAGCGCTCCAGGCGGTGCGCCGGCACGCACCAACGCCGAGCGGGTGCGGTTGTACATCCAACCCGTGCTGGTGCTGATCGTCGCGGCGGCCGTGGTGTTCTGGGCGTTCGATCGCGAGCTGACCGCCACCCAGCGGGAGAACATCAACCCCGCCAGCGTCGCGACGCTGATCTGGCAGCACCTGCTGATCACCGCGGCGGTCACCGCCATCGTCGTGCTGATCGGTGTTCCGCTCGGCGTCCTGGTCACCCGGCCGGGCGCAAAACCGTTGCGGCCCCTGGTCATCGGTATCGCCAACATCGGGCAGGCGGCGCCCGCGATCGGCCTGCTGGTGCTGCTGTTCCTGCTCACCTCGCGCACCGGCTTCTGGATCGGTGTGCTGCCGATCGCGCTCTACTCGCTGCTTCCGGTGCTGTCGAGCACGATCCTCGGAATCGACCGGGTCGACCGTGCGCTGATCGATGCGGGTCTCGGGCAGGGCATGTCGCGCGCCGCCCTGCTGACGCGCGTCGAACTACCGCTCGCGGTGCCGTTCATCCTCGCCGGATTGCGGACCTCGCTGGTGTTGGCAGTCGGCACGGCCACGCTGTCGTTCCTCGTCAACGCCGGCGGTCTGGGCATCCTCATCGACACCGGATACAAGCTGCAGGACAACGTCACGCTGATCCTGGGCAGCGTGCTCGCGGTGTGTCTGGCGCTGCTGGTGGATTGGCTGGGCGGGCTGGCCGAGTTCTACGTGGGCCCCAAGGGTCTGCGATGAACGCCCGCCGGCAGCTGGCCGCGCTCGCCGCCGTCGTCATGCTGGTGACGACCGCGTGCGGGTTGGGCTCGGGCAGCGCGGTACCGCTGCAGGTCGGGCCGGGCTCGATCAAGCCCACACCCGGCCTGGAGGGTGTGCAGATCACGGTCGGCTCCAAGGAGTACACCGAGCAGGTCATCCTCGGCTACATCCTCGAGTACACGCTGGCGGCGGCAGGGGCGCAGGTGCGGGACCTGACCGGCATCGTGGGCAGCCGCAGTACCCGGGGCGCGCAGCTGTCCGGTCAGGTCGACGTCGCCTACGAGTTCACCGGCAACGCGTGGATCAACTACCTGGGCCACGAGAAGCCGCTGCCCGACACGCGCAAGCAGTACGAGGCGGTGCGCGACGAGGACCTCGCACGAAACGACATGGTGTGGCTGGAGCCGGGGCCGATGGACGACACCTACGCGCTGGCTGCCAGCACCCGCACCGTGGAGCGCACCGGCGTGCGGACGCTGTCCGACTACGCCGCTCTGGTCACGCGCGACCCTGCCGCGGCGCGTACGTGCGTCGACACCGAGTTTCGTGCCCGTCAGGACGGATTCCCCGGCATGGCAACGGCTTACGGCTTCGACCCGGCCCGCGCGAACACGCCGATCCTGCAGGTCGGGATCATCTATCAGGCCACCGCCGACGGCACGCAGTGCGATTTCGGTGAGGTCTTCACCACCGACGGCCGCATCGCCGCCTTGAACCTCACGGTGCTGACCGACGACAAGCAGTTCTTCGCGCACTACAACCCGTCGGTGACGATGAAGCGCAGCTTCTTCGAGGCCCACCCCGAGATCGCGGACGTGACGGCGCCGGTCACCGCGGCGATCACCAACGAAGTCATCACCGAGCTGAACAAACAGGTGGACGTAGACGGCCGCGACCCCAGCGTGGTCGCGCGCGACTGGATGGTGTCGCAGGGGTTCGTGACCGCGGGCTGACCCCGAAAGTGATCGTCGTCACACATCTCGAACGATAGTTCCGTGCCACACCTTTCCCGCTGAGAACCCGGTACCGGCGGTACCGTCACGCCTCATGAAGCCCCTGCGATCAGCAGGGACGTGGGAAAGGAACCCCGTCGTGGGAAAGGAGCAATGATGTTCGCACTCATCGCATTCACCGTCGTCGTCGCCGGGCTCGTCGTCGTCGCGGGCACGCCCTATCGGCAGACCTGGTACAGCCGCTGGAGCCGCTGATCGCTCAGCTCAGCGACGGCCGGTAGGTTCCGAAACTCCAGATGTTGCCGTGCGGATCGCGCGCTGCGAAGTCGTGGGAACCGTAGTCCTGATCGCTGATCCCCTGCACGATCTCTGCGCCGGCCGCGGCTGCCCTGTCATGCAGCGCGTCGACCTCGGCCGCGCTGTCGACGACGACGTAGACGACGACAGGACCCGGCAGCGCGAAGACGCTGTCGCGCTCGGCGTCGCCGACCATCACCACTCCGGTACCGATCCGGACCTCGGCGTGCTGCAGCGGCAGATTCGGCTCAGGTGGGACGAGCAGCGCAGGGATCGCGCCGAAGGCGTTCGAGAGCCAGCCGATCGCCTCGCGTGGCTCGGTGAAGTGCACGATGGGGATCGCGCCGGACGCGTGCATGGGTGTGGTCATGCATCGAACGGTAGGCCGGTCAACCACCCGGGTCTTGGACGGAATTGACTTCGGAATTGACCACGGCGCGCAGCGCCGCCGGGGTGAGGCCGGAGAGTTCACGGACGTCGCGGCACAGGTGCGCGTGATCGAAATAGCCGCAGTCGGCGGCGATCGCTGACAGCTCGGCGCCGGCGCGCACCTGCCCGAGGGCCCGCTCGAAGCGCACGATCCGTGCGACCGTCTTCGGCGGTAATCCGATCGCGTCGCGATACCGCGCGATCAACCTGCGATGACTCCAGCCGAGCTCGTCGGCCAGCGGCCCGATGGCGGTGCGCCCGCCGCTGGCGGTGATGCGTCCCAGCGACCAGGCCACCCCGGGGTCGATGTCCGGCGCGTCACCCAGTCGGGCCAGCAGCATCGCGTCGACGAGTGCGAAGCGGTCCTCCCAGCGGTAGGTCTCCCCGATGCGCTGGACAAGGTCGGCGGCACCGCGGCCGAGCACGGCCTCGACCGGCACCGAGCGGTTGGCCAGCTCCGAGAGCGGAAGCCCGAGGATGCGGCGCGCACCCAACGGCGTGAGGTCGATCTGCAGGCAGTGCGCGGAGCCGCCGTGCCCCACCAGCACCGGCGCGTCCGTGAGACCCGCCACGAAAGACTGCAGCCGCAGCGGCGCATCCCTCTGGTGGGCGACGGTCCAGCCCGCGTCGAGATCGATGATGATCGGCACGAACGTACAGGCCACCTCGCGGAACGTGACCGGATCGACGCCGCGCTCGCAGAACCCCTCGTAGCGCAGCACCACTCCGCGCAGCGAGGGGTCCGGGGTGCCGACTGCGACGCCCGAGGTCCCCTCAGTCACAGAGATCACCGTAGTCCGGTACGAATGGGGGGTGACGACCGTTCTGCTGCTGTCCACATCGGACACCGATCTGATCACTGCCCGCGCATGCGGGGCGCGCTACCGGTGGGCCAATCCGTCGCGGCTGGTCGACGGTGAGCTCGAGGAACTCCTGGCCACCGCCGACGTCGTGGTGGTCCGGATCCTCGGTGGCTACCGCGCCTGGGAGGACGGCATCGACGCGGTGGTCGCCAGCGGGGTGCCTGCCGTGGTGGTCAGCGGCGAGCAGGCGCCCGACGCCGACCTGATGAACCGCTCGACAACGCCGGCGGGCGTCGCTCTGCAGGCCCACGTCTATCTCGCGCAGGGCGGCGTCGACAATCTGTCGAACCTGCACGCCTTCCTGTCGGACACACTGCTGATGACGGGTTTCGGGTTCGCCGAGCCGACGAGCACACCGGCCTGGGGTGTTCTGGACCGACCTTCCGGACGATCCGACGGACCCGTCGTCGCCGTGCTGTTCTACCGTGCCCAGCAGTTGGCGGGTAACACCGCCTACATCGAGGCGCTGTGCGACGCGATCGACGCTGCAGGAGGAGTGCCGCTTCCGGTGTTCTGCGCCTCGCTACGCACGCCCGAGCCCGAGCTGATCGAACTGCTCGGCACCGCCGACGCGATGATCACCACGGTGCTCGCGGCCGGTGGCGCGACGCCCGCGGCCGTGTCAGCAGGCGGGGTCGACGACGCATGGAACGTGGCTCACCTTGCCGCCCTTGATGTTCCGATCCTGCAAGGTCTGTGCCTGACGTCGTCGCGCGCCCAGTGGGAGGCCAACGACGACGGGATGTCGCCACTCGACGTCGCCACCCAGGTCGCCGTCCCGGAATTCGACGGCCGGATCATCACGGTCCCGTTCTCGTTCAAGGAGATCGACGACGAGGGCCTCATCACCTACGTCGCCGATCCCGAAAGGTGCGCCCGCGTGGCCGGATTGGCCGTGCGCCACGCCCGGCTGCGGTCGGTACCTGCTGCCGACAAACGGGTCGGCCTGGTCTTCTCCGCCTACCCCACCAAGCACGCCCGCATCGGCAACGCGGTGGGTCTGGACACCCCCGCCAGCGCGATCGCCCTGCTGGGCGCCATGCGTGATGCCGGCTACGACGTCGGCGAAGTCCCCGGCCTCGACGCCGGCGACGGGGACGCGCTGATCCACGCACTCATCGAACGCGGTGGCCAGGATCCGAACTGGCTCACCGAGACTCAGCTCGCCGGCAATCCGATCCGGGTGTCTGCCAAGGATTATCGGGCCTGGTTCGCCACGCTGCCCGGCGAGCTCGCCGACGCGGTGGTCGAGCACTGGGGACCGCCGCCGGGAGAGCTGTTCGTCGATCGCACTCACAATCCCGACGGTGACATCGTCATCGCCGCCATGCAGTGCGGCAACGTCGTGATCCTGGTCCAACCGCCCCGCGGTTTCGGCGAGAACCCCGTCGCCATCTACCACGACCCCGATCTGCCCCCCAGTCACCATTACCTCGCGGCCTACCGGTGGTTGGACGGGGCCTTCGGTAACAGCTTTCACGCCGACGTCGTCGTGCACCTCGGCAAGCATGGCAACCTGGAGTGGCTGCCGGGCAAGACGCTGGGCATGTCGTCGTCCTGCGGCACCGACGCCGCGCTGGGCGACCTGCCGCTGGTCTACCCGTTCCTGGTCAACGATCCGGGGGAGGGCACCCAGGCCAAGCGCCGCGCCCACGCGACGCTGATCGATCACCTGATCCCGCCGATGGCGCGGGCCGAAACCTACGGCGACATCGCCCGCCTGGAGCAGCTGCTCGACGAGCATGCCAACATCTCCGCGCTCGACCCGGGCAAGCTTCCCGCGATCCGCCAGCAGATCTGGACGTTGATGCGCGCCGCCAAGATGGATCACGACCTCGGGCTCGAGGACCGGCCCGACGAGGACTCCTTCGACGACATGCTGCTGCACGTCGACGGGTGGCTGTGCGAGATCAAGGACGTGCAGATCCGCGACGGTCTGCACATTCTCGGTCAGCGGCCCGTGGACTCCGGCGAACTCGACCTCGTGCTGGCGATCCTGCGGGCCCGTCAGCTGTTCGGCGGGGAACAGACGGTTCCCGGTCTGCGCCAGGCCCTCGGACTGGCCGAGGACGGCCACGACGACCGGACCGCCGTCGACGAGGCCGAGGCCCGAGCCCGCGAACTCGTTGCGGCGCTGCAGGACAGCGGTTGGAACGCCGACGTCGTCGATGCGCTGACCGACAACGACGACGTTGCGGCGATCCTGCGGTTCGCGGCCACCGAGGTGGTGCCGAGGCTGAGGCAGACCGCGGGGGAGATCGACCAGGTGCTGCGGGCGCTCGACGGCCACTTCATCCCGTCGGGTCCGTCAGGATCACCGTTGCGCGGACTGGTCAACGTACTGCCGACCGGACGCAACTTCTACTCGGTGGACCCGAAGGCCGTGCCGTCGCGGCTGGCCTGGGAAACCGGTGTGGCGATGGCGGATTCGCTGCTCGAGCGGTACCGGGCCGACCACGGGCGCTGGCCGGAATCGGTCGGACTCTCGGTGTGGGGCACCTCCGCCATGCGCACTGCCGGTGACGACATCGCCGAGGTGCTCGCGCTGCTCGGGGTTCGCCCCATCTGGGATGACGCGTCACGGCGCGTGGTCGACCTCGAAGCCATCCCGCTCGAGGAGCTCGGCCGGCCACGGATCGACGTGACCGTGCGGATCTCGGGGTTCTTCCGGGACGCCTTCCCACATGTGGTCGCGATGCTCGACGACGCGGTGCGATTGGTCGCGTCACTGGAGGAGTCCGACGACGACAACCTGGTGCGCGCGCACGCACAGGTCGACCTGGCGGAGCACGGTGACGAGAGACGAGCGACGACAAGGATTTTCGGTTCCAAGCCCGGTACGTACGGTGCCGGCCTGCTACAGCTGATCGACAGCCGCAACTGGCGCGACGACGCCGACCTCGCCGAGGTCTACACCGCGTGGGGCGGCTTCGCGTACGGCCGGGGGCTCGACGGCGCATCCGCCACGGACGACATGAACCGGGCCTACCGGCGAATTGCCGTGGCCGCCAAGAACACCGACACCCGTGAGCACGACATCGCCGACTCCGACGACTACTTCCAATATCACGGCGGCATGGTCGCCACGGTGCGAGCGCTGACCGGCACCGCTCCGGCGGCCTACATCGGGGACAACACACGACCCGACGCCGTGCGCACACGCACGCTCTCGGAGGAGACCACCCGCGTGTTCCGGGCCCGGGTCGTCAACCCGCGCTGGATGACCGCGATGCGCAGGCACGGTTACAAGGGTGCCTTCGAGATGGCCGCGACAGTCGACTACCTGTTCGGCTACGACGCGACCGCGGGTGTGATGGCCGACTGGATGTACGAGCAGCTTTCTGAGAGCTACGTGCTGGACGACGAGAACCGCAAGTTCATGAACGAATCCAATCCGTGGGCGCTGCACGGGATGGCCGAACGCCTGCTCGAGGCGGCCGGGCGCGGCATGTGGTCGGCACCCGAGCAGGCCACCCTCGACGCGCTGCGGCAGGTGCTGCTGGAGACCGAGGGCGATCTCGAGGGCTGATCCCGCTACATTTGGTGCTATGCCCGTGACGTTCGCCCAGGTCGCCAAGTCCGAGTACATCCTGCTCACGACGTTCACCAAGGACGGCAGGCCGAAGCCGACCGCGATCTGGGCAGCGCCGGCGGGGGACAAGCTGATCGCCATCACCCAGGAGAAGTCGTGGAAGGTCAAGCGCATCCGCAACACCTCCCGGGTGACGATCGCCCCGTGTGACCGGGGCGGCAAACCCAAGGGCGAGGCGGTGGAGGCCACCGCGAAGATTCTCGACAAGTCCGCCAACGCTGCCACCTACGACGCGCTCGGCAAGCGCTACGGCCTGCTGGGGAAGGCGTTCAACTTCTTCTCCAAACTGCGGGGCGGCATGGACAAGAACGTCACCATCGAGTTGGCGGCGAGCTGACCCATGGCACCCACCTTCGGCGACGTCTACCGCGAGAAGTACCTGCTGCTGACCACGTTCACCAAGGACGGCAAACCGAAGCCCACCCCGGTCTGGGGGGTCCCCGACGGCGACAAGCTGCTGATCATCACCGACGACGGGTCGTGGAAGACCAAGCGGATCAACAACACTCCGCGCGTGACGATCCAGAAGTGCGGCGTCCTCGGCAAGGTCAAGGGTGAACCCGTCGAAGGTGTCGCCCGGATGCTGCCCAAGTCCGAGACGCGCAGGGTGTTCACCATGATCATCAAGCGTTACTGGAACCACGCCTGGTACTTCATTCCCCAGGCGATCCTGCGCGGCGGTATCGACAAGGTGCACGCCGCCATCGAGGTGACCGCACCTCCCTCCGGCAGCTAGGAACCGGCAGCTAGGAACCGAACGCGCGCCCCGGACGTTGACCGGACATGGCGATGAGGCTCTTCGTGCTCTACATGGTGGTCGAGATGGCCGTGCTGGTTGCGCTGACCGCGACGATCGGTTTCGGCTGGACGATGCTGGCAGTCGCGGGCACGTTCCTGCTCGGCCTCGCGCTGGCCGGCTCCCAGCTGCGCCGCCACCTGCGCCGTCTACAGACCGGGCTCACCGCTGACAACGCCGCCGGGGTGGTCACCGACAGTGCACTCGTGGCTCTCGGTACGGTGCTCGTCGTGATTCCCGGCCTCGCCAGCTCCGTCGTCGGCGCACTCCTGCTGCTTCCCCCCACGCGTGCGCTCGCGCGTCCCGTCGTCACCGCGATGGCGGCCCGCCGGGCTCCGCTGATCGTCGGCGCGGGCACTGCGACGCCATTCGCCTACCGGCCCGCCCGCGGCGCGTACACAGGTGGCGACTACATCGACGGTGAGGTCATCGACATCGTCGATGCGCCTGTGGACGCCACGCCCGAGTCCCAGGCCGAACTCCGCCGTCTGCCGGAGTGAACGCCACCCGCCTCCTGATCGGTGGGCGCATCCACAGCGCCGCCATGCCCGACGCCACGGCGATGGCCGTGCGCGACGGTGTGATCGCCTGGCTCGGCAGCGACGCCGTCGGCTCAGAACAGTTCCCCGACGCCGAGATCGTCGATCTCGCGGGCGGGTTCGTCGCCCCGGCATTCGTCGACAGCCACGTGCACGTCACGGCCACCGGCCTGAGTTTGACCGGACTTGACCTGCGGGAAGCGACCTCGCGCCCGCACTGCATGGATCTGCTCGCCGCCTTCGCCCGCACCCGTCCCGACGGGGTGCTGTGGGCGCACGGATGGGACGAATCGGGGTGGCCCGACCGGACGCCGCCGACCGTCGACGACGTGGACGCCGCGGTGGGACCCGGCCGCATGGCCTACCTGGCCCGGGTGGACGTGCACTCCGCGGTGGCCTCCACTGCGCTGCAGCGCGCCGCGGGAGTGTCCGGCCATGGGCCGCTGACCGCCGACGACCACCACCGCGTGCGCCGGGTGGCCCGCGAACACCTGACCGCCGGCCAGCGCGACGACGCCCGACGGGCCACCCTCGACCTCGCGGCGTCGCGCGGCATCGTCGCCGTCCACGAATGCGCGGGACCGGAGATCGGCGGTCTCGACGACTGGCGGGAATTGCGCGCGCTTGACCACGGTGTGGACGTGGTCGGCTACTGGGGTGAGGCGGTCGACTCCGCCGACGCCGCCCGCGCACTGATCGCCGAAACAGGTGCGCAGGGGTTGGCCGGTGACCTGTTCGTCGACGGCGCCCTCGGCTCGCGCACGGCCTGGCTGCACGAGCCCTACGCCGACGCACCGCCAGGATGCGCAGCCCCGCACGGCAACACGTATCTGAATGTCGACGCGATCACCGCGCACCTGATGGCCTGCACCGAAGCCGGCGTCACGGCCGGCTTCCACGTCATCGGCGACGCTGCCGTCACCGCGGTCGTACAGGCGCTGGGCGCCGTGGTCGACGAGCTCGGCAGCGTGGCCGTCGCCCGCTGCGGGCACCGCCTCGAACACCTGGAGATGGTCACCGACGAGCAGGCCGCGATGCTCGGCCGCTGGGGTGTGATCGCCAGTCTGCAGCCCGCCTTCGACGCGCTGTGGGGTGGTCCGCACGGCATGTATGCCCAGCGTGTCGGGCCGACGCGTGCGTCGGGGATGAACAATTTCGCGCTGTTAGCATCCCAAGGCGTGCCCCTCGCTTTCGGCTCCGACGCCCCGGTGACCGACATGGACCCGTGGTCTGCGGTGCGCGCGGCCACCGCGCATCAGACACCCGGCAGCGCCGTGTCGGCCCGCGCCGCCTTCGCGGCCGCCACCCGGGGAGCCTGGCGCGCCGGCGGTGCCCGCGACGGTGTGACCGGCACGCTCGTGCCAGGAGCGCCCGCCTCCTACGCCGTGTGGGACGCCGACGAGTTCGATGTCACTGCCCCCGCGGACGCGGTGCAACGCTGGTCCACCGATCCGCGCTCTCGGGTTCCTGTGCTGCCCCGCCTGGACGGCGCTGCGCCGCGATGCCGGCAGACGGTGCATCGAGGCGTGGTCCTCCATGGCTGAGGCCACCGAACGAAAACCCCAAGCCGAATCCGTCACCGCCGAACCGCCTTCTCGCCGAGCGCGGATCGGCCGTGTCGTGCTGAACCGCGCGGTGCTGGACCGGTTGCCGCAGTTGACCGTTGCTCTGCTCGGCGGGCTGATGTTGTGCCTCAGTTTTCCGCCATTCGGCTGGTGGTTCGCCGCCATCGCCGCCTTCGCCGCGCTGAGCTGGGTGCTGACCACGCCGTCGGTCACCGTCAAGGGTGGGTTCGGCTACGGGCTGCTGTTCGGTCTGGCGTTCTACATCCCGCTGCTGCCCTGGATCAGCGGGCTGGTCGGACCCGTCCCATGGCTGGCGCTCAGTGCGCTCGAGGCGTTGTTCCCGGCGCTGTTCGGTGCCGTCGCGGTCGTGGTTCGCAGCGTGCCCGGCTGGCCTCTGTGGTTCGCCGGCCTGTGGTCTACGCAGGAGTGGCTGAAGTCGACGGTGCCGTTCGGCGGATTCCCGTGGGGTGTCGTCGGCTATTCGCAGACGCAGAGTCCGGCGCTGCCGCTGGCGTACTTGGGGGGCGCCCCGCTGGTGTCCTTTGGTGTCGCCCTGGTCGGTTTCGGTCTCGCGGCGATGACCATCGAGGTGGTCAGGTGGTGGCGCAGCGACCACGCCGCGCGCACCGCCAAGCCGCCTGCGGTGGTCGTGTCGGGCCTGTGTGTGGCGGTCGTGCTGCTCACCGCGGCCCTGGCGTGGCCGCACGTCCGCAAATCCGGCGCCAGCGTCGGCGACGAGCCACCGGTCACCGTCGCGGTCGTCCAGGGCAACGTGCCCCGTCTGGGCCTCGAGTTCAACGCGCAGCGCCGTGCCGTGCTCGACAACCACGTCAACGAGACGATCCGCCTGGCCGACGACGTGCGGGCGGGCCGGGCACCGCAGCCCATGGTGGTGATCTGGCCGGAGAACTCCTCGGACATCGATCCGCTGGCCAATGCCGACGCCGCCAAGGAGATCTCCGCCGCGGCCGCAGCGATCAGGGCACCCATCCTGGTAGGCGGCGTGCTCGCTGCGCCCGGGTACCGCCGCGACAACCCGGTGTCGACCAATTCGGTGATCGTGTGGAACCCCGACACCGGGCCCGCCGACCGCCACGACAAGCAGATCATCCAGCCGTTCGGCGAGTACCTGCCGTGGCGCAGCTTCTTCAGCAGGCTCTCGTCGTACGCCGACCGGGCCGGCTACTTCGTACCGGGACACGGCGACGGCGTGGTGCGGGCGGCCCGGGTACCGATCGGTGTCACCACGTGCTGGGAGGTGATCTTCGACCGGGCCGCGCGCGAGGCCGTCCGCAGCGGTGCGCAGATGCTCGCCGTCCCGGCCAACAACGCGACCTTCGACGAGGCGATGAGCGAACAGCAGCTCGCGTTCGCGCGGTTGCGGGCGGTCGAGCACGATCGCTACGTCGTCGTCTCCGGGACGGTCGGCATCAGCGCGGTGATCTCGCCGGCAGGTCGCGAGCTGGCGCGCACCCAGTTCTTCGAGCCCGCCTACCTGGATCAACAGATCCGGCTGCGGACGTCGCTGACCCCGGCGACCCGGTTCGGTCCCTACGTGGAGGCGGCGCTGGTGGCCATTGGCGTTGCGGGACTTCTGGCAGCGATGCTGCACAATAGTTTCTTCGCGGGCCGCGTGGAGGCCCTGAGAACGAAGCGTCGGAAATCGACGTCCGAGAACGGCAAAGGAGCCTCATGAGCGTCCCCGGTAGCGCCGGTGGCCAGGAAGCCGGGGCGAAACCCAGCGCACGCACCCTCGTGATCATCCCGACCTACAACGAGCGCGACAACCTGCTCAAGATCGTCGGCCGGGTCACCGAATCGGCGCCGCAGGTCCACGTGTTGATCGTCGACGACGGCAGCCCCGACGGCACCGGCGCGCTGGCCGACGAGCTCTCGCTGGCCGATCCCGACCGCGTCCACGTCATGCACCGCAGCTCCAAAGACGGCCTCGGCGCCGCGTATCTCGCCGGCTTCGCCTGGGGGCTGAGCAGGCAGTACACCGTGCTGGTGGAGATGGACGCCGATGGCAGTCACGCCCCCGAGCAGCTGTACCGGCTGCTCGATGCCGTCGACGGCGGCGCCGATCTGGCGATCGGGTCACGCTACGTCGGCGGCGGCGAGGTGCGGAATTGGCCGCGCCGGCGGCTGGTCCTGTCCAAGACCGCCAACGGTTACTCCCGCATCCTGCTGGGTGTCGACATCCACGACATCACCGCCGGATACCGGGCGTACCGCCGCGAGGTTCTCGAGAAAATCGACCTGGGGGCCGTCGATTCGAAGGGCTACGGATTCCAGGTGGACCTGACCTGGCGCTCCATCAACGCCGGGTTCACGGTCGTCGAGGTACCGATCACGTTCACCGAACGTGAGCATGGCGTCTCGAAGATGGATGGTTCGACGATCCGCGAAGCCATCCTCAAAGTCGCCCAGTGGGGTATGCGGGCCCGGTTGGACCGGGCCCGGGGCGTTGCCCGCTGAATGGGCCCGCTGATCAGCCCCGGCGGCGGGTCTTGATGATCTCGAGGCGCTCCTTGAGCAACTCCTCGAGCTCTTCGACCGAGCGCCGCTCGAGCAGCATGTCCCAGTGGGTGCGCGGCGGCTTCACCTTCTTGGGCTCGGGCACATCACCTTCGATGAGCGTGCCCTCCATGCCGTTGCGGCACAGCCAGGTACCCGGGATCTCGGCATCGTCGGCGAACGGAACGTCGAATTCCTCGCCGTTGTCGGTGCGGTAGCGCGCGACCTGACGCGGCGCCAAGTCGTGGTTGCGGTCCGTCTCGTAGCTCACAGCTCCGAGGCGGCTGCCCCTCAAGACACGATCAGCCATCGTCAACTCCTCTTCAGCATGTGGTCCGGGGTATTCAACGCAGATCTATCCAACGGAGTTCCCGACTCGGCCCCTGATGATACCGGGATCTGAGTATCTCCCGGTTTAGAGTCGGCCCGTGACCGCCTCCCCGGACCGGCTGGCTCCCCCTCGCAGATCCCGCACACGCCCTCAGATGTGCCGGTGGTGTGGACGCGAAGTGGCTGACGCCGGGATGGGTAGACGGCGGCAGTACTGCCGCCAATCGTGTCGGCAGCGGGCCTACGAGCAGCGCGCCCTGGTCAAGGGGTCGGCGGTGGCCGAGGATGCGGTGGTGCTGAGCGCCGAGGAAGCCTCGGTGCTGTCCGACAGGGTCTATCAGGTGCGCTGCGCAGCGGAGGACATGGCGACCGCCCTCGAGGAGGGCGCCGAGGCGAGTGAACTCCGGGAATTGTGTGATGCCGTCATGCGCGCGGCGCGCGCCGCCGACGGGTGGCGCTGACCCCGCAGCTGTTTCCGTCACGCCGAGTCAAACGCTTCAGGGGAGAACCGGCCGGGCGTAGCGTCGCCTGACCGTGACCAGTCCCGCTGACCTGGCCGTGCCGTCGGCCGCCGCAGCCCCGCGCGTCAGCCCCCGGCGTAGGTGGATGCTCATCCGCCTCGCTTCGCCGTTCGTGCTGCTGGCCCTCTGGCAGATCGGCAGCGCGATCGGGCTCATACCCCAGGACGTGCTGCCCGCACCCTCGCTGATCGCCGAAGCGGGGGTCGAGCTGATCAGAACGGGCCAGCTCGCGGATGCCCTGGCCGTGTCGGGGGTCAGAGTCATCCAGGGCCTGCTGCTGGGTGGCACGGTCGGGATCGCGCTCGGCATCGCTGTCGGCCTGTCCACGTGGTTCGAGGTCACCATCGATCCGCCGATGCAGATGGTCCGTGCGCTGCCGCACCTCGGATTGATCCCCTTGTTCATCGTGTGGTTCGGCATCGGGGAATTGCCCAAGGTGCTTCTCGTCGCGCTCGGCGTGAGTTTTCCGCTGTATCTCAACACCTTCTCGGCCATCCGCCAGGTCGACCCCAAATTGCTCGAGACCGCGCAGGTGCTCGGCTTCTCGTTCTGGCAGAAGCTGCGCACCATCATCGTGCCCAGCGCGGCGCCACAGGTTCTCGTCGGTCTGCGGCAGTCGCTGGCGATCGCGTGGCTGACCCTGATCGTGGCCGAACAGATCAACGCGGACAAAGGAATTGGATTCCTGATCATGAACGCGCGTGACTTCCTGCGGATCGACATCATCATCTTCGGTCTCATCATCTACGCACTGCTGGGCATCGGCACCGACGCCGTGGTCCGCGCACTCGAGAACAGGGCAGCGAGGTACCGGACATGACCCTCACCACCGACGCATCCAGCCGGGTGATTGCACAGCGCGCCGACAGCGCAGGCGAGCTGCGCGGCGTGAACAAGTGGTACGGCGACCGCCACGTGCTGACCGACCTCTCGATCCACATCGGCCGCGGCGAGATCGTCGCCCTGATCGGCCGCAGCGGATCAGGCAAGTCGACCGTCCTGCGTGTGCTCGCGGGATTGTCGACCGACCACACCGGTGAACGCGTGGTGGCCGGTGCGCCCGCCGTGGCTTTCCAGGAACCGCGGTTGTTCCCGTGGCGCGACGTTCGCACCAACGTCGCCTACGGCGTGACCCGCGCGAGGTTGTCGAAGGCAGAGGCGCAGACCCGCGCCGAACAGGCGCTGGCCGACGTCGGCTTGGCCGACCGCGCGTCTGCGTGGCCGTCGACGCTCTCCGGCGGGCAGGCACAGCGAGTTTCGCTCGCCCGCGCGCTGGTCGCCGAGCCGCAACTGCTGCTCCTCGACGAACCGTTCGGGGCGCTGGACGCGTTGACCCGGCTCTCGATGCGCGCCCTCCTGCTCGACCTGTGGCGGCGCCACAGCTTCGGCGTTCTCCTGGTGACCCACGACGTCGACGAGGCCGTCGCGTTGGCCGATCGGGTTCTGGTGCTCGAGGACGGAGCGATCGCGCACACCCTCGACATTCCGGACCCGCGGCGCGCCCCCGGAGAAGGCCATACCGACCGCTACCGCGCCGAGCTTCTCGACACGCTCGGCGTGCAGTCCTGACCATCGTCGACGAGGGGGCCATCATGTCCAGGGTTGTTGCAGTGATCGCCGCGGTCAGTCTGCTGTTGGCGGGTTGCGTATCGCGACAGGACGTCTCGGGCGCCCAGAAGCCTCCCGAACAGGTACCTCTGGCAGAGTTGGGAGATCTGACCCTGCAGGTCGGCGACCAGAAGGGTGGCACCGAGTCGTTGCTGCGCGCCGCAGGTGCGCTCGACGGTCTGCCCTATCGAATCGCGTTCTCGACGTTCACGTCCGGGCCGCCGCAGATCGAAGCCGCGACAGCGGGCAAGATCGACTTCGCGATCACAGGCAACACCCCGCCGATCTTCGGTGCCGCATCAGGCGCCAAGGTGAAGGTGGTCTCCGCCTACGATGGCGGCGGTACCGGCGATCAGGTTCTCGTGCATCAGGATTCACCGATCACCTCGATCGCAGATCTGCGAGGCAAGAAGATCGCCGTTGGAAAAGGTAGCTCCGCGCACGGCCACATCCTCGCCCAACTCAAGAACGCGGGACTGACCCCGGACGACGTCACGTTGATCTTCCTCCAACCGGCCGACGCGCTGTCGGCATTCAGTCAGCGTCAGGCCGACGCGTGGGCAATCTGGGATCCGTACACGGCGCAGACTGCTGCGCAGCTGCCGGTGCGCTCCATCGGGCAGGCGAAGGACGTCACCAACGGCTACTGGTTCGGCGTGGCCTCGGACCAGGCGCTGGCTGACCCGAAGCGCAACACCGCGCTGGCCGACCTGCTGGTCCGGTTCGAGAAGGCCGCGAGGTGGGCCCAGCAGAACCGCGAGCAGTGGGCCACTAGCTACGCCAAGGCGGTCGGGCTGAGCCCCGAGGTGGCCACGGTCTCACAGTCTCGCAGCCTGCGGTTGCCGACCGAGCTGGACGACGATGTGGTGGCCTCCGAGCAGAAGATCGCCGACCTGTTCGCCCAATCGGGCCAAATCGCCTCACCGGCACCAGATATCAACAAGTGGGTGGATCGCAGATTCAACGACGTACTCCGTCCGCTGTTCGTCTCGACCAATTAGGAACCCATGCCCTCCGCGAAATTCTTCTGGTTTCTGCCCACCAACGGAGACAGCCGTTCCATCGTCGGAGCTTCGCATGCGTCGTCGCACCACACAGTGCCCGCCGGATACCGGCCGCCCACCCGGCGCTACCTCGCCGAGATCGCACGGGCGGCCGATCGGCTCGGCTTCGAAGGCGTGCTCACCCCGACCGGTACATGGTGTGAAGACGCCTGGCTCACGGCCTCGGCGCTGCTCGCCGAGACCGAGCGTCTGAAGTTCCTCGTGGCGTTCCGTCCGGGTCTGGTGCCGCCCACGCTCGCCGCGCAGCAGACGGCGACCCTTCAGCGATACTCCGAGGGGCGGGTGCTGCTCAACATCGTCAGCGGCGGAGATGATCGGGAGCAGCGTCGCTTCGGCGACTGGCTCGACCATGACCAGCGTTACGCGCGCACGGGGGAGTTCCTGCACATCGTCAACGCGATCTGGCGGCAAGAGTCGCTGGATTTCACGGGCTCCTTCTACGAGGTGGCAGACGCACGGGTGTCCGCAGCGCCAGATCCGTTGCCGCAGATCTACTTCGGCGGCTCGTCGGCGGCGGCGCTGCCGATCGCAGCCGAGTACGTCGACGTCTATCTCACGTGGGGTGAACCGCCGCAGGACGCGGCGGCCAAGATCGCCCGGGTGCGTGCCTTGGCCGAAGAACGCGGCCGCCGGGTGCGATTCGGTATTCGTCTGCACACGATCAGCCGCGACACCTCGGAGGCGGCGTGGGCGGTCGCTGATGCACTGCTGGCAGACCTGTCGCCCGATCAGATCGCTGCGGCCACCGCGCTGCACGCTCGATCGGAGTCCGAAGGTCAGCGTCGGATGACAGCGTTGCACGGCGGACGCATCGACCAGCTCGAGATCTACCCCAACCTGTGGGCGGGTGTCGGTCTGGTGCGTGGGGGCGCTGGTACAGCGCTGGTCGGCTCGCACGAGGAGGTGGCCAATCTGATTCTCGAGTACCACTCCCTGGGTTTCGACGAGTTCATCCTGTCGGGCTACCCGCACCTGGAAGAGGCCTACTGGTTCGCCGAGGGCGTGCTGCCGATCCTGAAGCGCAAAGGAGTCGCCTGACCGGCCGGGTGCGGCGAAAGTCTGGTATCTCTTGCGGCGTGGACGAATGGTTCGAGCGCAGCCCGTTCGTCGGGTTCGTCCCGTGGATCATCTACTGGGTGGTGGCTGACGGCCCGAGCACCTGGTTGTTCGGTGCGATCTGCGCGGTGCTTGCGACGGTGATCCTGGGGGTATCGGCCGGCTTCGCCGGGGTGCGCCTGCTCGACGTCGTCACCGTCGTGTTCTTCACCGGTGTGACTGTGGTGGGCCTGGTCATCGGCGCCGAGGACCGGGACTGGATGGACACCTACGCCACGACGCTGTCGAGCGGAGTGCTCGCGGCGATGACTCTGGGTTCGCTGGCGTTCGAGCCGTTCACCGCCCAATACGCCCCGGCGTCGGCGCCGCGGCAGGACTGGGAGGAGGCCGCGTTCCGCCGCACGAACCAGGTGTTGACGCTCATGTGGGCACTGGTGTTCGCGCTGATCGCGGTGCTCGGCTACCTCGCGGCCACCGCACCGATCACGGTGCACCTCACCAAGGCGGTGATCCCGGTCGTGGTGATCGTGGGGGCGGTGGGCATGACCCAGGCCTATCCGGGCCGAGCCCGGGAGAAGGCGCGACCGTAGATCCCCTGAGGGATCAGCAGCGGAACGCTGTTCCGACACCGGCCGGAGGCGTCATCGGCTGCAGACAGCCGAACGGAGCGACGCCGTCGGCGCTGATTCGCACCGCCGAGCGGCGGGCGTAGTTCACGCAGTACAGGCCGGCGGCGTCGCTGCGGCAGCGGGTGTCGCCGATGCTCAGGGCGCCCCCGCTGGGCAATTCGGGCCCCGATCCGGCGATGAACGGCCCCGGATCTGCGCGCAGCGCCCCGACGCGCAGCTCGTCACCGGGGAAATCGACCCACCCCGGCTTCCACACTCCCTCGGCGTCCGGCGGTGGGGGCGGCGGTGTGGCCAGGTCCAGCAGGCATGTCAGGCCGTCCGCTGTGGTCATGCACTGGGTGGTACCCGACGGGGCCCCCGAAGTGGCGGTGAAGGCGACGTCGTCACCGAGACGGGTGGTGACTCCGTCGCGGAACGCGACGTGGAAGGTGGCGGCGTCGGCGGGTGTCCCCGCCTCGATGAACGCGATGACCTCGTCGATCGACGCGCCGTCGGGCGGCGCTGCCGCGGCCGGCGTGGTCGACGGAGCGACAGCGGTGCTGGTGGTGGCCGTGGGCCTGGCCGCGTTCTGCGATGCCGACTCCGGCCTGCCGTCGGTCGATTGTGCGCAACCGGCGACCAGGGTCGCCGCTGCGAGCAGGCCGGCCATGCGCATTCCGCCAGGCTAGCTGCCCGACACGGCACGGCTGGCGAGGCAGGCCGGGCGTCGATTCGCTACCGTCGGGAGGATGCACGAGCACACCGTGCGGGTCAGAACCGCATCCGGCGTCGTCGAGGGGTTCACCCGCGATGGCGTTCACCGCTGGCGGTCCATTCCCTACGCCAAGCCGCCCGTGGGGCCGCTGCGCTTCCGCGCACCCGTCCCGGTTCAACCGTGGTCGGGGGTGCGGCACTGTCACGGGTTCGGGCCGTGTGCACCGCAGCAGCGCATGTACACGCTCCTGCGGCCGGGCAAGTACCAGCCGATGAGCGAGGATTGTCTGACGCTCAACGTGGTGGCTCCCGCCGGGTCCGACAGCGAGCCGCACGCCCGTTCCGACAGCGGGCCGCTCCCGGTGATGGTGTTCATCCACGGCGGTGGCTACCTGCTGGGGAGTTCGGCGACTCCGATCTACGACGGTGCCTCGCTGGCGCGGCGTGGGTGCGTGTACGTGTCGGTGAACTACCGGCTCGGCGCGCTGGGCTGCCTGGAGTTGTCCTCGCTGTCCACGCCTGAGCATCCGATCGACGACAACCTGTTCCTGCGGGATCTGGTGATGGCGTTGCGGTGGGTGCGTGAGAACGCCGCCGCGTTCGGAGGTGACCCCGACAACGTTACGATCTTCGGCGAGAGCGCCGGTGCCCACGCGGTCGCGACGCTGCTCGCCACTCCTGACGCCGGTGGACTGTTCGCCCGGGCGATCGCGCAGAGCCCCAGCAGCGGCATGACCCGCGGAGCCGATGTCGCCGAGCAGTACGCCGTGCGGTTCGCCCACCTCCTGGGCGCGACGGAATCCGATGCAGCCGAGGTGCTGATGCGCACCCGACCCGCGGAGCTGGTGATGGCGCTGGAAGCGCTGATCATCGAGGGGCAGCGAGAGATGTTGGGCGCCTTCGCAATCGGGCCCGCCTTTGACACCGAGTACCTGCCGACCAATCCTGCTGACGCGATGGCCGACGGGACGGCGCATCGCGTCCCGCTGATCGTGGGGACCAACGCCGACGAAGGCAAGCTGTTCACCCGTTTCCTCAAACTGTTGCCGACCACCGAGACGGCCATCGAGCGCCTGTTCTCGCAAGCCGAACCCGGTGTGCGCGAACGGATTCTGGCGGCCTACCCGGGTTATCCGAACCCCAAGGCCTGCGTACGGCTCGGCGGCGATTTCGTCTTTGCGTCCGCGATGTGGCAGATCGCCGAAGCGCACAGCCGGCACGCGCCGACGTATGTGTACCGCTACGACTACGCGACGCGTGCCCTGCACCTGTCGGGGCTGGGCGCCACGCACGCGATGGAGTTGCTCGCGGTCTTCGACGTCTATCGGTCCCGATACGGCAAGCTGCTGGCCGCCGGCCTCGACGCACGCGTCGCGGGAAAGGTCAGCGACGACATCCAGAAGCGGTGGCTGGGCTTCGCCTCAGGCGGGACACCGGGCGGTGACTGGCCGCAGTACGACCACGACGAGCGCGCGGTCATGGTGCTGGACAGGCGGCGTCGCGTGGAGCACGATCCGCACGCGGAGCGGCGCGAGGTGTGGAAGACGTTCGAGTTCGCGCAATAACGTGCTGACCGCTGCGCGGTGTGGTTGCGTGAACGGGTGCCTGATGCGCTCCCCACACCTGCAGACCACCCGCTCGACCCGCTCGACGAGGCCGAATTCCGCACGATCGCCGCGCTATTGCACCGCGAGCACGGCGTGCAGGCGGCACCGTCGGGGGAGCGCAGAGGGTGGCGATTCGCCTCGATCGAGCTGATCGAACCGTCCAAGGCCGAGCTCGCCGACTTCGACGCCGACGCACGGCGGCCCGTGCGCCGTGCGTCGGTGGTGTGCTTCGACCGCAGCACGAACGCCACCTACAAGAGCGTGGTCTCGCTGACCGACGACCGCGTCGAGTCGTTCGAGCACGTCCCCGGTGTCCAGGCCAACTTCACCGTCGACGAGTTCGCCGAGTGCGACCGACTTCTGCGCAGCCACCCCGACGTCGTCACCGCGCTGCGAGGTCGTGGCGTCACCGACATCGACCTCGTGTTCTTCGACACCTGGACCTACGGTGACGCGGTGGCGCCGCCGGAGTTGCGCGACCGGCGCATCGGCTGGTCGGACAGCTGGGTCAAGGGCGCGCCCGGTGCCAACCCGTACGCACGGCTGCTCAGCGGTCTGCACTGCGTGATCGACCTCAACGCGATGGAGCTGGTACGCATCGAGGACGTCGGACCGTTCTCGCCCTCCGGCGGTGCGACGCCGCCGGAGGTGATGGGGGAGTATGTACCTCGGCACATCCCGGACCGGATTCTCGGCCGCAGCCGCCGGGAACCGCTGAAGCCGCTGCACATCACCCAGCCCGAGGGGCCGTCGTTTTCCGTCGACGGGAATCTGGTGACGTGGCAGAACTGGTCGCTGCGTGTGGGTTTCAACCACCGTGAGGGGATGACGCTGCACACGGTCCGGTACCGGGACGGGGACCGTGACCGGTCGGTCGCCCACCGGATGTCGTTCGCCGAGATGGTGGTGCCCTACCGCGATCCATCACCGGATCACTACCGGCGCACCGCTTTCGACATCGGGGAGTGGGGCCTGGGCTTCATGACGACGTCGTTGGAGCTCGGCTGTGACTGTCTGGGGGAGATCCGGTATCTCGATGCCGTGCTGCACGACAGCGCGGGGGAGCCGTACCGCATCACCAACGCGATCTGCCTGCACGAAGAGGACAACGCCGTGCTGTGGAAGCACGTCGACCACGACATCGGTGCCGAGGTGCGCCGCATGCGCCGGCTCACGCTGTCGTTCCACGTCACCGTCGCCAACTACGAATACCTGGTCTACTGGCGTCTCTACCAGGACGGCAACATCGAATGCGAGGTCCGCGCGACCGGCATCATGGTGACCACGCCCTTGCCGGCCGGTGCGCCCAGCCCCAACGGCACGATCGTCGACGAACGCACGTATGCGCCTTTCCACCAACACTTCCTGGTGGCCCGCCTCGACATGGACGTCGACGGCACGGACAACACGGTCGTGATGAGCGAGTCGGCGGCAGAGCCGATCGGTCCCGAGAATCCCTACGGCCTGTCGGTCGTGACGCGCAATGTCCCGCTGCGCAGCGAGAAAGAGGCCCGCCAGGATGTCGACTTCGGCACGCAGCGCGCCTGGAAGGTGGTCAACCCCAACGTGGTCACCGGACTGGGCGCCCATCCGGCGTACAAGCTCGTGCCCACCGGTGCCATCCCGCCGATGTTCGACCCCGCCTCACCGGTGCTGCAGCGTGCGGGGGTGATCGCCCATACCCTCTGGGTCACCCCGAACCGTCCCGACGAGCGTTGGCCTGCAGGCGAATTCGTCAACCAATCGGCTCGGGACACCGGATTGACCCAGTGGACGGCTGCCGACCGGCCGATCGAGAACACCGACGTGGTGCTCTGGTATGTGTTCGGTATCCACCACATCACTCGGCCCGAGGACTGGCCGGTGATGCCCGCCGACATCGTCTCGTTCTGGCTCAAGCCCTTCGGCTTCTTCGATCGCAACCCCGCACTCGACGTCATCGACACCCCGCCGCAGGCGTGTCACACCTCGAGTACCAGCGCGCACCACTGAGCCCCATGGTCGCCAAATCCGCCGCACTGTTCGTTCTCGCAGCGGTTCTCGAGATCGGCGGGGCGTGGCTGGTGTGGCAGGGAGTGCGCGAACACCGAGGTTGGCTGTGGATGGGGGCCGGTGTGATCGCCTTGGGCGCTTACGGATTCGTCGCCGCGTTCCAACCCGACGCCCACTTCGGCAGGGTGCTCGCCGCGTACGGTGGCGTGTTCATCGCCGGCTCCCTGCTCTGGGGTATGGCCCTGGACGGGTTCCGCCCGGATCGCTGGGATGTGGCAGGCGCGCTGGTGGCCCTGCTGGGCGTGGCGCTCATCATGTACGGGCCCCGCTGAGGGGTCATCGGAGATGGGCGTGGGCGTCGTCGAGATCGTCGCGACGCAGCCCCATCGGCGTGCCTGCGGGCACGTCGCCCGCCGCGATCACGGCGCGGGTGATCGGCGTCAGTGCACCGAACAGCGCCTCGACCTCGTCATCGTCGAGCGCGTCCAGGGCGGGCAGGGCGAGCGCGTCGGTCCTGTCCTCGATGTGCTGTTTCAGCGCGCGGCCCTGGTCGGTGATGGCGCCGGCGTCGTCGAGCAACCCGCGCTCTCGCAACGCATCACTGTGTGCGGCCCACTGTGTGTCGTCGTAGTCGCGGCTGCGCCTGATCATCTGCTCGGGCACCCGGCCGGCAGCGGCGTGCAGCACGTTGCATTCGCGGCCGGACAGACCTTCGGCGGAGAGCGCGGCGACGTGGCCGTCGCCGCGATGCTCGCGCAGCAGGGTGGCCGCGTGCCACAGCCGTGGCAGTGGCTCGCTCGGCCACGTCAGCGATCGGTTGGCCGCGTACAGCACGCGACCGTCGAGGTCGGCACCCACCGCCGCGCGAGCGGCCAGCTCCGCCGCGGTCTGTGCGTCTGCGTCGGTGACACCGCTGCGCCGCAGCGCCGCCACCGCGCCCTCCTCACGGGCGCGCAGGGCGTCGGCCGGAGGAGCCACATCCCACGCGGCGGGCAGCGCTGTGGCGACCCGATCTGCGGTGAAGTTGTAGAACGCCGCGGTAACGACTTCGGCCGGGACGATGCCCAGCGGTGCGGACCGGGCGGCGAAGTAACCCATCCAGAAGCCGCGGTAGCCGAGGCCGTCCAGGGCCGCGCGGGCCTCCGGCGCGAAGTAGGTCACGGCGTGGACCGGCTCGATCCGGTCGAAGAAGCGGCGGGCGAGCGTGATCGGGCGAGAAGGGTTGCGCACCCCCGCAGTCAATCACCCCGCGGGCGCAGGTCTGCTAACGTCCCCAGCACCGTGGGTCGGGGGTGACGGGCAGGCAGATGGCCAAGCTGATCGGGGTGTTCGCCGGGCTGGCTCTCGGCTGCAGCGTCCTGCCGGCCTGCAGTTCGCCGGTGAGTTCCGACGCGATCCCCGCCGTGGCGCCCGAGGATCTGCAGGCCGACATCGCTGCGCGCCTGGCGAAGGCGGGGGAGAAGCCGGAGTCGGTGGTCTGCAAGGAGCCGCTGGTCGGTGAAGTCGGGCAGTCTGCTCGATGCGACGTGGTGCTGAGTCCGACGAACAGCTTCGAGCCGATCGTCACCGTCACCGACATCGACGGCGCCTCGATCGTCTACGAGATGATTCCCGCGCTGTCTCGACCTCAACTGGAACGTGCCGTGGCGCGACTGGTGGCGAGCACGCCGGACGCGGTGGCGTGCTTCTCGGGGCTGCCGGGTCGTGCCGGTGCGGTCGCACAGTGCGATGTGTCCGCCGGGGGTACTCCGGTGCGTCGCACGGCCACGGTCACCAGCGTCACGGGGCTGACGATGACCTTCGACGTGGTGCCGCTACTCACCAAGGAGGAGCTGGAGTCGTCGCTGCTCGACGAGCTCGCCGCCAGGGTGAACAGGCGACCGGACTCGGCGGTGTGCGGCGGCAGCCTGGAGGGCCGGGTCGGCAACACCGTCGACTGCACAGTGGTGTCGGGCACGGAACGGGCCGAGCTGGTGCTCACGGTGACCGCCGTCGACGGCACCAAGATCGACTACACCTATGCGCCCCGGCGCTGATCTCAGTCGTCGCCGGCGACGGCCGAGGCCGCCTCGTCGATGATCACCCGCATCGCCGTCTCGGCGGCATCGGGGTCGCCCAGCCGGACCGCACGGGCCACCTCGTCATGCAACGCGATCGCCGCCGGGTTGGGGGTGTCAGGCATCATGCCGTGATGAGTGCGGCCGGCGAGCACCTCGGCGACCACATCGTAGAGGGCGCGGAACATCTCGTTACCGCTGGCCTCCAGGAGTGTCCGGTGAAAAACCTTGTCGGCCAACAGGTACGACTCGAGGTCCCCGGAGCGCCCGTGCATCACCATGTCGGAGACAGCCGCGGCCATGATGCGGCACTGGTGCGGATCGGCGCGCTGCGCGGCCAACGCGGCGGCTGCCGGTTCGAACCCGCGTCGCAGTTCCGACAGTGAGGCGAGTTGCCGGGCGCGGTCGTCGGAGTCCAGGCGCCATCGGATCAGTCGGGGGTCGAAGACGTTCCACGCGGTGGCCGGCTGGATCGTGATGCCCACGCGGCGGCGTGAGGCCACCATGCCCATGGATTCGAGCACGCGGATGGCCTCCCGGGCGACGCTGCGCGACACCTGGTAGCGGGCACAGACGCCGTCCAGGTTCAGGACGTCCCCGGCTGCGTGGGTGCCGGACACGATGGCCGCGCCCAGCGCGCTCAGCACGCTGCCGTGTAGCGCTGCGGACGGCGTCTCGGACACGCAATCATCCTGTCATACGCGGCAGCCACCTCGAATAATCAGATAGATATCGATATCTACTTGCAATCGTATGCCTATTAAGGCATCGTGTGTGACGGCAGGCACAGCAGGGAAGTCGGCGCGGTAGCCGGCTCCGGAAGTGGGCCGCGTGAGGAGAACAAGGTGGCGTCACCCGTGGTGGTCATGGGCGTATCAGGTTCGGGCAAGTCGACTGTGGGCGCCGCCTTGGCGCAGCGGCTGCGGGTGCCGTTCGCAGACGCGGACGACTTCCACCCCGCCGCCAACATCGCCAAGATGACGGCCGGCCATCCCCTGGACGACGGCGACCGGTATCCCTGGCTCGAAGCAATCGGCGACTGGCTGATGCAACGCTGCGAGGACGGCGGGGTGATGAGCTGTTCTGCGCTCAAGCGCAGCTACCGGGAGCAGTTGCGCCGGCATTGCCCGGGTGTGCTGTTCCTGCACCTCAGCGGTACGCCGGACGTCATCGCCCGCAGGCAGGCGAGCCGGCCAGGGCATTTCATGCCCGCGTCGCTGTTGGCCTCGCAGTTCACGACCCTCGAGCCGCTGGACGCCGACGAACCGGGCACCACCATCGACGTCGATCAGAGCATCGACGCCATCATCGACACCTATTGCACCACAACAGCTTCGGCGATCGAACAGGAGAAGTGATGATCTCGTCACCCACATCACCAGCGACCATGCTGACCGTCCTCGCGGCGGACACCGAGTTACCGGAGCCCGTCGCATCGGGCTGGCAACTCGTGGTGGCGGCACTGGCGGGTATCGCACTGATCGTCGTGCTCATCACCGTGGCGAAGCTTCATCCGTTCCTGTCGTTGATCTTCGGCGCGCTGGCCGTCGGGATCGTCGCGGGCATGAACGTCGGCGACGTCCTCGGATCGTTCTCCGACGGATTCGGTACCACGGCGGCCGGTGTCGGCATCCTGATCGCGCTGGGCGCGATGTTCGCGAAGCTGCTCGCCGATTCGGGTGGTGCCGACGAGATCGTCGACACCATCGTCGGCCGCGCCTCACCACGTGCACTGCCGTGGGCGATGGCCGTCGTCGGTGCGATCATCGGTCTCCCGATGTTCTTCGAGATCGGCGTCGTGCTGCTGATGCCCGTCATCTACCTTGTCGCCAAGCGCTCGGGTCTGTCGTTGATCACCATCGGAATCCCCGCTCTGGCAGGCCTTTCCGCGATGCACGGGCTCGTCCCACCGCATCCCGGTCCGCTCACCGCGATCGACCTGCTCGGAGCCGACCTCGGCGTCACGCTCGCCCTGGGTGTGGCCGTGGCGATCCCCACCGTCATCGTCGCAGGGCCGCTGTTCGGGAAGCTGGCCGGACGCTGGGTCGTCATCGACATTCCTGACCGCTTCAACGCTGACGACGTCCGTGGCGGTGGCGATGGGAACGGCGGCACCGGCAGCGCGGGCCCAGGTGAGGCCGGGCGCGGCGGCATGCAGACGGTCGCGCAGCGCACCCGCCCGAGCTTCGGCATCACGATCTTCTCCGTGCTGCTGCCGGTCGCGTTGATGATGGGTAAAGCGCTGGTCGACATCTTCATCGACGACGAGAACAACGTGCTGCGACAGACTTTCGACATCCTGGGCCGGCCGCTGATGGCGCTGCTGATCGCCGTGATCGTCGGGATCTTCACGCTCGGCCGCGGGGCCGCGATGACCCGCGATCAGATCGTCAAATGCATCGAATCGTCGCTGCCGCCCGTCGCGGGCATCATCTTGATCGTCGCCGCGGGCGGCGGGTTCAAACAGCTGCTCGTCGACACCGGCATCGGCACGCTGCTGGCCGACTGGGCCAAGGGCGCCAATGTCTCGGTGGTCCTGCTCGCCTGGACACTCGCGGTGCTGATCCGGCTCGCGACGGGCTCGGCCACGGTCGCCACCATCACCGCGTCGTCGCTGATGCTGGGTCTGGTCGAGGGCTTGAGCACCGGTGAGGTGTCGCTGGTGGTGCTCGCGATCGGTGCCGGCTCGCTGTTCTTCTCCCACGTCAACGACGCCGGCTTCTGGCTCATCAAGGAGTTCTTCGGGATGAGCGTCGGACAGACCATCAAGAGCTGGTCGGTGATGGAGACGGTGCTCTCGGTGACTGGCCTGATCCTGGTGCTGCTGCTCGGACTCGTCATCTGAGTCCAGCGGCGGGCCTCAGGCTTTCAGGGGGCCTTCAGCACCTGGGTGCCGCCGGCGAGCTCATCGTGCTTGCCCTGCTTGGTGGGGCTGCTGTTGATCGTCACCGCGATGACGACGATCGCCACCACGCCGAGCAGGCCGCCGATGAACGGGATGATCGGCAGCAGCGTCCACGAGTTGCGGATCGCCGACTGTGCGGCAGTCGGTTTGGGTGCACCGCCGGGACCGTGCACACTGAGGCCGAGCAGCTTCTTGCCCGGGGTCCAGCCCTGTGTGACCTCGAACGCCACGTAGTAGGCGAAGCTCAGCGCGCCGGTGAACAGCCCGGTGATCCAGACGTTGGACATCGCGCCGATCGCGAAGACGATGATGCTGCCGACGATGCCGACGATCAGACCGTCGATGAACCGGGCGGCGAAGCGCACGCCGACGCCGCCGGGTTGGGCGCCGCCGCCGGGCGGCGGGTACGACCCCGGGTAGCCGTATTGGCCGGACTGCGGGGGATAGTCGCTGGTCATCGGGGAGCTCCTTGTGGCGGCGGCTGGATTGCGAGCCCACCGTACCCAGCAGGAAGCCCCCGCGAAAGGGCTTCGCGGGGGCTGCTGCTTCTTCTGTGCAGGGGTCAGCGCAGCTGCTTGCGGCGCTTCTTGACCTCGGAACCCGCGGTGTCGGCCAGTTCTGCGGCGCGCTCGCGTGCGATGTCGGCCGAGCGAAGGGCGCGCTCACGGGCGGCATCGGCCAGCTCGGGTGCACGGTCGCGTGCCACGTCGGCGAATTCCTCGCCACGTTTGCGGGCCAGCACCGCCCACTCGCCGCCGCGTTCGCGAGCCACCTCGGCGAGTTCACCGCCGCGTTCGCGCGCGACCTCGGCGAGTTCGCCGCCGCGTTCGCGCGCGACCTCGGCGAGTTCGCCGCCGCGTTCGCGCGCGACCTCGGCGAATTCGCCGCCGCGTTCCCGCGCTATGTGGGCCAGTTCGCGACCGCGCTCAGCGCCGACCTGCAGGCCGTGGCCCAGCTTGTCGGCGAACTCGCTGTCCGCCAACGAACCGCCGGCGGCCGCGCCGACGGGAAGTGCGGCTGTCACCGCCTCGGCGGCTTTGCGTGCTGCGCGCCGGCCGCGCCAGCCGAGCGACGGCTTACCCTCGGTGTCCACCGCGGCGATGATGAGGCCTCCGATGAGGCTGATGTCGGTGACGAACGCGCGCCGCTCGTCGGCCTTGCGCTGCGGATCGGTCTCGTTCCAGAAGTTGTGTCCGCCGAGGGAACCCGGCACCACGGTCAGCGCCAGCGCCGCCGATGCGAACCGCGGGAGCTTCCCCGTCGCCAGCAGCAGCCCGCCGCCGATCTGAACGGCCGCGTTGATCCGGGCCACCGTCTCGGCATCCGACGGCAGGTTGGTGCTGACCGGATCGGGGAGCTTGCTGAGCCCGTCGAGAGTGTTCTGCGTGGACTGGGCTGCGGGTTTGGGGCTCCGCAGGGCCTCGACCCCTCGGGAGATGAACACGGCGGACAGCATTGGACGCGCAACGCGACGGATCAACATGCCGGACATGTTCCCACGCGATTCGGCGACCAAACCCGACCGGGTGACGTGCCGGGGTAGCTTCGCAGGCGTGCCACTCGTCGCGGGAATCGACTCGTCCACCCAGTCGTGCAAAGTGCTGATCTGTGATGCCGAGACCGGCCGAACCGTCCGGTCGGCCACCAGTGCCCACCCGGGCGGCACCGAGGTGGCGCCGGCGCACTGGTGGGACGCGCTCCGAGCGACGTTCGACGAGCTGGGCGGCATCGACGACGTCGCTGCAGTCTCCGTCGGCGCGCAGCAGCACGGCATGGTGTGCCTGGACGCATCGGGGAACGTCGTCCGCGACGCGTTGCTGTGGAACGACACCCGCTCTGCCGGTGCGGCGGCCGATCTGGTCGACGAACTCGGCGGCCCCGACAGATGGGCACAGCGCACAGGCGTCGTGCCCGTCGCCGCCATCACCGCCACCAAGCTGCGGTGGCTGGCCGATCACGAACCGGAGCATGCCGATGCCACCGCCGCGGTCTGCCTCCCGCACGATTGGCTGACATGGCGGCTGTCGGGCGCCACCGACATCGGCGAGCTGACCACGGATCGCAGTGACGCCAGCGGCACGGGGTACTTCTCAGCCGCGACCGATTCCTACGACGTCGAACTGCTCGAGCTGGCAATGCGCGGGCGACGCCCGACGCTGCCGACCGTCGTCGACCCCGCCGGTTCGGCGTCGCAGACCGCCCACGGCGCGCTCCTGGGGGCCGGCGCGGGGGACAACGCCGCGGCCGCGCTCGGCCTGGGCGCCGGGCCGGGCGACTGTGTGGTGTCGCTGGGCACCTCGGGTGTGGTCAGCGCCGTCGGTGGGACGGCGCCGTGCGACCCCGAGGGCATCGTCGCGGGGTTCGCCGATGCGACAGGACGGCAGCTGCCGCTGGTCTGCACGCTCAACGGGGCGCCTGTGCTCGCCGCGGTGGCGCGCATGCTCGGCGTCGAGTTCGACGAGTTCGACCGGCTCGCGCTCAGCGCTGCCGTCGGCGCCGACGGCTTGACGCTGGTGCCGTATCTCGACGGGGAACGCTCACCCAACCTGCCCGACGCCACGGGCGCGCTGCACGGCATCACCACGCGAAACCTCAACTCCGCCAACATCGCTCGGGCCTCCGTCGAGGGTCTGCTGGCGTCCATGGCCTACTGCATCGACAAGATTCGCGCACACGGCGTCGCGGTCGACCGCATCATCTTGATCGGCGGCGGGGCACGCTCGGCGGCGGTCAGAGCGGTGGCGCCGGCCGTTCTCGGTGCGCCCGTGTATGTTCCGGCACCGGCGGAATACGTCGCGCTCGGCGCGGCGAGGCAGGCGGCCTGGGCGCTGGCGGGTGGCCAGAACCCACCGCAGTGGTCCCTGGCGGACACCACCGTCCACGAGGCAGAGCCCACGCCGGAGGTTCTCGACCGTTACCGAATGGCCGAGGGCCTGACCTTCCGCTGATCCTCACGTGAGCCGTGCGGCCTCAGGCCGTGGCCACATCGCGCGCGGCAGCGGTTCGCCCGGGGGCGGTCGCACGGCGTCCAGCACGGCCCGTAGCGGCGGCCAGTCGGCGCGCCCGATCCTGGTGACGGCGTACGCGGTGAGCACGACGTCGGGGCCGGTCAGGGGCAACACCGTCACCCCGGCGGCGGTGGGGCGCTCGATCGGCAGAAGTCCCACCCCGTAGCCCGCGGTGATCAGTTCCTCCACCAGATCCAGGCTGTCGATCTGATGGGCGATCCGCGGGGTGAAGCCGGACAGCGACGCCAGTGTGCGCACCGCATCCTCGTCAGCGGTGTTGCGGGAGTTCACGATCCACGTCTGGTCGGAGTAGTCGCGCAGCGTGGTCATGGTGCGCGCGGTGCCACTCGGCACCCCGAGACCCCAGCGGATCGACCAGAGCGGCACCGATTCCAGCAGAGCCCCCGGGGATGCCGGCGCCAGGTTGTAGTCGTAGGTGAGCGCCAGGTCCAGGTCGTCGGCGGTCAGCAGCCGAAACGCTTCCACCGGCTCGTACTCGCTGATGATGAAGTCCACCTGCGGCAGTCGTCGGCGAAACGCTGCGGCGATTGGCAGCAGCGACACGCGGATTCCGGTCGCGAACCCGCCGACACGGACGGTGCCGGCCGGGTCGGCACCGGCGTCCAGATCCAGTCGTGCGCGGTCCACCGCCGCGAGGATGGTCACCGCGTGATCGGCCAGGCGCCGTCCCGCCGGGGTGAGCCGCACCCGTCGGCCCTGCGGCTCGATCAGTTGCGCCCCGGTCTCGCGTGTCAGGGCGGCGATCTGCGCCGACACGGTCGAGGTGGTGAGGTGGTACTCGTCGGCGACCGCCCGCATCGAACCGAGGCGCGACAGTGCGAGGAGCAGCTGGAGTCGACGGAAGTCCACGCCAGCGATTGTGCTCCTGCACGTAGGGTTGGGTCGTGGACACGCTGCTCGGCATCGACATGGGAACAGGAAGCACCAAGGGAGTTCTCGTCGACAGCTCGGGCACAGTGCTGGCCACGGAGACCATCGCTCACGGGATGGATCTTCCGCGGCCGGGGTGGGCCGAGGTCGACGCCGAGGCGGTGTGGTGGCGTGAGGTGTGCGCGATCAGCAGCGCGCTGATGGCCCGCCAACCGGCCAACGCATCCCTGGCCGGCGTGTGTGTCAGCGGTGTGGGTCCCTGCCTGGTGCTCTGCGACGCCGATCTGCGCCCGCTGCGGCCGGCCATCCTGTACGGCATCGATACCCGTGCGCACGCCGAAATCGACTCGTTGACAGCGGAATTGGGCGAGGACAAGATCCTCGAACGGGCGGGCACCTTGCTGTCCAGTCAAGCTGTCGGGCCGAAGATCGAGTGGGTGCGCAATCACGAGCCGCATGTGTTCGACGCCGCTGCCGGCTGGTACGGCTCCAACTCCTTCATCGCCGCGAAGCTCACCGGCGAGTATGTGATGGATCACCACACCGCGAGCCAGTGCGACCCGCTGTACGCCACCCGTGACTTCGACTGGAACCGGGAGTGGGCCGAGCGCATCTGCGGGCCGCTGCCGCTGCCGTCCCTGGTGTGGCCAAGCGATGTCGTCGGACAGGTCAGCGCCGTGGCCGCCCGCGAGACGGGATTGCCGGCAGGCGTTCCGGTCGCCGCGGGGACCGTCGACGCGTACTCGGAGGCGTTCTCGGTCGGCGTGCGCCGTCCCGGGGACCAGATGCTGATGTACGGCTCGACGATGTTCCTGGTCCAGGTGATCGACGAGTACCACAGCGATCCCACGCTGTGGACCACTGCAGGAGTCGATCCCCGAACGCTGGCGCTCGCAGCAGGCACCTCGACGGCGGGCACGATGATCAACTGGCTGCAATCACTCACGGGCAAGCCCTCTTTCGAGGAACTGACCGCCGAGGCGTTGGCCGTGCCCGCGGGTAGCGAGGGGCTGCTGATGCTGCCGTACCTGGCTGGTGAGCGCACTCCGGTGTTCGATCCGAACGCCCGCGGTGTGCTTGCCGGTCTCACCTTGCGGCACGGGCGCGGGCATCTTTTCCGGGCGGCCTATGAAGGTATCGCCTTCGGCATCCGGCAGATCCTGGACCGGTTCGACGACGCCCACGAGGCACGTCGCACCGTCGCGGTCGGCGGCGGTCTCAAGAGCCCGGTGTGGGCGCAGGCGGTCAGCGATGTCACCGGACGCTCGCAGCTGGTGCCCGAGCAGGCCATCGGAGCAAGCTACGGTGACGCACTGCTGGCCGGTATCGGGGTGGGGTTGGTTCCGCCCGAGACGGATTGGGCCACGATCGAGCGTGAGATCACGCCCGACCCGAGCAATCGAGCCCGCTACGAGGAGCTCTTCGCGACGTGGGCGCAGCTGTATCCGGCCACGCGGGAGCAGGTCCACCGGCTGGCAGCCGCCGACGCCGGCACCGTCGACTGAGCCGGCTCAGCCCATCGTGTAGCCACCGTCGACCGGAAGGTCGACGCCGTTGATCATGCTCGCCGCATCAGAGCACAGCCACACCACCGCGTCGGACACTTCGTGCGGAACGGCGAAGCGGCCCAGCGGGATTCGGGCGATCATCGGCGCAGCCTTGGCTTCCTCGCCCCACACCCTCTGGCCCATCTCGGTCAGCACGACCGTGGGGCACACCGAGTTCGCGCGGATGCCGTGCGGTCCCAGTTCGCGAGCGAGGACCTTGGTCGCCATCACCAGGCCGGCCTTGGATGCGCAGTAGGCGTAGTGCTCCGGTAGCGGGGCCAGCGCTGCCGCGGAGGCGACGGTGACGATGGCGCCACCGGTGCCCTGCTCCACCATGAGCGCTCCGACCTGGGCTGCCAGGAGTGCGGGAGCCCGCAGGTTCACCGCGAGCGTGGCGTCGAAGTTCTCCGCGGTGGTCGCGACGACAGGTTCGGGCAGCGAGATGCCGGCGTTGTTGACGAGGATGTCGAGACCGCCGAACGCCTCGGGAGCGGTGCGGCTCAACGCCGCCGGACCCTCTGGGTCGGCGAGGTCGGCCACGACGGCACGGACCTCGACTCCGTACTGATCGCCGAGCGACTGTCGCGCCTGCGCCAGTTCGGTCTCGTCGCGCCCGCTCAGTACCAAATGGGCGCCGGCAGCGGCGAACGCACGGGCGATGTCGGCGCCGATGCCCTTGGTGGCGCCGGTGATCAGCGCGCGCTTGCCGTCCAGCCGCATCGCCCCGGAGTATCTCTGCTCGGCGGTGGTGGTCACGAAACCTCCTGTGCTACCTGCGCATCGGTGGGGTCATCGGTGGCCGCCAGCAGCGCCTCGGCGGTACCCGGATCGGTGACGAGTCGGTTGAAGTACCCGCCGCGGGCGCCGGCGGTGATGGATTCCACCTTGTCCTTGCCGACAGCCACCGCGATCGTGACCGGGATGTGGCGCAGTGTCTCCAGTTCCAGCGCGATCAGCCGTTCTGCACCGTCGAAGTCGACGGGGGTGCCGTTGCGGTCGTAGAAGCGCGAGCACACGTCGCCGACGGCGGCGCGCAGCGACGTCGAGCCGGTCGGCACGAATTGGGGGATGTCCGAGCGGGTCAGCGGTGGCGCGCCGACACCCATCAGCGCGCACCGGGCATGCGGCCACTGGTGCAGCACGCGCTGGATGCTCGGATCCTCGAGCAGGGAGTCATACAGCGCGGGTCCCGGAAGTGCCGGTGCGAAAAGGTAGTTGGCACGCCCGCCGACGCGATTGGCGACCAGCCGCGTGATCTCGTTGGTCTGATACCACTCGTAGGGCTGGTCGTTGCCGCCGACAGTGGGGGTCACCACCACGCCGGGCAGCGAGGTGAGTTCGTGCTGGGCCAGCTCGTAGACCGTGCGGCCGGAGGAGACCAGCAGCACGTCACCCGGGAGCAAACCCGCTTCGGCGAGCGCCCGTGCCGTCGCCGGCGCGAGCACCCGCCCCATGATGTCGACGACGCTGCGTCCGGGTCCGGGCGCGGGCAGAGGCGGCGACAGGTAGACGGTGTTCAGATTCAGGGCCCGGGCCACCCGGTCGGCCAGCTCCGTGGGTCGGGCTTGGGCCGGCGGGACCACCTCGATACGCACGATGCCTTGGCGTTTCGCCTCGGCGAGGAGCCTGCTCACCGTCGCTCGGCTGGTGCCCAGTTGCTCGGCGATCTCGGCCTGGGTGGCCTCGTCCTCGTAGTAGAGCCGCGCTGCTGTGTAGAGCAGGGTGGCGGGGAAATGACTGCTCTCCGGCTCGGGCGCGGCGCCATCGGGCTTCGCCGACGAGGTGGCGGGCGCGGGCGGCCGAGACATGGGCAAAGTATGACACCGAACGTCTGCTCTGGAAAGAAGTTCATTGAACAGATGTTCTGGACAGATGTGCACCGCCTTCGCTACTGTGACTCCGAACACAGAGGGAGGAACCTGCGTTGTCTGATCAAACCGCGTCGTCCGATCGAAGAATGTCCGCTCAGATCCCCGAGAAGATGCAGGCAGTGGTCTGCCACGGGCCCCACGACTACCGACTCGAGGAGGTTGCGGTCCCCCAACGCGGTCCTGGCGAGGCGCTCGTGAAGGTCGAGGCGGTCGGTATCTGCGCCAGCGATCTGAAGTGCTACCACGGTGCGGCGAAGTTCTGGGGAGACGAGAACCGGCCCGCCTGGGCGGAAACCATGGTGATCCCCGGCCACGAATTCGTCGGCCGCGTCGTCGATCTCGACGAGATCGCCGCCTCCCGCTGGGGCATCGCCGTGGGCGACCGGGTGGTCTCCGAGCAGATCGTGCCGTGCTGGGAGTGCCGATTCTGCAAGCGGGGCCAGTACCACATGTGTCAGCCCCACGACCTCTACGGCTTCAAGCGGCGCACCCCGGGGGCGATGGCCAGCTACATGGTCTACCCAGCGGAAGCGTTGGTGCACAAAGTGTCTGCCGACGTCGCACCCCAGCATGCCGCCTTCGCCGAACCGCTGTCGTGCTCATTGCATGCGGTGGAGCGGGCGCAGATCCTCTTCGAGGACGTCGTGGTGGTCGCCGGCTGCGGACCCATCGGCCTCGGTATGGTCGCCGGCGCCCGCGCCAAGAACCCGATGCACGTCATCGCGCTCGACATGGCGCCCGAGAAGCTCGAGCTCGCCAAGCTCTGCGGCGCCGACATCACGATCAACATCGCCGAACAGGACGCCGTGGAGATCGTCAAGGAACTGACCGACGGCTACGGCGCCGATGTGTACCTGGAGGGCACCGGACATCCCTCGGCGGTTCCGCAGGGGCTCAACCTGTTACGCAAGCTCGGCCGGTACGTCGAGTACGGCGTGTTCGGCAGCGACGTGACCGTCGACTGGAGCATCATCAGCGACGACAAGGAACTCGACGTCCTCGGCGCGCATCTGGGTCCCTACTGCTGGCCCGCGGCGATCAAGATGATCGAGTCCGGTGTGCTCCCGATGGACAAGATCTGCACCCACCAGCTGCCACTGACCGAGTTCCAACAGGGTCTCGACCTCGTCGCCAGCGGCAAGGAATCGGTCAAGGTCTCCCTGATCCCCGCCTGAACTAGGGACGTCACGAAAAGCACCCCAGAAAAGGACCCCGATGAGTCTGTTCTCGAATCCCCCTATGGGGCAGCAGTTCTCGCGTCGAAAGATGCTGACGGCACTGGGTGTGGCCGGCGCCGCGGCCGCCAGCGTGCCGGTGCTGAGTTCGTGTGGCGTGGGCGGCAAGGCCAGCATGCCCAACGGCGCGGACGCGGTGACCGGTGGGTTCGATTGGCGCAAGGCGGCCGGCTCCACCATCAACATCCTGCAGACCCCGCACCCGTACCAGCTGTCCTACCAGCCGCTGCTCAAAGAGTTCACGGAGTTGACGGGCATCAACGTCAACGTCGATCTGGTGCCCGAGGCGGACTACTTCACCAAGCTGAACACCGAATTGGCCGGCGGCTCCGGCAAACACGACGCGTTCATGCTCGGTGCCTACTTCATCTGGCAGTACGGCCCGCCCGGGTGGATCGAGGACCTCAACCCCTGGCTGTCCAACAGTGCGGCGACCAACGCCGAGTACGACTTCGAGGACATCTTCGACGGGCTGCGCACCTCGACGCGCTGGGACTTCGAGTTGGGCCAGCCGCTCGGGACGGGCGGGCAGTGGGCGATCCCGTGGGGTTTCGAGAACAACGTGGTCGCCTACAACAAGCGGGTGTTCGACGAGAAGGGCATCACGCGCTTGCCCGACAATCTCGACGACTTCATCCAGCTGGCCATCGACCTGACCGACCGCTCCCAGAACCGTTACGGCATCTCCACACGCGGCTCCAAGTCCTGGGCCACCATCCATCCGGGCTTCATGACGCAGTACACCCGCGAAGGCGCCGTCGACTACACCTGGAACGGTTCGGAACTCATCGCCGAGATGGACAGCGACAAGGCGATCGACTTCACGAAGAAGTGGATCGCCATGCAGCACGAGGCAGGTCCGACGTCGTGGACCACCTACGACTATCCCAACGCCACCGGCGATCTCGGAGACGGCAAGGCGATGATGGTCTACGACGCCGACAGCGCCACGTACCCGAAGAACAAGCCGGGTGCGAGCAAGGAGGCCGGCAACATCGCGTGGTACGCGGGGCCGGCCGGTCCGGACGGCAACTACAAGACCAACCTGTGGACCTGGAGCTGGGCGATGAGCGCGAACTCGCGCAACAAGCTGCCTGCGTGGTTGTTCATCCAGTGGGCAACGGGCAAGGAGTCGATGAACAAGGCCGTCGAGGGTGGTACCTACGCGGATCCGGTCCGAAAGTCGGTGTTCGACACCACATTCAAACGGGTCGCCGCCGATCAGTTCGGCTATCTCGAGGCGTTCGAGACGGTCATCGGCCAGTCCAAGATCCAGTTCACCCCGCAGAAGAAGTTCTTCGACACCACCCAGAACTGGGCGGTGGCATTGCAGGACATCTACGGCGGTGAGGACGCAGCGTCGCGGTTGCGCAGCCTCGCCAAGACCAACACGTCCAAGGTCAACCTCTAGGAGCTCTGGCATCGATGACGACTCAGACATCCAAGGCGCCTGCGGCGTCGCCGCGGCCCGATGCCTCGGCCGGCGCACGCAAGCTCCCCGAGGTGCCGACCTGGCGCCGCAAGTTGCGGCCCTATCTGCTGTCGATCCCCGCCCTGGTGATCGTCATCGGCATCCTCTACCCGTTCTTCGTCGGCGCGTACTACGCCTTCCTCAACTACGCTGCCGTGAACCCGAATCCACACTTCGTGTGGTTCGACAACTTCGCCTCGGTCCTCGGGGACCGGGTGTTCTGGCAGAGCGTGAAGGTCACCGCGATCTTCGCCATCGCCGCCACCGCGATCGAGACGGTGCTCGGCGTCGGGCTGGCCCTGCTGCTCAACCGGTCCAGCATCATCGGCAAGATCTTCGAGAAAGTCCTGATCCTGCCGCTGATGATCGCCCCGGTGATCGCGGGCGTCATCTGGAAGCTGATGTTCAACCCGCAGTTCGGCATCCTCAATCACGTTCTCGGCCTGGGCAACACGTTCGACTGGCTGTCGGCGAGCAACGCCCTGTTCTCGGTGATCCTGGTCGACGTGTGGATCTTCACCCCGTTCGTGGCGATCCTCGTGCTCGCGGGCATCAGGTCCCTGCCCAAGGAGCCGTTCGAGGCGTCCGACGTCGACGGCGCCAGCTGGTTCTTCATGTTCCGCAAGCTGATGCTGCCGATGCTGTGGCCCTACATCCTGGTCGCCGTGATCTTCCGGTTTATGGACAACCTCAAGGTGTTCGATCACATCTTCGTGCTGACCGCGGGCGGCCCCGGCGTGGCCACCCGCACCCTCCAGATCGGCGCCTTCGAGGACTCGATCATCAACCTGGACTACTCCCGGGGCAGCACCTACATGCTGCTGCTCTGGATCATCGTGTTCATCACCGCGCGCTACCTGGTGAGCGTGCTCGGAAAAGCGCAGCGCCGCGCTGCCGGAGCGGAGTCGTAATAATGGCCCTCAACCTGTCCCGAGCCGAACTGCAACCCGGTCAGCGGCGCTGGTCCATCGGCGCCGTGGCCGCCGACGTCGGTCTGGTCATCTGGTTCGTCTTCTCGCTGTTCCCGATCTTCTGGATGCTGATGCTGGCCTTGAAGAACGCCGAACAGCAGACGACGACGTACTTCTCGTTCAGTCCGACATGGTCGAACTTCGCGACGGTGGTGTCCGACAAGGGCACGCAGATGACGAGCGTGGACTTCAAGGCGTCGCTGCTCACCAGCCTGCTCAATTGTGGTGGCGCGGTGATCGTGTCGCTGGTGATCGGCATCCCGGCCGCCTACGCCGCGGGCCGCTGGCAGTACCGCGGCAGCAACGACCTGATGTTCCAGATGCTGTCGTTCCGATTCGCCCCCGAGCTGATGGTGATCGTGCCGCTGTTCGTGATCTACAACCAGATCGGCCTGTTCGACACCAAGGTCGGGATGATCTGGGTGCTGCAGCTGGTCACCATGCCGCTGGTGGTGTGGATTCTGCGGTCCTACTTCCAGGATCTGCCCGCGGATCTGGAGCAGGCGGCACTCCTCGACGGCTACACGCGCCGGCGCGCCTTCCTGATGGTGGCGCTTCCGATGGTGCGCCCGGGTATCGCGGCGGCAGCGCTGCTGGCGTTCATCTTCGCCTGGAACAACTATGTGTTCCCGCTGATCCTGGCCGACAGCAACGCCGGCACCGTCACCGTCGCCATCACCAAGTTCCTGGGCGGCGGCGGCCAGGCGTACTACAACCTCACGGCTGCCGCGGCGTTGATCGCCGCGCTGCCACCACTCGTCCTCGCACTGACGATCCAGCGATACCTGGTGCGGGGCCTGTCATTCGGGGCGGTGAAAGCCTGATGGCCACGGTTACGATCACCAACATCTGCAAGACCTACGGCAAGGACGTCCGCGCGGTCGACGGCATCTCCCTCGACATCGCCGACGGCGAGTTCTTCGTGATCCTGGGCCCCAGCGGCGCCGGCAAGACGACCACGTTGAAGTCGATCGCCGGACTCGTCGACGTCGACTCGGGTTCGGTGTCGATCGGCGGAGTGGACATGACAGCGGTGGAGCCCTACCACCGCAACGTGGCGATGGCGTTCGAGAGCTATGCGCTCTACCCGCAGAAGACCGTCGCCGAGAACCTGGCGTCGCCGCTGAAATCGGGTCGCACAGGCACGTACTCGGAGGCCGAGCGCACCAAGCGCATCGACCAGGTCACCACCACGCTGGGCATCGATCACTTGAAGAACCGGTTGCCCCGGGAACTGTCGAACGGTCAGCGCCAGCGCGTGGCGCTGGGTCGGGTGCTGGTCCGTCCGGCCGATGTCTACCTGCTGGACGAGCCGCTGAGCCATCTGGACGCGAAACTGCGTGCGGCCATGCGGGCTGAGCTGAAGCAACTCGGCGCGATGTCGAACACCACCACGATCTATGTCACGCACGACTACCAGGAGGCGCTGGCGCTGGGTGACCGCATCGCGGTGATGCGCGAGGGCCGGCTCATGCAGATCGGTACACCTGAGGAGATCTGGCGCCGGCCCGCGGACACGTTCGTCGCGCGCGCCCTCGGCCAGCCCGAGATCAACCTGCTCGACGGTGTCGTCGACGACGGCCGCATCCGGCTGGGTGACGGTTCGCTCGACGTGCCGGTACCTCCGGACGTGAACTGCGAGCGCGGCACCCGCGTCCGAGTCGGATTGCGCCCGTGCGATATTCACGTGACCAGCCGGGAGGGTTCGTTACGCGGGCGCGTCCAACTCGCTGAGCGACTCGGCCGCAACATCGAGCTGACCGTCGACGTGGGCGGGGCGCAGTTGATCGCACTCACCTCCGGACGCCACGGAGTCGGTGAGGGAGACGACATCACGATGCGCATCGCCGAGTCCGACGTGCACGTGTTCGCCCCGGGCGACGGGGACACCAGCCGGTTCAGTGACCAGACCCTGGAGGCAGTGCAGTGAGCGTCGCGACGGACAACTCCACTCAGCAGGGCGCGCAGAGCCTGACGTTGCGCGACCTGGTGAAGACCTACTCGTCACGCGGCCGCGATGCGGTGACCGCCGTCAAGGGCATCGACCTCGACATCCGGCCGGGGGAATTGGTGGCGTTGCTCGGCCCGTCGGGGTGCGGCAAGACCACCACGCTGCGGATGATCGCCGGGTTGGAAACGGTGACCAGCGGGTCGATCAAGATCGGTGAGCGTGAGATCTCCCAGTTGCCCGCTGCCAAGCGCGGGATCGGCGTGGGCTTCGAGAGCTACGCGTTGTATCCGCCGCTGTCGGTACGCGACAACCTGCTCTACGGACTGAAGGCCCGCAAGGTCAAGGGCGCCGAGAAGATGGTCGCCTCGATCTGCGACCGGCTCGAGATGAACGATCTGCTGTCGCTGCGGCCTGCCAGCCTGTCCAGCGGTCAGAAGCAGCGCGTGGCACTGGCCCGCGCGCTGGTGCGCAACCCCCCGGTGCTGCTGCTCGACGAGCCGCTGAGCCACCTCGATGCCTCCGCACGCAACCGCGTGCGACGCGAATTGAAGGTGCTGCAGCGCGAGTTCGGCTACACGACGATCGTGGTCACCCACGACCAGGTGGAGGCACTGTCGCTGGCGGATCGGCTCGCCGTCATGGACGGTGGCGTCGTGCAGCAGTTCGGAACGCCCGACGAGGTGTTCGACGACCCGGCCAACCTGTTCGTCGCCGGCTTCGTCGGTGAGCCCGCGATCAACGTTCTGCCCGGCGTCGCGAGGGTGCGCGACGGCCGGGTCCACGTCGAGATCGGCTCTGGCGCAGGATCTCTGGCAACGTCGGCGACCTCGGTCAGTGACGGTACCGCGGTCACGGTCGGCATCCGTCCGCAGGATTGCGCGCTGGCCGAACGGGGCACCGACGGCCTTGCTGCGACCGTCGCCTACTTCGAGCACCTACTGGAGTTCGGCCTGGCGACCACGACGGTGGCGGGCATCGAGGACGGTATCGTGGTGCAGACCCCGGCCGAAAAGAGCCACGAACCCGAGCAGCACGTTGCGGTGACGGCGCCGGCAGAACGGGTCTACCTGTTCGACGCCGACACCGGGGAGCGACTGCGATGACCAAGCTGTACAACGACCCCGCCCGGTTCACCGAAGACATGCTCGTCGGGTTCCTGGACGCCAATGCCCGCTACGTCGCCGGAGTGCCGGGCGGTGTGGTGCGTGCCCATCAGACCCGCCCGGGCAAGGTCGCGGTCGTCATCGGAGGCGGGTCGGGCCACTACCCGGCGTTCTGCGGGACGGTCGGTGTCGGGTTCGCCGACGGTGCGGTGGTCGGCAACATCTTCACCTCGCCGTCGGCGGAGGAGGCCGCGTCGGTGGCTCGCGCCGCCCACGGTGACGCGGGCGTGCTGTTGACCACCGGCAATTACGCCGGAGACGTGATGAATTTCGGCCTCGCGGTGACACAGTTGCGCGGTGAGGGCATCGATGCCGAGTACTTCGCCGTCACCGACGACGTCGCCAGCGCGCCCCGGGGCGAGGAAGCGAAAAGACGCGGTATCGCCGGTGATTTCACCGTGTTCAAGTGTGCGAGCGCCGCGGCCGAGGAGGGCCTCGATCTGGCGGGTGTGGTCCGGGTCGCCGAAGCATCGAACGCGGCGACCCGCACGCTGGGCGTGGCGTTCGACGGCTGCACGATGCCGGGTGCCGACCATCCCCTGTTCACAGTGCCAGAGGGCACGATGGGCGTCGGCCTCGGTATCCACGGCGAGCCGGGCGTGGCCGACGAGCCGATGCCGACCGCCGAGTCGCTCGCTGAAACGCTGGTCGACGGTGTGCTCGCCGATCGTCCAGACGCGACGTCCAAGCGGCTGGCGGTGATCCTCAACGGCTTGGGCCGCACCAAATACGAAGAGTTGTTCGTGGTGTGGGGGACGGTGGCGCGGCTGCTGCGGGATCGCGGCTTCGAGATCGTCGAGCCCGAGGTGGGCGAGCTCGTCACCAGCCTCGACATGGCCGGCTGCTCGCTGACCGTGATGTGGCTCGACGACGAGCTCGAGCGGTACTGGACCGCGCCGGCCGACACCCCGGCCTATCGCAAGGGCGCGCCGGCCACCGGGGACGCGGCTGCGACCACCGCAGAACGACGCAGTGCCCAGGAGCTGCAGGCGAATTCGTCGACGCCGGCGTTGGACGAGCTCGCCGATGACGAGGGTCGCCGCGGTGCGCAGGTGGTGCTGCGTTCTTTGACTGCGATGGCCGGCATGCTGGCCGAGGCGGAAGACGAGCTCGGTCGCATCGACGCCGTCGCCGGTGACGGCGACCACGGCAGGGGAATGGTCAAGGGCAGCTCGGCCGCCTGTTCGGCAGCGCAGCGCGCGGTCGATGCGGGCGGTGGCCAGGGATCGGTGCTCGCCGAGGCAGGCAAGGAATGGGCAGCCAAAGCCGGCGGTACGTCCGGGGTGTTGTGGGGCGCGTTGTTGTCGGCCCTCGGCGCACGACTGGGTGACACCGGCCGCCCCGCCGGTGACGCGGTGTCCGGCGGAATGCGCGACGGCTACGACGCGTTGGTCTCACTCGGCGGCGCGTCGCCGGGGGACAAGACGATGCTCGACGCCCTGCTGCCGTTCGTCGACGACTTCGAACGGCGGGTCGCCGACGGCACACCGTGGCAGGAGGCGTGGGGCGCGGCAGCCGAGGTCGCGGCCGAGGCCGCGAAGGCCACAGCCGACATGCGCCCCAAGGTGGGGAGGGCCCGGCCGCTGGCCGAGCGCAGCGTCGGCACCCCCGACGCCGGCGCGACGTCGCTGGCCATGTGCCTGCGCACCGTCGCGGACACGCTGAATTCGACTCGCACAACAGCGAAAGGGAAGTGACCCGCCATGGCAGGGCTCCGCATCGTCGTCGGCTCCGACGACGCCGGCTTCGACTACAAGGAAGCACTCAAAAACGATCTGCAGGCTGACGACCGGGTCGCCGAGGTCACCGATGTCGGGGTGAGCGCCGAGGAGAACACGGCTTACCCGCACGTCGCTGTGGCCGCCGCCCGCATGATCGCCGAGGGGAAGGCCGACCGCGCACTGCTGGTCTGCGGAACCGGGCTGGGTGTGGCGATCAGCGCGAACAAGGTGCCGGGTATCCGGGCGGTCACCGCGCACGACAGCTTCTCGGTGGAGCGTTCGGTGCTGTCGAACAATGCCCAGGTGCTGTGCTTCGGGCAGCGGGTGATCGGCCTCGAACTGGCCCGCCGGCTCGCCAAGGACTGGTTGGGTTACGAATTCGACCCGACGAGCGCCTCGGCCGACAAGGTCGACGCGATCTGTTCGTACGAACCGGCGCAGGCCAGCAGCTGAGTCACCGCCGGCTCACCAGCGGCAGGAACACGTCGTCGACGATCTCGGTGATGGTGTCCCGCGGTACCGCGGCCATCGTCATGAACAGTTCGTGGCGCAGTAGGTCGGCGGGCAGATTGAGGATCCGGGGCGGCGGCATGCTCGCCAATTCACCTCGTGCGACAGCGCGTTCGGCGATCTGCGCCATGATGCTCGGCCCGTCGGGGACGAACAGCGCGCGTAGCTTTGCCGGCGATCCACCTGCCTCGTCGTAGTAGGCGCCCAGGAGGGCGGCGAACAGCCCCATCGTGCGCGCCCGGCGATCGTTGAAGTCGGTGAGCACCGCAAGGACGTCGCCGCGGAGTGTCCCGGTGTCCGGGACGGGAATCACGTCGATCTCGCCGCGACGGCGGATCACGGCCTCGAGAAGATCCAACCGCGTCGGCCAGCGGCGGTACACGACAGACCGTGCGGCCTGTGACCGGGCCGCCACCGCCTCGATCGTGAAGCCCGCGTAGCCGGCGTCGAGCAGCTGCTCCCAGCCCGCGTCCAAGATCGCGGACTCGAGTTCAGCGCCGCGTCGCCGATGGGTGACTGTCACCTTAGAGGACACTTGCGTAGCTTAACGCACAGAGCTAGCGTGTCGAGAGTAAGCAACGCTCCTGTAGCTTATTTCATCCGACATGTGTGGGGCTCTCATGACACGTAAAGCTCTGATCTCCGGCGCGAGCATCGCCGGCCCTGTTCTGGCCTTCTGGCTGGCCGAGGCAGGCTGGCACGTCACGGTCGTCGAACGCGCAGACCAATTGCGCACCAGCGGTTATCCGGTCGATGTTCGCGGTACCGCCGTCGACGTGGTCACCCGCATGGGCCTTCATGAGCGGCTGGTCGAGCATCGATACCGGCACGTGCCGGTGGACCTGCTCAGCCCGCGCGGGCACTCGTTGTGCACGCTCGATTACGGCAATCTGCTCGGCTCCTCGGGGGACGGTGACGTCGAGATCTCCCGGCGAGAGCTCAGTGAGGTGTTGTTCCAGGCGACCGCCGACCGCGTCGAATACGTGTTCTCCGAGTCGATCACCGCGCTGCGGGAGTTCGACGACGGGGTGGAGGTGACGTTCGAACGCCGTCCCGCCGAGATCGTCGACGTGGTGATCGGCGCCGACGGTATCCATTCCAATGTCCGCGCGCTCGCCTTCGGGCCCGAGGCGCGCTATCTGCGTCACCTCGGGCCGTACGTGGCGGTGTGGGACCTGCCTGAGGCGGCCTTCGCGCCGGGAACCGGTTACTTCTACTCGCATCCGGGACGCACGGTTCTGGTCGAACGCTCTGCCGACGGTGCGCCGGGTCGGGCGTTCGCGACGTTCGTTCACCCGGCGCCGGGAACCATCGACCGCCACGACGGCGCGGCATTGGTGGGTGCGTTCCGCGAGGCATTCGCCGACGATCGTTGGCGCACAGCCGAAGTCATCGACACGATGGCTGACGCCGGTGATCTCTACGTCGACACGGTCAGTCAGGTGCGCATGCCGCACTGGAGCTCTGCTCGGGTCGCGCTGGTCGGCGATGCGGCGTACGCGCCGGCGTTCCTGTCCGGGCAGGGCACGAGCATCGCGATCGCGGGTGCGTACGTGCTGGCCAGTGAGCTGTCCGCGCACGAGAGAGCGCGGGATGCCTTCGCCGCCTACGAGCACCGGATGCGCGAGTACGTGACGATGAACCAGGACCTGGCGCTGCGCACCGACGGTACGGTCCTCGTGCGAACGCCCGCTCAGCTGCTGCGTCGCAACGTGAAGCTGTGCGCCGTGCCGTGGTTGCAGCGGCTCGGACTGCTCGGCCTTCTGCAGGGGCCCCTGCGGACCGCCGCGACGAGCCTGGCGCTACGCGACCACGATCTGAACCGTCGGTCAGAGACATTGCCACGCAACGCTCGCCGATGAACCGAATCGTCGGGTGGGCAGTGATTCTGGTCCTCGCCAATGTCGTGGCCGATGTCGTCGTGGGATCGCCGATGATGATCATCCCGCAGTTGCTCGATCGCTTCGACACCGACGAGACGGCCTGGTTGACCACAAGCGCGCTGCTGGCCGGCGCCGTGTGGTCGCCGCTGCTTGCGAGGGCCGCCGACCTACACGGCAGGCGCAAGGTGATGGTCTTCACTCTCGGGTTAGCCTGTGCGGGAGCGCTTCTTTGTGTCGCTGCGTCGAGCCTGTGGGTGTTTCTGATGGGCCGTGTTCTGCAGGGCGCCGCGTTTGCCGTCGTTTTCCTGTCGGTGGCTCTTGTGATGAATGTGTGCTCCACGCAGGTGGCGACCGTCATGGTGGGTTTCGTAACCTCCGCCTCGTCCGTAGTGGGAATCGTCGAGCCGGTGGTGATGAAACCGATCATCGACGCATTCGGTCCTCGCAGCGCTTTCGTCGCCGCAGCGCTGCTCGCGGCGGTGTCCGCACTGGGTGTGCGCATGCTCGTCCCGGAATCGTCCATCCAAAGCGGAGGTCGCCTCGACGTCCTCGGGGCGCTTCTTCTCGGTGGCGGGCTGAGCGCGCTGTTGGCCTGCGTCAGCCTCGGCGCCGACGCCGGTTGGTTGTCACGCGAGATGGTCTACCTCATGGTCGCGGGCGGTGTTGCGATGAGTGCATGGTCATTTCGTTCGTCGCGGATCGCTGATCCGATCATCGATCTGCAAGTGGTGAGCGGTCGTCTTGTGCTCACCCTGACGGCTCTGCTGTTGGCGGCCGGGGCCTTCCGATCCATGCTGCAGCTGATGGGTGTCATCGCCTACGTGTCTGCCGAGCAAGGCCTCGGGTACGGCCTCGGTTCTGGGGAGGCGGTCGCCGCGCTGTTCGCCGTTGCGAACCTCGGGATCGCGGTCGGAGGCGTGGGCGCCGGGTGGCTGGCCCTGCGTGTCGGTTCCGAAGTCGCGCTGCTGGGCGGCATTGCGATCGGGGCGGCGGCGACCTGTGCGATGACGGTCGGTGTGTCGGCGCTGTCGGTGGCGATGGTCTGCAGTGCGCTGATGGGGGTGGCGGCGGGCGCCATCGGTGCCGCCGGGTACACGGTGGCGACAGGCAGCGCTGCTGAAGGCAGCCAGGCTATGGTCGCAGGGTTGGTGTCCGTCGTGATGGCGTTGGGCTCGGTGCTGGTGACCATCGTGGGCACCGAGATCCTCGAAGCGACGAGCGTTCCTGATGCATCGTTTTCCGGTGCCCCGGTCAGCACAGCGACGGGCGTCCACGTGTACGTCTCGACCGCAGGAGTGCTGCTCGCGCTCGCCGCGGTGCCAGCGACTGTGCTCGCTCGCGGCCGTGGGCCCCGGCCCTGCCGCGACGGTAGCCGGCGACTCGGTCAGGCACTCAGTAGCTGATCGCAGATCATCTGGTGTTCCTTATCGACCGAAATCGGCTGAAGCACAACGGAGTTAGCGCCGCACTCGGTCAGCTGGGTGATCGCCTCGCGGCACGTCGTAGCGTCACCCGAAACAGTCCCGCCCCGCTTTGCGGGAGACGGCTGACCGACTCCGATACTTCCCGTAGGCACGTCGTCAAGCTGCTGACCATCGTCGGCTGATCCGGGCGAGGCGAACAGGCGCAACGTGGGAAGACATCGCTACGGGCACTGCGCGGTCTGCAACACCGGGCTGGCCGGAACGCGCCCTTGACGCTGGCACGGCACCTACGCGGGGGCCGGGATCGTCGCCTGGAGCACCGCCTCGACGAGCGCGTCAGCGCGCAGGTGTTCGAAGCGCTGATACTCCGGATCGTTGATCATGTCGACGAAGTGCTGACGGCTGGGGTAGCGCACGAGGGCCACCATGTCCCAGTCCTGGCCCGGTTCTGCGGACAGCGCGACGCCACCGCTGCCGACGTAGAGCACATCGACGCCGTACTTCGATTGCACGCCGGTGCTTTCGAACTGTGCGATGTATTCGAGGTAGGTGTCCCGGCCGCCGTCAGGGCGGAAGCGAAGAAGGTTCAGCATCACCACGGGGCCGCCGCTGTCCTCGCTGATGTACGAATCCAGTGCCGTGGTGTCGAGCGTGATCATGGTCTCTCCTCGTTGTCGGTACCCCACCCGCACACTAGGCAGGGGTACCGACAACAACGCGTGGCCGATCGGAGCGTCAGTCAGGTGGCGGTGGTTCGTAGGGCTGGTACCACCACCAGTTGGCGCGTTCGCCGGTGGGCCCGGGACACGGTGCGACGTCCGGTGGGGGTTGGGTGGGTGGCCGGGCCAGGGAGGCTGAGGTGAGGGTGTGGCCGGCGGCGTCGGTGACGACGAGGTGGTCGGCGGGTCCGGTGATGGTGATCAGGCCGCGGTGATGGGCCCGATGGTGATACGGGCAGACCAGCGCGAGATTCCACAGTTCGGTGGGTCCGCCGTCCTCCCAGTGGACGAGGTGGTGAGCGTGCAGCCCGCGCGTGGCCCCGCAGCCGGGCACCACACAGCTGCGGTCGCGATGCTCCAGCGCACGGCGCAGCCGCCGGTTCACCGTGCGAGTCGTCCGCCCGGCCCCGATCACCTGCCCCTCGCGGCGGAACCACACCTCGCATGTGGCGTCGCACGTCAGTTCCCGGCGTTCGGCATCGGTGAGCGCCGGACCCAGATGCAGCGCCGCGACATTGTCCGCGACGTCGACGTGCAGGACGACGGTGGTGCGCTGCCCATGCGGCCGCGTGGAAGCCTCGGCATCCCAACTCATCTGGACCAGCCGCAGGAACGCCGCCGCCATGCTGGGAACCGGTGCCCGCTCATCCGGATCGCCGGTGTTCCATTCCGCCACAAGAGCGTCGCGATGGGATCCCAGAGCAGCTTCGAACGCTGCACTTTCCTTGTGGGGTAGCGCGATCTGCCAGTACGTGTACTGCTCATCAGTGCGCGAGGTTATCGATGGGACCGGCCCCGACTCGGACGCTGGCTCGTCCTCGTCGTCATGGAGGTCGTCAGACGCGGGTGCGGGCTCGGGCTTCGGTTGCATGCTCAGTGCGGTGCGCAGCTGAGTCACGGTCGCGCACTGGGCCAGCGTCGCGAAGTGATCGTCGGAGCCGGGCAGTCCGCGTTCGGCGATCGCCCCGACCTGGTCCACAGACAGCCGACCCTCCGCCAATCCTGCGATGCACCGGGGGAATTCGTCGTAACGGTGGGCGATTGCGGCGATGGTGTGCGCCCGCGACGGCGACACCCCGGCCTTCCACGCCAGCCAGCCTGCCGTCGACCGGGCCCCGGCCGCCGCCCACAACTGATCCCGGTCGATCTCCGCAGCGATCTCCACGATCTGCGCATCGATCGCGTTGCGCTGCCCCGTCAACTCCGCCAACTCCTCATGCAGCACCGACAACCGCTCGTCGATGGCGAGAGAACTGATAGGGGTCATGCCTTCAACCTGCCGGCGCCATCCGACATCCAGCCGCCCAACCCACCGCCCGACCGCGTCCGCCTGGGGATGAAAACAGCTCCTGGGGACAACTCCTGAACGTCCGGGAAATACGAACGGTATGTCCGTCAGAATCAGGTGGACCGCAACAGTCGGCGTCCCGTTCAATGCAGACATGACTTCGCAAGGGGCACGGTCGGGCGCCACGATGGCAGTTGGCGCAATGGCCTGCGTGCAGCTGGGCCTGGCGTTCGCCGTGACGCTCATCGACGACATCGGCGTGGAAGGCGTCGCGTGGCTGCGCCTCATGTGGGCCGGTGTCCTTTTGCTCGTCATCGTGCGCCCGCGGTGGGCGGCGTTCACGCGCCGTTCCTTCCTGATGTGCGTCGTCCTCGGCGTCGTCACAGCTGGAATCACGTTGCTGTACATGGCAGCTATCGCCCGCATTCCCCTCGGGACGGCCAGCGCGCTGGAGTTTCTCGGCCCGCTCGCGGTCGCCGTCGCTCGCGGGCACGGCCGCGGTCGGCTGCTGTGGCCGGGTCTGGCGGCGGTCGGCGTCGTCCTGCTGACCGAACCGTGGAGCGGCACCGTCGACCAGGTCGGCGTCGCCTACGCTCTCGGCTCCGCCGTGTGCTGGGCCGGCTACATCCTGCTCACCCAGAAGGTGGGCGACGAAGTTGCCGGCATCGCGGGCCTCGCCGTGTCGATGCCGGTCGCGGCTTTGTTCGCCACCGCTGTCGTCGGCCCGACCGTGATTCCCCGGATCGACGCCGACATCCTGCTGCTGGGCCTCGGCTTGGCCATCCTGCTCCCGGTGGTGCCGTTCGCGCTCGAGCTGTTGGCGCTGAGGCGCCTCACCACCGCGGCCTTCGGCACGCTGATGAGCCTGGAGCCTGCGTTGGCGATGCTGGTAGGTCTGGTGATCTTGCACCAGGTGCCGGGGCCGTTGGGCGTGTTCGGCGTCGCCTTCGTGGTCGCCGCGGGCGCCGGCGCTGCCCGCTCGGGGGCCCGCGCCCAACCTGTGCCTCTGGAGGTCGGCTGAGCGGTTACCGTGTCAGACATGGGCAGAGGAATCTTCGGCTCACCCGTGGTGGGCCTCGTCAACGGCGGCGCGGCTCGCCTGATCCACGCCCCGGTGATCGGTCCACTGGTGCGGCGCACCATGGTGGTCATCCGATACACCGGGCGGCGATCGCACCAGACGTTCCAGACGCCGGTCAGCTATCAGCGCTCCGGTGACGAGGTCGTCATCCGCGTGATGGCGCCCGACCAGAAGACCTGGTGGCGCAACTTCACCGGCGTCGGCGGTCCCATCACACTGACCGACTTCGACGGTGCCGATCGGACCGGTCACGCGGTGGCGCAGCGGGATGATCGCGGCCGCGTGACGGTCCGGGTGCGTCTCGACGCGAGCTGAGCTCAGGCCTCGAAACGCTTGCGGCGGTATAGAGTTCCGATCGCCAGCAGAACCAGGCTGATCACCAGGATCGCGGTGGCCAGCACGTTGATCTGCGGCGGCACGGCGGCCTTGACCGCGGCGTTCACGTAGAGCGGATAGGTCACCGTCGAGCCGCTGACGAAGTAGGTGATGATGAAGTCGTCGAGTGACAGGGCGAACGACAGCATCGCCGCGGCGACGATGCCGGGCACGATCAGCGGCAGAGTCACCTTGAAGAACGTGCGGGCGGGGCTCGCGCCCAGATCCAGCGATGCGTCTTCGAGGGTCCAGTCGAAGCCTCGCACGCGTGCCCGCACAGTCATCGCGATGAAGCTGACCTCGAAAGCGATGTGCGACAGCAGGATCGTGGTGTACCCGGCAGCCCAGCCCAGATCGAGGAACAGCGTCAGCAGCGCCGCACCCATCACGACCTCGGGCGCGGTCAGCGGAAGCACCAGGAAGGTGTCGACCGCACCTTGGCCACGCCAGCGCTGGCGCACCAGCGCGATCGCGACCAGCGTGCCCAGCACCAGCGCGACGGCCGTCGACACCGCGGCGACGTTGAGGCTGAGCTTGAGCGCTTCGGTCAGGGGTGGATATTTGAACGGGTGCGCCCAGTTGTTCAGCGTGAAGCCCTGCCAGCTGTAGTTGAACTTTCCGGCCGGCTTGTTGAAGGAGAACAGGATGATCACGAAGATCGGCAGGAAGAGGTAGAGCAGCACCAGCCCCGCCGAGATCCGCAGGAGCAGGTCACCCCAATTGCGCCGCGCCCTGACCTTTTTCGCGGTGGGCGTCCGCTGTGCCGCGGTGGCGACCGCTGCGCCGGCCTGGGTCGTCATACCAGGTCCTCCGTCCCCAGCGCACGCGTGTAGAGCAGCACGCCGACCAGGATCAGCAGCATCAGGCCAAGGCTCAGCGCGGCCGCCGCGGGATAGTCCTTGACCACCAGGAACTGCTTCTGGATGACGTTGCCGATCATCGTGGTCTGCGTGCTACCCAGGTAGTCGGCATTGATGAAGTCGCCGACCGCGGGAATGAACACGAGCATGCTGCCAGCCAGCACGCCCGGCATCGACAGCGGCAGAATCACCTTGCCGAAACTTCGCCCGGCCGAGGAGTACAGGTCCTTGGACGCCTCGAGCAGCCGCGGGTCGATCTTCTCCAGGCTGACGTAGAGCGGCAGGATCATGAAGATGATCCAGTTGTAGGTGAGGCCGCCGATCACAGCCCAACTGGTCGAAAGCAGCCGCCCCTCCTCTGGCAGCAGACCCACCGCACCCAGCGCGCTGACCACCCAACCCTCGTCGGCCAGGATCGTCTTCCATGCGATCGTGCGGATCAGGAACGTCACGAAGAACGGCAGGATCACCAAACCCAGCAGCAGGTTCTTGTAGCGGCCTGCCTTGAACGCGATGACGTACGCCAGCGGAAACGCCAGCAGCAGACACAGGATCGTGGCGGCGAACGCGTAGCCGAACGACCGGAAAATCTGGTCCTTGTAGAGCACGAACGCGTCGGTGAAGTTACCGAAGTTCCAGCCGAATTGGAGCGTCGGCATGAACACCGAGCCGCCGGTCGTGGACAGCGAGGTGCGGGCCAGGGAGAAGAACGGCACGACGAAGAACACCGCGAGATACACGAGCGCGGGCAAGACCATGAGGTAGGGAGCGATCTTGCTCCGCTGCCTGCTGCTGCTGGCTACACCGGCCATCGGCTCAGCCGCCGGTGACGGCGGCGTAGGCGGTGTTGTACTCCTGCGTCTGCTCGTCGGTGAGCGGAGCCCAACCCTTCGACTTGTCCAGCGTCTCCTTCGACGGGTTGATCAGCGGGTTCTTGGCGGCGGCCGGATCGACCTTCTCCAACTCTTCGGTCATGTCCGACAGCACCGGCACGTACTGCACGAAGGCGACCAACTTGGCGTAGTTCGCCCGGTCGTAGACGTAGTTGATCCACGCCTCGGCGGCCTTCTGGTTCTGGGTGGTGTAGGGGATCACCATCGTGTCGACGAACGTGGTGGCGCCGGACTCCGGGACCACGAACTGCAGATCGGGGTTGTCGGCCTGCAGCTGCACCACATCGCCCGAATATGCTTGTGCGACAGCGATGTTGCCGGCGGCGAGGTCGTCGGCGTAGTCGTTGCCGGTGAAGCGGCGGATCTGGCCCTTGTCGTTCTGCTCGCGTACCAGGTCGATCGCCTTCGTCACGCTCTCGGAGGTGGGGTTCTCCGGCGAGTTGCCCTGCGAGAGCATGATCATGCCCAGTGCATCCTGCGAATCGGAGAACAGACTGACCCGGCCCTTGAACGCCGGATCCCACAGGTCGTTGATGGACGTGATGTCCCGGCCCGTGGCCGCACGGTTGTAGGCCAGCCCGACGAGTCCCGACATGTAGGGCGCGGTGAACTTACGGCCCGGATCGACACTAGCTTCCAGCAGATCGGGGCGGATGTTCTTCTTGTTCGGCACGCCCTCGTCGCTGATGTCGTTGAGCCAGCCGAGTTGATGCAGCCGGGTCGCCATGAACGACGTCGGCACCGCCAGATCGCAGCCGATGTCCTGCTTGCGCGACAGCGGTTCCTTGACCTTGGCGAACCACTGCTCGTTGTCGTTGAAGTCTTCCTTGTAATCCACCGTGATGCCCGAGGCCGTCTGGAACGCTGCGACGAAGCCGTCGGCCATGTAGAGCGGCCAGTTCGAAATGCGCAGTGTGCCACTGGCCGGGCCGCTGTCCTGGCTGCTCGAACTGGCGGTGTTGCTGTCGGATCCGCCGCAGGCGGCCAACACGGTCGAGCCGAGGCCCAGAGCCGCGGCAGCAGCCGCGCTGCCGCCGAGGAATCGGCGGCGCGACGTGCGGTTCGCGGTGAGGCGGGCGAGCAGGCGGGGGTCGAACTCGGGGGACATGGCGAGGCGTACCTTTCGTCGGGTCCAGAGAAGGGGTGGGGTCGAAACGGGTGGGTCGGCCCGCGGGACGATCAGGAGTCGTCGAGCATCTCCTCGAGGTCCTCGGTGGTGGGGATGTCGGCACCGGGCAACACCAGCGACGCCTCGGGTGCCCACCCCACATGGACCTCGTCACCGGGGCGCAGCATCGGCAGATCCTGCTCGGGCCCCACATGGGCGATCACCGTGGACTCGTCGGGCGCGGCCAGCGACAGGCGCACCACCGGTCCCTGGAAGGTCAGGTCTGTGACCGTGGCGCGCACCGAGGCGACGTCGCCGGTCGGGGCGTCCATCGACACGCGAACGCGTTCGGGTCGCACCATCAGCGTGGCGTGGCCGCCGGGTTCGATCGTGGTGTCACCGGGGCGTGCTTTGAGCGTCGAACCGAGCACATCGATCTCGACGAAGTCGCGATTGACGCGGCCCGTCTGCCGCCCGGCCCAGAGGTTGGCCTGGCCGATGAAGCTCGCCACGAAGACCGTCGAGGGCCGGTCGTAGATCTCGGTCGGAGAACCGATCTGGTCGACGTTGCCGGCGTTCATGACCGCGATGCGGTCACTCATCGTCAGCGCCTCTTCCTGGTCGTGGGTGACGTAGATGAACGTGATGCCGACTTCGCGCTGAATGCGTTTCAGCTCGAACTGCATGGCGTGGCGCAGCTTGAGGTCCAGGGCGCCCAGTGGTTCGTCGAGCAAGAGCGCGCTGGGGTAGTTCACCAGCGCCCGCGCGAGCGCGACGCGCTGCTGCTGTCCGCCTGACAACTGGGAGGGCTTGCGTTCGGCGAAGTCGGTCAGCCGGACGATCTCGAGGAGCTCGTCGACGCGCTTACGAACTTCCTGCTTGTCCTTCTTCGTGCTGCGCGGTCCGTAGGCCACGTTGTCCCACACCGTCATGTGCGGGAACAGCGCGTAATGCTGGAAGACGGTGTTGACGTTGCGCTTGTTCGGTGGCGTCTTCGACACGTCGCGACCTTCGAGCCGGATGGCGCCCTCGGTCGGCGTCTCGAATCCCGCGATCATCCTCAGCGTGGTCGTCTTGCCGCAGCCGGAGGGGCCCAGCATCGAGAAGAACTCGCCCTGGGCGATGGTGAAGTCGGCCTCCGAGACGGCGACGTAGTCGCCGAAGCGTTTCGTCACGTGGTCGATCTCGATCACGGGGCCGCTCTTGGCGCGGGTCGCGTCGCGTCCCGCAGACCCTGACGTCTGGTCTGCTGCGGTGGTGTGTGTGCCGGTCAGGGCGGATCCTCCTCGAACGTCGGCCGTCGTGGCCGTAGTAAACCTTCGCGGATCGCGCCGCCCTTCGCAACCGTTTCCGCAACGAATTTACATTCTTACAATGGAATCCTTCGCCCAAACCGCAATCAGTTGCGAGAACCGGCGCGATTCAGGATTTAGAGACGCGGGCCACTCACGCAGGACCGGGGGCGCTGCGGCCGGCGAACTTCGTTATCTGTATGAGTCTGCCGCTCGGCTGCGGCCTTTGTCGCCGTTTACCGCCCGTAGCCCGCGGGGTAGTGAAGGGCCATGGCCGCAGTCGATGTATCCGTGAGCTCGGATCTGAGCCCCGAACGGGCATGGACCCTGGCGTCTGACCTCAAGCGCTTTGACGAGTGGCTGACGATCTTCGGAGGCTGGAAGAGTCCGGTGCCCGACGAGATCGAGGTCGACACCCAGGTCTCCTCACTGATCAAGGTCAAAGGTTTCCGCAACACCATCCATTGGCGCGTGACGCGCTACGACGAGCCCAAAGCAATCGAGCTGATGGGGAACGGACGCGGGGGCGTGAGCATCTCGCTGAGTCTGACCGTCGACCCCCACGACGCCGCTGGAACGCGGGGATCGTCGTTTCGCGTGGTGGCCAATCTGTCCGGCGGTCTGCTCAACACGCCGGTGGGGAACGTCGTCGCCCGGGTGATCAAGGGCGATGTGAAACGTTCGGTGTGCAACCTCGCCGAACTGCGCTGAGCCGACCGGAGCTGCCGGGTCACCCCCACTCGTGGTTCATCGCCCGCGTCTGGAAGCGGGCGTCCGGCGCGGGTGGCGCTGCCCGGGGCCGCGAGGCGGCGATCAACACCATCGCGAGGAGCGCGGTGACCGCACCCGCCGCGAAGATCACGACGAAGCTGCTCTCGAGCGGGACACCGGTCGAATCGGTGCGGCCCAGCAGCACCGCGACCACCGCCGCAGCGGTGGAGCTGCCGACGGTGCGCGCGATCGCGTTCATGCCCGTCGCCACGCCCGTCTCTCCGGCGTCGCTGTCCCCGACGACGAGCGCGGGCAGCGCGCCGTAGCCGAGACTGATGTAGCCGTTGGCCAGCACGCTGGCGATGATCACCTGCCACGGCGTGGAGTGCACGAAGGCTGCCAACACGAACCCGACGATGCCGGCCATCGCGGCGACGACCAACACGGGGCGCGCGCCGAACCGATCGATGAACCGGCCACTGACCAAGGCGACCACGAAGCCGGTGACAGCTCCGGGTAAGAGGTACACGACGCTCGCCTGCAGCACCGTAGCGTCGAATCCATAGCCGTCCGGACCGCCCGGCATCTGGACGAACTGCGTCAAGCCGAGGAACGCGAAGTACAGGCCCATGCCGACGAACACCGTGGCCACATTGGTCAGCAGCATCGAGCGCCGGGCCAGCATCCGGGTCGACACCAGGGGCTGGCTCACCCGTCGCTCCCACTGCCACCAACCCACGAGCACGACCACGCCCCCCGCCAGGCAGGCCACTGTCCGCGTCGAGCCCCACCCCCATGAATGGCCTTGCGTGATGGACAGCAGCATCGCCGACAGGCCCACCGCGAGGCCCAGTGCACCGACCCAGTCGATGGTGCCTGCAGTGGAACGCGGTCGGTTGGGCACGACAGCGATCACGATCGCGAGGACGAGCACGCTGAAGCCGGTGGTCAGCCAGAACACGCGGTGATACCCGGCGTCGCCGCTCATCAGCAGACCCACCACGACCAGACCTGCGCCACCACCGAAGCCCAGCGTTCCCGACAGGACGGCCATCGCCGATCCGATGCGATGCTCGGGGAGTTCCTCGCGCAGGATCGCGATGCTGATCGGATACAGGGCGAACGAGGCCGCCTGTAGGACGCGCGCCAGGATGAGCAGCGGCAGCGAGGTCGTCGTCGCCGCGAGGAGCGAGCCGGCGAGGACAACGGCGAGCACCGTGAGAAGCACGTGCTTCTTGCGATGCAGATCGGCGAGGCGGCCGATCAGCGGTGTGGCCGCCGCCGCGGCGAGCAGATTGGCGGTGACGACCCAGCTGACCGCGACCGTGGATGCGCCCAACTGGTCGGCGATCACCCCCAGCACCGGCACCACCGCGGTCTGCAACACCGCCACGGTGAGGACCACCACACTGAGTCCGACCACGAGCAGACGAGGCGCACTGTTGGCCACGCCCCCTCCGATCGTTAGCACGTCTTGATTCGTGTTCGATTATGGACTCTTCTCCCGCGAGGTCGGCAACCCGGGACGCCGCGGGTGGGGCGTCCGTGATCGAATGTGGCCATGGCTCAAGGAAGCTCGCCGCAGGTCCGATCCGCCGCACTGACCGGGCCGGTCTTCACCGGCCATCGGCCGTCGGGCGCCGGCGATCTGTCGATGGAGACGCACGGCATCGCGCCCATTCCGACCGATCAGCGCTACGGCGGTCCCGGCCGGCTCTTCACGGTGTGGTTCGCGCCCCAGGTGAACATGACGGGAGTCTTCACCGGCACGTTGGCGATCGCGCTCGGCCTCGGATTCTGGCTGGGCATGCTCGCGATGCTGATCGGCACTCTGCTCGGGTCTCTGGTCGTCGGTTACCTCTCGACCTGGGGGCCGCGCACCGGCGCCGGTCAAATGCCCAACGCGCGGATGGCTTTTGGCGGGACGGTCGTAGTCCCCGCTGCGCTGCAATGGATTTCGTCCATCGCATGGGATGCGCTGGTCGGCCTGTTCGGTGGCGAGGCGTTGTCGGTGTTGCTCGGGATTCCGTTCTGGGCAGCGGTGCTGATCGTGCTCGGGGTACAGGGCGTGGTCGGCGTCTTCGGCTACGAGTTGATCCACCGGTTGCAGGCCGTCCTGACGGTGGTGTTGTTCGTGACGTTCGTCGTGTTCACCGTCAAGTTGATCGGCGGCCATGACATCGTTGCGCCGGCCACCGCGGCCGGCCCGGACCTGGTCGCCGCGTTCGTCCTCGAGGTGACGATCGCGTTCAGCCTGGCGGTGTCGTGGGCCACCTACGCCGCCGATTTCAGTCGCTATCTGCCCGCCGATGTCTCGCGGGCCAAAGTGTTCGCGTTCACGACGGCGGGACTCCTGCTGGCCTACGCGTTCGTGCAGGGCATCGGAATCGCGGCGGCCGAACTGGTGGGTGAGCAGACCGCCGAAGGTGTGCGCGCGGTGATGGGCGGGGGAGCGTTGGGGGCCGTGGCGCTGCTGGTGATCGCGATAGCATCCATCGGGTCCGGGGTGATGAACGACTACAGCGGGTCGCTGGCCCTTCAGACCGTCGGCGTCCGGGTGCGTCGGCCGATCTCTGCGGTGATCGTCACCGTCCTCGCGTTCGCTCTGATCCTGTGGCTGCATGCGGCGGACACCGCGCAGCGCTTCACCGACGTCCTGCTGCTCGTCAGCTACTGGATTCCGGCGTTCGTCGTGGTGCTGGTGATCGACTGGCGGCGCCGAATGGCGGGGCGCGACATCGTCGATCCTGCCGAGGAGTCCACCAACAGGCGCGACGCGGCCGCGGCGCTGATCGTGTTCGTGCTCGCCTACGTGGTCGCAGTGCCGTTCATGAACACCACCCTGATCCACGGACCGATCGCGACAGCCTGGCACGGTGCCGACATCGCCTATTTCGTCAACGCGGCGGCAGCGGCCGTGCTCTACGGCGGCTACCGAATCGTCACCGCTCGAGGTGCCGCGCTTCGGTAGCGTCGGTGAATAACGCCGCCAGCAAGGCCGCCGGAAAGGCCGCCGGAAAGGGTCACCGATGCCCTCGAACACTCTCGCCAAGACCTCCGGCGCAGCGCTCGCCACTGCCGTCGTCGGCGGGCTGGCCAGCAGGCCCGCTCAGTCGCCCTGGTACGCGCGCCTGAAGAAGCCGTCCTTCCAGCCTCCGCGGCAGGCGTTCCCGATCGTGTGGCCGATCCTCTACACCGACATCGCGGTGGTGTCGGCCTCGACGATCGATGCCCTCGAGGAGCAGGGCCGGCATGACGAGGCACGCGCCTACACCCGAGCGTTGACGGCCAATCTGGTGCTGAACGCCGGATGGAGTTGGATCTTCTTCAATCAGCGCCGGCTCGGCGCTGCCGCGGTGGCAGCGGCGGCTTTGGCCGTCAGCAGCACCGATCTGGCGCGCCGGGCCGCGTCCGTACAGCCTGCCGCGGGTGCGGCGCTGGCTCCCTATCCGCTGTGGTGTGCCTTCGCGACGGCGTTGTCGACCCGTATCTGGCAGCTCAACCGCTAGGGGCGGCTCAGTTCCACTTCCCGCTGATGGGCCGACACCGTCCGGCCGGCGCCGATCGACGCCAGGATCTCTCCGCTGCGGATCGCGATGTTCGACAGCAGCGATGAGGTCAGTCCGTGGGTGTGCTCGGTGTTGCCCTGGACGTAGAGCCCCCCTGCGGTGGGTGGCTCGGTGACGAGCCGATAGTCACGCGAGACCGCGGGACGCCCGTCGTGATAGACCAGATCGGCGTGAAGGGGCCCGAGGATCGCGCCGAGCGCGGCTGGTGTGAATCCGGTCGCGTAGATCACTGCGTCGCAATCGATTCGGTCGATCCGGCCGGACGGATGGTGACGGATGTCGACCGAGATCCCGTCGTCGCGTTCGTCTGTTCCGCACACGCTGGATGCGCCGCGGAGGTACAACCGTCGTGGTCCGGTGACCCGCTCGGCGTACTCGCGGGCGTACAGATCCTCGATCAGCGGCATGTCGACCGCGGAGTAGTTGGTGCTGCGATGGTAGTCGAGCAGCTGGCGCCGGACCGGCGGGCTGGCGCTGTAGAAGTCGTCGACAGCGTCGGGATCGAACACGCGGTTGGCGAACGGGCTGTCGTCAGCGGGACTGTAGCCGTACTTGGCGAAGACTCCGTGCACCTCGGTCGAGTCGATGTCGTGCAGATACGCACAGACCTCGGCTGCGCTCTGCCCGGCACCGACGACGACGAACCGGTTGTGGCGTCTGGTCGGTAGGCGATCGAGGTCGTGAAGGAAGTTGTGGTTGTGGATCTTTCGCGGCGACGGGGTGACGTCGGGCGGCAGTTGGGGTTGGAGCCCGCCGGCGATCACCACGTTGCGGGCCCGCAGGGTCCCGGCGTGGGAGCCCGTCACCTCGATCTCGAAGAACTCGCCGGCATCGCGGACCGCGGTGACGCGTGACCCGTAATGCACGGGGGACGCGACCTTGTCTGCTGCCCAGCGCAGATAGTCGTGGAACTCCACGCGTGTCGGAAAGAACGTCTTGTAGTTGATGAACTCGGTCAGGCGGCCCCGGTCGGTGAGGTAGTTCAGGAACGTGAACTCACTGGTGGGGTTGCGCTGGGTGGCGAGATCTTTGAGGAACGAGATCTGCATGGTCGCGCCCGGAATCAACATGCCGGTGTGCCAACCGAACTCCGCCTTGGCCTCCACGAACTGAGCCGTCAGCGGTACGGCGGCGGTGTCGTTGTGTTCGCGTAGCGCGATGGCCAGCGCGAGGTTGGACGGGCCGAAGCCGACGCCCACGAGGTCGAGCACCTGCTCGGTCGACGGTCGGTCGAACGTTGTCATCACGCTCCTGCCATCTGGTCGAGCGCGCCGGGGACGGGTTCGGACGGGTCCGTTCCCAGGCCGACGATGCGGTTGGCGGTGTCGACGTGGACGACCGCACTGCGGTGACGTTCCAGGTCGGACTGCGCGACGCCGACGAACGACATGATGATCACCAGATTGCCCGGTGAGATCAGATGTGCTGCCGCACCGTTGATTCCGATGATGCCCGAGCCGGGCTCCCCGGTGATGGCGTACGTGACCAGTCGTGCGCCAGAGGTGACGTCGACGACGTGCACCTGCTCGCCTTCGATGATCCCCGCGGCGGACATCAGATCCGCGTCGATGGTGATCGAACCCACGTAGTGCAGGTCGGCCTGGGTGACCGTCGCCCTGTGGATCTTGCCTCCGAGCATTGTGCGCAGCATTTCACCTCCAGTTGTCAAAATAAGGCTAGCCTATGTTTATTGATCTGCAAGACCTACGTCCCCGGTCACACGGCGCCAAAACTGTTGGCGGCCAACGCGGCCGAATGTCGAGCGGTGCGCGGACATGCAGACGCAACGCAACCAGCGGCTAGTAAGTTATGCGAGGCTAAGCTAATCTGCTCGCGCGATCTATACCGAACGAAAGGGACACCAGCGTGACCGAGCAGCAACATCGAGGGCGCCGCAGAGGGCGTGCCGCCGCGACCGTACTGGCAGCGTTGCTGCTCGTCGCCGCGCTGGTGGGCTGTGGGTCGTCGTCGACCGAGACGCCGCAGGCGCAGACGGTGACGATCGCCCACAAATTCGGCGAGACGAAGGTTCCTGCCGACCCGAAGCGGGTCGTGACCGTCGGCTGGACCGACCAGGACTTCGTGCTGCCTTTCGGGGTCATTCCCGTCAGCACGCGGGAGTTCTTCACCGAGTACAACGGCTACCCCTGGGTCAAGGCGGCGACCGACGACAAGGGTGTCACCACCTGGGGTGCCGACACGATCGACTTCGAAGCCATCGCCGCGCAGAAGCCGGACGTGATCTTCGCGATCTACGAGACGATCGACCGCCAGACCTATGACAGGTTGTCGTCGATCGCGCCGACCGTGATCCAGTCCGGCGACTACGCCGACGAGGAGACGCCGTGGGATGTCCAGCTGCTCACCACCGGAACGGCGCTCGGAAAGAAGGACCAGGCGGAGAAGCTCGTCGCGGAGGTCAAGGGCAAGATCGCCGATGCGCGGTCCGCGCACCCCGAATTCGAGGGGAAGACGCTCGTCGTGGACTTCGGCCCGGAAAACGGCGGGCACTATCTGCTGCCCGAAAACGACCCTCGCCGTTCGCTGTTCACCGCGCTGGGCTTCAAGACCCAGGATGTCCACGGTGATGTCAGCGAGGAACGGCTCGACCTGCTCGATCGCGACGTGTTGTTCGTCAACGGTGCCACGCAGGAGCAGATGATGTCCTCGCCTGCATTCTCCCGGCTGGGTGTGGTCCGTGACGGACGGACGCTGTACACCACATTCGAGTCGAACCTCAGCGGTGCGCTGACCTACAGCGGCCCCCAGGCGCTGATGTACGCCCTCGACGTGCTCACCCCGCAGTTGGCCAATGCTCTTGCGGGTCGGCCGGTCGCCGACCTCGCCAACGCCTGACCGCAGCCTCGACAGACCCCGCCGGCGCACTGCCGGCGGGGTTTGTCGTGTCAGGACCCGTCCTCGCGCGTCAGCATCGCGACCAGCGCCGGGCCGTACTCGTCGAGGGCTGCGATGTCGAGGAGGTCGGAGTGTCGGAACGGGACCGGCACCGCGGTCAGTTCGCCGCCGACGTGCGGCCGCCAGGCCGGTGATGCCGTTCCCCACTGATCCACCTCCTCGGCCGCGTCGACGAAGAACACGTCGCCGTCGTAGCGGCCGTAGTCGGCGTCTGCCGTGAAGTGTTCTGCGGCAATGTAGTTCTCTATCGCCGCCGCGACGTGCTGGTCGTCGAGCACCGTGATCGCGTCGCCCTGGGACTTCATCAGGTCGATGGCCTGCTCGACGGTGATCCTGTCCTCCGGGTGGACCGGGAAACCCATCTCGGCGAGTACACGGGTCAGGACCGCATCCCGATCCAGTGTGCGGCCCGCCTCGGTGACTTCGGGGTAGGAGTCCAGCATCCCGAGGAATCCGATGCGCCGACCACGCCGACGGAGCGCCTGCGCGGTCATCAGCGCGACCGCGCCACCGAACGACCACCCGAGTAGACGGAGGGGCCCGGTGGGAGCGATCGCCTCGATGCTGTCGGCATAGCTGGCTGCCAGAGTGGTCAGGTCGCCGGGCAACTCGCCACCCGAGAACAGCGGTGACTGCAAGGCGTACAGCGGGATGTCCTTCGGGAGAACATGTTTGAGCCCTGCGTAGGGCCATCCCAGGCCACTGGCCGGGGGCAGGCAGAACAGCGGGGCTGCGGTCCCCGTTGCGCGCAGCGCCAGGACCGGTGCGAAGCTCCCGGCGCCGGCGCTGTCGGAATGCCCCGACAACAGGGCATCCACCGCCGCGACGCTCGAGGCGACCATCAGGTCGGCGACCGACAGGTCCTCTGCCGGACCGGCGAACTCCCGGCGCAACGCCGAGGCAAGCCGCACCAGGAGCAGAGAATGTCCGCCCATTTCGAAGAAGTCGGCGTCGATCGAGTCCACCGACGTACCGAGCACATCACCGAAGAGGTCGCATAGTCGACGGTGCCGCTCGGTAGTGGGCGGGCGACCTCCGCCGCCGGTGACCACCGGGTCGGGTAGGGCCTTGCGGTCGAGCTTTCCGCTGGGGGTGAGGGGGAAGGCGTCGACCCTGACGAACGCCGC
>NZ_JBVAYA010000006.1:0-306477 GCF_055419625.1 Mycobacterium sp. IDUB_1 | reverse complement strand
CCAAACGGGAAAATGCGGACACAACAAAAAACAACAAACAAAAACCACCAAACACACTATTGAGTTCTCAAACAACAGCCCCGACTGACGCGCAAAGATCTCGCGGCGAAAAGCCGCGATATCTACTGCGGGCAGATGAGGACTCTCACCAAAGTGAGTGACCTCTCGGGAGTCGGCCGCGCTCTCCGGGCTGGGCCCGTGTCGCAGCGACTCCGATAAGTTACGTCAGGGATAACGCGGAGTCAAATGGCCTGCTAGAACCGGTTTTTCGCCCTGATCCCAGCGCGCGCACGGCAAGCGTGCGTTGACTGCTGAGATGACAACGCGCGGACGCGCGTAGTTGTTCCCACGCCGTGAAAACCCTCTGACCTGCACATTGCAGCCCCGTCGCCATCACGCTCTGCGGACACCGGCGATGTTGCGCTTACCGCGGCGCAGCACGAGCCACTGACCGTGCAGGAAGTCCGACGCCTGCGGCGTCCACTCTTCTGTGGCGATCTTCACGTTGTTCACCGACACTCCACCCTCGGCGATCGTCCTACGAGCGGCACCCTTGCTCGCCGAGAGACCCGTCGCCACCAGCAGGTCGACGATCGAATCCTGCCCTGCGGGAGGCACTTCCACGACCTCGCTGTTGCCGGCCTCCCGCAGCGCGGCCGCAAGGGTGGGCTCGTCGAGATCGGCGAGCTCTCCCCTACCGAAGAGCGCCTGGCTCGCGTGCTCCACTGCGTCGGTGGCCGCCTGACCATGGATGAGCGTCGTGAGCTCGCGCGCCAGACGGCGCTGGGCGGCGCGCTCGTGCGGTCGCTCCGCGGTGGCTTCCTCGAGCGCGGCGATCTCGGCTGCGTCGAGGAACGTGAACCACCGCAGATATCCCACGACGTCGGCATCGGCGGTGTTGATGAAGTACTGGTACCAGGCGTACGGGCTGGTCATCTCGGGATCGAGCCACAGACTGCCGCCCCCGGTGGACTTGCCGAACTTGCGCCCCTCGGAGTCCGTCACCAGCGGAGTGGTCAACGCATGCGCCCCGGCACCGGCCTTCTGCCGGACCAGCCGGACGCCGGCGATGATGTTCCCCCACTGATCGGAGCCACCGATCTGCAGTGTGCACCCGTACCGCTGGTGCAACTCCACGAAGTCGTTGGCCTGCAACAGCATGTAACTGAACTCGGTGTAGGAGATGCCGTCGCCCTCGAGACGACGACGCACCGTGTCCCGGTCGAGCATCACATTGACCGAGAAGTGCTTGCCGACATCACGGAGGAATTCGATGGCCGACATCTCCTGAGTCCAGGACAGGTTATCGGCGATGATCGCGCCGGTGGGTGAGTCGTCGAAATCGACGAACCGCTCCAGCTGACCCCGGATGCGTACAGCCCACTCGGCGATGGTGTCGGCGGTCTGCATCGTGCGCTCGCCGACCTCACGCGGGTCACCGATCATTCCGGTCGCGCCGCCCGCGAGCACGATCGGGCGGTGCCCGGACTGTTGGAATCGCCGCAGGGTCAGCAGCGGGATGAGGTGCCCGGCGTGCAGGCTGGGGGCGGTCGGGTCGAACCCGGAATACACGGTGACGGGTCCGTCGGCCAGGGCTTCGCCCAATGCGTCACGGTCGGTCGACTGCGCGATCAGCCCGCGCCAGTCCAATTCCTCGAGGATGTTGCTGCCCACCCACCGATCTTCCCGTACTAGTCACTTTCGCCGGGAGCGGGTGCCCGCGGGCTGCGCCGATAGGGGGATACCTCCATACGACCCGGCACCCAGAAGCGCCACGGCCGATCGGCAGCCTTGCTGACCCCCGTCCGGGGCCCCGCCGCCCCAGGTAGCGGGCGCGCCAGTGAAAGTTGGACCGGCGCAAGCGGATCGAAGAGATCCAGGCCGTTGTCTCCCATCTCGATGCCCAGCGCAGAACACAGATTGCCCGGCCCGCGCGCCAGGGCGAACTCCGTGACCAGCTCGCCCCGCCGCATCCGGGCCGGACCCACGCCATCCTCGATGACGGCCGCTCGGAGCAACACCGCGCCCGCGACACCGTCGGTGGCGCACACCACATTGGCGCACACGTGGATCCCGTGACTTCGATAGGTGTACAGCCGACCCGGCGGCCCGTACATCACGGTGTTTCGTCCCCCGCGCCCGCGAAACGAGTGCGACGCCGCATCCGGCCAGGGCCCGTCATCCGGACCCCCGTAGGCCTCGACTTCCACGATCGTGGCCGTGACATCGCGTCCCGTCAGCCGGGCACCGAGCAGCATCTGCGCTGCAAGGACGGGGTCCACAGCCAGACGCTGCGCCCCGGCGGGGCGTTCGATGTCGCCGCCGTCCACCATGTCGGGCCATCCTACGGCCGGGTCTTGACACCGTCCCGTTGCCAGGCGCAGTATTCATCGCATGATGAGTTCATCGAATGATGAATTAGGGGTCGAGGCGACGCCCGCCGCCATCGAGGTCGAGGACTTGCACGTACGCCGCGGTGGCAGGACTGCGATCGACGGCGTGACGCTGCGCGTGGACCGCGGCACGATCACCGGATTGCTGGGGCCTTCCGGGTGCGGCAAGAGCACGCTGATGCGCAGCATCGTCGGCACCCAGGTGGTGTCGAGCGGCATGGTGCGGGTGCTCGGGCTGCCCGCCGGTTGCGCCGAACTGCGCCACCGAGTCGGCTACGTCACGCAGCAGCCGACCGTCTATCCGGATCTCCGCGTCGTCGACAACGTGCGGTACTTCGCCGCGCTCTACGGCAGCGAGGCCACCGACGTCGACAACGCCCTGGCCGCCGTCGGTCTCGACAGCCATCGCACCGCGCTCGCGGGCAATCTCTCCGGCGGTCAGCGCACGCGGGTGTCGCTGGCCTGTGCGCTGGTGGGCCATCCCGAGGTGCTGGTCCTCGACGAGCCGACCGTTGGCCTCGACCCGGTTCTGCGCACAGAACTGTGGGACCGCTTCGCCGCTCTCGCGCGACGCGGCACCACGCTCCTCGTGTCCAGCCATGTCATGGACGAGGCAGACCACTGTCAGGACCTGCTTCTCATGCGCGAGGGACGCCTCCTGGCGCACACCACTCCGAACCAACTCCGAGAGGACACCGCATGTCAGTCGTTGGACGAGGCGTTCCTGTCCGTCATCCGGCGCGACACCGCAGCCGCACCGGCCTGACGTCGGGCCGCGCGAACCTGGCGCCGCGCGCCTACCTCGCGACCACCGTCCGCATCCTGCGGCAGTTGGCCAGCGATCACCGCAGCGTCGCGATGATCCTGGTGGTGCCCAGTCTGATCATCGCGCTGATGTACTTCATGTTCGACGCGGTACCGACCCGACCGGGACTACCGTCGCCGTTCGACAACGCATGCCTGGTGCTGCTGGGCGTTTTTCCGCTGATCGTGATGTTCCTGATCACCTCGATCACCATGCAGCGCGAGCGGGTGTCCGGCACGTTGGAGCGCATCCTCACCACCCCGCTGGGCCGCCTCGACCTGCTCGCCGGTTACGGAACAGCGTTCTCGCTCGCCGCAGCCGCCCAGGCCACCCTGGCGTGCCTGGTGTCGTTCTGGCTGCTGGATCTCGAGACGGCAGGCAACCCGGTGTGGGTGTTCGTCATCGCGATCGTCAACGCCGTGCTCGGGGTCGGGCTGGGCCTGCTGTGCAGCGCGTTCGCACGCACCGAGTTCCAAGCCGTGCAGTTCATGCCGCTGGTCATCGCGCCGCAGCTGCTGCTCTGCGGCATCGTCGTGCCGCGCGAGCAGCTACCCGACTGGCTGCAGTGGGTGAGCAACGCGATGCCGGCCAGCTACGCTCTGGAGGCACTCCGCCAGGTCGGCGCCCACGCCGAGCTGACGTCGCTGGCCGTCCGCGATCTGCTGATCGTCGCCGCCTTCGCGGTGTCGGCGCTCGCCCTGGCCGCAGCGACACTGAGGCGAAGGACACCGTAGCGACCGTGACGACCGAGCAGGATCGCAAACGTCCGGGACGTCCCCCCGGCGCGTCGGACACCCGCGATCGCATCTTGGCCGTCGCACGAGACCTGTTCGCCCGCAATGGTTTCGACAACACATCGATCCGCTCCATCGCCGCGGGAGCGGGCGTGGACGGTGCGCTGGTTCACCACTACTTCGGCACCAAGACCCAGCTGTTCGCCGCCGCGATCCACATCCCGATCGACCCCATGACGGTGATCGGTCCGCTGCGCGAGGTCCCGGTCGATCAAATCGGCCATGTCCTGCCGTCGCTTCTGCTGCCGCTCTGGGATTCGGAGCTGGGCAAGGGATTCATCGCCACACTGCGGTCCATGCTGGCCGGCAGCGACGTCTCGATGGTGCGGAGCTTCCTGCAGGACGTCATCGCCGCGGAAGTGGGCGGCCGGGTGGACGATCCGCCCGGCACCGGCCGAATCCGCGTCCAATTCGTCGCATCACAACTGGTCGGCGTCGTGATGGCGCGCTACATCCTCGAGCTGGAACCGTTCCGATCCCTACCCGTGGACCAGGTCGTGGAGACGATCGCACCGAATCTGCAGCGCTACCTGACCGGCGATCTCCCCGGGCTCGGTTAGGACTCGCTCGCCGCGGCGACCAGGCGCCGATGCTCGTCGTCGTCCACGGTGACGGCCTCGTCGATCAGCAGGACCGGGATGCCGTCGTCGATGCGGTACTTGCGCTGCAGACGGGGGTTGTAGAGACACCCGTCGACATAGAGCAGGGGACCCCGATCTTGGGGGCACACGAGGAGTTCGAGCAGTGCGGGTTCGAGCGTCATCCCGTCCGACCGGGCATCGGGAAGATGTTGTCGTCGGGATCCTTGATCATCGGGTTACCCGGACCCCAATTCGGCCCCATCGGCGCCTGCACGATGCCCGGAGTCGCCGGCGGCGGCACCGCGGGCTGCTGGACCTGATTGGCTGCCTGCATTTTGATCTTGCGCTGCGTCGCGAGCGTCGCCTGCAGAGCCTCGACCAGCGGAGCCTGATTCGGACGCTTGTCGAGGGCGTCCGCAAGGGCAGCGGTATTGGCGCGCGAAGGCTTGAAGCCCTGCATGCGCAGCGTCATCACCTGATCGATCAGCTTCGAGACCTGACCGCCGCCCGACCCGGTGTTGTACTGCTCGTTGATCATCACGAGGATCCGATCGGGTGACACCGGCGGAGGCGCATCGCCTGTCGACGGCGCTGCGGCCGGATCAGCGGCCGCCAGCGGAGCCGACAGCCCCGCGGCAATGCCTCCGACCAGCGCGGCACCGGCAAGCGCGGTCCCGGCGGCGCGGCGCCAATTGCGTGGTGACATGAATCCTCCTCGGAGTCGCCAGCGCGAGCCTAACAGTGAGGCGCGCACCGGGCATCACTGCTGTGTGCCGGCAATCTCGCTGCGAACAGCCGCAGTCAACCGCTTGTACAGATGGGTATCGGCGTCTCGATACCAGGCGTTACGGGACGCCTTCGGAACACCGTCGGCCTGCATCGGCCCTGCCAGAGGCCGGTACGTGGCGGTCAGTGTCATATCGGGCACGACGTGCACGATGTCAGGTGCGGCGCCGACAGGTATATCGGCCAGCGCCTCGGACACATCGGCGGCGGTGACGCTGCCGCCGGGACGCAGGGCCAGGGCGGTCACCGCTAGCGTCTGAGTCTTGGTGGGCACCGCGTAGGTGACGGCCATGTCGACCGCGCCGAGACGCCCGACTGCGTCGTTGACGGTGGCCGCGAACACCGGTCCGCGGGCGGTGTGGATCACCGCTGCGCGGGTGTCGACGAGCCAGTAGTCGCCGTCCTCGTCGCGGCGGAACAGATACTCGGTCGACACCCAGGTGTCGGCGGGTGCGAACACTCCACGCTTGACCGACGCCAGCGGGTCGACCGGGCCGCGCGGATGCGCGAGCAGGACGCCGACCTCGTTGGTGTCGGCGCGACGGACGAACCCGCGGTCGTCTTCGAGGATCAGGTTGTCCTCCGGGTCGTAGGCGGCCAGCGCGATCTCGCCGCCACCGGGCAGCGGCCTGCCCTTACTGCCCACCTTGGCGCCCGCGACGTTGGCCAGCACAGCCTGCCCGTCGGTGGTTGCGAAGAATTCGACGACCTTCGCCGGTGCGAACTCCTCCACGACCCGTTTCCACAGACCGCTGGGCATACCCGAACCGATGAACACGCGCACCGGGTGGCTGCCGGTCAGCGAGAAGGCAGGATCGTCGATCACCTCGCGCAGCATCGCCCACGTGTAGGACACCACCGTCACGCCGTATTGCCGGATCTCCTGGACGAAGCGGTCCGGCCGCGGACCCCGCGACAACGCGATGCGCGCACCGGCCACGACCGCGCCGCCCAGGCTCACCAGCAGACCCGACTGATGGTGCAGAGGGGTGAGGCAGTAGACGGTGTCGTTGCGGCTGAGGTTCGCCGCCGACGCGGTGCCGAACGCCGACAGCGCCCACCGGTAGTTGGTGATCTGGCGGGCGACCATGTCACCGCTGATCGTGCTGAACCCGATGAACGCCAGATCGCGGGCGAGCCCTGGGTTCGGGCGGTACCAACCGGGCAGATCCACCCGGTCCGGGTCGATCTGTTCCATGTCGATGACGCCGGCATCGTCGGGCAGGTGCAGATCGCGCGATTCGCCGCCACCGAGCACCAGCACCCGGGTGTCGAGCGTGCGGGCGGCATCCAGGTGGCCCGGGTCGGCGATGATCTCGGTGACCGCGCCCAGCCGCGCCGCGGTGGCGAGATCGGCGTCGGGCGGCATCAGCACCGCGACCGCGCCCAGGCGGGACAACGCGGCGATCGCGACCAGCGCGCTGGGCCGGGTGTCCATCAGCACGCCCACCCGGGCGCCCTGGCGCACTCCGACTCCGATGAGGCCGCGCACGACGTTGTTGATGCGGCGATCGACCGCCTCGTAGGTGTGCACGCGGCCGTCGAACAGCAGCGCTTCGCCCTGCGGGGCGTCGCGGGCCTGCTCACTCATGATGCGGCCCAACGAGATCCGGGTGTGGTCGTTGACCTGTCCCAGTCGCGCGAGGCGGGGCAGGGTGCGGGCGGTCTCCACGGCGAGCGTGCGGGCCGAGCGGTTCGCCGCGACGAGCGCGTCGGCGGCCGACTTCGCCAGCGTGAGCGCCATCTCCGTCGCCGCGGCGGTTCCGTGCGCCAGCCGGGAGGTGAGCGAGACACCGCTCTCCGACGATGCCGCCGGTTGCAGCGCCATCGGCGCGACACCGTCGGGCATGGCGCCGGCCCCGTCGAGCCAGCGCACCCACTGTGCCACTGTCGGCCACGTCTGGCTGGCCGCCTTCGAACCGACCACGAGCCCGAAATGTCCTGCCCTGATCATGAATTCGTAGACATCGGCCTGTGGCGCGGCCCGCTTGATACCGCGCACGGATGCGGGTTGGCCGATGTCGTCGACCTCGCCGACGACTGCCAGCACGGGACAGTCGATGTCCGAGAGCGTGACCAGATCGCCGTGCACGGAGAAGCCACCGGTCATCATCCGGTTGTGGGCGATGAACTGCTTGAGCAATTCCGAGATCGCCGGACCCGACCATGCGATCCAGCCGTCGGAGGCCAGGAACCGGCGCTGCTGCTCGCGCGGGAGCAGGGCTTCCCGGTCGTGCAGCTGCAGCAGGAACTCCAGCCGCGACTGGGCTGTCTTGATCGGGTCGAGCATCTGGAAACCGGTGCGCGCCATCCAGCCGGGGATGTCGATGCGGCTGAAGACGTGGTCGGCCATGAAGTCGGCGGCGGCCGGGGCGAGGCTGGCCGGCAGGTTCATCGGCAACGCGGCCAGGGTGTCGACCGGCGAGCCGAACGCGATGATGCTCGCCAGATCCTTCGAGCGCCGGTAGGCCGCAGTCTGATAGGCGAACATGCCGCCCTGCGAGTATCCAGCCACGTGCACGTCGCGCCCGGTCACCGACTTGACCGTGTCGATCGCCTCGCTGAGAGCGACGATGTGGTCGGCCAGGTTGCGTTGCATCCCGCCCTCGACCTTGTCCGGCGACCCGAAGTCGATCACCCACGGGTCGACGCCCGCGCGGTGCAGGATGCCGACCGCGCCGTCCTGGCGGGTGACGTCCCACATGTCGGCCGACATCATCATGGGGTGGACCATCAGCACCGGTGGGCCTGCGGGTTTGGCGCCGGGCCGGGTGTCGGGCGGGAAGTAGCGGCGCAGCCGGTACATCGGCACGCTCTCCACGATCTGGAACGGTGAGGGCACCGATCCGGTCTCCAGACCGCCGTAGCGCAGCACCTCGAGACCGTTCTGGGCGGTCGCGACCAGTCGGCCGACCGGTCCGGTGATCGCCGAGAGATCCACCAACGCCTGCTCCCCTATCGCCGACCCCGAACCCCTGATCCCCCCAGTGCAGACGTCATCATGGCACAGCAGAGGCCTATCATCGGCGCCTGATGGCGAACCTGATCAACCTGGAAAAGGTCACCGTGGGCTACGGCACCCGCACGTTGCTCGATGCCGTCAGCCTCGGTGTCGAGGAGGGCGACGCGATCGGCGTGGTCGGCCGAAACGGCGACGGCAAGACGACGTTGCTCAAGGTGCTCACCGGCACGCTGGCACCCGACTCCGGGCGGGCGACCCACACCTCCGGCCTCTCGGTGGGCTACCTGCGGCAAGCCGACGACTTCGCACCGGAGGACACCGTGCGCGGTGTGATCGTCGGGGGCCGGCCCGACCACATCTGGGCCGCCGAGCCGACCACCCGCGCCGTCGTCGAACACCTGTTGGCCGAGGTGTCTCTGGACGCCCGGGCGGCGGATCTGTCCGGTGGTGAGCGGCGCCGCGTCGCGCTCGCCGAGGTGCTGCTGGCCAACCACGACGTGCTCGTGCTCGACGAACCCACCAACCACCTCGACGTCGAGGTGATCGGCTGGCTGGCCGGGCACCTGTCCGCGCGGCCCGCCCGGGCACTGGTGGTGGTCAGCCACGATCGCTGGTTCCTCGACGCCGTCGCCACGAGCACCTGGGAGGTGCACGACGGCGTCGTCGACGCCTACGAGGGCGGCTACGCGGCGTTCGTGCTGGCGCGTGCCGAACGCATGCGCATGGCCGCCGGCACCGAGGCCCGGCGCAGGAACCTGATGCGCAAGGAACTGGCGTGGCTGCGGCGCGGGCCGCCCGCGCGGACGTCGAAGCCGAAGTTCCGCATCCAGGCCGCCAACGACCTGATCGCCAACGAGCCGCCGCCGCGCGACTCGCTGATGCTGCAACGATTCGCCACCTCACGGCTCGGCAAAGACGTGTTCGATCTGCACCGGGTGAGTCTGCAGGTGGGCGATCCGCCGCGCACGCTGCTCGACGGCATCGACTGGTCGATCGGGCCGGGCGCGCGCATCGGACTGGTCGGCGTGAACGGCACCGGGAAGACGTCGATCCTCAAGCTCCTGGTCGGTGACCTGCCGCCGACGTCGGGCACGGTGAAACGCGGCCAGACGCTGTCGATCGGCTACCTCAGCCAGGCGCTCACCGAATTGCACCCCGACGAGCGGGTCCTCGACGCCGTCGAGAGCAAAAAGCGCCTCACCGAGGTCGCGGGCGGCCGCGAGGTCAGCACCTCGACGCTGCTGGAGGATTTCGGGTTCACCGGGGACAAGCTGACCACGCGGCTCGGCGAACTGTCCGGCGGTGAGCGGCGGCGGTTGCAGTTCCTACGGCTGCTGCTCGACGAACCGAACGTGCTGCTGCTCGACGAACCGACCAACGATCTCGACATCGACACGCTGACCGTCATCGAGGACTACCTCGACGGCTGGCCCGGCACGCTGATCGTGGTCAGTCACGACCGCTACTTCCTCGAGCGCGTCAGCGACGTGACCTACGCGTTGACAGGCGGTGGGCGCTGCGATCTGCTGCCCGGGGGCGTGGAGCAATACCTCGCCGACCGGTCAGCAGCGGCCACCCCGGCCCCCGCCCGGGCCGAGCCGGTGCGGGGCGAATCCGGCGCCGCCCGCGATCGCCGCGCCGGCAAGGAGATGGCACGGATCGAGAACCAACTCGCCAAACTCGACGATCGGATCGCCGCCCTGCACGAGGCGATGGCCGATGCCGCCGCCGACCACGTGCGGGCCGGCGAACTCAACGGCGAGCTGAGCGACCTGCTCTCCCGTAAGGACGACCTGGAGCAGGCCTGGCTCGAATTGGCCGAGGACGCCGGATGAGTACGACCCGGATACGTACGACGGCGGAGTATCTCGCCCGCCCGTTCGTGCTGTTCTGGCGGTACTGGCCTCAGCTCGCCGCGTGTTATCTGCTCGGGCTGCTGGGGCGCCGAGCCGCGATCGAGCTGGCCGCGTGGGCCGGGTACGACAACGATCTGTGGGCCTCTCTGATCATGCCGCTGGCCGGTCTCGCCCGGCTCGGGTCCTACGTCGCGATGTTCTTCGTGATCCGGTCGGGCATTCCGGCGTTGGCGGCGCTGCCGCCGCGGACCGCGCGCCGCGTCGACGTGTTCGCCACCGTGATCGTGCCGTTCTTCGCGATCTACCTGGCGTGGAAGATGTTCGCCGAGGACTGGATCGCCTACGAACAACGGGCGCTGGGCTATCGGATCGGGCAGAGCATGACCACCCCTGGTGGGGTCGAACTGCACCCCGAGGCACTTCCGGGAGGCACGCTCACCGTGGTGCTGATCGTGACGGCACTCGTCCTGCGCTATGTCCTGAGCCGCTTCAAGGATCTGATGCCGCGGTGGATGATCGCGGTCCGGGTCTACGTGGACGCTCTGTGGGTCTTCCTCAGCCTCAGCTTCGCGGCCAGCAAGGACGTCACCTTCTTCGTCAACCCGAGCGGTTGGCTGCAGCAGCGGCGGATCGTTGTGTGGTTCACCGACACTCGCGCAGAGCTGTTCTCCCACTTCCGGCCGCTGGAGATCCTGTGGGACACGGTCACCTGGACGGTGAGCACTGTGTTCGGGGGCGCCACCATCCCGCTGCTGTGGCTGGCCGTCGCCGCGATCGTCTACGGGGTGTCGATGCCGGCGGATTGGCGCAGCGCCGCTCGCCGCGTCGCCGGTCAACGTGCCGACCTGCTCTTCGAGCGGACGTCGACGCGGCAGAAGCGGTTGCGGGACCGGTGGTCTCGGCTGTCCGATGTCCGCCGCGACGAGGCGCGCGACGTGCTGCTGTCCCGGCTCGGCAACTACCGGCCGATCACCGATTCTGCCCGGCTCATCCTGCACGGCGGCGTGATCGCGTTGGCGCTCTACGTGCTCGGCTATCTCGGGCTGGCCTGGCTGGACATGGCGGGCAGTTTCTACCGCCCCGAGGTACGCACCGGACAATTGTTCCGCGGCGCGGCGTGGCTGCTCGGGCCGCACCCGGAAACCTACTGGGATGCCGTCCGGCCCACGCTCGTCTTCCTGTCGAATCTGATCATCGAGCCGTTGCGGGTGTGCCTGATCGCCTCGACGGTGGCGTACTGCCTCGAACACGTACGCGCGCAACCGGTTACAGCAGCACCCGCACAGTGATCTGGCCGTTGTGCGTCACGTCCATGGCCGTGGGCACGACGTCGTCGGGCAGCAGGAACGTGAACTGGACGGGGCCGGGCAGGTGGCAGAGCGATGTGACCCCGTCGGGCGCGATCGGGGTGTAGCCGCCCACCCCCTCCGCCGTCCAGCGCGTCGTCCCGTCGGTGATCACGGCGGTGCAGTAGCCCTGCTGCGGGGTTCCCGACCGGTCGAAGTCGAGCACGGTCAACACCGTGCCCTTCGGCAGCGCCGGCCCGAACCGAACGGGGCTGCGGTTGAGATGCGTGACCTTCGTCAGCCGCCACGTCTCTCCCCCGGCCGAGCCGCTCTCGCCCTTGGGGATGACGACTTCAGGTTGCACGGAGTGTCGGTAGGTCGACCAGTCCGGTCCGAAGTCGATGACGACGAACACGGCGATTGCGCAGGCGGCCGCGACGGCGCCCAGCACGTTGCGCTGCCACAGCGCGGTCAACCGGCCGGTCATGCACGTGCCTCCGGCGGAACCAGCTCGAGGTCGGCGCCGCGGCTGACGGCCTGAGGTGGGATCGTGATCACCAGCCGCGAGTCGAGCAGGTCACTGCCCACCCAGACCCGCAGCGTCAGTGGGTCGGGGGCGCGGCCGTCGACCAGTTCCGACGCGACGTCGAAGACCCAGCTGCCGCGCTGCTCGATGCCCGGCGCCAGCGCTCGTCCGAGGGTCTTCGTCAAGAACCGGTCGGTGGGGATGTAGGTGTTCGCGCCGACCAACAGATCAGCGTGCGGCACATCGGTACTGCCCAGCGCCTGCATCGTCGTGTCGACGACCACCCACCGGCCGGCCGCCGGTACCGAGTTCACCGTCGGCGCAACGCTCACCGCGGTGACGGTGGCAGTGACGCCACGGCCGCGGACCGGCTCGCCAGCTTTCCCGTGGACGTCGAACGGTCCGTAGAGATCGGTGGGTGTGGGCAGGTTGTGCCAGACCAGTGCCGCCGCTGCGATCAGCACGATGACACACACCGCCGACAGCACCGACCGCATCCTCGTCGCGGTCATGCCGGTTCCTTCACGGTCAGCTCGGTGACGCCGTAATCGGTGAGGCTGTCGAGCCACTCCTTGCCGCCGTAGGCCACCATCAGTTGCTTGAACTGCTTCTTCCACACCCGCACGCTGATCGTGTCGCCGGGCCGAACCGCGTTCTGCGGCACCACCCACAGGTACGCGAGCTTCTCCGTCAGACCGGGTCCGAGGGTCTGGATCGGCGACCCGTCGCGGAAGCGGAACGCGCCGAAGAACTCCTTGCCGTTCACCATGCGCAGGTCCAGCTCGTTGCGGAGGCGGCCGGGCACCGTTCCGCCATTGGCGAGCGTGACGGTCACTCCGAGGTAGAGCTTGCCGGGCTGGGCGGGGCCGATCGTGCGCGTGCCGGCGGTGACCTTCGGCAGCAGCGAAGCGCCGTGGATGTTCACGGTGTACTGACCGTCGGAGAAATCCTCATCGGCCGCGAACGGGACCGCTCCGGTGTTGACGGTGTCGAGTCCCCCGAACAGTGCGGCGACCGCGAGGACCGTGGCCAGCGCGGCCTTCCACCACTGGCGCAGCGGGCGTTGCGCCAGCCACCGCCGGAGCCGAGCGCGCCGGCTGGTCGCCGTCTGCTGCTCGCCGGAGTCCATGGTGCCGAATGCTAGCGGCGCAGCCGGATTCGCAGTTCGTCGGCCGCGGCCCGCACCGCGCTCAGCTGTCGGGCCACCTGCACGGGCGCGGTGCCGCCCCGCGCATCGCGCGAGTTCACCGACCCTTCCACGGTCAGGACGTCGCGAACTTCCGGCCCGAGGTCGGGATGGATCGCGGCCAGTTCGGCGTCCTCGAGGTCTTCGAGGCCGACGCCCCGGGCTTCGGCGGCGCGCACGGCAGCACCGGCGGCTTCGTGCGCCACCCGGAACGGCACACCGCGCCGCACGAGCCATTCCGCGACGTCGGTGGCCAGTGTGTAGCCCAGCGGGGCGAGGGCGACCATGCGGTCCTCGTCGAACTCGAGCGTCGACACGAGTCCGGCCATCGCGGGCAGCAGCATCTCCAGCTGTGCCGCCGAATCGAAGACGGGCTCCTTGTCTTCTTGGAGGTCCCGGTTGTAGGCCAGCGGCTGGGCTTTGAGCGTCGCGAGTAGTCCGGTCACGTTCCCGATCAGCCGACCGGCCTTGCCGCGTGCGAGCTCGGCGATGTCGGGGTTCTTCTTCTGCGGCATGATCGAACTGCCCGTCGACCAGGCGTCATGCAACCGCACATACCCGAATTCCGTTGTGCTCCACAAGATGATGTCTTCGGCCAGCCGAGACAGATCGACGGCGATGAGGCCGAAGACGAACGCCGCCTCGGCCGCGAAATCCCGTGCGGCGGTGGCATCGACAGAGTTGTCGGCGGCGGCGGTGAAACCCAGCTCCTCGGCGATCGCATCCGGGTCCAGACCCAGCGACGACCCGGCCAGAGCGCCCGAGCCGTAGGGCGACACCGCGGCGCGCTTGTCGGCGTCGACGAGCCGGTCGATGTCCCGCAGCAGCGGATGGGCATGCGCGAGCAGGTGATGCGCGAGCAGGATCGGCTGCGCAGACTGCAGGTGCGTCTTGCCGGGCATGATCGCCGTGGGATGCGCGGCGGCCTGGGTGGACAGGGCGGCGACGACCTCGAACACGCCGTCGGCGATCCGGCGTATCGCGTCGCGCAGCCACATCCGGAACAGCGTGGCGACCTGATCGTTGCGCGACCGGCCGGCACGCAGCCGCCCGCCAAGATCGGCACCCACGCGGTCGATCAGGCCACGCTCGAGCGCGCCGTGCACGTCCTCGTCGGTCGCGATCGGGCCGAAGCTGCCGTCGGCGACGTCGGTACCGAGACTGTCCAGCCCGGCGAGGAGCCCGTCGCGCTGGTCGTCGGTGAGCAATCCGGCACGATGCAGGACCCGTGCGTGCGCCTTCGATGCGACGACGTCATAGGGCGCCAGCACCCAGTCGAAGTGGGTCGACTTGCTCAGTGCGGCAAGCGCATCCGACGGCCCGTCGGCGAACCGACCACCCCAGAGTGACCCCTCGTTCGTGCTCACGTCAGCGCCCCCGTCCCGCGTCGAGATCGACCTTTTGGTGGATTCCACTCGCACTTTCCCGCCCAAATGTCGGTTTGGGCGATGAGGGGGTGCTCACAGCTGTTGCTCTTCGCGCAAGCGGCTCATCGGTCGCCGGCCAGGTCCCGCCGCGCCGACAGGCTCGACGAGAGCCCGTGCACGTGCACGAAGCCCTTCGCCGCGGACTGGTCGAACGTGTCGCCCTCGTCGTAGGTGGCCAGGTTGAAGTCGTACAGCGACTCGGCGCTGCGCCGGCCGTTGACCGCGATGTGGCCGCCGTGCAACACCATCCGGATCTCACCGGTGACGTGCTGCTGGGTGTGCGCGACGAACGCCTCGAGCGAGGACTTCAGCGGCGAGTACCACAGGCCGTCATAGACCAGCTCGCCCCACTTGCGGTCGGTGCCGCGCTTGAAGCGGCCGAGTTCGCGTTCCAGCGTGACGTGCTCGAGCTCGGTGTGCGCGGTGATCAGCACCATGGCACCGGGCGCCTCGTAGATCTCGCGACTCTTGATACCGACCAGGCGGTCCTCGACGACATCCAGGCGGCCCACCCCCTGCGCCCCGGCCCGAGCGTTGAGCGCCTCGATGGCCTGCAGCACCGTCACCGGCTGGCCGTCGATGCTCACCGGCACACCCTTGTCGAACCCGACGATCACCTCGTCCGGGCTACTCCAGTTGACCGTCGGATCCTCGGTGTAGTCGTAGACGTCCTTGGTCGGGGCGTTCCAGAGGTGTTCCAGGAAGCCGGTTTCCACGGCCCGACCCCACACGTTCTGGTCGATCGAGAACGGCGACCGCTTGGTCACGTTGATCGGGATGTCGTTCTGCTCGGCGAAGGCGATCGCCTTCTCCCGGGTCCACGCGTAGTCACGCACCGGGGCCAGCACCTGCAGATCGGGCGCCAGCGACGCGAACCCGACCTCGAAGCGGACCTGGTCGTTGCCCTTACCGGTGCAACCGTGCGCGACGATGCCGCCGCCGTGCTCACGTGCCGCGTCGACGAGGTGCTTGACGATCAGCGGCCGGCTCAGCGCCGAGACCAGTGGGTAGCGATCCATGTAGAGCGCGTTGGACTGGATGGCCGGCAGGCAGTACTGCTCGGCGAACTCGTCGCGGGCATCGACCACGACGGCCTCCACCGCGCCGCAGTCCAGAGCCCGCTGACGCACGACCTCCATGTCCTCACCGCCCTGCCCGAGGTCGATGGCCACCGCAACCACCTCGCGGCCGGTCTCCTTGCCGATCCAGCTGATGGCCACCGAGGTGTCCAGACCGCCGGAATACGCCAGGATGACGCGCTCGGACATATGACTCTCTCCCTTGTTCGTGTCACGCTTTGGCGAGGCTCTCCAGAGCCTCGCCGAGTTCAGCCCCGGTCATCGGCTCACGCGCGATGACGAAGATCGTGTCGTCGCCGGCGATGGTGCCGACGACATAGGGCAGTGCGGCCCGATCGATCGCACTGGCCAGATAGTGCGCAGCACCCGGGGGTGTGCGCAGCACCGCGAGGTTGGCGCTGGCGTCGGTGGCGACCAGCAGGTCTCCCAGCAGTCGCGACACCCGCTCGGTGCCGCCGGTCACCCCGCGCACGGGGCTGCCGTCCTCGGGGACGATGTACTGGCCACCGCCACCGTCGGCGCCGCGTAGCTTGACCGCGCCCAGCTCTTCGAGGTCGCGCGACAGCGTCGCTTGCGTCACTTCGATACCGTCGGCGGACAGCAGCGCCGCCAACTCCCCTTGGCTGCGTACCGGCTGCGCGGACAGCAGCGCGACGATGCGCGCCTGCCGGCCCGCGCGCGTGGAGGCGGTCACGAGTTCTCCAGCAGCCACACCAGCAGCGCTTTCTGCGCGTGCAGCCGGTTCTCGGCCTCGTCCCAAACCGCGCTGCGCGGACCGTCGATCACCTCGTCGGTGATCTCGTGCCCTCGATGGGCCGGAAGGCAGTGCAGTACAACAGCGTCCGAGTCCGCCTGGTCGAGCAGCTCCGCGTTCACCTGGAACGGACGGAACGGCCTGACCCGGTCGAGACCGTCGTTCTCCTGACCCATGGAGATCCATGTGTCGGTCACCAGCACGTCGGCACCGGCGGCGGCATCACGCGGATCGTCGGTCACCCGCACCGTGGCGCCGGTCTGGTGGGCGCGGGTCTCGGCGGCAGCGACGAACATCGGGTGCGGGGCGAAGCCGCGCGGCGCCGCGATCGTCACGTGCACGCCGGCGGTGACGCCGCCGAGCATCAGTGAGTGGGCCATGTTGTTGGCGCCGTCGCCGAAGTAGCTCAGCCGCAGCCCGTTCAGACCGCCCTTCCACTCGGCGAGCGTCTGCAGATCGGCGAGCACCTGGCAGGGGTGGAATTCGTCGGACAGCGCATTGACGATGGGGACGCTGGAACCGGAGGCCATCGCAGTCAGCCGCTCCTGCGCGAACGTGCGCCACACGATCGCGTCGACGTAGCGGGAGAGCACCGCGCCGGTGTCCTCCAGCGTCTCCTCCCGGCCGAGCTGGGTGCTTCTCCCGTCGACGACGACGGCGTGCCCGCCGAGCTGGGCGATGCCCATCTCGAAAGAGAACCGCGTTCTGGTCGAGTTCTTCTCGAAGATCACCGCCACGCCGCGCGGCCCTTCCAGCGGCCGGCGGCTGAACGGCTCCCGTTTGAGCTCGGCGGCCAGCGCGAGCACCTCGGCCTGCTCGGCCGGGCTGAGATCGTCGTCGCGCAGAAAATGTCGGGTCATGATCCGCTCGCGGCATCGAGAATGGCCGGCAGTGCGGCGACGAACGACTCCGCCTGCTCCTCGGTGAGCACCAGCGGCGGGGCGAGCCGGATGATCTGCGGCGCAGCGGCATTGACGAGGAAGCCGGCATCGCGGGCGGCGGCCTCGACGGGTTTGGCGACCTCGGCGGTCAAGACGATGCCGCGCAAGAGGCCGCGGCCGCGGACATGGTCGATCAGCGGATGACCGAGCGCCTCGATGCCGTGGCTCAGCGTCTTGCCCAGCACGTCGGCGCGCTCGATGAGGCCGTCGTCGGCGAGCACCTTCAGCACGGCCAGGGCCGCGGCGGTGCACACCGGGTTACCCCCGAAGGTGCTGCCGTGCAGGCCGGGGGTCAGCAGCTCCGCGGTCGGTCCGATGGCCAGACACGCCCCGATGGGCAACCCTCCGCCGAGCCCCTTGGCCAGCGTGACGATGTCGGGGGTGATGCCGTCGTGTTGGTGCGCGTAGAAAGCTCCGGTCCGCCCGATGCCCGTCTGCACCTCGTCGAGCACCAGCAGGGCGCCGTGGCGCGCGGTGATCTCCCGCGCAGCGACCAGGTAGCCCGCCGGCGGAACGACGACGCCACCCTCCCCCATGATCGGTTCGAGGAAGACCCCGGCAGTCTGGTCGTCGACGGCCGCGCGCAACGCGTCGACGTCGCCGTAGGGCACGTGCGTGACGTCGCCGGGCAGCGGCTCGAAGGGTGCCTGCTTGGCGGGTTGACCGGTCAGCGCCAGCGATCCCATGGTGCGACCGTGGAATGCCCCCTCGGCGGCAACGAGTTTGGTGCGTCCGGTCAACCGGGTGATCTTGAACGCGACCTCGTTGGCCTCGGTGCCGGAGTTCGCGAAGAACACCCGGGCGGGCGCCCCGAGGTGACCGACCAGCGCCTCGGCCAGGGCGATGCCCGGCTCCGTCGCATAGAGGTTGGAGGTGTGGCCGAGCGTGCTCATCTGCCGGTGCACGGCCTCGATGACGGCGGGATGGCCGTGGCCCAGCACGTTGACCGCGATACCGCCGAGCAGGTCGACATAGGACTTGCCGTCGCCGTCGGTGACGACGGCGCCCGCTCCGCTGACCAGCGCCACCGGCGGGGTGCCGTAGTTGTGCATCATCACCGCGGACCAGCGGTCAAGCAGTGTCTGGCTCATGAGGGCACCACCTTGGTTCCCGCGCCTTCATCGGTGAACAGTTCGGCCAGCACGCAGTGTTCGACGCGGCCGTCGATGACGTGCGCACTGGGGACGCCGCCGGTGATCGCGCGCAGGCATGCCTCGATCTTGGGCACCATGCCCTCCTCCAACGTCGGGAGTAGTTGCGTCAAAGCAGCGGAATCGATTTCGCTGACCAGGGAGCCGCGGTCCGGCCAGCTGGTGTAGAGCCCCTCGACGTCGGTGAGCATGAGCAGCTTCTCCGCGCCGAGCGCCTCGGCCAGGGCAGCGGCTGCGGTGTCGGCGTTGATGTTGTACACGCGCCCTTCGACGTCCGGCGCGATCGTCGACACGACGGGGATGCGGCCGGCGGCGATGAGATCGCGCACCGCGTCGGTGCTGACTCGCTCGACGTCGCCGACGAGGCCGATGTCGGTGGCCACTCCGTCGACGAGCACACTGCGGCGCACCGCGGTGAACAGGTGCGCGTCCTCGCCGGTGATGCCGACGGCGTAGGGCCCGTGGGCGTTGATCAGGTTGACCAGTTCCCGGCCGACCTGACCGAACAGCACCATGCGGGCGACGTCGAGCACCTCGGGTGTGGTGACCCGGAAGCCGCCCTTGAATTCGCCTGCGATGCCGAGCTTCTTGAGCATCGCGCTGATCTGGGGGCCGCCTCCGTGGACGACCACCGGATGAACACCGCAGTTGCGCAGGAAGACCATGTCCTCGGCGAACGCCGCTTTGAGCGTGTCGTCGGTCATCGCGTTGCCGCCGTACTTGACGACGACGATCTTGCCGTGCAGCGCCTTGAGCCAGGGCAGCGCAGCGGCGAGCACCAGCGCCTTCTGCGATGTCGCGATGCTCATGAGCTGTACGCCGAGTTCTCTTCGACGTAGGCGTGCGACAGGTCGGTGGTGCGGATCGAGGCCGAGGCGGCGCCCACACCCAGATCCACCGTGACTGCGATGTCCTCACCCGTGAGGTCGACCTCCCGCGCGCCCGGCGCCCCGACGCTGTCCACACAGACCGGAAAGCCGTTGAAGGACACGGTGATGCGGTCGGCGTCCAGCGGCACCGGCGCCATACCCACCGCGGCGAGCACCCGGCCCCAGTTGGCGTCGGAGCCGAACAGCGCGGTCTTGACCAGGCTGTCGCGGGCGATCACCCGCGCCGCGGTGACGGCGTCGTCCTCGGTCGCCGCCCCGGTGACGGTGACGGTGATCCGCTTGGTCACGCCTTCGGCGTCGGCCTGCAGCTGGGCGCAGAGGTCCTCGCAGACGGCGAGCACAGCGGCGTCGAGGTCGTCCTGGCTCGGTGCGATCTCCGAAGCCCCCGAGGACAACAGCAGCACCGTGTCGTTGGTGGAGCAGCTGCCGTCGACGTCGAGCCGATCGAAGGTGGCCGCGGTCGCGCGGCGCAGCGCACGGTCGAGGGCGGCGGCGTCGGCCACCGCGTCGGTGGTCAGCACGCACAACATGGTGGCCAGCGACGGCGCCAGCATGCCCGCGCCCTTGGCCATGCCGCCGACGGTCCACCGGTTCTGGTGGTGCAGCGCAACCTGTTTGGGCACGGTGTCGGTGGTCATGATCGCGCGCGCGGCCTCTTCCCCACCGGTGAGGCCGCCGGCCATCTCGTGCACGATCTCGGTGACGCCGGCGCGCACCTTGTCCATCGGCAGGCGGTCACCGATCAGGCCGGTCGAGCACACCGCGACCTCGATCGCGCCGGTCTCGGTGCCCCAGTCCGACAGCGCCGCCGCGACCGCCTCCGCGGTGGCGTGGGTGTCTTGGAATCCGGCAGGGCCGGTGCAGGCGTTGGCGCCGCCGGAGTTGAGGATCACCGCGCGCAGCCGACCGGTGGTGAGCACCTGGGTCGACCACAGCACCGGCGCGGCCTTGACCTTGTTGCGGGTGAAGACGCCAGCCGCGGCGTGATCGGGGCCCTCGTTGAACACCAGGGCGAGGTCGAGCGCGCCGGATGCCTTGATGCCGGCGGAGATTCCCGTCGCCCGGAATCCGGCAGGCGCGGTCACCCCCTGCGTGCGCAGCAGCCGGGCGCTGTCGGCCAGATCGGTCACGGAGCCACCCCCACGGTCGTCAGTCCATCGGTCTCGGTCCAGCCCAGTGCCAGGTTCATCGACTGCACGGCCGCGCCCGCGGTGCCCTTGACCAGGTTGTCGATCGCGGCGATCGCGACGAACGTCTGGGCGTCGGTGTCGACGGCGATCGCGAGCTGGGCGGCATTGCCACCCACCACGGCACCGGTCTGCGGCAGCCGCCCTTCGGGGAGCAGGTGCACGAAAGGCTCAGCGTCATAAGCCTTCTCGTAGGCAGCGCGCAGATCCGACACCGAAGCCTGGGTGCGTGCGGTGCAGGTGGCCAGGATGCCGCGGGCCGTCGGGATGAGCACCGGGGTGAACGACACCGACACGTCCGCGCCGGCGGCCACTGCAGCCAGACCCTGGGCGATCTCGGGGGTGTGCCGATGCTTGCCGCCCACGTTGTATGCCCGTGCCGAGCCGATCACCTCGGCCGCCAGAAGGTCGACCTTGGCGGTCCGGCCCGCACCGGAGGTGCCGCTGACGGCCACGACGGTCACGGCCGGCTCGACGAGTCCCGCTGCCACCGCGGGCCACAGCGCCAGCAGCGCAGCCGTGGGATAGCAGCCGGGGACGGCGATCCTGGTGGCGCCGCGCAGACGGTCACGCGCGCCGGGCAGCTCGGGCAGACCGTAGGGCCAACTGCCTGCGTGCTCGGAACCGTAGAAGCGCTCCCACGCGGCGGGATCGGTGAGTCGGAAGTCCGCGCCACAGTCGATGATCACGGTGTCGGGGCCCAGCTGCTCGGCCAGCGCGGCGGAGTGACCGTGCGGCAGACCCAGGAACACGACGTCGTGGCCCGCCAGCACCTCGACCTCGGTCGGCTCGAGGACGCGATCGGCGAGCGGCAGGAGGTGGGGGTGGTGTTCTGCGAGTGTGGTGCCGGCACTCGCCGCAGCGGTCAGTGCTCCCAGGGTGAGGGTGCCCTGCGCGTAGGCGGGGTGCCCGAGCAGCAGCCGCAGGATCTCCCCTCCGGCGTATCCGCTGGCTCCGGCCACGGCGACGGATGTCATGGCGTCGATCTTTGCATTCTTATGCAGGAAGATGCAAATTCATTATTGCAGCTGGTCAGCGCCGCTGCTGGGCGCCGACCGCGGCGGCCGCGGCGGCCACCGCCGCATCGCGTGCGGCGCTGGCCTCGTCCTCGGTCAGCGTCCGATCGTCGGCGCGGAAGCGCAGCGCGAGCGCCAGCGATTTGCGGCCCTCGCCGACCTGCGGACCGCTGTAGACGTCGAAGAGCCGGACGTCTTCGAGGAGGTCACCCGCACCGTCGCGCACCGCGTCGACGACCTCCTGCGCGGGCACGTCGTCGTCGACGACGAGCGCGACATCCTGGAACACCGCGGGAAACGGTGAGACGCGCGGAGCCGGCAGCAGCTCGGTGATCGGCACCGCGTCGAGGTCCAGCTCCACCGCACAGGTGCCCTTCGGCAGACCGGAGCGCTCGATCACCGCGGGGTGCAGCTGCCCGGCGTGCCCGACGACGGTGTCGCCGAGGCACACCGCAGCGCACCGGCCGGGGTGCCAGGGCAGGTACTCGACCGCGCGCAGCGTGAACTCGACGCCGGCCGCCCGGCCGACGATCCGGACCGCCTCGAAGGCGTCGAACGGTTCCACGGGACGTCCCGGGCCCCACGGGCCGGCGGGTTCGCGCAACCCGGTCAGCACCGCGGCGACGTGCTGCGGCTGGCGGGGCAGCGACGCGTCCAATGTCGCGATCTCCTCGTCGGTGGGGCGCCGGTCCGTGGGGATGCGGTCCACGGCCCGCGTCGCGGTCGTGGGTTCGACGACCTGCGCCAGCGCGAACAGCGCCGCATCGGCGGCTCCACGGGAGACGTTGCGGCTCAACGCTTCCAGCAGGCCGGGCAGCAGCGTGGTGGCCAGCGCCGGTCGATCGGATTCGAGGGGATTGAGCACTCGGGTGGTGGTCCGGCGCGGGTCGTCGGCCGCGAGTCCCCACTGGTCGAAGATTCCCGCGGGCAGGAACGGCGTCGGCAGGATCTCCACGTAACCGCCGAGCGCGAGGGCCTTTCCGATCGCCCGGCGCCGCTTCTGCACCGGGGACAGGCCGCGCCCGGCGGGCGCGGCAGGCAGCACCGACGGGACGGCGTCGAGGCCTTCGAGGCGCATCACCTCTTCGACCAGATCCGCGGGTTCCCGCAGGTCGGGGCGCCAGCTGGGCGGTACGGCCGTGAGTTCGTCACCGTCGACGGTGACCGTGGCACCGATCTGGGTCAGTCGGCGCTGGGCGGTCCCGGCCGGGTACTCGACCCCGGCCATGCGGTCGGGCAGGGTGACGGGCATGCGGACCGGCGGCGGTGACCAGTCCTGCCGCGGCGGCTCACCCCGCCAGTCGGTGAGTGTCGGTTGTGCTGTGCCGCCGGCGATCTCGGCCAGCAGCGCGGCTCCCCTGTCGAGGGCGGCGACCGAGATCGCCGGGTCCACGGTGCGTTCGTAGCGGCGACCCGCCTCGCTGTGCAGACGGAGCCGACGCTGGGTGCGCGACACCGCGGCCGGATCCCAGACCGCGGCCTCGAGCAGGACGTCGGTGGTGCTGTCGCGCACTTCGGTGGTCCCGGCGCCCATGACACCGCCGATCGCAGCCGTCGCGACGTCGTCGACGATCAGCACGTCGGCCGGGTCGAGCCGACGGTCCACATCGTCGAGCGTGACCACGGTCTCCCCCGGCTCGGCGAACCGAACCCGGAAGCCACCGTGGATCAAGCTGTGGTCGTGCGCGTGCATGGGTTGGCCGAGCTCGAGCATGACGTAGTTGGTCACGTCGACGGCCGGGGAGATCGCGCGAATCCCGCTGAGCAGCAGGCGGCGCCGAAGCCACCAGGGTGAGACCGCCGTGGGGTCGATACCGGTGACGGGGCGCAACGTGAAGCGCTGTACGCCGGCCGCGGGATCGATCGCCACCGGCAGCGCCTCACCGTCGCTGGGCAGCGCGGGTACCTCGAGCGCCGGATCGACGTAGTCCAAGTCGTAGGCGTTGGCGATCTCGCGGGCCAGGCCACGCACCGACAGGCAATAGCCACGATCCGGGGTGATCGCGAGGTGGAAGACCACGTCGTCGAGTCCCAGCACCTCGTGGGCGGAGTCCCCCGGTGCCGCCGTCTGCGGCGGGAGCACAAGGATGCCGGAGTGGTCGGCGCCGAGGTTGAGCTCGGCCGACGAGCAGATCATGCCGTCGGACGTGCGCCCGTAGGTCTTGCGAGTGGCGATCGTGAACTCACCGGGCAGCACAGTGCCGGGCAGCGCCACCACGACCAGATCGTCGACCGCGAAATTTGTTGCGCCGCAGACGATGTCGCGTGGTTGTTCTTCACCGACGTCGACCTTCACGGCGCGGATGGGCTTCTTGAACTCCGTGAGTTCCTCGATCGCGGCGACGCGGCCGATCGTCAACGGGCCGCGCACGGGTCCGACGGGGATGATCTCCTCGACCTCGTGGCCGATCCGGATCAGCGTCTGCTCGAGGTCCTCGGGCGTCACGTCCCAACCCGGAGCTCCGGCTGCTACGACGTCGCGCAGCCAGCTGTAGGGAAGACGCATCAGGCGCCCACCCCGAACGGCAGCGAGAAGCGCACGTCACCTTCGACCATGTCGCGCATGTCCGGGATGCCGTTGCGGAACTGCAGCGTGCGCTCCAAACCCATGCCGAACGCGAAACCCGAGTACTCCTCGGGGTCGATACCGCACGCGCGCAACACATTCGGGTTGACCATGCCGCAACCGCCCCACTCCACCCAGCCAGGCCCGCCCTTCTTGTCGGGGAACCAGACGTCGACCTCGGCAGACGGCTCGGTGAACGGGAAGAAGTGCGGCCGCAGCCGGGTCCGCCCCTGCGGCCCGAACTGCGCACGCGCGAACGCGTCCAGCGTGCCGCGCAGGTTCGCCATGGTCAGTCCTTTGTCGACGGCGAGTCCCTCCACCTGGTGGAAGACCGGTGTGTGGGTGGCGTCGAGTTCGTCGGTGCGGAAGGTGCGGCCGATCGAGACGATGTAGACGGGCAGCTCCCGCTCGAGCAGCGCGCGGATCTGCACCGGGGAGGTGTGGGTGCGCAGCACCTGCCGGGAGCCGTCAGGCGCCACGTGGAAGGTGTCCTGTTCGCTGCGGGCAGGGTGATCGGGCGGGAAGTTCAACGCGTCGAAGTTGAACTGCTCGGTCTCCACTTCCGGTCCCTCGGCAAGCTCCCACCCCATCGCGACGAAAGTGTCCGCTACGCGCTCGGCCAGGATCGTGATCGGATGCCGCGCGCCGATCGGTTGCCGACTCGACGGCAGCGTCACGTCGATGCGCTCGGCCACGAGCACCGCGGCGTCGCGTTCGGCGCGCAGCGCCGCCAGCCGCTCGTCGTAGGCGCCCTGCGCGGCGGTCCGTGCGACGTTGACGCGCTTGCCTGCGTCGGCCCGTTCGGTCTTGGGCAGGCTGCCCAGTGCCTGACGAGCCAGAGCGATCGGTGAGCGGTCCCCGAGGTGCTCGGTTTTCGCGCGCGCGAGGTCGTCGAGGGTCGCCGCCTCGGCGAAGGCGCGACCGGCCGCACTGACCGCATCGGTCAACGCGTCGTCGGTGAGTTTCCCTGGCTGATCAGCCACCCGGCGATCATAGGCGATGGCGCGATACCCTCACGCCGTGGTGATGCGGCCGCTGGTGATCGCAGGAATCTGGCTGCTCGCAGCGGGCGCGGCAGCGCTGACCGCCCTGTCGCATGCGGGGTGGGCCGTCGCCGCGATCGTGCTGCTGGGGCTCGCGACCCTCGGTTCGTGGGATCTGATCCAGCGGCGGCACACGATCCTGCGCCTCTACCCGGTCATCGGCCACGTGCGGTTCCTGATGGAGATGATCCGCCCGGAGATCCGGCAGTACTTCATCGAGTCGAACATCGAGGCCACGCCGTTCGACCGAGAGACGCGCGATCTGGTGTACGAGCGGGCGAAGGGCACCAAGGGCGACGAACCCTTCGGCACCGAACGCGATGTCACCGCGCTCGGTTACGAGTTCCTGCGCCACTCGCTGCGCGCTCGATTCGCCGACGACCTCGACCCGCGGGTCCGCCTCGGCGGCCCGGACTGCACGCAGCCCTACGACATCGCGCTCCTCAACGTCTCGGCCATGAGTTTCGGAGCGCTGTCGGCCAACGCGATCACGGCGCTGAACACGGGCGCCGCCCGCGGTCGGTTCGCCCACGACACCGGCGAGGGCGGCATCAGCCCGTATCACCTCGCCGGAGGCGGGGATCTGATCTGGGAGATCGGGTCCGGCTACTTCGGATGCAGAGACACCGAGGGACGCTTCGACGCCGCCCAGTTCGCCGAGAAGGCAGCACTTCCCGCGGTGAAAGCGATCTCGATCAAACTGTCCCAGGGCGCCAAGCCCGGGCTGGGCGGCGTGCTGCCGGGCGCGAAGGTGAGTCCCGAGATCGCCGAGACCCGCGGCGTCCCGGTGGGCCGCACCGTCGTCTCCCCGCCGGCGCACACCGCATTCGGCACGCCGGTGGAGTTCGCTCACTTCATCGCGGCGCTGCGGCGCGCCTCCGGCGGCAAACCCGTCGGCTTCAAGCTGTGCGTCGGAGCCCGCACCGAGTTCCTGTCGCTGTGCAAGGGTTTCCTGGCCACCGGGATCACCCCCGACTTCGTGATCGTCGACGGTGCCGAGGGCGGAACCGGCGCGGCCCCACAGGAATTCGAGGACCACGTCGGGATGCCGTTGACCGAGGGCCTGATGCTGGTGCACAACTGCCTCGTGGGCGCCGGGTTGCGCGACCGGATCGCGATCGGTGCGTCAGGCAAGGTCGCCAGTGGCGTGGACATCGTCAGCCGGGTCTGCCAGGGCGCCGACTTCACGATGGCCGCCCGCGCGATGATGTTCGCGGTCGGCTGCATCCAGGCCCTCAAGTGCCACACCAATCGCTGCCCGACGGGTGTGGCGACCCAGGATCCCGCTCGCAGCCGTGCCCTCGATGTCACCGACAAGACCGCCCGCGTGGTCAACTTCCAGCGCGCCACCGTCGAAAGTGCCGCGCAGATCGTTGCTTCCATGGGGCTCAACGGGTTTCACGAGCTGTCACCTGCCATGCTGAACCGCCGCATCGAGGGTCAGCGCACCAGCACCTACGCCGAGATCTACGAGTGGCTGGCCCCAGGCGAACTGCTCGACGACCCGCCGCAGTCCTGGCGCTCGGACTGGGTGACAGCATCAGCCGACGAATTCGCCTGACCTGCTGGCGCACGCACCGGTTCCGAGCGCCGCAGGCGTTCGACAGCGGCGGCCGCCAGCGCCCCCGCGGTGCCCCATGCGGCGCCCTCGACAACCCCGACCAGACCGTCGGCGAGCATCAGGAACGCGAACGCCCCACCGATACACAGCAGGGCTGCCGTGGGCACCGACCAGCGCGCGCGTGCGTGCAGCCGAGTCGACACGATCATGCCGAGGGTCAGCGCCACCGTGTGCCCGATGTCGGTGAATCCACCGCCACCGGTCACCACGACAACGGCCGCCGCGCACCAGAATCCGATCCAGGCCGCGCGCCATCGGGCGGGAAGGGCCGCGGTGAGCACTCCGACCACGGCCATCGCGCCGTAGCTCATGCCGACGTCGGAGGCCCGCGCGATCGACGCCGACAGCCAGTCGAGTTTGACGGCGGCCACCAGTCCGACGGCCACCATCAGTGTCGCCCCGACGTGGCCCGTTGCGAAGGTGAGCGCGGTCCGGCCGCCCCCGAGCGTCAACTCGGCCACCAGCAGCAGGCACACCAGGCCGGGGAGCCACAGATAGATAGGGCCGGCGTCGACGACGAATGCGCTGCTGATCAGCGTCCCGAACCGGCCTCGGCTCAGGTTGTGCAGGTTCGTACTGGCGTGACGGATCAGCGCCTCGTGCATCGCCGGGTCCATGCGCACCATCGCGGCGGTGACGGCGGACACCGCCACGGCGTAGCTCAGGGTGAACCGCGCCCGGCGGAGGCCGACCAGGAATCCGGACTGCACCACATCCACTATGCGCCGGACGCGGCGTCGTTCTCGTCCTCGTTTCCTGCGAACTGCCTGCGAGTTCTCAGCCGGTACATCACGAAGTCGTCGGGCACGCCGTCCTGTTTCGCTGCGAAGACGGGCTTGCGGAGCCGTTTCGCGGTGACACCGAGACGGTCGAGCTCCTCCTCCGCGATGCGCTCCAGCGTCGCCGCCGACACGACCAGTTCTCCGCGGGTCGCGCGTTCCATCACCCGGGCGGCCAGGTTGACGTCGATACCCAGCCAGTCCGAGCCGATACGTTGCGGGCGGCCGGTGTGGATCCCCACCCTCATGCGGGGCGTGTACCCGTCCAGCTCGATGGTTCGAATGGCCTCTCTGGCGTTCAGCACGGCGCTCAGCGCGGTGGACGGATCGGCGAAGACCGCCATCAGTCCGTCGCCCATGCGTTTGACGATGTGTCCACCGGCCGCCAGCAGCGGCGGCTCCACGACCTGTGCGACGCGGCGCAGCAACCGCAGCGTGGCATCGTCGCCGGCGCGCAGTGACCAGGTGGAGAACGCGACGAGATCGGTGAACACGAGCGTCACCTCGTCGTTGGCCGGCCGGCCCGACACCCGCTCGGTCAGGGCCTGCCACACCTGAAGCGCGCCGAGGCTCACCTCGCGGGTCAGTGCTTCGCGCTCCAACAGCCGGTCGGCCGCTCGCGCGGCCGCGCGCGGACCTCCCATGCCCGCGACCGACAGCGGATCGCCGAACTCGGGGTCGCCGGGCAGGACACGGCGTGCGCGGCGGAGAAACGCGACGGCCCCGGCGTGATGGTTGACGGTGCGCAGCCACGCCAGTGGCCCCGACGCCTCACTGTCATCCACAGCGGTCAGCGTAATCGAGCGCGTCGGCGCAGCTGAACAGCCAGGTCACCCGCGTGCGACCGCACGATGGCGGCCCGATAACAGGGTCCGCCCGACCGTAGACAACGGCCGTTGTCAGTCATTAGCGTGAAGTGATGCGATCACCGGCGATGGCTCAGCGCACCTCGACATCGGACCCGCTGGGCCCGGACTCGCTGACGTGGAAGTACTTCGGCGACGTCCGCACCGGCATGCTCGGGGTGTGGATCGGCGCGATCCAGAACATGTATCCCGCCCTCGGCGCCGGTGTCGAGGATCACTCGATCCTGCTGCGCGAGCCGCTGCAGCGGGTCGCCCGCTCCGTCTACCCGATCATGGGCGTGGTCTACGACGGTGAACGCGCCGCCCAGACCGGTGCGCAGATCAAGGGCTACCACACGACCATCAAGGGGGTCGACGCGTCGGGCCGTCGCTACCACGCGCTGGACCCGGACACCTTCTACTGGGCGCACGCGACGTTCTTCATGCTGATCATCAAGACGGCCGAGTACTTCTGCGGCGGCCTGACCGACGCCGAGAAGCGGCAACTGTTCGACGAACACGTCCAGTGGTATCGCATGTACGGCATGAGCATGCGGCCCGTGCCCGGCTCGTGGGAGGAATTCTGCGAGTACTGGGACCGCACGTGCCGCGAGGATCTGGAGATCAACCGCGCTACTCGCGACATCTTCTCGATCCGCATTCCCAAACCCCGCTTCGTGATGATGCCCACGCCGCTGTGGGACCAGATGTTCAAGCCGATGGTCGGCGCGCAGCGCTGGATCGCGGCGGGACTGTTCGACCCCGCGGTGCGGGAGAAGGCCGGCATGCGCTGGACGCCCGGCGACGAAGTCCTGCTGCGGCTGTTCGGCAAGCTGGTCGAGCTGGCGTTCGTCGCGGTGCCCGACGAGATCCGGTTGCACCCGCGCGCGGTGGCCGCGTACCGGCGCGCCGACGGCACTGCCGCATCGGACTCCCCGCTCGTGGAAGCGCCCGCGTTCATGGGGCCTCCACGGGAGCGCCGCGGCCTTCCCATGCACTACGTCCCCCACGGCAAGACGCTCCTCGACCGCGCCGGTTCGCTCGTGCACACCACCTTCGCGCTGGCCGCATTGCGGCCGGGGCGTCCGCGGGGCCGCACGGCGGCCTGACGGACCTGACACACTGAGGGCTCCGACCATCGAAGGAGCCCCGCGTGGAGTTCACCGACAGCACGGCGTTGATCACCGGCGCGAGCGGCGGTATCGGCGAGGAGTTCGCGGTCCAGCTCGCAGCGCGCGGCGCCGATCTGATCCTGGTGGCCCGCCGCGCCGACCGGCTCGAGGCGCTGCGTGCACGCCTGGCGGAGCGCCATCCCGGCATCGTCGTCGACATCGTCACCGCCGACCTCGCCCGCCCGGGGTCCGGCGCCGAGCTGGCCGCGCGCGTCGGTGAGCTCGATCGCCGCGTGGACATCCTGATCAACAACGCGGGCATCGGCCTGCACGGCGCGTTCCACACCCAAGATCCCGACGCCAATGCCGGCGCAGTGCAACTGAATTGCGGAACGCTGGTCGATCTGACGGCACGCTATCTGCCCGCGATGATCGAGCGGCGCCACGGCGTGGTGATCAACGTGGCGTCCACGGCGGCATTCCAGCCCACCCCCGGCATGGCCGTCTACGGCGCCACGAAGGCGTTCGTGCTGTCCTTCACCGAGGCGCTGTGGCAGGAATGTCGCAAGACCGGCGTGCGGGTCCTCGCGCTCTGCCCGGGCGCGACAGAGACCGAGTTCTTCGACCGCACCGGCGAGACCTTCATGACCGACGGGCGCCAGAGCGCCACCGAGGTCGTCGACACCGCGCTCACCGCGCTCGACAAGTCGACGCCCACCGTGGTCTCCGGGCTGAAGAACGCCATCCTCGCCTCGGGGTACCGGGTGGCACCGCGCAAGCTCCTGCTCGCCGTGTCGGAGCGGATGCTCAAAGCCGAGTAACGGATCAGCGCTGCGCGGCGCGACGGCTACGGGCCGATGCGTAGAGGCAGATGGCCGCCGCCGAGGCGACGTTGAGGCTCTCCGCCTCCCCCAGCATCGGAATACGGACCCGCGCGGTCGCGAGTGCCGTCACGTCGTCAGGCAGGCCGTGTGCCTCCGGACCGAACAACCACGCCGTCGGGTTCGAGGCATCGACGTCGTCGACGTTAACGTCGCCGTCGAGGACGGTGGCCAGGATCTGTACACCGGCCGCCGTCAACCGTGAGACCACGTGCGGCGCATCGGGTTCGGAGACAACCGGAATCGAGAAGATGCTGCCCGCTGAGGCGCGCAGGCATTTGCCGTTGTAGGGGTCGACGCTCTCGCCGGCCAGCACGACGGCATCGGCGCCCATCGCATCGGCCACCCGGATCAGGGTGCCGGCGTTGCCGGGCTCGGAGATCCCGACGGGGACGGCAAGCATCGTCGGTCCCGCGGCCAGCACGCCGTCGAGGTCGACGCTCGGTTGCTCGCACACCGCGACGAGCCCCACCGGAGTCACGGTGTCGGACAACGCTTTCGCGGCCTTCTCCGTGACCAGCTGGACGGTTGCCCCGGTCAGCAGGTCCGCGAATCGCTGCGCGGCAGCTTCGGTGGCGAACAGCTCGGAAACGAGTCCGCGCCGCAACGCTGCCTCCACGAGGTTGGGCCCCTCGGCGAGAAAACGTGCGGCGCGGCGGCGCCCGGTGTGGCGGTGCAGCTTGGCTGCCGCCACCACCCGGGCAGATCGCTCAGTCAGCTCTGACAGAGTCAGGCAGCCTCACCCGACGGCGCGTTCACGTCCTCGGGCAGTGCGGCCTTGGCAGCCTCGACCAGCGCGGTGAACGCAGCCGGATCGCTGACGGCGATCTCGGCCAGGTTCTTGCGGTCCACCTCGATGCCAGCGGCCTTGAGCCCCTGGATCAGACGGTTGTAGGTGATGTCGTTGGCCCGTGCGGCGGCGTTGATGCGCGAGATCCACAGCTTGCGGAATTCGCCCTTGCGAGCACGCCGGTCACGGTAGGCATAGGTCAACGAGTGCAGCTGCTGCTCTTTGGCCTTGCGGTACAGGCGGGACCGCTGACCGCGGTAGCCCTTCGAGGCCTTGAGTACTGTGCGCCGCTTCTTCTGCGCGTTGACTGCGCGCTTCACGCGTGCCATGGGTGTTTCCTATCTGGGTTGGTTAAGGGAGAGGGCGCGAGCGCCCGAGAGAGTCAGCCGTTGAGCATCTTCGCGACACGCTTGGTGTCGTTGGCAGCCACCGCGGTGCGGCCGTCGAGCCTGCGGGTGCGCTTGCTCGCCTTGTGCTCGAGCAGGTGGCGACGGCCGGCCTTCTGGCGGACGATCTTGCCGGTCCCGGTCTTGCGGAACCGCTTCGAAGCGCCGCTGTGGGTCTTCGCCTTGGGCATGTTTCCTCAGTTCTTCTGTGATGTGTCGGGCTGGTTTTCGGCGGGCTGCGCAGGAGTGCGCTGCTGCGCCGGTGCGTCCGCATCGTGGGCTGCCTTGGCACGAGTCTTCGCGCCGCGGTGCGGCGCCAGCACCATCGTCATGTTGCGGCCGTCCTGCTTCGCCGACGTCTCGACGAAGCCGTAATCGGCGACGTCGGCGCCCAGGCGCTGCAGGAGGCGGAAACCCAGTTCGGGCCGCGACTGCTCGCGGCCGCGGAACATGATCGTCACCTTGACCTTCGACCCGGCTTCGAGGAAGCGAATGACGTGACCCTTCTTGGTCTCGTAGTCATGCGGGTCGATCTTGGGACGGAGCTTCTGTTCCTTGACGACGGTCTGCTGCTGGTTCTTGCGAGACTCGCGAGCCTTCTGCGCCGTCTCGTACTTGAACTTCCCGTAGTCCATGATCTTGCACACGGGCGGCTTGGCGTCCGGCGCTACTTCCACGAGGTCGAGATCGGCGTCGGCGGCGACGCGGAGTGCATCTTCGATGCGCACGATGCCTACCTGTTCACCGCCCGGTCCGATCAGACGGACTTCAGGTACGCGGATGCGCTCGTTGACGCGGGTCTCAGTGCTGATGGGGCCTCCCGGGGTAGATCCTGTTGTCATCACAGAGTCCCCACCCCGGCGGCAGACGTCCCCATAGGAACGAATAAGCCCTGCTCATAGCAGGGCCCGATGCCGACCAGGCCAGACGCCGGTGACGTCGTCACCGATATCCGGACCGGACCGCGCTACCTGTGATGATTCGTCGGCAGGCGGTGGGAGTTGGGACTCCACTTGCTGTCCCTGGCGTTAGCCGGGACGGTCGCGCATGTCAGTCTAGCAGCCATGACCGATAGCTCTGCACATCCCGAACCGGACGCCGGGCCGCCCGCGCGCGAACTGGCCGAGGTGCCCGCGGTCGAGGTGATCACCCGCGCCGCGGTGATGCTGATGAGCGCGGCCGCCGAGAAGCTCGGCCTGTCGGCAGACGACCCCGACGACAGCCCGCACCGCGACCTCGACGAGGCACGACGCCTGATCACGGCCCTGGCGGGGCTGGTGACGGCGTCGGCGGAGTACCTCGGTCCGCACGCCGGACCGGTCCGCGACGGCCTGAAGAGTCTGCAGCTGGCGTTCCGCGAGGGCAGCGCCGCACCCGATGAACCCGGCAAAGGCCCCGGAGAGAAGTACACCGGTCCGGTCTGGTGACGTCGGCGCGCGGCCAACATGCAGCCGCGACGCAGCGTGAGCGCCTATCCTCGCGCCCTATGACCACCACTGGCGTTGCCAGGACCCGTCCCGCACCCAGCTTCGGATGGGTGCCTGCCGCCGCCGGCTGGATCGTCGGCGTCATCGCGACGCTGTCGCTGCTCGCCAGCATCTCGCCGCTGATCCGCGCCGCCATCAAGGTGCCGCGCGAGTTCGTCGACGACTACATCTTCAACTTCCCGGACACCAGCTTCGCCTGGGCGTTCGTGCTCACGCTGCTGGCCGCGGCGCTGGCCGCCCGCAAACGCATCGCGCTGTGGATTCTGAGCGGCTACATGGTCGCCGCCGCCATCTGGAACCTGGTCGCTCTGATCGACGGCGGCGAGCGCTGGTTCGAGAAGGTCGGCGAGATCATCGGTCTCGGCTTCCACATCGTCGCCGTCGTGTGTCTGGTGCTGGCGCGCCGCCAGTTCTGGGCCCGTGTGCGCCGAGGCGCCCTGCTCAAGGCGGCGCTCGTCCTGCTCGCCGGCATGACGGTGGGCACCCTGGTCGGCTGGGCGCTGCTCGAGGTGTTCCCCGGCTCGCTGGCCCGCTCGGATCGCTTCTGGTACGCGCTGAACCGGGTGGGTGCGTTCGCCGGAGCGGACTCCGACACCTTCGCCGGCCACCCGCATGTCTTCGTCAACGCGCTGCTCGGACTGTTCGGCGCGCTCGCGCTGATGGTCGCCGCGATCGTGCTGTTCCAGTCCCAGCGCGCCGACAACGCGCTCACCGGCGAGGACGAATCCGCGATTCGCGGGCTGCTGGAACAGTTCGGGAAGAACGATTCGCTGGGCTACTTCGCGACCCGCCGCGACAAAGCCGTCGTGTTCGCACCCAACGGCCGCGCCGCGATCACCTATCGCGTCGAGGTCGGCGTGTGTCTGGCCAGCGGCGACCCGGTCGGTGATCCGCGCGCCTGGCAGGCCGCGATCGCCGCATGGCTGCAACTGTGCGAGACCTACGGGTGGGCGCCGGGGGTGATGGGGGCCAGTTCGACGGCAGCCCAGGCCTTCCGAGAGGCCGGGCTGAGCGCGTTGCAGCTCGGCGACGAGGCGATCCTGCATCCCGACGACTTCCGCCTGTCCGGACCCGACATGCGCGCGGTCCGCCAAGCAGTCACCAGGGCCCGCCGCGCCGGTGTCACGGTGCGGATGCGCCGCCACCGCGACCTGTCCGCCGAGGAGATGGCGGCCGCGATCGAGCGGGCCGACACCTGGCGTGACACCGACGACGAACGCGGCTTCTCGATGGCGCTGGGCCGGCTCGGCGATCCTGCCGACGGTGACTGCCTTCTGGTCGAGGCACTTCAGGACCCGGCCACAGAGGGCACCGAGGAGGTCGAGGTCGTGGCGATGCTCTCGCTGGTGCCGTGGGGCACCAACGGGGTGTCGCTGGACCTGATGCGCCGCTCCCCCGCCTCACCCAACGGCACCATCGAGCTGATGGTCAGCGAGTTGTGCCTGCAGGCCGAGGAGATCGGCATCACCCGGGTGTCGCTGAACTTCGCGATGTTCCGGTCGGCCTTCGAGCAAGGCGCCCAGCTCGGCGCGGGACCAGTGGCCCGGATGTGGCGGGCTCTGCTGGTGTTCTTCTCCCGGTGGTGGCAGCTGGAGACCCTCTACCGGTCCAACATGAAGTACCAGCCAGAGTGGGTGCCTCGCTACGCCTGCTACGAGGACGCGCGGCTGGTTCCGCGGGTCGGGATCGCCTCCGTCATCGCCGAAGGCTTTCTGGTTCTTCCGTTCTCGCGCCGCCACGAGCAGCCTCACACCGGCCACCACACCGCCGTGCCCGGTTCGGTGATCGCCACGGGCACGTTGCACAGCGACGGCACCGCACCCGACCTCGACGGCCTGCGCACCGATGCGCCCGAGGACAGCGGCGTTCCCCGGTTGCCCGAGCAGGTGCGGGTCCGCATGGCCAAGCTGAAAGCGTTGCAGGACGACGGCATCGACGCCTACCCGGTGGGCAGTCCGCCCAGCCACACCGTGGCCCAGGCCCTCGACAGCCCCGAAGGCACAGCGGTGACCGTGGCAGGCCGCGTGCTGCGGCTCCGCGACTACGGTGGCGTGCTGTTCGTCGAACTGCGGGACTGGTCCGGCGATGTGCAACTGCTGCTGGACAATTCGATGCTCGAGACCGGCTGCACCGCGGACTTCACCCGCACCATCGATCTCGGCGACCTCGTCGAGGTGACCGGCACGATGGGACGCAGCCGAAAAGGCGTCTGGTCGCTGCTGGTGGGCCGGTGGCGGTTGATCGGCAAGTGCCTGCGCCCGCTGCCCGACAAGTGGAAGGGCATGACCGATCAGGAGGCCAAGGTACGGGCCCGCTACGTCGACCTCGCGGTCAACACCGACGCGCGTGAGCTGATACGGGCGCGCAGCGCCGTGCTGCACGCGATCCGGGAAACACTGGTGCACAAGGGTTTCCTCGAGGTCGAGACGCCCATCCTGCAGCAGATCCACGGTGGGGCCAATGCGCGTCCGTTCCTCACCCACATCAACGCCTATGACCTCGACCTGTATCTGCGCATCGCCCCCGAGCTGTACCTCAAGCGGCTCTGCGTCGGCGGCGTGGAGCGGGTCTTCGAACTCGGCCGTGCATTCCGCAACGAGGGCGTGGACTTCAGTCACAACCCCGAATTCACGTTGCTGGAGGCTTATCAGGCGCACGCCGACTATCGGGTGTGGATCGACGGCGCCCGGGAGCTGATCCAGAACGCCGCCCAGGCCGCCAACGGTGAGCAGGTGTTCATGCGCCCGCGCGAGGATGGCACCCTGGAACCGGTCGACATCGCCGGACCGTGGCGGGTCACCACCGTGCACGACGCGGTGTCCGAAGCGCTGGGTGAGCACATCGCGCCCGACACGGATCTGGGCACGCTACGCCGGCTCTGCGACAAGGCCACCATCCCCTACCTCACGCACTGGGACACCGGCGCCGTGGTGCTGGAGATGTACGAGCACCTCGTCGAGGATCGCACCGAGGCGCCGACGTTCTACACCGATTTCCCCACCTCGGTGTCGCCGCTGACCCGTCCGCATCGCAGCATCGCCGGAGTCGCCGAGCGCTGGGATTTGGTGGCCTGGGGCGTCGAACTGGGCACGGCCTACAGCGAACTCACCGATCCGGTGGAGCAGCGCCGCCGCCTGCAGGAGCAGTCGCTGCTGGCCGCCGGCGGGGACCCCGAAGCGATGGAACTCGACGAGGATTTCCTGCAGGCGATGGAGTACGCCATGCCCCCGACCGGCGGGCTGGGTATGGGCGTGGATCGGGTGGTGATGATGATCACCGGCCGCAGTATTCGCGAGACATTGCCGTTCCCGCTGGCCAAACCTCGTTAGCAGCAAGGTCACAGCCTGCTCCAAGCTTCGGCCGTCAAGGTGGAGACGTGACGACGTCCGGTCCGTTCTTCGACTCCGTGCGCCACCATCTGTCTCTGATGCACGGGTGGTTGCCCGTCGCCATCCAGGTTCTGGCGATCGTTGCCCTCGTGACCGCCATCGGCTGGCGCACCCGACGCTGGCGGATGGTGTGGTTGCCGTGGTCGGCGGTGATCGGAGTGATGCTGACCGTCGGCGCCTACTGGTACACCGAGACCGCCGGTGTCGCCGACGACACCAATCCGGCACCGCAGACGCTGTGGGTGTGGATCGCGTTGTCGGGCATAGCGTTCGGTGTGCTGGTGTCGGGCTGGCGTGACGCGCAGTGGTGGCGACGGGGCGTGGCCCTGGTTGCGGTTCCGCTGTGCGCACTGTGCGCCGCTCTGGCGCTGAACCTCTGGACGGGCTACTTCCCCACCGTGCAGACCGCGTGGAGCCAACTGACGGCGGGCCCGCTGCCGGACCAGACCGACCAGGTGACGGTCAAAGCGATGCAGCGCGCCCACACGATCCCGATCAAGGGCAGCGTCGTGCCCGTCGACATCCCCGACACCGCATCCGGTTTCAAGCATCGCGGTGAGTTCGTCTATCTGCCGCCCGCCTGGTACGCCACCGATCCGGCGCCGCCGCTTCCGACGATCATGATGATCGGCGGAGAGTTCAACACGCCGGCGGACTGGATGCGCGCAGGCAATGCGATCAAGATCCTCGACGACTTCGCGGCCGCGCACCACGGCCAGGCCCCCGTCGTCGTGTTCGTCGACCCGGGTGGCGCCTTCAACAACGACACCGAATGCGTCAACGGGTCGCGCGGGCAGTCGGCAGACCACCTGACCCGCGACGTCGTGCCGTACATGAGAGCCAACTTCGGCGTCAGTCCTGCCGCGGCGAACTGGGGCGTTGTCGGCTGGTCGATGGGTGGCACCTGCGCGGTGGATCTGGCGGTCATGCATCCGGACATGTTCAGCGCGTTCGAGGACATCGCCGGCGATCTCGCGCCGAACTCCGGCAACCAGGCCCAGACGGTCGCCCGCCTCTTCGACGGCAACACTGCCGCCTACGCGTCGTTCGATCCGAGCACCGTCATCGCCCGCCACGGCCCCTACCGCGGCGTGCAGGGCTGGTTCGACGTCAACGGCCCGCTGCCGGGGTCGGGTACCGGCAAACCGAACGATCAGGCGATCGCCGCCTCGACGCTGTGCGCATTGGGGAGCAAGTCAGGCATCGACTGCGCGGTGGTCAACCAGCCGGGTAATCACGACTGGCCGTTCGCCTCCACCGCTTTCGCGACCGCGCTGCCGTGGATGGCCAGCGCGATCGGCACCCCGGGGGTGCCGCCCGCGGCGCTGCCTGCCAGCCCGCAAGCGCCGCCCCCGCCTGCGAGCCCGCTCCCGCCGGCGGCCGCCGCAGTGGAAAAGGCGGCCGCTCGCTAGCGGCCGCCGGTAGCGTGGGGATCATGCCCGACGACCCCACCGACACCGGCTACACCGACGACACCGGCTACACCGACGACGGAATACCGACGTTCGACGCGGTGCGCGAGAAGATCGAGAACCGGTTCGCGACGTCGCTGGGTTCGACCGAGCTGGCCTCCGAGACCCCGGAGGGACGGGCGGCTTCCGAGCAGTACGACGCGCGGCAGCGCGCGGCAGCCGAGCGGCTGGCGCAGATCAGGCAGTCGATGCACCCGGACGAGGCCGACGGGGACTCTCAGTAGTCGGCTTCGGCGGCCAGGAGCTCGGCCAGGAAGACTCCGTCGCCGGAACTCGCGAGCCGGGTGCGGGCAAGCGTCCGCACTCGCTCACGCGCAGAAGGAGATTCGTCGGCATCGGCGCCGACGGTCACCGCCGCCCCGCTCCAGTCGTGGTCCCAGGCCGCGTCCTCGGTCAGTGGTGACTCACCGTCGAACAGTGGCACGGACGCGGTGCCCGCAGCGTCCAGGGCTCCGGCGCCGGCGTAGCTCCCGCTGCTGAACCGGACCGGAATCCCCTCGGGCGATCCGGCACCCCATACTTGGGCGCGCACCATCGCGGTGACCGTCGGGCCTGTCACCTGCACCGACCAGGCGACGGTGTTCTCGGCGGCATCGAAGATCCCCGGCGGCACCGCCGCCCACCGCACCGAATCCCGACCCTCGGCGATGGCCTCGCCCAGCCGGCCCGGCCGTGCGTCGGGCCCGGCCGCGAGTGCGTAATCGTCGCGGCGTCTCTGTGCCCCGGAGGCGCCGACAGTTTCTTCGACGGCCCCTTCGTCGGCCAAGCCGAGGTCCTCGGCCAGCGTGAGGCAGGACTGCGCGAGGTCGGCGACACGCGAATCATCGTGCTGAGCAAGCACACTGAACAGGGGCCTGTGCGGGCGCAGCAGATCGGTCACCTCGGCGTCGAACGCGTCGTCGTCGAAGAACTCCTGCGTCGCCTCGGTCAGCACGGCCAATTCGCCGTCGAGAAGGGCCATGTCGAGATCGACGATGCCGTCCTGTCGGCTGGCCGGCCACCACCGCCGCAGCCAGTGCCCCAGCGCCAGGCGATGCAGCGCGTCCAGCGATCCGGGTTCGACGCCGGCGTCCGGGATGTCGACCACCGTGCCCGTATCCCCCTCGAGCAGCGCCGCCACCACGGCCTCGTGACCACCCGGGCCGAGGACCCGCCACAGCCACTCCGCCTCGGTCACGTCGGTGAACACGATCTGCGGTTGCGCGCCGGCGTCGTCGACCGGCCAGCTCAGCACGGCGCCCGCAACCTCGATGACCGCGGTCAGCGGCGGCGCCGGTGGGGTCGGTCCCGTCGTCCACAGCCCCGCGTCGTTGTGCATCTTCACGACGCCATGCCCTCCGCACCGAGCATCGCCTTGATGCGTTGCCGGTGATCCAGGCTCACCGAACGGGCGACTCCGTCGAGGAGCGCACGCACGTCCTCGGCATCAGAGCACGGCTCCTGCCAGACGTCGCGACCGTGCAGTCGCGCCCACAGCCGGTTCAGGTAGGGCCGACGGAAGGAGGCGAGCTCGTCGATGACCTGCTGCTGGCGCGGATGTACCGCAGCGCCGTCGGCCAGGTAGCGGCGGGCATGCAGGACATAGGCCTCCTTGCGCAGCCGGGCCTGGATGCGCGAGGACAGCCCGTACCGGGGGCACGCGGTCGAATCCAGCGGTGCCAGATCGGTGGCCACCTCGATACCGGCGAGCAGCGTCGCCTGCTTGTCCTCGCCCAGCAACCCCCACGGCGCGGCCGCTCGGTCGACCTCCTCGGCGCACAGCAGCGCAATGTCGGGCAGCTCGTCGCGATCCATACCGCGGCGCAGCGTCGCGCGCACCCGATCCACCACGCTGCGGTCCAGCGGTCGTTCCCCCTCGACCCGCGTCGGCCGCGTCACGGCCGGACAGCGTTGCGGCTCCGCCGACGACAGCCCCAGGTCGGTCAACGACCAGGGCAGGTCCGCGCCGTCGACGCGGGCTGCCGCACCGAGGTTGTAGGGGGTCATGTCGTCGACCAGCGCGGACCACACCCGCGACCGGGCCGCGCCCGCGTTGTGGCCGGCGGCATCGGCCAGCACCGTCGACAGACCCGCCAGGAACGGCGCACTGGCGCCCCGCCCGGGCAGGACATCCCGCCACGCCCGGTCGAGTTGCTCGTCGAGCTCGGCGACGACGGCCGGGTCGGCGACGTGACTGTTCAGCAGGTCGATGGCCGTACGGTCGCGCTCGGCGTGCACGTCACGCAGCACGCGTTCGGCCTCGGCGGCGTCTGCGGGCCCCGCGGTGACCGCGAGCTCGTAGCAGACCGGGAAGTACAGCTCCTGAGCGTTGCCCTGGGTGATGCGCAGCCGGCGGCGCTCACGCTTGAGGAGGTCGAACCACGCGGCGGTGTGCTGCAGTGTCTCGCCCTGCTCGACGATCGCACCGTGCATCTCGGCGGCGACCTCCGCGGTGACGACGGGCGCGGAGTAACGCGTGTTCACCCGCAGCCGCAGAACCAGCGGGTCGATGATGCGTTTCACGGTCCGGGTCAACGGCGCGCCGTCGTCGCCGCTGAGGCATTCCACACCCGGGCCGATCGCCCGCCAGGCAGCGTCGATCACCGCGCGGCGCGGTTGCCGCACGCCCACCGACTGCCCGGCTTCCGCGCTCACGCGAACAGAATAGGAGGTGAGGTGGCATTCCAGGACGCTCATCGCGCACCGTCCACGGCGAAGGTGACCAGCGCGGCCCAATACAGCGGGCTGGCCGTGCCGTCGCCGGCCCGCCAGCGGGCCAGCTGAGCGCGTTGCCACGCGTTCACCGCCCGGCCCGCTTCCGACGCATCGTGGGCGGTGTCGACCGCGACCACCACATCCCCCATCGGGTCGGCCGATTCGATTGCCGCACTGCAGAATCGGCGGAATCCGGCCGTCGTCGGCAACGACCACAGGGTCGCGGTGACCAGCACGGCGCCGTTGAGGATGAGGGCGGCCACCAGCCCGGTCGCCTCGTCGAACCGGTAGTCCCCGCCCGATGCGCAGGCCAACAGCGCGACCCGTGCGGGCATCGGCAGCGCCGCGGCCATCAGTTCCCCGGCGCTCAGCGGGTCAGCCTCGGCGAGGTGGATCGCCGCCCTGTCGGCGTGGCCGACGTCCCCGTCTGCGGCCGTGGCATGGCCGACGTAGAGCAATCGGCCTGGTTCCCGTCGCAGCTGTGCGGCCAGCCAGCCACGGTCGGCCTCCGCGCGGCGGAACAGCTCGAGCGCGGAGCCTGCCGCCGGCAGCACCTCGCGCCGGGTCATCAGCGCGGCGAAATGGCGGGCCACCGGGGTCTGCGGGTCCGGCCTGCCCAGCACCGAGCCCAGCGCAGAGTCTGGCCGCTGACCGGGCACCCGCGGGTCCAGGACCAGCAGCGGCGCGCTGTCGGGCCGCCACGGTGTCGGCCGGCGAGGTGCGTTAGCGATGTTGGGTGGTGCTGCCAGAAGGATGTCGACGAGGTCGATCAGGCGCCGCCCGTCGGCGGGCATCGCGAGGACCGACCAGGGCACCTGAGCCAGTCGTGAGGTAGGTGCCGCGAAAAGGACGGCGCCCGGTTCCGCGGCGGTGTCGACGAGCAACCGCCACGCCGCCTCGGGCATGAGGTGCTCGCCGAGCACCTCAGCCAGGTGTTGTTCGGCCGTCTGGGACGCGAAAGATCCTGCGGTGACGGCTCGTTGCACGGCGTCGGCGATACTCTCCTGGGGACGCGGGTCGGGCAGCGCGTCGGTCAGCAGATCCCGGACGGCGCCCATCGCAGCCTCGTCCATCACCCACGTCACGGTGCTCGCCGGCCTGCCGACCACACGGAGGCTGGCGTAGGTCGCGACGCCTACGTCGGCGTAGCGCAGCAGCAGATGGTCGGCGGTCACGGCCATGTGGACCACTCACCCTCCGCGGCGATGACCTCGCGGCCGTAGCGGGCCGCCGCGAGATCCCGGTACCGGTGCAGCACCAGGTGGCCGTCGGGGTCCATGCGCAGCGGCGGCAGCGCGCCCAGCCGGGTCAGCGGGCCTGCACCGACCACCGCACCACCCGAAGCGACGAGGGCGTACTCCTCGGCCTCCTCGACGGGTACCGTGGCCGTGGCGGTGTCCGCCCATGCGGCGGTCTCCGCTTCGGGAGCGATGAACGTGCCACGGGCGCAGTGATATTCGATCAACTCGCTGACCAGTTCCGTGTTGCCCCACTCCCACGCGACGGCGAAGGCACCCGCGAGCATGCGGGAGGAGACGTAGGTGGCCCAGCGCATGCGGGCGTCGGCGTCGGCGATCGAGTACCGCACCGAATCGACCGCCAGGGCGGCAGGGATCTTCAGCTCGGCCGCTTCCGCCAGTTTCTGCTCGGCGGTCGCGGGGTCGGCCTGGGCCTGGGCGCGCAGCAGCGTGCCGACGTGGTCGTCGAGGCGCGCGTACTGCAACCAGCTGTGCCGGGGCCAGGCGTCCAACAGCGCCCTGGCCTCCTCGACTCGGGCGGCGGCTGCGGCGAAGTCACCGCGAAAGATGTCGACCCAGCTGCGCTGCAACAGGATTCGATGGATGTGCAGGGGCTTGCCGAGTTCGCGCCAGTGGCGCTCGGCGTGGCCGAGGCGCTCGTCGGCGTCGTCGTAGGCGCCGACGGAGATGGCGATCAACCCGAAATACAGCCAGCAGCGGGAGACGTCGTGGGCCCGAATGTGTTCGGCGATGGCCGGATACGCTTCGTGGACCAGTTCCTGGGCTTTCGGCCGATCCCCGGCGGCCCACGACGCGGTCGCGCGCTCCAGCTGGGTGCGGGAGGTGGCCAACCGCCAATTGCGCGCCTTCGCTCGTGCTCCGGCCCTGCGCAGCCACGGCTCGGCTTCGGTGAGCCGGCCCGTTTCGACGCAGAACCGCCCGTAACCGGTGCCCGCGAGAACCCGGAGCGCATCGGAGTGTTCGCTGCCGTCGCCGGGACCGTCGACGGCGTCGAGCACCTGCTGCCACAGTGGCAGGGACTGCACGTGCAGATCGTCGTCGCACAGCGCGACGGCGCAGAGGATGCGCGCATAGGTGATCAGGTAGGCGTGCTCGGCTGCCAGCTCCTCGAACATGCCGGCCTCCTCCATCAGTGCCTCTAACGCCGTTGCGGCCGCTTCGTGTTCGCCGTGCGCTGCGGCGTGTCCGGTCTCCAGGAACAGCGCGCGCCGCGTGTACCGGCAGATCATGCGGGCGATCTGGGGATCTGGTGAATCCGTCGCGACGTAGTTCTGGAGGCAGTCCCGGATTCTCGTGACGGCCTCGGTGACACCGGAATACGCGGTCCGCACGAGGTAGATCTCTCCGAGCTGGGCGAGGACCTCGAGCGCCAGGTCGTCGCGACCGGCGTTCTCGACACGCGGCAGCAGGGACAGCAGCAGCTCTTTGGCCGCCTCCTCGTCGGCGGCGAATGCGAGATGACGAGCTTTGTCGAGATCTTCCTCGATCGTCATCGCGTCATCATAGGAAGCGGCGGGCGTGCGGGGCACGCCCGCCGCTCGATCCGGCATCGTCGTGGCTGCAACGGTCTCAGCTGCAGGTCACGGTCACCGTGAACGGCTTGGAGAGCATGCCGGCCATCGGATTGCTCATGTCGGCACCCACCGCCTCGCCGGTGATCGTGTACCGGTTGCCGTCGACCTTGACCTCGGCCGAGCCGCTCTTGGCGCCCATCGCGTTGGCTACGGCCAGCGCATTGCCGTCGACCACCATGCCGAGCGATTCGACCACCGGGGTGGCCGCGTCGGTCATCACGACACCCAAACCCTGCTGACCGCCGATCGCACCGCTGGCGACCGTGATCTTGCCGCCCTGCTTCACACAGGTGACGGAGTTCAGATCCAGGCCGGCCAGATCGGCCCCGTCGACCTTGACCTCGGTTGCGCCGCCTTGCGCCACCGCGGAGGTGGCTGACTGGGAGCTACCGGGCGCGGGGGTCTCCTTGTCGCTGGAGCAGCCCACCAGCATGGCGGTGCCCGCGGCCAGACCGATCACGCCTGCGACAATTCGCTTCATCGTTGTCATTCCCTTCGTCGTACTCCGCCTCGTTGGCGTCGTGTGAGAACAGTGAAATGGGCGGACTGAGCTACCGATCCCAACTTCGGTGTCGGACGGGGCGACTACGGTCGGGAGACGATGCGCACCATCACCGTCGAGCAGCGCCGCGCCCGTCTCGCGCACCGGCACATGCTGAGTCCGCCTGCGGCAGTCGGGGCGTCGGTGTCCGACGTGACCGAGCGCCTGGTGGCCCTGCATGCCACCGACCCCGCGACGCCGTACCTGTCGCTGTGGGCCCGCCTGCCGGGTTTCGTCCACGACGACGTCGACGCTGCGCTGTACAGGGACCGCTCGGTGATCAAGCACCTCGCGATGCGCAGAACACTGTGGGTGGTGCGGCCGGAGGACCTGCCCGCGGTCCAGGCGGCGGCCAGTGACCGGGTGGCCGCCAACGAGGCACGGCGATTGGCCGCCGACGTGGAACGCGCCGGCGTGGCCGCCGACGGCGCCGCCTGGCTGCACACCGCGTGCGCTGCGGTTGTCCGCCACCTACGAAGCGAAGGCCCCTGCAGCGCAAAGGAACTGAGAGAAGCGCTGGCCGAACTGACCGGCACGTACAACCCCGCACCCGGGAAGGCCTACAGCGCGCAGGGCCATGTCGCGCCGCGGGTGCTGACGGTGCTGTCGGCGCGCGGCCACATCATGCGCGGCCTCAACGACGGTGGGTGGCTGACGTCACGACCGCGATGGACGGCCACCGACACGTGGCTACCGGGCCTCGACACCGCCGCCGACGCCGACACCGCGAGTGCGGAGCTGGTGCGCCGCTGGCTGGCGACGTTCGGCCCCGCGACGCTCACCGACATCAAATGGTGGTTCGGCACGACCCTGACGTGGGCCCGAAAAGCGCTGTCCGCTGTCGACGCCGAGGAGGTGCGGTTGGACGGGAACACTGGGTTCGTCCTACCGGAGGACGTGCACGAGCCAGACCCTGAGCCGTGGTGCGCCCTGCTGCCGTCGCTGGATCCCACGACGATGGGCTGGTTCGACCGGGACTGGTACCTCGGTCCGCACAGGGCCGAGGTGTTCGACCGCAACGGCAACGCCGGTCCCACCGCATGGGTGAACGGCCGCGTCGTCGGCGCGTGGCGTCAGGACGACACTGGGCGCGTCGAGCTGGTCCTGCTGGAGAAGGTGGGCCGCCGGGCGACCGCGGCGCTCGAGGCCCGGGCCGCGGAGCTGACCACCTGGCTCGGCGGTGTTCGGGTCAGCCCCCGGTTCCCGTCCCCGGCGTCCAAGCGCTGACAGTGCCGTCGAGGAATGCGTCGCGGTGGCTGGCAGCCCAGTCGCCGAAGGTGACGGCCGGCCGGCCGGTGATCGTGGGCACTGCCTGCGTCACCTCGGCAGGTTCGGTGACTTCGAATGCCCACTGCGCCATCAGCAGATCGAGGTACTGCGGCGGCAGCACCTGCCCGTAGAGGGCACGGGCGTGCGCATCCGTGAGCACCGTGATGTCGATGGACTCGGAGATCGCGCGGCCGATGAGGCCGACTTGCTCCCGCATCGTCAAGGAGTGCGGTCCGGTGAGGACCACCTTCTGCCCGTCGAGCCGTGAGGTGGTGAGGGCAGTCACCGCGACCTCGGCGATGTCCTCGTCGGCGATGGGCGCCTGTTGCGACTCGGGGAAGGGCAGCCCGACGCGCCGATGCTCACGAATCTGGCCGGCCAAGAAGCGGATTGCATTGCGCGCGAAGGCGCCCGGACGCAGGCACACCGTGGCGAAGCCGCCGTCGATGGCCGCGTTCTCCACGGCGAGGTGACGTTGCTTGTTGTATTCGACGAACCGCTCCGTGCGTGTGGTGTCGATGGTGGAGAGCACGACGACCTTCTGGACCCCTGCCGCTCTCATGTGCTCGACGAGTTCGGGCAGGACGTCCGGTCGGGCGAAGCTGACGAGAAAGACGGCGTCGACGCCCTCGAGTGCGGGGCGCAGTGTCTGCGGCTGATCGAGATCGCTGGGCACCGCCTCCACCGCCGACAACCGCCGGCGGTCCGGCCGGCGGCATGTCGCGCGCACCTCGACATCGGTGTCCCGCAGTTGGTCGATGATCATGGAGCCGACCCCACCGTTCGCCCCGGTCACCAGTACTCGCATCGTCGTGTCCTTTCCGTCGTCCCGACAACGACGGTAGGAACAGCGAATCATCAGCGCCAATCATGAGTGGTGATGTGGGACATTCATCTGATGAATCTGTCCGGGGTGGATCTCAACCTCCTCGTGGTCCTGCACGCGGTCCTCGAGGAGCGCAGCGCCACCAGGGCCGCGGCGCGCCTGCACCTGACCCAGCCCGCGGTGTCGAACGCATTGGCGCGACTGCGGGTCCTGCTCGACGATCCGCTGGTGGTGCGCACGGGCCGCGGCCTCACCCCCACTCCCGCCGCCCTGGCCGTGCAGCCCAGCCTCGACGAGGCGCTCCGCCTCGTGCAGGGAATCGTCTCGGGCCTCGACGCATTCGATCTGGCCACGACGACCCGCGAGTGGGTGATCGCGTTCGCCGATCTGTACGGCCCCCTGTTGTTGCCGGGACTCGACCGCCGGCTGCACGAGCAGGCTCCCCACTCACGGGTGCGGGTGCAGGCGCTGGACCGGATCAGCATCGCGGATGCCCTGGCCAGCGGCGAGATTGATGTGTACATGGGCATTCCGACGACCACACCGGCGACGTGGCGTTCAGAGCCTGCGTTCACCGACGACATGGTCGGCGTCATCGCGGCAGAACACCCGGACGCCGCCGCCACGATGACGCTCGAACGGTTCGTCGGCCTCCCCCACGCCAACGTCCGGATCAGCGCGGGCCGCGGCCGCGAAGTGGACGACGAGTTGGCTCGTCTCGGCCTCACCCGGCGCGTCCGGCTCACCGTGGCGCACTACAGCTCTCTGTTTCCCGTCGTCGAGAACGGCCACTGCATCGCCGTCGCTCCCCGCCGCCTGGCCGAGTACCACGCCCGCACGTCGGCGATCAGCCTCTTCGCGATTCCGCTGACCCTGCCGACCTGTGACGTTCGAGTGTTCTGGCACCCGCGGGCAGACAACGACCCCGGCATCACGGCGTTTCGCCGGATCCTGCACGATGTCCTCGCTGCAGAGCCCGAGCCGATGGTCTAGGCGCTGACCTTTCTGCGGCTGCGTGCCTTCGGTTTCGGCTGCGCCATGCCCAAGGTCTCGGCGAGGAAGTGACCGGTGTAGCTGTCCGGATCGGCCGCCACGTCCTCGGGCGTGCCCGTCGCGACCACAGAGCCGCCGCCCGAGCCGCCTTCGGGCCCCATGTCGATGATCCAGTCCGAGGTCTTGATGACGTCGAGGTTGTGCTCGATGACGATGACCGTATTGCCTTTGTCCACAAGGCCGTTGATGACGGTCAGTAGCTTGCGGATGTCCTCGAAGTGCAGACCCGTTGTCGGCTCGTCGAGGATGTAGATCGTTCGGCCGGTCGAACGCTTCTGCAGCTCGGAGGCCAGCTTCACGCGCTGCGCCTCACCGCCTGACAGCGTCGGCGCGGGCTGCCCGAGCCTCACGTAACCCAGGCCGACGTCGACGAGCGTCTTGAGGTAGCGGTGGATCGAGCTGATCGGCGCGAAGAACTCCGCCGCCTCCTCGATCGACATGTCGAGCACCTCGGCAATCGTCTTGCCCTTGTAGTGCACCTCGAGCGTCTCGCGGTTGTAGCGCGCGCCCTGGCACACCTCGCACGGCACGTACACGTCCGGCAGGAAGTTCATCTCGATCTTGATCGTGCCGTCGCCCGAACACGCTTCGCAGCGGCCGCCTTTGACGTTGAACGAGAACCGGCCGGGCTGGTAGCCGCGCACCTTGGCCTCCGTCGTCGCGGCGAACAACGTTCGGATCTTGTCGAACACGCCCGTGTAGGTCGCCGGGTTCGATCGCGGCGTCCGGCCGATCGGTGACTGGTCCACCCGCACCAGCTTGTCCAGATGGTCCAAGCCGTTGACACGGGTGTGCCGTCCCGGAACCAGGCGGGCGCCGTTGAGCTTGTTGGCCAGCACCGAGGCCAGGATGTCGTTCACCAGAGTCGACTTCCCCGACCCGGACACTCCCGTCACCGACGTCAGCACGCCGAGCGGGAACGCGACGTCGATCTCGCGCAGGTTGTGTTCGCGCGCCCCGACGACGGTCAACTGACGCTTCTTGTCGGGCACCCGGCGCATCGTCGGAACCTCGATCTCCTCTGCGCCTGACAGATAGGCGCCAGTGATCGACTTCGGGTTCTTCAGCAAGTCCTTGTAGGTGCCGCTGTGCACGATCTGACCACCGTGCTCGCCGGCGGCGGGACCGATGTCGACCACCCAGTCGGCGTGGGCGATGGTGTCGAGGTCGTGTTCGACGACGATCAGCGTGTTGCCGAGGTCCCGGAGCCGAACGAGCGTGTCGATGAGCCGGCGGTTGTCGCGCTGGTGCAGGCCGATCGACGGCTCGTCGAGCACGTACAGCACCCCGACCAGACCCGACCCGATCTGAGTGGCCAGTCGAATGCGCTGCGCCTCGCCACCGGACAGCGTGCCGGCAGCGCGTGACAGCGACAGATAATCCAGCCCGACGTCGAGCAGGAAGCCCAACCGGGACTGGATCTCCTTGAGCACCTGCCCGGCGATCGCCGCCTCACGGGTACCGAGCGTGAGCGCGTTGAGGAATGCGGCGCAGTCGGCGATCGACAACTCCGCGACCTCGGCGATCGACTTGGCGCCGTACTCACCGGCCGTCATCGTCACGGCCAGGATCTCGGGCTTGAGGCGGGTGCCGTGACACTCGGGGCACGGCACGTCGCGCATGAAGCCCTCGAGGCGCTCCTTCATCTGCTCGGAGTCCGTCTGCTCCATGCGGCGCTGCAGGAACGCCAGCACGCCTTCGAAGTCGGCGTAGTAGGACCGCGTACGGCCGTAGCGGTTCTTGTACCGCACGTGCACCTGCTCGTCGCACCCCTCGAGGATCGCTTTGCGCGCCTTGGCCGGCAGCTTCTTCCACGGGGTGTTCACGTCGAATCCGAGCTGGTCCCCCAGGCCCGCGAGCATGCGGGTGAAGTATTCCGCGGTGTGCCCCATCGACCACGGGGCGATCGCCCCCTCGGCCAGCGTCAGATCGGGATCGGGCACCACGAGGTCGGGATCGACCTCCTTGCGGATGCCCAGGCCGGTGCACTCCGGGCACGCGCCGTACGGCGAGTTGAACGAGAACGACCGCGGTTCGAGGTCGTCGACGGCCAGCGCGTGCCCGTTGGGACACGCCAACTTCTCGGAGAACCGCTGCTCGCGATGCGGATGATCGTCTTCACGGTCGACGAATTCGAGGACGACGATGCCGTCGGCCAGGTTGAGCGCGGTCTCGACCGAGTCGGTGAGCCGCTGCTTGGCCGACGCCTTGACCGTGAGGCGGTCGACGACCACCTCGATGTCGTGCTTCTCCTGCTTCTTGAGTTTCGGCGGATCCGTGAGCGGATGGACCACGCCGTCGACACGGACGCGGCTGTAGCCCTGCGTGTTCAGCTTGTCGAAGAGGTCGACGAATTCACCCTTGCGGGTCCGCACGACCGGCGCGAGGACCTGGAAGCGCAACCCCTCGTCCATCGCGAGCACCTGGTCCACGATCTGCTGCGGCGTCTGGCGCGCGATGCGCTCCCCGCAGACGGGGCAGTGCGGCGTACCGGCGCGGGCGTAGAGCAGACGCAGGTAGTCGTAGACCTCGGTGATGGTGCCCACGGTCGACCGCGGGTTGCGGTTGGTGGACTTCTGGTCGATCGACACTGCCGGCGAGAGGCCTTCGATGAAGTCGACGTCGGGTTTGTCCATCTGTCCGAGGAATTGGCGGGCGTAGGCCGACAGCGACTCCACGTAGCGGCGCTGGCCCTCGGCGAAGATCGTGTCGAATGCCAGCGACGATTTGCCGGACCCCGAAAGCCCGGTGAACACGATCATCGCGTCGCGCGGCAGATCCAGATCGACGCCACGCAGATTGTGCTCCCGGGCACCCTTGACAACTAGGCGGTCAGCCACGGTGTCCTTTCCCTCCGAGAAGAAGACGTGCCCGATGCGTCCTCTGGACGCAGTACAGACTCATGCTAGGTCGACCCACCGACAGGTTTCACCCGGCGGTGGCGGCGCAGGTCGCGCAGCGAAGTACCGTGGGTCACCATGACCGTCGTCGACGACAACTACACCGGCCACGTCGAGGCGCACACCGCGGCGCGGCGCACACTGCCCGGCGCGTCCATCGTGAAGGCCTCGGTGGGTCCCATGGACAACAACGCCTACCTGGTGACCTGTTCCCGCACCGGCGAGACGCTACTCATCGACGCCGCCAACGACGCCGAGATCCTTCGCGGCCTGATTGCCGACCACGCGCCGAGCCTGTCGTTGATCGTCACCACCCACCAACACCAGGACCATTGGATGGCGCTCGAAGAGGTGGCGCGCGCCACCGGCGCCCCCACCGCAGCGCACCGGCTCGACGCCGACCCGTTGCCCGTCACTCCCGAGCGCGTCCTCGCCGACGGCGACCGCATCGACATCGGCGACCTGCACTTCGACGTCATCCACCTGCGGGGCCACACGCCCGGCTCGGTGGCCTTGGCGCTGCGCGGCGCCGACACCGGCCAGGACGGGCAGGACCGCGTGCACCTGTTCACCGGGGACTGCCTGTTCCCCGGGGGCGTCGGCAAGACGTGGAAAGAGGGGGACTTCGAACAGCTGCTGGGAGATGTGAGCAGCCGGGTCTTCGACGTCTTCGCGGATTCGACCGTCGTGTACCCAGGGCACGGCGACGACACCACACTCGGGACCGAACGCCCACACCTGGACGAGTGGCGCGAACGCGGCTGGTGATCCAGCGCGTGCCGAGATCGGGTCCAGCTGTGCTCAGTCACCCGACTGATGCACCGGCGACTCACCCGCGTGCACACTCACGGAATGTCACACGGTTAGGACAACGTCGCGACCGTTGAGACACCGCTGACCGGTTCGGCACCTCCGGTTCGCGCCGCGCAGAGCATTGCGAAATTTCTGCAGGACAACGGCGTGCAGTACGTCTTCGGTGTTCCTGGCGCGAAAATCGATGCGGTCTACGACGCTTTGGTGGACGCCGACATCGACGTAGTGGTGTGTCGTCATGAGCAGAATGCGACGTTCATGGCGGCGGCGATCGGCCGACTGACCGGGAGACCAGGAGTGGTGCTGGTGACCTCGGGTCCGGGGACGAGCAATCTCACAACGGGACTGTTGACGGCCACCACCGAACAGGATCCGCTCGTGGCGATATGCGGTGCGGTACCGCGGGCTGATCGTCTCAAACGCACCCACCAGTCGTTGGATGCTGCGGACCTGTTGGCGCCGGTGACGAAGTTCTGCGGAGAAGTGGACGCCGCGGAGAACGTCTCGGAGACGTTGGCCAACGCCTTCCGGGCCGCGATGGACGAGCCGTGCGGCGCCGCGGCCGTCGTGCTGCCCGCCGACGTGGCCGCCGAAAGGACCACCACACCGGTAGTGACGGCGTCAGCCGTCCCCCGGTTGGGTCCGGCTGCCGCGCAGGACATCGAGGATGCTGCCGCGTTGATCGCCACCGCCACGCGGCCGGTGCTGCTGGTCGGTAGTCGCGGCGCGTCACCTGCGGCATGCGCCGCGATCCGCGAGGCCATCACGGGTTCCGATCTTCCTGTGATCGAGACGTTTCAAGCTGCGGGGGTCATCTCGCGGGATCTGGAGAACCACTACCTCGGCCGGGTGGGTCTCTTTCGCAACCAACCTGGTGACGTGGTGGTGGCGCACGCCGACGTGGTGGTGGCTATCGGCTACGACCCGGTGGAATACGATCCCGCTCAGTGGAATTCGGATGTGAAGCGGCCAGTGATCCACATCGACTCGGTCATCGCAGGTATCGACAACCACTACCGGCCTGCGCTGGAGCTGCGCGGTGACATCGCAGCGACAGTGCGAGCGCTCGCCGCGACGTTGCGCCAGGTGTCGTTGGCCGACGATGCCGCCGCCGCGGTCGACCAGCAGCGGCAGCGACTCGCGGCCATCGACGACGAAGCCCGGCGTAGGCGTCCGTCAGACGCGGGTCTACCTCCCGCAGCGGTGGTGCTCGCCCTGCGGGAGCACCTTGCCGATGATGCGACCATCACCTGCGACGTCGGGTCGGTCTACATACACATGGCCCGCCACTTCCGGGTGTACCGGCCGCGTCATCTCCTGTTCTCCAACGGCCAGCAGACGCTCGGTGTTGCTCTTCCGTGGGCGATGGCCGCTGCGCTGACAGGCCCTCACACGCAGGTGGTGTCCATCTCTGGCGATGGCGGATTCCTCTTCTCCGCACAGGAATTGGAAACAGCACACCGGCTGGGGCTGACGCTGATCCACGTGATCCTGCGCGACAACACCTACGACATGGTCGGGTTCCAGGAAGTCCTCAAGTACGGCCGAAAGTCCGGCGTGCAACTCGGCGATTACGACGTCGAACACTTCGCCGCCGCGTTCGGCGCACGGGGTCATCGGGTGTCCACGATGGCCGAATTCCGTGCCGCGCTCGAGACGGCGACCGACCACCGCGGGATCTCGATCATCGACCTGCCCGTCGACTACAGCCACAATCTGGAATTGGCCGCCGATCTCGCCGATGACCCTTTCCACTGAGCCCCCGCCGACCACAGCATCAGAGGAAACCCGATGCCTCGCGATCACGCCCACGGCGCACTGGTCCGGCTCGCCGAGTCCGTTCACCACCGCCTGACGGTCCGCCGCCAGAGCCCCCACACGGTATTCCAAACCTCAACGATGGCAGCGCTTCTCGCGGGTGTGTACGACGGAGACGTCAGCATCGCCGAGCTGCTCGAGCACGGCGATTTCGGTGTGGGTACGTTCAACCACCTCGACGGAGAGATGATCATCATCGACGGCGTGTGTCACCATCTTCGCTCCGACGGATCGGCCTCGCGTGCCACCGGAACGGAATTGACACCCTTCGCCGTCGTGACGTGGTTTCGGCCGCAGGTGTCATTCACCGTGGCGAGACAAACCACACGCGCTGAACTGGCTCAGATGGTGGCGGAGAAGATCACCAGCAGAAACGTGGTTCATGCGGTGAAGGTCCGCGGTCGATTCAGCGAGGTGCGCACCCGCACGGTCGCACAACAGGACAAGCCCTACCCACCGCTGACCCAGGCGACGCGAGGCCAGGCCGAATCGATCGTCACCGACATCGACGGAACGTTGGCGGGCTACTTGACGCCGGACTACGAGCAGGGCATCTCGGTCGCCGGATACCACCTGCACTTTCTCGCTGACGACGAGCACAGCGGCGGGCACAGCCTCGACTTCACCCTCGAGTCGGGCACCGTCGAGTTGGACACCGACGACGAGATTCAGCTGAGCCTGCCTCGCACCGAAGCATTTCGGCGCGCGGCGCTGTCGACGAGTTCGGTTGATGCTCAGGTACGTCAAGCAGAGGGTGGCTAGCGGCCGGGCCCGTAGAGGCCGAAGCGTAGGGCGGGATCATCGGGAACCCAGGTGTTGGTGAACTGGGAGCGTTCGGCCATGGCGACGACACGGCGCAGCAGTGCCTCGCTGAGCTGCAGCTGCGCCGGTTCCCATGTGGCGAGGGCCGCGGCGACGTCGCCGCCGGCCTCGCGCAGTGCTGCCGCCAGTGCCCAACCGTCGGCTGCTGCCTTTGCGGTGCCGGCCGCAGCGTGAGGCCGGGTGGCGCACGCCGCGTCTCCGATCAGGGCGACCCGTCCCTGCGCCATGCGGGTGGAGCGCACGTCGGACAGAACTTGCAGGTACGGGGTCCGGGTGGATGTGACCACTTCCGCGACCGCGGGGGCCAGAAGGTCAACCGCGTCGCGCTTCATCTCTGTGATGTAGCGGTCCTGGACCTGGCCCGGGTGCACCGACACCGCGCCGGAGATGCCGCGCTTGTCGATGAGCATTTCGGTGAGGTCGGGGCCGGCAGGGACATTGCGGTACCAGACATAATTCATCAGCCGATCGTCGAGGCTCACGCTGTTCTCACCGGGGATGGGGCACATCGTGATGTGCGAGTGCGGTATCACGTCGTAGGTGATGGCGTCGCGCAGGACCTCCTGGGTGGTCTGGGCAAGGTCGCTCAGGGCGACGGTGCCGCGCCACCCGATGTATCCGGCGTAGCGCAGTACCGCGTCGGGATCGAATCATTGTCGCGCAACCGATGTCACCCCGTCGGCGAACACGATGAGGTCGGCCGATTCGGTGCGCCCGCTGACGAATCGAACGGTGGCGCACTGATCGCCTTGGCTGAATCCGCAAGCGAATTCGCCGTAGTGGTAGTGCTCGGCGCCGAAGTCGGCCAGCAAGGCCCGGTAGAAGGTGCCCCATGAGGTGTAGGTCCAGGTGCACTCTTCGCGGTAGCGACGTTCCCCGGTGCGGTCGAGATATTGCACGTAGTTGGTCGCGGTGCTGAGGTCGGCGATGTCCTGGGTGCTGCGTTCGGTGAACCAGCGTGTGGTGTCGGGTTGGAGCACGATGCCGCTGCCGCGCCCGTCGAGTGCGGTGGATGAGCGTTCGTAGACCTCGACCTGAAATCCGAGGTCTCGCAGCAGCAGTGCGGTGGTGAGGCCGCCGATCGAACCGCCGACGACAATGGCCGTGCCGTCGCCGTGATGGGTCATGACGGGCCTTTCTCGGAGGAGGGCGTGCCGACCTCGTCGTGAGCGGGGTCGACCGGCAACGTGTGGCCGCGGGTTTCGCGGGCGAATGCCAGGCCGATGAGCGCGACCAACCCGAGGGCGGCGACGCAGGCGGTGGCCAGGCCGAGGTTGCCGCCGAACCACGAGGTGGCGATCGCGCCTGCGGTCAGCGAGCCGAGAGCGGTGACGTAGCGGCCGAAGCTGTTACAGACCGCCAGTGCGGTGGCGCGCACGCTCGGCGGGAACAATTCGGGACCGTAGATGAACGTGCCCGACAGTGCGCCGAAGAGGCCGAATCCCAGAAGTGGCATGGCGATGAGGAATTCGGTGTAGCTGCGATCGAAGGGGAAGGTCCAGGCGACCATGATCGCCGACACCACGAAGCTCATCAGAAATGTCGCGCGGCGTCCGACCGCGTCGGCCAGGAAACCCCAGGACGCGTAGCCGACGATACCGCCGGCATTGAACAGCATCGCGGCGATGGCCACCCGATGGTCGGCGACGTCACGGGTCAGCTGTTCGGCGGCAGAAATCTGGCGCAGGATCTGCGGATACCAGGTGGTGACGCTCCAGAAGGCGATGAGGGCACCGGAGGCGAGCGCGGTGCACACCAGCATGGGCCGCAGCAGCGGCGGTTCGAACAATCTGCGAAGCACGAACCGATCCGCGGCGGTGTCGGTGCCGAGTCGCTTCCGCTCTCGACGTGCGTTCATGTGAGATTCGATTTCGGGGGGCTCGGGCACATAGCGGCGGATGAACCACACCAGCAGGGCGGGGACGCCGGCCAGGAACAGCATCGCCCGCCAACCATGGTGACCGAAGAGTGCGTAAGCGCCTGCAGCAGCGAAGAATCCGGCCGCGTAGCCCGACATCATGATTCCGCACGCGCGGGATCGGTAGCGGTTCCGCCACGTTTCGGCGATCAGCGCGGCGCCGACGGGCGCCTCGACACCACTTCCGAGTCCGGCGATGAAGCGCAGGATTCCCAGCTGCCACCAGGTGTCGGCGAAGGCGGCCAAGGCGCTGAACACGGCATAGGTCACGATGCCCATCGACAACACGCGAGTGCGTCCGAAGTAGTCGGCAAGCAAGCCGAACAGGATGCCGCCGGTGGCCCATCCGATGAGGAATAAGGCAACGGTGAGGCCACCGTAGTAACCGATTGCGGAGGGCTCCACCTGAACCCCGCTGCGCGGCAGGAGTTCGGTCATGGCTGGTCCGAGGACCAGGATGTAGAGGCTGCCGGCGAATCCGTCGAGGCCCCAGCCCAGGGTGGTGCCGGCGAGCACCAGCCATTGCGTTCGGGTGATCTCGCTGCGCCACCCTGCGTTGGGTGTGGTCATTGTTCTCACCTTCTGTTGTGACTGAGGCGTTTTCATCAGTTCAGCCGTCCCTGTTCGTGTCCGCCGTACCAGTCGACGGGTTCGGCGGAGGTGCGCGTGACGATGGTCTTGATCCAGGAGAAGTCGTCGAACGACTCAGTGCCGGCGTCTTTGCCCATCCCGGATTCCTTCGTGCCACCCCACGGCAGTGACGGTTCGAGGCGATGATGATCGTTGATCCACACCATGCCCGCGGTGATGCGCGAAGCGACGCGGTGGGCGCGTGCCACGTCGAGGGTCCACACGCCGGCGCCGAGGCCGTAACGATTGTCGTTGGCCATCGCGATCGCATCGGCTTCGTCGTCGAATGGGATGACGACGGCCACAGGTCCGAAGATCTCCTGCTGGGCAACAGTCATGTCGATCGTGGCATCGGCCAGGACGGTGGGTTGCAGGAAGAAGCCATCGCGCAGCGAGGCGGGCAATTCAGGTACGGCCCCGCCGGCGGCCAAGCGGGCCCCCTCTGTGACGCCGATCTCGATGAGATCGGTGACCTTGTCGCGTTGGCGAGCGCTGATCACGGGACCCATCTGGGTATCGGCCGCAGTGGGGTCACCGATCCGAATGCTGGAGGCGCGGTGCGCGAGGGCGGCGACGAAAGCGTCGTATATGCCGCGTTGCACCAGGAACCGTGAACCGGCGACACAGGATTGGCCGGCAGCGACGAATGCGGCGAATGCCGCACCCTCGGCGGCGTCGACGGGGTTCACGTCATCGAAGACGACGACGGGTGTCTTGCCGCCGAGTTCGGCTGTCACACGAGCAAATCGCGCGGCAGTGGCGACGGCGGCGGCTCGTCCCGCCTCGGTACCGCCCGTCAGGGTGATCTTGGCGACATCGGGGTGCTGGGTCAGCCGAACTCCTGCTTCGCGAGCACCCGTGACGACGTGGAGCACACCGTCGGGAAGACCAGCCTCAGCAGCGATCTCAGCGAGCGCCAGCGTCGTCAGCGGGGTCAGTTCGGAGGGCTTGACCACCACGGTGTTGCCGTTGGCCAGTGCCGCCGACAGACTGCGGGCAAGGATCAGCAGCGGATGGTTGAACGGGGTGATGATCCCGCACACGCCCAGCGGTATCCGCTGCTGGTAGGTCAGGTGCGGACCGTCGCCGGGGAGGACGGCCCAGCGTTGCGCGGCGAGGAGTCCGGCGTTGTAGCGAAACCACTCTGGCACGCGGGACAGTTGAGCGCGGGTCCCGGTGATGGGCCGTCCGTTGTTCAGGGCTTCGAGCGTGTAGAGCCGTTCCGCGGAGGCTTCGACAGCGTCGGCAATGCGCAGCAGGAGGCGGGCGCGTTCGCTACGTGTCATCGCCGGCCAGGGTCCGGACTGGAAGGCGGCCAGCGCGGAAGCCACGGCATCGTCGATGCCAGAAGCGCCGTGCTCGGCCACAGTCTGGATGGTGGCTCCGGTGGCAGGGTTGACGATGCTGCGGGTTCCCGGCGTCGACGTCACCTCGTGCGGGTGTGTCGTCTCGTTCACGGTGTGGGTCATGACATGAGTGTCGTCACAGTGAATGCGGTTCTCAATGTCTCGGCTGACACTACTTGGGATGCTGGTATGTTCCCGACGACATATCGATCGCATTCCCGAGCTGCCACGGTGCGCCGACCGTCGTCACCGCGCTGATACCGACGCAACTGCGGCGTGCACCGAGCTGATCGCACTGGAGCCCTCCCCCACCGCTGCGGCAACCCGCTTGATCGAACCCGATCTCACGTCACCGACCGCCATCACCGCGGGCAGGCTCGTCTCGAAAGGCAACGGGCGCCGAGAAAGCGCACCCCAGCGGGGACCAAGCGCGTCGTCGGGTATCTGCGCGTCGGTGAGGATGAACCCGTGATCGTCGAGGGCGACGCCGGTCAGCCAGCCTGTGGCGGGCGCGGCGCCGATGAAGCAGAACAAGCCGATGCAATCGCGACGGTCGACACGGACACTGCCGTCGTCGAGGGTGGTGGTCGTGGTGATCGCCGCGAGGTGGTCGGCGCCGTGCAATCCGGTGATCTCGGTGCGAGTGTGCACCGTGATCCTGGGATGGGCCAGGATTCGATCGGCGAGGTAGGCCGACATGCCCGCGGTCAGTGACGTACTGCGTATGCATATGTCGACCACGCTGCCGCGCTCGGCGAGAAACAGTGCAGCCTGCCCTGCCGAGTTCGCTCCGCCGACAACGGTCACCGGGGAGGAGGCACATGCGCGTGCCTCCAGTTCCGTTGCAGCATAGAAGATCCCAGCTCCCTCGACGTCCGACCACCGATGCAGGGGCAGCGATCGATACTGCGCGCCGGTCGCGACGACGACCGCTCGTGCGGTGATGACGCCGCCATCGGCCAGTCGAACCTCGATGCCGTCATCGGCGCAGTGGATGCCGGTGACGCGGCGAGGGGCGTCGATGCGAGCGCCGAACTTCTGTGCCTGAATGGCGGCGCGGCCGGTGAGGTCGGCGCCGCTGAGACCGGAGGTGAACCCGAGATAGTTCTCGATGCGGGAGCTGTTGGCCGCTTGACCTCCCGGCGCGACAGAATCCAGCACCAGCGTCCGCAGCCCCTCCGACGCACCGTAGACCGCAGCGCCCAGTCCTGCCGGGCCCGCTCCGATCACGACCACGTCGACGTCGGCATCATCGATCTCGCGATGAGTGAAGCCGAACACATCAGCCAGGTGAGCGGGTGTAGCGCGGCGGATGACCATGTCGGCAGTCATCACGGCAGGGAGATCGGCTGCGGTCAGCGCGGCGTCGCGGGCCAACCGGACACCTGCCTCGGAGCGGAAATCGGTCCACGTGAAAGGCAATTGGAGGCGGTCGAGGTAGGTGTGCAGGGCCAGCGCGCGTGCTGACGGAGCGCCGGCGAGGATCTCGATGGTGCCGGCCTGCCGAGTCAGCAGGTTCTGCCTGCGGGCCACCAGGGCCCGCAGGATGACATCGGAGAGGTCGGGTTGCTCGTCCATCAGACGGCGGAACTGCAAGGGGTCGATTCGCACGACCGTGCCCGCGGTGGACACGCGGCCGTCGAAGTAGGTGGCTTGACCGGTGAGCAGATTCAATTCCCCGCTGAACTGACGAGGTCCATAGTGTGCAACCACCTTCTCCGGCGTGTCGGAGATGGCGCGCCGGACCACTTCGATCGTGCCCGTCTGCACGAGGACCATGTCGCAACCGGCTTGGCCCGCCTCGAACAACAATTGGCCGGCGGTGACGTGGTGTCTAGTTCCATAGCTGCTCAACACTTTCCACTGGTCGTCAGTGAGAAGTGGGGCGGCCGGGTTGTCGCCGGCTCGCGCCGAGCAACCCAGCGCCACCGCCAGCGCCGAGGTCGTCTGCCGAAGCGCGGCCACAGCTGCAGCGGTATCGGCCAATGCATCCAGTGCGACGAAGTCGTGGATGGTGCCGCCGTAGCGCACCGAGGTGGTGGGAACACCGGCATGCCGCAGCAGGGCGGCCAATGCCTCTCCGTCATCGCGGACCGGGTCGGCTTCGGCGGTGATGACGAGCGTCGGCGGCATGCCGACGAAGCGGGCGTGACCGGCACTCAGCAGGGACGCCTCGTCGCCGCTCGGGTCGTCATCGCCGGCGTGGTGCTCCCACCACCGTTTCACGGTCTCCTCGGAGAGGAGGAATCCGTCGGCGAAGTCCCGATGCGACGGTCCGCTGCGGCCGGGATCGGCCAGTGGACACACGAGCGCAACGTAGAGCAACTCGAACTGTCTGCACTGCAACGCTTTTACGGCGACCGCCGCCGCGAGCGTGGCTCCGATCGAATCTCCGACGAGGGCAATACGGGTCGGATCGATACCTCGTGGGGCGCCGTGTTCGGCCACCCATCGGCACACCGCGTGAATCTGCTCGACGGTGCGCCGACTGCTGGTCTGCCAGGCATCGCCGTAGTCCGGGCAGACCACGGTGGCGCCGGTGTGCACGACCAGATGGTGCACCAGTCGGTCGTGGATGATCGCCGCTCCGGACATCAGTTCCCCGCCACGCACGTAGACGATGGCCGGCACCGGGTCGGTGATGGCGGTGGGTCACACGATGCGCACCGTGATGACCCCGGAGTCTTCGCAGTCGACGACGCTCCACTCCTCATGGTCGGAGTCGACGGCAGCCCGCTGCTCTCCCGACGACGTCGAGTCGCCGGACAGCAGCGCCTGCACTGCCGGGTCGAGTCCTGAGGTGCTCACCTGACCGGCCATCGGATGATCCCTTCGTCGAGTCGGCTCCACCTTCTCCCAGTCAGTCGAGGCTGCCATCAGTCGGTTGACTGATGACAATGGTTGGCGCGCGGGCCTTTTGAGATGTGCCCGTGCCGGTCACCGCGCACTCAGTCACCCGACTGATGCGGCTATCGCGCGCGGTGTCACACACTGACGACATGACAGCTGTTGACACCTTGGCCGATGAGTTCATCAAGGTCTTGCCGGGCGCCGGGGCGGTGATCACCAACGCCACCGACCTGACTCGGCACGGTCGCGACTTCTGGGGGTTCGGCGGCACCCCCGGATTGCTGCTGCGGCCCCGCACCCGTGACGAGGTGGTCGCCATCGTCACCGTCGCTGCGGAACTGGGTGTCTCCCTGGTGACCCGAGGTGGCGGCTCCAACTGTGCCGCAGCCGTCATGGCTGACCCGAGCCGAGTGATGATCGACATGTCGGCGATGAACCAGATCCTGGCCGTGGACCCGGATGGCCGCACAGCGCGCGTTCAACCAGGAGTGATCAACATTGCGCTGCAGGAGGTTCTGGCGCCACACGGGCTTTGCTTCTCGCCGGATCCGGTGTCGGCGCATCTTGCGACCGTCGGAGGCAACATCATCGAGAACGCCGGCGGCCCGCACGCACTGAAATACGGCGTCACCTACAACCACGTGCTCGAGGCCGAGGCGGTGCTCGCTGACGGGACAGTGATCCGACTACGCGCCGACGACGACGGTGCCGATCTACTCGGCATCCTCATCGGGTCAGAAGGCACCCTGGCCATCCTCACCGAGGCCACCGTGTCGTTGCGCCCACTCCCGCCGGTGACCCGCAGCCTGATGGGTAGTTTTGCGACGACCCACGCAGCTGCGGACACAGTGGCCGCGATCATCGAGACCGGCACTGTGCCCGCGTGTGTCGAATGGCTTGACCACGCCGGCATAGTGGGCCTGCAGCCCTACGCCGACACCGGATATCCCCCCGATGCGGCCGCGATCGTGCTGATCGACATCGACGGCACGGCCCAAGAAGTGGAGCGAGACTCCGCGGTCGTGGAGGCGGTGCTGCGACGCAACGCCGTCGAGGTCCGCCGCGCCGATGACGACGATGCCCGAAACAAGCTGTGGTTCGGGCGACTGCACGCACCCGACACCGTTGTGCAGAGCGGCAAGGGCTTCTTCATCGGCGACGTCACCGTTCCGCGTCAGCACTTCCCCGAGATGCAGGACGCGATCCAGGCGGCCGCCGCCCGCCACGCCGACGGTCTGCTGTTCATCATGGTCTGCGGGCACGCCGGGGACGGTGACCTGCATCCCTTCACGTTCTACGACCGCGACAATCCGAAGGCGCCCGCCGCTCTGCGTCTGGGTGGGACCATCACCGGCGAACACGGGGTCGGCACCGAGAAGCGCCTGTTCATGACCAAGCGATTCACCGCGGTCGAGATCTCGGCCCAGCGGGCGATCAAACGCGTTTTCGACCCACGCGGCCTGTTCAATCCCGGCATCATGTTGCCCGACCAATCCGTCGACGAACCCACAGTGGGGCGGTTCGAGGCCGCGGTGCGCAGGGCGCTGAGTCGACATCGGCCGGCCGCCACGGGAGGACAACCCGCTCGAGACGGTGCTGCGGCGCCCCCTCCGGGTGAGCGGGAACCGTCCGGCCCGAGCACCGAGATCACCGTCAACAAAGCCAATCTGAGCTTGGTCGTGGGAGCCGGGGTGACGCTCGCCGACCTGGCGGCATACCTCGACGAACAGCACGTCGGCTGCGCGGCGATCCCGACGCGGGCCACCGGCCGGACTGTCGGTGAGTTGATAGCCACCGCCAGTGGCAGCGAGCGCGACGCCATACGTCACGCTCTTCTGGGCGTGGACGTCATCCTGCCCGATGGTGACGCGCATGCGCGGTTCGGTGGGGAGAGCATGAAGGACGTCGCCGGATATGACACGAAGCGACTGTTCATCGGCAGCGGTGACGCGTTCGGGACCGTTGGCGCGGCCATCTTCAAGATCACGGTCGATCGCGCCGCGGCCTGAGTGCTAGGGGGTCATCGGCTATCACTGCCGGCGGTCGCCGTGTCCGCAGCGAGGAACTGCGGGCCGGTGGGGCCGAGACCGGACTGCGCGGCCAGCCGAACACCGGCACGAGCGACGGCATGCAGATGGTGCAACCGTGCCCGCTCCCACAGGCCCAATGAGGGCAGCGGAAGCGCGGTTCCGGGGACCCACCCCGCCAACGTCCGGGCAAGCCCGGCCGCGTCGCCGAACGCCTTGGAGGTGCCCGAGGCGGTGTGGGGTCGTACCGTTCCGGCGGCGTCGCCGATCAGCACCACGTGATCGGCGACCATGCGGGCTGGGGGGAGGTCGTACACGGGTTGCAGGAACACCCGAGACGCAGCGATCAGTTCGTCGAAGGCCGCGGGTAATCGGCTGGCAGCCAGATCGCGAAGGGCGGTCATCGAGGCGTCGCTGAGTTCCCCCGGCGGTAAGAACTGTTCGAAGCGTTGCCCGCTGCGTCCGGTCACGAGCGATGCGACCCGCGCCTCGGCGGTGTTGACGTACAACACCCAGTTGACACGACGCAGGCCCGCGGAGGTGTGCCCGGTGGACCCGGGCACCAAGTAGCACAGCATCTGCAGTCCCGGAACGGCGAAGATGGTGAATCGCTCGGCAAGCAGATCGACCAGGCGCTCAGAGATCTCAGCTTCAGCCTCGAGTCCCCGAAACGCCACGTAGCCGCTGTATCTCACGTCGTCTCGCCCGGTGAGCAGTCGCCGGGTCGTCGACCCGATGCCGTCTGCGCCGACGACGACATCGCCGGTGGCGGTGTTCCCGTCACCGAATGTCGCGGTCAGCGCAGTTTCGCCGCCCGCGAGGCCGGTCAGTGTGCTGTCGAGTCGTAAGACGTCGCCGAGCGGCTCACGAAGGGCGTGATACAGGGTGTCCCAGGCGGTCATCCACTGCGGCGCCGAGTAGCGATGGGGGTCACCATCGTGATGCAGCTGCTGACGTTCGGCCAACAGCACGCTGACCGAGGGCACCGACCGGCCGAGTCGGGCGAGCAGATCGGCGACCTCCTGCTGCATGACGATGCCGGCGCCACGCGGCTGCGTGCGGTCCACCGACCGCTCGTACACCGCGACATCGGCTCCGATCGAACGCATTTCGTGGGCACACGCCAGCCCACCGAGGGATCCGCCGACGATGAGCGTGTGCATCTCAGCCGAACGCCCTTGCATAGCGGACCGGATGGGACAGGTGGTGGCCGAGATGATCGGCAGCCTGCCGAATCCACGCCGGGTTGCGAAGCAGTACGCGGGCCAGGAACACCGCGTCGGCGTTCCCGTCGGCGATGATCCTGTCAGCCTGCTCCGGGTCGGTGATGAGCCCGACTGCCGCAGTGGGAATGTCGACGTCCCTGCGCACCCGAGCGGAGAAGGGCACCTGGTAGCTGGGTGAGACGGGAATGGTGGCATCCGGTGCCGATCCGCCCGAGGAGACGTCGACCAGATCGACACCGAGGCCCTTGAGCCGCGCGGCCAGCTCGACGGTGTCGGCGAGCGTCCACCCCGGCCGGACGTCGTCGGTGTCACCGGCGAGCCAGTCAGTGGCCGAGACGCGGAAGAAGAGCGGTAGTTCGTCTGGCCAGACCGAGCGCACCGCAGCGACGACTTCGAGGGCGAACCGCATCCTGTGCTCCAGGGGGCCGCCGTAACCGTCGTGACGGTGATTGGAGTGTGGCGACAAGAACTGATGGATCAAGTAGCCATGGGCGCCGTGAATCTCCAGCGTCTGGAAACCGGATTCGGCGGCGCGGCGCGCCGCGTTCGCGAACGCCTCGACGATGGCTGCGATGTCGTCGGTGCTCAGCTGCGCCGGGGCAGGCAACCGCCCGAACGCCACCTCGCTGGGCCCCACGGTTTCCCAGGGCTGGTGCGGGGGCCGGTTCTCGTCCGGCCAGGGAACCCCCGTGGAGCCCTTACGCCCCGCGTGCACTATCTGGATGCCGGGGACAGTCCCCTGGTCCTTGAGGAAGCTGGTGAGACGGCGAAACGACTCCGCCTGAACGTCATTCCAGAGGCCCAGGTCGTGGTGACTGCTTCGCCCCAACGGGTCCACGGCGGTGGCCTCCACCATCACCAGCGCGGCACCGGCCACCGCGCGGGAGCCCAGGTGTTGCAGATGCCAGTCGGTGGGTGAGCCGGTAGCGGGACCCTCGGGGACGCCGGCGAACTGCATCATCGGCGACATCCAGGCCCTGTGGGCGTAGGTGATGTCCCGCAATGTCAAGGGCGAGAAAAGATGTGGCATCGTGATCCCCGATCAGCCTGTGAGAAATTCGAGAAGGTCGGCATTGATGACGTCGGCGTGTGTGGTGGGCATCCCGTGCGGGAATTGGTCGCGGTAGGTGCGCAGGGTGCTGTTGCGCAACAGCGCAGCCGATTTCGGTCCGGCCGCTACATAGGGCACGATCTGGTCGTCGACGCTGTGCATCACCAGCGTCGGGACAGTGATCTTCTTCAGGTCTTCGGTGAAGTTGGTCTGCGAGAACGCGACGATGCCGTCGTAGTGCGACAGGGCGTCGCCCATCATGCCCTGGCGCCACCAGTTCTCGATGATCGCTTTTGACGAAGGGACGCCGGGCTGGTCGAAGTTGTAGAACGGTCCCGCGGGCAGTGCGCGGTAGAACTCCGATCGGTTTGCGGCGAGCTGGGCCTGCAATCCGTCGAACACGCTCTTGGGCAGTCCCTCCGGGTTGGCATCGGTCTGCACCATCAGCGGCGGGACGGCACTGATGAGAGCGGCCATGGACGCGCGCTCTTCGCCATGGCGGGCCAGGTACCGAACCACTTCTCCGCCGCCGGTGGAGTGACCGATGTGGATGACGTCGTGCAAGTCGAGGTGCCCGACGAGGGCGGCCAGGTCATCGGCGTAGTGATCGAGATCGTGCCCACCCGGTGTTTGGGTGGAACGTCCGTGGCCGCGCCGGTCGTGCGCGATCACACGGTAGCCCTGGGCCAGGAAGAAGAGCATCTGGTTGTCCCAGTCATCCGACGAGAGCGGCCAGCCGTGACTGACGACGATCGGCTGCCCGTGCCCCCGGTCCTTGAAGAAGATCTCCGTCCCGTCGGCGGTGGTGATGGTGGCCATGAAAGCTCCTCGGTGGTGATCGGTGACTCGGCCTCAGGACCGTCCGACGCCGAGCGCGTCGACGGGATTGGTGGGCGTGCTCGACCATCGGTGGCCAGGCCGTTGTCGACCTCGGGTCGAGTATCGGCGAGGACGTTCCCAGCGTCATCAGTCGTGTGACTGATGGCTCGGGTTCGCGCAGGTGGGAGCGTTGCACGATGAGCCGAATCGTCGAGGGACGGTTTATGATCGACGCAGATCACGCGGTGACAGGCCGCGTCTGGGCGGCAGGGCGCGGCGTGTGAGTACCGATGGACGACCTGGTGGTGTGGTTCTCGACCCGGCAGCCGCCGAGTTGGTCGAGGCGATGCGCACGCCCCCGACGCTGCGGGACCTCGGACCCGAAGACGGTCGAGTGGCGCTGCGCGAAGTCCAACAGAGCAGCATCGCAGGTCCGGGGATCGTGGCGAGATTTCACACCGCCGAGGTGGGGCCGTCGGATCTGACCGGGTTCTGGATCGTGCGACCAGAGGATGCCGTCGGGCCGCTTCCCGCGGTTCTGTACCTGCACGGGGGACGCTGGATGTTCGGCGATGTCGACACCCACGCCGCCGTCATCGGAGAGTTCGCGCTGCGGTGTCAGGTGGCGATGGTGGTGCCCGAGTACAGCCGCACCCCGGAGGCGCGGTATCCCGTAGCGCTGGAGGAGTGCTACGCAACGCTGCGGCGGGTCTACGACGACGCTGACGAATTCGGTTTGGACGCAAAGAATTTCGCTATTGCCGGCGACTGCGCCGGGGCGACGTTGGCGGTCGCCGTCGCAATGGTGACCAAGTCCCGCGGCGGCCCGCGCCTTCGCGCTCAACTTCTCTACTATCCCCCCACTGACGCATCGTGCCGATCGGAGTCGCACCGGACTTTCGCCTCGGGATATCTGATCAGCAGCTCCGAGCAAGCGTGGTACTGGGACCAGTACTGCGACGGTGACGTCGAATGTCCCACGGTGTCACCGCTCTACGCGACACACGACGATCTGAGCGGTCTGCCGTCGACCCTGATCGTCACCGCCGAAGCAGATGTCGTCCGCGACGAAGGCGCGCACTTCGCCGTGAAACTACGGCGCGCGGGTGTCGAGGTGACGGCGGTGCGCTATCTGGGCGCGGTGCACGACTTCGTGGTGCTCAGGCAACTCGCCGACAGCCCACCCACCAGGGCGGCGGTTGAACAGGGTGTCGCATTCCTCAACGAGGCCCTCCTGCGATGACCTCCACCCGTACTGTGTGCCCCGTCGGCCGCGCCGACGCGATCGCGGCTGTATCGGCGGTCGCCGGTGGCGTCCCTGGCGCCGCCCCGGCGCTGATCGTGTTCGGGGCTGCCGGCATCGGAAAGACGACCCTGCTGCACTACGTCATCGACCATATCGGCGACCGGGGCGTCGTGTTGCCCACCTCAGGCATGGCACGATCACCGTTGCGGGTACGGATGGTCAAGTTGCTCTGGCCATTACGCGACCACGTCGCCGGCCTGCCCCGCGCGCTCCGCGAGGAACTCGACGATCTCTTCGACGGCTCTGTCGCAACGGCACTGCACCGTGACCTTCTCATCGACGCCGTCACCGCATTGCTCGACGCAGCCCGCGTCCCGGTGTTGCTGACCGTCGACGACATCGACCAGGCCGATGACGACGCTCGCGACTTGCTTCTCGCTGTGGCCGCGCAGCTGACCGGGACGCGCGTGCGAGCCGTCCTGGCTGCGCGTCGGCGCGATGTCCTCGGTGGTGCCGCACGATCGATCGCGACACTGGACCTGGGCCCGCTGTCGGCGTCTGCATCAGCCGAACTGCTTGATGCCCAGCTGATTCAACCCGACCGAAGTGTTCGCGGTGAGATCATCCGCTGGGCGCGTGGCAACCCGCTGGCGTTGATCGAGTACGCCCGCGCCTACGGCCGCAATCAAACCAAGACATTTCACGGCGCCACGTTGAACGAACTGGCCGGCTACCACCCGGTGTTCGTGGATCAGATCTCCGCGCTCCCCGCCGACACGCGTCGGCTCCTGCTCGTGGCTGCAGCGGCCACCGGGTACGAGACCATCGACGCCATCACTGCGGCCGCAGGCCTCGACGATGACTTCACCGCATGGCAGCCGGCCCGCGCCGCGGGCATCGTCGAGTTCACCGACGACCGACATGTCGTCTTCGCGAACGCCATGATCCGTTCGGCCGCATTCGCCGACGGAGATCTGGGCTCTCAACGCAGCGCGCACCGCGCGCTGGCCGCCAGTCAGGGCCTCAAGGACAGCCTGCGGGCCTGGCATCTGGCTGCCGCGGCGTCCGAGCCGGACGAGACGATCGCCGCAGCCTTGGAAGACTCAGCCATCGCCTCGTCGTGCCTGGGCAGGGAATTGGAATTGGCACGCGCACTCCAGCGGGCAGCAGAGATGAGTCCTCGGCGTAGCGACGCCGCACGGCGCTACGCGCAGGCCGCCAGTGCCGCGAATTTCGGGGGCGATCCCGGTTGGGCACACGCGCTGACCGAAGTCCCCCTCACCGAGGCCGACGATCCCGATGTCGCGGGTTTCGCGGCATTGACCGGTGCGTCGGTACAGCTGCAGTACGGGCGCGTCACCGAGTCCTTCGACACGATTCGCGCCGTCCTGGACGGCCGTCGGCCCACCGACACCCACCTGCAGCTCGCGCTGCTCTACGCGGCAGCAGGCGCATCCTTCTACACCGGTGCCCGCGAGCACCGCCAACACCTGCAGGGTTGGTTGCCGACCATCGAGACACCCACCGCGCCGAGCCGCTACGCGGTTCCATTCCCCACCACCGTGGCACCGTTGCAGCTCGCATACGTCAGGATGTATGCCGAGACGGCCGCATCGACGACGGCGCGACCCCGTGAATTCGACCGCGCATGGTTGCGGACCCAGTCCCACCAGGACGCAACGGCTCGTACGGCACGACAACTCATCACCGGAGCGATGGCGTACGCCTGCGAGGAAAGCGCCATCGCCGCCGCCGAACTGGGTCACGCCGTGGACGACATGTCAAAGCTGACGGGACTACGCGGGTTCGCCTTCGCGCTGGCACCGCTGGCGTGGGCACTGCTCGACACCGGCCGGTGGGACGAGTTGACTCACCTGTTCGGGCTTGCCGACTCAGCGACCGCCGTGCATTCCATGGTCCTGGTCGAGCGTGAGATTACTGCCTGCGCAGCTCAATTACACGCGTTCCGAGGCGACGTCACGGCAGCAGCCGCTGCGCTCGGCCGCGCTCGCAACGTCACTCCCGGCACCGGCACGCCCCCGCCGGCGACCGACGTGGCTCTCACCCGCGCCTCGGGCTGGATGGCGGTGGCTGCCGGAGACTTCGACGAAGCCTTCCGCCGATTCCGAGCGGCTTTCCAGGACAACGCCGATCCGGTCCACTTCGTGGTTTCCTACCGCGCGGTGGCCGACATCGCGTGGGCGGCCGCGCGATGTGGGCGAGCCGAGGAGGTCGCGCCCCTCATCGCCAAGATCGGCCGCCACGTGATGACCAGGCCCCCCACCCGGCTTCGTCTGCTCCAACATCAGGCCCTCGCCCTGACCACCGCCGGCCACCGTGCCGAACACCATTTCAAGCTCGCCGTGTTCGACCCCGCTGGCGACCAGTGGCCGCTGGACAGGGCACGGGCTCGGCTGCATTACGGCGAGTGGCTTCGACGGGCCCGCCGCCCCGCCGAAGCGAGATTGCTGCTCGGCGCGGCGTTGGAGGTGTTCACCCGACTCGGCGCTGCACCGCTGGCCGACATCGCGCGCAGCGAACTGCGTGCCGCTGGCGTGCTCACCGACGAGCCGGCCTCCCCCGATGCCCTGCAGGACCTGACCGCCCAGGAACGTCAGATCGTGACGATGGCGGCGTCCGGAATGACCAACCGTGAGATCGCAGACCGACTGAAGATCTCGCCGCGCACGGTGGCATCCCACCTGTACCACGTGTACCCGAAGCTGGGTGTCACACGCCGTCACGAATTGCGTGTGTTCACCACCTGACCTATGGCTGATCGCTGTGCGCGGCGGTGCCAAGCGTGCTCTTCAGCACCGAACAAGCCTGTGCTAGAGCCGATTTCGCTGCCGGCGATTGCCGCAGAGCGGTCAAGACGACGAAGTCGTGGATCGTACCCTCGTAGCGCACGGCCGCCGAGGCGGCGCCCGCCGACCGTAACCGCGCCGCAAACGCCTCACCCTCGTCGCGCACGACATCTGCCTCGGCGGTGATGATCAACGACGGTGGGAACCTCGCGAGGTCAGCATCGTCGGCGCGCAACGGGCACACTGTGGCGTCCAGACGTGCGTCCACATCGGGGGCGTATTGATCCCAGTACCACTGCATGTCATCACGACGCAATCCGTAGCCGCGCGCGAACGTTCGATAGGACTCGGTGGCGAAGTTCGCGTCGACTACCGGGGTGAAGGCCACCAGCTGCTCGAACTGAAACGTCTTGCGCCGAAGTGCCGTCAGGATCAGGCTGATCGCGAGGTTCGCGCCTTCGGAATCTCCGGCGATCGCCAGGCGGTTCGGGTCCAGTCCGTGATCTGGCCCGCGTGCGACGATCCAGGCTGCCGTGGCATACGCCTGCTCCAGCGCGAGTGGGTAACGCACCTCGGGTGAGCGGGAGTACTCGAGAAAGACCACGGCAGTCTGGGTTCGCACCGCGATGTCGCGCACTAGGAGGTCATGGGTGGCGGCGTCCCCGCGGACCCAGCCACCGCCATGCAGATAGAGCACAGCCGGCGCGGGGCGTTCCAGCCGCGGCGGCTCGACGATGCGGATGCGCAGTGCGTCTCCATCGGGTCCCGAGATCGTGATCCAGCGTTCGCTGACCCCGGGCTCCGCCGTCGTCGAGCGTTGCAACTCGACGAATGCCGCGCGGTGCATGTCCACTGACGCCACACCCGCCGGGACACTGCGATCTGCGATGTCGACGAACGCCTGCGCGGCGCGATCCAACGCCACGCCGTGCGGATTGGCGGCCCCGCCACCGCGCTCGCCGGAGATCGACACGCTCCTCAGTGTGGGGTAAACCGCGTGTATGTCCATCAGCCGGGTGACTGAGATCAGGGGAGACCGAATCCCGTCAGTCATATGACTGATGACCTGCCACACCCCCTACGTTCAGGCTGGTTGGCTGAGGCTAGTCAGGAAGGGCAGCGTGATGACGACGGCACCAGAGGCCATGGGACGGCCCATCAGCCGCGTCGAAGGCTTCGACAAAGTGACCGGCAAAGCCCAGTACACCGCCGACGTCGTCCTCCCTGAACTCGCGCACGCGGTGTTGGTGCAGACCGAGATCCCGCACGGCCGCGTCACCGAAGAATCTCTGCGAACCGCCGCCGTCGTGGTCGGTGGTGCACCGGGCGTACTGCATGTCCTGACGCCCCTGAACTGCCCGCATCTGCGTGCCTTGCCGCGGGACCTGACTTTCGATCTGCCGCTGGAGCGACGTCCGCCGCTCTCGGATCTCACCGTTCAACACGTGGGCCAACATCTGGCCATGGTGGTGGCGGACACCCTGGAGAACGCCGTCGCCGCCGCATCGCTGTTCACCGTGAACTACGAAACGGCACCAGCGCAATTGAACGCCCACGCCGTCGTGGAGCAGCCGACCGCGCCCGACGAGAAGGACGGCCAGATCCGTCACGGCAGCTACCTTCCCGATCACTTCGTGAAACTGCACGAGGAGAAGCTGCAAGACCACCGGGGCCAGCCCCCGTCCGCAGGCCCGGACACGATCCGCATCGACGCGCACTACACGACACCGACGAATGCGCACTACCCCATCGAACTCTCGGCGACCATCGCCCACTGGGATGGCGACCACCTCGACGTTCACGACAGCACCCGGTGGATCGCCGGCGAGCGGACCGCATTGGCCGCTTACCTCGACATGCCGGAGGATCGCATCCGCATCGTCGCACCACTGGTGGGCGGCGCCTTCGGGTCGAAGAGTTTCCTGTGGATGCACGTGGTGTTGTGCGCGGTCGCTGCGCGAGCCGTGGATCGGCCGGTGAAGGTCGTGCTCACGCGGGACCAGATGTTCACCTCGACGGGGCATCGTCCCCGGACCTACCAGGACCTGTCACTGATCGCCGACACCGGCGGTTCGATCCTCGGCACCGAGCATCACACGTTGACCGAGACGTCCACTGTCGCCCACTTCTGCGAGCCAGCCGGCCTTTCCACCCGTTTCTTGTACTCCTCCCCCAGCCTGGTCGTCTCCCATCGCGCCGCGCGAATCAACTCGCCCACACCGTGTTTCATGCGCGGCCCGGGCGAGGCGCCGGGATTGTTCGCGCTCGAGTCCGCGATCGACGAACTGGCCGAGAGACTCGGCATGGACCCGCTCGACCTGCGCGTCCGCAACCACGCAGACATCGATCAGGCGAGCGGTAAACCCTGGTCGGGCAAGCACCTGCTCGAGTGCTACCACGACGGTGCACGTCGGTTCGGCTGGAACGATCGGCCACTGACCCGGCGGGCGATGCGCCGCAACGGCATTCACGTCGGTTGGGGTATGGCGACCGCCACCTACCCTGGTCGTCGGATGCCCGCGGGATGTCGCGTGGAGACCGACGCGCAGGGCAGCGTGCGATTCTCATCGGCCACCCACGAAGTCGGCAACGGCGTGCGCACCGTGATGACGCAGGTCGCCGCCGACACCACCGGACTGCCGATGTCCCGGGTGACTTTCCTGTCTGGCGACTCGCTGTTCCCGGCGGCCCCCTACAGCGGCGCATCCCAGACCACGGCCACAGTCGGTTCTGCCGTCTTCGCGGCCGCCGCGGAGTGGAAACGCCGATTCGCCGACGCGGTGGTCCGTGACCAGTTCTCGCCGTTCCATGGCTGCGAACCCTCCTCTGTCGACATCAGCGCCTTGGCTCCGGAAACAGCCGCCGCCTATCGCGACACACTGAGCTTCGACATCACCAGCGACGAGGGCGAGCAGCGGGCAGAAGCGTTCCAGTCGTTCGGTGCTCACTTCTGCGAAGTCGAAGTCGACGAGCAGATCGGACGAGCAAGCGTCACCCGGTGGGTCGCCGTCATGGACTGCGGTCGGGTGCTCAACCCGAAACTGGCCCGAAACCAGGTGATGGGAGGCATCACCTTCGGGCTCGGCATGGCGCTCCTCGAGCAGGTCCCGCACGACGAAACGACCGCGCTTCCCATCGGGGAGTACTACCTACCGACCCACGCCGATCGCCCAGAATTCGATATCTCCTTCATCGACAAGCCCGACTACGGGCTCGATCCGATCGGCGTGCGGGGCATCGGCGAGATCGGTACCTGCGGGGTGCCGGCTGCGATCGCGAATGCCATCTACCACGCCACCGGCACGAGGCTGCGTCACCTGCCGATCACTCTGGAGGACCTCATGCGCCCCTACCAGCCGCCGAACGCCACCTCGTGACGACCAGCGACGCCGACACCGGGCACGGTGGGCCAGACCGCCAGCGCGGCTACCGCCTGGAACTGCGCATCAACGGCGACCTCCATCGAATCACTGTCGACCCCCGATCGACCCTGCTGGACCTGCTTCGGGAGCGACTCCACCTCACCGGCACCAAAAAGGGCTGCGACCATGGGCTGTGCGGGGCCTGCACAGTGGCAGTGAACGGTGAGCGGGTCGTCAGCTGCCTCACACTGGCGGCATCGATCGACGGGGCCGATGTCCTCACCATCGAAGGAATCGCAGACGGAAACCAACTGCATCCAGTCCAGCAAGCCATGCTCGACTGCGACGGATTCCAGTGCGGATACTGCACACCCGGTCAGATCTCGTCAGCCCACGCGATGTTGGCGGAGCACCAGCGCGGAGACATCAGCACGAGCACCTTCGAGGGCACTCGCAACGATGTGATCGCCGGATGTCGCAGGCTGACGACGCCGGAGATACGAGAACGGATGGCGGGCAACATCTGTCGGTGCGGCGCGTACGCCAACATCGTGGCGGCGATCCAGACGGTGGCCCAGGAGCGGCACCTGTGAAGACCTTTCAGTTTCGCCACGCCACCTCCGTCGCCGACGCCATCGACGCCGCCACCACCACGGGGGCGAAGTATCTCGCCGGAGGGACGAACCTCATCGACCTGATGAAGGGAGGCGTCGAACAGCCCGAGGCGCTGATCGATCTTCGGCGCCTCGGCCTCACGTCCGTCTCGGAGACCGACATCGGAGGCGTCTTCATCGAGGCAAGCGTCACGAACAGCGTCGTGGCCAACCACCCGCTCATCCGGACGCAGTACCCCGTGCTGTCCCACGCGATCCTCAGCGGCGCCACCACCCAATTGCGCAACATGGCCACGGTTGGTGGAAACTTGTTGCAGCGCACGCGATGTCCGTACTTCATGCAGACAGCCTTCACGGCGTGCAACAAACGCAACCCCGGCACCGGCTGTGCTGCGCGACACGGATTCAACCGGGAACACGCGATATTCGGCGCCAGCGACGGATGCGTGGCGATCCATCCCTCCGACATGGCCGTGGCACTGGAAATCCTCGACGCACAAGTGCACGTGCAGAATTCGACGGGCCGACGAACCGTTCCGATCAACGAATTCTTCGCTCTACCCGGCGGGACGCCCGAGACCGACAACACGCTGCAGCCGCACGATCTGATCCTCGGCGTCGAGCTGCCGCCCTCCAGATTCTGCGACAACTCCTGGTACCTCAAGGTGCGCGATCGCCACAGTTACGCGTTCGCGCTCGTGTCCGTCGCCGTTGGTCTTCACCTCGACAACGATCGCATCGTGTCAGCAGGGCTCGCCTTGGGTGGTGTGGCCGCGAAGCCCTGGCGGTTGCATGACGCCGAAGCCAGCCTGATCGGGCAGGCGCCTACAGCAGAGACTTTTCACGCCGCAGCGCAGCTCGCGATGACCGGCGCGCAGCCACTCAGTCAGAACGGATTCAAGATCGACCTGGGCCGCCACAGCGTGGTCAAGGCGCTCACCCTGGCCGCAGTCGACCGCGGTACCGGGGCCTGAGACCGGTTCCTTTCCCCGCAGCAGCGCACGTGTTAGAACCTACGAACATGAACACCGATCAGCACACCGCCGAACAATTCTCCAAGGTGCAGCGTGGCGCCGGCTTCATCGCAGCCCTCGACCAGAGCGGCGGCAGCACCCCCAAGGCGCTGAAGCTGTACGGCATCGACGAAGACGCCTACTCCGGTGACGCGCAGATGTTCGATCTCGTCCACGAGATGCGGACCCGCATCATCACCAGCCCGAGTTTCGACGGCGACCGCATCCTGGGCGCGATCCTCTTCGAGGACACGATGGACCGCGACGTCGAGGGCAGGCCCACGGCGGACTACCTGTGGAACGTCAAGAACATCGTGCCGTTCCTGAAGGTGGACAAGGGTCTGGCCGACGAGCAGGACGGCGCGCAGGTGATGAAGCCGATCCCCGGGTTGGACGATCTGCTCGCCCGTGCCCGCGACAAGGGCGTCTTCGGGACCAAGATGCGCTCGGTCATCAAGGCACCCGGCGCCGGTCTGCAGGCCGTGGTCGACCAGCAGTTCGAGGTCGGCAGGCAGATCCTCGCCACCGGTCTGGTGCCGATCATCGAGCCCGAGGTGGACATCCACAGCCCCCAGAAGGCCGAGGCCGAGGATCAGCTGAAGGCCGCGCTGCTGGCGGCCCTCGACGGCCTCGACGAGGCGGTGATGCTGAAGCTGACACTGCCCAGCGTCGACGACCTGTACCGCGAACTCGTCGACCACCCGAAGGTGCTGCGAGTGGTCGCGCTGTCCGGCGGTTACGACCGCGACGAGGCCTGTGACAAGCTCGCAGCGAACCACGGTGTGATCGCGAGCTTCTCGCGCGCTTTGACCGAGGGGTTGACCGCGCAGCAGAGCGACGACGAGTTCAACGCGACGCTGGACGCGGCCATCACCGCGATCGCCAAAGCATCCGCAACCTGAGCACCACGGCGTGACGAAACCCTGGGTCGGTTCTCCGACCCAGGGTTCGTTGTCGTTCGGACGTCAGGACGTGTGGACGATCAGCACGTCGGACTTCGCCCGGCGGGCGACGTTGGCCGGCACCGATCCGAGCAGTCGGCCGGCGATGGTGCTCAGTCCGACATTGCCGACGACGAGCAGGTCGGCGCCCACTTCCTCGACGAGATCGACCAGCGCATCCACCGGAGCGCCGACAACGGCCTTCTCCTCGATGTTCTCGGCGCCAGCGGCCTTCGCCCGGTCCCGCGCCTCACGCAGGATCGCGTAGATCGGGGCATTGCCGGACATCTTGTACCCCTCGTCCTTGAGCAGGTCCGCGGCGCGCTGGTCCTCGCCCTGAGGGAAGTACGCCGTCGAGACGATCAGTTTGGCGCCCGCGCCGGCCGCGATCTGGCCGGCACGATCCACCGCGCGCAACGAAGAGTCCGAACCGTCCGTGCCGACCACCACGGTTTGGTAGGCGCTCATTCAAATCCTCCCGATGTGAGTTGCTGCTCTGCCATTCCCAGGCCAATCGTGACAGTAACCCGGTATCCGGCGAACATGGGTGCGAATCACGACACCGGTGCGCCATTTGCCCAGGATCGGCGCTGCCGTGCGCTGGCAACGTCACCTCGGGGGTGGCGGCGTGACCTGGCCGACATGGCATCAGGGTGCACGGGCGCGGGTGCGCCTCGTCCGCGGCAGCGGATCAACCGCCAGGTCCTGCCGCAGGTGTGTACTCGGCCGCGGGAACATCCTGCTGCGCAGACAATTTGGTGTCGACGGCGAGGCCGACGACACGCCGCGCAGCGAATGTCGCGGCCTCGTCGATCATCCCGTTCCACATGTAGGAATAGTGGGCGAACATGTCGAACCCTTTGGAGCAATAGGGATCGTTGGTCGCGCAGAGGTCGATCGTCTTGCTGCCGTAGAGCGGACTCAACGTGGTCAGCGGACCGAGGTTGGCGTAGTCGCGTGACGGGTTGCCGAAGACCGCGATCGCCGAGACGTGACTGACCATCGCGTCGGGCAGCGGTGAGGGCGTGAAGAACCACAGCTTCTTCTTCCCGATGGTGATGAGGTCGATCACCCCGGCGCCCTGGGAGATTCCGCCGAGCACGATCTTGGTCTGAGGACAGATACCGGCGATGTACTGGACGTGCTTGTTGGCGTCGACTGCACCTTCGGATGTCGACTTCGAGAAGTCCCAGCTGGCGGAGTAGTCGACCGCGTAGGCCTCGATCTTCTTGGTGCTCAACTTCTTCTGCAGGGATTTGACGAAGAGCGTACCGACCGGGCCGAATCCCGGCTTGTCGCTGGTGCCCCGCGCGAAGACGACTTCGACGTCCGGGCACGAGGCCGCCGCAGCGACGGGTGCACGAACGGACAAGGCACACAGCGCCAACACGCTGGTGACCGCAATCCCGAGCGCACGAGCTGCCTGGCGAGTGCTCACGCGATCACCGTGTCACAGTTTCAGCAAACATAGCGAGTTCGGCAACTCAATGGTGATCGATGTGTTGCCGAACTGTGTCGCAGCTGCGCCATAAAGCGTTGTGACGTGCTGCAATTCACAATCACCTTTTCGCTATGTGGATAGCGAATCCCCCGGGATGTCGAGCTCAGTGGGCGGCGCCGAGCTCGACGAGCAGCACACCAGCCACGATCAAACCCATTCCGGTGAGCATGGTGGGCGTGAGCGGCTCGCGGAACAGGATGCGCGACGCCGCAGCGGTCAGAGCCACCCCCGCCGCGGCCCAGATGCCGTAGGCGACACCGAGCGGCATGCCGTGCTGCAACGACGCGGACAGCATGGTGAACGCGACGACATAGCCGATGAGCACGACGCCGTAGAAGGCGCGACGGCCTCCGGCGGCCACCCGTAACGCCAGGGTGCCGGTGACCTCCGACGCGATGGCCCCCATCAACAGCACGTACTGCACTACGGCGCACCGTCCGCGGAGTCCTCGGCGTGACGCGCGCCCATCTCGACCAGGAGCACGCCGGCGATGATGCACCCCATGCCGATGCCCATCAGCACGGTGAACGCCTCACCGAAGACGATCGACGACAGGATCGCGGTCAACGCAACCCCGATCGCCCCCCAGATGCCGTAGGCCACCCCTAGTCCCATACCGCGTTTGAGGACGAGCGTGAGGAACACGAACGAGGCGAAGTAGCCGCCGACCACGACGACGTAGAGCGCGGGCGTGGCGACCGCGCCTTTCAGCGACAACGTGGCGGCGACCTCGCTGACGATGGCGCAGAGCAGGAGAAGCCACGTCACGAGGACTCAAGGTACCCGGGTACCGGTGCGAGCGGATGACGGGATTCGAACCCGTGTAAAGGAACAGCTCAGCGGGCTATTACGCCTCACGGGTACGCACTGGGTACACACACTCCGCCCCAAGCTGCGCCGCCACGTCGTCCAGGTCATCTTCGTAAAGGTGGCCGTACTGATCAAGTGTCATCGTGGCCGTGGCATGCCCTAGCAGTCGCTGCACTGTCTTGATTGAGGCGCGCGCATGCGACCTGATCGCAAGGCTTGCGGTGGTATGCCGCAATTCGTGCGGTGTCAGACCCGCATGGCCGATGTCCTCGGCTGCCGCATCGAACCAACCGCGCCGAAATTCACCCGGTTGTAGGTAACCACCCTTGCCGGGAAACAGCAGCCAACCAGGTTTCCGGCCCTCTGCACGGTCAGCTAGCACATCGAGCACCGGCTTGGGCACCGGCACCGAACGCGTCTCGTGATTCTTGGTGGTGCCGAGACGGTTGTAACTGCCTTTGCGGTCTTTCTCAACCGCCTTTGTGATGTCTATACGTCCCCGATCAAAGTCCACGTCGCCGACGTTTAGCGCGATGACTTCACCCCACCGGGGGCCGCAATAGCCCAGCACAAGCACTAGGGCGTCCAGCTCTCCGCAACCGGAAGCAAGGTCGGCCAACTCTTGGTGCGTCAGGTATCGCTTATCGGCCCTTGCCTTGCGTGGCAAATCAACGCTGGTCGCTGGATTACCCGATATCAGGCGGGCGCGCACCGCGTAGTCCAGAACGCCGCGTAGCACGTGATACGCCTGCACGACCCGCGAAGCCGAGAGCGTGCCCCCACGGTTAGACGGCTTGGCCTTATTGAGAGCGTTGACCCATTTTTGGATGCTCTGCCAGTCGATCTCCCCCACCGCCGTAGCTCCCCACTGGGGCAGGACGTGTGTGTCCAGCAAGCTCCGATAATTGTCGAGCGTTCCCGCTTTCACCTTGACGGCCTTCGATTCGTACCACTGTTCAGCGATCTCAGCGAAGGTCACGCGACCTGCCTTGCGGGACGCATAGGTGCCGGTGACCAGCTTGGCCGACTCCTCCTTTTGGCGCGCCTCAGCGTCTCTCTTGAGGGCGAAGTGCGCAGTCTCGATCTTGCCGCTGGGATGTATGACGGTGACCCGGTACCGCTTCCCCCTACCCTTTCGGGCGGTCGGGCGACTGAGGTCGGGCCTGCCGTTGGTCTGGGAATACCAGAGGTCTTGAAGCTTCACACCGGGTTCACGCATACCGGAAGACGGTACACACAGAACCCGTGTCGAGTAGCCGGGACGCGCCGTCTCGAAATCGGACGCCGTATCGCTTCGATTTGAAGCACTTCGTTCGTACAGTTGCCAACGGAAGGTGCTATTCACAAGTGACCGTTAAAGGGACGGGGCACCGGCTGGAATGTCGCGACCGGCGCGACACCTAAAGATCACAGATTCACCTAAAATGTCACAGTTGATGACGGTCGCCGATTTGTGCGCCGAATTGAACATTCCGACCTCCACCGCTTACTACTGGAAGCAGATCGGCAAGGGGCCGAAGGCTGCGCGCATCGGTAAAGAGTTGCGTTATCGTCGATCCGACGTGAACAACTGGGTTGAACAGCAGTTTGCGGACAGCTAGCGCCATGCCCAGTTTGCAAATATGCAAATCCAGGGGGGCTACTGATACTCTTGTTTTAAAGGGTAAAAATACGCTCTCCGAAGTGTCACCTTTGCAGCCCAACCAGTCCGCTACTCCTACCGAATTGCGGGAGCGCCGGGAAGTCTGGGGCGCGGACGGATGGCAAATCAACGGCTACGGATTCCTTTACAGGAACATGCGCAAAGTGCAGCCACAGATTCGAAACGGGATGCCAATTGTGGCGCTTGGTGACAACTACTACGGAAACCTGTTACCGGCCTACGAATCGCATGGTCAAGTCTTCCTGGACGAAGTGGTCGCTTACGCGTTCCTCGGCTGGCCGCGCATCCAGACGATGATGTCGTGGCCCGGCGATCAACCCGCCGAGTCGCCTAATCGGTGCGTCTCTAACGGGATGCTCGTTCACCACCTAGACGGCGACCTGCTCAACTGTCGGCGCGACAACCTGACATGGCGCGCTGATCCGGAGTACTTCCAGGTCGCTGCTGCGAGGGATGCATTGAGAATGCTGCGCCCGAACGGGCTTGTGGTTCGCAGGAAGCCGCCTGGTGCGTTTCCGTTCTCGCCGTCGCGCCGCGACGAGCCGAGATTCACGGGTTCTGACAGCCTGCCGGGTTGGACGCCGACTGAGAGCAAGAGGGCCGCAGCTTGAGCGGCCACCATACACAGATAGGAGATAGTCCGATGGCGCGAGAAACGTTGCCTGAGTACACCATTGAGCCAACGTTCCTACGGGTCATTCCGGGGCGTGTCAGCGGCGACCCTAGTGTGCCGATGATAGGCATTCAGGCACAGGATAAGCAGGGCCGCTTCACGCTTCCCCTGTCGGCTACCGACGCAGCGGCGATGGCGAAGCTGCTGATGATGTTCGCAAACGATGTACGCATAAGTCAGGGACTGCCCGCTTACGCGGCCTAACTCAAACTTTGACCGTGCTTGCCCGGCTCCCGGCTTAAATGCCAGGAGCCGGGCTAATTGCACATTAACCACAGAAGGGGGAACCGTGATTGTGGTCATCGACGGAAACGACGGCTTCACTATTGCCAACAACGGCCAGGTGATCGCGGGCCTGACAGATGCAGAAGCCGACACACTCCGCACGGCGCTAAACGCGACGCTAAAGCCCGTTAACACCGGGGCAATTGCGCCCGCTAAAGCAGCTGCGCGTATGCGGCCACCGCTCATGCGCTACCCAATTACGCGCAAGTGACCACCGTCCCCGCTGCGTTCGGGCAGCCCTACACAGTTAAGCGCGAGAGCAACCGGATCAGAGTCAGCCGACGCGCTGACAACGGTTTCACGCACGTTCTGGTGTTTCGCTTGGACGAGGCCGTGGCTGTCGCTGACGCGATGATCGACCTTGTAGAACAGGACAACCGACCATGATTGAGCACCGCGCTATCACCGCTGAGCGCTACGGCTGGTAATGCAACGGCCCTGCTTAGGTTGCGGTGTGCTGATAGTGAAGGGCAGCCGATGCCGACCTTGCGCACCCAAGCGGGTGCTTGCGCCCGGCACGAAGGGCAGGACCGCGACGGACTGGCGGTGGCGCAAGCTAAGCCAGAAGCTAAGGCGACTAAGTCCCTTCTGTGAATTGTGCTTAGCTATAACAGATTTGACCGTCGATCATGTGATACCGCTGACCGAGCGACCGGACCTTGCGCACGAGGAACTTAACTGCCGGGTCCTTTGCCGCTCATGCAACGCAGCGCGCGGGAACCGATGCACCGATAAGGAACGGCAACAGGTGCTCGACTCCATCGCTAAACGGTTGAGCCGTCGTCAGTCCTCGGCAACGTCGTAGTAGCTACTGGGTCGGATGCGGTGGTTGGCGCAGTCGGGTGAGGGACACCGCGTACTAGTCACCGGCTGCACGTTGGAATCGCTTTCCAGCATGTACCGGCCACACAAGTCGCAGCGCCGCCCCGTTGTAACCCAAGGGTTAATCCCGCTGACCATCGCGGGACTACTGGTCCTCGGGCCGCGTGGACTGGCTACCGCGAAAAACAGACACCGTGTCGCATGAGCTGACGATCATGTGAGCGCCGCCGACGAAGTTGTAACACCACGTCTCCGCGTCCGATGTCTGACCGATGTGACAAACCGTCTTGAAACCGGAAGGCGTAAGGACCTCGTGTCCGGGCCTTACAACGTCGTCACCAACCTTCACCATCTCCATAGCCGCGACGCTACGCCGCAGGGGTGACGTAAACACACAACACTCCGGCTACTCAACAGGCTGTGGAAACTTGAAATCCCTATAGGACCGTTGAGGGACCAAGCGCCTACCCGCCTGTGTCTTCCGCAGGAACTCCACAATGGTCTCAGTGTCTTCCTGAGTCATGCCCAGCTCCAAGCACCGGGCACGCACTAATGAGACCGGCGCACGGTCAGCCGACCAGCGGTGCCGAACCTTCATCATGTCTGACTTGAGCTTCGCTTCCTCGTTCCACTTCATCCGGTTGCCGTAACCACGCGCCATCATGGCGATGTACTCAAGTATCTGCTCAAGATCAGCGGGCAAGCGGTCTGTCACAATGCGACATTTTGCCACCACAGTGCCAACCAGCGCCGCAGGGGTCCACCGACGCTGTGACCTGGGAAAACGATAGCCGACCAGGGGGTGACCCCGACCCGGCCCGGCGCTCCTCTCGGTCAGCCAGCGCACAGACGATTACTTTCGTCTACCAGCCTGGTACTGGCGACGGGCGCGGAAGACGTGAAGGATGTACTTCGTTTTCGCCGCTAGGCCTATCCGTTCCAGCTTTAGGTGGCCGGATATGTCGCGCTGCCACCTACGACCGTTCGCGTCATCGAAGTGGAGCCTAAAGTTGGTGATGCCGTCATCTACCGAAAAGGGATAGTCGAACGCAAAATCAAGAGTTGTCTCCGGGGGTAAAGAAGCGTTTGATCCGGGACTTACATCCGTAATATTGTGTACGAAGAGGCTCGGATTTTCCCTAATGCGATCTATCTCTTTCCAAGAAGGCGTGGTCACGAGCACGTAGCGCGCACTGAGCGACACGCTCACGGAAACATAAAGTATCGGCGCGTTTGAGTAATTGTAGATCTGTCCGAAAGCACCGTTCTCTCTCCCACTTTCTAGGTCATATTTGTTTTCGCAGGCGAAGGTAACCAAGGCGGCTTGCGCTCGCCTGCGGTCCTCGCGGTCAATGCGAAGTATTCGATATGCCAGTAGTACTGAGGTTCCGGTTAACACGGACGCAGCCCACTCACCGACCGTGCCCCATATTTCAACAGGAAACAAGCTGACGCCTTTTCTGTGCAGGTAAAAGGAGGTTATCTTGCGTGCTGGCCCGAAACGGGCCGTCAATGACAGCGTGTTGCCGTTTCGGCCACGGTCGGACGGTTCAGCGCGTTTCGCAGCATTCTGCGAGAAGTTCATCACGGTTCGTGAGTCGCGGCGAGTCGTTCCGCTGCGTTTGCGCGAGTGGCAGCGCGTGTTGGTCGGCACGGTTCTTGATGCTGACCCCCAGCCGCGCGTTGCCGGATGGTGTCTGCCGCGTGGTCAGGGCAAGTCCACGCTGGTCGCGGCGTTAGGCGTTTACGAGCTGATGACCGGCGGTGAGGGTGCGACGGTGATCGTCGCCGCTGTTGATGAGCGTCAGGCGGGCATCGTGTTCAACGTCGCGGCCCGCATGATCGAACTTAACGACGACCTTGCCAGCCGTGTCCAGGTGTTCAAGGACAGGCTCGTAGTGCCTTCAAGGGGCGCGTCGTTCACATGTCTCCCGGCGTCACCGGCCAGCCTTGAGGGCCTGGACTACTCGCTGGCAATCGTGGACGAGATAGGACGTGTTGCACCCGAGACGTGGGAAGTTATCGCCCTGGCGCAGGGCAAGCGAGAACAGTCCACGCTTATCGGTATCGGCACGCCCGGACCCAATGACGATAACGTGCTTGCGCGCCTGCGGGCCTACGCCAGTGAGCACCCGGAGGACTTGAGCCAGGTCTACCGAGAGTTCAGCGCGACCGGGTTTGAGGGTCACCCGCCGTCGTGTGAACACTGCTGGGAGTTGGCAAATCCCGCGTTGGACGACTACCTGCACCGAGACGCCTTACGCGCGCTATTACCGCCGAAGATGAGTGAGACGCACTTTCGGCGCGCCAGGTTGTGTCAGTTTGTCGGAGGGAACGAGCATCCCTTCATCGACCGCGACACCTGGAACGATTTGAGCACCGGTCAGGCCGTTTCGGACGGTGCTGAGGTGGTCCTCGGTGTGGACGCGAGCCTTAAAGACGACAGCACCGCAATTGTGATTGGCACCGTGGCGGCGAAACCGCATTTCGACACGCTCGCCGTGTGGGAGAAACCCCTCGATGACGACGGCTGGCAAGTGCCAATCTTGGACGTTGAAGAGGTCATTAGGGACGCGACGAAGCGGTACAAGGTCCGTGAGGTCGCTTTCGATCCTGCGTACTTCACGCGTTCAGCGCATGTGCTTGAGGCTGAGGGCTTACCGATGGTGGCCTATGCGCAGAGTCCTGTCCGGCAGACAGCGGCGACCAACGATCTGCATAGTTCAGCGATGGCGGGGTTGTTTACGCATTCGGGCGACGAGGACCTGACGAGGCACGTTCTTAACGCCACGGTCAAGGAATCAGACAAGGGCATCCGCATTGCTAAGCACGGCAGCCGGTCTCGCAGCGCGCCGAAGATTGACCTTGCTACGGCACTGATGATGGCGCATAGCCGGGCTACTTGGCTTGCGGCCCAACAGAAACCACGCAAACGCTACGGCGGCGCGTAGAAAGACAACAACTGAATATGAGTTCTGATCTTCTCGTCGAGTTGCTTAAGACGCTCGACGCTCCGCAGCACCGATACACGGAGCTTGACCGCTACGCCAAGGGTAAGCAGCGGCTTGCTTACCTAAGCGCTGAGGCGCGGATCGCGCTGCCAGCGTTCGACCTCATCGCGAGCAACATTCCCGGCCTGAGCGTGTCGAGCTTGGCTGAGCGCCTCAAGGTCACCGGTTTTCGCGGTGCCGACGTGTGGGCCGATTGGCTCGATAACGACCTGGACCAAACCAGCACCGTTCTGCATCGTGAGGCGCTGACGTTTGGTGACGCTTACGTGATCGTGTGGGCGCGCCCGGACGGCGCTCCCCTAGTGACGGTGGAAAGCCCGCAGCAGGTCGCGGCGATCCGTGATCCGGCCACGCGTGGGATTACGAGTGCCGTCAAACGGTGGGCCGATAAGGCCAAGGGCGAGACGTGGGCCGTTGTGTATCTGCCCGACCGGATCGAACGGTGGCGGGCACACACTGCGGGTGCGGCGTCTACGGCTTTCGAGCTTGTCGAAACCATCGAGCACGGTTTACGCGCCGTACCGGTCGTCGGATTCTGCAACCAGGACCGCATTTTGGGCTGTGGCCGCTCTGAGATTGACGACCTCATTCCACTTGTAGACGGGCTGAATAAGACGCTCGCTGATCTAGCGGTGGCACAGGAGTTCACCGCCCGCCCGCGCCGGTACGTGACCGGTATCGACCTAGCGGAAGTGCCACGGCTCAACCCGGATGGCACGCCGGTACTTGATAACGACGGCAACCCGGTCATGGACACCGTGAACCCCATTCCGGAGGGTTACCGCACCATGTGGTCGGAGAAGGAAACGACGAAGTTCGGCCAGCTCGACGGCGCGGACCTCAAGGGGTTTGAAACGTCGGTTCGTATCTGGCTGCAACAGATCATGGCGGTATCAGCGCTTCCCGCGCACATGGTCGGCATCACGACCGAGAACCCGTCCAGCAGCGAAGCGATCCGGGCAGCCGAGAGCGCACTGACGGCGCGCGCCGAGCAGCGGCAAGCCGTATTCGGCAGGTCGTGGGAACAGGTGGCGCGGCTGATGGTCGCTGTCCGCAGTGCTGTGTCCGTTGAATCGGTAAACGCGAAAGTGCAGTGGCGTGACCCGTCGTCTACGTCCGTCGCTGCGGAAATGGACGCTGTGACCAAAGGCGTGCAGGCCGGATTTCTGAGCAAGTCAGCCGCCCTGCGCAGGCTTGGCTACACGGCTGAGGAAATCGCTCAGATTGCGGCCGAACGCGCCGAGGAAGAACAAAACGAATCCAGCATGGGCGTGTTCTACGGCAATCAGGGGAAGCGCATGACGGATGGAATTAAGGAAGTTGCATAAATGAGTGAGATTGATGCGGGCCAGGTGTCCGACGATTCACAGAATGGGCCGCAGGACGGCCCGGAGGGCGACGAAAACCCCACCGATGACGTCGAGGGTGCCGATAACGAAAATGAGACGTCAGAGGGACAGCTAGACACCGATAAGGCCGAGGCAACTATTCAGCGGTTGCGGAAAGAGAATGCGGCCGCACGCGTCAAAGCCAAGGAAACCGAGGCGCTAGCACGGAAGGTCCACACGGCCCTTGTGTCCGCTACCGGCAGGCTCGTCGATCCCGAGATGCTTCCGTATGACCCGGAGCACCTAACCGACCCCGAAAAGCTCAGCGCCGCAATCGACAAGCTAACGGAAGCTAAGCCCTACCTTAAGGCTGTTAAGGCTAGCGGCGACGCCGGACAGGGTAACCGTGGCAGCGCCGACAGCGGCGAAGTCAGCTTGCTCGGCCTCATGCGCGGCTAAGGCGCTCGACGCGCTAAACCCCATCGTGCGCCAGGTGCGCACACCTTTCCTAAGCCTGTCCTGGTGGCGGGCGATTGACCACATAAAAGCTTGATACGCAAAGGAACAACTGAATATGGCAATTGAAACTACATCGAGTAATACCACGCTGCTCGCGTCTCAGGTGCAAGAAATTCTTGTCACCCCTCTTGAGCAGCAGTCCACCTTTCTCGCGGCGGGTCCGCAGATCATTGACAGCAATCAGCAGGTGCGCATTCCGCGCATCGTGTCGGGCACGACTGCCGGATTCGTGGGCGAGGGTCAGCTCATTTCGGATGGTTCGGTCACATTCGATGAAGTGACCGCGCTACCGTCCACGCTGCAAGGAATCAAGGTGTGGCTACCTGTGTCGAACGAGCTTCTGCGCGGCAGCGCCGTCAAGGGCTTGGACGCGGTGCTTAAGACGCGTCTGGTCACCGACGTTGCTAACGCGCTTGACGCTGCGCTGTGGGACGGCGCGGGCACATCGAACACGATCAAGGGCATCCTTAAGCAGACCGGCATCGTTAACGGCGTCCTCGATGTCACTGACGTGGATTCGCTGATTGACGCGCTCGCGACGGCTCAGGGCAATTTCGTGAGCCCGACGCACTGGGTGATGACCCCGGCATCGTTCGCCGCGTTCCGCAAGATCAAGGTTGGCGCGAGCGATGCGCGGTATGTGATTGACCCGCAGACGGTCCAGAACGGAACGAGCTTCCAACTGCTTGGCCTGCCCGTGATCATCACGAACCACATTCCGAACGTGTCGGGTAAGGCGCGCGTGGCGCTGGTCGATTTCTCCAAGGTCGCCGTCATCCGTGACAACGACTCTGAGGTCTACCTGGCGAAAGACACGCTAGCGAACTACGACACGCAGGCTATCCGCGTGACGACGCGTTTCGACGTGGCGCTGTTGCAGCCCAAGGCTGTCACGGTGCTGACGCCGAGCGCTTAATCATGGCAGCGCCGACAGCCACTGATCTGACGGCGTTTACGGGGCGCGAGGTTGACGCCGGGCAAGCTACTGCTGTTCTGAGCATCGTCAGCGCAATGGCTAAGGGCTACACCAGGGGGCGGGGATTCACGGCAGGGGAACCGAACGACGACGTTCGGGCCGTGATCCTGTCCGCTGCCGCCCGGCTCGTTACCGACCCGTCACAGATCACGGCACAGAAGCAGATGGGGCCGTTCAGCGTGTCTTACCGGCCCGGCTTTGAAGGTTGGACCGTCAGTGAGTTGTATGTCCTTAATCGGTATCGGGAGCGGGCACGCTAAGAAGCTGCTCACTTCCGGTACACGGCATTAGGTTTGCGCCCGGCTAGATCGGGCGCAGGGCCGCGCAGCTTTGGAACTGCGCGGCGTGGCAAGGGCACCGTCCGACAATCCCAACCCATCGAAAGGCGGGAATGGATCGCCGTAACCTTCGCGGTGCACCTGCCACACCTGCCGGGAGCAGAAGCCCGGCAGGAACTTTCAGAGGGCTTCCCGGCCCCTACGCGATACGAAAGCGATGACATTTACCCCAAGGGCGGTCGCGTGGCGGCTTAATAGTTGTGCCGCGTCCTTTTTCACGCGGCCTAGGTTCGGTCCCGGTGAGACCTTAGGAAAGCTCACCGGGCCGACCGCGCCTCCCGCCACTGACGTAGCCATATAGGCACCCGAACAATCAGAACACCGATCCAAAGACCTGCGACGAGAGCTAGAGAACCTGTAGCGGCCCACATGATCGGCTTTTTGAACTTATTCATCTCGAACAGCTCTGTGATTTCGATAAGCACTAAAGCAGTGAGCAAGCCAGCGGCGGATACGAACACTAGGCGATTGGTCCAATAGTCTCTGATTCGCATTTCCTCTCGCGCTCGGTGATGCGCGACCGACAATCGGACAGTCTCGCTCATCTGTTGCTCAAGCTCGGGATGCCCTTTGAGTTTAGTTAGGATGTCGATGTCAGCCGATAGCCGCGCCCGAGAATCGCGCCCGCTTAATCGCCCTAGAACGTACGTCATTAACGCTGTTAGCACTGTTGCGATGGCGGGAGCCAGGTCCTTGATCACCCGATTGAGGTTACGTCGGTCCAGCGTTAAGCCGGTCCAACTGATCGGCTGCGTCCATGTAGGCCGCTGCCAGCTCGCGGAGCTGAGCGGCCGAACGCTCGCCTAACGCGTCCACGTAAGCCCATCGGGTGACATCGCCCATGCGAGTCTGCTCGCCCCTCAGGGAGACAGAGAAGCCTTCGCGGCGGTGTTCGCCGGGGAGATTCCGTTCGGAGGTGGTGGTGAAGAACCGTCGCCAGTCGTCGTGCTCGTCCCACTGTTCCCAGGGTTCGGTACGGGTCGCGTCGGCAGGCGCGGGGACGGTGGACAAATCGGACATGCGGCTCCTTTGTTGACCGGCTTACGGTGCCGCCAGGTCGCGGCGAGCAGAAGTTAACATGTCGGTGGCCGAAAAGTGTTGTGCAACAACAAAGTTGTACACGCCATGTACGCCTTGCACTGCCCCTCGGAGTCCAGCGCGGGGAACGCGAACCACAAGTTTGCTGAACCTGCCTCCGGTACACGCACGGTATGCACGAAGATCAATAACGGCGAGTTGCGAACAGATGAGGACACCGATGAATAGTCGAACGACAGGCGGCTATTTGGGCTGTTCAGGAACTAAAAAGGTTCGCGAGCAGTAACGGAAAGTGGCGACTGCTCGCGAACCTTTTTGAGCGGATGACGGGATTTGAACCCGTGTAAACGGCTTTGCAGGCCGGTGCCTAGCCACTCAGCCACACCCGCACTGCCCATTACTCTGCCGGCCCGCGCCGCGTCAGCCCAGGCTTGTGCTCACCGTGATCCTTGACCGGGCACGGGGCGGCCGCTGCGGATGGCGGAGACCACCGCCGAGGCTGCCAGCACCGCGAACACGGCGAACAGCCAGTGCGCGGCCGTCGCATCACCGCGATCGGAGACGTTGACCACTACTCCCGCCAGCGCAGCCCCGAACGCGCCGCAGATCACCTGCACGGTGTTGATGGCCGCCGCGGCCGCGGGCCCCTCGGCGGGATCACGCACCTTGCTCATCGCCCACGCCGACAGATGCGGCCACGCCATGCCGATCCCCGATCCGGTGATCACCAACGAGAGCGCCCACGCCGCGATGAACCACACCGAGGCGTCCTGCCGCTGCGTCAGCGCACCGACCGTCAGACCCGCCGCCATCACCAGCGGGGCCACCGCCACCACGCGCACGATCACCGCCGGCCTGCTCAACGACGCGCTGGTGATCTCCCCCGCCGTCCACCCCACCGCCAGGCCCGCGCCGAGGAATCCCGCCGCCAGCGGGGCGAGATGGCCGAGCCGCTGCCCGAACAACGGTACGTACATGTCCACCATCGTCGCGGCCATCAACACGCCCAGCGTCAGGTAAACCCACTTCAACGGTCCCGGGGCGAACGCGCTGGGTGGCAACACGGCTGCCCGGGCCCGGCGGTCGACGATCACGAACACCGGGATCAACGCGAGGCCCGCAGCCACCAGAGCCGCCGTCGCCCGCGCGTCATGCGGCACCCCGGCCGCCGAGACCAGCAGCGCCGCCGTGCCGAGCAACAGCAGCGACCGCACCGGGACCCCGACCCGCGCCGGCGGGCTCGCGTCGACCGGACGGCTGGGCAACGCCACCGGCACCAGCAGCGACATCGCCGTCGTCATCACCACGAGCACACCGAAAGACCAACGCCACGAACCGAATTGGGCGAACAGGCCGCCGGCAGCGGGCCCGACCAGCGTTCCGACCCCCCACATCGCCGACACGAGGGCCGACGCTTTGGTCCAGAGTCGGCTCGGCAGCGCGGTGTTGATCACGGCGTATCCGAGTCCGGCCAGCATGCCACCGGCCGCGCCCTGCACCGTCCGGCCGACGAGCAACAGCTCCATGGTGGGCGCCATCGCACACGCGAGGCTGCCGACCCCGAACATGCTGAGCCCGAGCAGGTATGACCGGCGCGGTCCCCACCTCATCAGGATCGCGTGCACGGCGGTGGCCGCCACCACCGATCCGACCAGATACACCGTGGTCACCCACGCGTAGAGCCGTTGTCCGCCGATGTCGGCGACCGCGCTGGGCATCAGGCTGATCGTGAGGAACTCGTTGGTCGCGTACAGCGCCACGCCGCCGGCGAGCACCGTGGAGGCACCCAGATACCGCGGCCCGAGGAGGTCGCGCCATGTCCCGGCGTTCCGCTGCTCCACCGCAGCCCCGTCAGCGTCGATGTCAGTCACGCCGTTGACCGTAGGACCTCAACAGCCCTTGAGATCAAGCTATTTCAGCCCCGCAGCGTCCATGCCGCGCAATTCCTTCTTGAGATCCTGGATCTCATCGCGGATCCGCGCGGCGAGCTCGAACTGGAGGTCGCGCGCCGCGGCCATCATCTGCGCCGTCAAATCCTTGATCAGATCAGCCAATTCGGCTCGCGGCATGTTGCTGGTGTCGCGCCCCTCGATCACCCCGGCACTCACCGCCCGACCGGGCTCGCCCTGCGCGCGCCGGCCGCGCGAGGCGTTGCGGCCCGAACCGCCCACCTCCACCGCCGCGTCCGTGTCGTCGGCCTCCCGATACACCTGATCGAGGATGTCGGCGATCTTCTTGCGCAGCGGCTGCGGGTCGATGCCGTGCTCGGTGTTGTAGGCGATCTGCTTGGCCCGGCGGCGATCGGTCTCGTCGATCGCCTCTTTCATCGAGTCGGTGATCTTGTCGGCGTACATGTGCACTTCACCGGAGACGTTGCGCGCCGCACGGCCGATGGTCTGGATCAGGCTGCGCGGCGAGCGCAGGAACCCTTCCTTGTCCGCGTCCAAGATCGCCACCAGCGACACCTCGGGAAGGTCGAGGCCCTCCCGCAGCAGGTTGATGCCGATGAGCACGTCGTACTCCCCCAGCCGCAGCTGCCGCAGCAGCTCGACCCGGCGCAGGGTGTCGACCTCGGAGTGCAGATACCGCACCCTGATGCCCATCTCCAGGAGGTAGTCAGTGAGATCCTCCGCCATCTTCTTCGTCAGCGTGGTGACCAGCACCCGCTCGTCGCGCTCGGTGCGCAGGCGGATCTCCCCGATCAGGTCGTCGATCTGACCCTTCGTCGGCTTGACGATCACCTGTGGGTCGACCAGACCGGTCGGCCGGATCACCTGCTCGACGAACTCACCGCCGGTCTGGCTGAGCTCATACGGTCCCGGCGTGGCCGACAGATACACCGTCTGCCCGATGCGGTCAGCGAACTCCTCCCAGGTCAAGGGTCGGTTGTCGACGGCCGACGGCAACCGGAAGCCGAATTCCACCAGGTTGCGCTTGCGGGACATGTCGCCCTCGTACATGCCGCCGATCTGTGGGACCGTCACGTGGGACTCGTCGATGACGAGGAGGAAGTCCTCCGGGAAGTAATCGATGAGCGTCGCGGGTGCGGAGCCGGCGGGCCGGCCGTCGATGTGGCGCGAGTAGTTCTCGATTCCCGAACAGAATCCGACCTGACGCATCATCTCGACGTCGTAGTTGGTGCGCATCCGCAACCGCTGCGCCTCGAGCAGTTTGCCCTGACTCTCCAATTCCGCCAGGCGAGCCTCGAGTTCGGCCTCGATGGTGGAAATCGCCTGCGCCATCCGTTCGGGGCCGGCGACGTAGTGGGTGGCGGGGAAGATTCGCAGCGAGTCGACCTGCCGAATGATGTCGCCGGTCAGCGGGTGCAAGTAGTACAGCGCCTCGACCTCGTCACCGAAGAATTCGATGCGGACCGCGAGCTCCTCGTACGACGGGATGATCTCGACCGTGTCGCCGCGCACCCGGAACGTCCCGCGGGTGAACGACATGTCGTTGCGGGTGTACTGCACGTCGACGAGCAGCCGCAGCAGTCCGTCCCGAGGCACCTCGTCGCCGACCTTCAGCTCCACCGAGCGGTCCATGTACGACTGCGGCGTGCCCAGACCATAGATGCACGACACCGACGCCACCACCACCACGTCGCGGCGCGAGAGCAGGCTGGAGGTCGCCGAGTGCCGCAGCCGCTCGACATCGTCGTTGATCGAGCTGTCCTTCTCGATGTAGGTATCGGTCTGCGCGATGTACGCCTCGGGCTGGTAGTAGTCGTAGTACGAGACGAAGTACTCGACGGCGTTGTGCGGCAACATCTCTCGAAGCTCGTTCGCCAGCTGGGCGGCCAGTGTCTTGTTCGGCGCCATCACCAGCGTGGGCCGCTGCAGACGCTCGATGAGCCACGCCGTGGTCGCCGACTTACCGGTACCCGTCGCGCCGAGCAGGACGACGTCGCGTTCACCAGACCGGATCCGCTGCTCCAACGCCTCGATCGCCGCCGGCTGATCACCTGCGGGCTGGTACTCGCTGACCACCTCGAAGCGACCGCCCGCGCGCACCACCTGGTCGACAGGGCGGTACTCCGAATGAGCGAGCACCGGGTGTTCAGTCGCGAAAGCCATGTTCACCAGGGTAGAACCCGGCACCGACAACTTCTCTTCCCCGGGGAGGCGCCTATCCTTGTCGGCATCCACCCGCCCAAACGCGAGACCTTCGATCTCGTCGCCCGCACCAACACCGACCCGAAGGGCATCGTGCGCGACGTCGACGTCTTCGCGGTGCACGCCTGGGGTCTGTACATGGCCCGGCCCACCCCCGGGCGGGCACAGTTCGGCTACCTCGAGTCGTGGCTGTTGCCGACCCTGAATCTGCGGGTGACGGTCTTCCATTTCCATCCCGGCCACGAGCGAGACCAGGACTTCTACCTCGACGTCGGCGTCTACACGCCGGGCCCGCACCTCTGGAGCGGCGAGGATCACTACCTCGATCTGGTGCTGCGTACCGGCCGCGGGGTGGACGTGACCGACGTCGACGAGCTCGTCTCGGCGGTCCGCGAGAGCCTGCTGGACCCCGGTCACGCCGAACGCGCGATCCACACCGCGGTGCGCACCACCGAGGCCCTGGCCCGCCACGGCTACGACCTCGACCAGTGGCTGGCAACCGTCGGCATCACGCTGACATGGCGCGGAGCATAGACTCCGCGGTGTGAGATCGAGCAGACCGAGCCGGACCGCCTGGGCGAGAGCCGGTGCCGCGATCCTCGCGACCGGCGCGCTGATGGTCCCGATCGGCGGCCCCACCGCCGCAGCCGACCCCGCTGTCCCCGACCCCGCAGCCCCCGGCGCCGCACCGCCCGCGCCGCAGGAACAGCACAACGTGATCTACCGCGCCCGCGCCGACGGCACCTCCCGTGGCGCCGTGGTCGCCTACAAGCAGGACGACCAGAACGTCAACAGCGCGCAACCGACCATGCTGCCGGGGCAGACGTTCGAGGTGAACACCGTGCTGACCGATCCCAAGCTCGCCGGCATGCAGATCTCGATCCAGTGGCCCTACGGGTCCAATCTGCACTGCGAGATCCTCGTCGACGACCAGATCGTGGCGCAGGCCGACCAGTTCATCGCACCGCGGTTCTTCCGTGTGAAGGACGATCCGCTGTACGGCACGTTGCAGTGTGGCGCCCCCCTCGACATCCCGGCCGGCGGCGAGCCGGCCCCACCCGCGGAACCCGCGGCAGACGCAGCGCTGCCCGCGCCACCGCCGTCGACGTAGGTCTTGACCCTCACGGGACGTGAGGCAGCAGCCTGGTCTACGTGACGCAGGAGATGGGTGTGGAAAAACTCACCGTCGGTGAGGTCGCGCAGCGATTCGGTATCACGGTCCGGACGCTGCACCATTACGACGACATCGGGCTGCTGACCCCGAGACGACGGAACGCCTCGGGCTACCGGGTGTACACCCCGGCCGATCTGACGCGGTTATCCCAGATCATCGTCTATCGCCGGCTCGAGCTGCCTCTCGAGGAGATCGCGAGCCTGGTGAACGAGGGTGACGAGGTCAGCCATTTGATACGTCAGCGCGAACGCGTCATGTCCCGGCTCGACGAGATGAAAGACCTCGTCGAGGCCATCGATCAGGCATTGGAGAAAGCAATGGCGAACACCCCCATGACCGACGACGACATGCGCGAGCTGTTCGGGGAAGGCTTCGACGACTATCAGGCCGAAGCCGAGCAGAAGTTCGGTGAGTCCGACGAGTGGAAGGAGTCGCAGCGCCGCGCGAAGTCCTACGGCAAAGAGGACTGGATCCGCATCAAAGCCGAGGGCGAGGCGGTCGAGACGGCGCTGTCCGACGCGTTCCGCGCAGGGCTACCCGCCGACTCCCAGACGGCGATGGACGCGGCTGAGCAGCACCGGCTACACGTGAACCGGTGGTTCTACGACTGCCCGCCTCCGATGCACCGCACGTTGGGCGACATGTACGTCAGCGACCCGCGCTACGTCGCCCGGTACGACGACTCGTTCGGCCTGCCGGGTTTCGCGGCCTACTGCCGCGAGGCGATCCACATGAATGCGGATCGAATCGGAGACTGAGCCGGCGCTCAGGGGTCCTGGCGCCAGCCTGACGCCTCGGCCCACGTCCACGCGCGGTGGTATGCGTCGGCGAACCACGGCTCCTTGGCGTCCGCATAGTCCCCGGTGGTCGCGTGGCCTTGCCCGGCGATGTGGCGCTTGAGGTCCAGGTATTCGGCGCGTGCCGCAGGGTCGGCCGTCAGCCAGTCGACGAACAGCAGCGCGAAGAGCTGATTGGGCCAGCCGTCCACCCGCACATGCACGTTGGTCGGACGGCCCGGGTCTGCGGAGCAGAAGAGCCTCTTGCCCCACTGTCCGTCGACGCCGGGCTTCGCGGTGTCCTTGGCGATGTCCTCGGCGGTGTCCTTAGCGATGTCCTCGGTGATCGCCGTGCGGACATAGCCGGCGCCCAGCAGTGCATCGGCGAGCTCGTCCGCGACGTCCAGCGACGCGACGGTGACCTGCACGTCGATGACGTCTTTGGCGTCCAGGCCCGGTATCGCCGTCGAGCCGACGTGGTCGACGCGTGAGGCGTGGTGCCCGCACGCGGTGCGCAGTCTGGCCAGGATCCGCTGCGCCTGGGCCGGCCACTCGGGATCCGGCGGCACCAATCGCGGCTCGGTCGGAGCGGGCCGGCCCGCGCGAAGGTTGTCGGCGAATGGCTGGATGCGCTCATGCCACAGCCTGCGGGCCGCGCCGACCAGTTCATCGGCAGTGCCCGAATTATCCAGCCAGACATCGGCGACGGCCCGGCGATCGGCCTCGGTGGCCTGTGCTGCGATCCGCGCCCGGGCGTCCTCTTCGGTGAAACCGCGGTGTTCGATCAGCCGCTCGACCCGGACCTGTTCGTCGGCGTGGACGATGATCACCAACGGGAACAACGGCGCCATCTGCGATTCGACCAGCAGCGGGATGTCCTCGACGATCACCGCGTCGTCGTCCGCGGCGGCGATCAACTCGGAACGTCGTTGTCCCACAAGCGGATGCACGATTCCGTTGAGTGTCTTGCGTTTCTCGTCGTCGCTGAACGCGATCGCGGCCAGCGCCGGCCGGTTCAACGATCCGTCGTCGGCGAGGATGTCCTCCCCGAAGGCCTCGACCAGCTTGGCAAGCCCCTCGGTGCCCGGCTCCACCACTTCCCGGGCGATGACGTCGCCGTCGACGACGATTCCGCCGAGTTCGTCGAACGTCGCCGACACCGTCGACTTGCCCGCCCCGATTCCTCCGGTCAATCCGATACGCAGCACGCCACACAGTCTGTCAGGATTCTCTGGCGCGCCTGTCGATCGGGCCCGGCGCAGTTCGTCGATCAGGTAGAGAGTGGACACCAGGTCCCTCCCGACCCGTGAAGGAACACGATGTACTACTTCGCACTGCTGCAGACCCCGGAACGCGAACTCTCCCCCGGCGACCTCGTCGCAGAGATGCAGGCGTACAGCGACTTCCACGCCCGCGCCGCTCACGCTCTGTCCGCAGGCGACGCGCTGTCCCCTGCCGCCGAGGCAGTCCGCATCGATGGCGGGCCCGACCGTCCGGTGATCACGGACGGCCCGTTCGCCGAAGGCGCCGAGGTGGCCGGAGGCTTCTACGTCTTCGACGCAGACAACCTGGACGAGGCGCTCGAGCTGGCCCGGCAGGTGCCCGCCGCCCGGTACGGCGCCGTCGAGGTGTGGCCGATGGTGCACTGGAACAGGCCGGACACCCCGACGACCGGCGGCGACTGGCTGGCGCTGCTGCTGGAACCCGCCGAACAGCTCACCGAGCCGGGGACACCGGAGTGGGTGGAGGGTGCGCGCCGGCACGAAGAACTCGGCCCTGCTGCGGGTCAGCGTGTGCTGGGTGGCGCGCCCCTGCACCTGCCGACGACGGCGACGACGGTGCGGGTGCGCGGCTCAGATGTCTTGCTGACCGACGGACCGTTCACCGAGGGCGCCGAGGTGGCCAACGGCTTCTATCTGATCCGTGCCGGGGACCGCGACCAGGCCGTCGAAGTCGCGTCGATGATCCCGGCCTCCGCGGTGATCCTGCGCCGCCTCGCCGGTGCGGGAGGGCTGTAGCTTCCGTGGCGCATCTGGACGGCGTCTTCCGGCGGGAATGGGGTGCGGCCGTGGCTGCGATCGCGCGCTGGTGCGGCGATCTCACCGTCGCCGAGGACGCCGTCCAGGACGCCTGCGCGGAGGCCGTGCGCGTGTGGCCCCGCGACGGAGAGCCCGACGCGCCCGGCGCATGGCTGGTGACGGTCGCGCGCAACCGGGCCCGTGACCGTCTGCGGCGCGAATCCTTGCGGCCCGGAAAGGAATTGGCAGCCGTGCTCGACGACATCATCGCGCGCACCGATGGCCCGGCGGTCCCGCATCGCATTCGCGACGACGAACTGCGGATGATGTTCACCTGCGCCCACCCCGCGCTGGACCGGCCATCACAGTTCGCGCTGACGTTGCGGCTGGTGAGCGGGCTGACCGTGCCCGAGATCGCCCGCGCGCTGCTGCACAGCGAAACCGCGGTGGCGGCGCGGATCACGCGCGCCAAGGCCAAGATCCGGCACGCCAACATCCCGCTGCGCATTCCGCCCAGCCAGTTGCTGCCCGAGCGCACACCGCATGTGCTGTCCTGCGTCTACTCGGTGTTCACCGAGGGGTACTGGCCCACCGCCGGGCCGTCGCCGGTGCGTGACGAACTCTGCGACGAGGGCGTACGACTGGCGGGCGAGCTGCACGCATTCCGTCCGCACGACGCGGAGATCGCCGCGCTCAATGCTCTTGTTCTGCTACAGGATTCGCGGCGCAGCACCCGGGTGGACCGCCACGGCGCGCTGCTGCCGCTCGAGGAACAGGACCGGCCGAGCTGGGATCGCGCCATGATCGCCCGCGGCCTGCAGTTGCTGAGCAGCGCCGCTGGCTCCGGCGGGCCGTACCTGCCGCAGGCCGTTATCGCCGCCACACACGCCACCGCACCGTCCTGGCAGGAGACCGACTGGCGGACGATCTGTCTGGCCTACGACCGGTTGCTCGGCGTTCTCGATTCGCCCGTGGTGCGCGCCAACCGTGCGCTCGCGATCGGCCTGCGCGACGGCCCGGCGGCCGGGCTGGCCGCCCTGGCCGCGGTGGCCGACGATCCACGGTTGGCCCGATCACCGCTGCCGGTCACCATCCGTGCCGACCTGCTCCGCCGGGCGGATCGACCCGCGGACGCTGCAACGTGCTATCGCGAAGCCTTGCGCCGCAACGGCTCCGAGCCCGCGCGCAGATTCCTGCAGCGCCGCCTCGCCGAATGCGGTGCAGACGACGAAGGCCCCGACTCGGTGAGTCGGGGCCTTCGATCGTGAACTGACTTACGCGTTGCCTGCGAGCTTCTCGCGCAGCGCAGCGAGCTGAGCATCGCTGGCCAGCGAACCACCGGCGGACTCTTCGGAACGCGACGAGCCGTTGGAGGACGCGGGACGGGCCGCCTCTTCCGCCTCGGCCGCAGCGAACTTCTCCATCTGCGCGGTGTGCATCTTGTAGCGACGCTCGGCCTCGGCGTAGCGGGCCTCCCACTCGTCCCGCTGCTTCTCGAAGCCTTCGAGCCATTCGTTGGTCTCGGCGTCGAAGCCCTCGGGGAAGATGTAGTTGCCCTGGTCGTCGTAGCTGTCGGCCATGCCGTACTTCCAGGCCTCGAACTCTTCGCTGTTGTAGTCCTCGTTGGCCTGCTTGAGGCTCAGCGAGATCCGGCGACGCTCCAGATCGATGTCGATGACCTTGACCATCGCGTCGTCGCCGACCTGGACCACCTGGTCCGGGACCTCGACGTGGCGCTCGGACAGCTCGGAGATGTGCACCAGACCCTCGATGCCCTCCTCGACGCGAACGAACGCACCGAACGGCACCAGCTTGGTGACCTTGCCCGGCACGATCTGGCCGATGGCGTGGGTGCGGGCGAAGTGGCGCCACGGATCTTCCTGAGTCGCCTTGAGCGACAGCGACACCCGCTCGCGATCCATGTCGACATCGAGCACCTCGACGGTGACCTCGTCGCCGACCTGAACCACCTCGGACGGGTGATCGATGTGCTTCCAGGACAGCTCGGAGACGTGCACCAGGCCGTCGACGCCGCCGAGATCGACGAACGCGCCGAAGTTGACGATCGAGGAGACCACACCCTTGCGGATGGCACCCTTGGTGAGCTGGTTGAGGAACTCGCTGCGCACCTCGGACTGGGTCTGCTCCAGCCAGGCGCGGCGGCTCAGCACCACGTTGTTGCGGTTCTTGTCGAGCTCGATGATCTTGGCCTCGATCTCCTTGCCGATGTACGGCTGCAGATCGCGGACGCGACGCATCTCGACCAGCGACGCGGGGAGGAAGCCGCGCAGGCCGATGTCGAGGATCAGGCCGCCCTTGACGACCTCGATGACGGTGCCCTTGACGGCCTCGTCCTTCTCCTTGAGCTCTTCGATGGTGCCCCAGGCCCGCTCGTACTGAGCGCGCTTCTTGGACAGGATGAGGCGGCCTTCTTTGTCCTCTTTTGTGAGGACCAGCGCTTCGACCTCGTCGCCGACGGACACAACCTCATTGGGGTCGACGTCGTGCTTGATCGAGAGTTCGCGGGAAGGGATGACGCCTTCGGTCTTATAGCCGATGTCGAGCAGGACCTCATCGCGGTCCACCTTGACGATGGTCCCTTCGACGATGTCGCCATCGTTGAAGTATTTGATGGTCTTGTCGATGGCGGCGAGGAAATCCTCCGCGGAGCCGATGTCGTTGAGGGCTACTTGCGGAGACGTGACGGAGGGACTTGGCATGTGGTGGGTTGCTCCGGACAGGTTCAATCGTAGGGACAGAGAGTGTTTTGTTTATCGCACCCGCGAATAGAACGCACAGGTACCTGTCGAGGTTACTCGACGGGGTACACGCAGGACAAACCCGCCCCATGCAGCCACTACTGTGCTGGGCGTGACACGCGTTCGCCGGGTTGGCGCTCCCCTGGGTCTGCTCATCGCACTCGGCACCGTCGCCGGCCTCATCGTGATCGTCCTCACCACCGTCAACCCGGTCGGCACCTCGATCGGCTTCGTGCTCTCGAGCATCGCCATGACCGTCGTGGTGCTGTCCTACCTCTGGTTGGACCGGTGGGAGCCGGAGCCGCCCCGGCTGCTGCTGTTCGCCTTCCTCTGGGGCACCTCGGCGGCGGTCGTCATCTCCGCGGTGCTGCAGATCCTGCTCGAGGCGTGGGTCCATCCCCCGGGCTCCGGAGACATCAGCCCACTGACCCTCGTCGTGGGTGCTCCGGTGACCGAAGAGGCCGCCAAGGGCGTGTTCCTGCTGATCATGATGACCGGCGTGCGACGCAACGAGGTCAACTCACTCACCGACTGCCTGGTCTATGCGGGTCTGGTCGGCGCGGGTTTCGCATGGCTGGAGGACATCCTCTACATCGGGGGCGGAGAGTCCGTTGCCGAATCCCTAGTGACCGCGGCACTGCGTCTGATCATGTCGCCGTTCGCTCATTCCCTGTTCACCACGATGACGGCCTTCGGGGTCTGGTACGCGCTGCATCGCCGCACCGCCGCAGGCAAGGCCGGCGCGCTGCTGCTCGGCTACGCGGGGGCGGTCCTGCTGCACGCGATGTGGAACGGCTCGTCGCTGCTCGGGGCGGGCGCCTACTTCGCGGTGTACGCGCTGTGGATGGTGCCCGTCTTCGCGCTGGCGATCACGCTGGCCGTGCGCAGCCGGCGGCGCGAGCAGCACGTGGTGGCGGGCAAGCTGCCAGGGATGGTCGCCGCCGGCCTGGTCAGCCCGAACGAGGCGACCTGGCTGGGGTCGCTGAAGACACGAAAGCTCGCCGTCGACACCGCGCACCGCTTCGGCGGGAAGGCCGCCGCGACCTCGGTTCGACAGTTCGCCCATCGGGTCGTCGAACTGGCCTTCGTTCGCGACCGGATCGATCGGGGCTTCGGCGACCACCGCGTGATCGCCCTGCTCCACGAGGAGACCTACGCGCTGTACGCGGCCCGCGCCGCGTCGCCCGCCCTACAGCACATGGCGGGTTTCCGGGCGTTCTGAGCGCCATACTCTGCTGGTGATCCAGCACATCCTCAACTACCTCGGCATCGCTGCCGCCGCGGCGTCGGGCGCCGTCCTCGGCGTCCGCAAGGGGTTCGACGTTTTCGGGATCGCGGCGATGGCGGTGCTGACCGGCGTCGGAGGCGGGGTCCTGCGCGACGTCCTCCTCGACATCGATCCACCGCAGTCCCTGCAGCGCTGGCCCGATGTGATCGTGTGTCTGGCGGCCGCCGCACTGGCGACGCTGTTCGCGCGCACGGTCATCAGACTCCACCACCCGGTGGCCATGCTGGATGCAGTCGGAATGGGCTTCTTCGCCACGTCCGGTGCGGCGCTCGCGGTCGACCACGGCGCCAGTTGGTTCGCCGCAGCTCTCCTCGGCATGGTGTCAGCGCTGGCGGGCACCATCTTCCGCGATGTCACCGCGCGCGAAGTGCCGGTGGTGATGGGGCCCGACGACATGTACGCCGTTCCGGCGATGATGGGCTCGGTGATCTACGTCGTCATCGACTACTACGGCCCGCAGTGGATCGGCGTCGCCGTCGGCACGCTGGTGGCGACGCTGCTGCGGCTGGCGGCGATCACCTTCCACTGGCGGCTGCCGACGGGGCCGCGCGAGCTGATCGTGCGCGGACACCAGCCGCCATAGTCGCTACGTCTTGAAGTAGACGATCTGGTGCGTGGTGGCCAGCAGCGTGCCCGCACGACTCCAGAGCTGCGCGGACTGATCGAAATAGCCACCGGAAAAGCGGTTGGCCGATGCGCAGCCGAGGACGAAATCGTCTCCCGCAGAGGCTAGTTCGGGGCCCGTAGCGTGGAAATAGGTGGTCAGAGAGATCGTGCCGGCCGGCGTGGGCCCGCCCAGCCGCAGGTAGACCCGCGGATAGAAGATGTCGCTGGCCGCGGTGAGCGCGGCGAAATCAAGGGGGCGTCCCAGTCGATCGCGAGCCCACAGCATGGTGGTCGACGAGTCTGCCGGCGCCGCACCCTTCGCCGGAACCGCGCCGTCGATGAAGCGCATGTCGTAGTTGCGGGCCCACGCGATCATCGGCGGCAGCCCTCGTTCCTGCACGTTCTCGGGCGCGGGAACGTGCGGCATGAGCTTCTCGGTGTCCGACCACGTGTCCCGCCGCAGGCCGAACACCGCCGTCGCCGTGGTGGTGACCGTGCCGTCCTGTACCAGTTCGACGAACCAGTGCTGGTTGCTCCGGTTCGTGCGAACGGGGCGCGCGGCGACGTCGAATTCTCCGTCGGCAATGGGTGCCCCGAAGTTGACGGTGAGCGCCAGGGGCTCACCGGTGCACTCCGGGTGCAGTTCGATCGCGCGCAACAGCACGGCCGCCGTCACGCCCCCGAAGGGACCGACCATGTTCGCCCATTCGGCAGTGGTCTTGCCGCGGAGGACGCCGGCCTCGACGGGTTCGAGCCGAATCGACTCGTCGAACGGGTGCTCGGCCACGCGCGTGCCTCCTGCTCAAGCCCACCAATTATGTAGGCTTGTATATATAGCAGACGCTCAATGCGCGGCGGCGTCCCAGCTGCGGCCGTACCCGACCGACACCTCCAGCGGCACGTCGAGGGCATAGCCGGCGCCCATGTGTTCGCGCACCAGCGCCTCCAGTGCGTCCCGTTCGCCGTCGGCGACCTCGAAGAGCAGCTCGTCGTGCACCTGCAGCAGCATGCGTGAGGTCAGCCCGGCGTCGGCGATCGCGCGGTCGACGTTGATCATCGCGACCTTGATGATGTCGGCGGCGCTGCCCTGGATGGGCGCATTGAGCGCGGCCCGCTCGGCGGCCTCGCGCACGTTGCGATTGCTGCTGTCGAGCTCAGGGAGATAGCGCCTGCGGCCGAACACCGTCGAGGTGTAGCCGTCCTTGCGGGCCTGATCGACGACGTCGCGCAGGTAGTCGCGGATACCGCCGAACCGGTCGAAGTACTGGTCCATCTGCTGTTTGGCCTCTTCGGTGCTGATCTTCAGCTGAGCCGACAGACCGTAGGCGCTCAGCCCGTAGGCCAGGCCGTAGGACATCGCCTTGACCCGGCGCCGCAGGTCCGCGGTCACCTCGTCGATCGGGACGTCGAACGCCCGCGAGGCCACGAACGAGTGAAGGTCCTCGCCGGTGTTGAACGCTTCGATCAGCCCCGCATCCCGGGACAGGTGCGCCATGATGCGCATCTCGATCTGGCTGTAGTCGGCCGTCATCAGCTCGCCGTAGCCCGCACCGACGACAAACGCGTCGCGGATTCGCCGGCCCGCTTCCGTGCGGATAGGGATGTTCTGCAGGTTGGGCTCGGTCGAGGACAACCGGCCGGTGGCGGCGATCGTCTGGTTGAACGTGGTGTGGATCCGGCCGTCGCCGGCCACCGAGTTCAGCAGCCCGTCGACCGTCACCTTCAGCCGCGTGGCGTCCCGGTGGGCCAGCAGGTGCTGCAGGAACGGGTGGCCGGTCTTGTCGAACAACGACTGCAGCGCATCGGCGTCGGTGGTGTAGCCGGTCTTGGTGCGCTTGGTCTTCGGCATCTCCAGCTCGTCGAAGAGCACCACCTGCAGCTGTTTGGGTGAGCCGAGGTTGATCTGCTTGCCGATCACCGCGTACGCCGCCTCGGCCGCGTCGCGGATCTGCCCGGCGAACTCGCTCTGCAGTTCGGTGAGCATCTCCAGATCGACGGCGATGCCTGCGGTCTCCAGGGCGGCGAGCACCCGTTGCACCGGCAGTTCCATGCTGCCCAGCAGCGCCGACGAGTCGATGCGGGCCAGTTCCTCGTCGAGCGCGTCGGCGAGATCCATCACGGCGCTGCCGCGCAGCAGCAGGGTCTGCACGGCCTGGTCGTCGACGCCGTCGCTGTCATCGAGCAGCGAGAGTTGTTGCTGCTCAGGGTTATCGGCCCGCAGCTCGCGCTTGAGATATCGCAGCGAGAGGTCGTCGAGGGTGAAGCTGCGTTGGCCGGGCCGCACCAGGTACGCCGCCAGCGCCGTGTCCGAGGTGACACCGGCCAGCGTCCAGCCGCGGCCCTGCAGGTCGTGGATGGCGAGCTTGGCTTCGTGCAGCGCCTTCGGCTGCGACGGGTCGGCGAGCCAGGAGGCCAGCGCGGACTCGTCCTCGGGAGTCAATGCGGCGGTGTCGATGTAGCGGCCGTCGCCGTCCGGGGCGACGAGCGCGAGCGCGGTGGCGTCGCTGTCGAACGCCAGGTGATTGCCCACCACCGCGACACCGAAGCGCCCGCTGTCGGCGCGCTCGGCGAGCCATCCCGCCAACGTGCCCGGCGCCAGGGCCTCGCCGCGCACCTCGAAACCCTCGTCCACTTCGGGATCGGCCGAGGCCAGCGTGTCGAACAGCCGGTCACGCAGCACCCGGAACTCGAGGTCGTCGAACAGGCGGTGGATCTGGTCGCGATTCCAGGGCTGCATTCGCAGCGTGTCCGGTGTCTGGGCCAGCGGAACCTCTTTGACGAGGTCGGTCAGCTCACGGTTGAGGATGACGCTGGACAGGTGCGCGCGCAGCGCGTCGCCGACCTTGCCCTTCACCTTGTCGACGTTGTCGACGAGCGCCTGAAGCGATCCGTACTCCGCGATCCACTTCGTCGCGGTCTTCTCCCCCACCCCGGGGATGCCGGGCAGGTTGTCACTGGGGTCACCGCGCAGAGCGGCGAAGTCGGGGTACTGCGTCGGCGTCAGCCCGTACTTCTCGACGACGGCGTCCGGGGTGAACCGCGTCAGCTCGCTGACACCCTTGCGGGGATAGAGCACCGTGACGTCGTCGCTGACCAGCTGCAGTGAGTCGCGGTCCCCGGTGACCACGAGCACCCGGTACCCCTCGTTCTCGGCCTGGGTGGCCAGCGTCGCGATGATGTCGTCGGCTTCGAACCCCGCCTCGGCCAGCACCGTGATGCCCAGCGCCCCGAGCACCTCCTTGGTGATGTCGATCTGACCGCGGAACTCGTCCGGCGTGGCCGACCGGCCCTCCTTGTACTCCGGATACTTCTCCTTGCGGAACGTCTGGCGGGACACGTCGAACGCAGCGGCGATGTGGCTGGGCTGCTCGTCGCGTAGCAGGTTGATCAGCATCGCGGTGAATCCGTAGACCGCATTGGTGGTGAGACCGCCCTGGGTCTTGAAATTCTCCGCGGGCAGGGCGTAGAACGCGCGGAACGCCAGGGAGTTGCCGTCCAACAGCATCAGGGTGGGTTTCTGATCGGTCGCCGATGCGGTCTTGGCTGGGCTCACGGCCTTCACTCTAGGCATCGCGACCGACACGTCGACCGGCGGGAATGAACGCCAGGTCGGCGCGGTTGCAGCGGAAGTCAAGTTATGTAACATCGTTCTATAACGAGCAGGAGCCCGTCATGACGAACATCGTCTTCATTCACGGCCTGTGGGTCGCCCACACCGCGTGGGAACCCTGGATCGACTACGTCGCCGAGCACGGTCACCACGCCATCGCGCCTGCCTGGCCCGGTGAGCTGCCGACGGTCGAGGAAACCCGGCAGAACCCCGCGGCGCAGGCCGGCATCGGTATCGACGAGCTGACCGCGCACTTCGCGAAGGCGCTCGCCGAGTTCGACACCCCACCCGTGGTGATCGGCCACTCGTTCGGCGGCCTGATCGCTCAGAAACTGCTCGGCGAGAACAAGGCGGCTGCGGCCATCGCGATCGACCCCGCCCCGATCAAGGGCGTGACGGGACTGCCCCTCGCGCAATTGCGGTCGGCGCTCCCCGTGCTGGGCAACCCGCTCAATCGCGGGCGTGCCAAAGCGCTGACGGCGGCGCAGTGGCGCTACGCCTTCGGCAACGCGCTGACGGTCGAGGAGTCCGATGCGCTGTGGGAGCAGTGGTCGATCCCGTCGCCCGGCAGGCCGTTGTTCGAAGCCGCCGCGGCGAATCTCCGCCGGCATTCACCGGCCGCCGTGGACACCGCGAACGCGACGCGCGGGCCCCTGTTGATCACGGCCGGATCGGTCGACCACACCGTGCCGCGCTCGACGGCCGAGGCAGCCCACCGGCTGTACCAGACGGACGCGATCACCGACTTCCACCAGTTCGACGGGCGGGGCCACTCGCTGACAATCGATCACGGCTGGCGTGACGTCGCAGACGACGTGCTGGCCTGGCTTGCCCGCCGGGGCGTCGCCGAGGAGTCGTGACGGTGGCCAGGCGCCGCACCGCGAGCGAACAGGTCTCGGCCGCACTGTTGAGCGCGGCCGAGACCGTCCTCGAGCGCGACGGCGCCGCGGCGATCACGGTGCGGTCCGTCGCCCGGGAAGCCGGGGTGGCGCCGATGGGCGTCTACAACCGCTTCACCAACAAGGACGGACTGCTCGCCGCGCTCGCGCTGCGGGCCTTCGACGGTCTTGCCGCGGCCATCGACGTGGGGTCTGACGACGGCACACCGGCCGACCGGCTGCGCCGCGCGACGCAGGGCTACCGCCGTTTCGCACTCACCCATCCGGCTCGCTACGCACTGATCTTCGCGACCGGATCCCCGGCCGCCGACTCCGGATCGCCGGTGACGGTCCGGGGGCGCGAAGTGTTCAGCACCCTCGTCGACATGGTCGCCGGGCTGCCCCTGCGGGCCGATCTCGACCCGGTGCACGCGGCGCAGGCGATGTGGAACGGCCAGCACGGCGCAGTCACGCTCGAACTCGCCGGAGTCAGCCAAACACCTGATGCGGCAGCGACATTCGCTCAGACCATCGACGCGCTCATCCGCGGTCTCCAGGCCTGAGCGCACGTCGCGCCAGCGCGCAGAACGCGCGCGCAGCCGGACCGGCAGCATCACGGCGCCATGCCCACACCAACCGACCGCGCAGCACCGGCGTCAGCCGAAGTGCGTGCAGGCCGGCGTCACCGCGCACCATCGACCGGGGCAGGATCGCGACTCCCATTCCCCGACGGGCCAGTTCGGCCAGCTCGAGCGGATTCGTCGCCTCGAAGCAGATACCGGGACGCACGCCGGCCACCGCACACGCCTCGTCGAGACGGGACCGCAACCCGGTCCCGACGGGCAAAGAGATGAGCGGGAACTCACACAGCTCAGGCAGCGTCAATGTCGCACGGCGCCGCAGTGGATGGTCGAGGGCGACTGCGGCCGCGATGATCTCGTCGGTGATCACCGCGCAGTCCAGTCCCTCGGGAGCAGCATCCGCAGCGATCGAGACGATCGCCGCGTCGAGCCGACCGTCGGCCAGCTTGTCGAGCAACACATCGGAGTTGTCCGTGAGCAGGGTGAGTTCCACCTGCGGATGATCTCGATGAAAGTCCGCCATCAGCGCCGCGATGTCGACCGGGTGAAGCGTCACCGTGCCGATCGCCACGGAGCCGCGGACCACGGCGGCCACCTCGTCGACCGCACGCTGGGCGTCCCGAACCGCGGCAAGCGCCGCCCTGGCGTGGGGCAGCAGCGCCGCGCCCGCTTCGGTCAGCCGCACCTCACGGCTCGAGCGCGTCAGCAGCTGCTGACCGACCCTGCGCTCCAGACGACGAATCTGGGCGCTGACCGCGGGCTGTGCGACCCGCTCCCGTTGTGCGGCCCGGGTGAAGCTGCCCTCGTCCACGACGGCGACCAGGTATTCGAGCTGACGTAGCTCCATAACGGTTGATTATACGAAGCAGAATGAAGATGTATTGGACTTATGGGTGGTTCCGGTCCACGGTGGAGACATGACCACAGCACCCGTCGTGATCGCCGGGGCCGGAATCGGCGGCCTCACCGCCGCATTGGCGCTACACCAGCGCGGCATCGACGCGATCGTCGTCGAGCGCGCCGCAGACCTGAAACCCCTCGGGGTCGGCATCAACCTGCTCCCCCACGCCGTCCGCGAGCTCGACACACTCGGACTCGGGCAGGATCTGGAGCTGATATCCGTTGCACCGCAAACTATCTCGTACTACGGCGCCACGGGGCGGCATCTCTTCTCCGAACCGCTTGGACTGAGCGGTGGGTACGGCCACCCGCAACGTTCGGTGCACCGCGGGGTGCTTCACGACAGGCTGCTGACCGCCGCGCGAGAACGACTGGGCGCCTGCGCGATTCACGTCGGAGCCGCGCTCGACAGTTTCACGCGCACGGGTGAGGGCATCGTGGTTCACACGGCGCGCGGCGATCTCCACGCCGCCCGCCTTGTCGGCGCGGACGGCATCCACTCCGCGGTCCGCGGCGTTCTGCATCCGGGGGCGGACCCGCTGATGTGGTCCGGGGTGCGGATGTACCGGGGTGCGGCACGGATCCCGGCGTTCCTCGACGGCACCACGATGGCGATCGTGTACGGCGACCCCTACCAACTGGTGACGTATCCGATCGGCGACGGACTGGTGAACTGGGTGCTGTTGGCTGACGACGGAGAACCCGGCCCCCTTCCCGGACACGCGCGGTGGAACCAACCCGCCGACCCTCACCAGGTCGCCGCCTACGTCGAGGGATGGGAGCTGGACTGGCTCGATGCCTCGGCGCTGCCCCGGCACAGCGCCGAGGTCTTCGAATACCCGATGGTCGACCGAAACCCGCTGGCGCAGTGGGGAGACGATCGGGTGACGTTGCTCGGCGATGCCGCCCACCCGATGTATCCCGTCGGCGCGAACGGAGCCTCCCAGGCGATCGTCGACGCCCGGGGACTGGCCGAGGAGCTGGTCGCGGATCCGGCACACGGACTATGCACCTACGAGGCGCGCCGACGGCCGCACACCGCGGCCGTCGTCGCCGCCAACAGAGAGATGCACCGGACGGCGCAGCCGACCTCGGATGCGATCGCCCGCGCCACCACGAGATACCGCACCGCCACCGAGAGGAGCACCTCATGACCACCTATGTTCTCGTGCCTGGAATGTGCCACGGCGCATGGTGTTTCGACCAACTGGCCGGGTCCTTACGCGAAGCCGGCCACCACGTCGTCGCCGTCACGCTCAGCGGCGTCGCCGAACGCGCCCACGTGCTGCGCGGCGGTGTGAACCTCGACACCCACATCACCGACGTCGTCGCCGCCATCGACAATGGAACCGCCAGCGACGATCTCGTCCTGGTCGGGCACAGTTACGGCGGGATGGTGATCACCGGCGTCGCCGATCGGATCGCCGAGCGGGTGGACTCGCTGGTGTTCGTCGACGCGGTGGTCCCCCACGACGGCGAGTCCTGTTGGGACCTGGTCAACGACGACGAACGACGCTGGTACCTCGGCGTGGACGAGAGCGGGTTCGGCGTGCCGCCGCTTTCGTTCTTCGACTCGCGCGCGACCGCGCATCCGCTGGCATCGGTGCTGCAGCGCCTGAGGCTGCATGGCGACCTCGGCCGCTTCCGCCAGCGCACCTACGTCTACGCGCTCGACTGGCCGGGAGAATCCCCGCTGAGCCTGTCCTACGACCGCGTGCGCGAGGACCCCGCCTGGATCACCCATGAACTCGACGGCAAGCACAACCTGATGCGCGACAACCCCGACGAGCTGCTCGCCGTCCTGCTCGCGACGAGCCCTCAGTAGCCCAGGAGAGTGCGGAACCGCCGGCCCACGGCCATCGACTGGCCCATACGCTGGATCCAGCCGTCGAGCGCCGCCTTCGTGGCGGCCTCGCCCCAGCCGCGCTCGACGGCCAGGGCCAGCATGCCGGCCTCGTCCACGATGCCGCGCGACTGAGCCTCGCGCGACAAGCTCGCGTAGTCCTCCAGCGAGATTCCGTTGATCGGAGCCCAGATCGGATCGCCGTCGGCGACCGGACGCGTCGAGGGTCCGCCGAACATCGCCGGGTCCACCCCCTGCTGTGTAGCGCGGGCCGCGGTGTCGAAAGCCTTCTTGAAGAACCCCATCAGTGCCTCCTGGTGTCGTCGTGGTGTGCGATCAGTGCACCGCGCTGTGTCGGCTACCGATCCCAAGGTGAAGGCGAACTGGAACACGTTTCAGTTTTTTGACGGAACTGGGTAGGCTGACCGCGTGTCAGCATCCACGCAACCCGCCGTCGAGGGCTGGTTCGCCACCGACGGTTCTGGCGAGGCCTACCTCATCGGCGCCAAGTGCCATCAGTGCGGGACCTACGTCTTCCCGCCCCGCGAGAACAACTGCCCCAACCCCGGCTGCGACGGGGACGATCTCGCGCAGGTGCCCCTGTCGCGGCGCGGCACGCTGTGGAGCTACACCGAGAACCGATATGCGCCGCCACCGCCGTACCCGTCGCCGGATCCCTTCGAGCCGTTCGCCGTCGCCGCGGTGGAGCTGGCCGACGAAGGGCTGATCGTGCTGGGCAAGGTCGTCGAGGGCACGCTGGCCGCCGACTTGAAGGTCGGGATGGAGATGGAGCTGACGACGATGCCGCTCTACGTCGACGACGATGGGACCGAGCGCATCGTGCACGCCTGGAGGATCGCATGAGTCCAGAACCCGTCTACATCCTCGGCGCCGGTATGCACCCTTGGGGCAAATGGGGACGCGACTTCACCGAGTACGGCGTCGTCGCCGCCCGCGCGGCGCTGGCCGAAGCGGGGCTGGACTGGAAGCAGATCCAGCTCGTCGCCGGCGCCGACACCATCCGCAACGGCTACCCCGGCTTCGTCGCCGGTGCTACGTTCGCCCAGAAGCTCGGCTGGAACGGCATTCCCGTCACGTCCAGCTACGCCGCGTGCGCCAGCGGATCGCAGGCGCTGCAGAGTGCCCGCGCGCAGATCCTGGCCGGGCTGTGCGATGTCGCGCTCGTCATCGGCGCCGACACCACGCCGAAGGGCTTCTTCGCCCCGGTCGGTGGCGAACGCCGCAACGATCCGGACTGGCAGCGCTTCCATCTGATCGGCGCAACCAACACCGTCTACTTCGCGCTGCTCGCCCGGCGTCGGATGGATCTGTACGGGGCGACGCTCGAGGACTTCGCGCAGGTGAAGGTCAAAAACGCCCGCCACGGCCTGAACAACCCCAACGCGCGCTACCGCAAAGAAGCGACCATCGAGGACGTGCTGGCCAGCCCCGTGGTGTCCGATCCGCTGCGACTGCTCGACATCTGCGCCACCTCCGACGGCGCGGCCGCGATCATCGTCGCCAGCAAGGCGTTCACCGAGAAGCACCTCGGCTCGGCGTCCGGGGTTCCGTCGGTGCGCGCGGTGAGCCTGCAGTCGCCGCAGTACCCGCAACATCTGCCCGAATTGCCTGATATCGCAACGGATTCCACCGCGGTGGTGCCCGGGCCGAAGCGGGTGTTCAAGGACCAGATCCTCGATGCCGCATACGCCGAGGCCGGCATCGGGCCGGAGGACCTCAGCCTGGCCGAGGTCTACGACCTGTCGACGGCGTTGGAGCTCGACTGGTACGAGCACCTGGGGCTGTGCAAGAAGGGCGAGGCGGAGAACCTTCTGCGCAGCGGTGCCACCACCATCGGTGGACGCATCCCGGTGAACGCCTCGGGCGGGCTCGCGAGCTTCGGCGAGGCCATTCCGGCGCAGGCCATCGCGCAGGTCTGCGAACTCACCTGGCAGCTCAAGGGTCAAGCCACCGGCCGTCAGGTCGAGGGTGCGACCGTGGGCGTCACCGCCAACCAAGGCCTGTTCGGCCACGGCTCGTCGGTCGTCGTCGCCCGCTAGCTGTTCGGCGAGCGCGCGTGTTTGCACGCGACACGCCGCGCCAAGCTGGAATTGCGCGCGCGCTCGCGGCTGAATGAGCGGGTGGCTGACGTCATTTCGGTGCGGGTCAAACCCGGCAGCGCCAAGGGGCCGCTCGTCGAAACAGACATCGACGGCACGCTGACGATCTACGTGCGTGAGCGCGCGGTCGACGCCAACCAGGCTGTCATCCGGGTGCTTGCCGAACATCTGGGTGTGCCACGCAGTCGCGTGACGCTGGCCTCGGGTGCCACCGCGCGGCTGGAGCGCTTCCGCGTCGATTAGCGCGCGGTCAGACCGCGTCGAGCGCGCGGACAACGACGGAAAGACTCGGTGTGTTGCGTGCAGACACGCGCGCTCGCCGAATAGGGGTCAGGCGACGCCGAGGTACGCGGCGCGAATGCTGTCGTCGGCCAACAACTCTCGCGCGTCGCCCGACCGGGTGACCTCGCCGGTCTCCAGGATGTAGGCCCGATCGGAGCGGCTCAGCGCCTGCTGGGCGTTCTGCTCGACGAGCAGCACCGTCGTCCCGGTGGAGTTGATTTCGGCGATGATCTTGAAGATCTGCGAGATCACCATCGGCGCGAGCCCCATCGACGGCTCGTCGAGCAGCAGCACCTTTGGCCGGGCCATCAACGCCCTCCCTATCGCCAGCATCTGCTGCTCGCCGCCGGACAGCGTGCCACCGACCTGAGTCTTGCGCTCGGCCAGCCGCGGGAACGTCTCGAGAATCCAGTCCAACTTCTCGTCATGCTCAGCTTTGGAAGCGAATTTGCGCCCGTAGCAACCCATCTCGAGATTCTCGAGGATCGTCATGCCGGGAAACACTCCGCGGCCCTCGGGTGCCTGGATCAGGCCGTCAGTGACGCGCCGGTGCGCTTTCACCCGGCTCACGTCCTTCCCGTCGAACCACACCGAGCCCGACGTCAGCGGGAGCAGCCCCGAGATCGCTCGCATCATCGTCGTCTTGCCGGCGCCGTTGGAACCGAGCAGCGTGACGAGCTCGCCCTCGTGCACGGTCAGCGACACCGAGTGCAGCGCCTTGATGCGGCCGTAATGCACCACGACATCGCGGGCCTCCAGCAGCACCGGCCGGGACTCAGCTGAGTTCGTCATCGGGCACTCCCAGGTAGGCGGCGATGACCTTGGGGTCTTCGCGGATCTCAGCAGGCAGGCCGTCGGCGATCTTGCGTCCGAACTCCAGCACCACGATGCGGTCTGTCACCCCCATCACCAGCCGCATGTCGTGTTCGATCAGCAGCACGGTGTAGCCGTCGTCGCGAATCTTGCGGATCAGGTCGATCAGCGCCGACTTCTCGCTGGGGTTGAACCCGGCGGCGGGCTCGTCGAGGCACAGCAGCTTCGGTTCGGTGGCCAACGCGCGAGCGATCTCGAGGCGACGCTGGTCACCGTAGGAGAGGTTCTTGGCCTTCTCCTCACCCCGGTGCGCGATGCCGACGAAGTGCAGCAGGGCCGCCGACCGTTCGATTGCCGAGCGCTCCTCGCGCCGGTGCCGCGGCGAGCGGAACAAGGCACCCGGCACCGAGGTACGGTGCCGCGCGTCGGTACCGACCATGACGTTCTCCAGCGCCGTCATCTCCCCGAACAGCCGGATGTTCTGGAAGGTGCGGGCGATGCCCCGGCGGGTGATCTGATGCCGCTTGATCCGTCCGAGCACCTCGCCGTCGAACGTCACCGATCCCGCGGTGGGCCGATAGACACCGGTGATCGCGTTGAAGCAGGTCGTCTTCCCCGCGCCGTTGGGCCCGATCAGGCCGAGGATCTCGCCACGGCGAATGTCGAAGGTGACCGAATCCAGCGCGGTCAGACCGCCGAACTGCACGGTGAGGTCCTTGGTGGCCAGCAGCACCTCGCCCTCGTCGGCAGCGATCTCGCGGTGCACGCCGGCCAGGTCCTCGATGCTCATTGCGCCGACTCCTTCTCCGACGGCCCGGTTCTGAGCAGATTGCGGGCAGCCTTGCCGTAGGTGAGCAGCTGCTGACGCGCCGGGAAGAAGCCCTGCGGCCGGAAGATCATCAGGACGACGAGCGCCAAACCGAAGAACAGGTATTTCAGGTTGCCCATGTCGATGCCCAGGAAGTGCACGCCCAGAAGGCGATTGGGCAGATAGACGATGATGAACGCGCCCAGGATGACGCCGAGCTTGTTGCCCTGACCACCGAGCACGACGGCGCACAGGAAGAGCATCGAGTTGATGATGTTGAACGTCGGGGGTGCGACGTACTGCACCTGGCCGGCGTAGAGCGCACCGGACAGCCCGCCGATCGCCGCACCGATCGTGAACGCCCACAGTTTGAACTTGAAGGTGTTGACGCCCATCACCTCTGCGGCGTCCTCGTCTTCGCGCACCGCGATCCAGGCGCGCCCCACCCGGCTGCGTTCGAGATTGCCGACCAGCAGCAGGATCACGACGATCAGCAGCAATCCCACCCAGAACCACCAGGTGCCGTAGTTCGCGTCACCGGTGGAGTTCGACACGGAGAAGACCCCGCGTGGATTCTTCTCCGTCTCCAGGATGTGCGGAAAGGCAACCCCGTTGAGACCGCGGGGCCCGTTGGTGATGTCGGCCAGGTTGTCGGCCAGCAGGCGGATGATCTCGCCGAACCCGAGGGTGACGATCGCCAGGTAGTCGCCGCGCAGACGCAGCGTCGGGAAGCCGAGGATCAGCCCCGTCAGCGCGGTCACGGCCATCGCCAGCGGAACGCACGACAGCCAGGCCCACGGCTCGCTGAAGAAGCCCGTCGGCCCCATCCTGTTCCAGGGACTCTCCGGGCTGGTCAGCAGCGCCACCGTGTAGGCGCCCACCGCGTAGAACCCGACGTATCCGAGATCGAGCAGACCCGCTTGTCCGACAACGACGTTGAGGCCGATCGCGATGATCGCGACCATAGCGAACTGCGCCATCGTGCCGCCGAAGCTGATGCCGGGGGTGTCGATGAACGGCGGGGTGAACAACGGCGACAGTCCCACGCCGAGGAACAGGATGACGCCGAACACCCACTTCTGAGGACGGGACAGACCGTCCCACCAGTCCGTCACCCGGGAGATGAAGCCGCTCATGGCGCTGTTCATGCTCGTGCCTTTCCGAGGCTCTCGCCGAGTATGCCCGTCGGACGCACCAGCAGGACCAGCACCAGCAGCACGAACGCCACCACGTCACGCCACTGCGTACCGAACACCGCCTGGCCGTAGTTCTCCATGATGCCGAGGATCAGGCCGCCCAGCAGAGCGCCGCGCAGGTTGCCGATCCCGCCGAGAACGGCGGCCGAGAACGCTTTGATGCCGAGCAGGAAGCCGCCCGAGTAGATGATGCCCTGCGGGACCTTCAGTGTGTACAGCAGCGCGGCCGCGCCGGCCAGCAGACCGCCGATCAGGAACGTCGTCATGATGATGCGCTCCCGGGACACCCCCATCAGCGTGGCGGTGGTCGGGTCTTGGGCGACGGCACGGATACCGCGGCCGAACTTCGTGCGGTTGATCGCGATGTCGGTCAGCACCGCGAGCACCAGCGCCGCGACGATGATGACGATCGTGACGTTGGAGATGGCCACCCCGAAGAAGGTGAACTGAGTCTTCGGCTGCACCAACACGATCGGCTGCTGAGCGTTCGGCCCGCCGTAGCCCGGGATCAACTTGGGCAGGATGAACAACACGAACTGCTGCAGTACGAACGACATTCCGATCGCGGTGATGAGGAATGTCAGCGACCGGGCGTGCCGTTTACGCAGCGGCCGGTAGGCGATGAACTCCAGACCGACGGCCGCACCGCCCGAGACCAGCATCGCGAACAGCATCGCCACGCCGAGATAGACGATGGTCAGCATCACCCCCTTGTTGTAGGCGTTACCGCTGGGGGTGAAGCCCAGGATCATGTCGAGCGCGAAGTACGCGCCGAACATGCCGAGCATGAAGATCTCGGAGTGGGCGAAGTTGATCAACCGCAGCACCCCGAACACCAGGGTGTAGCCGACCGCCACCAGGGCATAGATGGCGCCCCAGGACAATCCGTCGATCGTGAGCTGCCAGAAGCTGTCGAACAGCGCCCCGACGTTGAAATTGATGTTGGCGGCCAAGAGCATTGGCGTGGCGAACTCCTCGGAGAGTGCAAAACGCGTCCGAGCCGTCGAGCTCGGACGCGTTTCGCGTCAACAGTTACTGAACCTCGTACATCCAGATCAGCGTCGTAGTGAGCTCACCAGCGGGCGTCCACTGGTACTTGCGAGCCACGCCCTGGCCGTCGTAGTTGCGCACGAAGTCGAGCAGCGCGGGACGGGTGATCGCCCCCGAGTCGATGCCCTTGAGCAGGATCGTGCCCAGGTCGTAGCCCTCGGTGCTGTAGGTGCCGGGCTCCTGGTTGAACTTCTTGGTGTACTCGTCAGCGAACGCCCCGGTGGCCGGGCCGCACGGGCAGGACAGCAGAGCGCCCTTGGAGGACTCACCGGCCTGCTTGACGAACTCCGGATCCTTGGTGCCGTCGGCGCTGACGAACTTGCCTTCGAAGCCGCCGTCCTTGAGCTGCTGGATGAACGGTGCCGCCTCGGCGTAGTAGCCGCTGTAGAACACCGAGTCAGGCGCCGCACCCTTGACCTGGGTGACCGCCGCCGAGAAGTCCTTGTCGCCCTTCTTGACCGAGATGTTGCACGCCGCGTCGGCCACTGGGCCGAGCGTGTCGCGGACCGCCTGCGCGAGGCCCAGGCCGTAGTCGGTGCTGTCGTCGACGACGCACACCTTCTTGTTGCTGAGCGTGTTCTTCAGGTAGTTGGCGACCGAGGGGCCCTGCACACCGTCGTTAGCCAGGCCGCGGAAGAAGGTCTTCCAGCCGTTCTCCGACAGCGTCACGTTGGTCGCTGATGCGGTGGCGGCGACGAGACCGGCCTGGTCGAAGACGCCGCCGGTGGCCTTGGTCTCCCCCGAGAACGCCGGTCCGACGAGGCCGATCGTGTACTGGTCGTCGACGATCTGCGGTGCGATGGCCGTGGCCTTCTGCGGGTCACCTTCGGTGTCGAACGGCTTGAGCTGCACCTGGCAGCCCGGGTTGGCGGCGTTGTGCTTGTCGATTGCGAGCTGCACGCCGTTCTTGATGTTGATGCCCAGCGCGGCGTCGGGGCCGTTGAGCGCCCCGGCCATCGCGATCGACACCGGCGGGCAGGTGGCCTTGCCGTCACCGGCCGGATCGGCCGGCGCCGCACCGCCGGCAGCCTTGACCTCCGCGCCGTTCTCGTCGATCTGCACCTTCTCGACGATCTTGAGATTCGCCTGCGCCGCCTGCTCCTCGGGCGCACCCTGGCTGCAGCCGGCCAAAGCCAGCACAATCAGGCTCGCGCTCCCGAGAGCAAATGCATTGCGTGCCACGCGACCGCGCACGTCCCACCTCCGGTTCATGTGTTGATCGACACCGACGTGCCTCCCCCGGACGGCGTTGGCGGCGGTGCTTCGCCGACGACCATAACCAACGCATCGCCGTGGTGCGCGATGTTGAGGAACGCGTGGCGCGCATCCGGGGTCCGGATTCGATATCCGGCGGTTCCGGAAACGCAGTCTTAACGGACGGGGTGCTGTTTCGCCGTCATTCGGCGGGTGTGGCGGCTTCCGCGGCCGGCGGGTCGAGTGTCTCGAGGACCACCTCGGCGACGCGCTTCATCGTGGTGCGACGGTCCATCGCGGCCCGCTGAATCCACTTGAACGCCTCGGGTTCGGTCATGTTCTGCTTGCTCTGCAGCAAACCCTTGGCGCGCTCCACCAGCTTGCGGGTCTCCAAGCGGTCGGAGAGGTTCGCGACCTCTTTCTCCAGTTCGGCGATCTCGCTGAACCGGCTCACCGCCACCTCGATGGCGGGGATCAGGTCGGTGATGTTGAACGGCTTGACCAGGTAGGCCATCGCGCCGGCATCTCGGGCGCGCTCGACGAGATCGCGCTGGCTGAAGGCGGTGAGGATGACGATCGGAGCGATGCGCTTCGCGGCGATCTCCGCGGCCGCGTCGATACCGTCGCGCCGTGGCATCTTGACGTCCATGATCACCAGATCAGGACGCAGGGATTCGGCCAGGTCGACGGCCTCCTGGCCGTCGCCGGCCTCGCCGACGATCTCGTAGCCTTCCTCGCGCAGCATCTCGGCCAGGTCGAGCCGGATCAGCGCCTCGTCCTCGGCGATGAGAACTCGGTGCGGCGCGGCGGCATCTGTCGGGGACGCAGTCATGCCCCACATTGTGTCCGGCGATGCCCGAATGAGCGAGCGCGGGGCCATCCTCTAAGGTGAGAGGCCGCACGGCGCCGCGCGACGTGCTACCCGCAGTGTTGTAGGCCGCAGTGTTGTCGACAAAGCCCCCGTATCCCAACTGGCAGAGGAAACGGATTCAAAACCCGTCCAGTGTGAGTTCGAATCTCACCGGGGGCACCACATCACCCGGGGCACCTGAACAAGAAGCCCCGCCTCCGTGACGGAGGCGGGGCTTCCCGGGAGAGCTGGAGCGGTCAGCTGTCCGATCCGGTGCTGTTACCGGACTCTGATGACGAAGGGGCGCCGGCCGTCTCGTTCTTCTCCGGCGCGGCCTCCTTCGTGTCCTTCTTGTCCTTCTTTGTCGTCAGCTTCTTCACCTCAGTCTTGATGGTGTCGCTGAGGTCTTTGATGACGTTCTTCGTGACCTTGGCGGTGTCGGCACCGTCGCCGTCGGCATCCGGCGCGCGGTGCTTGCCCACGTAGTCCGACAACGTCTTACGCTCGGCGGTCTTCACGGCCTCCTGCGAGTCCTCCACCGGCACACTGACTTTCAAAGTCCCGTTGGCGGTCGACGGCGCCGCTTCCGGCAGCGGGATGGTGACGATGCCCGTCTGCCACTTCTTCTTCTCGACCACGTTGTTGCGCTTGTAGGCCGAGTCGATGATCGGCTTCAGCATCGCGCTCATCTTCGCCAGCTGCGCCGGGTCCGCGCCCGCCTCGAGCATCGGATGCAGGAGCGGCAGGATCGGATCGTTGTACGGGATCAGGATCGTGGTCACCGTGCCGCCGTCGGCGTTCGACTCGACCTTGTAGCGCATGGGGTCGTTCTCGAAGTCCGTGTTGAACGCCGCGTCGACATGGAGCAGGTCCGCGCCCTGCATCGCATTGAGCACAGCGAGGATGTTGAGCATGTTGTCGGGCATGTCTGCCACACCGTCGTACTCCGCCGACACCATGTACACGTCATACGGGGTGACGGGAATGTCGGGCCGGTACTTGACCCCGGCGTAGTAGAGGCGGCTCGGCGCTCCGTAGATCATGACGTTCATGTGCTCGGCGTCGGGGACCGCACCGCCGGCCTCACGGGTCGCCTCCACCTGACGAAGCGCCTCGAGTACCGAGGGCGCTCCCTTGCTGACCCCGCCGATGGTCAGCACGATGTCTGGGTTGTTGGTCTTGGCGGCGACGACCGCGTTGTAGAGATTCGTCGCACCGACCGGGATGGACTGCGAGAAGTCGGCGTCGCCGGGGAATGGAACGCTGGTGCGCTGGTCGTAGGGGCGGAAGTACCCCCCGAACGCTGATTCCATCTGATCCTCGGTGAGCGTGGCATAGGACCCCTGCCCACCCACCAGCAGCGCCGTCACGCCGTTGCACCCCTGTTCGGGACACGGAGCGACCTCGACCGCGCGAGCAACGGGAGCAAATATCAACGCACCGACGACAATGCTCCCCGCGAACTGAACTGAGCGCTTTCGGACGCGCGCACCAGTGACCTGATTTCCCACCGAGACCCTCCCCCGATCAAATTTAGGAACCCTCCCTGAGCTCCATTAATAGGAATCTAGCAGTAACAAGTAGCACGGTCATGCAGGTTCAGCAAATTATGATCGAGATCGAGGATGTGGCGGTACGCCCCCGCGCCCGACGCAAGCCGTCCCACGGGGGCCACTCACATTTGCGCGTGATGTCGCTATTTCAGCAAGCGAACACGTGCGCCAAGGGACGCCACGGCTGGCACGCTGGTGTTGTGCGCAGTTTTCGCCCGACGCCCGTACGCCGTGTGGCTGGCGTATTGGCGGTGACCGCAGGCATCAGCTATCTGCTGGTCGAAGCGATCGCAGCGGCGCGAGTGCCTGCGTACAGCTACCTGGGCAACGTCGTGAGCGATCTGGGACGCCCGACGTCACCGCTGTCGTGGTGGATGAACGCCGCGTTCCGTGTGCAGGGCATGGCGTTCGTCGTGACTGCAGCCGCGCTGGTCGCGACGGTGCGACCTGCGCGCGGCGCGCTGACCTTTACCGTGTTCGCGTGCCTGTACGGGGCGGGCTCGGTCGTCGTCGGCCTGGTCCCCAGCGGAGGCAGCCAGCCTGCCCAGCTACTTCATGTCGCGGGTGCGACGGCGGCGATCGTCGGAGGCAACCTCGCACTCCTTGCGGCCGCCATCATCGGACTCCCCGACCGCTCACGCGTTTCCCGCGTCCTCGGCTACGGGCTCGGTGCCCTCGGCCTGATCGCTGCCTGCGCGCTGATCGCCACCGATCTGCCCCGGGGACTGTCCGAACGGGTGGCGATCTACACGATCATCGGGTGGCAGGTGGCGGTGGGCGTCCGCCTGCTGCTCAGTAGAGGTCCAACCGACGATCGTCGAGAAGATGAACGTGCTCGGTGAGGTTCTTGTCGCGGCTCAGAGACAGATCGAGGTCGGCCATCGCGACAGCCGCCCCCGGCCCGGCCTCGGCCACCACCCAGCCGTCGGCGCCGACGATCGCCGTGCCCTCCGTCCAACGCTGACCGCGCTCGATACCGGCACGGTCGCACGCTGCGACGGCGACGTGGTTGGTGCGTGCGGTCGACATCGCGGTGATGACCTCACCGGGATGTTCGCCCTCCGGACGCGGGAACAGCGGCCAGTTGACCGGCGCGACGATGAGGTCAGCGCCGTCGACGACGGCTCGGCGGGTCAATTCCGCGAATTCCAGGTCGTAGCAGAGCATCACGGCCACCGTCCCGTGTCGGGTCTGCACGACAGGTGGCAGATCGCGTCCGGGGGTGAAGATCAGTTTCTCCCGGTCCCACAGGTGGGTCTTGCGGTAGACCGCCGATACCCCGCCCCCATCGAGCACCGCCGCGCTGTTGTACAGCACGCCGTCCTCGCCCAGTTCGCAGAACCCGAGTGCGACCCACGAATCCCCCGCTGCCGCAGCCCATTCCGCGAACCGGGGGTCATCGGGAGTCTGCGCCACCGAGCGGGCCTCGGCATCGTCGGCGAGCATGTATCCCGATGTGACCAATTCGGGCAGCACGATGATGTCCGCGCCGGCCGCCCGAGCGTCGGCGATCGCCGCGGCGATACGTTCGGCATTGCCGTCGAGGTCACCGATCCGCGGATCGATCTGGCAGCACGCGATACCCGTCATTCGAGCAGGCTATCGCCGTGATCGGCGATAAGCTCCGCACCGTGCGCAACGTGCGATCCGTCTGCGTGCCCGAGGTGGCACTCGAGGGACGCGCGACCTCGCTCAGCCGCCACCGCGCCGAGGCGGTGTCGCGCCGGGTCAGGGTGCTGACCATCGCTGGATGGATCGCCGCTGCGGTCTCGCTACTGTTCGGCTCGTTCCAGGTCGTCGTCGGCGGCGGGTTCGCGTGGCTGGGCATCGTCAACATCCTGTGCGGGCTCGCCTTCCTGAGCATCCCGCGGCTCTGTCCGCTCGGCGAGGTCGTCGCACCCGTGACGTTCGTGGTCTTCGCGTATGTCTCGGTCGGATTCTTCTGCTACACGATGGGCACCGACTCGGGGCTTCAGTTCTACTTCCTGGTGGCCGCGTCGCTGACCGTCCTGGTGCTGGGCATCGAACGGATCGCATTGGCCTCGGTGATCGCCGGCTCCGGAGTCGTCCTCATCATCGTGCTCGAGCTGACCGTGCCCGACGATCGCGGCCTCGGTCCCTCGTGGTTCCTCAGAGTCGGCTTCATCTCATCGGTGGTGTCGTCGGTCGTGATGATCGTGGCGACGCTCTGGTACACGCTGCGCGAGACCGAGCGCGCCGAACGCGCGATGGAGGCCGAGTACGAGCGCTCCGAACGGCTACTCGCCAACATCCTGCCTGTGACCATCGCCGACAGGCTCAAGGATCCGGCGCGCTCGGTGATCGCCGACAAATACGACGACGCGTCCATCCTCTTCGCCGATATCGCCGGTTACACCAAACGCGCCAGCGACACCGCCCCGGCCGAACTCGTCCGTTTCCTCGACCGGCTCTACACCGATCTCGACGCGCTGGTGGACCAGCACGGGCTCGAGAAGGTGAAGACCAGCGGGGATTCCTACATGGTGGTCAGCGGAATCCCCACTCCACGTGTCGATCACCTGGAGGCTCTTGCCTCACTGGCACTCGACATGGCCGACGCCGTCTCGGGACTCACCGACGCCCAGGGACGGGCGGTGCCACTGAGGATCGGGATGGCGTGCGGGCCGGTGGTGGCCGGCGTCGTCGGCGCCAGGAAGTTCTTCTACGACGTGTGGGGCGATGCGGTCAACATCGCCTCGCGCATGGAGACCACAGACGTCGAGGGCAGGATCCAGGTGCCCGACGACGTGTACGAACGGCTGCGAAACCGGTTCGTGCTCGAAGAGCGCGGCATCGTCGACGTGAAAGGCAAAGGCCCGATGCACACCTGGTATCTGGTGGGACATCGGGCTCCCGCGGTCACACCTTCCGGTTCTCCGACTTGAGCAGCCACGCGAGCTTCTCAAACCCGTCGATCAGCTGGTGCAGGATGTCGGCGGTGCTGGGGTCCTCGTCGTCGACCACGTCGTGCACGTCCCGCAGCGTGGCCACGACCGCGTAGATGCGCGTGGCGACGAGGTCGACGACCTGGGCGGTGCTGTGCTCGAAAGCGGGGAACTCGGGCAGCGAGGTGGTCGCGGCGACGGTGTCGGAGCGGCCGTCGGGCACCGCATCGAGCGCGCGCATGCGTTCGGCGACCGTGTCGCTGGCCTCGCGGGCGAAGTCGACGACCTCGTCGAGCTGCAGGTGGAGATCGCGGAAGTTGGTGCCGACCACGTTCCAGTGCGCCTGCTTGCCCTGCAGGTGCAGTTCGATGACGTCGACGAGCACGCGCTGCAGCGCCTCGGTCAGTGCGGGTGATGCCTGGAAGCCGGCGATCTCGGCGTCGGTCCGCCGTGTTTGCGACAGTGTGTTCATACCCATGACAACATCTCCTTTTCTGGACTCAATCCAGTCTAGTGCGTGTCGGTCGTCACCTGGTCCTGGCGCTCGAGCAGCCGCGCATAGCCCGCTCCCATCCCGAGCAGAATCAGCCCGACGACGATGAACACCGCCACCCGGAACATCCCGTCGAGCGTGCCCAGGTCGAACAGAAACAGCTTCGCCACCGCGGCGCCCACTAGACCGAGACCCCCGGCGATCGGCACCGACCGGTCGACCCGCGGGAGACGCACGGCGTGGCCGAGCAGCGCCCCCGCCATCGCGATCCAGCAGATGGTCGCGACCATGTGGCCCGCGAAGAAGCCGTGGCCCTCACCACCGATCAGCACACCGGCGGTGACGGCGAACGACGTCACCGCGTAGGCGACGACCCCGGCCGCGGCAGCCGCACCGACCGCGCGCTGCGGGCCTGACCACGACCACGCGATCGTCACAGCGGCGATTCCGATCAGCACGCTCGACACCAGGGTCGACGCGTCTGCGGTCTCCATAGTTGCGGATGCGGAGAGGACGGTGCTCGGCGGAGCATAGGCGAGGTGCATCAGCGCACCGATGCCGGCGAAAAGTCCTGCGGCACAGCGGGCGACGATGTCCCGCCGCCCAGCGACCGCCACCACGACGGCCATCGCGAGCAGCACCGGGCCCGCCACCGGTCCGTCGAAGGCGACAGTCACCGCGATAAGGGCGGTCACTGCGGACAGGGCGGAGAACACCCGGCGGGCGATGCCCGCGATGCCCGGCAGCTGATCGCCGACCAGCACGATGGCCAGTAGGACGCCCGCCAGCGCGGCGATCATCAGGGCGGCCACCACGCGCTCGACGACCAACCCGACGCACAGCAGCGGCGTCACCCCCGCAGCGGTCAGCAGCGCAAGGGCGGCCGCACGACGGGAGCCGGGCAGCAGGATCACCGCCGCGACGACGGCCAGCACCGCGGCGATGGCGCAGCCGCCGGCCACCCAGAGGTCGTCTCGCCCGTCGATGTGGCGCACCACGAGCGCGAACAGCAGCGGCAGCGTCGCCGCGGCGGTACGCGCCGCATGCAGCCACCCCCAGTCCTTGCCCAGTTGCACCGGGAGCGAGGCGGCGGCGAGCGCCAGCATGAAGCCGACGAACAGCAGGGTGTCGCCATCGGTGACGACCGGAGCGAGCACGGTCAGCGGGATGAGCACCAGCAGGCCGAGCTGCTCGGAGTCCCAGCGGCGGGCGAGCGTCAGGCCCGCACCGCCGACGGCCGAGGCCAGCAGAAGCCCCACCACCGCGGGAACCCATCCGTAGATCGTCGTGACGGCGATGACGTCCATGTAGCCCGCCGCGATCCCGGTGGCCGTCAGCGCGATCGCGCCGACGCGCCCTCCGGGACGGCCGTGGAGCCGCCATCCCGCACCCACCAGCGCGACGGCGAGCACCGCCCCACCGGCGACGCGGAACTCGGGCGCCAAGATGCCGGCTTGGGCGGCGAGCACGAGCAGCAGCACGACACCGATCAGCGTCACCGCGACACCGGCGACCGCCAGCAGCTTGCCGATCCAGCCCTCGGAACGCTCCCGCGGAGGTGCCGGGGGTGTCCACGCGGGAGGCGGGGTTACCGGCATGGGCACCGGGGCAGGCATCGGCGCCGGCGCGTAGCGGGGAGGTGAGGACAGTGGCTGTGCAGGCCGCGCGGAGAGAATTCGGTCGAGTTCGGCGAGGTCGGCCGAGACCCGGGCCAGCTGCTGCGAGAGCGTCGTGAACTCCGCGGACAACCGGGCGACGACGGGGGCGTGCGGTTCGGTCATGACGCCATGGTGGCAATCGAATGCCCACAGCGGATGAGTACAACTACTCGTCGAGCCCGTGTTCGATCGCGTAGCGCGCGAGTTCCACGCGGTTGGCCACCTGCAACTTGCGGAACGTGGCCTGCACGTGGTTCTCCACGGTGCGGTGACTCAGCGACAGCCGGGTGGCGATCTGCTTGGCGGTCAACCCCTTCGCGACGTGGCGCAGGATCTCGGTCTCCCGCTCGGTCAGGCTCGGTTGTGCGGGGCCCGGCTCGTCGCGCGCGATGCGCCGGTACTCCCCCAGCACGAGACCCGCCAGGCCCGGGGTGAACACCGCCCGGCCCTGGGCCGTCGCCCGCACTGCGTCGGCGAGGTCCTGTTTCGAGGCACTCTTGACCAGGTAACCGGTGGCTCCCGCCTTGACGGCCTCCAGCACGTCGTCGCGTTCGTCGGACGCCGAGAGCACGAGTACCCGCGACGATGGTGACACCGCCAGCACCTGTGCGGTGGCCTGCGCGCCGTCGCCGTCGGAGAGCCGCATGTCCATCACCACCACCGCGGGATGGACCACTGCGGCCCGGCGCGCGGCAGAACCCACCCCGTCCGCCGTCGCGACCACCTCGAAACCGTCGTCGGCCAGATCCCGCGCCACCGCGTCGCGCCAGATCGGATGGTCGTCGACGACCATCACCGTGATCGCGGTACCGTCAGCTCCCATTCGACCCCCATCCCCGGGCCGGTGTGCAACTCCGCCCGGCCGCCCAACCAATCCAACCGTCCCACAATAGATTTCGCGATACCGATGCGGCCCTCCGCCACGGCTTCGGCGAGCCGCCCGTCACGGATTCCGACACCGTCGTCGCGCACGCTCACCGTCACCGCGTCGCCCATGTCCTCCAGCAGAACATACGCGCGGGCACCGTCGCCGGCGTGCGCCTCGACGTTGTCGAGCGCGTTGCCGACCGCGGCGCAGAGCTCGTCGGCGACCGCGGATTCCAGCAGCACCGCGTGTGCGGGCACACTCACCGACACCCGGTCGGTGGCCCGGCGACGCAGCATCGCTGCGAGGTCGGCCTGCGCTCCGCCGCCGGCGGTCTGGTCCCCCGCCACCACCAGGCGTCGCAGCGCGCGCTCCTGTTCACCGGCGAGCTCCGCCAATTGCGTTGCCTCACCGCCGATCTCATGACCCCGACGAGCCACCAGCGCCAACACCTGCAAGACGCCGTCGTGCACATGGCGGGACAACCGTTCGCGTTCGGAGACCGACGCGGACAACCGGGCGGCCCGTTCCAGTTCGGCGTGCGCGCGCCGTGCGGTTTGGGCTGCCATCCCGATCGCCAGACCCACCGCCAGCTCGATGACGATCGTGGCGTTGCGGCTCACGTCGACGTTGACGTACCCCTTGAGCACAGCGCTCAGCGACATCACCACCAGACCGGTCAGCATGCCGCCCACCGGACCGAACAGGATGGCTGCCGAGATCGTCGCGTTGGTAGCCCACAGTGTCGTCGGCAGCGACTGGTTGTCGGCGATCCACGCATCCGAGGCGACCAACTCGGTACACATCACCAGGGCGACCACGACCGCCAGCTCGGCCAGCACCCACGCCGGACGGCGGCCGAACCCCTGCAGGTAGGCGACCGCGCACGCCACGCTCCAGCCGACCAGCGCCGCGAAGACCACCCAGCCGCCGAGCGGCCGGGCCAGCTCGTCGTTGACCGCGAGGCCGAAGCCCAGCGCGTAGAGGCAGCTGAGGAGCCGGAACACCTGGGCAGCCCGCCAGAGCGGGGTGACCGGATCCGGCGCTACATCACCTTGGAGAGAAACGCTTGGGTCCGTTCGTGTTGGGGGTTGGCCATGATCGAGCGCGGGTCACCACGCTCGACGACGACGCCGGCGTCCATGAAGGCCAGCTCGTCGGCGACCTCACGCGCGAAACCCATCTCGTGGGTGACCACCACCATCGTCATGCCCTCGGACGCGAGAGTCTTCATCACCGTGAGAACCTCGCCGACCAGTTCGGGGTCCAACGCCGAGGTGGGCTCGTCGAACAGCATCAGCTTCGGATCCATCGCCAGGGCACGGGCGATCGCCACCCGCTGCTGCTGTCCGCCCGACAGCTGAGCCGGGTAGGCGCCGGCCTTGTCGGCCAACCCCACCCGGTCGAGCAGTTCCTTGCCCCGCGCGTTGGCTTTGGCCTTGTTCACGCCCTTGACCTGGATCGGCGCCTCGATGACGTTGCCCAGTGCGGTGCGGTGCGGGAAAAGGTTGAAGTGCTGGAACACCATGCCCACCTCGCGGCGCTGCTTGGCGACCTCGCTGGGCTTCATCTCGTGCAGCTTGCCGCCGCGCTCGGTGTACCCGACGAGTTCGCCGTCGACGTAGAGCCGGCCCGCGGTCACCGTTTCCAGGTGATTGATGCACCGCAGGAACGTCGACTTGCCGGAGCCCGACGGCCCGACGAGCACCAGCACCTGCCCCTTCTGCACCTCCAGCGTGATGCCCTTGAGGACCTTGAGCGCGCCGAAGTCCTTGCACACCAGCTCGGCCTTCACCATGGGCTTGACCGACTCCACTGCCGACTCTGCTGCCTGTGTCACATCCCACCTGTACTTGCCTGCGCCTTGGCCAGCGCCTCGAGTTGCTTGGTCGTCAGCTTGCGTGACGCGCCTCGGGAGAAGTACCGCTCCAGGTAGAACTGGCCGACCATCAGAATGCTGGTCACCACCAGATACCAGAACGCGGCCACCATCAGCAGCGGCACCGGTTCGAAGGTGCGCGCGGCGATCTCGCGGGCGGTGATGCCGAACAGGTCCAAGGTGAACGGCACCGCGGTCACCAGCGAGGTGGTCTTCAGCATGCTGATGACCTCGTTGCCGGTGGGCGGGATGATGACCCGCATGGCCTGCGGCAGCACCGTACGCCGCATCGCCAGCCCCCACGACATTCCCAACGCGGTGGACGCCTCGAGCTGGCCCTCGGGCACCGACGAGATGCCCGCGCGGATGATCTCGGCCATGTAGGCCGCCTCGTTCAGGGCCAGGCCCAACGTGGCGAGCAGGAACGGGATGGACAGGCTCTGCAGGTCGACTTGGAAGAACGACGGGCCGAACGGCACCCCGAGGCGCACCTGCTGGTAAATCGTCGGGATCAGGCCCCAGAACACCAACTGCACGTAGATCGGGGTGCCGCGGAAGATCCACAGGTACACCCACGCCACCCAGCGGAACACCGGGTTGGGCGAGAGCCGCATGACGGCCAGCAGCACTCCGAGCGCGACGGCGAGCACCATCGAGTACACGGTGAGCTGCAGGGTGTTGACCAGTCCGACCGTCAGCACCCGCTTGTCGAACAGGTACTCGGCGAACACCGACCATCGGTAGGCCGGATTGGTGGCCGCCCCGTAGACGAACAGGCCGGCCAGGATGAGGATGACGGCCGCCGCCACCCACCGCCACGGGTGCTTCAGCGGTACCGCGTCGATGGTCTGCGGCGGCGCGCCGGCATCACTCATCAGTTTCGCTTTCGCCTAGGAGACCGCGCCGTTGATCACGGGCTTGTCGATCATGCCCGCTTCCAGGCCCCAGTTCCCGGCGATCTCCTTGTACTTGCCGTTCTCGATCAGATGCTCGAGAGCCTGCAGCAGCGACTGCGCCAGGGGCGAGCCCTTGGCCACCGGCCACCCGTAGGGCGCCGAGTCGAAGGTCTGACCGGCCTGTTCGAGTTTGCCGTTGGTCTGCTTGATCGCATACAGCGTCACCGGCGAATCAGCCGACATCGCGTCGGCCTGGCCGAGCACCACCGCATTGGTGGCCGCGTCCTGGCCGTCGAACGGCACGATGCTGATCGCCGGCTTGCCCTCGTCGGTGCACTTCTTGCTCTTGGCCGGCAGCTCGTCGGTCTCCTGGACCGTGGTGGCCTGCACCGCCACCCTCTTGCCGCACGCGTTGTTCGGATCGATGCCGGCGCCCAGCTTCTGCGCCCACGCCGTGCCCGCCGAGAAGTAGGTGACGAAGTCGACCGACTGCTCGCGCTCCTTGCTGTCGGTGAACGACGACATCCCGACGTTGAAGGTGCCCTGCTGAATGGACGGGATGATCTTGGCGAAGTCGGCTTCCCGGTATTCCGGGGTGAGGCCGAGCGTGCCGGCGATCGCGTTCATCAGGTCGACGTCGAAGCCGACGATCTTGCCGCTCTCATCCTTGAACTCGTTCGGGGCGTAGGGGATGTTGACCCCGATCACCAGCTTGCCGGAGGACTTGATGGCCTCGGGCACGGTGTTGGCGATCTCTTCCACCTTCTCCGCCGGAGCGGCGCTGGTCGACGAGCTGCCGCCACCGCCGCCCGAGTCGCCGCCGCTGGCACAGCCCGACAACGCCAGGGCTCCCGTTGCGGCGAATACCGCCACAGCCCGCCAGATCTTGGTCCGGCGGTCTTGCTTTTCACCCAACACAGTCGCCTCTACTTTCTTTCCGGCATGTCCAGCCAAGGACGTTAACGACCGATGACCCGGCGCGCAGCGCCGGTAACGGAACAGTAGTGGAGCTGTAACGCTGTAGCAGGGGAACGCGAGCTATCCCGAATCTGCGACACCGCTTGTGCCACACTGCGCGGATGGAAACCCCTGCTCCCCCAAGCATGCTTGCGCATTTATGGAAGACGGCGCTGATTTCGGGCGTCCTCGCGGTGGTCCTCGGCATCTGCGTTCTCGCGTGGCCGGCCATCACCATCGTCGTCGCCGCGATCTTCTTCGGCGCCTACCTGTTGATCTCGGGCATCTGGCAGGTCGTCTTCGCCTTCAGCCTGCACGTGTCGGCCGGCGGTCGGGTCCTGCTGTTCGTCAGCGGAGCGGCAGCGCTGATCCTCGCAGTGCTGTGCTTCCGCAGCCTGCAGAACTCGATCCTGCTGCTGGCCATCTGGATCGGCATCGGCTTCATCTTCCGCGGCGTGGCCACGGCCGTTTCGGCGATCAGCGATCCGACGCTTCCCGGACGTGGCTGGGCGATCGTCATCGGCGTGGTCAGCCTGATCGCCGGTGTGGTCATGCTTGCTTCGCCGTTCACCTCACTGGCCACCCTGGCGATGGTGGTCGGCATCTGGTTGATCGTCCTGGGCGTTTTCGAGGTCGCCTCGGCGATCGGATTGCGCAAGGCAGTCGCACACGGCCCTGAGCACACAGGCCCTCAGACCAGGGTCGAAAGTCCCTAGCCCGCAGAGCCCACCGCGCTACTACACTCTGTCGTAGAGTGTGGGTGGACGAGGGAGTGGCACATGGACGCATTGGACGTCTCGCGGTGGCAGTTCGGCATCACGACCGTCTACCACTTCATCTTCGTCCCTCTCACCATCGGTTTGGCGCCGCTGATCGCCGTCATGCAGACGGTCTGGCACGTCACCGGCAACACGGCCTGGTACCGGCTCACGAAGTTCTTCGGAAAGCTTTTCCTGATCAACTTCGCGATCGGCGTCGCCACCGGCATCGTCCAGGAGTTTCAGTTCGGCATGAACTGGAGCGAGTACTCGAAGTTCGTCGGTGACATCTTCGGAGCGCCACTGGCGTTCGAAGGTCTGATCGCCTTCTTCTTCGAATCGACCTTCATCGGCTTGTGGATCTTCGGCTGGAGCCGACTGCCTCGCGCGCTGCACCTGGCGTGCATCTGGGTCGTCGCCTTCGGTGTCAACGCCTCGGCGTTCTTCATCATCGCCGCGAACTCGTTCATGCAGCATCCCGTCGGCGCGAAGTTCAACCCCGAGACCGGCCGCGCCGAGCTGACCGACTTCGCCGCACTGCTGACCAACAACACCGCGATCTGGGCGTTCCTGCACGCCGTCACCGGCGCCTTTCTGACTGCCGGCGCGTTCGTCGCCGGCGTCTCGGCCTGGTTGATGGTGCGCTCGAAGCGCTCTGACGGCCCCGCAGACAGCCGCGCGATGTACCGGCCCGCCGCGATGCTCGGCTCGGTCGTGGCGCTCGTCGCGGCCGGCGGCTTGTTCTTCACCGGCGACATCCAGGGCAAGCTGATGTTCGTCCAGCAGCCGATGAAGATGGCCTCGGCCGAATCGTTGTGCCACACCGAGACCGACCCCATGTTCTCGGTCCTGACCGTCGGCACCCACAACAACTGTGACAGCGTCAGCCACCTCATCGAGGTGCCCTACGTGCTGCCGTTCCTCGCCGAGAGCAAGTTCAGCGGCGTGACGCTGCAGGGCGTGCAGGATCTGCAGGAGCAGTACCAGGAGAAGTTCGGGCCCGGCGACTACCGACCCAACTTGTTCGTCACCTACTGGGCGTTCCGCGCCATGATCGGTCTGCTCATGGTCCCCGTCGCGTTCGCCCTCGCCACGTTGTGGCTGACCCGGCGCGGACGCATTCCCGACCAGCGCTGGTACGGCCGCTTCGGCATCCTGACCATTCCGGCGCCGTTCCTGGCGAACTCGGCCGGCTGGGTGTTCACCGAGATGGGCCGCCAACCGTGGGTGGTGGTACCCAACCCGACGGGCGACCAGATGGTGCGAATGACGGTGCAGGACGGCGTCTCCGGGCACTCCGTGGGTTTGGTGCTGTTCTCTCTGGGCACCTTCACGCTCCTCTACGGCGCTCTGGCGGTGGTCTGGTTCTGGCTGATGCGCCGCTACGTCGTCGAGGGTCCCCAGGACCACGATTCGGAACCGGCCCCGCCCGCCCCACCCAGCTCCGACGACGTCGCTCCCCTGTCGTTCGCCTACTGAGAGGACGCGAAAACCATGGGACTGCAAGAACTCTGGTTCTTCCTCATCGCGGCGCTGTTCCTCGGCTTCCTGGTCCTGGAAGGGTTCGACTTCGGCGTCGGCATGCTGATGATCCCGTTCGGCGCGGTCGGGCAGGGCGATTCGGAGCAGCATCGCCGGGCCGCGCTGAACACGATCGGACCGGTGTGGGACGCCAACGAGGTCTGGCTGATCACTGCGGGCGCAGCGATGTTCGCCGCGTTCCCGGTCTGGTACGCGACGGTGTTCTCCTCGCTCTACCTGCCCCTGCTGGCGATCTTGGTCGGCATGATCCTGCGTGTCGTCGGCATCGAATGGCGCGGCAAGATCGACGATCCCCGGTGGCGCGGCTGGGCCGACATCGGCATCGCGGCCGGGTCCTGGCTACCCGCCATCCTCTGGGGTGTCGCGTTCGCCGTCCTGGTGCAGGGCCTCCCGATCGACGCCGACGGGCGTTCGCAGGCCACGCTGACCGACGTCGTCAGCGTCTACACACTGCTCGGCGGGCTCGCGACCGCGTCGCTGTTCGCGTTCTACGGCGCAGTGTTCGTGGCGTTGAAGACCTCAGGCCCGGTGCGCGAGGACGCCTTCCGGTTCGGCCGCATCCTGTCCGCCCCCGCGGTCGTGCTCGCCGGCGGTTTCGGCTTGTGGACACAGCTGGCACACGGAAAGTCGTGGACCTGGTGGGCGCTGGCGGTCGCGGTGGTCGCACTTCTGGGCGCCGTCGCGCTGGTGTGGCGCGGTGAGCGCGAGGGCCGGGCATTCGTCGCGACGATGATCGTCGTGGCCGCAGTCGCGGTGCTGCTGTTCGGCTCGATGTACCCGAACTTGTTGCCCTCCACCCTGAATCCCGACTGGAACGTGACCATCTACAACGGCTCGTCGACGCCGTACACGCTGAAGATCATGAGCTGGGCGTCGCTGACGCTGCTCCCCCTCGTCATGGGGTACCAGGCGTGGACGTACTGGGTGTTCCGCCAGCGCATCACCGCCGCGGCCATCCCGGCCTCCATCGGATTGACGAGGCACACGTCCTGACGACGAGTTCGCGCGCCCCGATCGACCCGCGGCTGTGGCGGGTCTCGGTGGCGATGCGCCGGTTCCTGGTCGCCACCACCGTGTGCGGGGTGGTGATCGCCGGCGCCACGATCGGATCGGCTGTGGTGCTCGCCGGCCTGGTCGCCCGGATCATCACCGACCCGGCGTCCCGGACCGTCGGTGCGCTGGCCGCCCCGATCACGCTGCTGGCCGCGCTGTGGATCGTCCGCGTCCTGACGCAGTGGCAGCAGGGTCGGCTGGCACAGCACGGCGCCAGCGACGTCATCGCCGACCTGAGTGACCAGGTGCTGCGCGCCGCAACGGACGCACCCCCGCGGGAGCTGGCGCGGCGCCGCGACGACGCGGCCGCCGTCATCACCCGTGGACTCGACGGTCTCCGTGTGTATTTCACCGCCTACCTGCCGTCGCTGTTCCTCGCGGCGATCCTGACCCCCGCCACCGTCGTCGTGATCGCGTTCGTGGATTGGCAGGCCGCGGCGATCGTGCTCGTCGCCCTGCCGCTGGTCCCGATCTTCATGATCCTCATCGGTCTGGCCACCGAGGACCGGTCGGCGGCGGCACTGGCCGCGATGACCACGCTGCAGGCCCGCCTGCTGGATCTCGTCGCGGGACTGCCGACGCTGCGGGCATTGGGCCGCGCCGAGGGGGCGATCGCGAAGGTCGCCGAACTGGGTGCGGCGCATCGCCGTTCGGCGATGGCCACGATGCGCATCGCGTTCCTGTCCGCGCTCGTGCTCGAACTGCTGGCCACTCTCGGGGTGGCCCTGGTGGCAGTCAGCGTCGGAATGCGACTGGTGTACGGCCACATTCCGCTGGCGACCGCGCTGACCGCGTTGCTGCTCGCCCCCGAGGTGTTCTGGCCGCTGCGCCGGGTGGGTGCGGCCTTCCACAGCGCGCAGGACGGCAAGACCGCAGTGCAGGCCGCGTTCGCGTTCCTCGACTCCGTCCAGCCGTCGCAGGCCGGCTCTCGCGTCCTCGACAGCGGCGCGGTCACCATCGCGGTGGGCAGGCCCGCCTTACTCGCCGAACCGGGCCGGATCACCGTCCTGACAGGACCCAACGGGTGCGGCAAGTCGACACTGCTGCAGGCCGTGCTCGGACTCGATCAGGCATCGGATGCCCGCGTGCGGATCGACGGTGTCGACGTCGCCGACCTCGACCCGACGTGGTGGTGGCGCCAGGTCGCGTGGCTGGCGCACCGCCCTGTCGTGATCCCCGGCACCGTGCGCGAGAACCTCGAGCTCTTCGGGCCACTGCCCGATCTCGAGGATGCCTGTCGCGCAGCACGTTTCGATAACGTGCTCGCTGACCTGCCCGACGGCCTGGACACCAGGATCGGGCAGAACGGGGTCGGCCTGTCACTGGGACAGCGTCAGCGGCTGGGGCTGGCCCGCGTCCTGGGCTCGCCGGCGCCGGTGCTGCTGCTCGACGAACCCACCGCACATCTCGACGAGCAGACCGAACACGCTGTGCTGGCGGCGATCCGCACCCGCGCCACCGACGGTGCGACGGTCGTCGTGGTGGGGCACCGCGACACGGTGCTGGCGATCGGCGACAGCGTCATCGACATGGGGGTGCCTGCACATGTGGGTGTATGACCTGCTGCGACCGCGTCTGTCACGCCTGCTGCTGGCGATCGCCTTCGGCATCCTCTCGCTCGGCAGCGCGCTGGCCCTGGCCGGGGTGTCGGCGTGGTTGATCACGCGCGCATGGCAGATGCCCCCCGTCCTGGACCTGACGATCGCCGTCGTCGCCGTGCGTGCCTTCGGGATCTCCCGCGGCGTGTTCGGCTACTGCGAACGGCTGGCCTCCCATGACACCGCGTTGCGAGCCGCCGCCTCGGCCCGCGAACGCGTGTTCGCGCGGTTGGCCGCCGTCCCGGACGACGACGTGACCCGAAGGCACAGCGGCGATCTCGTCGCCCGCATCGGCGCCGGCGTCGACGACGTGGCCGACGTGCTGGTGCGTGCCGTCGTGCCGATATGCGTCGCCGGCGTTCTCGGGATCGCCGCCGTGATCACCGTGGGACTGATCTCCCCGACCGCGGCAGCCATGCTCGCCGCCAGCCTCCTGCTCGCAGGCGTGGCCGCTCCAGCGGTGGCGGCGCGTGCCACCCGGCAGGCTGAAGCCGTTGCTGCGCAAAACCATTCCGACCGCGACACGGCAGCGCTCCTCGCACTGGAGCATGCGGCCGAGCTGAGGGTCGCCGGCCGCCTCCCCGGCATCCTCGCCGACGCCGCCGCCCAGCAGCGGCGCTGGGGGCATGCGATCGACCGCGCGGCCGCACCGGCAGCCGTCGCCGCAGCGGCCCCCGCCGCAGCCACCGGCATCAGCGTGCTCGGCGCGCTGATGGCCGGTATTGCGCTGGCACACACCGTCGCCCCGACCACGCTGGCCGTCCTGATGCTGCTGCCGCTGTCGGCTTTCGAGGCGACGGCGGCCCTGCCTGCTGCTGCGGTCACCGTGAGCAGGGCACGCGTCGCCGCCCGGCGCCTGAGGGCGCTCACCGAAGCGGACGACATCACGCGCCGCCGCCCCGACGTCGCCACCCTGCACGTCGAACGCGGAGACCGCATCGCCGTCGTCGGGCCGAGCGGCTGCGGGAAGACCACCCTGTTGATGCGCACCGCGGGCACGTTCTTCGCCGAGGACGCCCACCTGTTCGCCACCACGGTGCGCGACAACCTGCTGGTGGCCCGCGGCGACGCGAGCAACGCGGAACTGACCGACGCGCTGACCCGGGTCGGGCTGGGCCCCTGGCTCGCCGGCCTGCCCGACGGGCTGTCGACGGTGCTCGTGGGAGGAGCGGCCTCGATGTCGGCCGGCCAGCGCCGACGACTGCTGCTGGCGCGGGCGTTGATCTGCACCGCGCCGACCGTGCTGCTCGACGAGCCCACCGAGCATCTCGACCGCTCCGACGCCGAGACACTGCTGTCCGACATCCTCGCCCCGTCAGGCCTGTTCGGCGCCGAGCGCACCGTCGTCGTCGCCACTCATCATCTGCCGGAATCTCTGAACGTCCGGGTAATCTCACCGGCATGAGCGACGCACCGCCCCCTCCGCCGCCGCCGTACGGACCACCTCCCTACGGGCCGCCGCCGCAATACGGCAACTACGGGGGCTACGGCGGTTACGGGGGTCATCCCGGCGGCCCGCCGCCCGCGTCGGCACCCAAGAACGGATTGGGCACCACCGCACTGATTCTCGCGATCGTCGGCGTCGTGCTGTGCTGGTCGATCGCCGGCGGGATCGTGCTGGGACTCAGCGCGGTCATCATCGGATTCATCGCCCGCGGCAGGGTCAAGCGCGGCGAAGCGACCAACGGCGGCGTCGCGACCGCCGGCATCGTGCTCGGTGCCGTCTCCATCGTCGCCGCACTCGTGTTCATCCCGATCTACATCGGGCTCTTCGACCAGGTCGGCGGAACCGACTACGTCGACTGCCTGAGCCGCGCCGGCAACGACAACTCGGCCGTCGAGCAGTGCGCCGAGGACTTCCAGCGGCGCGTCGAAGATCAGTTCTCGGTGACGGTGACGCCTACCCGGTAGTCCGGGCCGGGAAGTACTTCACGATCCCCTCCTGCACGACCGTGGCCAGCAGCTGCCCCGACCGGTCGAAGAAGTGCCCGGAACCCAGGCCGCGCGACTCAGCCGCCACCGGCGAGGTGGTCGAGTACAGCACCCAGTCGTCGAAGTGCACCGGTCGGTGGAACCACATCGAATGGTTCGTCGTCACGGCGAAGATCCTGTCGTGGCCCCAGGACAAACCGTGTGTGGTGATGATCGAATCCAGCACGGTGGTGTCCGACGAATAGACCAGCGCCGCAGCGTGCAGGACAGGATCGTCGGGCATGGCGCCGCGGGCGGTCATCCATACGCGGTTGTGCGGCAGTTGGTCACCCTTGTCCCGCATGATCCAGGCCGGGTCGTTGGTGTAGCGCCACTCGATCGGCCGCAGCGCGTTGGCGAAGTGCGGGACGACCTCTTCGTAGCCGCCCAGCAGCTCGTCGATCGGCGGCACGTCCAGCGGTTCGGCCACCTCGGGCGCCGTCGCCCCGTGCTCGAGTCCCTTGCCGCCGGCCAGATAGGACACCAGCGCGGTGGTCAGAAGCGCCCCGTCCTGCATGACGTCGACCCGCCGGTTGGCGAAGCGGCGCTCGTCCCGCAGGCGCACCACGTGGAACTCGAGGTCCTTCTCGGGATCGCCGCCGGCGATGAAGTGCACCGACAGCGTGCTCGGCGGGACGGGATGGCTCAGCGTGCGGCCCGCCGCGACGAACGCCTGGGCCATCATCTGCCCGCCGAACGTGCGAACCGGGTTCTTGCTCGGGTGGCGGCCCGTGAAGAGGTCCGAGGTGTGTCCGCCGACCCGCGTCAGGTCGAGTACTGCCAGCAGTTCATCGAAGTCTGCTGACACGCAACCCCCTGGGTCTAGACGTCGTCCTCGCCGATGCGGTGGACGTGAATGAGATTCGTCGACCCTACTGTGCCGGGAGGCGCACCCGCGACGATGACCACCAGATCACCGCGCTTGTAGCGACCCAACTCGAGCATCGACTTGTCCACCTGCCGGATCATGCCGTCCGTGGTCTGGATGTGCGGCACGATGAACGTCTCGGTACCCCAGGTCAACGCGAGCTGGCTGCGCACCTCGGGTAGCGCTGTGAACGCGAGCACCGGCAGCGGGGTGTGCAAGCGGGCCAGCCGGCGCACGGTGTCACCGGACTGGGTGAACGCGACGAGAGCCTTGGCGTCCAGGCGCTCACCGATGTCGCGGGCGGCGTAGGAGATCACGCCGCGCTTGGTGCGTGGCACGTGGGTCAGCGGCGGGGCCGCCACCGAGTTCTCCTCCACTGCGGAGATGATGCGGGCCATGGTGCGCACCGTCTCGAACGGCCACTTGCCGACCGATGTCTCGCCCGAGAGCATCACCGCATCGGCGCCGTCGAGCACGGCGTTCGCCACGTCGGACGCCTCGGCCCGGGTGGGCCGGGAGTTCTCGATCATCGACTCCAGCATCTGCGTGGCCACGATGACGGGCTTGGCGTTCTCCCGCGCCATCTGGATGGCGCGCTTCTGCACCAGCGGCACCTCTTCGAGCGGCAGCTCGACACCCAGATCGCCGCGGGCGACCATGATCGCGTCGAACGCGAGCACGATGGCCTCGAGGTTGTCGATCGCTTCCGGCTTCTCCAGCTTCGCGATGACCGGGACACGCCGCCCGACTCGGTCCATCACCTCGTGCACGAGTTCGACATCGGCCGGCGACCGCACGAACGACAGCGCGACCAGGTCGACGCCGAGGCGCAGAGCGAACTCCAGGTCCTCGATGTCCTTCTCGGACAGGGGCGGCGCGGAGACGTTCATCCCCGGCAGCGACATCCCCTTGTTGTTACTGACCTTGCCGCCCTCGGTGACCGTGCAGACGACGTCGTTGCCGTCGATGTGCTCGACCACCAGACCGACGTTGCCGTCGTCGACCAGCACCCGGTTTCCCGGCGCCGCGTCCTGGGCCAGCCGCTTGTAGGTCGTCGACACCCGATCGTGGGTGCCTTCGCAGTCCTCGACGGTGATGCGCACCGTCTCGCCGTTCTCCCACACCGTCGGGCCGTCGGCGAAACGACCGAGGCGGATCTTGGGGCCTTGCAGGTCGGCGAGGATGCCGACGGCGTGCCCGGTGCGATCGGATGCCATCCGGACCCGCTTGTAGTTGGCCTCGTGATCGGGGTAGTCACCGTGGCTGAAATTCAGCCGGGCGACGTCCATGCCCGCCTCGACGAGCTTGCGGACCGCATCTTCGGTGGCCGTGGCCGGACCCAACGTACAGACGATTTTTCCGCGTCTACTCACGGATGCCGAGCATAGTCGTTAATCGATTCAGATGACGGCCAGCGGGAGCGCACCAGGCCTGACCGGCGCGGGAAGGTCCGTCTCGCCCATCAGGAAAGCGTCGACCGCGGCGGCGGCACTGCGCCCCTCCGCAATCGCCCACACGATCAGCGACGCACCTCGGTGAGCGTCCCCACAGACGAACACCCCGGGCGAGTCGGTCTGCCAGTCCTGCCCACAGCGCAGCGTGCCGCGCGGACTCAGCGTCAGACCGAGGCCGTCGAGCAGAGGCATGTGCTCCACGCCGTCGAACCCGATGGCCAGCAGCGCCAAGTCGCAGCGGATCTCCAGACTGTCGCCCACCGGGGTGATCTGCCGCCGGCCCGACGCGTCACGCTCGACCTTGACCTCAGCGATCTCCAGCGCGCGCAGGTTGCCCTGCTCGTCACCGACGAACCGCTGGACGGCGACCTGGTAGCGACGCTCCCCGCCCTCGGCATGTGCCGGGGAGAGCCGGGTGCGCAGAACCACCGGCCACATGGGCCAAGGCGCACTGGACTCGTCGCGATACTCCGGCGGCTCGGGGTTGTAGTCGAGTTGGGTCACCGACGCCGCACCCTGCCGGTGCGCGGTGCCCAGGCAGTCCGCGCCGGTGTCGCCGCCGCCGATGATCACCACGTGCTTGCCCTCGGCCGAGATCGTGCTGGGACCGTCGCCCTCGCACTCCTTGTTCGCGGGCACCAGATGCTCCATGGCCAAGTGCACACCCGCCAGATCGCGCCCCTCCACTGCGTTGTCGCGGGCCCGCAACGCGCCGACGGCGAGCACGACCGCGCCGTACTGGGCGCGCAAGGCATCGATGGTCACGTCGACGCCGACCTCACATTCGGTGACGAAACGCGTTCCCTCCGCCCGCATCTGGGCCAGCCGCTGGTTCAGCGTGGCCTTCTCGAGCTTGTACTCGGGGATGCCGTACCGCATCAGGCCGCCGATGCGGTCGTCGCGTTCGTAGACCGTCACGTCGTGTCCGGCGCGCGTGAGTTGTTGGGCCGCAGCCAATCCGGCCGGTCCGGACCCCACCACGGCCACCCGCTTGCCGGTCGCGATCGCCGCCGGCTGCGGTTCCACGATGCCGTCCATCCAGGCCTGATCGGCGATGGTCTGCTCGATACGCTTGATCGTGACGCTACCGCCGGTCTTCTCTTCGGCGATCGACAGCACGCAGGCGACCTCGCACGGGGCGGGACAGAGCCGGCCCGTGAATTCCGGGAAGTTGTTGGTGGCGTGCAGACGCTCACTGGCGGCATCCCAGCGCTCGCGCCTCACCAGATCGTTCCACTCGGGGATCAGATTGCCGAGCGGACAGCCAGCAGTTCCGCTGTGGCAGAACGGAATACCGCAATCCATACAGCGTCGCGCCTGCTGGGACACCTCACCGGCGCGTTCGTGGGGATCCTGACGTTCGTACACCTCGCGCCAGTCACCAACGCGTTCGTCGACGGGCCGCTTGGCCGCCTCGACCTTCGCGACGTCCAGGAATCCGTACGGATCAGCCACGACTTGCCTCCATGATCGCTGCGTCGACGTCTCTGCCCTCGGCTTTGGCCATCCGGGTGGCCTGGAGCACGCGCTGGTAGTCGCGCGGCATGATCTTGGTGAACTGCGCGCTGCGGCGGGGCCAATCCGACAGCAGCGACGTCGCGACCGTGCTGCCGGTGTGATGGGCATGGCAGGCGACGACGTCGCGCAGCCATGCCAGATCGACGCCGTCCGGCGTTTGCAGCTCGACCATATCGGTGTTGACACGGTGCGGGTCGAGGCCGAGCACGTAGGCGATGCCGCCCGACATGCCTGCGGCCATGTTCCGGCCGATCGGACCCAGAACCACCACCCGTCCCCCGGTCATGTACTCGCACGCATGGTCGCCCACGCCCTCGGTGACCGCCAGCGCCCCGGAGTTGCGTGCGGCGAACCGCTCCCCGACCCGTCCGCGCAGGAACACCTCGCCCGACGTGGCGCCGTAGAGCAAAGTGTTGCCGGCGATCACGTTGTCCTCGGGCAGGAACAGCACGTCGTCGTCGGGTCGGACGATGATGCGTCCGCCCGAAAGGCCCTTGCCGACATAGTCGTTCGCGTCACCGATCAGATTGATGGTGACCCCTGGCGGCAGGAACGCTCCGACGCTCTGGCCGGCCGATCCGGTCAGCGTGACGTGGATGGTGTCGTCGGGCAGTCCCTCGGCGCCGTAGCGGCGGGTGACCTCACTACCGAGCAGGGTGCCGACGGTGCGGTTGACGTTGCGCACCGGAAGTTCGAGCCGCACCGGGTGGGCGTCTTCGAGCGCCCCCTCGCACAGCTGGATCAGCGTGCGGTCCAACGCCTGCGCCAGACCGTGATCTTGGTCGCGCACGCGGCGGCGCTCGGTGTCAGTCGGTGGCACCGCGAAGATCGGGCTCAGGTCCAGGCCCTTGCTCTTCCAGTGCGCGACGCCCAGATCGGTGTCGAGCATCTCGGCATGTCCGACGGCTTCGTCGACGCTGCGGAAGCCGAGTTCGGCGAGATGCTTGCGAATGTCTTCGGCGATGAACTGGAAGAACGTCTCGACGAACTCGGGCTTGCCCGTGAATCGTGCACGCAGTTCAGGGTTCTGCGTCGCCACCCCGACTGGGCAGGTGTCGAGGTGACAGACGCGCATCATGATGCAGCCCGACACCACCAACGGCGCGGTGGCGAAGCCGAATTCCTCGGCGCCCAACAGCATGGCCACCATCACGTCCCGCGCGGTGCGCATCCCGCCGTCACATTGCACGGTGATGCGGTCGCGGAGTCCGTTGAGCATCAACGTCTGCTGGGTGTCGGCCAGCCCGATCTCCCAGGGCGCGCCGGCGTGCTTGAGGCTCGTCAACGGCGCCGCACCGGTGCCACCGTCGTATCCGGAGATCAGCACGACGTCGGCATGCGCCTTGGACACACCCGCGGCGACCGTGCCGACACCCACCGAGCTGACCAGCTTGACGTGGATGCGGGCGTCGGCGTTGGCGTTCTTCAGGTCGTGGATCAGCTGGGCGAGGTCCTCGATCGAGTAGATGTCGTGGTGCGGTGGCGGCGAGATGAGCCCCACCCCGGGCGTCGAGTGCCGGGTCTTGGCGATGTTGGGGTACACCTTGTAGCCCGGAAGTTGGCCGCCCTCACCGGGTTTGGCGCCCTGGGCCATCTTGATCTGGATGTCGGTGGCGTTCACCAGGTAGTCGCTGGTGACGCCGAACCGCCCTGAGGCCACCTGCTTGACCGCGCTGCGGCGCATCGGGTCATAGAGTCGGTCGGTGTCTTCGCCGCCCTCGCCACTGTTGGACCGGCCACCGAGGCGGTTCATCGCGACAGCCATTGTCTCGTGCGCTTCCGCAGAGATCGAGCCGTAGCTCATCGCACCGGTGTTGAAGCGCTTGACGATCTCGCTGGCGGGTTCGACCTCGTCGAGCGGCACCGGCGGGCGCATTCCCTCCTTGAACGCGAACAGCCCACGCAACGCGCCGCCCTCACGGGCGAGCCGGTTGACCTCCTCGGAGTACTTCTCGAATACTTCGTAGCGGCCGGTGCGAGTCGAATGCTGCAGCAGGAACACGACTTCGGGGGTGAAGAGATGCAGCTCGCCTTCGCGGCGGAAGGCGTACTCGCCGCCCACCTCCAAGCGGCGGTGGACACGTTCGGTCGGGTTCTCCGGGTACGCGCGGCGGTGCCGCAGCTTCACCTCTTCGGCGATGACGTCGAGTCCGACACCGCCCAGTTGGGTCGGGGTCCCGGTGAAGTATTCGTCGATGACCTCCTTGTCGATGCCGACCGCCTCGAACGCCTGGGCACCGGTGTAGGAGGCCACCGTCGAGATCCCCATCTTGCTCATCACCTTCATCACGCCCTTGCCGAGCGCTTTGAGGTAATTCCTCACGGCGGTCGCGGTTTCGATCCCGGTGAGCTCGCCTTCGCGGATGAGGTCCTCGATGGATTCGAATGCCAGATAGGGGTTGACCGCGGCGGCGCCGAAACCGATCAGCATCGCGATGTGGTGGACCTCGCGGGCGTCGCCGGTCTCGACGACGAGCGCGACGGCGGTGCGCTGCTTGGTGCGCACCAGGTGGTGGTGGACCGCCGACACGGCGAGAAGGGACGGGATCGGCGCCTTGGTGTGGTCGGAGTCCCGATCGGAGATGACCAGTGTGCGAGCACCTTTGGCGATGGCATCGCAGGCGCGGGTACGCAGATCCTCGAGAGCGTCGGCGAGCCCCTCACCGCCGCGTTCGACGCGGTAGAGGGCTTTGAGCACGGCGGTGCGCAGCCCGGGATGCTCGCCGTCGTCGTTGATGTGCACGATCTTGTTGAGCTCGTCGTTGTCGAGCACCGGCCAGCCCAGGGTGATCTGACGGCACGAGGCGGCCGTCGGTTCGAGCAGGTTGTGCTCGGGGCCCATCACGCGCGACATCGAGGTGACGACCTCTTCGCGGATGGCGTCCAACGGGGGGTTGGTGACTTGGGCGAAGAGTTCGACGAAGTAATCGTAGAGAGACTTGGATCGCTCGGAGAGCACCGCGGCCGGGGTGTCAGTGCCCATGGACCCCAGCGGCTCGCCACCCGAGGCCGCCATCGGGGTGAGCAGGATGCGCAGATCTTCCTCGGTGTAGCCGAAGCTGATCTGACGGCGGACCACCGAATCGTGATTGGGCGCTACGCGGACACGGTCTGGCAGGGTCTTGATGTCGAGCAGTCCGGCGTGCAGCCACTCGCCGTACGGTTCGGCCGTCGCGAGGTCCTGCTTGATCTCGTCGTCGGAGACGATGCGTCCGGCAGCGGTGTCGATCAGGAACATCTTCCCCGGCTGGAGCCGTCCCTTGGCGACGATCTGCGCCGACGGGACGTCGAGCACGCCGCTCTCACTGGCCAGGATCACACGGTCGTCGATGGTGCGCCACCAGCGGCCGGGCCGTAACCCGTTGCGGTCCAACACGGCTCCGACGAGGGTGCCGTCGGTGAAAGTGACACAGGCCGGGCCGTCCCAGGGTTCCATGAGCGAGGCGTGGTACTGCCAGAAGGCGCGCTCGGCGTCGTCCATCGTGGTGTTGTTCTCCCACGCCTCCGGGATCATCATCAGCACGGCGTGGGGCAGGGCGCGGCCGCCGAGATGGAGGAGTTCGAGGACCTCGTCGAACGATGCGGAATCGGACGCGTCGGGGGTGCACACCGGGGAGAGCCGGGCGAGGTCGCCGGGGATCGTCGCGCTGGCGAGCATGGCCTCGCGGGCGTGCATGCGGTTGCGATTGCCGCGCACGGTGTTGATCTCACCGTTGTGGGCGACGAAGCGGAAGGGGTGTGCGAGAGGCCAGGAGGGGAAGGTGTTGGTGGAGAAGCGGCTGTGCACGATCGCGATCGCACTGACGCAGCGTTCGTCACGCAGATCCGGAAAGTACTGCGGCAGTTGCAGTGTGGTGAGCATGCCCTTGTAGACCATGGTGCGGCTGGACAGCGACGGGAAGTAGACGCTGCCCCGCTCGGCGCGCTTGCGCAGGGGGTAGACGCGACGGTCGAGGTCGATTCCGCCGGCGCGCACGCCGTTGTGCTCCGGGGCGGCGACGAAAAGCTGTGACATGTGGGGCATACAACCCAGCGCTGTCTGACCGATTTCAGCGCCGTCCGGATCGACGGGCACCTCACGCCACCCGAGGATCTCGAGCCCCTCTTCCTCGGCGATGGCTTCGATGGTGGCGCGGGCTTCCGCTCGTTCGGCAAGCTCCTGCGGGAGGTAGCAGATGCCGGCCGCAAAGGTGTTGTCGCCGTTGGAATTCGGCGCCGGAAGATCGAAATCGGTGACCTGGTCGAGCATGTCGACCGGGAGTTGGATCAGGATGCCGGCACCGTCGCCGCTGTTGGGTTCGGCGCCCGCCGCGCCTCGGTGCTCGAGGTGCTCGAGGGCGATCAGCCCGTCGGTGACGATGCCGTGGGATCGGCGGCCCTGGATATCGGTCACCATGGCCACACCGCAGGAATCCGCCTCGCGGTCGGGGTGGTAGAGGCCCTGGGGTTCGGGCAATGCCGAGAACAGCATGAACGATGCTCCTCGCAGTCCTGATTCTTCGTGGTCAGGGACTGCAGCGGCCCGTCGAGCGATTGTATCAGCGTGGGTCGGTCGCTACCCGGCGAGAACGGTCGGGATGAGGGGGAAACCGGGCAGATTCCGGGCGACGGTCCACGCGATGGCCGTTACCGCGACAACGACCAGCAGGGGTGTGGTCGGCACCTGCTTGCCGCGGGCGCGTCGGCCGACGATGAAGGCCAGCAGGAGCGGCAGACCGATGAGGACGTAGGCGTTGTCGATCCAGGCCGCGGCGAGGTCACCGTGGAGGAGGTCGTGGGTCATGCGCAGGCCGCCGCAGGCAGGGCAGTTCCAACCGGTGAGTGCCTTGAACGGGCACGGCGGGAACACGAAGCTCGGGCTGTGCGGGTCACCGAGGCCGATGTAGGCGAGGCTGCCCAGTAGGGCCGCCCCCGTACCGAGCCCGATGAGCAGGCGGTTGTTGCCGGCTGTGCTCAGGCTAGGTGCCATCGCGCAGCGGACGCCCGTCCGGATCGCGCACCTTGTCGGTGAGGATCAGGACCGCGTCGATGATGCCCCAGATGACGGCCCCGATGCCGCAGGTGATGAGGCCCACGACGAGCTGGGCGACGCCGAGACCGGTGTAGCCGAGGTAGATGCGGCCGATGCCGACCAGGCCGAAGAGCCCCAACAGCTGCAACAAACCTGCCACCACTTTGGATTTCTCGGACAGCGGCTCCCCCGTCATCGGGTGCCGGCCGTACGGCGCGGAGGGATCCGTGTACGACGGCGGGTACTGCCCCACCGGCGGCGGGAATTGCCCAGGCGGAGGACCGTACTGCTGACCCGGGGGTGGGTAGCCGGGCTGCTGATATGGCGGCGGGTAGGGATTGCCGCCCTCGCTGCCACCGAATTGCGGCTCAGTCATGGCACAAGCATGCCAGACCGGCACCTCAGAACGGGGGCGGCTCGTCTGTCGCCGCGAGCCTGGCTTGTCGTTGTCGTTCGAGTTCGGCGTCGAGTTCGAGGCGTTGTCGCCGCTCCTGGGCGATACGCGCTCGACGATCCTGCTCGCGGGTTCTGGTGCGCATCGGCATCATCGCGGCGCGATCCGAGGACTCCGTCGGCGTCGCGGTAGTGATCGTCGCCGTCGGTACGGCCAGCCCGGGGAACAACACACCCCCGAACGCCTCGGTCGTGTACACGTGCCCCGTCGGCGACCGCAGCACGACCGACCCATCGGGGCGCTGCTCATCGGTCCAGCCGTTGACACCGGTGTAGAACGTCTTGATCAAATGATGCGTCCGACAAAAGTGTTTGAGCCCCGAGGGATGCGTGAGCCCAAACGGCCACGGCGTCGTATGGTCCACATCGCAACCCGCCACCGGCCGATCGCAACCCGGGAAACGACACGTCAAATCCCGCCACTGCAGGAAATCCCGCAGCGCCGCCGATGGCCGATACCCCGGTTCGGCGTCCGCGCCGGGAACACGCACCGGCTTGACCGTCGCCGTCCTCGCTATCGTGCGCACCGACTCCGCGGGCAGCACACCGAACCCCGACAGATACCCCGGCCGGTCACTGCCGCCGTCGAGCGTCTTCTGCTCAGCCAGCACGTGAATCACCACCTGCGCCGCCGACTCCCGCACCGTCGCCGCAGTGCAATCAGCCGACCCGCACTGACACGGCAACGACCCCTCGAGCCGCCCCAGCGCACCGGCCGCGTCCGCTCGACGCTGCCGCCTCGACCGAGGATCATTCGGGCACACCGAATCCGCGATCAGGTTCAGGCGCTGATCGATGGCATCGGCATCAGCAGCACCGAGCACCCCACTGATCACCGCCATCCCCGCCGCGTTGGGATGCGGCTCCACCTCGAGATAGCGGTTCTCCTCCACCATCGGCGGAACCCGCACTCCCGCCCGATCATGCTCAGCGACCCACATATCGATGCGATCCCGCAGTTTCGGCTTCGACAGCCGCATCCACTTGTGCACCTGAGTGGCCAACGAACGATCCACAGCGGCCACCATCTCGTCGAGCACGTTGTCCGTTCGGGTGACGATGATCTGCACCATCCGATAATCGATGTCACCCCGGGCGAAGACCGCGGCCACTGCCGGCAACCGCTCCCACAGCGACACCGCCTGCCGCACCTGATGAATCGCCCGGTCACGACTGATGTTCTGCGCCGCCGACACCTCAGCCCCCACCGCTTCGAACACATCGGTGAACCAGAACTGCGCGTCCTCGTAATCACGGCACCGCCGCCGATACAACGACGCAACCGAACCCAAGCGCCGAGCAATCGCCGCCGACTCCGCACGCGCAGCAGCAGCCACGGTGTCGATCAGCACGGCCGGATCTTCGTCGAACATGTGTTCGATCTTACCGGGCTGGGATGGCACCCTTCGACGCAGATTTTTGCGCCTGTGGATAACTCAGTGGTGAGAGCTCAGCGATTTCTGCGACGACGAGCCCACTGCAGGACGCGCTGACCCACCTCGACGGAAAGGCCTGCTGCAGTGGGTCTTTCGGCTGCTTTGGGAGCGGCGGCAGGAGTCTCAGCGCCTGGGGTGTCGTCGTCATTGGGCTCTGATTGGTCACCCGATGCGTCGCTGTCGCGGCTTTCTGGCTCAGCGGTCTCTGGCTCACCGTCGTGTGTCAGCGCCTCGGCCGCGTCTTCACCCTCAACCGCCACCTCGTGGGCAACTTCGGCCTCACCGACCGCTTTGGCGGCCTCATCGGCATCGACCGAACCGAGACCCGCCTCCGGTCCCGTAGCCTCAGGCTCCTCGGCTGCGTCAGACTCGTCGGCGGTCAGCGCCTCAGCCGCTTCCTCACCTTCGACCGCCACCGCGTGAGTAGCTTCAGCGTCACTCACTGCGTCCGCGACTTCGTCGGCATCCACCGACCCGAGACCCGCCTCCGGCTCCGCAGCATCAGACTCAACAGCGGTCAGCGCCTCAGCCGCGTCCTCACCTTCGACAGCCACCGCGTGCGCGACCTCGGCATCGCTCACCGCTTCTGCGGCCTCGTCGGCATCCACCGACCCGAGACCCGCCTCCGGCTCGGCTGACTCAGCCTCGTCGCCTTCGTCAAACTCGTCGGCGGTCAGCGCCTCAGCCGCTTCCTCACCTTCGACCGCCACCGCGTGAGTAGCTTCAGCGTCACTCACTGCGTCCGCGACTTCGTCGGCATCCACCGACCCGAGACCCGCCTCCGGCTCCGCAGCATCAGACTCAACAGCGGTCAGCGCCTCAGCCGCGTCCTCACCTTCGACAGCCACCGCGTGCGCGACCTCGGCATCGCTCACCGCTTCTGCGGCCTCGTCGGCATCCACCGACCCGAGACCCGCCTCCGGCTCGGCTGACTCAGCCTCGTCGCCTTCGTCAAACTCGTCGGCGGTCAGCGCCTCAGCGGCAGGATCCGACTCGACAGTCTCGGTCTCTTCGACCGTTTCAGACTCCTCGGCGGTCAGCGCCTCAGCCGTGTCCTCACCTCCGACAGCCACCGCGTGCGCGACCTCAGCCTCACCCACCGCTTCGGCAACCTCGTCAGCATCGACCGAACCGAGACCAGCCTCTCGCTCCGCAGCCTCAGGCTCCTCCGCTGCGTCAAACTCCTCGGCGGTCAGCGCTTCAGCGGCGTCTTCACTCTCGACAGCCACCGCGTGCGCGACCTCAGCCTCACCCACCGCTTCGGCGGCCTCATCGGCATCCACCGAACCGAGACCAGCCTCCGGCTCGGCCGACTCAGCCTCGTCGGCTGCGTCAAACTCCTCGGCGGTCAGCGCTTCAGCGGCGTCTTCACCCTCGACAGCCACCGCGTGCGCGACCTCGGCATCGCTCACCGCTTCTGCGGCCTCATCGGCATCGACCGAACCGAGACCAGCCTCAGGCTCCTCGGCTTCGTCCGCGAACGCGCCTTCGGCGGCGTCAGCATCCGACTCGACGGCCTCGGACTCCACGACCGGTTCCGACTCTTCGTCAGTCAGCGCCTCAGCCGCGTCCTCACCCTCGACAGCCACCGCGTGCGCGACCTCAGCCTCACCCACCGCTTCGGCGACCTCATCGGCATCCACCGAACCCAGACCCGCCTCCCGCTCCGTGGGTTCGTCGGCGGTATCAACCGGCTCGACCAGCTCATCGCCGTCGGCGACCACGTCACCCTCGACGGTCTCCAGATCGGCATCACGCTCGACCAAGACGTCCTCGTCGTCGGCCGTTTCGGCGACCGACTTCTCGTCGTCCTCGGACGCCACGATCGCCGCCGCGACCACGCCGGTCGTCGACGCTCCCAACGCCACGTCCTTGACCATGTCCTCGGCGCGCGACTCGCCACCCTCCGGCGCGCCACGCAGCGACAGCGGATCTTCGCGGCCCTTCGGCGCGACCATGATGTAGACCACCGCGGCGATGAACACGAACGTCGAGGTGAACGTGTTGATCCGGATGCCCGCGATGTGTGTCGCCGCATCACTGCGCATCAGCTCCACCCAGAACCGGCCCACGCAGTAGCCGGCGACATACAGCGCGAAGAGCCGGCCGTGTCCGATCCGGAACCGGCGATCCACCAGGATCAGCGCCGCGAACACCAGCAGGTTCCAGAGCAATTCGTACAGGAACGTCGGGTGGACGATCTCGATCAGCTGACCGGTCGACACACCATTCAGCGAGTCCGGCACCCCCGCCGAGTTCACCCGCTCGTAGATCTCCAGACCCCAGGGCATCGTCGTCTCGCGCCCGTACAGTTCCTGGTTGAAGTAGTTGCCCATCCGTCCGATGGCCTGGGCCAGGATGATTCCCGGCGCGATCGCGTCTCCGAACGCGGGCAGCGGTATCCCCCGCCGCCGGCACGCGATCCACGCTCCGACCGCACCGAGCGCCACCGCGCCCCAGATTCCGAGTCCGCCGTCCCAGATCCTCAGCGCGGCAGCGAATCCCGCGCCATCCTCACCGAAGTAGGTTCGCCAGTCCGTCATGACGTGATAGAGCCGGCCACCGATCAGGCCGAACGGCACCGCCCACAACGCGATGTCGTAGATGACGCCCGGCTCTCCACCGCGCGCCACCCAGCGACGGTCGCCCAACACCAGGGCTGCCACGATGCCCGCGATGATGAACAGCGCGTACGCACGCAACGGGAAGGGGCCGAGATGCCACACCCCCTGCGACGGACTCGGGATGTATGCCAGCACCGTCGACGTCACGCAGTGACCCTTTGCCTTACCCCGTCAGCCAATTCTTCTGCCAGCGATCGCATCGCCGGGATGCCGTCGGTCAACGCCGACACCAGCGCCGACCCCACGATCACACCGTCGGCGTACGAACCGATCTGAGCGGCCTGCTCCCTCGAGCGCACGCCCAGACCCACCCCGACCGGAACGTCGGAGAGCTCCTTGATGCGCCGCACCAACTCCGGCGCCGCATTCGACACCGCGTCCCGGGCGCCCGTGACACCCATCGTCGACGCCGCGTACACGAACCCGCGCGAGGCATCGACCGTCGCGCTGAGCCGCTCCGGCGTCGAGGACGGCGCCACCACGAAGATCCTGTCGAGATCGTGTGCCTCCGAGGCCGCCAGCCACTCGTCGGCCTCGTCGGGGATCAGATCCGGGGTGATCATCCCCAGTCCTCCCGCCGACGCCAGATCGCGGCTGAACGCATCAACGCCCTTGCGCAACACAGGGTTCCAGTACGTCATCACCACCGCGTTGCCACCGGCGGCGCTGATTGCCTCGACCGCCCGCAGAGTGTCCCGCACCTTGACCCCGCCGCGCAGCGCCACCTCGGTGGCGGCCGCGATGACCGGCCCGTCCATCCCTGGATCGGAATACGCGATGCCGACCTCGATGATGTCGCAGCCCGCCTCGACGAGAGCGACCATCGCTGCGATCGAGGTGTCCACGTCCGGGAACCCGGTCGGCAGGTAGCCGATCAGAGCCGACCGGCCCTCGTCCCGGCAGGCACCGAAAACGCTTGCCAATCGACTCATTTCGGATTTTCCTCGAACAGACCGAACCAGCGCGCCGCGGTCTCGACGTCCTTGTCGCCGCGCCCGGACAGGTTCACCAAGATGATCGACCCCGGGCCCAACTCCTGGCCCAGTTTCAGCGCGCCCGCGATCGCGTGCGCCGACTCGATCGCCGGGATGATGCCCTCGGCGCGACTCAGCAGCGACAGCGCATCCATCGCCTCGGTGTCCGTGATCGGCTCGTACCGCGCCCTGCCGATGTCCTTGAGCAGCGCATGCTCGGGTCCGACGCCGGGATAGTCCAAACCCGCTGAGATCGAATGGGATTCGATGGTCTGACCGTCTTCGTCCTGCAGCAGGTATGAGTAGGAGCCCTGGAACGCGCCGGGCGACCCGCCCGTGAAGGTCGCGGCGTGCCGTCCGGTCTCGACACCGTCGCCGGCCGCCTCGTATCCGACCAGGCGTACCGCCGGGTCGTCGATGAAGGCGTGGAAGATGCCGATCGCGTTCGAGCCACCGCCGACGCACGCCACGACCGCGTCGGGCAGGCGGCCTGCCTGGTCGAGCATCTGGGCGCGCGCCTCGAGGCCGATGACGCGCTGGAAGTCGCGGACCATCATCGGGAACGGGTGCGGACCGGCCGCCGTCCCGAAGGCGTAGTAGGTGTTGTCGGCGTTGGTCACCCAGTCGCGGAACGTCTCGTTGATCGCGTCCTTGAGAGTCTTCGAACCGGACTCGACCGCCACCACCGTGGCACCGAGCAACCGCATCCGCGCGACGTTGAGTGCCTGGCGCGCGGTGTCGACCGCACCCATGTAGATCACGCACTCCAGGCCCAGCAGCGCGCACGCCGTCGCCGTCGCGACCCCGTGCTGGCCGGCACCGGTCTCGGCGATGACCCGGGTCTTGCCCATCTGCTTGGCCAGCAGCGCCTGCCCGAGCACGTTGTTGATCTTGTGAGAACCGGTGTGGTTGAGGTCTTCTCGCTTCAGGAAGATCCGTGCGCCGCCGGCGTGCTCGACCAGCCGCTCCGCCTCGTACACCGGTGAGGGCCGCCCGGTGTAGTGCCGCTGCAGCCGGTCGAGCTCGTCGAGGAACGTCTGGTCCCCGCGAGCCTTCTCGTAGGCGGCGGTCACCTCTTCGATCACGGCCATCAGCGCCTCGGGGACGAACCTGCCGCCATACACCCCGAAGTGGCCGCGGGCGTCGGGATCGTGCGAGGTCGGTTCGGCCACTGCGGCGCTGGCGCGCGGCAGTTCCGGTTCCAGGTGCGTGGTCACTTAGCGCGCGGGTTTCGGGCACGACGGATGCGTGCCGGCGGTGACGAGGTCAGCGACGGCACTGCGGGGATCTCCACTGGTCACCAAGCCTTCGCCGACGAGCACGGCGTCCGCGCCGGCACCGGCGTAGGCCAGCAGGTCCGCCGTGCCCCGAACACCCGACTCGGCGACCCGGATGACGTGGCTCGGCAGCCCCGGCGCGATACGCGCGAAGCAGTCACGATCGACCTCGAGCGTCTTGAGGTCGCGGGCGTTGACACCGATGAGCGAAGCCCCCGCCTGCAGCGCGCGGTCGGCCTCTTCCTCGGTGTGAACCTCGACGAGCGCGGTCATCCCCAGGGATTCGGTGCGTTCGAGCAGTGACTCCAGCGCCGGCTGCTCGAGCGCGGCGACGATCAACAGCAGCAGGTCGGCGCCGTGGGCGCGGGCCTCGTGGATCTGGTAGGGCCGCACGATGAAGTCCTTGCGCAGCACCGGGATCGACACCGCCGCGCGCACCGCGTCCAGGTCGTCGAGGGAGCCATGGAAACGGCGCTGCTCGGTCAGCACGCTGATCACGCGGGCACCGCCGTCTTGGTAGGCCCGCGCGAGCTCGGCCGGATCGGCGATCGAGGCCAACTGGCCGCGCGACGGGCTCGCCCGTTTGACCTCGGCGATCACCCCGATGCCCGGCGCCCGGAAGGCTGCCATCACGTCGAGGGGCGCAGGTGCACGCTTGGCCTTTTCCTTGACCTCGGCCAAGCTGACGACGGCCTCGCGAGCGGCGACATCAGCACGCACCCCATCGAGGATGGAGTCGAGGACGGTCGCCGAACCCATAGCTGTCGTTTCCCTTCCCCTGACGGCCGTTTGATTCTTAACGAAGGGTAGTCGCCACGACACCACGGCCCGTCACCGCCCCTTCTTGTCCGTCGTGGTCGGGTCGTTCCCGGCATCGAGAGCGTCCCAGATCATCCGCTCCGACATCGCCTCGCCGGTGTCCGCGGCCTCGGCCGGCCGGCGCGCGTAGCGGGCGGTGTCGCCGCCCGAACGAGTCGCCGAGCGCAGCAGCAGAACCGCCCCGAACAGCGACAGAGCCGCCGCCACCAGCGTGAGCACCGCCCCCAGGGAATGCCGCTCGGTGCCCACCAATGCGGTGATCGGCACCTCGGCCAGACGCGCGGCGCGCGCACCGACATCGGGCACGACCCACAGGCTGATCGCGAGGTAGCCCATCGCCGCGCTGGCTCCGGCGACCAGGACCGCGAGGATGCGCATCGGCCAGCCGCGCACCGCCAACGCTGCCACCGCGGCCGCCAGCACCACGAGGGCGAGCGGGATCAGTGCCGTCGACCACGTCGCGCCCGTCAGATCATCGGTCTTCGGATGCGTCAGCCCGTCGAACGAGGAGACCTGCACCCACGTCAGACGGGACGCCCCCCACAGCGCCACCGCGGCGAGAACCAGCGCGAGCTGCCCGAGGCGCGTCACGGCTCGCTCAGCGTCTCGGCCGCGGCGACCGCGTTCAGCACCGCGCGGGCCTTGTTGGCGGCCTCGTTGTACTCGTACGGGCCGTTGGAATCGGCGACGACGCCGCCGCCGGCCTGCACGTAGGCGGTACCGCGCCGCATGAGCGCGGTCCGGATCGCGATCGCGAAGTCGGCGTCGCCGGCGAAGTCGAGATATCCCAACACCCCGCCGTAGAGACCGCGCCGGGTCTTCTCCACCTCTTCGATCAATTCCATCGCGCGGACCTTCGGCGCGCCCGAAAGAGTGCCCGCCGGGAAACAGGCCGTCACCGCGTCGAGGGCCGTCTTGCCGTCGGCCAGCAGCCCGGTCACCGTCGACACGAGGTGCATGACGTGGCTGTAGCGTTCGACGTGGCTGTAGTCCTCGACCTTGACCGTGCCCGGCCTGCACACCCGGCCCAGATCGTTGCGGCCGAGGTCGACCAGCATCAGATGCTCGGCGCGTTCCTTCTCGTCCGAGAGGAGCTCTTTCTCGAGAAGGACGTCCTCCTCCTCGTTCTCACCGCGCCAGCGGGTCCCGGCGATCGGGTGCGTGGTGGCCCGGCCGTCCTTCACCGTCACGAGGGCTTCGGGGCTGGAGCCGACGACCGAGAAGTCCAGCTGGCCGTCGCCGTCGGGAACGTTGAGCAGATACATGTACGGGCTGGGGTTGCTGACCCGCAGCATCCGGTAGACATCCAGCGGGTCGGCGTCGGTGTCCATCTCGAAGCGCTGCGAGGGCACCACCTGGAAGGCCTCACCCGCTTCGATGTCGCCGACCAGCTTGTCGACGATCGCGGTGTACTCCTCGACCGTGCGCTGCGAGCGGTGCAGCGGAGCGGGCCGGGAGAACGTGGCCACCGTCGAGGCCAGCGGTTCGGCCAACGCCGAGGTCATGACGTCCAGTCGGGCGACGGCGTCGTCGTAGGCCTCGTCGACGCGCTCGTCGGTGCCGTTCCAGTTCACCGCGTTGGCGATCAGCGTGATCGTGCCCTCGTGGTGGTCCACCGCAGCGATGTCGGTCGCCAGAAGCAACACCATGTCGGGCAATCCGAGATCGTCGACTGCGAGTTCCGGCAGGCGCTCGAGCCGCCGCACGAAGTCATAGGCGAAGTACCCGACCAGGCCTGAGGACAGCGGGGGCAGACCGGGCAGCGGCGCCGTCTGCAGCAGCGTCAGCGTCGCGCGCAGCGCCTCCAGCGGATCACCGCCCGACGGGGCGTCCTGCGGGGTCACACCCAGCCACGCGGCGTAGCCGTCGCGCACGGTCAACGCCGACGGCGCGCCCGCGCCGATGAACGACCACCGCGACCAGGACCGTCCGTTCTCCGCGGACTCCAGGAGGAACGTTCCGGGGCGATTGGCGGCGAGCTTGCGGTACGCCGAGAGCGGCGTCTCGCTGTCCGCGAGCACCTTGCGGGTCACCGGCACCACACGGTGCTCGACGGCCAGCGCCCGGAAGTCCTCACGCGACGTCGTCACAGTGAGACTGGCGGTGGACTGCACACGGGCATTCTCCCAGACGTACCGTGGAATCCATGAATCCAGTGAAGGCGGGTGATCGGGTAGCCGATTTCGAACTGCCGGACCAGACCGGGACGACGCGGTCGTTGGCCGAACTGCTGGCCGCCGGGCCGATCGTGCTGTTCTTCTATCCCGCCGCGATGACGCCCGGATGCACCAAGGAGGCATGCCATTTCCGCGATCTGGCCGCCGAATTCGCCGACGTGGGCGCCACCCGCGTCGGCATCAGTGCCGACGCTGTCGACAAGCAGGCGCGCTTCGCCGACCAGCAGAAATTCGACTACCCGCTGCTCTCGGACACCGACGGTGCCGTAGCCGAGCAGTTCGGGGTCAAGCGTGGGCTGCTGGGCAAATTCCTGCCGGTCAAGCGGACCACCTTCGTCATCGACACCGACCGCACCGTGCTCGACGTGATCGCCAGCGAGATCAGCATGGACAGCCACGCCGACAAGGCGCTGCAGACGCTGCGCAGACGTCAGTCGGCCTGACCCAGCAGCAGATCGGCGTCGAAGCAGGTGTGATCGCCGGTGTGGCACGCCGCGCCGAGCTGGTCGACTTCCAGCAGCACGGTGTCGCCGTCGCAGTCCAGGCGCACCGAATGCACGCGCTGCGTGTGGCCCGAGGTCGCGCCCTTGATCCACTGCTCGCCGCGGGAACGCGAAAAGTACGTCGCCTCACGGGTTTCCAGCGTGCGGGCCAGGGCGTCGTCGTCCATCCACGCGACCATCAGCACCTGACCGGAGCCACGCTCCTGCACCACGGCGGCGACCAGGCCGTCGGCATTGCGCTTGAGGCGCTGCGCTATCGCGGGATCGAGACTCACCTGACTGTTATGCCTTCCGCACTCATCGCCGCCTTCACTTCGCCGATGGTCAGCTCCCCGAAGTGGAACACGCTGGCCGCCAGCACGGCGTCGGCTCCTGCAACAACGGCGGGCGCGAAATGTTCCACGGCACCGGCCCCGCCGCTGGCTATCACCGGCACCGACACCGCGCCGCGCACCGCCCGCAGCATCGGAAGATCGAAGCCGGCCTTCGTGCCGTCGAAGTCCATGGAGTTCAGCAGGATCTCCCCGACCCCCAGTTCGGCACCGCGCGTCGCCCACTCGATCGCGTCGATGCCCGTCCCCCGGCGCCCGCCGTGCGTCGTGACCTCCCAGCCCGACGGCGTGGGCTGCGAGCCCTCAGGCACGGTGCGCGCGTCGACCGACAGCACGATGCACTGCGAACCGAACTGCCGCGACAACTCCGAGAGCAACTCCGGGCGCGCGATCGCAGCCGTGTTGACCGACACCTTGTCCGCGCCGGCACGCAGCAGCATGTCCACATCGGCGACCGAGCGCACCCCGCCGCCGACGGTCAGCGGGATGAACACCTGCTCGGCGGTGCGGCGCACCACCTCGAGCATCGTGGACCTCCCTGACGACGACGCCGTGACGTCCAGGAACGTCAGTTCGTCTGCGCCTTCGGCGTCGTAGACCGCGGCCAACTCCACGGGATCGCCTGCGTCGCGCAGGTTCTCGAAGTTCACGCCCTTGACCACGCGGCCGGCATCGACGTCCAGGCACGGGATCACGCGGGTCGCGACGACACCGCCGGTGCTCACAGGTAGTCCTTCGGGTCACCGGCCGAACAGATGATGTCGAGCATTTCCTCGTGCACTCCGGGCGCCGCCACCAGCGCCGAAGGGGACGTCACCGTCCACGGCTCCCCCGCCAGATCGGTGACGACACCACCCGCGGCCCGCACCAGCGCCACACCTGCGGCGTGATCCCAGATGTGATGACCGAAACTCATGGCTCCGCCGAGGATTCCCGCCGCGACATAGGCCAGGTCGATGCCGGTGGCGCCGTGCATCCGCATCCGCGAACACTGCCTGCTGAGGTTCGCGAGCACTGTCGCCCGATACCGGCCCGGGTAGCGGCCGCGCGAATCGACGTTGAAGGTGCCGGTGCCCACGATCGCGTCGTCCAGGCCTGCGCGGTCCAGCCGAGGCAGTTCCTGTCCGTTGCAGCGCGCCGGGCCGCCGAGAACCGCCGTGTAGCGCTGTCCCATGAACGGCAGCCATGTCAGGCCCAATGTCGGTTCACCGTCGACCAGCAGACCGAGCAGTATCGCCGCCATCGGCGAGCCCGCCGCGTAGTTGAATGTGCCGTCGATCGGATCCAGGACCCAGACGAGCTCCGAATCGATGGACTCCCCGCCGAATTCCTCGCCGTGCACCCCGATGCCGGTGAGGCGCTGCAGCTCGGCGACCACCCGGCGCTCGATCGCGAGATCCACCTCGGTGGCGAAGTCGTTGCCCTTCTTGGCCACCGCGGAGTCGGCGCCGTGGCCGGCGATGAACTGTGCCGAAGCGCCGTCGAGAACGCCCGCGGCCGTATCGAGGAGCTCGCCGAGCTGGCGCGCGTCGACCGTCACGTGCCGACCGCGGCCAGCGCCTCAGGCAGCGTGAAACGGCCTGCGTACAAGGCTTTTCCGACGATCGCCCCCTCGACGCCGGTACCGGTCAGCGTGGCGATCGCGCGCAGGTCGTCCAGACTGGACACCCCGCCCGACGCGATCACCGGCGCGTCGGTGCGCTCGCACACCGACGAGAGCAGCTCGAGGTTGGGCCCGTTCAGCGTGCCGTCCTTGGTGACGTCGGTGACCACGAAGCGCGAACATCCCTCGCGGTCGAGCCGCTCCAGCACCGACCACAGGTCGCCGCCGTCGGTTTCCCAGCCGCGGCCGCGCAACCGGTGCCCGCCGTCAGGCAAGGACGGGTCGATCAATACGTCCAGGCCCACCGCGACCTTGTCGCCGTGCTCGGCCACCACGCGTGCGCACCACTGCGGGTTCTCCAGCGCCGCCGTACCGAGGTTGACGCGGGCGCAGCCGGTGGCCAGCGCCGCGGCGAGCGACTCGTCGTCACGGATGCCGCCGGACAGTTCGACCGCCACGTCGAGCGTGCCGACCACCTCGGCGAGCAGCTCCCGGTTCGAGCCGCGGCCGAATGCCGCGTCCAGATCGACCAGATGGATCCATTCGGCGCCGTCCCGCTGCCACGTCATCGCCGCATCCAGCGCCGAGCCGTATTCGGTCTCGCTGCCGGCCTGCCCCTGAACCAGGCGCACGGCGCGTCCGTCCACCACGTCGACGGCGGGCAGCAGGACCAGTTTCGGTGCGTTCACGCCGGTCAACTTAGCGCCCCGATCCAGTTGGACAGCAATTCGGCACCGGCGTCCCCACTCTTCTCGGGGTGGAACTGTGTGGCCGACAACGGGCCCGCTTCGACAGCCGACAGGAACGGGACGTGATGGGTGGCCCACGTGAGCACCGCGTCCGGGTCGCCCTCCCACTGCTGGGCGGCATACGAGTGCACGAAGTAGAAGCGGGTGGCCGGATCCATGCCCCGGAACAGGACACTGTCGGCGGGGGCGTCGACGACGTTCCAGCCCATGTGCGGGATCACCGGCGCATCGAGGCGGACCACCGCGCCCGGCCACTGACCGCAGCCGGTCGACTCGACACCGAACTCCACGCCTCGCGAGAACAGGATCTGCATCCCGACGCACACGCCGAGCACCGGCCGCCCGGCGGCGACGCGCTCGGCGATGATCTTCTCGCCACCGACCGCGCGCAAGCCCGTCATACAGGCCTCGAACGCACCGACGCCCGGCACGACGAGACCGTCGGCGGCCATCGCGGCGCCGGGATCAGCGGTCACCTCGACCTCTGCGCCGACCCGCTCGAGCGCCCGCTGAGCCGACCGCAGGTTGCCCGAACCGTAGTCCAGCACCACCAGTTTCGTTGTCACAAGGTCCCTTTGGTCGACGGCACGCCGCTGACCCGCTCGTCGTACTCAACGGCCTCGCGCAGCGCCCGAGCCACGGCCTTGTACTGCGCCTCGGTGATGTGGTGCGGATCGCGCCCGTACAGAGTGCGCACGTGCAGCGCGATGCGCGCATTGAAGGCCAAGGATTCGAAGACGTGCTTATTGACCACGGTGTGGTACGGCGCCTGCGAGCCCGCGATGGTGAAGCTGACCATGAACTCCGGCTCCCCCGTGTGCACGAAATACGGCCGGCCCGACACGTCGACGGCGGCGTGCGCCAGCGATTCGTCCATCGGGATGAACGCATCGCCGAACCGGCGGATACCGCTCTTGTCGCCGAGTGCCTGCCCCAGCGCCTGACCCAGCACGATGGCCGTGTCCTCGATCGTGTGGTGGCCTTCGATCTCGATGTCGCCCACGGCTTTCACCGTGAGATCGAACCGGGCATGGGTGCCCAGCGAGGTCAGCATGTGGTCGAAGAACGGCACACCGGTGTCGATGCTCACCTGTCCGGTGCCGTCGAGGTCGAGCTCGACGACGATGTCGGATTCCTTCGTCTTGCGTTCGACCTTCGCGTACCTGTGGGGACGGCTCACTTCACTCCTTGTCGGGCACTGGCGCTCAGCAGTGCGTCGTTCTCGTCGGCCAGGCCGATGGTGGTGCGCAGGTATCCGGGGATGCCGACGTCGCGGATCAGCACCCCGGCGTCGAGGTAGGCCTGCCACGTCGCCGCGGCATCGCTGAACTCCCCGAACAGCAGGAAGTTGGCATCACTCGGGATCACTCGGAAACCCATGTCCGTCAACGCCGCAGAGACCCGCTCGCGTTCGCTGATCAGCGTCGCGACACTGCCGAGGGTGTCGTCGGCGTGCCGCAGCGCCGCCCGCGCCGCGGCCTGGGTCAGCGACGAGAGGTGATACGGCAGACGCACCAGCAACATCGCGTCCACGACCGCGGGGGCCGCCACCAGGTAACCCAGCCGCCCGCCGGCGAACGCGAACGCTTTGCTCATCGTGCGCGACACCACGACCCGGCTCGGATACTCGTCGATCAGTGCAAGCGCGCTGGGCTGCGACGAGAACTCGCCGTAGGCCTCGTCGACGATCATCACGCCACCGGCCATCGCGTCGAGGAGCAGCCGCAGGTCGTCGAGCGAAACACTCTGCCCGGACGGGTTGTTCGGGCTGGTGACGAACACGACGTCTGGGCGGTGCTCCTTGATCGCGGTGGCGGCGATCGCGGCATCGAGGCCGAAGTCGTCAGCGCGGTGCGCGGCCAGCCACTGCGTCTGGGTGCCGTCGGAGATGATCGGGTGCATCGAATAGGACGGCACGAAACCGATCGCGCTGCGGCCCGGCCCGCCGAACGCCTGTAGAAGCTGCTGCAGGATTTCATTCGAACCGTTTGCCGCCCAGACGTTCTCGACACCGACGGGGACGCCGGTCTGACCCGTCAGGTAGGCAGCGAGGTCGGTGCGCAGCGCCACAGCGTCGCGGTCGGGGTAGCGGTGCAGTTCGGCGGCGACCTCCCGCACCGATGCGGCGACGTCGTCGACGAGTGCCTGGGTCGGCGGGTGCGGGTTCTCGTTGGTGTTCAGCCGCACCGGCACCGAGAGCTGCGGCGCCCCGTAGGGCGATTTCCCGCGCAGGTCCTCGCGCAGCGGCAGCTCCCCCAGCGTGATGGCTCGACCGGGGTTCACCTCTCGAACCTCCTGCGCACCGCTTCCCCGTGGCTGGGCAGGTTTTCGGCGTTGGCGAGCGTGATGACATGCCCGGCAACGTCTTTGAGCGCCGCCTCGGTGTAGTCCACGACGTGGATGCCGCGCAGGAACGTCTGCACCGAAAGCCCGCTGGAGTGCCGCGCGCAGCCGGCTGTGGGCAGGACGTGATTGGAGCCGGCGCAGTAGTCGCCAAGGCTCACCGGGGACCAGGCACCGACGAAGATCGCGCCCGCGGACCGGACCCGCGCCGCGACCCCGGGCGCGTCGACGGTCTGGATCTCCAGGTGCTCGGCGGCGTAGGCGTTGACGACCCGCAGACCGGTGTCGATGTCGTCGACCAGCACGATCGCCGACTGCTGACCGCTCAGCGCGGCGCTCACCCGCTCACGGTGCACCGTCGTCTCCAGCTGGCGGGCCAGCTCGGCGTCGGTGGCATCGGCCAGCGCGATGCTGTCGGTGACGAGAACGCTGGCGGCCATCTCGTCGTGTTCGGCCTGGCTGATCAGATCGGCCGCGACGTGCACCGGGTCGGCGGTGTGGTCGGCCAGGATCGCGATCTCGGTGGGGCCGGCCTCGGAGTCGATGCCGACCTGTGAGCGGCAGATCCGTTTTGCGGCGGTGACGTAGATGTTGCCCGGCCCGGTGATCATGTCGACCGGGGCCAGTTCGGTGCCATTTCCCGGTGCTTCGCTTGCCCCAGCGCCATCGGTGTCGGTGCCGCCGTACGCGAGCAGCGCGACGGCCTGGGCGCCGCCGACGGCCCACACCTCGTCGACCCCGAGCAGCGCGGCGGCGGCCAGGATCGTCGGATGCGGCAGCCCGCCATGGTCCTTCTGCGGCGGGCTGGCGATCACCAGCGACTCCACACCGGCGGTCTGCGCCGGCACGACGTTCATCACCACGCTCGACGGATAGACGGCGTTGCCACCCGGGACGTAGAGACCGACCCGCTCCACGGGCACCCAACGCTCGGTGACGGTCGCCCCGGGGGCGAGCGTGGTGGTGGTGTCGGTGCGGCGCTGATCGGTGTGCACGGCGCGGGCCCGCTCGATCGCGACCTCGAGCGCGGTACGGACGTCGGCATCGAGCTCGTCGAGAGCTGCGCGCAGCTGATCAGCGGGCACGCGGACCTGGTCGGGGCGCACACCGTCGAACGAGGCGCCGTACTCGAGCGCGGCCTCGGCGCCGCGCTCGGCGACGGCCTCCACGATCGGGCGGACCTTGGGCAGCACGGCGTCGACGTCGACGCCGCCCCGGGGCAGCGCGGTCCGCAGGCGGGCCGCCGAGAGCGTCGCGCCACGCAGGTCGATGCGCCGCAGGAGCCGTGGCGATACATTCACGCTGACCATTGTCCCAGAGCAACACAAATCAGAATCGGAGGCGTCATGCCGGACCGGCCGAGCAAGAGCAGCCACCCCAACAACGCGCCCGGCGTGCCGATGATCTTCCCGCCCTGGTTCGAAAGATTGCAGATCAAGTACATCAACCCGCTGCTGCGGCCCCTGTCGAAGCGCATGCCCGGACTCGGGGTGATCCACCACCGCGGACGCACCTCCGGCACGGAGTACGAGACGATCGTCACGCCGTACCGCAAAGGCTCGGTGCTCGCGATCGGACTGGCGCACGGCAAGACGAACTGGGTCAAGAACGTCCTGGCCGCCGGCGAAGCCGACATCCGCATCGGCAGCACCACCCACCATCTGGTGCGCCCGCGGGTGCTGCCGGCCGGTACCACCGATCCCTCCCTGCCTCGGATGGCCCAGATGGTCGCCAAGCGGTCCGGGGTCTTCGTCGCGGACATCGCATCGTGAGCAGACCGTCATGACGTGGCAGATGTGGCTGGCGTTCTTCGGCGCCGCCATCCTGATCGCGGTCTCCCCCGGCGCCGGCGCCATCCAGTCGATGGCCACCGGGCTGACGCACGGGGTGCGCCGGGGTTATTGGAGCATCCTGGGTCTCGAGATCGGGCTGATGCTGCAGCTGACGCTCGTGGCGATCGGGCTGGGCGCCGCCGTCGCGAACTCGATCCTGGCGTTCACGATCATCAAATGGCTGGGCGTGGGCTACCTGGCATATCTGGCGTTCCGGCAGTGGCGCAGCGTCGGAGTGGACCTTCGTGATCACGTGAACCAGGTGGTCGCCGGCAGTCGCCGGGCGCTCGTCGCGCGGGGCTTCCTGGTCAACGCGACCAATCCGAAGGGGCTGCTGTTCTTTCTCGCGGTGATGCCGCAGTTCGTGGTTCCGACGGCACCGCTGTTGCCGCAGTACCTGGCGATCGGGGTCACGATGGTCGTCGTCGACCTGGTGGTGATGGGTCTCTACACCAGTCTCGCGGTGCGCCTGCTGACGTGGCTGCGCACGCCGCGGCAGCAAACCGTGCTCAACCGCGTGTTCGCGGGCCTTTTCGCGGCCGCCGCCGTCGTGCTCTCGCTGCTGCGCCGCGGCCCGCTGCCGGCCTGAGGATCAGCGGCAGCGGTTGCTGACGGCCGCGCTGGCCGACTCCGCCGCTTCCAGCCGCTTGGCCTGCGCCGGATCGGTGTTCGGGGCACCCGCTGTGGCGGCCGCACCGATGTCCATCAACGCGTTGGCGAAGGTCCGGACGGAGTCGGCGAGATCTGCCGGCGTGGCCGGGTCCAGCCGGGCCAGCAGGTACAGCCCGCCGTCCGTCAGCGCCAGCCGCGCGTTGGCCGCGGCGGCCAGCGATCCGCTGATGTCCTCGGGCGCCGTCACGTTGGTGTTGGTCGCCACCCCCGCGCGCACGGTGTCGAAGGCCGTGCAGATCCGTGCCGTCGCCGCGGAGCGCTGCGCGTCGGTGTAGTCGGTGCCGTGATCGAGGGTGCGCACCAGCGCAACCGCCGATATGCCCGTCGACAGCAGCGCCACCGCGAGAGCCAGACCCGGTGAGACACGCATCGGCTACAGGTCCAGACCCAGGTCGAGCACCCGCACCGAGTGCGTGAGCGCCCCGACCGCCAGATAGTCGACTCCGGTGCCCGCATAGTCTGCTGCGCTGTCCAGCGACAACCCGCCCGAGGACTCCAGCATCGTCTGAGGTGAGCGCGTCGCCCGGCGCTGCACCGCGATCTGCGTCTGCCACACCGGGAAGTTGTCCAGCAGCACCAGTTCGACGCCTTCGGCGAGCACCTCGTCGAGCTGCTCGAGGGAATCGACTTCCACCTCGCATGGCAGATCGGGCGCGACCTCGCGGACCCTGCGCAGTGCCTCCACCACCGAGCCCGCAGCGGCCACGTGGTTGTCCTTGATCAGCGCCGCATCGCCGAGCCCCATGCGGTGATTGACGCCGCCGCCGACGCGCACGGCGTACTTCTGCAGCGACCGCATCCCCGGAAGCGTCTTGCGGGTGTCCCTGATCCGGGCCCGCGTGCCCGCCACCGCATCCACCCACGCCGCGGTGGCCGTGGCGATTCCCGACAGGTGGCACAGCAGGTTGAGCATGGTGCGCTCGGCGGTGAGCAGCCCGCGCGTCGGCCCCTCGACGATCAGTGCGGCACCACCCGGTTCCAGCTGGGTCCCGTCGGGCACCTGGTGGATCACCCGGTAGCCCCCGGCGCCGAGCACCTCGTCGAACACGATCAGCGCGAGGTCACCGCCGGCGATGACGCCTGGTTCCCGCGCCACCACCGACGCCGTCGTGGTGGCGTCTTCGGCGACCGTGGCCAGCGTGGTGACATCAGGCCCGTAGCGCAGGTCCTCGTCGAGCCCGCGGGAAATGATCGACCGCGCGTCGACCTCCTCCTCGGCCGTGAGCATCGGGGCCATCACCGGCATCCTGACGCGACCGGGCCGCAGACGATGCTGACCGCCTGGGTCGGATCGGTGTCGGGGTGATCGCTGCGGTGGTGGCAGCCCCGGGTCTCGGTGCGCGCCCGCGCCGCCGAGCCGACCACAGCGGCCACCGCGGTGAGCGCGGCGTCCTCGAACATGCTGCGCGAGCTGATCGTTCGCGATTCCGCGCTGTCGAGCTGCGCAGCCAGCCGGCTCAACCCGTCCTCGTCGCGGACGACGGAGGCGTAGCTGCTCATCGCCTGCTGCAACGCCGGCCGTGCGAGCACCGGCCGCAGGGACGGGTCTGCGACGACCACGCGCGGCGGCCCGGCCATCTCGGCGTGCTCGGCGGCGGCGACGCCGGCGCGCCCACCGACGACAAGACCCTCGAGCAGGCTGTTGGACGCCAGGCGATTCGCGCCGTGCATGCCGGTGCGGGCCACCTCCCCTGCGGCGAACAACCCGTCGATCGCGGTGCGCCCGTGCACATCGGTGACGACTCCCCCGCAGCTGTAGTGCGCGCCGGGAACCACCGGAATAGGTTGCCGCGCAGGGTCGATACCTGCGGCGAGACAGGCGGCGGTGACGGTCGGGAACCGACGTGCCACATCGGCCACGTGGCGGGCGTCGAGGTAGACACACGGGTCCCCGGAAGCGGCCATGCGAGCCTCGATGGCCGCCGCCACGACATCGCGCGGAGCGAGGTCACCCATCGGGTGCACACCGGCCGTCACCGGATCGCCGTGCGCGTCGATCAGTGTCGCGCCCTCACCACGCAGCGCTTCGGTGATCAGTGGCCGGCGGCCTGGAACGGGGCCGGTGTAGAGCATGGTCGGATGGAACTGGACGAACTCCACGTCCGAGACCGGCAATCCGGCCCAGATCGCCAGCGCGACACCGTCTCCCGTGGAGCCGTCGGGGTTGGTCGTCGCCCGGTAGAGATGTCCGAGTCCGCCGGTGGCGAGGATCACCGACGGTGCGTGGACGGTTCCCGGGCCGTCCTGGCTGAGCACCGAGACACCGGCGACGGCGCCGCCGTCGATCAGCAGGTCGAGCGCGACGTGGTTGCGGCGGATGTCGAGCGACGCGGCGGCGTGGTCGAGCGCGCGCTGCACCTCCGCGCCCGTGGCGTCACCTCCGGAGTGGATGATGCGCCGACGGGTGTGCCCGCCTTCGCGGGTCAGCGCCCACCGGCCCGGCTCCGACTCGTCGAAACGCGCTCCGGCGCCGACCAATTCGGCCACCGCCCGGGCACCGTCGGCCACGATCGAGCGCACCGCAGCGGCGTCGCAGAGCCCGGCGCCCGCGGCGAGGGTGTCGGACACGTGCGCGTCGACGGAGTCGTCCCCGTCGGGCAGGACGACGGCGATCCCGCCCTGGGCGTAGAACGTCGCCGTCTCTGCCGCCTTGCTCAGCAGCATCACGGTGCGGCCGCGGCGGTGCGCGGCCAGCGCGGCAGCCAGACCGGCCACCCCGGTTCCGACGACGACGACGTCAGCGCGCAGGCGCCAGCCGCCGGAGCCGCCGCAACCTGTGCCGTTGGCGGTCATTCCCCGCCGCCGGGCTGCCCGATCTCGATCATCCGCGTGACGCTGGCACGCGCTCGCGCGGCGGTGTCGGGATCGACGTGCACTTCGTCGGCACCTTCGGTCAGGCAGCGCAGCATGGCCGCGGGGGTGATCATCTTCATGTACCGGCAGGAGGCCCGGTCGTTGACGGCCTGGAAGTCGACATCGGGTGCGGCACGGCGCAATTGGTGCAGCATGCCGATCTCGGTGGCGACCAGGACCTGCCGTGCACCGGTCTCCCGGGCGGCGTCGAGCATGCCGCCGGTGGACAGGATCTTGACCCGCTCCTGTGGGTAGGCACCCTCGCCTGCGAGGTAGAGAGCCGATGTCGCGCAACCGCATTCGGGGTGCACGTAGAGCTCGGCGTCGGGATGGGTGCGCGCCTGCTCGGCGAGTTCGTCCCCGTTGATGCCCGCGTGCACGTGGCATTCACCGGCCCAGACGTGCAGGTTCTGCCGCCCGGTCATGCGGCGCACGTGGGCGCCGAGGAACTGGTCCGGGCAGAACAGCACCTCACGGTCGGCGGGTATGGAGGCGACGACCTCGACCGCGTTGGACGACGTGCAGCAGATGTCCGTTTCGGCCTTCACCGCGGCCGTGGTGTTGACGTAGGAGACGACCACAGCGCCGGGATGCTCGGCCTTCCACGCCCGCAACTCGTCGGCGCTGATGGAGTCGGCCAGCGAGCAGCCCGCCCGCTGGTCGGGAATCAGCACCGTCTTGTCCGGCGAGAGGATCTTGGCCGTCTCGGCCATGAAGTGCACTCCCGCGAAGACGATCGTGTCCTCGGGCGCCTCCGCGGCGATGCGCGACAGAGCCAGCGAGTCGCCCACGTGATCGGCGACGTCCTGGATGGCGGGCAACTGATAGTTGTGCGCCAGCAGCGTGGCGCCGCGCAGGTCGAGCAGTCGACGCACCTCGGCCGCCCATGCGGCGTCCCCGTCGACACCGGTGTAGCCGTCGGGACCGTCGACGATGCGGTCGGCACTGTCGGTTGCGAGCACGGTCATCGCCGTCTCCTTACCTTGTTTCGAGGTTTTCGACTTACAATCGAAAACATGCCACATCGTAGCACCCAGCACGAAGTCCTCGCCGCCGTGTTTCAGGTTCGCGAGAATGCGCTGCACGTACTGCTGTGGCAACGGGCACTCGACCCGCAGCGCGGACGCTGGGCGCTCCCGGGCGGCAGGCTGGGCCGCGACGAGACGCTGACCGACTCGGTGCGCCGCCAGCTCGCCGAGAAGGTCGATTTGCGGGAACTCGCCCACCTCGAACAGCTGGCGGTGTTCTCCGAACCCGATCGCGTGCCCGGCGACCGCACCATCGCCTCGACATTCCTGGGCCTCGTCCCCTCCCCCGCCATCCCCGAATTACCCCCCGACACCCGCTGGCACCCCGTCGGCGACCTACCGCCGATGGCCTTCGACCACGGCCCGATGGTCGACCACGCACGCACCCGTCTGGTCGCGAAACTGTCGTACACGAATATCGGATTTGCCTTGGCGCCAGCCGAATTCGCGCTCTCGACGCTGCGCGACATCTACAGTGCCGCCCTCGGGCACCCGGTCGACGCGACCAACCTGCAGCGCGTCCTGGAGCGTCGTCACGTGATCACGCGCACTGGCACAACGGCACGGTCGGGACGCAGCGGAGGCCGTCCGGCGGCGCTCTACCGGTTCGCCGACGCCCGTTATCGGGTCACCGACGAATTCGCTGCATTGCGTCCGCCCGGGTGAGTCGACTGGCTTCTTAGCGCATTCTTAAGTAACAATGCCTGGATGGACTTGGGCAGCGCGGCGCGGGCGACAGGGGCCGATTGGATCGGTCAACCCCACCATGAGGCGCTTCGCCCCAGGCAGCGACCGGTGGTCCCGTCCGACGACCCGTTCTACGAGCCGCCCGAGGGTTACGAGCACGCCCTCCCCGGCACCGTGCTGCGCTCCCGCGACGTGGAGCTGGCATTCCTCGGCCTGATCCCGCAGAAATTCAGCGCCACCCAGCTGCTCTACCGCACCACCGACTTCCAGGGCGATCCGCAGGCCGGCGTCACCACCGTGCTGATCCCGACCGAGCGCGACCACACGCGGCCGCTCCCGGTGGTGTCCTACCAGTGCGCCATCGACGCCGTGGCGAGCCGGTGCTTCCCGTCCTATGCGCTGCGCCGCGGAGCCAAGGCCGTCGGCGCCGTGGCCCAGTTCGAGTTCCTGCTGATCGCCGCCGCCCTCGCGGAAGGGTGGGCGGTGTCGGTGCCCGACCACGAGGGCTCGACCGGCATGTGGGGCGCACCCTACGAGCCCGGCTACCACATCCTCGACGGCGTTCGGGCTGCCATCAATCACCCGACGTTCCGGCTCGCCGCCGATTCACCCATCGGACTGTGGGGTTACTCCGGCGGCGGACTGGCCTCGGCGTGGGCCGCGGAGGTACAGGCCGCCTACGCGCCGGAACTCAACGTGGTCGGCGCCGTCCTCGGCTCGCCGGTCGGCGACCTGGGGCACACGTTCCGCCGCCTCAACGGCAGCATCTACGCCGGACTGCCCGCGCTCGTCGTCGCCGCGCTCTGCCACATCTACCCGGACCTGGACCGGATCATCGCCGAGCACGCCACTCCGGAGGGCAAGGCACTACTGGAGCGCATCCAGACCATGACCACCGCCCAGGCGATGGTGGCCTGTGCGGGCCGCGACATGGCCGACATGGTCGACCGGCCGCTCGAGGAGATCCTGCTCAGCCCCGAGGTGCAACACGTGTTCGACAGCATCAAGCTGGGCACGGCCGCGCCGTCGGTACCGGTTCTGATCGTGCAGGCCGTGCATGACCGCATCATCTGCGTCGACGACATCGATGAACTGGCCCACACCTACGTGCGCGGCGGCGCCCGCGTCACCTACCACCGCGACCTGTTCAGCGAGCATCTCCTGCTGCACCCGATGTCGGCGCCGATGACGCTGCGCTGGCTGCGCGACCGGTTCGCCGAAAAGCCGCTGCGCGACAACATCAAGCGCACCAAGTGGCCGACGCTGCTGAACCCGTCGACCTACCGGGGCATGTTCACCCTGGGCAAGATCACGGTGAAGGTGATGACGGGGCGACGGGTGGAACGTCAGCCTCTGTCGCGCTTCGACCAGTAGCCGGCGCTCCCGGCTCGACCGGCGGCCAACCCCCGAGATCGTCGCGGGTGGTCGACACCGCGCCCAGCACGTACACCATCGCGGCGACCGCCGCGGGCAGCAGCAGCGTCAGCGCCACCTGCAACGGCGTGTGGCCGAAGAACACCGACGGCGCCTCGACGACGTAGCTGACCCGGTTCTGCTCGGTGACGTCGACCGCCGCCACGTCGAGGTGTCCGTAGCGCAGCCCCGCCAGCGCCGCCCCGGCACCGACCGCGGCGGCCGATGCCACGATGGTGCCCACGCCGAGGGCCGCCATCATCACCGGTCCACGCTGGGTTCGCCACTGCCACACGGTGACCGCCGCGATCACGGCGAGCACCGAGAGGAAGCCGACCATCAGGAACGCGGCCGTGAAGAAGTGATCGCCCTCGTTGCCGAGGTAGGCCTTCACCCGGTCGTTGCTGCGCGTCAGCGCGACCACGCTGTGGATCGGAGGCGCAAGCCACGCCCACAGCGCCCCGCACAGCGCCCCGGCGACCGCGAGCCCGACGATGACCCGCAGCGCGGCATGGACGCGGGAGATAGGAGCTCCGGTCACCGGTAGAGCTCCAGATCCTTCGAATCCACCTGGCCGTGTCGCGAGCACTTGGCCCACCACCCGTCCGGGCGGACCTGCACGACCATCCGGCGGCCACAGTCCGCGCAGAACCTCGGGGGTTCCAGACCCAGCGCTGCGGCGGTGGGCACCGTCGATCCCGCGGGTTCACCGGTGTAGACGTTGAAGACGCCGGCGCCCACCGGCGCGGGCAGCTCACGCACCATCACAGGCTTGCGTTGAGTGCCTTGATCGGCATCTGCAGATCCTCCAGCAACTCGAGATCGGCTTCGGCGGGCCGGCCCAGGGTGGTCAGGTAGTTACCGACGATGACGGCGTTGATGCCGCCGAGGATGCCCTTCTTGGCGCCGAGGTCGCCGAGCGTGATCTCCCGACCCCCGGCGAACCGCAGCATCGTGCGGGGCAGGGCGAGCCGGAACGCGGCGACGGCCTTGAGTGCCTCGGCGGCGGGCAGCACCTCGAGGTCACCGAACGGCGTGCCCGGGCGCGGGTTGAGGAAGTTCAGCGGGACCTCGTGCGGGTCCAATTCGGCCAGATTGGCGGCGAATTCGGCGCGCTGTTCGAGCGTCTCCCCCATCCCGAGGATGCCGCCGCAGCACACCTCCATGCCGGCCTCACGCACCATCTGCAGCGTCTCCCAGCGCTCCTCCCAGGTGTGGGTGGTCACCACGTTGGTGAAGAACGACTGGGCGGTCTCGAGGTTGTGGTTGTAGCGGTGCACGCCCATGTCCCGCAGGCGATCCACCTGCTCCTGGGTGAGCATGCCGAGCGAGCACGCGATCTGGATGTCGACCTCGTTGCGGATCGCCTCGATGCCCGCGGCGACCTGGGCCAGCAGCCGCTCGTCGGGTCCACGGACGGCGGCCACGATGCAGAACTCGGTGGCACCGGTCTTGGCAGTCTGCTTGGCGGCCTCGACCAGGCTCGGCACGTCGAGCCAGGCGCTGCGCACCGGCGAGGCGAAAAGTCCTGACTGCGAACAGAAGTGGCAGTCCTCGGGGCAGCCTCCGGTCTTCAGGCTGATGATGCCCTCGACCTCGACGTCCGGGCCGCAGTGGGCCATGCGGACCTCGTGGGCCAGCGCGAGCAGCTCGTCGAGACGGTCGTCGGACAGCTGCAGCACCTGCAGCGTCTGGTCCTGGTCGAGGCCGACACCCCGCTCGAGCACCTGTTCGCGTGCCACCGCCAGAATGTCGCTCATACACTTCTCCTCGCTGCCCAATTGAACGGTGTTCAGGTTAGGGTACTGGCGTGCAGCTCCACAAACGCGACGTGGTCGCGGCGGCGACCTCGCTGCTCGACGATTACGGGCTCGCCGATCTGTCGATGCGGCGGCTGGCCCGCGAGCTCGAGGTGTCGCCGGGCGCGCTCTACTGGCACTTCGCGAACAAGCAGCAGCTGCTCGGCGCGGTCGCCGACCACATCCTGGCGCCGGTCATTCGGCCAGCGGGCGATTGGCACACCCGCGTGGTGGCGCTGTGCCGGCAGATGCGCGATGCGCTGCTGTCCCACACCGACGGAGCCGAACTGGTGTCGGCGAGCTTCGCCGCCGCACAGTCGGCGGTCATGACCGACGTGGTGAGTCAGCTGACCGACGCCGCCGCGGAGGCCGGCGTGCCGGCGACGAATGCCGACCTGACCGCCCGGACGGTCGTGTACTACGTCCTCGGCTTCACCGTGGACGAGCAGTCCCGCCGCCAGTGGGACGCCGCAGGCGCGGACCTGCCCGACGCGTCGTTGCTGGCCGACGACCAGGACACCCGGTTCGACTTCGGCGTGCGGCTGCTGATCGACGGCATCCTGGCGCGCCGCGAACAGCCCGTCTAGATCCAGTGCTCCTGTTTGGCGTTGCCGTCCCAATGGCGCAGCGTGGTGATCTCGGCGTCGATGTCGCCGGCGATGCCCGGTACCGACAGGGCGAGCGGCACGAGATCGGGTGGGATGCGCCGACCGAGCGTCACATGTGGTGTCCACCGCCCCGGATCCGCATGCGGTAGAGCGCCTTTGGGCAGGTGCGGTGCACAGGCCTCGTGGATGTCGGCGTGCAGGGCGAGGAGGTCGGCCGACGGCACCACCAGCCGCACCAGCGTGATGGTGCGGCCGCCGCCGAACAGCATCGGTGCGCCGATCACGCACGGCAGGGGTAAGCGGTCCAGGAGTGGCCGCAGTGCCGGAGCCACGGCGTCGTCCATCTGCTCGGCCACCGTGAGCGTGACGTGCGGCCGGTTGCTCGGCGCGGTGTGCCCGGCCTGACTGGGCACTCCCGCAGCCGCCAGCCCGTCCCACAGGCCGCGCACCGACGTCTCCGTGGCGACGTCGAACAGCGCCTCGACCGAGTGCACCACTAGGCCAGTCCGGCAACCCAGCCCGGGTCGAACGCCCGCGCACTGATCTGCTCGAAGTCGGAGGCGCCGAGCGCGCCGAGCCCGGCGGGCAGCGCCGCCCGCACCGGAGCCAGCCGCGCCAGCGCATCCCGATTGTCGATTTCGGCGACGCCGGGCTGGGCCGGCCAGGAACCGATCACCAGGCCGGCGCATGAAACATCATGAGCTGCAAGCGCTTCCACCGTCAGAGCGGTGTGGTTGAGGGTGCCCAGGCCCGCGGCTACCACGATCAGCACCGGCGCGGCCAGCTCGGCGGCCAGGTCACGCAGCGTCACACCGCCGTCGGCGAGCTCCACGAGCAGCCCACCGGCACCTTCCACCAGCGTCAGGCGGCCGGGAGCATCCGCCCGCCGGACCAGCTCGACCAGCTCCGTGCGGGTGGGCAGTGCGTAGCCGGCCCGCTGCGCGGCAGCCAGCGGCGCGAGCGGTTCCGGATAGCGCCACCCCGGGAACAGTTCGGACACCCCGGCCTGCCTGCCGATCTCGGCCAGGTCGTCGTCACCGTCGGCAGTACCCGTCTGTACGGGCTTGCACACGGCTATGCCGAGGCCGGCGAGCCGGGCGTGGCAGGCCAGCGCGGCGGTCGCGACGGTCTTGCCGACCCCCGTCCCGGTGCCGGTGACGACGAGAACGCTCACCGCGCCGCCAGGACTTCCGTCAACACCCTGCGTGCGAGGGCCATCTCGTCGTCGGACAGGGACGCCCGCGCCGTCAGCCGCAGCCGCGAGGTGCCGGCCGGCACGCTCGGCGGCCGGAAGCAGCCGACCCGCACACCCTGCTCGAGGCAGGCCGTCGCTGCGGCGAACGCCACGTCCGGTTCGCCGAGGATCACCGAAACCACCGCCGAGGTCGGAGTCTCGGCCACATCGCAGATCTCGGCCAGCGTCGCGGCGTGGTCGAGTGCGCGCCGGGCCCGCCACGGTTCGTCGATCAGCACACCGAGTGCCGCGTACGCCGCGCCGACCCCAGCCGGCGCCAGTCCGGTGTCGAAGATGAACGGTCGCGCCGCGTCGATCAGGTGCTCGCGCACCGCGGCAGGGCCGAGCACCGCACCACCCTGGCTGCCCAGCGCCTTCGACAGCGTCGTCGTCATCACGATGCCGGGCGCTCCGGCCAGCCCGACCTCGTGGAGCAGGCCGCGGCCACCCGTGCCGCGCACGCCGAGCCCGTGGGCCTCGTCGACGATCAGCAGCGCACCCTGCCTGCGGCACGCGTCGTGCAGCGCGGTCAGCGGGGCCAGGACACCGTCGGCGGAGAAGACCGAATCGGTGATCACCACGGCGCGGTCCTCTGTGCGTGCGGCCAGCGCGGCCTCCACGGCCGCGACGTCGCCGTGCGGGGTGACGACCACCCGGGCCCGCGACAGCCGGCATGCGTCGACGAGCGAGGCGTGCGTCAGCGCATCGGACACCAGCAGTGCGCCCGGACCCGAAAGCGCAACGACTGCACCGAGATTGGCGGTGTAACCCGAAGAGAAGACCAGCGCCGACTCGGCACCGACGAACGCTGCGAGGTCGCGCTCGAACGTCTCGTGGAGCTCGGTGTTGCCGGTGACGAGCCGGGAACCCGTGGACCCCGCGCCCCAGGTGCGCAGCGCCGCCACGCCGCCGTCGAGCACCCGGGGGTGCTGGGCGAGACCGAGGTAGTCGTTGGAGGCCAGATCGAGTTCGGCGCCGACGGGCGGGCGGGCGCGCAGGGTCCGGCGCAGGCCGGCGGTGCGCCGCTGGGCCGCGACGTCGTCGAGCCAGGCCAACGGATCCAGACCGACGCGCGTCACCGGCGCTCCTCCTCGAACGGGCGAATTGAACACCGTTCAGGTTAGTGCACGCGCGACCGCGATCATCGCCGAGGTGATCTGGCCGATCTCTTCGGCGGTACAGATGTAGGGGGGCATCACGTAGACGAGGTTGCGGAACGGACGCAGCCACACCCCGTGGTCGACGGCCACCGGCGTCGCGACGCGCAGATCGACGTCCCGGTCGAGTTCCAGGACACCGATCGCGCCGAGCACCCGCACGTCGACCACGTTGGGTAGCTCGACCGCGGGTGCCAGCCCGGACCGCAAGCCCGCCTCGATGCCCTGCACCTGCGATCGCCACTCGCCGGTGCCCAGCAGTTCCAGCGACGCGACGCTGACGGCGCAGGCCAGCGCGTTGGCCATGAACGTCGGCCCGTGCATCAGTGCGCCGGGTGGGTGTGAGCTGATGGTCTCGGCGACCTCGCGGGTGCACAGCGTCGCCGCGAGCGTCAGGTAGCCGCCCGTCAGCGCCTTGCCCACGCACATGATGTCGGGGCTGACCCCGGCGTGGTCGGCCGCGAACAGCGCGCCGGTGCGGCCGAACCCGGTGGCGATCTCGTCGAAGATCAACAGCACACCGTGCTCGTCGCAGATGCGACGCAGGTCGGCCACATAGCGGGGGTCGTGGAAGCGCATCCCGCCTGCGCCCTGCACCACGGGCTCGACGATCACCGCGGCGAGCTCGTCGGCGTGACAAGCCAGCTGTTCGGCGAAGGCCGCGCTGTAGGCCGGCTCGTACTCGGCGGGGACGGCCGGCGCGAACACCTGGTCGGCGAGCAGGGAATGCGCCCCGGTCCACAGCGTGTGCATGCCGCCGTCCGGATCGCAGACGCTCATCGGAGTGAACGTGTCACCGTGATAGCCGCCGCGCCAGGTCATCAGCCGGCGCTTGCCGGGTCGACCGCTGCTGCGCCAGTACTGCAGCGCCATCTTGACCGAGACCTCCACCGACACCGAGCCGGAATCACTGAAGAACACGGTCTCCAGCCCCTCCGGACTCATCTCGACCAGCAACTGCGCCAGCCGGGCCGCCGGCTCGTGGGTCAGCCCGCCGAACATGACGTGGTTCATGGTCGCGAGCTGGCGGGTGATCGCGGCGTCCAGCGCGGGGTGGCCGTGACCGTGCACCGCCGTCCACCACGACGCCATCGCGTCGAGCACCTCGACCGGACGGCCGCCACGGTCCAGCGTGAGCCATACGCCCCGGGCGCCCGTCGCGACCACCGGCGCCATCGCATCGGGTCCGATCGGGCTGTACGGATGCCAGATGTGAGCCGCGTCCACGGCGCTGATCTCGATAGGCGTCATCGCAGACACCTTCGGTAGATTAGCCGTCGATCATGAAGACCCTCGACTCCGCCCGGCCCGCCGCGAGCGCTCCGGTGACCCAGATGGGGACGCGGAGCGCCGGGTTCTACCGCCACGACCTCGACGGGTTGCGCGGTGTCGCGATCGCTCTGGTCGCGGTGTTCCATGTGTGGTTCGGGCGGGTGTCCGGCGGCGTCGACGTCTTCCTCGTCCTGTCGGGATTCTTCTTCGGCGGCCGGCTGCTGCGCGGCGTGCTCACCCCCGGGCCCGCCCCGCGACCGGTCTCCGAGATCACCCGGTTGATCCGCCGGCTGCTGCCCGCACTCGTCGTCGTGCTCGCCGTGTCGGCGGTGCTGACGATCCTGATCCAGCCCGAGACCCGGTGGGAGACCTTCGCCGACCAGAGCCTCGCCAGCCTCGGCTACTACCAGAACTGGGAGCTGGCCAACACCGCCTCGAACTACCTGCGCGCCGGCGAGGCCGTCAGCCCGCTGCAGCACATCTGGTCGATGTCGGTGCAGGGCCAGTTCTACATCGCGTTCCTGGCGCTGATCCTGGGCTCGGCGGTCCTCTTCCGTCGGGTCTTCGGCCGGCACATGCGCGCCGCGTTCGTGGTGCTGCTGAGCGCTTGCGCGATCGCATCGTTCGTCTACGCGATCATCGCCCACGACACCAACCAGGCCACCGCGTACTACAACAGCTTTGCCAGGGCCTGGGAGCTGCTGCTCGGCGCGCTCGTCGGGGCGATCGTGCCATCGCTGCGCTGCCCGATGTGGCTGCGCACCGTGGCCGCACTCGTGGGTCTGGGCGCGATCCTCGCGTGCGGTGCGCTGATCGACGGCGTGAAAGAGTTCCCCGGCCCGTGGGCGCTGGTGCCCGTGGGCGCCACGCTGCTGTTCATCCTGTCGGCCGCCAACCGCTACGCCGACCCGCACACCGACGGCCGCCTGCCCGCACCGAACCGGCTGCTGGCCACCGCCCCCTTCGTCGCGCTCGGCGCGATGGCCTACTCGCTGTATCTGTGGCACTGGCCTCTGCTGATCTTCTACCTGGCCTACACCGGGCGCTCGGCGGTGAACGCTGCCGAAGGCGCCGGGGTGCTGCTGATCTCGGGGCTGCTGGCCTGGTTGACCACCCGCTACGTCGAGGAGCCGCTACGCAGCGGCCGGAGCCAGCCCGCGCGCCCCAAGGCGCCGAGGTTGCCGCTGCGCACCCGTTTGCGCCGCCCGACGATCGTGCTGGGCTCGACCGTCGCACTGCTCGGCGTGGCGCTGACCGCGACGTCGTTCACGTGGCGGGAGCACGTGACGGTGCTGCGCGCCAACGGCAAGGAACTCTCGGAACTCTCACCGCGCGACTATCCGGGTGCCCGCGCGCTGGTCGACCACGTACGGGTACCCCAGCTGCCGATGCGGCCGACGGCGCTCGAGGCCAAGAACGACATCCCCGAATCGACCACCGACGGCTGCATCAGCGACTTCGACAACGTCGGAGTCATCAACTGCACCTACGGCGACAAGGCCGCCACCCGCACCATCGCCCTCGCGGGCGGCTCCCACGCCGAACACTGGATCACCGCGCTCGACCTGCTCGGCAGGATGCACCACTTCAAGGTCGTCACCTACCTGAAGATGGGCTGCCCGCTGACCACCGAGGCTGTCCCGCTGGTGATGGGCAACAACGACCCCTATCCCAAGTGCCACCAGTGGAATCAGCGGGTGATGGCCAAGCTGATCGCCGACAAACCCGACTTCGTCTTCACCACCTCGACCAGGCCGTGGAACATCAAACCCGGTGACGTCATGCCGTCCAGCTATCTCGGCATCTGGAAAGAACTGTCCGACAACAGGATTCCAATCCTCGCGATGCGTGACACACCATGGATGGTGCGCGATGGCGAGCCGTTCTTCCCGTCGGACTGCCTGGCCGACGGAGGTGACGCCATCTCCTGCGGAATCGAGCGATCCGAAGTACTGTCGGACCATAACCCGACGCTTGACTACCTCGCGCAGTTCCCATTGCTCAAGCCGCTCGACATGAGCGATGCGGTGTGTCGTCCGGACTACTGCCGAGCCGTTGAGGGGAACGTGTTGATCTATCACGACGCTCACCACATTTCGTCGACCTACATGCGGACCATGACCGGTGAACTCGGCCGGCAGGTCGGCGCCGCCACCGGATGGTGGCCTGTCAGATGACCATCGTCTGGCCCGGCACCCCCTATCCACTTGGTGCCGCTTACGACGGCGGCGGTACCAACTTCTCGCTGTTCTCCGAAGTCGCCGAGCGGGTCGAACTGTGCCTGATCGCCAAGGACGGCACCGAGCAGCGCATCGACCTCGACGAGGTCGACAGCTACGTGTGGCATGCCTACCTGCCGGGGGTCAACCCGGGGCAGCGCTACGGGTTCCGTGTGCACGGTCCGTGGGACCCCGCCTCTGGCCACCGGTGTGACGCCAGCAAGCTGCTCCTCGACCCGTACGGCAAGGCATTCCACGGCGATTTCGCGTTCTCCCAGGCGCTGTACTCCTATGACCTCGAGGCCGATGATCTGGCCGGCGGAGGTGTCCCGCCGCGGATCGACTCGCTGGGCCACACGATGACCAGCGTGGTGATCAACCCGTTCTTCCAGTGGGGTTCGGACCGCGCGCCGCGCACCCCGTATCACGAGACGGTGATCTACGAGGCCCACGTCAAGGGCATGACGCAGCAGCATCCGGGCATTCCCGAGGAACTGCGCGGCACCTACGCCGGGCTGGGTCACCCCGCGATCATCGACCACCTCAGGTCGCTCAACGTGACCGCCATCGAGTTGATGCCGGTGCACCAGTTCATGCACGACCACCGGCTGCTCGACCTGGGACTGCGAAACTACTGGGGCTACAACACGTTCGGCTTCTTCGCCCCACATCATCAGTACGCGGCGGCCAAGCACGCCGGCGGCGCCGTCTCCGAATTCAAGACGATGGTGCGCTCGTTCCACGAGGCGGGTATCGAGGTGATCCTCGACGTCGTCTACAACCACACCGCCGAAGGCAACCACCTCGGGCCCACCGTGAACTTCCGCGGCATCGACAACGCCGCCTACTACCGTCTGCTCGACGAGGACCGCAGGTACTACAAGGACTTCACCGGCACCGGCAACAGCCTCAACGCCCGCCACCCCCACACGCTGCAGCTGATCATGGACTCGCTGCGCTACTGGGTGCTGGAGATGCACGTCGACGGCTTCCGCTTCGATCTGGCCGCCACACTGGCCCGCGAGTTCTACGACGTGGACCGCCTCTCGGCGTTCTTCGACCTGGTCCAGCAGGACCCGGTGGTCAGCCAGGTGAAGCTGATCGCCGAACCGTGGGACATCGGCGAAGGCGGTTACCAGGTCGGCAATTTCCCAGGTTTGTGGACCGAATGGAATGGGAAGTATCGCGACACTGTGCGCGATTACTGGCGGGGCGAGCCCGCAACCCTGGGTGAATTTGCGTCCCGACTGACCGGGTCGTCCGATCTCTACGAGGCGACCGGCCGCCGGCCGAGCGCCAGCATCAACTTCGTGACCTGCCATGACGGCTTCACCCTCAACGACCTGGTGTCCTACAACGAGAAGCACAACGACGCCAACGGCGAGGACAACCGCGACGGTGAGAGCCACAACCGGTCGTGGAACTGCGGTGTCGAAGGTCCCACCGACGACCCCGAGATCGTTGCCCTGCGCGGTCAGCAGATGCGCAACATCCTGGGCACGCTGATGCTCTCGCAGGGCACCCCGATGATCGCCCACGGCGACGAGATCGGCCGCACCCAGCAGGGCAACAACAACGTCTACTGCCAAGACTCCGAACTGTCGTGGATGGACTGGTCGCTGTGCGAGACCAACGCCGATCTGCTCGAATTCACCCGCAAAGTAGTGAAATTCCGCAAGGAGCACGCCGTGTTCCGCCGGCGCAGGTTCTTCGAGGGCAAGCCGATCCGCACCGGTGACCAGGTCCGCGACATCGCGTGGTTGACCCCGTCGGGTAAGGAGATGGACTACGCCGACTGGGAGACCGGCCTCGGCCAGTGCGTGGCGGTCTTCCTCAACGGCGAGGCGATCCCGGCGCCCGGTGCGCGCGGTGAGCGGATCGTCGACGACTCCTTCCTGCTGTGCTTCAACGCCCACGGCGAAGAACAGGATTTCGTTGCGCCGCAGATCGATTACGCCAAGGAGTGGGTGGCCGACCTCGACACCGCCGATCCGCGCGGTGCCGCCGAGGTGACCGTCGCGGCGGGCGAGAAGATCACTCTGGCCCCCCGTTCGCTGCTCGTGCTGCGTAAGACCGCCTGATGGCCGTCCTCTCCACCTACCGCCTGCAGATGCGCGGCGCGGCCAGCGGTGAGGCGTTCACGTTCGCCGACGCCGAGAAGCTGGTCGACTACCTCGCTGAACTCGGGGTGTCCCACCTGTACCTGTCACCGATCCTGACCGCCGCCGAGGGCTCGACGCACGGCTACGACGTCACCGACCCCACCACGATCTCCGCCGAACTCGGTGGGCCTGAGGGGTTCTCGCGGCTGGTGTCGACGGCGCGCGCGGCGGGCCTCGGTGTGGTCGTCGACATCGTGCCCAACCACGTCGGCGTCGACGTACCCCGCCAGAACGCGTGGTGGTGGGACCTGCTCACCCACGGCCGCGATTCGTCCTACTCGTCGTACTTCGACATCGACTGGACGTTGGACCCCGACGGCCGGATCGTGCTGCCAGTGCTGGGCTCCGACGACGACGTCGCGAATCTGACGGTCGACGGCGACACGTTGCGGCTCGGCGACCTGGTCTATCCGATCAGTCCCGGCACCGCCGACGACGGAGCCTCCGGCGCGGAGGTGCACGACCGGCAGCACTACAAGCTGATCGGCTGGCGCCACGGAATCTGCGGGTACCGCCGCTTCTTCTCCATCACGTCGCTGGCGGGCCTGCGGCAGGAAGACCGCGTGGTGTTCGACGCCACGCACACCGAGGTGAAGCGCTGGTTCGACGAGGGCCTGGTCGACGGTATACGAATCGACCATCCGGACGGATTGTCCGATCCCACAGGCTATCTCGGGTGGCTGCGCGAGCTTGCCGGCCCGCAGGCGTGGATCGTGATCGAGAAGATCCTCGCTGTCGACGAGCCACTGGACCCGAGCCTGCCCGTCGCAGGAACCACCGGGTACGACGCGCTACGCGAGGCCGGCGGCGTGTTCGTCGACCCCACCGGTGAAGAGTCGCTGACCGAGCTGATCTCCTCCGCCGGTGTCGACTACGCCGGAATACCCGACGAGGCGCGCCGACTGAAGGTCGCTGCGGTGACCGACACGCTGGGCAGCGAATTGGCGCGGCTTCGTCGCGCGGTGGTGGCGGGCACGGGACGCGATCACGACCTGCTGCCCGCGGCGATCGCCGAACTGCTCAGCCACATCGGCGTCTACCGCTCCGACTACCTCTCGCTTCCTCTGGTCCTGGCGGCCGCGCTCGCCGAGACCACAACGGCGCGACCCGATCTGGCCGAGCCGCTCACGCTGCTGACCGCTGCGCTGGCACCCGGCTCGGAGGCCGGTGTGCGGCTGCAGCAGCTGTGCGGCGCGGCGACCGCGAAGTCGATGGAGGACTGCCTGTTCTACCGCGACGCCCGCCTCGTCTCGCTCAACGAGGTCGGCGGCGAGCCCGAGCACTTCGGCGTCAGCGCCGCGGAGTTCCACACCAGAGCGCAGGCACGCGCGACACTGTGGCCGTCGGCGATGACCACGCTGTCCACCCACGACACCAAACGCGGTGAAGACGTCCGCGCCCGGATCGGCGTGCTCTCGCAGGTGCCCTCGCTGTGGACGGAGATGGTGCAGGGCTGGGAACGCACTGCCCCCTCGCCCGATCCCCTGACCGGGCTCTTCCTGTGGCAGAACATCTTCGGTGTCTGGCCGGTCGACGGGACCGTCACCGACGAGCTGCGTCAGCGGTTGCACGCCTACACCGAGAAGGCCATCCGCGAAGCGGCGCTGCACACGACGTGGAACGACCCCGACACCGACTTCGAATCCGCGGTGCACGGGTGGCTCGACAGCCTGCTGGACGGGCCGGTGGCCACCGAGATGACCGCGGTGGTGGCGCGACTGGACCAGCATGCCCGCGGTGATGCGTTGGGCCAGAAGCTGATCGCGCTCACCGGGCCGGGTGTTCCCGACGTCTATCAGGGCACCGAGCTGTGGGAAGACAGCCTCGTCGATCCGGACAACCGGCGCGCGGTCGACTACCAGGCCCGTCGCGCAGCGCTGACCGACGGTGACCATCCGAAGATGCGGGTGGTGACCGAGGCACTGCGACTGCGCAGGGAACGCCCCGAGACGTTCCTGGCCGGTGGCTATCGCCCGGTGCCCGCCGACGGCACCAATGCCGCACACATCGTCGCGTTCGGCCGAGGCGAGGACGTCCTGGTCGCCGTCAGCCGATGGACCGCACGGCTCACCGAATGGGGGGACACCACAGTGACACTCGCCGACGGAACGTGGACCGACCGGCTGAGCGGACGCGCGCACTCCGGCACGGTCGGAGCCGCCGAGCTGTTCGGTGACCTGCCGGTGGCGCTGCTGGTGCGTACCGATGCCTGAGCACGAGTTCGCGGTGTGGGCGCCGCGGCCCGACCGGGTCCAGCTCGACCTCGACGGCACGCTGCACGCGATGGAGCGGTCTGACAGCGGTTGGTGGACAACCACTCTGGACGCCGCACCGGATGCACGCTACGGGTTCGTGCTGGACGACAACCCGAAGGTGCTGCCCGACCCCCGCTCACCGCGTCAGCCAGAGGGTGTGCACGAACGCTCACAGCTGTGGCAGCCGGCGGCCGACGCGTGGTCCGACAGCGAGTGGGCCGGCCGGTCGATCGAGGGTGCGGTGATCTACGAGCTGCACGTCGGCACCTTCACCCCGGCCGGCACGCTGGACGCTGCGATCGACAAACTCGACTACCTCGTCGACCTCGGCGTGGACTTCGTCGAAGTCATGCCGGTCAACGCGTTCGGCGGTACCCACGGCTGGGGCTATGACGGGGTGCTCTGGTATGCCGTGCACGAGCCGTACGGCGGCCCTGACGCGCTGATCCGCTTCGTCGACGCCTGCCACCAGCGTGGCCTCGGCGTACTCATCGACGCCGTGTTCAACCACCTCGGCCCGTCGGGCAACTACCTGCCCGAGTTCGGCCCGTATCTGTCGTCGGGGTCCAATCCTTGGGGCGAGTCCATCAACATCGGCGATGCCGGTGCCGATCAGGTGCGCCGCTACATCCTCGACTGCGCACTGCGCTGGATGCGCGACTTCCACGCCGACGGTCTGCGCCTCGATGCCGTACACGCCCTCGTCGACACCACCGCGATTCACATCCTCGAGGAGATGTCCGCCGAGACCGATACTCTGGCAGCCGATCTCGGCCGCCCGCTCTCGCTGGTCGCCGAGAGCGACCTCAACGACCCGAGGCTGATCACCCCGCGCGACCACGGCGGCCTGGGCATGACCGCGCAGTGGGACGACGACATCCACCACGCGATCCACACCGCGGTGTCCGGTGAGCGGCAGGGGTACTACGGCGATTTCGGCACGCTCGAGACACTCGCGCAGACACTGCGACACGGCTATTTCCACGCCGGCACGTTCTCGTCGTTCCGTCAGCGCCGCCACGGCAGGCCGCTCGACACGGCCACGATCCCGGCGACCCGGCTGCTGGCCTACACGCTCACCCACGACCAGGTGGGCAACAGGGCCATCGGAGACCGGCCCTCGCAGAACCTGACCACCGGCCAGCTGGCCGTCAAGGCCGCGCTGGCGCTCGGATCGCCCTACACTGCAATGCTTTTCATGGGTGAAGAATGGGCGTCATCGTCACCGTTCCAGTTCTTCAGCAGCCACCCCGAACCCGACCTGGCGCGGGCGACCGCAGAGGGCCGCAAGAAGGAATTCGCCGATCACGGGTGGGACGCCGACGAGATCCCCGATCCCCAAGACCCGGCGACGTTCGAACGGTCCAAGCTGAAGTGGGACGAGGTCGACGACGGTGACCACGGTCGGCTGCGTGCGTTCTACCAGAGCCTGATCGCGCTGCGCAGGTCCGAACCCGACCTCGCCGACCCGTGGCTCGATCACCTACGGATCGACTACGACGAGGACGCGCGCTGGTTCGTCATGCACCGGGGCAGCATCGCCGTCGTCTGCACCCTCGGCGAAGACGACGTCGACGTGCCGGTCACCGGCGATACGGTGTTGACTTGGGGCACACCGGAAGTCGGTGAGCAGTCGACCCGTATGGGCGGGCACTCCGTCGCGGTGCTGCGTCAGGTGAGGTAGCGGTAGGTCGGCGAGTCGGGCTCGAGCAGCTCGACGTGGCACTCCGAGGCTCTCATCCGCTCGAGCAGCCCCTCGAGGTCCGCTGCCGAACCCATCTCGATGCCGACCAGCGCTTCCCCGGTCTCCCGGTTGTTGCGCTTGACGTACTCGAACAGCGTGATGTCGTCGTTCGGGCCCAGCACGTCGTCGAGGAAGCGGCGCAGCGCGCCCGGCTCCTGCGGGAAATCGACCAGGAAGTAGTGCTTGAGCCCCAGATGCACAAGCGACCGCTCGAGCACCTCGCCGTAGCGGGACACGTCGTTGTTGCCGCCCGAGATCAGACACACGACCGTCGAGCCGGGCTCGATGTCAGCCTCCAGAAGCGCCGCCACCGACAGCGCGCCGGCGGGCTCGGCGATGATGCCCTCGTTCTGGTAGAGGTCCAGCATCGCGGTGCACACCGCGCCCTCGTCGACCGTTGTGATCGACACCATGTCCCCCGCCGCCGACAGCGCCGCGAACGGCAGCGCGCCGACGCGGGCCACCGCGGCGCCGTCGACGAACTGGTCGACGTCGGTCAGCGTGACCGGCTCCCCACTGGCCAGCGCAGCGACCAGCGCCGCGGCACCGGCCGGCTCCACCCCCAACATGGCCGTCGTCGTGGTGCGCTCGGCCAGGTAGGTAGTCACGCCGCTGATGCAGCCGCCGCCACCCACCGGGACGATCACCAGGTCGGGCTCCGCGCCCAACTGGTCGAGGATCTCGACGGCGATGGTGCCCTGCCCGGCCATCGTGCGCAGGTCGTCGTACGGGGGCACCAACGTCGCGCCGGTACGGGCAACGTCGTCGAGGGCGGCCTGGGCGGCCATGTCGTAGGTCTTGCCGCCGACGATGAGCTCGATGAACTCACCACCGTGATAGCGGATCCGGTTGCGCTTCTGCTTCGGCGTCTTCGCCGGCACGTACACGCGGCCGTGCACACCCATCGAGCGGCAGGCCAGTGCGAACCCCTGCGCATGGTTGCCAGCCGACGAACACACCACGCCGGCGGCCTTCTCCTCCGGGGTCAGCTGCATCAGCAGGTTGTAGGCGCCCCGCAGCTTGTAGGAACGCACCGCCTGCAGATCTTCGCGCTTCAGGTACACCTGCGCGCCGGTCAGTGCCGAGAGCCGGTCGCTGAACTGCAGCGGGGTCTGCGACACCACACCCGAAATTCGCCGAGCGGCCTCGTCGATGTCCGCGGCGCGCAACGGCGAGGCGGGATCGATTCGGGGGCTCTGACTCAGCTCGGTGGACACGCCGACCATGGTGCCACCGGACCCTCCCGCAGCGGAAATGCAGGGGTTTCGCACCTCGACCGCGACGTCCACATTCGAGGGATTCCCGGCCGGAAGAAGGCGGCGCCGACGGGTCGGGGAGAACGAGCATGGAGCTACCGAAACACCGGAGAAAGGCACCCGCCATGACTGCGCTCACCGTTCCCGACTCCCCCGCCGTCGCCCTGGCGACGCGCCTGGTCCGCGACATCACCAGCCCGCTGATCTACCACCACTCCCGCCGCGTCTACTTCTTCGGCCTGATGCACGCCCGACTGCTGGATCTGCACCCCGATCCCGAGCTGCTCTACCTGGCCGCGCTGTTCCACGACACCGGGCTGGCCACGCCGTACTCCGACCACGAGCAACGCTTCGAGGTCGACAGCGCCGACCATGCCCGCGCATTCCTGAGCGACCACGGTTTCACCCCAGCCCAGGCCGACACGGTGTGGACAGCCATCGCGCTGCACACCACACCAGGAATCCCTGACCGGATGGGGCCCGAGATCGCCGCCACCCACCTCGGCGTGCTGACCGACGTGATCGGTGCCGGGTTGGACCGCCTCGACGCCGCAGAGATCGATCACGTGCTCGCAGATCATCCGCGCGGCGACTTCAAGAACGAATTCCTCAGCGCCTACTTCGACGGGATCAAGCATCGCCCCGAGACGACCAATGGCACCGTGAATTCCGATGTCCTGCAACACTTCCTGCCCGACTTCCAGCGCGTCACGATGGTCGACCGTGTGCTGGGCGCCGGCTGGCCGAGCTGATAGGGGAACGCAGATGCACGCGCTGACAGCAACCGATCGGAATGGCGGCCTCGCCCTCACGACGCTGCCCCACCCGCACGCCGCGGAGAACGACGTCGTGGTGGCTGTGCACGCCGCCGGGTTCACGCCAGGTGAGCTGAACTGGCCGGCCACGTGGACCGACCGCGCGGGGCGCGATCGCGCACCGTCGGTTCCCGGCCACGAGGTGTCCGGGCTCGTCGCCGAGCTGGGCTACGGCACAACAGGACTGTCCGTCGGGCAGCGGGTGTTCGGGCTCACCGACTGGACCCGTGACGGAACGCTGGCCGAGTACGTGGCGGTCGAGGCACGCAACCTCGCCCCCCTGCCCGCCGACATCGACCACACCGTGGCCGCGGCTCTGCCCGTGTCCGGGCTGACGGCCTGGCAGGCGTTGTTCGTCCACGGGCGGATCGAGTCCGGACAGACCGTGGTGATCCACGGCGCGGCCGGCGGGGTCGGATCGATCGCCGTGCAGCTCGCCCGAGAGGCAGGCGCCCGCGTGATCGGCACCGGCCACGACCGCGACCGCGACGTCGTGCTGGGGCTGGGTGCGGGTGAGTTCGCCGCCCTCGACACCGGCCCGTGGGACACCCTCGGTCCGGCGGACATGGTCCTCGACGTGTTCGGCGGCGAGATCGCAGCGAGATCGGGAGCGCTGCTGCGCCCCGGGGGTTCGCTGGTGTCGATCGCGGAACCGATCTCGGCCGCGCCCGACGGCGTCCGGACGGTGTTCTTCGTCGTCGAACCGGACCGCGCTCAGCTCACCGAACTGGCCACGCGGGTGCGTACGGGACATCTGCGACCTCTCGTCGGCGAAATCCGGCCGCTGACTGAGGCCGCCGACGCGCTCACCGGACCGCGTCGCGCTCCCGGGAAGACGATCATCGCGGTCCGCTCCACAGACGAGGGCCGGTCATGATGCGGCTGGCCGCGGCCGCCGCGACCGTGATGACCGCAGGAGCGGTCGTCGTCGGGCCGTTCCCCGTCGCCCACGCCGACCCCGTCCATGAGACCGTCACGACGCTGTACTCCGCGCCGCTGCCCGACGTGCCGGGCCGGGTACTCACGTCCATGCTGGTCAGCTTTCCCCCGGCGGCGCGCGCCGTGCCCCATCGCCACGGCGACGCGTTCGTCTACGCCTACGTCCTCGACGGGTCGGTGCGCAGCCAACTCGACGGCCAGCCACCCCGGGTGTTCGCTCGCGGCGAGAGTTGGTCGGAGCCGCCGGGAGCGCACCACGTCCTGACCGAGAACGTCAGCGCCGTCGACGATGCGAGCTTGCTGGTGGTCTTCGTCGCCCCCTCGGGAGCCGCGCTCAAGACCGACGACCCAGGCCACTGACCCGCTGCGCGGTGCCGAACCGGCGCCGGTAGGCCGTCGGGCTCAGACCCAGCTCCCGCGCGAAGACACGGCGCATGCTCTCGTAGCTCGGGAATCCGGCGCCTGCCGCTGCCTGGGTCGCAGTATGGCCGCGGTCCAACAGCGCCCTGGCGAGGTCGAAGCGGATGCACTCCACATAACGCGCGGGCGTGGTGGACAGCTCCTCCCGGAACAGCCGGGTCAGATGCCGGGTGCTGACGTGGAGGTGGTCGGCGAGTGCGTGCAGCGAATGGTCGCCGGATGGGTTCTCGGTGACGAGGTCGGTGACCGTGCGCAGCGCAGGCGACTGCGGGGGCGGCACCTGTAGCGGCGCGGAGAACTGCGACTGCCCACCCGAGCGCTGCATGTAGACCACCAACAACCGGGCCACCTCGCGCGTGAGGTCTGCGCCGTGATCCTCCTCGAGGAGCGCCAGCGCCAGGTCGATGCCCGCGGTCACGCCCGCAGAGGTGTAGATGCGGCCGTCGCGGACGTAGATCGCGTCGGGCTCCACCTGGCACGTCGGACACTGCTCCGCAAGCTTGCGGGCGGCCTTCCAGTGCGTGGTCGCACGTGTTCCGTCGAGCAGTCCGGCCGCGGCCAGCAGGAAGGCGCCGGTGCAGATGGACACGATGCGGCGCGCCCCGGCAGCCGGTTGCCGGACCGCATCGGCCAGCTCGGCGGGCACGCCGGCGCTCGGATAACGGTCAGACCCGGGAACCAGATAGATGTCGGGTGCCTGTACATCGGAGACCGACCCGTCAACAGCCACCCGAAAACCCTGGTTGGAGGTGACGCCTGCGCCGTCGGGCGAGACCAGAGTCAGGTCGTACGGTGCGCCGAGGCGGGTCGCCTCGGTGAAGACCTCGCCCGGCCCGGCGACGTCGAGGAGACTGACGCCGTCGTAGACGAGGATCGCGACAGTGCGCGCGGCCATCGCCTGATTATCGGCGGCTCGTCACGCCCCGGACACACGACACCAGAGTTTCGGCTAGCCGAAATCACATCTGAGGGTTATCGTGGAACGCATGACCACCGCGCAGGATTTCGGCAACGCCGTGAACCGCCCCGCGGGCACGGTCGCGATCGCCGGCGTCCCGTGGCCCACCTACAAAGTGGTGGCGCTGCTGGTCGGAGTGATCGTCTTCGCCGCCGTGGCCGTAGTGACCACGACAGCCGCAGCCGCCGTGCTCAGCGGCGCCGGTGCCGCCACCGTGGTGTGGCTCGGCGCGGGGCTGCTGCACCCGTCGAACAGCTGACCGCCCTCCCGCGCACCAGCCGCCGGGCGGGACTCACCCCCCGAGGCACCCCGGTCCGAGCAGCTCCTTGAGGTCCCCCATCAGCGCCGACGACGGTGTCACCCGCAGGGACTGATCGAGTTCCAGCGTGGTGATCCGCTCGCCGCTGATCAGCCGCAGATGAACCTGGGCGGTCCCCGGGTGGCGTGCCAGGACCTGCTTGAGCGCACTGACCTTGTCGACGGTGCACTGCCGCGTCGGCAAGCTCACCGCGACCGGCCGATTGGCCTGCGCACTGGAGAAATCCGGCACGATCAGCTCGTTGGCGATCAGCGAGATCCTGTCATCGCGCTTGGCCACCTTGGCGCCGATCAACACCACCACGTCGTCGGCGATCTCCGCGCCGAACATCGAGTACGTCTGCGGGAAGAACAGCACCTCGATACCGCCGGAGAGGTCTTCGATCTGTGCCGACGCCCACGGCAGACCGTTCTTGTTCACCCGGCGGTTGACCGAGGCCAGGATGCCGCCGACGCGGACCTGGGTGTCGTGGGCGATATCGCCCTCCAAGATCGCCGGGATCTGGGTGTCGACCTGTGCCGCCAACAGGTGCGCGATGCCGTTGAGCGGATGCCCGGACACATAGAGGCCCAGCATCTCGCGTTCGAGCGCGAGCTTGTGTTTGTCCTCCCACTCCTCTTCGGGCACCTTGATCGTGAACACCGACTCCGTTTCCGAATCACCGCCCCCGAACAGGTCGAACTGCCCCATTGCCTCGGCCTTCTTGGTGCCGAGCACCGAGTCGACCGCGTCGGTGTGCACGAGGAACAGACCCTTGCGCGGGTGCCCCAGTGAGTCGAAGGCCCCGGCCTTGATCAGTGACTCCGTCACCTTCTTGTTGCAGGCCGTGATGTCGATCTTGTTGAGGTAGTCCGAGAAATCGGCGTACTTGCCCCGCTCGGCACGCGTCTTCACCAGTGAGGCAACGACATTGGCGCCCACATTGCGCACCGCACCGAGCCCGAAGCGGATGTCGTCGCCCACCGAGGCGAAGTTCTGCACCGACTCGTTGACATCCGGCGGCAGCACCGTGATGCCGAGGCGGCGGCAGTCGGCCAGGTAGACCGCGGCCTTGTCCTTGTCGTCGCCGACCGAGGTGAGCAGACCTGCCATGTACTCGGCGGGATAGTTCGCCTTGAGGTAGGCCGTCCAGTACGACACCAGCCCGTAGCCGGCGGCGTGCGACTTGTTGAACGCGTATCCGGCGAACGGAAGGATGGTGTCCCACAACGCTTTCACCGCGGCGGCGGAGAACCCGTTGGCCGTCATCCCCTCCAGGAAGCCCTTGTACTCGGCTTCGAGGACCTCCAGCTTCTTCTTGCCCATGGCCTTGCGGAGCGCATCGGCCTTGCCCATCGAGTAACCGGCGACCTTCTGCGCGATGAACATGATCTGCTCTTGGTAGACGATCAGGCCGTACGTCTCGGCCAGGATCTCCTTCAGCGGTTCCTCGAGTTCAGGGTGGATCGGCTTGATCGCCTGGCGGCCGTTCTTTCGGTCGGCGTAGTCGTTGTGGGCGTTCATGCCCATCGGGCCGGGCCGGTACAGCGCGAGCACGGCCACGATGTCGTTGAACTCGGTGGGCTGCATGCGGCGCAGCAGGTCACGCATCGGCCCGCCGTCGAGCTGGAAAACCCCGAGAGTGTCTCCGCGGCCCAGCAATTCGTAGGCCAACGGATCGTCGAGCGCCAGCGATTCGAGGTCGACGTCTTCGCCCCGGTTGGCCTTGATGTTCTCGATGCAGTCGCCGATGATCGTGAGGTTGCGCAGCCCGAGGAAGTCCATCTTCAGCAGGCCGATGGCCTCACACGACGGGTAATCCCAGCCGGTGATCACCGCACCGTCCTGCGGGCGCTTCCACAGCGGGATCGCCTCCATCAACGGCTCGGAGCTCATGATCACCGCGCACGCGTGAACGCCGGCGTTGCGGACCAGACCCTCCAACCCACGCGCCGTCTCGTAGATCGTCCGGACGTCGGGATCGGTGTCGATGAGCGCGCGGACTTCGGCGGCCTCTTTGTACCGCTCGTGGGTTGGATCCGTGATACCCGAGACCGGGATGTCCTTGGCCATGATCGGCGGCGGCAGCGCCTTGGTGATCCGATCGGCGATCGCGAAGCCGGGCTGCCCGTAGTGCACGCGCGCCGAATCTTTGAGCGCCGCTTTGGTTTTGATCGTTCCGAAAGTGATGACCTGGGCAACCCGGTCGCTGCCCCACTTGTTCGCTGCGTAGCGCAGCATCTCGCCCCGCCGACGGTCGTCGAAGTCGATGTCGATGTCGGGGGCCGACGGGCGTTCGGGGTTGAGGAACCGTTCGAACAGCAGGCCGTGCGGAATGGGGTCGATGTTCGTGATGCCCATCGCGTAGGCCACCAGCGAGCCCGCGGCCGACCCGCGACCCGGGCCGACCCGGATGCCCACGGAGCGGGCGTAGTTGATGAGATCGGCGACGATGAGGAAGTACGCCGGGAATCCCTTGTCGCAGATGACCTTGATCTCGTACTGGGCGCGATCGAGGTACTCCTGCGGAACCGGCTCGCCGGGGAACCGCCGCTCCGCCAAACCGGTCATCACCTCATGGGTGAGCCAGGACCCCTGGTCGTGACCCTCGGGCACCGGGAACACCGGCATCCGGTCCTTGGGCGCCCACACCTCGGTGTAGGGCTGAACCCGCTCGGCGATCAGGAGTGTCGAATCGCAGGCGCCCGGCACCTGGTCGTCCCACAGCGCGCGCATCTCGGCCGCGGACTTCAGGTAGTAGCCATCGCCGTCGAACTTGAACCGCGTGGGATCCGACAGGGTCTTGCCGGTCTGGATGCAGAGCAGCGCCTCGTGGTTCTGGGAGGCGTCGCGAGTGACGTAGTGGCAGTCGTTGGTCGCCAGCGGCCGGATGTCGAGCTTCCTACCGACCTCCAGCAGGCCTTCGCGCACCCGTCGCTCGATGTCCAGACCGTGGTCCATCAGCTCGAGGAAGAAGTTCTCCTTACCGAAGATGTCCTGCCATTTGGCGGCCGCCTCGATCGCCTCCTGGGTGTGGCCCAGGCGAAGTCGCGTCTGCACCTCACCCGAGGGGCAGCCGGTGGTGGCGATGATGCCTTCGGCGTGTTCGGCGATGATCTCGGCGTCCATGCGCGACCACTTGCCGAGCTGGCCCTCGAACGAGGCCAACGACGACAGTGTGAACAGGTTGCGCAGACCCGTCGCGTTCTCCGCGACCATCGTCATGTGCGTGTAGGAGCCGCTGCCCGAGACGTCGTCGCTCTTCTGGCTGGGATCGCCCCACAGCACACGCTTGGTGTCGAAGCGAGACGCGGGCGCGATGTAGGCCTCGATGCCGATGATCGGCTTGATGCCGGCGTCGGTCGCCGCGTTGTAGAACTCGCTGGCGCCGAACATGTTTCCGTGGTCGGTCATGCCGATCGCGGGCATCTCGAGGCGCTGGGCCTCCGCGAGCATCGGTTTGACCTTCGCGGCCCCGTCGAGCATCGAGTACTCGGTGTGGTTGTGGAGATGCACGAATGACCCGCTCATAGGCAGGCCAGTCTATGACCGTGCACCGACACCGTTCGGCGTGTCTCTTGGCGTGTCCGCGTGCGTGTCGCGGGCACGTCTCGACACGTCGATCAGCGAACGCCGCCCTGTGACGTCAGCAATTGGTCATCGAAGACGGCAAGCAGTTGCCTGGCAACGACAGATGCCGCACCGCCACGCACCACGAAACCGGCGTGGAACGCGACCCCCCAGAACACCGACGCCAGCAGCTCTGCCAGCCCGTCCCGATCCGCGGCCGGCGCGGCATCGGCCAGTGAGCTGTAGAACTCGTGAAGGGCGGCGACGACCGCCCCCGCGGTCGGGCTGCAGTGCACGCCTCTGCGCTGTTCGACCTGCACCGTCACCAGAAACCGCAGCGCGCTCGGGTCCTCGTCGCACACACGCTCGACCGCCTGGGTGAACGCGACGAGCTGGCTGCGCGGACCCGACTGCCGGCGCGCCTCCGCGACAAAGGCGGTGATCTGCGCGAACACCGCCGTGACCAGCGTCTCGTAGATCTGATCGCGAGCGTCGAAGTAGTAGTGCAGCGTCGGTCTGCTGACCCCGGCTCGCATCGCAATCTGCTGAAACGTCGCCGCGGGATACCCGCACTCGGCGATCACGTCCCGGGCGGCGCGAAGGATCGTCTGCCGGGTCCGCTCGGAGTCCGCGCCCACGGGGCGGCCGCGGCCCCTCGTGCCCGTCGCGCATTCCACGAGCAAACGTTATGGCATTGCTACCGAGCGGTCAATCAGCAAATTGGCAAAACTAGGCCGCGGACGGCTCCGAGGCACGCCGATCGGCGCGGGCGCGCCGCACCGCGTCGATCGTGAACACCGCGAGCGCCACCCAGATCAAGGCGAAGCCCAACCAGCGGGCCGGGGGCATCGGTTCGTGGCCGACGAGCACGCCCCAGGACAGTTGCATCGCCGGGGTCAGATAGAACAGCAGCCCCAATGTCACCATCGGCAGTCGTTGCGCGGCGGCGGCGAACAGCAGCAGCGGCAGGGCGGTCAGCAGCCCCGACAGCATCAACAGCAGCGCGTGCGACGCTCCGTGATTTCCGAAAGTCGCGTGGCCGGTGAGCGTCAGCACCACCACGTACGCGATCGCGAACGGCGTCGCCAGGCCGGCCTCCACGCCGACGCTCACGCGCGGATCGGTCGGCACGAGCTTCTTCACCGCGCCGTAGAGGCCGAACGACGCAGCGAGACCGAGCCCCACCAGCGGCGGGGAGCCGACCTCGACGGTCAGCACCACGACCGCACCCACCGCGATCGCCAATGCACCCGTCTGCCAGCGGTTCAGACGTTCCCGGAAGATGATCATCCCCAGCGCGATCGACACCAGCGGGTTGATGAAGTAGCCGAGTGCTGCGTCAACGACGTGACCGTTGTTGACCGCGTAGACGTAGATCAGCCAGTTCATCGAGATCAGCGCGGCCGCGGCGGTCAGAAGCAGCCACACGCGACCGGTGATCTGCCGGAGATCGCCGAGCCGGCGCACGGCGCCGACCACGACCACCATCAGCAGGAAGCTCCAGATGATGCGGTGCGCGAGGACCTCCACCGCCCCGGCCGGTTTGAGGAGCGGGAAGAACGCGGGGAACACTCCCCACATGCCGTAGGCGCCGGCACCGAACAGCAGGCCCGATCTCACCGTCCGGAACCGCGCAGGACGTCCAGTGCGTGTTGCAGATCCGCGGGGTACGGGCTGGTGATCTCGATCTGGCGGCCGTCGGCCGGGTGAGCGAAGGCCAGCGAGCGCGCGTGCAGCCACTGCCGGGTCAGCCCGAGCCGGGCGGCCAGCGTCGGGTCGGCCCCGTAGGTCAGATCGCCGCAGCACGGGTGGTGCAGTGCCGCGAAGTGCACCCGGATCTGGTGCGTGCGGCCCGTTTCGAGGTGGATGTCGAGCAGGCTGGCCGCCTGGTGGGCTTCCAGCGTGTCGTAGTGGGTGACGCTGTTGCGGCCACCCTCGACGACCGCGAACTTCCAGTCGTGACCGCGGTGCCGCCCGATCGGGGCATCGATCGTGCCGCTGGACGGATCGGGGTGGCCCTGTACCAGCGCGTGGTAGCGCTTGTCCACGGTGCGCTGCTTGAACGCGCGCTTGAGCACCGTGTAGGCGCGCTCGGACAGCGCGACCACCATCACCCCGGACGTGCCGACGTCGAGCCGGTGCACGATGCCCTGGCGTTCGTGGATGCCCGAGGTGCTGATCCGGAATCCGGCGGCCGCCAATCCCCCGAGCACCGTGGGGCCGTGCCAACCGACGGTGGCGTGCGCGGCCACACCGGGGGGCTTGTCGACGGCGACGATGTCGTCATCGGAGTAGAGGATCGCCATCCCCTCGATGTCCTGCGGCACGTTCTCGACGGGCGCGGGCGCCTCCGGCAGCCGCACCTCGAGCCACGCACCGGCGACGAGCTTGTCGGACTTTCCCGCGGGCGCGCCGTCGAGTTCCACCCCGCCCTCTTCGGCCAGCGTCGCAGCCGCCGTCCGGGACAGCCCCAGCAGCCGCGCGAGGCCCGCGTCGACACGCATCCCCGCGAGGCCTTCCGGCACCGGCATCGAGCGTGTGGTCCCGGTGTTCACTGCTCGCCGTCAGCGCCGGCACGGCGCCGGCCGGTCGTATCGAAGTCGAACCCGAACAGCGAGAGAACCACCAGGAGGATGGCGCCGCCCACCACCGACGGGTCGGCGACGTTGAACACCGGCCACCATCCGACCGACAGGAAATCGACGACGTGGCCGCGCAGCGGCCCGGGCGAGCGGAAGAACCGATCGACCAGGTTGCCCATCGCGCCGCCCAGGATCATGCCCAGTCCGAGGGCCCACCACGGTGAGACGAGGCGACGCCCCATCCAGATGATCCCGATCACCACACCGGTGGCCACCAGCGTCAGCACCCAGGTGTAGCCGGTCGCCATCGAGAACGCTGCCCCCGAGTTGCGGACCAGCGTCCAGGTCACGGTGTCGCCGATGATCGAGACGGGCTGTCCGGGAGTCAGCAGCTCGACGGCAAGGATCTTGGTGACGATGTCGGCCACCAGCACGACCGCGGCCACCCCCAGGAGCAGGCGCAGCCGCCGGCGCGGGGGTGCGTCCGCCGCCGGCGGTTGCGCGGCATCGCCGGTCGCCGGTTCGGCCGGGCTGGAGGATTCGTCAGTCACGCCGTCCATCATCGCAAAGAGGCGATGGGGAAGAATCCAGCCATGGCCCGCCTCGTCGTGATCGCCACCGGCGGCACCATCTCCACCAGTGCCGATGCCGACGGTGTCAAACGCCCCACCCGTTCCGGAGCCGAGCTGACCACCGACATCGACACCGACATCGACGTGGTCGAGGCGATGCGCAAGGACAGCTCACAGCTGGTTCCCGCCGACTGGGACGTCATCGGTGCCGCGGTGCACGACGCGGCGCGGGCCGCCGACGGCGTCGTCGTCACCCACGGCACCGATTCCCTCGAGGAGACCGCGCTGTGGCTGGCGTTGACCTACTCCGGCGCCACGCCCGTGGTGCTGACCGGCGCCCAACGCAGCGCCGACGCCCCGGACGCCGACGGCCCCGCCAACCTGCGTCAGGCGCTGGCCGCGGCGGCCGATCCGGCGATGCGAGGCGCTGGTGTGGTGGTGGCGTTCGCCGGCGAAGTGTTCGCGGCACTCGGGCTGACCAAGGTGAGCACCGACAGCGACCAGAGCTTCGCTGGGCGTGCGCCGGACGTGCGCCCTTACCTGGGGGCGTTGCGCGCCGCCGACGCGCCGCGGGTCGACATCGTGGTCGCCTACCCCGGCGCGGACAGTGCCGCACTCGACGCGTACGTGGCGGCCGGGGCGCGCGGTGTGGTGATCGAGGCGATGGGTGCGGGCAACGTGGGCACCGCGCTGATCGACGGTGTGCGGCGGCACTGCGCGAACGGTGTCGCGGTGGCGGTGGCGACGCGGGTGCCCGGCGGCCGGGTCAACGCCGGCTACGGCCCTGGCCACGACCTGGTCACCGCAGGCGCGATGCTGGTGCCGACGCTGCGGCCGCCGCAGGCCCGGGTGCTGCTGATGGGGGCACTGGCCGCCGGTTCACCGGCCGCCGACATCCTCGCCCGCTGGGGCTGACTCGGTGCCGAGCCGGGCCACGAAGTCCGGCCAGTCGAGGCTGTCCACCGGGTTGGCCCTCGCCAGCGCCGGGTCGTCGCCCCGGAAGGTGCGGGCGATGCCGGGGCCGTGCGCCCTGGTCTCGAAGCGCACGGTCATCACCCCGTGCCCTGCTCCCTGAACCCAGCCGTGCCCGTACTCGGCGTGGGTCACGTCGTCACCGATCCGCCACGCGGGTGCGGCGGCCGCCACGTCGGACAGGGTGGCCGGCACCCCGCCGTCGGAGGTCTCCTCCATCGCCAGCTCCGGGTCCGTGAACAACGGTTCCTGCCGCACCTCGGTCAGGCCCGAAAACCCCACGCCGACAAGGCGAACCGGGCCGATCTCCACCGGGTCGAGCAGCAGCTTGCGCGCGGTGCCGATCAGCGTCGCAGCCTCGGTGGTGGCATACGGCAGCGTCGCCGACCGGGTGAGCGTGCTCATGTCCGAGCGCTTCAGCTTGACCGTGATGGTGCGCGCGCCGCGGCCGTCCTTCTCCAGCCGGCGGTGCGCGTGATCGCCGATCGGCCCGATTGCCTCCCGCAGCTGCGCCAGCGTGATCAGGTCTTCGGCGAACGTCGACTCGGCACTGATCTGCTTGGCAGGCGCGTTCTCGGCCACCGGCCGATCGTCGACACCGCGCGCCAGCCGGTGCAGCGCAGGCCCGATCGTGGCGCCCAGCACGTCGGCCACCTCGGCTTCGGTGAGCGCGGCCAGCGCGCCGATGGTGTCGATGCCCAGCCGGTGGAGTCTGTCCTCGGCCACCGGGCCGATGCCCCACAGCCTGCGCACGGGCAGACCGGCCAGCAGCGACACCTCCTCGTCGCGGTCCACCACCCGCACGCCGTCGGGTTTGGCCAGGCCCGACGCGATCTTGGCGATCTGCTTGCCGGAACCGGCGCCCACCGAGGCCACCAGGCCGGTCACCTCGCGCACGTCGGCTCGCAAGCGCTGGCAGAAGGCCTCGACCTCAGCGGCGCGGGCGCCCGCGAGCTCGACCGGTTCCCCGAACGCTTCGTCGTACGAAAGCTGTTCCAGAACAGGCACTTTGGCCCGCACTGTGTCGAACACCCGGCGACTGGCCAGCCCGTAGACCACCCCGCGGGGCGGCAGCACCACTGCGCCCGCGCCGACGAGGCGGCGGGCCTGATGCATCGGCATCGCCGACCGCGCGCCGAACCGGCGCGACTCGTAGCTGGCACCGGCCACCACCCCGCGCCCACCGAGACCGCCGACGAGTACAGGCCGGCCGCGCAGCGTGGGCCGCGTCAGCTGCTCCACCGACGCGAAAAACGCGTCCATGTCCAGGTGCAGGACCCATCGCGCGCCCACACCGCTGACTGTAGGCGGCTAGCGTTGGCGATGTGCACGACGTACCGATCCGCGACGAGACGATCCGCCTCGGCCAGTTCCTGAAGCTGGCGAACCTGATCGACACCGGCGCCGACGCCAAGGGTGTGATCGCCGACGGATTGGTCTCGGTCAACGACGCGGTCGAGACGCGCCGCGGTCGCCAGCTGCGCCCCGGGGACGTGGTCACGTTCGGCGGGCAGAGCGCACGGGTCGGCTGACCCTTTAGACCTTGGCGAGGCTGACCCGCACGCCGTCGCCGATCGCCACTCCCTCCGGCAAGGCCTCGGTCCCGACGAACGAGAAGTCCGTGGCCAGGATCTCGCCGGCGATCAGCTCCGCGTGCGCGTGCGCCCACTGCTCCTTGTCGGCGGGCACCGACATCACGACCCTGATGCGGTCGGAGACGTCGAGGCCCGAGGTCTTGCGCAGTTCCTGCAGCTCGCGAATGCGGTCCTTCGCCCAGCCCTCGGCCTCCAGTTCCGGGGTGAGCGTGCCGTCGAGCACCACCAGGCCCGCGCCGTCGGGCAGCGCGGCGGTCCACTCCGGATCGGCCGCGACAAGCCGCGAGGTGAACTCCTCGGGCAGCAGCACCGCGGGCCCGGCGGTCAGGGTGCCGTCGGCGTTGAGTACGCCCTCCCCCGCCTTGACCGCCTTGATCGCTGCCTGCACGTCCTTGCCGATGCGGGGGCCCGCCGCCCGCGCGTTGACCGCGAGCTCGAAGCGGCCGTGCGCGGCGATGTCGTCCGTCAACTCCACCGCCTTGACGTTCAGCTCGTCGGCGAGCAACTCGCGATAGGCCGCCAGCCGCTGCGGATCGTCGACCGCGACAACCAGTTTCGGCAGCGGCAGGCGCACCCGCAGCTTCTTGGCCTTGCGTAGCGAGGACCCGACCGAGGCGACTTCGCGCACCAGGTCCATGTCGGCGACCAACTGCGGGTCGGCAGGCAGCAGGCCCGCCTCCGGCCAGTCCGTGAGGTGCACCGACCGCTCGCCGGTGAGGTCGCGCCAGATCCGCTCGGTGGCCAGGGGCAGCAGCGGCGCCGCCAGCCGGCACGTCACCTCCAGCACGGTGTGCAGCGTGTCGATGGCGTCGCGGTCTTCTTCCCAGAATCGCGAGCGCGACCGCCGCACATACCAATTGGTCAAGGCCTCGGTGAACTGGCGGAGCTGGTCGCACGCCACCGAGATGTCGCAGACGTCGAGGCTCACCGTGAGCTCGTCGCGCAGCACCGCGAGCTTGGCCAGGATGTAGCGGTCGAGCACATGCGTGGAGTCGGTTCGCCACGTGCCCTTCTGCGGGGCGTAGAGCGCGAGGAACGAGTACGCGTTCCACAGCGGGAGCAGGACCTGCCGAACCCCTTCACGAATGCCCTGCTCGGTGACCACGAGGTTGCCTCCCCGCAGGATCGGCGACGCCATCAGGAACCAGCGCATCGCATCCGAGCCGTCCCGGTCGAACACCTCGGTGACGTCGGGATAGTTGCGCAGCGACTTGCTCATCTTCTGGCCGTCGTTGCCGAGCACGATGCCGTGGCTGACGCACGTGCGGAACGCAGGCCGGTCGAACAGGGCGGTGGCCAGCACGTGCAGCGTGTAGAACCAGCCGCGGGTCTGGCCGATGTACTCGACGATGAAGTCGCCCGGGAAGTGCGACTCGAACCAGTCCTGGTTCTCGAACGGGTAGTGCACCTGTCCGTAAGGCATCGAGCCCGAATCGAACCACACGTCGAAGACGTCTTCGATGCGCCGCATCGTCGAACGACCTGTCGGGTCGTCGGGATTGGGCCGGGTCAAGTCGTCGATGTAGGGCCGGTGCAGGTTGTCGGGGCGCACTCCGAAATCGCGCTCGAGCTCGTCGAGGCTGCCGTAGACGTCGACGCGAGGATAGGCCGGGTCGTCGGACTTCCACACCGGAATCGGGCTGCCCCAGTAGCGGTTTCGGGAGATCGACCAGTCGCGGGCGCCGGAGAGCCACTTGCCGAACTGCCCGTCCTTGACGTGCTCGGGATACCAGGTGATCTCCTGGTTCAGCTCGACCATCCGGTCCCGGATCTCGGTCACCTTGATGAACCACGACGAGACCGCCCGGTAGATCAGCGGATTCCGGCAGCGCCAGCAGTGCGGGTAGGAGTGCTCGTAGGTGTCGTGACGCAGCAACACCGCGCCGCCCACCGCGGCGGGGCCGGTGCCGTTCTTCAGATCGCGGATGATGTGCGGGTTCGCCTCGAAGACGTGCTGCCCCTGGTAGTCGGGCACGGTGGCGTCGAAGCGTCCTCGCGCGTCGACCGGGGTGACGGCTTCGATCCCGCCCGCCGAGGCGGTGGTCATGTCGTCCTCGCCGTAGGCCGGGGCCATGTGCACCAGGCCGGTGCCGTCCTCGGTACTCACGAATTCGGCGGGCAGAACGCGAAACGCGTTGGGAGAGTCCATGAAGTACGGGAACGGCGGAACGTAGGTGACGTCGAGCAGGTCGCGGCCGGTGTAGGTGGCGAGCACCGCCGGCTCGTCACCGAGCTCACGCGCGTAGGCGCCCAGGCGCGCCTCGGCGATCACGTAGCGCTGCCCGTCATGCTCGACGACGACGTAGGTCACCTCGGGATTCACCGCGACGGCCTGGTTCGACGGGAGGGTCCACGGCGTGGTGGTCCAGATCAGCAGGTGCGCACCCACCAGATCAGGGACGGGTCCGCCTGTGATGCGGAAGCCGACGGTCAGGGCCGGATCCTGCCGACTCTGATAGACGTCGTCGTCCATCCGCAGCTCGTGGCTCGACAGCGGCGTCTCGTCGTTCCAGCAGTACGGCAGCACGCGGTAGCCCTCGTAGGCAAGTCCCTTGTCCCACAGCTGCTTGAACGCCCACAGCACCGACTCCATGAAGCCCAGATCGAGGGTCTTGTAGTCGTTGTCGAAGTCCACCCAGCGGGCTTGGCGGGTGACGTAGCTGCGCCATTCGCCGGTGTACTTGAGCACCGACGCCCGGCACGCCTCGTTGAACTTCTCGATGCCGAGCTCTTCGATCTGAGCCTTGCTGGAGATGCCGAGCTGGCGCTGCACCTCGAGTTCGGCGGGCAGCCCGTGGGTGTCCCAGCCGAATCGCCGCTCGACCTTGTATCCACGCATCGTGCGGTAGCGCGGCACGATGTCTTTGACGTAGCCGGTGAGCAGATGACCGTAGTGCGGCAGACCGTTGGCGAACGGCGGACCGTCGTAGAAGACGTACTCCTGCGCACCGTCGCGGCGGGCGATGCTGGCACGGAAGGTGTCGTCCCGGTCCCAGTATTCGAGGACGTCGAGTTCCAGACTCGGGAAATCCGGCGATCCACTCGCCGGCTTGGGGTACGCGCTCACCGTCGGTCTCCTGTGCCACAAACCAGGCACGGGGACGACGTCGCGCGGTGCGCGAGCGCCGCGGTACCACCCCGCTTGCGCACCCTGTGGTGCGCCGCTCATTCACAGGCTGTGACGGGCCCACCCGTTCGGGTCTACTGGGCGCTGGGCGCCGTTCTTCCGAAGGCTCCCCGGTGATGGCCGGATCGATGCCGCTGGCCGCCAGTCTAGCCGGGACAGTTACAGCGGCGCGCCGGCGTCGGAGGTGATCTCGATCAGCGCGAGGCCGAACTGCTCGGCCATCTCTTCGACCGAGTAGCCGTCCAGGCGGCACGCGTCGTAGGTCCAGTCGACCTGCAGGGCGTCGCCGATACGGCGGATGTCCACCTGCAGTGCGACGGTGTCCGCCGCGGCCCCGTCCACCGTCAGGGCGATCTCGGCGGGCGAGTGCGGATGCCCGGCGCCAGGCAGCAGAGAGTTGTGCGCCCCCTGCAGCATCTCGCTCGGGCCCATCGGCCATCCCGCCGCGCACAGCAGCGTGACCGGATGAACAGGGGCCATCGCTGCGCTGCGGAGTGCCACCGCGATCGCACCGTCGCCCCGGGTGTGGCCGAACGTGCGCCCCAGGGCTGCGAGCAGGATTTCCTCCACTCGCACACCGAGCCACTGCGCTGCCCCGTCGAGCTCGGCAGCGAGTTCGCTCGACGGAGCGCTCGAGTGGGTGCAGCGCTGGGACGACGCCGAGGGCGCCGGGGCCCGGTCGAAGACGTCCAGCGCTATCGGCGCCGCAGCGAGCAAGGGGTGCTTGACCTCGTCAGGCAGGAAGGGAGCGACCATGCAGCTAACCGTAGCGCGGTTGTCCCAGAATTGGGAGACTGCTCCCAAAACTGTGACGGCCGTGTCAATTAAGAAAACTCTGATCTGTTTGCCCGCAGGGCTGCCTTGTCAGCCGCCTTCGGTTTACAGTGGTCACGTGCCCCGGACAGACGAGAACGGCAGACAGCTCAAAGCCCTGCTCGACTACCTGTTGGACGGGGAGATCGACGCGAAAGACATCTACGACGCTCTCGGCACATCCAGCAGCACGTATTACCGGCGCATCAAGGAAGCCGACTACCCGAACGCCGAAGAGCTCCGCCGCGTCGCCGATCGGTTCGACCTCAGCTACCCGGATCTCCAGATCCAATTCGGCCTCATGACCCGGCACGAGATATTCACCTATGTCGAGTCGGCCCGCGCTGCGGTGGCGACCCGCCAGACCGTCGCGACCCAACAGACCGTGGCACCCGCGTCCACGCAGCGTCGACCTCGGCTGTCCGAGCTGACGCCGCGTCTCGACGCCCCGCCTCTGTAAAGACAGCCTCCGATGGCCGTGGCGACCCTGATCGCGATCACACTCTTGTGCATCGCGTGGAGCTTGTGGATTCGGCGTGTGACGTGGTCCTGCCGCTGGGAACTGGCCGCGACACTCAACATCGCGCTTCAGGGCATCGCCGTGCTGTTGATGTCGCCGTGGGCATCCGAGACCGTAGGCCACTGGCTGTATTCACTCACCGGTAAGTGGAACGTGGAGGACTACCTCGGCCACGACGCCTACATCGTGGCCGCCTCGGCGGTGGTCTACAACACGCTCGGCAGGCTCGAGACCGACCACGCCATGCACCAGAGGTTCAAGCAGTTCGTCGAGCGGCCCGCGACGCTGTGCATCCCGCTGCTGCTGGCGGCGTTCTGGCTCGGCAACGGTGCCACCATCTACCGACCCGACTTCTTCGAAGTGCCGACCGACCTGTGGCTGAACCTGTACTGGCTCCTGCTGTGCGGGATGCTCATCTATCTGCTCGCCTACGGGTCACGCGCGCTGCTGATCCTGCGCACGGATCCGCGATCCCGCCACATCGCCAACATCTACCTGTTCGCCTCCGCGATGGGCATCATCGCGTGCGTGGTGCGCATCGTGACCGCGCTCATCCCCACCCTGCAGACCGTCCAGGGCAGCACGCTGGTGTGGGTCTTCGCATGTGCGTGCGGCGCCGGTTTCGCACTGACCTCGGCGCATTCGTGGCGGCTCCGCACGAAATGGTTCACCCGCGCCGGCACCTGAGCGGCATCCGGGCATCCGGGCAAATGTGGCGCGCACCGATCCCGGGGTGAGGCTCACCGGCCCGTCGTCTATCCACTGAGCGAAAACGGCGATACCATGACGCGGGCATCGGACGGGGAATAGTCGCTTCCGCACCGGAGCCCGGCGACGGCGTGGACCGCGATTGCAGTGTTCAGCAAACAGCACTGACCCGCGTCGCCACCCTCGGGGGTGCGCTCAGACAGCCGCGGCGGTGACGTCGGTGAACGGCGCCCCGAAGTCGGGCACCGGCCGGTATCCCCTGCTGCGGGCAACCGCCGCACCCCGCCGGATCAGCGCCGCTGTGGTCACGAAACCGGCCTGGTCGCTGACCACCAACGGGGTCAGCAGCCGGTTGTGTACGAAGCCGAAGGCCAGCCCGCGTTCCGGGTCCGCCCAGCCGAGCGAGCCGCCCAGGCCGACGTGCCCGAACCCCGGCAGAATGCCGAACAGCGGAAGGCTGTGATACCCGAGATGGAACGACAGCGGTATGACGAGGCTGTGATCGGGACGCAGGCTCCGCCTGCCCACCAGTGCTGCCGCCGTCTCGCGGGACAGGAACTGCTTGCCGTCGATGCACCCCTCGTTGGCGATCGCACCGTACATGCGCGCCAGTGCGCGGGCGGTGGCCACACCGTTGGCCGCGGGGATCTCCCCGTCGAGCAGCGGGGTGTCGCCCTGGACGAACGACTTGACGCCCGGGAAGTACATCGCCCCGAAGCCCGCCGAGATCGGCAAGGCCGCCACATGCGGCGCGACGAGGTTGAACAACGGATTCTGGAGTTTGCTCTGCGGGCCGATGATGCGGGCCGGCTGCGTGGGCGCCTGCACCGGCGGACGTCCGAGATGCAGCCCGTCGGTGTTCAGAGGCGCCGCGACCTCGCTGCGGATCAATTCCCGCATTCCGGTTCCTGTGACCGAGCGCGCCAGCCCGGACAGCAGCCAGCCGAAGGTGAACGCGTGGTAGGCCGGTCGGCCCCTCAGCCAGCTGGCAGGCGCTGCGGCGAGCCGTTCCTCCATCGCGAAGTGGTCCATCAGGTCATTGCCTGCGGCCCCGTTGAGATGTGACAGACCTGCCCGGTGGCGCATGGCATCGCGCACCGTGATCTTCGATTTGCCGTTGGCGCCGAACTCCCGCCAATACTCCGAGACCGGCGCGTCGTAATCGATGAGGCCGCGGTCGGCGAGCCGGTGGATGACCGTGGCAGCAACACCCTTGGTCGCCGAGAACACCATGGGCGCCGTATCGGCGGTCCAATGCCGCCGGCCCCGGCGGTCCGACCAGCCGGTCCAGACGTCCACGACGGGCTCGCCGTTGAGATAGACCGCCAGCGCGCCGCCGCCGAAGCGCCGATGCGGGAACATCTGCTTGAACGCCCTGACCGCCCACGAGAAGGCGGGGTCTGCAGCCCCCTGCACCCCGTGGGGAAGCGCATCGTCGCGCCCACCGAAATCACCGCTCGTCACAATGCAACGAACATACTCCGCGGTATGGCAAAGCGGTGCGGAGTTACCGATTCGTTAATCTAACGATTTGCCGGTCGCTCGGCGATGTCCAGGATCTGCTGCGCAGCGAGCGTCGGCGTCAGCTCACCGTCGCGCACCGCACGCTCCACCTCGGCGCGGCCAGCCCGGACCTCGGGGTGCGACAACACTCGGTCGAGGACGGCGTCGCGCACCATCGACCACGTCCATTCCACCTGCTGGGTACGCCGCCGCGCGTCGAACTCTCCGGCGTCGGTCAGCACGTCCCGGTGCCGCAGCACCGTCGCCCACATCTCCTCGAGACCGGTGCCCTCCAGCGCGCTCATCGTGAGCACAGGCGGGCGCCACAGCGTCTCGCGGGGATAGAGCAACCGGATCGCACCGGCCAGCTCACGTGCTGCCGCCTTTGCCTCGACAGCGTGTCCGCCGTCTGCCTTGTTCACCACGACGACGTCGGCTAGCTCCAGGACGCCCTTCTTGATGCCCTGCAGCGAATCCCCCGTGCGCGCCAGCGTCAGGAACACGAACGTGTCCACCATGTTGGCGACGGTCACCTCGGACTGCCCGACCCCGACGGTCTCCACCAGGATCACGTCGTACCCCGCCGCCTCCAGCAGCACGATGGTCTCCCGGGTGGCCTTGGCGACCCCGCCGAGCGTCCCCGAGGTCGGCGACGGACGGATGTAGGCGTCCGGATGCACCGCCAAGCGCGCCATGCGGGTCTTGTCGCCGAGGATCGAGCCCCCAGTACGTGTCGACGACGGGTCGACGGCCAGCACCGCGACCCGATGCCCCTGCTCGATCAGGTACATGCCGAGCGCTTCGATGGTCGTCGACTTGCCCACCCCGGGAACCCCGGTGATGCCGACGTGTAGCGCGCTACCCGCCTCGGGCATGAGCTCGAGCAGCAGCTCCTGGGCGCGTTCCCGGTGATCGGCGCGGGTCGACTCGACCAGCGTGATCGCCCGCGCGAGCGCGGAGCGGTCACCGCCGCGCAGCGCTGCAGCGAGTTCGACGGGTGAGCTCATCTAGCTCAGCGTGTAGCCCAGGCGCTCGCCGAGCTTGTTCAGCAGACCGATCGCGGCGTCGGCGATCACGGTGCCCGGTGGGAAGATCGCCGTGGCACCGGCGTGGTAGAGCTCCTCGAAATCACCTGGCGGAATGACCCCGCCGACGACGATCATGATGTCCGGCCTACCGACCTCGGCCAGCGCATCGCGCAGCGCGGGCACCAGCGTGAGATGTCCCGCCGCCAGCGACGACACCCCGACCACGTGCACGTCGTTGTCGGCGGCCTGGCGCGCCACCTCCTCCGGCGTGGAGAACAACGAACCGACGTCGACGTCGAAGCCGATGTCGGCGAATGCCGTCGCGATCACCTTCTGTCCGCGGTCATGACCGTCCTGGCCCATCTTCGCGACCAGGATGCGAGGCCTGCGGCCATCCGCCTCGGCGAACTTCGCCACCAGTTCGGTGGCGCTACTGACGTTGCTGGCCATGCCCACCTCGTCCCGGTACACGCCGGCGATCGTCCGGATCTCGGCCTGGTGCCGTCCGTACACCTTCTCCAACGCGTCGGAGATCTCACCGACTGTCGCCTTGGCGCGCGCGGCGTCGATCGCCAGTGCCAGCAGGTTGTTACCCAGGCCGTCATCTCCGGCGCGGCCGGACGCCGCTGCGGCACGTGACAATTCGTCGAGCGCGGCTTGCGTGGCGGCATTGTCACGCTCGGCGCGCAACGACTCGAGCTTGGCGATCTGCTCGGCACGAACCCTGCTGTTCTCGACCTTGAGGACCTCGATCTCGTGATCCTCGTCGACCTGGTAGCGATTGACTCCGATCACCGTCTGCTGGCCGGAGTCGATGCGTGCCTGGGTGCGCGCGGCGGCCTCCTCGATACGCAGTTTCGGGATGCCCTCGTCGATCGCCTGGGCCATACCGCCGTGCTCGGCGACCTCACGAATGTGCTCGCGAGCCTTCTCGGCGAGCTGATGGGTCAGCCACTCCACGTAGTACGAGCCGCCCCAGGGATCGATCGGGCGGGTCGTGCCGGACTCCTGGGCCAGCAGCAGCTGGGTGTTGCGGGCGATACGCGCCGAGAAGTCGGTGGGCAGCGCGAGCGCCTCGTCGAGGGCGTTGGTGTGCAGCGACTGGGTGTGCCCCTGGGTGGCGGCCATCGCCTCGACGCACGTGCGGGCAACGTTGTTGAACGGATCCTGGGCGGTCAGCGACCAACCGGACGTCTGCGAATGAGTGCGCAGCGACAGCGATTTCGGATTCTTCGCGCCGAACTCGGCCACCAGCTCGCTCCACAGCAGCCGCCCGGCGCGCAGCTTGGCGACCTCCATGAAGAAGTTCATCCCGATGCCCCAGAAGAAGGACAGCCGCGGCGCGAACTTGTCGATGTCCAGCCCGGCGTCGAGGCCGGCCTTGAGGTACTCGACGCCGTCGGCCAGCGTGTACGCGAGCTCGAGATCGGCCGTGGCCCCAGCTTCCTGGATGTGATAGCCCGAGATCGAAATGCTGTTGAACTTGGGCATTTTCACGCTGACGTAGCCGAAGATATCCGAGATGATGCGCATCGAGGGCTTCGGCGGATAGATGTAGGTGTTGCGGACCATGAACTCTTTGAGGATGTCGTTCTGGATGGTCCCGGCGAGCTTCTCCGGCGGCACACCCTGCTCCTCGGCGGCCACCACGTACAGGGCGAGGATCGGCAGCACCGCACCGTTCATCGTCATCGACACCGACACCGACCCCAGGTCGATGCCGTCGAAGAGCTGCCGCATGTCCAGGATGGAGTCGATCGCCACGCCGGCCATGCCGACGTCACCGGCCACCCGGGGGTGGTCGGAGTCGTACCCGCGGTGGGTCGCCAGGTCGAAGGCCACCGACAGGCCCTTCTGGCCTGCCGCGAGGTTGCGGCGGTAGAACGCGTTCGATTCGGCGGCGGTGGAGAACCCGGCGTACTGCCGGATGGTCCAGGGCTGGTTGACGTACATCGTCGGGTAGGGCCCCCGCACGAACGGCGGCAGGCCCGGCAGGCTGCCCAGCGGGTAGCCCGCCGCGGCGACGTCTTCGCGATCGGCGGCGATGTAGACGGGTCTGACGTCGATACCCTCGGGGGTGGCCCAGTCCAGCTGCTCGGCGGTGTAGCCGTGCGCTTCGGCCGCCGCGACAGTGGCTTCTGCGACCTCGTCACGCGTCGATGCGGCGAAGTCGCCGGCGGCGTGCAGCGGGATGTCGGCGAAACTCCCAAGCTCGGTGCGCTTCTCAGTAGCGGTCATGTCATGCCCCCAATCGGGTCAGCAGATCCGAAAGAACGGACACCGCATCGATCTTCGCGGTCACGTAGCCGTCGGGCTTCGGGTCGGCGTCGGCGACCGCCTTCTCCGGCCCTGCCATCAGGATGTGACGCACCCCGGCGGCGCGGGCCGCTGCCACCACGGCCGCGACCTCCTCCCCGTAACGGGCGTCGGTGCCACAGAGGATCGCGACATCGGTCGAACCCGCCGCGGAGAGCGCGGCCGCGACGCCGTCGGCCGTGACCGTTCCGGGGTTCACCACGTCGATCCCGCCGGCGGCGAGCAGATTCGCCGCGAACGTGGTGCGGATGTTGTGCTCGGCCAGCGGACCCAGCGGCAGCAGTACCGCGGCGGGCCGAGCCCCGGTGCTGGCCAGGTACGCATCGGAGCGATCACGCAACGCTTCGAAGTCCGCGGCGTACCGATGCACGGTCGGCAACGGATTACCTTGCGGCAACGGCACTTCGGCGAGATTGGGGAACTCGTTGACGCCGGTCACCGCTGTGCGGCGATGGGCGATGTCGACACTGCGGTCCTGGGCGACGTCGGCGATGCGGGCGCGCACCTGCTCGCGTGCGGCTTCGAAACCACCGCCGGCTTCGATCTCTTGGAAGTGTCGCCACGCCGTCTCGGCGACGCTGCGGGTCAGGTCCTCGACGAACCACGAACCGCCGGCCGGGTCCAGCACGCGCCCGAGATGGGATTCCTCGAGCAGGAGCAACTGGGTGTTGCGGGCGATGCGCCGCGCGAAGGTCCGCGCGGTGCCGGGATATCCGCCGTCGATCGAAACGTCGAACGGATGCACCAGAACGGTGTCTGCTCCCCCGACGCCGGCGCCGAACGCCGCCACCGTGGTGCGCAACATGTTCACCCAGGGATCGCGCTGAGCCATCATCGGCAGCGACGTGACCGCGTGCACCGTCGCCGCACCGGCCTCAGGCGCGCCCGCCACCTCGGCCACGCGGGCCCAGAGTTGGCGCACGGCACGCAGTTTGGCGATCGTCATGAACTGGTCGTCGTCAGCGGCGACCCGGAACGCGATCTGGCGCAGCGCGGTCGCGACCGGCAGGCCGGCATCGAGCAACGCCCGCAGGTACGCCACACCCGCGCCGATCGCGGCGGCGAGCTCCCAGGAGGCATTCGCGCCCAGGTCATGCAGCACCGTTCCGTCGACGGTGACCGCGCGCACGTGCCCGTCGAAATCCTGGGAAGCTGCCACGGCGACGGCGGTCACGTCGGCCAGGGTGGGCGCGGCGCGATCGGCCAGCGGCGCGGTCAACGGATCACCGCCGAGATCCACCGACAGGCGGGACCGCTGGTCGTCGTCCAAGCCGGCCAGCATGCCGAGCAGCGCATCGGCAGTCGGCCGGTAGGCTTCGCCGTCGGCCAGCTCGACGACGACGGGCACCAAGTCCAGGTAGACACCGGAGAGGACGCCGGCCAGGTCGGCGGGGTCGATGGCGCCTCGACCGGATTGGCCGCCCACGCGCAGCGACAGAGCGCTGACGCCCTCGGTCAGTCCGAGCAGGATCGCACCGTTGACCTGCTCGACGCCCGACATCTCGGCCGGGAACGCCTCGGCGACCTTCCAACCCGATTTGACGTCACGCAGGGCGTCACCGCCGCGGACGAAGGGCCAGCGACCCGGCAGCGCCGGTTCAGCCAGCTCGTCGGCTTCGGTGTAGAGCGGGCGAATCGCGAAACCCTCATAGGTGTCGGAGTCGAGCAACCGCTCCGGCTCAGCACCCAGCTCGGCCGGATCGCGGCGGCTGGCCTTGGCCAGAACACCCGCTACCGCAGAACGCCATCGGTCGACATCGCCCGTTGTCTGCACAGCCATCAGGCTAAATGATGTTCCTCACGTCGGTGCCGAGAGGTGATCACGGCCCTACCCGTAGGGTGGAAAGCCGTGAAACCCGTCGTCAGCGCGCTACGCACCGTGCCGGCGACCGTGCTCGCCACCCTGCGCACAATGCCTCGGACCCGCCTCCTGGCCATGGTCTGCACGGGTGTGATCCTCGTCGCAGTTGTGGTGCTGGTACCGCTGCCCACCGCCGTGCAGCTGCGCGACTGGGCGACGTCGCTGGGCGCCTGGTTCCCGCTGGCGTTTCTGGCCGCGCACATGGTGGTCACCGTGTTCCCGTTTCCCCGCACGGCGTTCACCCTCGCAGCGGGCCTGCTGTTCGGGCCCTACCTGGGCATTCCGCTAGCCGTCGTGGCGAGCACGCTGAGCGCGGTCCTCGCTGTGCTGTTGGTGCGCGCCGCGGGCTGGCAGCTCAGCACGCTCGTCAGCCACCCGAAAGTGGACGCGTTGGACACCCGGCTGCGCGAGCGCGGCTGGGTCGCCGTGATGGCGATGCGGATGATCCCCGCAGTCCCGTTCTCGGTGCTGAACTATGCGGCGGGCGCCTCGGCGGTGCGGCTGGCGCCCTACACCCTGTCGACCATCGTGGGCCTGCTGCCGGGCACCGCGGCGGTGGTCATCCTCGGCGACGCATTGACCGGCAACGTCAGCCCCATGCTGTTCGTCGTGTCGCTGTGCACGGCCGCACTCGGGGTGGCCGGACTCATCTACGAGGTGCGGTCCCATCGGCGCGCGGCGGCCCCTGAACCGTCATCGCCGAGAACACCGCCAGCAGCGACGACGCCGCCACCAGCCCCGGACTCCAGTCCTTTGCCCTGATGTGGGCGCCGACGGCCAGCGAGAAGTACACCGTCAACATGAAGGTGGTCAGCCGCGCCAACGCCGGGATCCGGTACACCGACAGCAACCCGACCGCGGATGCGGCCTTGACCACCGGCAGCACCGGCCGCACGTTCTCGGGCAGACCCACGGCGTCGAGCGCCGCCCGCACAGGCGGGATCGGGCCGATGCACGCCACCGCGTCGCCGGCCTGCATCGCGGCCAGCGCCGCATAGGCCCGCCGCGAATGCAGCACCGATGCCACGGTCACTGCTCAGGAGCGCCGTGCCGCGGCGCTGCGGGCTGGGTGTATTCGGTCGCCGGTGGCTGTGCCTGTTGCGACAGCGGCGGATACTGCGGCCCGGACCCGAGCGAGCCCGCGACGGGTGTGCGCGCCTCGGCGACCGCCTGGGCCACCGCCTGTGCGATCTCCGGATCGGTCTGGGTGTTGAACCAGTCGGCCACTTCGGCCGAGTCGTCCTCCGGCTTGGCCAGGCCGTCCTCCACCGGGGAGGGCTGGTATCGGAACACGCCGTCGTCGCCGGGAGCGCCGAGCAGCTTGGTGAAACCCTGCAGCGCCGAACCGAAGTCGCTGGGCACCACCCACACTTTGTTGGCCTCACCCTTGGCCATCAGCGGAAGCGTCTGCAGATACTGGTACGCCAGCAGCTCGGGCGTGGGCCGGCCCGCCTTGATCGCGGCGAACGTCTTCTCGATCGCCTTGGCCTGACCCTGGGCCTGCAGGTACTGGGCGGCGCGTTCACCCTGCGCGCGCAGCATGCGGGACTGACGGTCGGCCTCGGCGGCCAGGATCGCGGCCTGTTTGGCACCCTCGGCCGCCAGGATCTGTGCCTGCTTCTGACCTTCGGCCTGCTTGATCGAGGCTTCCCGATTGCCTTCGGCAGTCAGGATCATCGCGCGCTTCTCCCGGTCGGCGCGCATCTGCTTCTCCATCGAGTCCTGAATGGAGGGCGGCGGATCGATGCTGCGCAGTTCGACCCGGGCGACGCGCAGCCCCCACCGGCCGGTGGCCTCGTCGAGGACGCCGCGCAGCTGCCCGTTGATCGAGTCGCGCGAGGTCAGCGTCTGCTCGAGGGTCATCCCACCGACGACGTTGCGCAGCGTGGTGGTGGTGAGCTGTTCGACGCCGACGATGTAGTTGCTGATCTGGTAGACCGCTGCCTGGGGGTTGGTGACCTGGAAGTAGACGACCGTGTCGATGTTGACGGTCAGGTTGTCCTCGGTGATCACCGGCTGCGGCGGGAACGACACCACCCGCTCCCGCAGGTCCACGCGGGCGCGGATCTTGTCCACGAACGGCAGAAGCAACGTCAACTGTCCCGACACCGTCTTGCTGTACCGGCCCAGCCGTTCGATCACCGCGGCCTCGGCCTGCGGAATCAGCGCCACCGACTTCGCGACGATGATGATCGCGAAGACCACCAGCACTCCGAGCAGGACCAGGCCTGCCACCGCACCTTCCACCGGGGACTCCTCACTCAACCGATCTTGGACACGACCGCGGTGGCGCCGTCGATGTGCACGACGGTCACCTGGTCGCCAGGTTCATAGACATCGTTCTCGTTGTACGGGCGCGCCGTCCAGATCTCCCCGGCCAACTTCACCTGGCCGGCATCTCGGGCCACGCGATCGAGCACCAGCGCGCTCTTGCCCTCCAGGGCCTTCACCGGTTCGGGCAGCCCCGTGCCGGAGTTCAGACGCCGGCGCAGCGCCGGGCGCACCCCGACGAGCAGCAGCACCGACACCACGAGGAACACCAGCCCGTCGGCCCACACCGGCCAGTCCAACAGCCAACTCGACCCCGCGGCCGCCAGCGCCCCACCGCTGAGCATCAACAAGAACAGATCACCCGTCAGCGCCTCGGCGCCAGCCAGCGCCAGCGCTGCGATCAGCCAGATCAGCGGTACGGGCATGATGAAAGCCTAACGTGCGACCGGCTCGAAAAGCGGCTAACAACTACACTGCAGCCATCATGTGGTGTCCCAGTGCAACGCTTTCGGTATGGGCCAACTCCTGGCTGGCCGGAGTCGCCGCGCCCGACGACGTGTTGGATGCGTTATCCCAATGGACGCAATCACATTCGGTCACGGCCTACGACTCCGTCGCCGCGGACCGGACCGGGCTCCCGTGGCCTGATCTGGACAACGCCGGCGTGATGTCGCTGCTGCAGACGATGCGGATGGTGGCCCGACCGGCGAGCGCGCAGCCGGCGATCACACTCGCCCTGCCGGTACCCGGTGACGTCCGGGGCCTCCCGCCGGGCAGTCAGTTCGGCCGCGACGCCATCTCTGCCGGCGAGGCCATCATCGTCGGGGATGCCCGGGCTGCGATCGGAGTGGTGCCTGACTTCGAATACCCCGACGAGTACCCAGATCCCGTCGACGAGGACGAGGTCGAGCTGGAGCTCTGCGGCCTGTCCTGGACGGTCTACTCGCTGGACTCCGCGCCGGTGAACGCGCACACCGACCTCGGTGAGGCCGAGTACGGTCTGCGCGACGCCGTCCGGTCGGCCGCCGACGCCCTGGTCGCCCTGCGGGCCGGGGCGACGGGCGCCGATGTCGCCGATCCGCGCCGGCTCGTCGAACAGGTACTCGAATCCACACGCGCGCACCGCATTCCCGACCACGCGCCCGAGCGGGCGGTGCGGGTGCTGGAGAACGCGGCGCACGTCGACGCGATCATCACCGTCAGCTCGGGGCTGCTGCCCATCGGGCAGAGCTCGTCTGAGGTGCAATTGGCCACTGATGCGCTGCGTCCGCTGACCGCGGTGGTCCGCTCGGCGCGACTGGCCGCCGTCGACGCGATCCTGCAGTCGGCCTGGCGCCCCTAGGAGCTGCAGTACGGGGTGCACAGTGCGCCGTTGACGCTGCACCCGTAGCCCGGCACCGGATCCGGTCCGTCGACGCGCGCCGCAGGCAACTCGCGAACCAGTTCGTCCATCAGATCCACAGCCAGGCGCGCGAACCGCGGACTGCTGTTGGGAGTCGTGGCGCGCGCCAACGCGATCCCGGCCGCCTCGGCCTGCTCAGCCAGTTCGCTGTCGAGATCCCACACGACCTCGATGTGGTCGGCCACGAAGCCGACAGGGCAGACGATCACGGCCTTCGTGCCCGCCTCGGCGAGGGTGTCGAGGTGGTCACCGACATCGGGTTCCAGCCACGGCACCTGCGGCGGGCCCGACCGCGACTGCCACACCTGATCGAAATCGGCGTAGCCGGCGGCGGCCGCGACCAGCCGGGACGTGTAACCGACCTGACGCTCGTAGAGGTCCGGGCCGCACCGGTTGGCCGCACGCAGCGGAATCGAGTGCGCCGTGAACACGAGGCGCGCCTCGGCGCGCAGCTCCTCGGGCAGCGTCGCGGCGGCGTCTCGGATCGCGTCGGCGAACATCTCGACCAGCAGCGGATGGTCGAAGTACTGACGCAGTTTGGTCAGCTGCGGGGCTTCCGGGCCTGCGGCGGCACGGGCGCGGGCGATGTCCTCCTGGTACTGCGTGCACCCGGAGTAGCCACCCCACGCCGACGTGGAGAACACCGCGGCACGACGAATCCCGTTGTCGCGCATGTGCGCAACGGTGTCCTCGACGAACGGGTCCCAGTTGCGGTTGCCGAAGTAGACCGGAATGTCCGTGCCGCGACGGGCCAGCTCGGCCTCGATCGAGGTGATCAGATCGCGGTTGATGCCGTTGATCGGAGACACGCCGCCGAAATGCAGATAGTGCTCGGCGACGCTGGCCAGCCGCTCGCGCGGGATGCCGCGGCCCCGGGTGACGTTCTCCAGGAACGGCATCACCTGCTCGGGACCCTCGGGTCCGCCGAAGGACAGCAGCAGCAGTGCGTCGAAGGGATGCGTGCTCACGTTGACCGGTTCCTCGCGCAAGCGCTCGTCACAGCAGCTGGGTGCTCGCCCCGCCGTCGGCGAAGATGATCGTCCCCGTCGTCGCCGGCAACCAATCCGACAGCAGCGCGCACACGGTCTTGGCGACCGGCGTCGGGTCCTTCATGTTCCAGCCCAGTGGGGCCCGCTGGTCCCAGCCCTGCTCGAGCAGCTGCATCTGCGCGCCGGCCTCCTCGCCGAGCGCACCGCCGACGATCGCGCTCATGGCCAGCGTCCGGATCGGGCCGGCGGCAACGAGATTGGAACGGACGCCGACCTTGCCTGCCTCGCGGGCGACGAAACGGTTCACCGATTCGAGCGCGCTCTTGGCGACCGTCATCCAGTTGTAGGCAGGCATCGCCCGCGTCGGGTCGAAGTCCATGCCGACGATGCCGCCGCCGGGGGTCATGATCGGCAGCACGGCCTTGGCGAGCGAGGCGTAGGAATAGGCGGAGATGTGGATGCCCTTGGCGACGTCCTCGTAGGGCGCGTCGAAGAACGGGTTGATGCCCATGCCGGTCTGCGGCATGAAGCCGATCGAGTGCACCACCCCGTCGATCGTGTTGCCCTCACCGATCTCGGCGGTGATCCGGTCGGCGAGCGTGTCGAGGTGCTCCTGGTTCTGCACGTCGAGCTCGATCAGCGGCGCCGGGTTCGGCAGCCGGTCGGCGATGCGGCGGATCAGCTTCATCCTGTCGAAGCCGGTGAGCACGAGTTCCGCGCCGGCCTCCTGGGCGACCTTGGCGATGTAGAACGCGATCGAGCTGTCGGTGATGATGCCGGTGACGAGGATCCGCTTGCCTGCAAGAAGACCGGTCATTGTGGAGTCCTTCCCTACTTCTGTTCTCGTGGCCTTCTGTTCTAGTGGCCCATGCCCATGCCGCCGTCGACGGGGATCACCGCGCCGGCGATGTAGCTCGCGTCCTCGGACGCCAGGAAGCTGACGGCGCCGGCGACCTCGGCGGCGGTGCCGATCCGTTTGGCCGGGACGAACTCCAGGGCGCCCTTCTGGATGCGATCGTCGAGCGCACGTGTCATGTCGGTGTCGATGAAGCCGGGTGCGACGACGTTGGCCGTCACCCCTGCTTTGGAGAGCTCCCGCGAGATCGACCGGGCCATGCCGATCAGCCCGGCTTTGGCGGCCGCGTAGTTGGCCTGGTTGCCGATGCCCCACATGCCCGACACCGAGCCGATGAAGATGATGCGGCCGAAACGGTTGCGCTGCATGCTGCGCGACGCGCGCTGCACCACCCGGAACGCGCCGGTCAGATTCGCGTCGATGACCTCGGTGAACCGTTCCTCGGTCATCCGCATCAGGAACGCGTCCTTGGAGATGCCGGCATTGGACACCAGCACCTCGACCGCACCCTGATGCGCTTCGACCTCCGCGAACGCCCGGTCCACGGCCGCGCTGTCGGTGACGTCGCATTCGACGCCGAACAGGCCCTCGGGTGCGCCGGATCCCCGGTGCGTGACCGCGACCTTGTGCCCATCGGCGGCCAGGCGCTGCGCGATCGCCAGGCCGATCCCCCGGTTGCCACCGGTCACGAGGACCGAGCGGGAGACGAAAGCGGGACGGCCGTTCTCAGTGCCGTTTTCAGAGCCGTTCTCAGAGCCGTTCTGGGTGGGAGTGTCGCTCACCTGTTCGCTCCTCGAGTGCTCGCCATGACCGTCAACTTAATGCCTGGCCGACTCCACCCAGAAATCGGCACCGCTGTCAGAGAGGCATTCTGCGGTTGACGAGCAGCGCGCACAGAGCGGCGGCGGCGACCAACACCGTGCCCAGCCGCAGCCAGCCGGCGGAGGCGTCACCACGGGTGGTCTCGTAGCCGATCTGCGACTGCAGCGTGGTGTAGACCGTGTTCAGCTCGGCGAGGTTGGAGGCGGTGTATGCCTCGCCGCCGGCGAGTTCGGCGATCTTCTTGAGCATCGCGTCGTCGACGGGGACATCGACACGCTCGCCGTTGACCTCGACCGACCCGGTGGGTGTGCCGAACGCGATCGTCGAGATCGGCACGCCCTGATCCTTCGAGGCGCGGGCAGCGGTGTACGCGCCCTTCGGGTTGTCGGGGTTCGCGGGCACCGTCTCCTTACCGTCGGAGAACAGCACGATGTGCGCAGGCGGCGGTTCGTCCCCGCCGCCGATCACCGCGCCGACGGTGTTGATCGCGGTCAGCCCCGTCAGGATCGCCTCACCCGTCGCGGTCCGGTCGGCCACCTGCAGGCTGTCGATCGCCCGCTTGCTCGCGTCCCGGTTCGTGGTCGGCGAGACCAGCACCGTCGCCGTGCCCGCGTAGGAGATCACGCCGAGGTTGATGCCAGGAGTGAGCTCGTCGACGAACTTCTTCGACGCCGCCTGCGCGGCCGCCAGCCGGGAGGGCTCGACGTCTTTGGCCATCATCGACTGGGACACGTCGATCACCAGCATCACGACCGCCCGGTTCCGCGGGATCCGCTCGTCCTGGGTGGGACCTGCCAGCGCGATCGCGAACACCAGCAGCGCGACGGCCATCAGCGCGGGCGCCACGTGACGTCGACGACCGAGCCGCCGGACAGACACGCTGTCGAGCAGGTCGGTGTTCGCGAATCTCTGCAGCCGCTTGCGGGTCGAGATCTGCACCATGATGTACAGCCCGGCAAGCGCAAGAGCGACGACCAGGAACAGCGCCAACCACCAGAGATGCTGAAATCCCGTCAGCGACAAGGGGCCCAGCAGGGGAAGGGTCATCCGGGCAGCCTCCGATTCAGCAGCAGAGAAGCCAGCGCCGCACCGGCAAGGACCAGGGCCCCGATCCGCAGCCAACCCACACTGGCGTCGCCCTTGACGGTCTCGTAGCCGATCTGTTCCTGGAGGTTGGAGAACACGCCCTTGAGCTGCTCCAGCGTGGAGGCGGTGTAGGAGTCGCCCCCGGAGAGTTCACCGATCTTGGCCAGCATCTCGTCGTCGACCGGAACGGGTTGCCGTTGGTCGTTGATCTCGACGTAGCCGTACGGCGTACCGAACGACACCGTCGAGATCGGGACGCCCTGGTCCTTGGCGGTGCGAGCCGCGGTGTAGGCGCCCTTCGGGGCGTCGGGATTGGACGGCACCGTCTCCTTGCCGTCCGACATCAGCACGATCCGCGCCGGCGGCGGACCGTCGCCGCCGCCCAGCACCGCGCCGACGGTAGCGATGGCCTGCAGCGCGGTGAAGATGCCCTCGCCGGTGGCAGTCCTGTCTGCCAGTTGCAGCCGGTCGATCGCGCTCTTGGCCGCCTCCCGGTTGACGGTCGGAGACACCAGTACCGTCGCCGTGCCGGCGTAGGCGATCAAGCCGAGATTGATGCCGGGGGTGAGCTGGTCGGCGAACTGCTTGGCAGCCTCCTGGGCAGCCAGCAGCCGACTCGGCGCCACGTCGGTGGCCCGCATCGACTGCGACACGTCGATCACCAGCATGACGACCGCGCGGTTACGGGGAATCCGCACGTCGTGCGTCGGCGCGGCCATCGCGGTGGTCAACGACAGCAGCGCGAGCACCAGCAGGATCGCGGGCAGATGCCGCCAGCGCCGCGGCTTGACCGGGGCCACGGCCTCGAGCAGTTCCATGTTCGCGAACCGCAACATCCGGCGTTGGCGCCGACGCTGGACGATCACGTAGAACGCGACGAGCGCCGCGACCGCGATCAGGAACAGGAAGAACCAGGGGTGCTTGAATCCCGACAGCGAGATCGGACCGAGCAGGGGCAGAGTCATGCGAGGCGGGTCTCCGGGTCGTCTCGGCTCGGGCTCACCGCGCCGCGAGCGCGCCGCGGCGCCGACTCGCGACGAACCGCACCACGTCGGCGATCCAGTCGCGGTCGGTGCGCAGGCTCAGCAGCGGCGCATCGCACCGGCGTAGCGTGCGGGCGACGTCGGCGCGGTGTGCCGCGGCAGCCCTCTCGAAATCGGCGCGGAGCTGTTCGTCGATGGTGAACTCGCGGGTCCGGCCCGTCTCGGCGTCCTGCAGGATGACGTCCCCGACGGGCGGGAGCTCGACATCGCGCGGGTCGAGGATCTCCACGCCGAGCACCTCGTGGCGCCCCGCGATGGCCCGCAGCGGGCGCATCCAGTTGATGGGGCCGAGAAAGTCGCTGATGATCACAGCCATGCCGCGGCGGCGCTCGGGGCGGCGCAGGGCATCGATCGCGGCGGCGAGATCACCGCGCACCCCGACCGGAGCACGCGGCGTGGTCGCGATCGCGCGCAGCAACTCCTGCTCGTGCATGCGGCCGGACAGAGCGGGGACCCGGCGCACGGTGTCGCCGTTGCTGATGATCGCGCCCAGCCGGTTACCACCACCGCTGTTGAGGAACGCGATGGACGCCGCTGCGGCGACCGCCAGGTCCCGCTTCTCGCATCCGGTGGTGCCGAAATCCAGGCTGGCCGAGACGTCGACGACCAGCCACGTCTCGAGTTCGCGGTCGGCGATCATCTGGCGCACGTGCGGGTGCGTCGTCCGGGCCGTCACCGACCAGTCCATACGCCGCACGTCGTCGCCCGGCTGATACATCCGGGACTCCCCCGGCTCGGAACCGGGACCGGGCAACAGACCCAGATGGTCGCCGTGCAGCACGCCGTCGAGCTTGCGGCGCACCGTGAGTTCGAGCTTGCGCAGCGCAGCCGTCAGCGCCGGGTCGCGGATCTCCCCACGCTGCAACGACGGCAGGTCGACGGTCCGGCCAGGGGCGGGGCCGGATGACCCCGAAGGCGAAGAAGAAGCCACCAGGTCAGCGGCCGTTCGCCGCGGCCGCCGCGGCCGGAACCACCGGCGGCACCGCATGGCCCTGCTGCGGGATGGCGTTGACCTGCGGCAGCGCCACCGTCTGCAGAATGCGGTTGACGACGGTCTCAGCGGAGATCTCGTCGGCCAGTGCGTCGTAGGTGAGCACGAGGCGGTGCCGCAGAACATCCGGGATCACCTCGACGACGTCCTGCGGGATCACGTAGTCGCGACCGCGGACCAGGGCCAGTGCCCGCGACGCCGCGATGATGCCCAGCGATGCACGCGGGGAGGCGCCGTAGGCGATCCACGCCTTGGCGTCGGGCATCCCGAACTTCTCCGGCTCGCGCGTGGCGGTGACGATGCGGACGACGTAGTCGACGAGCGCGTGGTGGACGAAGTTGTTGGCTGCGACCTCTTGGAGGCGAAGCAGGTCGCCGGTGTTGAGGATCGTCTTGGGCTCCGGGGGCTTGACGCCCATCCGGTAGATGATCTCGCGCTCCTCCTCCGGGGAGGGGTAGTCCACGTTGAGCTTGAACAGGAACCGGTCGCGCTGTGCTTCCGGCAGCTGGTACACGCCCTCCTGCTCGATCGGGTTCTGGGTCGCCATGACCAGGAAGGGGCTGGGCAGCGGGAAGGTCTTGCCGCCGATGGAGATCTTGCGCTCGGCCATGATCTCGAGCAGCGCGGACTGCACCTTGGCCGGCGCGCGGTTGATCTCGTCGGCGAGCAGGAAGTTGACCACCACCGGGCCGAGCTCGATGTCGAACTCCTCTTTGCCCACGCGGTAGATGCGGGTACCGACGATGTCGGTGGGGACCAGGTCGGGGGTGAACTGGATGCGCGCGAACGTGCCGCCGACGACCTTGGCGAACGTCTCGACGGCGAGGGTCTTGGCGACGCCGGGCACACCCTCGAGGAGCACATGCCCCTTGGCCAGCAGACCGACGAGCATGCGTTCGACGAGCTGGTCCTGGCCGACGATGATGCGCTTGACCTCGAAGATCGCCCGTTCCAGGGTGTGCACCTCGCTCTGCAGGCCACCGTTGGTCTGCGCGGGTGCCGACGGGGCGGGCGCGGCGTGCGCACCCGCGGAGTAGCCGGGGCTGGGGGCTTGTCCGGGGAATCCTCCAGAGCCCTGCGGCGGCCCACTCGGTGAGGTCATCAATATTCCTTCCACATGCGCAGTACCTGCTGGTCTGTGCGGCGCGCGCAGTACTTTTCGCGTCTTTTCGCGCGGCACCCGCTGTCAACTATTCCAGGCGGGTCTGAATCCGTCGACGCCGCCCGAATTAACTCAGCCGCTACTCAGGATTCGATGATGCGTGCCGCGTACGGCTGCAGACCCGAGGTGCGCACCGGGCTCACGGTGACCTTGCCGGCGCTTCCTGATGCCTCGAGCATCCTGCCCCCGCCGAGGTACATGGCGACGTGCTGGCTGCCGCCGGGTCCCCAGAACAGCAGGTCGCCGCGCTTGGCTTGGGAGATGGGCACCTTGCGACCGGTGTCGTACTGGTCGCCCGAGTACTTGGGGATGAGCACCCCGACCCCGGCGTAGGCGAACTGGGTCAGCCCGGAGCAGTCGAAGCCGACGGTGTTGGCTCCGGACTCGATGCCCCGCGTGGGCCCGGTGGGCTTCCCGCCGCCCCACGAGTAGGGCACGCCCATCTGGCTGCCGCCGCGCCGGATCGCGTACTCGATCGCGGCGGGACCGCGCACCACACCGGGCGCCACGCTGGTCGGGTCGGCCGGCGCCAGGCCGAGGCTCTGCAGGAACTTGTGCCCGAGGTTCATCGTGACCTGAGTGGCCTGCGCGGTGGCGGCCAGCGACGCATTGGCGATCGCCAACGGGTCACCTGGGGCGCCGGCGCTGAGGATCTTGGGCAGCGTCGGATCCCACTGGCCGGCCTCGGGTTGCGCCGCAGCCGGGCTGGCGACACCGATCAGCACTGCGACCGCGACGGTCAGTGCGAGGAGAAGGCGGCGCAGGACGATCACCACTCGATCATTCGCGTGACGTAGGGCGTCATTCCGCTGGTGCGCACCGGCGAGATCTTGACCACCGACCCGGTGTAGGGCGCCTCGAGCATCTGACCGTCACCGAGGTACATCGCGACGTGCTGGCTGGCGTTCGGACCGTAGAAGATCATGTCGCCGCGGCGCATCTGCGACGACGGCACCTTGCGGCCGGCGTTGTACTGCGATCCCGTGTAGTGGTCGAGCTTGATGCCCACACCGGCGAACATGTAGAGCATCAGGCCCGAGCAGTCGAAGCCGACCGTGCCCGCGCCGGAGTCGATGCCGCGGCTGGGGCCCGAGGCGTTTCCGCCGCCCCACGAGTAGGGCACGCCCATCTGCGACATGCCCCGCTTGATGACGTACTCGGTGGCCTGCCGGCCATAGACGACGGGAATCGCGCCGTTGGTGATCCCCGTCGGCGTGGGCAGCAACCCGATGCTCTGCAGGAACTTTCGCCCCAGGTCCTGGGTCACCTGCAGCGAGGTGGTGATGATCTTGAGGACGGCGTTGATGATCTGGACCGGGTCGCCGCTGACGAAGGCGCTCGGGATCTGGGGCAGCGTCATGTCCCAGGCGGTGTTGCGGTTACCGGTGCTCGGATCGGCGTCCCAGTCGGGATTGATGCCCGACGGGGCGGGCTTGGCGCCCGGGCCTGCCGGCGCGGCGGCCCCACCGGACCGTCCGGTCGGCGTGGCCGGCGCGGAAAGTGCTTGTGCCGCCTGCAGTTTGGTCTGAGCTTCGGCACGTTCGGCGGTGAGCCGGTCGAGGTCGGCCTGCTGGGACTTGAACGTCTGCTGGGCGTTGGTCAGCGCCTGGACAGCGGTCTGCTGGCTCTGCTCGGCGGCCTTGACCGCGTCGTCGGCCTGCTGCTTGGTCAGCCGGGCGGTCGACTCCCGGTTCACCTGCTCGGTGCGGGCGCGCGACAGATCGGACATCACCTTCTGGGTCGAGAGCGACAGAGCCTGGCCGGTGGCCGCCGTACCGAGGATGTCGATCGGATCCTTGGCCGTCAGGTACGAACTCGACGGGCCGTGCACGTACATCGCGGCCGCGAACTGGTCGAACCGGTTCTGGGCCGCGGAGATCGCCGCGTCGGCGTCCTTGACGCTCTGCGCGGTGGCGTCGACGTCGCGCTGCGCCGCCGAGGCGTTGTCCCTGGCCGTCTGCACATCGAGGATCGCCTTGTTGACGCTTTCCTGCTGGCTCTGGATGGCCGCGCCGAGATCCTGCAGCTGCTGGTTGACGTTGGCGACCTCGGTCACCAGCTCAGCCAGGTTGTCGCCGGGCGTCGCGAGCGCCAGCTGCGGTGTGGTGAGCACCATGCCGAACGCGAGCGATACGGCGCACAACCGGGTGGCGGGCGCGCCGGCAAGGGGGCGTCTCATTCGACTCTGGTCTCCTCAGGCTTCGCGCAGAAGTCACATCTTGCACAACTGCAACTACAGGCACCGATTGCACCGTACGTCACATCTGACGCTAAAGAAACTTTAGTCACGAATTACAACAATGTAATTGCAATTGCCGTTATCAAACGGTGATGTTTGCATTCGCGCAGCGTGCGGCAATTCCCTAATCGACGCTGGTGAAGGCTGCCTCGGAGCTGGTCGACCGTTTGCTCAATTTCTGGAGCGCACGTGTCGCGACAGCACCGATCAGCACAAGAAAAACAAGCACAATCGTGAATGCAGTCCACGGAAAGTGCGGGGTCGTCAACTCACCCACGAAATTCTTCGTCGATTGGACGGGATCCCCGGTGCGGGCGATGTCTTGGCCCGCTTCCAGCGTGGCGCGATCGAAGCTGGTGCTGTAGGTCCCGGCAAACGACGGACTGAGCGCCAGCACGGTCGATCCCGGGTTCGCGGCGCCGACCTCGGTCGCGATGTCGCGCAGCGGTGTGTCGATGGGCGGGTTCTCGGCGATGACGACGACCTTGAGGTCGATCCCCTGCTGCTGGGCCTGCGCGACGATGTCGCGCAGTGCGGGCACCTCGGCCTGATCGGCGGGCGGCACGCTGATGCCGTCGTCGGAGACGTCGGCCTGTACGCGGTCCATGTCGATCGACGGCGGGATGTACGCCGGCAGGAACGGAATCACCTGCGGTCCGGTCACACGAGCACCGTAGCCGACCGTGGGCCCGGTTCCGCGGGTGGCGTGCCGCGCCGTCGGCGACAAGGATGGAGGCCACCCTGGGGTTCCATACAGGACAAGCGTACTGTTAGGGTGACAAGCGCCGCCGACACAGCCCGTCGCGGCGATGATTCAAGCCGGGAGTTGATGTGAGCAGCAAGAATTCATCCGTGAACTCGTTCGGAGCCGAGGACACGCTCAAGGTCGGGGACAGCAGCTACGAGATCTACCGTCTGGACGCGGTGCCGGGCACCGAGAAACTTCCCTACAGCCTCAAAGTGCTCGCGGAGAACCTGCTGCGCACCGAGGACGGCACCAACATCACCAAGGATCACATCGAGGCGATCGCGAAGTGGGATCCGTCCGCTGATCCGAGCATCGAGATCCAATTCACCCCAGCGCGGGTCATCATGCAGGACTTCACCGGCGTGCCCTGCATCGTCGACCTGGCCACCATGCGCGAGGCCGTCGGCGACCTCGGGGGTGATCCCCAGAAGGTCAACCCGCTGGCCCCGGCCGACCTGGTGATCGACCACTCCGTCATCGCCGACCTGTTCGGTACGGCAAATGCATTCGAGCGCAACGTCGAGATCGAATACGAGCGCAACGGCGAGCGCTACCAGTTCCTGCGTTGGGGCCAGGGCGCCTTCGACGACTTCAAGGTCGTGCCGCCCGGCACCGGCATCGTGCACCAGGTCAACATCGAGTACCTGGCCAGCGTCGTGATGGAGCGTGACGGGGTGGCCTATCCGGACACCTGTGTGGGCACCGACAGCCACACCACGATGGAGAACGGCCTGGGCGTGCTCGGCTGGGGCGTCGGCGGCATCGAGGCCGAGGCCGCGATGCTGGGCCAGCCCGTGTCGATGCTCATCCCCCGCGTCGTCGGCTTCAAGCTGACCGGCGAGCGCCGCCCCGGCGTGACCGCCACCGACGTGGTGCTCACCGTCACCGAGATGCTGCGCAAGCACGGCGTGGTCGGCAAGTTCGTCGAGTTCTACGGCGAGGGCGTGGCCGAGGTTCCGCTGGCCAACCGCGCCACGCTGGGCAACATGAGCCCCGAATTCGGTTCCACCGCAGCCATTTTCCCGATCGACGACGTGACGATCGACTACCTGCGGATGACCGGCCGCAGCGATCAGCAGCTCGCCCTGGTGGAGGCCTACGCCAAGGCGCAGGGCATGTGGCACGACCCGAGCCGCGAGCCGAAATTCTCCGAATACCTTGAACTCGACCTTGCCGACGTGGTGCCCTCGATCGCCGGCCCGAAGCGCCCGCAGGACCGCATCGCGCTCGACGACGCGAAGTCGGCGTTCCGCAAGGACATCCACAACTACGTCGAGAACGGCAACAGCCCCGCGCATTCCAACGTCGACGAGGCCGTCGAGGAGACGTTCCCCGGCAGCGACCCGGTGTCGCTGTCGTTCGCCGAGGAAGACGCCGTCGACGTGACGCCATCGGCCGCCAACGGTGCCGAAGGCCGACCGACCAACCCGATCACGGTGCGCTCCGAGGAGCGCGGCGACTGCGTGCTCGATCACGGCGCCGTCGTCATCGCGGCCATCACCTCGTGCACCAACACCTCCAACCCCGAGGTGATGATCGGCGCGGCACTGCTGGCCCGCAACGCCGTCGACAAGGGCCTGACCAGCAAGCCGTGGGTGAAGACCACCATGGCCCCGGGCTCCCAGGTGGTCACCGACTACTACGACAAGGCCGGGCTGTGGCCGTACCTGGAGAAGCTGGGCTTCTTCCTTGTGGGCTACGGCTGCACCACCTGCATCGGCAACAGCGGGCCGCTGCCCGAGGAGATCAGCAAGGCGATCAACGACAACGACCTGTCGGTGACCGCGGTGCTGTCGGGCAACCGCAACTTCGAGGGCCGCATCAATCCCGACGTGAAGATGAACTACCTGGCCTCCCCGCCGCTGGTCATCGCCTACGCGCTCGCGGGCAGCATGGACTTCGACTTCGACAGCGAACCCCTGGGCAAGGACACCGACGGCAACGACGTGTTCCTCAAGGACATCTGGCCCAGCCAGAAGGACATCAGCGACACCATCGCCGAAGCGATCAACACCGAGATGTTCGTCAAGAACTACTCCGATGTCTTCAAGGGCGACGAGCGGTGGCGCAACCTGCCCACCCCCAGTGGCGACACGTTCGAGTGGGACCAGGATTCGACGTACGTGCGCAAGCCCCCGTACTTCGACGGTATGCCCGCCGAGCCGGAGCCGGTCACCGACATCCACGGCGCGAGAGTCCTTGCGCTGCTCGGTGATTCGGTGACCACCGACCACATCTCGCCCGCCGGCAGCATCAAGCCCGGCACCCCGGCCGCGCAGTACCTCGATGCCCACGGAGTCGACAAGAAGGACTACAACTCCTACGGCTCGCGCCGTGGCAACCACGAGGTGATGATCCGCGGGACGTTCGCCAACATCCGGTTGCGCAACCAGCTCCTCGACGACGTGTCGGGCGGCTACACGCGTGACTTCACCAAGGGCGGCGAGCAGGCGTTCATCTACGACGCCGCGCAGAACTACGCCGAGCAGGACATCCCGCTCGTGGTGCTCGGCGGCAAGGAGTACGGCTCCGGCAGCTCGCGCGACTGGGCAGCCAAGGGCACGCGTCTGTTGGGTGTGCGTGCGGTCATTGCCGAGTCGTTCGAGCGCATCCACCGCTCGAACCTGATCGGCATGGGCGTGATCCCGCTGCAGTTCCCCGAGGGTGAGTCGGCGGCGTCGCTGAAGCTCGACGGCACAGAGACCTTCGACTTCACCGGGATCGAGGAACTCAACGAGGGCAAGACGCCCAAGACGGTGCACGTCACTGCGACGAAGGACGGCGGTGAGGCCATTGAGTTCGACGCGGTGGTGCGCATCGACACCCCCGGCGAGGCGGACTACTACCGCAACGGCGGCATCCTGCAGTACGTGCTGCGCAACATGCTGAAGTCGTAGAACCGAAGCCGTAACCGATGCCGAGGGTGACCGACGATCATCTGGCGGCGCGCCGTCGCCAGATCCTCGACGGCGCCCGCCGGTGCTTCGCCGAATACGGCTACGACAGAGCGACGGTGCGGCGGCTCGAGCAGACGATCGGGCTCTCGCGCGGCGCCATCTTCCACCACTTCCGCGACAAGGACACGCTGTTCTTCGAACTGGCGCGTGAGGACGCGGAGCGGATGGCCGAGGTGGCGGCGCGCGAGGGCTTGATCCAGGTGATGCGCGACATGCTGGCCGCACCCGACCAATTCGATTGGCTGGCAACGCGGTTGGAGATTGCCCGCAAATTGCGTAACGATCCGGCGTTCAGCCGCGGGTGGGCGGAGCGGTCCGCGGAACTGTCCGTGGCGACCACAGAACGGTTGCGCCGTCAGAAGCAGGCGGGCCGGCTGCGTGACGACGTGCCCGGTGAGGTGTTGCGCACCTATCTGGAGCTGGTGCTCGACGGTCTGGTGGCGCGATTGGCCTCCGGTGACGATCCGCAACGCCTCGGAGCCGTACTCGACGTCGTCGAGGCCTCGGTGCGCCAGCAGGCCGCCCCGTCCTAGCTCAGCGCCTGCCGCGGTGGTTGGGTCCGCCCCGGCTACGCATCGTGGCGCCCGCTTCGCGGAGCATGCTGTGGACCGAACCGTACGAGTGGCCGGTGGAGGCCACCAGGGTCCGGATGCTGGCTCCGCCCTCATAGGCGCTGCGCAGCTCGTTGATGAGCTGATCCCTGTCCTGCACGTTCTTTTTCATCGACGCCCTCCAGTGATGTGCAGCACACGCATACCCCTGGTCGAGGGCCTTGAACCTGACGATCAGGCGAGCTCGATGAGTTCCTTGTAATCGTCGGACCAGAAGTCCTCGGTCCCGTCGGGCAGGAGCAGCACCCGCTGCGGATCCAGCGCTTCGGCGGCCCCAGGATCGTGCGTCACCAGCACCACCGAGCCCTCGTAGCTGCGCAGCGCGTCGAGCACCTGCTCACGCGACGCGGGGTCGAGGTTGTTGGTCGGCTCGTCGAGCAGCAGGACGTTGGCGGTGGAGGCGACGAGGCCGGCCAGCGCCAGCCGGGTCTTCTCACCGCCGGACAGCGTGCCGGCCGGCTGGTCGAGTTGCGGGCCGGTGAACATGAATGCGCCGAGCAGCCCGCGTAGATCCTGCTCGCCGGTGTCCGGCGCGGCGTGGCGGATGTTCTCCCACACCGAGGTCATGTTGTCGAGCGTGTCGTGCTCCTGGGCGAAGTAGCCGATCTTGAGCCCGTGCCCCGGTTCCAACCCTCCCGCGTCGGCCTTCTCCACCCCCGCCAGAAGCCGCAGCAGCGTGGTCTTGCCGGCGCCGTTGAGCCCGAGCACGACGACGCGCGATCCGCGGTCGATGGCGAGGTCCAGTCCCGTGAAGATCTCCAGCGACCCGTAGGTCTTGGTCAATCCCTTGGCGATCAGTGGCGTCTTGCCGCACGGCGCGGGCGTCGGGAACTTGATGCGGGCCACCTTGTCGGCCACGCGTTCCTCGTCGAGGGCGGCCAACATCCGGTCGGCCCGCTTCAGCATGTTCTGTGCGGCAACGGCCTTGGTGGCCTTGGCACCCATCTTGGCGGCCTGGGCGCGCAACGCGCTGGCCTTCTTCTCGGCGTTGGCGCGTTCGCGGCGCCGGCGCTGCTCGTCGGTGGCGCGGGCGTCGAGGTACTTCTGCCAGCCCATGTTGTAGACGTCGGCCTCGCCGCGCACGGCGTCGAGGAACCAGACCCGGTTGACCACATCGGCGAGCAGGTCGACGTCGTGGCTGATCACGACGAGACCGCCCGCATGGTTCTGCAGAAAGGAGCGCAGCCACGTGATCGAGTCGGCGTCGAGGTGGTTGGTGGGTTCGTCGAGGAGCAGCGTGGTCGCCGATCCGGAGCCGGTGTCGGAGGCGGCGAACAGGATCCGCGCCAGCTCGACGCGGCGTCGCTGGCCGCCGGAGAGGGTGCGCAGCGGCTGGGTCAGCACGCGGTCGGGCAGACCGAGGCTGGCGCAGATCCGGCCCGCCTCACTCTCGGCGGCGTATCCGCCGAGCGCGGCGAAACGCTCCTCGAGTTCTCCGTACCGGCGCACCGCCTTGTCGCGCGCAGCGTCGTCGGCGACCTCGGCCATCAATGCCTGTTGCTTCTCCAGGTCCGAGAGCAGCGTGTCCAGGCCTCGCGCGGAAAGCACCCGGTCGCGGGCCAGCTGGTCGAGATCCCCCTCTTTGGGGTCCTGGGGCAGGTAGCCGATCTCGCCGGTGCGGGTGACCGTCCCGGCGTAGGGCTCACCTTCGCCGGCCAGGATGCGCATCGTGGTGGTCTTGCCCGCCCCGTTGCGGCCGACCAGCCCGATGCGGTCGCCCGGCTGCACGCGCAGAGCCGATCCCTCGATGGCGAGCAGCGTGCGCGCTCCGGCGCGGACCTCGAGGTCCGTTGCGGTGATCACGCTGATGCTCCTGAATGTGAAATGGGCAGGGCGAAACCCCTGCCGAGACTGCTACAAGGCTAATGGCACCAGCGGCCCCGCCGCCAATCGATTACTTGTCGTCGGTGAACACGGCCGCGCGGTTCTCCTTGCGCGCCGCGACGGCTTCCTCGAAGTTGCTGGTCAGCAGACGGATGTAGAGCTGACCGAGGCCTTCGGCCTGCATGTGGGCCTCCAGCGAGCCGGCGTCGAGCCCGCTCCACAGCGTGCGTTTGGTCAGCTCGGTTCCCGGCCGGGAGAACGCGGCGATGCGCTCGGCGATGTCGAAGCAGGTGTCGAGCAGGTCCTCGGGGGCCACCTGCCGGGACACCAGACCGATCCGCTCGGCCTCCTCGGCGTTGACATCGCGGCCGGTCAGCATGATCTCGAAGGCGCGCGACGACCCGATGGCCCGCGGCAACAGGTAGCTCAGGCCGAGCTCGCTGGCGGTCAGTCCGTTGTTGATGCCCGCCGCCCGGAAGTACGCCTCAGTGGAGGCCACGCGGATGTCGGCGGCGAGTGCGAGGCAGAGGCCGCCGCCGATCGCGGCACCGTTGACCGCCGCGATCACCGGCTGGTGCAGCTTGCGCATGCCCAGGATCACGTCGTCGAGCAGTTCCATCGACCGAAGGCCGAAGCCGGGCCGGGTGAGCCCGTCGACGTGCGGAACCGAGCCGGCCGATTTGTGGTCCGCCCCCGAGGAGAACCCGCGCCCGGCACCGGTGAGGACGACGGCGCGGATGTCGTTGTCGTGGGTGAGTTCGTCGAGCGCCGCCTTCAGCGGAACCATGACGTCGAACGCCATCGAGTTCATCCGCTCCGGGCGGTTCAGCGTCACGAGCGCGACGTGCGGGCGGGGCGTGTCGACGAGAACGAACGGAGGCACGCCAGCAGGCTATCCGGCGAGCCCGAGCCGGATCAGGCCTGGCTGTCGTCCTGCGAGGCCATCGCGGCGTCGATGTCGAATTCCTTGACCTTCTGGACGAGGTCTTCCAGCGCGGCGGGCGGCAGCGCGCCGGCCTGGTTGAACACCAGCTTGCCCTTCTTGAAGGCCATCAGCGTGGGGATCGAGCGGATGTCGGCGGCGGCCGCCAACTGCTGCTCGGCCTCGGTGTCGACCTTGGCGTACACCACGTCGGGATGCTTCTCCGACGATGCCTTGAACGTCGGCGCGAAGGCGCGACACGGCCCGCACCAGGACGCCCAGAAATCGACCAGGACGATCTCGTTCTCGGTGATGGTGGTGTTGAACTCTTCGGCGGTGATGTCTTTCGTGGCCATGTTGACGTCAACGTCGGGAAATGGACCTGTGTTCCCCGCGTCAGAGTTGGTAGGCCCGGACCCAGTCGACCTTCATCTCGGCGTTCATCGGCACCGATGCGCTCGGATCGCCGGTCCAGGGGTTGCCCACGGCGACGTTGAGGATCAGGTAGTGGTCCCACTCCCCGGAGAACGGGGTCCAGTTCCCGCCGCGCGCCTCGTAGTCCGCCTTGGTCACCTGTCCCACCTCGACCCCGTCGACGCGCCAGATGATGCGGTCGGCGTACCAGTCCATGCCGTAGGTGTGGAACCCGGCCGACAGGTCGACGCCGAGGTCTGCGTCGATGTTGTCCATCTTCACGTCGACGCCGTTGTTGCCCTGGGCCGGGCCGTGGATGTTGCCGGTCCAGGTGCGCCGCGAGGCCGGCGTCCCGAAGCCCGGGATCTCCATGATGTCGATCTCACCCTGGCGCGGCCAGTCGAACTCGTGGCCGGGCTCCAGGCCCACGGTCCAGAAGGCCGGCAGCAGGCCCGAATCCGGCGGCACCTGGATGCGGGCCTCGACGCGGGTGCCGACGCCGATCGACTGCTTGCCGTAGGTGACGACGCGCGCCGACGTGTAGTTGTAGGGTGCCCCCAGCCCGTCGGGTGTGCGCTCCCGGCGCACCTGGATGACCAGGTTCCCGTCGGCGTCGACGGTCATGTTGTTCCCGTCGGTGTAGTACTGGTTCTCGCCGGCGGACTGTCCCCATCGCCCGGTCTGGAAGCTCCAGTACTTCAGCGCTTCCTCCCGGCTGCTGAAGTTCGACTCCCACAGAAGGCGCGGCTGCGAGGTTCCGGGCTGACCGACCGGCGGTGGGGTCGGCTGGCTGTTGAGAACATCGCGGTAGATGTCCTGGCGGCGCACCAGCCAGCGCTGCGCCTTCGCTGCCGACACGGGGATGTCGAGCCAGTCGGTCCCCATCCGCTTGCTGCGGATGCCCTTCGAGTAGAGCGAGTCGACGATCATGGACCCGACGGTCACCCGGGTGCTGGTCGCCGCGGCGAGCAGCGTGGCATCGGGGGTGGTGCTGCTCGCCGACGTGACGGCGGCGGTGCGGGACGCCGTGAGCGCCGTGGGGGCGACGGTGACCTCGCTGGTTTCGGGGGCCGGCTCCGGGGTCGACGACGTCGCCCTGCGGGTCGGCCGCGCGTCTTCGGCGGACACCTCACGCTCAGCCCGGCCGGTACGATCGCGCCGCTGCGGGCGGGTGTCCTCCCCTGCCGTCTCGTCCCTGTCGGCCCGCGGCCGGTTGATCCGGCGCTGGGGTGCGGCCGTCGGGTGCTCGTCGGAGTCACGGGTCTGTCCGCGTGGAGTCCGCCGTGACGGTGTGGTCTCCGCGCCCGATGTCGCCGCGTCCGGCGCCGTGACGGAGTGCGTCGCGGCCGGGCTGGTGGCGGCCGATCCGGAGTCGTCCGGCGCCGCAGCGGCGGCACCCGCCCCGGCCACTCCGGCCGCCATTAGCCCGGCCGCGACGATGCCGCCCGCCAGAAAGTGTTTGCCGTTGAGGGCCGGCGTTCCCGTGCGCTGGGTTGATTGCATCACCGAATCCATTTCCCTTGATGAGGCGGTTGACGAAAGGCGAAGCAAAATCAACACGCGAATTCAGTGACCAGCAGCGAACAACAGACCTGTAATCAACACCAGTTCAGAGCGCCTCTGAGAGTGGAATCCCCGTGTCCAGCAAACGTTATACACACGGTCGCAGAAGTCTCTGGCTTTCTCGTTAATTTTTCCGCGCAACCTGGATCGTCATATCCACCGGACACCGGGACATTCGTGGAAATGCATTTGCAGCGTAGCTATGAGAATTCGCTCGATGGTCACCGATCCGCGGATGTCCATGGTCGGCGCGGTGCCATGGGCCAATGGCGCCATAGCCGCATCGGCGACGGCAAGAACAGCGGGTCACGACGCCGGCGTCATGCCCACCGATCGATCGGCCCGGCGCAGCAGCGCCGCGGTGTAACGGCCACCACCGGAACTGCGCCGGCAGCGCCCGCGAGGTAGACGATCGACGCGACTGCGCACAGCCGCACCACGGGGGTCCAAAGCATCCTGAGACGACCCCGATGAACCCCACGATCAGCGGTACTCGGGATTGGCGAAGTCGTACCGGCACCCGAGCGTTACATCCCGCCGGCGGGGATGAGAGCAGGATGATGGGACTCGTGACGTCTGCCCGGGTGCTGATCTTCGACGTGAACGAGACCCTGCTCGACATCGAGTCGGTGCAGCCGTTCTTCGACGAGGTGTTCGGCGACGGACAGGTGCTGCGGGAGTGGTTCGGTCAGCTGCTCCTGTATTCGATGACCGCGACGCTGGCCGGCAGCTACACCGACTTCTTCACCCTGGCCCGCGGCGTACTGCACATGGTCGGCGAGATCCGCGGCGTGCCGATCTCCGAGCAGCACTGGCTGCGGCTCGCCGACGGGTTCCGCTCGATGCCCGCGCACGCAGACGTTGCCGACGGCTTGGCCGACCTGCGCGATCGCGGCTACCGACTCGTGACGCTGACCAACTCGCCCCCGGTGTGCGGGGCGCCGACACCGTTGGAGCGGGCGGGGCTCGGCGATGTGGTCGAGCGGCAGTTCAGCGTCGACACCTACCGCACGTTCAAACCTGCCACGCGGTTGTACACGCAGGTCGCCGCGGAGCTGGGCGTCGCGCCCGCTGACTGCATGATGGTCGCCGCGCACGTCTGGGACACGATGGGCGCGCAGAGCGCCGGCATGCAGGGAGCGTTCCTGACCCGGCCGGGCAACGCCGTCCTGCCGGTCCCGGACCTGGCGCAGCCGACGGTCGTCGCCGCGGACCTACGGGAGCTGTCCCGCCTGCTCGACTGATCAGACCGTGAAGCCGAGGGCGCGCAGCTGCTCGCGGCCGTCCTCGGTGATCTTGTCCGGTCCCCACGGCGGGTTCCACACCCAGTTGATGCGCAGCTCGTTGACCAGCCCGGCGCCGATGAGGGCCGTGCGGGACTGGTCTTCGATCACGTCGGTGAGGGGGCATGCCGCCGAGGTCAGCGTCATGTCGATCAGCGCGACGTCCCCGCCCTCTTCCTTGGCGACGTCGACGCCGTAGACCAGGCCGAGGTCGACGACGTTGATGCCGAGTTCGGGGTCGACGACGTCACGCATCGCCTCCTCGATGTCGGCGAGCAGTTCCTCGTTCGGTGATGCTGTCTCGGTCATCAGTTCTCCTCCACAGAAGTCTCATCGGGCCCGTGTGCCTGCGCCAACGCTGCTTTGAACGCCGTCCATCCCAGCAGCGCGCACTTCACCCGTGCCGGGTACTTGGCGACGCCGGCGAACGCGACGCCGTCACCCAGCACGTCCTCGTCTCCGTCGATCGTGCCCCGCGAGGACACCATCTCCGAGAACGCCGCCACGGTCTTGAGGGCATCCCCGAGTGTCTGGCCGATCACCTGATCGGTCAACACCGACGTCGAGGCCTGGCTGATCGAGCAGCCCTGCCCGTCGTAGGAGATGTCGGTGACGGTCTCCCCGTCCTCGGACAGGGCCACGCGCAGCGTCACCTCGTCACCACAGGTCGGATTGACGTGGTGCACCTCGGCGGCGAAGGGCTCCCGCAGGCCGCGGTGGTGCGGGTGTTTGTAGTGGTCCAGGATCACTTCCTGGTAGATCTGCTCGAGCCTCACGCAAAGAACTCCACGGCTCGGCGGACGCCCGCGACCAGCCGGTCCACCTCGTCGACGGTGTTGTAGACCGCGAACGAGGCACGCGCCGTCGCCGCGATCCCGAACCGGCGGTGCAGCGGCCACGCGCAGTGATGACCCACGCGCACGGCGACGCCGTCGTCGTCGAGCACCTGGCCGACGTCATGGGCGTGCACGCCGTCGACCACGAAGGACACCGGCGAGCCGCGGTCGGTCATCGCGGTCGGACCGATCACCCGCACGCCGTCGATCTCTGCCAGCCCGGCCAGCGCCGCCGCCACGAGATCGCGCTCGTGCTCCTCGACGGCCGGCATCCCGAGCCCGTCGAGGTAGCGGGCGGCCGCGGCGAGGCCGACCACCTGCGAGGTCATCGGGGTGCCCGCCTCGAAGCGCTGAGGCGCGGGCGCGAACGTCGTGGCCTCCATCGTGACCGTCTCGATCATCGAACCGCCGGTGAGCACCGGCGGCATCGCGTCGAGCAGGGAACGCTTGCCGTACAGCACGCCGATGCCGGTGGGCCCGAGCATCTTGTGGCCGGAGAACGCCGCGAAATCGACATCGAGACCGTGCAGGTCGACCGGTTGGTGCGGTACCGACTGGCAGGCGTCCAGCAGCACCAGTGCGCCCACCGCACGGGCGCGGGCCACCAACTCATCGACCGGCGCGACGGCGCCGGTGACGTTCGAATGATGGCTGAAGGCAACGATTTTCACGCGCTCGTCGAGAACGAGCGAGTCGAGGTCGATCCGGCCGTCGTCGGTGACCCCGTACCAGCGCAGTGTCGCGCCCGTGCGCTGTGCAAGCTCCTGCCAGGGCACCAGGTTCGCGTGGTGCTCGAGTTCGGTGGTGACGATGACGTCGCCCGGACCGACGGCCCGCTCGAACCGCCTGTCCCCCAGCGCGTACGCCACCACGTTGATGGCCTCGGTGGCGTTCTTGGTGAACACGAGCTCGTCGGTGTCAGCGCCGACGAAGGCCGCGATGTCCTCGCGACCCTGCTCGTAGGCGTCGGTCGCCTCCTCCATCAACTGGTGGGCGCCCCGGTGCACCGCCCCGTTGGAGGTGAGCAGGAACTCCCGCTCGGCGTCGAGCACCACCAGCGGCTTCTGCGACGTCGCCCCGGAATCGAGGTAGGCGAGCTGATGGCCGCCGCGCATCACCCGCGACAGGATAGGGAAATCTGCTCGGACTCTGGCCACTTCGGCCGCATCGAGCACCCGCGCAGCCGTCATGATCAGGCTCCCGCGGTCACAGCCTGGTGGGGGTCCCTCCCGCTTGCGGGGGAGAAGCGTTCGTAGCCGTTGGTTTCCAGCTCGTCGGCGAGTTCGGGACCGCCCGACTCGACGATGCGGCCGGCGACGAACACGTGCACGAACTGCGGCTGGATGTAGCGCAGAATCCGCGTGTAGTGGGTGATCAGCAACACGCCGCCGTTCTCGGCCTCGGCGTAGCGGTTCACACCCTCGCTGACCACGCGCAGCGCGTCCACGTCCAGACCCGAATCGGTCTCGTCGAGGATTGCGATCTTCGGCTTGAGCAGACCGAGCTGCAGGATCTCGTGGCGCTTCTTCTCGCCACCCGAGAAGCCCTCGTTGACGCTGCGCTCGCCGAAGGACGGGTCGATGCCGAGATCGGTCATCGCGCCCTTGACCTCTTTGACCCAGTGCCGCAGCTTGGGGGCCTCGCCCCGTACCGCGGTCGCGGCGGTGCGCAGGAAGTTCGACATCGACACCCCCGGCACCTCGACGGGGTACTGCATGGCCAGGAACAGGCCGGCGCGGGCGCGTTCGTCGACGCTCATTTCGAGCACGTCCTCGCCGTCGAGCGTGATGGAGCCTCCCGTGACGGTGTACTTCGGGTGCCCCGCGATCGCGTAGGACAGCGTCGACTTGCCGGACCCGTTGGGGCCCATCACCGCGTGGGTCTCCCCCGACTTCACGGTCAGGTCGACGCCCTTGAGGATCGGGATCTCTTCGCCGTCGGGGGTGTTCACCGAGACGTGCAGATCTTTGATGTCCAGTGTGGTCATGGTCAACTTCTCTCGGTAATCGCTAGTTCGCGTTCGATGGCGTCGGTCAGGCGCTCCCGCACGGCGGGGACGGAGATCTTGTTGATGATCTCGTTGAAGAAGCCGCGGACCACCAGCCGGCGGGCCTGCTGCTCCGGGATACCTCGGGCGCGCAGGTAGAACAGTTGCTCGTCGTCGAATCGACCGGTGGCGCTGGCGTGTCCGGCGCCGACGATCTCGCCGGTCTCGATCTCCAGGTTGGGCACCGAGTCGGCACGCGCGCCGTCGGTGAGCACCAGGTTGCGGTTCACCTCGAAGGTGTCGGTGCCGGCAGCCTCGGCGCGGATCAGCACATCGCCCACCCACACGGTGTGGGTGTCGGGCCGCCGCGAGGCCGGATCCCCTTGCAGTGCACCCTTGTACATCACGTTGGAGCGGCAGTTCGGCTGTGCGTGGTCGACCAGCAGCCGGGATTCGAAGTGCTGGCCGTCGTCGGCGAAGTACAGACCGAGCAGCTCGGCGTCGCCGCCGGGCGCCGTGTAGCGCACCCGGCCGGTCAACCGGACCACGTCGCCACCCAGGGTGATCGCCGCGTGCCGCAGCACCGCGTCGCGGCCCAGTGTGGCGTGGTGTGTGCTGACGTGCACCGCGTCGTCGGCCCAGTCCGCGATCGAGACCACACGCAGCGTCGCGCCGTCGCCGACCACGAACTCGATGTTGTCGGCATAGGTTCCGCTGCCACGGTGGTCGATCACCACAACCGCCTCGGCCAGCTCGCCGACGCGGATCTGGATGTGCCCGTAGGCGGTTGCCCCCTCGCCGGGGCCGGTGATCGTCACCTCGACCGGGTCGGCGATGACGGCCTGCGCGGGCACGTCGATCAGCGTCGCGGTCTCGAAGCTCGAATAGGCCTGCGCCGCAACCCGATCTGCCGGCACACCGGCCTGGCCGAGCCGATCGTCGGTGCGCGGGATGCGCTCGACGCGCACGTCACCGGACGGGGCCACGTCGACGGTGGCTTCTGCGGTGGCGGCGGCCGACCCGTCGTGCAGGCCGCGCAGCCGCTTCAGCGGGGTGAAGCGCCAGATCTCGTCGCGGCCGCCGGGCACCTCGAAGGCGTCGACGTCGAACGATGTGAACAGCTCGCCTTTGTTGGCGCCCTCGAGGGCCGCCGTCAGATTTGCCTGTCCCACTAGCCGACCGCGCCTTCCATCTGCAGCTCGATCAGCCGGTTGAGCTCGAGTGCGTACTCCATCGGGAGCTCCTTGGCGATGGGCTCGACGAACCCGCGCACCACCATTGCCATCGCCTCGTCCTCGGTCAGCCCGCGGCTCATCAGGTAGAACATCTGATCCTCGCTGACCTTCGACACGGTGGCCTCGTGGCCCATCGTGACGTCGTCCTCGCGGATGTCGACGTAGGGGTAGGTGTCGGAGCGGCTGATCGTGTCGACCAGCAGCGCATCGCATTTCACGCTCGAGCGCGAACCGTGGGCGCCCTTGTTGACCTGAACCAGGCCGCGGTAGGACGCGCGGCCACCGCCGCGGGCGACGGACTTGGACACGATGTTGGACGACGTGTTCGGCGCCAGGTGCAGCATCTTGGCGCCGGTGTCCTGGTGCTGGCCCTCGCCGGCGAACGCGACCGAGAGCACCTCGCCCTTGGCGTGCTCACCGGTCATCCAGACCGCGGGGTACTTCATCGTCACCTTGGAGCCGATGTTGCCGTCGACCCACTCCATCGTCGCGCCGGCCTCGGCCCGGGCCCGCTTGGTGACCAGGTTGAAGACGTTGTTCGACCAGTTCTGGATCGTCGTGTAGCGGCACCGCCCGCCGGGCTTGACGATGATCTCGACGACCGCGCTGTGCAGCGAGTCGCTCTTGTAGATCGGCGCGGTGCAGCCTTCGACGTAGTGCACGTAGGCGTCCTCGTCGACGATGATCAGCGTGCGCTCGAACTGCCCCATGTTCTCGGTGTTGATCCGGAAGTAGGCCTGCAGCGGGATGTCGACGTGCACACCCTTGGGGACGTAGATGAACGACCCGCCGGACCACACCGCGGTGTTGAGCGCGGAGAACTTGTTGTCCCCGGCCGGGATCACGGTGCCGAAGTATTCGCGGAACAGCTCGGGATGCTCACGCAGACCGGAGTCGGTGTCGAGGAAGATGACGCCTTGGGCCTCGAGGTCCTCACGGATCGAGTGGTAGACGACCTCGGACTCGTACTGGGCCGCCACACCTGAGACCAGGCGCTGCTTCTCGGCTTCCGGGATGCCGAGCTTGTCGTAGGTGTTCTTGATGTCCGCGGGCAGGTCGTCCCACGTGGCGGCCTGCTTCTCGCTGGAGCGCACGAAGTACTTGATGTTGTCGAAATCGATGCCCTCGAGGTTGGACCCCCAGTTCGGCATGGGCTTCTTGTCGAAGGTGCGCAGCGCCTTGAGACGGACGTCGAGCATCCACTCCGGCTCGCTCTTCTTCGACGAGATGTCGCGCACCACGGCCTCGGACAGCCCGCGCTGGGCGCTGGCGCCGGCGACGTCGGAGTCGGACCAGCCGTAGCCGTACTTGCCCAGGGACGCGATGGTCTCCTCCTGGGTCAGCGCTTCTGGCTTGACCTCCGGTGTGAGTGTCATTGCGACACACTCCTTTTGCTAGCTGACGGGCTCCGGCGCGGGCTGTGCGCCGGAACGTGGGTGGTGCAGGCACAATCCCCGTTGACGATGGTGGCGAGCCGCTGGACGTGAGTGCCCAGCACCTCGGACATCGCCTCCTGTTCGGCCTCGCAGAGTTCGGGGAACTCCTCGGCGACGTGAGACACCGGGCAGTGGTGCTGGCAGATCTGCACCCCACCCAGCGGACCGCGGACCTGCGTGGTCGTCGTCGCGTAGCCCGCTCGGCTCAACGCATCGGCGACGCGGTCTGCGGCGGCCTCGACGTCTTCGGCACGCTCGGACGCCGCGGGCGCGACGTCGGACAGGATGGTGTCGATGCGCCGACGGGCGAACGTGTGCACGGCGTCGTCTCCGCCGATCTCCCGCAGCGCCCGCATGGCCGCCGACGCCAGATCGTCGTAGGTGTGCTCGAGCTTCGCGCGCCCCGCCGCGGTCAACTGGTAGCGCTTGGCGGGCCGACCCCGGCCCTCCTGCTGCCATGCCGCGGCCGACTTGGCCTGAGCGTCCCCTGCCTCGATCAGCGCGTCGAGATGACGGCGCACTCCGGCCGTCGACAGTCCCAAGCGCTCGCCGATACTGCTCGCCGTCGTCGAACCCGACTCCAGCAGCAGACGCACGATCGCCGTCCTGGTGTCACCGTCGGCCGACGGGGACGGCGCCGAGAAAGACGGCACGGCCGACCCATCGACTGGCACGACGGTGCCCTCCGAACGGATTTTCACAACACCAGTGTGACGCAATTGCCTGACCGGGTCCACCAAGGCCACCCTTATCGGAACCGTCATACTTGTCACACCGTCTGGGCGGCCAAACCGGGAATAGCAGCCCGCTACGCTGCCTGGGTGGCAGCCCGCCGACATTCGCTCAGCACCTCGCTCGCCGGTCTCCACGGCGATGAGCGGACCGTCGGCATCCCCCTCGACCCCGCCGAACTGGTCGCCCTGCACCGCACTCGGCTGTTCGGCGCGACCGGCACCGTACTGATGGCGATCGGCGCGCTCGGCGCCGGTGCGCGGCCCGTCGTGCAGGACCCCACCTTCGGGGTGCGCCTTCTCAACCTGCCGTCTCGCATTCAGACGGTCTCGCTGACCATGACCACCACCGGCGCGGTCATGATGGCCCTGGCCTGGCTGATGCTGGGCCGCTTCGCGCTGGGCAAGCGCCGCATGACCCGCAGCCAGGTGGACCGCACACTGCTGCTGTGGGCGCTGCCGTTGCTGATCGCCCCACCGATGTACAGCAAGGATGTCTACTCTTACCTCGCGCAGAGTGAGATCTCCCTGCAGGGCAGCGACCCTTACCGGGTCGGACCCGCCCCGGGTCTGGGCCTCGATCACGTCTTCACGCTGTCGGTGCCCAGCCTCTGGCGTGAGACACCCGCGCCCTACGGACCGCTGTTCCTGTGGATCGGCCGCGGCATCTCCCGGATCACGGGAGAGAACATCGTCGAGGCGGTGCTGTTCCACCGGCTGATGGTCCTGCTCGGCGTCGGCCTGATCGTGTGGGCCACGCCCCGGCTGGCTCGCCGCTGCGGTGTCGCCGAGGTGAGTGCGCTGTGGCTGGGCGCGACCAACCCGCTGTTGTTCATGCACCTGGTCGCCGGCATCCACAACGAGGCGCTGATGCTCGGGTTGATGCTGGCCGGTACCGAGTTCGCGCTACGCGGTATCTCCGCTCTGTCGGGGGGTTCAGCGCTGGGCACCGCCGCCGGGCATCGCTGGTACGCCCCCGGCATGCTGCTGGCCGGCACGGTACTGATCACGATGTCATCTCAGGTGAAGCTGCCGGGACTGTTGGCGCTCGGCTTCGTCGCGATGGCGCTGGCCGCGCGGTGGGGCGGCACGGTCAAGGCGTTCCTCGCGGCGGGCAGCGCTCTCGGTGCGGTGTCCCTTGCCGTGATGGCGCTGATCGGCTGGGCCAGCGGCCTGGGCTTCGGCTGGCTGTTCACCCTGGGCACCGCGAACGTGGTGCGCAGCTGGATGTCGCCGCCGACGCTGCTGGCGTTGGGCACCGGTCAGGTCGGCATCCTGCTGGGACTCGGCGATCACACGACCGCGGTCCTCGCGCTGACCCGCGCGATCGGCGTGACGCTGATCGCCGTGATCGTCACCTGGCTCTTGTTCGCCGTGCTGCGCAACCGCCTGCATCCGGTCGGGGGGCTCGGGGTGGCGCTCGGCGTCACCGTCCTGCTGTTCCCCGTGGTGCAACCGTGGTACCTGCTGTGGGCGATCATCCCGCTGGCTGCCTGGGCCACCAGGCCGGGTTTCCGCTCCGCGGTCATCGCCGTGACCCTCATCGTGGGGATCTTCGGCCCCACGGCGAACGGCGATCGGTTCGCGCTGTTCCAGATCGTGCTGGCGACGGTGGCCAGCACCGTGATCGTGCTGGCGCTGATCACGCTGACGTACCGGTGGCTGCCGTGGCGGGCGGTGCCGGAGGCCGCGACAGGGCGTCTCGACGAGCCGGTGGGCACGGCCGACAAGACCGACGCCTACGCTGAATCTCCGTGACCTCCCGTTCCGGTAGCGCGCCCGTGCGGCTGCGTGGCGTGACGAAGCGGTACGGCGACACCGTGGCCGTATCCGGCCTGGACCTCGAGGTGGGCGCCTCGGAGATCTTCGCGCTGCTCGGCCCCAACGGCGCCGGCAAGACGACGACGGTCGAGATGTGCGAAGGCTTCGTCCGCCCCGACGCCGGCAGCATCGAGATCCTCGGCCTCGACCCGGTGGCCGACAACGCCGAGGTGCGCGCACGAACCGGGGTCATGCTCCAGGGCGGCGGCGCCTATCCGGCCGCGCGTGCCGGCGAGATGCTCGCCCTGGTCGCCTCCTACGCAGCCAACCCGTTGGATCCGGCATGGTTGCTGGACACCCTGGGCCTGACCGATTCCGCGCGGACCACCTACCGACGGCTTTCCGGCGGCCAGCAGCAGCGGCTCGCGCTGGCGTGCGCGGTGGTCGGCCGGCCCGAGCTGGTGTTTCTCGACGAGCCGACGGCGGGCATGGATGCGCATGCGCGCCTGGTGGTGTGGGAACTGATCGACGCGCTGCGACGCGACGGCGTGACCGTGGTGCTGACCACCCATCAGCTCACCGAGGCCGAGGAACTGGCCGACCACATCCTGATCATCGACCGGGGGCAGGCCGTGGCCAGTGGCACGCCCGCCGAGTTGATGCGCAGTGGCGCCGAGAATCAGCTGCGGTTCCGGGCGCCGCGGATGCTGGATCTCTCGCTGTTGATCGCGGCGCTGCCCGAGAGCTATCGCGCCACCGAGCCGTCTCCCGGGGAGTACCTCGTGGAGGGTCGTATCGATCCGCAGGTGCTGGCGACCGTCACCGCGTGGTGCGCCCGCCTCGACGTTCTCGCGACCGACATGCGTGTGGAGCAACGCAGCCTCGAGGACGTGTTCCTCGACGTCACCGGGCGGGAGTTACGGCAGTGAGCACCTTGAAGAGCACACCGAATCGCTTCGCCGACGGCACCTTCTCCCCCGATCCGCGGCCCGCGCCGGTCCCGCGGATGCTGGCCGCGCAGTACGGGTTGGAACTGCGACTGCTGCTGCGCAACGGCGAGCAGCTGCTGCTGACGATGTTCATCCCGATCACGCTGCTGGTCGGACTGACGCTGCTGCCGCTGGGCTCGTTCGGTCCTGAGCGCGCCGCGACGTTCACCCCGGCGATCATGGCGCTGGCGGTCATCTCGACCGCGTTCACCGGGCAGGCGATCGCGGTTGCCTTCGACCGGCGCTACGGCGCACTGAAGCGGCTCGGCGCCACCGCGTTGCCGGTGTGGGGCATCATCGCCGGTAAGTCGCTGGCCGTGGTGACGGTGGTGTTCCTGCAGTCGATCCTGCTGGGCGCGATCGGCATCGGTCTGGGATGGCGGCCCGCGGCGGCGGGCCTCGCGCTCGGTGCGGTGATCATCGCCCTGGGCACCGCGGTGTTCGCCGCGCTGGGGCTGCTGCTCGGCGGCACCCTGCGCGCGGAGATCGTCCTCGCGGTGGCGAATCTGATGTGGTTCGTGTTCGCCGGCGTGGGCGCCCTGACCGTGGAGGGCGGCACCGAGGGGGGCATCGTGCCGAAGGCGGTGCAGTGGATCGCGAGGTTGACGCCGTCGGGTGCGCTGACCGAGGCGCTGACGCGGGCGATGACGCTGTCAGTCGACTGGTTCGGCCTCGCCGTGCTGGCGATCTGGGGCACCGCCGCCGGCCTGTGCGCGCTGCGCTGGTTCCGCTTCACCTGAGCTCGCCAGCTGTAGCAGCAGGTACTCCAGCTGCCCCACCTCCTCGATGTTGTGCCGAATCCACGCCGTCACCATCTCCGGCGGGAACCGGCGTCGCAGAACCGCGTTGACCGGCGCCATCAGGGCGCTGCGTGCGCCGATGTCCATCACGGATACGTAGTGGGTGCCGTCGATGCCCGCCGACCACGTGTGCTCGAGCGCGAAGATCGGCACCCCGGCGAGCCGCTGCACCAACCGGATACCGGTGACATCGAGCTTTTCGACCCGGTCGATGACGTCGACGCCGAAGGTCGGATCGCCGCCGAATGCTTCGACGATGTGGAATCGCGCTCCTTCGCCCGCCCCGCCGCCGGGGGCCGGACGCCACAGCTCCCATCGGATGTGGTCGGTCGGATGCCAGGCGAGGTAGCGGTCGACCGTCCGTCCGCCGTAGCGCATGGTGCCGTCGAGGTGGGTGAACCAGTCGAGCAGCATCTCCGGAGTGACCCGGGCGAGCGGCCGGTGGTCGATCGTGACTCGACGACGGCCGTGGGCGCAGTCGGTCACCCGCACTGATGCGGTCTCGACCGGTCGCAGCGGATACAGCACGGGAAGTGTCGGGTGGTACATGTCCGTCCTCACAAGATACGTTTGCGTTTCTTACCGAGAACGGTACGATCGCGACATAAGATACGCAAGCGTTTCTCAAGGAATCGAGTGTGATCATGCCCACCACACGTCGACGCGGCGCCGAACTGGACTCCGCCATCAAGTCGGCTGTCATGGACCTGCTGAGTACACACGGGCCTGACGGCGTCACGATGGAGGCGGTCGCCGCCGCTGCCCACACCAGCAAACCGGTGCTCTACCGGCGCTGGACCGACCGGCGCGCGTTGCTGCGCGACACGCTCATCGAGGTCGCGTCGGCATCGATACCCACCGAGGACACCGGCAGTTTCCGCACCGACATGCTGGCCGTCCTGCGCGGCTGGGCGGAGCTGTTCGCCGGCCCGCAAGGGCCGCTGATGCGCTCGATCGTGATGGCGGTGGCCGCGGACCCGGAACTGGCCGAGACGTTCCATGCCGACATCATCGGCAGCCGTAAAGCCGACGTGACAGCTCTGCTGAACCGTGGCATCGAGCGCGGCGACGTGCGCGCCGACATTCCGATCGCAGTTGTTCGCGAACTCGGCCAGAGCGTGCTGTGGCACCACCTGCTGATCACCGGCGATCCGATCGACGACGAGCTGGTGCTCACCCTGGTCGACGAGGTCCTGGTGCCACTCACCGCCCCTACTACGGTCCGTAGTTAAGAGGGCTCTACCATCGACAGCGTGCCCGTCGCCCGACTCTTCGTGCGGCTCGTCGATCTCCTGCCCGAACCGAGCCTGCGCGTGCAGCGCATCGTCGCCGCCGCGGTCATCCTGACCCAGGGCGGCATCGCGGTGACCGGCGCGATCGTCCGCGTCACCGCGTCGGGGCTCGGCTGCCCGACGTGGCCGCAGTGCTTTCCCGGCAGCTTCACCCCCGTCCCGCACGCCGAGGTTCCGGTCATCCATCAGGCCGTCGAGTTCGGCAACCGGCTGATCACGTTCCTCGTCGTGCTCACCGCGGCCGCGGCCGTCATCGTGGTGACCCGCGCCCGGCGGCGTCGTGGGGTTCTGATCTATGCCTGGCTGATGCCGGCGTCGACGGTGCTGCAGGCCGTGATCGGCGGCATCACCGTGCTGACCGGCCTGCTGTGGTGGACGGTCGCGGTGCACCTGCTCGCGTCGATGCTGATGGTGTGGCTCTCGGTCCTGCTGTACGTCAAGATCGGCCAGCCCGATACCGGTGAGACGCGGGAACGCGCACCCCGAGCGCTGCGGCGGCTGACCGCGCTGAGCGCTGTGACGCTGTCCGCGGTGCTGATCACCGGCACGATGGTCACCGGGGCGGGCCCCCACGCCGGCGACAAGAGCATCGACCGCCCGGTGCCGCGGCTCGAGGTCGAGATCACCACGCTCGTGCACCTGCATTCGTCGTTGCTGGTGGCCTATCTGGCGTTGGTTGTCGGGCTGGGCTTCGGGTTGGTCGCGACGCAGGCCGCCCCGCCGGTGATGCGGCGGCTGCGCGTGCTCGTCGCACTGGTCGCCGCGCAGGGGCTGCTCGGCGCGGTGCAGTTCGCGACCGGGGTGCCCGAGGTCCTGGTGGCCTTCCACGTGGCCGGGGCAGCGGCGTGCACCGCGGCGACGGCCGCGCTATGGGCGGCGCTGAGCGAACGAACCCTTCGCGAAGGGACCCAGGCCGCGCTCGTCAAGAGCTGACTCGACCGCCACGGCGAATCTGCGCTGCTGCCGTTCCCGGGTCGAGTCGTCGAGCTGGCGCCACCCCAGTGACGGTTCGACCAACTCCAGTTCCAGCAGCGCCGGAGCGTCGGCTCCGCCGAGCACGTCGACGCGCGCGTAGAGCAGGTCGGTCACCCCGATGCCGAGGTGCGCCGCCGCGGCGGCGAGCGCGGCGCGGCCGACGTCCCACAGCTCGCCATCGGGGTCCGCGCTCCGCAGGCTCTCCTCCGCGTAGGTGCCGGACGGGTCGAGAAGCGGCCCTCGCCCCGGCGCGGGCAGCATCGGCCCCTTGGTGAACGCGTGCGACGGTTCGCCGCGCAGGAACACCAGCGCGGTCTCGCCGTCGACCACCCGCGCGTCGTAGGGCTGCACCATCACCGTTCGTCCGTCGGCGTGCAGTGCTGCCGCGTGTCCCAACGCGGCATCGCTGTCGAGGAATCGCATCGCCCCCACCGAGCCGGCGCCGACCGACGGTTTGATCACGACCTCGCCGGGCGGGATGGTCACCTGCTCCCCCGGCGCGAAGAACGCGGTGGGCACCGTCGCGACGCCGGCTGCGGCCAGGTCGGCCAGGTAGCGCTCGTCGGCGCTCCAGGCCACCACGTCGGGCCCGTTGAGGAGCGTGGGCACCCGCCGCGCCCACGCCAGGAACTCGGCGAGCCGCTCGGTGTAGTCCCACGTCGCGCGCAGGATCACCACGTCCGCTTCGAGCGTCGCCGGGTCGTCCCAGGACAACCACCGGGCGTGCAGGCCGCGGGTCCGCAGCGCCCCGATCAACCCGGCGTCGTCGCCGTCGCCGTCGGGCAGTACGGGGCATCCCGCGAACACGATGCGCGGGTGGAACACCTCGGGGCGGGCGAGCTTCATGACGGGCATGATGTCACCTATGTACGCGATCGAAGTCGCCGAGACCGGCGGGCCGGAAGTTCTGTCCTACGTCGAGAAGTCGCAGCCCGTACCGGGACCCGATCAGGTGCTGATCAAGGCCGAGGCGATCGGCGTGAACTTCATCGACACCTACTTCCGGTCGGGGTTGTATCCGCGGGAGCTGCCGTTCGTCGTCGGCACCGAGGTGTGCGGCACGATCGAGGCCGTCGGCGACGATGTCGCCGCGCTCAACGTCGGCGACCGCGTGGTGACTGCGCAAGCCCTGGGCGCCTACGCCGACTACTGCCTTGCGCCCGCCGATTTCGTCGCCTACGTGCCCGAGGGCGTGGCGCCCGATGTGGCCGCCTCGTCGCTGTTGAAGGGCATGACGGCGCACTACCTGATCAAGTCCACCTATCCGATTCAGCAGGGCGACACCGTGCTGGTGCATGCCGGTGCCGGCGGCGTCGGGCTGATCCTGACGCAGTGGGCCAGCAGCATGGCGACGTCGGTGATCACGACCGTGTCCACGCCCGACAAGGCCGAGCTGTCCCGGCGAGCCGGCGCGGTCGAGGTGCTGGACTACCCCAGCCAGCAGGACGGGGGCTCCGCCGCGTTCGGTGCGCGCATCCGGGAGTTGACCGACGGCAACGGCGTCGAAGCCGTCTACGACGGGGTGGGCGCCTCGACGTTCGAGGCCAGCTTGGCCAGCCTGGCGGTGCGCGGCACGCTGGCTCTGTTCGGCGCGGCGAGCGGACCGGTGCCGCCGTTCGATCCGCAGCGCCTCAACGCCGCGGGTTCGGTGTTCCTGACGCGGCCCAACCTCGCGCACCACACCCGCACCGCCGATGAATTCTCGTGGCGCGCAGGCGAACTGCTCACCGCGATCGCAGACGGCACGCTCACCGTCACCGTGAGCAACCGCTATGCGCTGCGCGACGCCGAGCAGGCCCATCGCGATCTGCAGGGACGCAAGACCGTGGGATCGGTGGTGCTGATCCCCTAGCGGGACAGCAGCGTCGGAAGGTCCAGCGCCGAGTCGACGGCCAGCGCGCAGAACACCACCGCGAGGTAGTTGTTGGACTGCAGGAACAGCCGTAGTGGCTTGACGGGCTCACCGCGGCGCACCCCGGCGTAGAGCTGGTGGGCCATCACCAGGAACCACGTGCCGGCCAGAATGGCCACCGAGGCGTACAGCCAGCCGGTCGCCAGCGCCAGCGCCAACGTCGCGATCACGGTCAGCCACGTGTAGACGAGGATCTGCCTGGTGACCTGGATCTCGGTCGCGACCACGGGCAGCATCGGCACGCCGGCCGCCTTGTAGTCCTCTTTGTAGCGCATGGCGAGCGCCCAGGTGTGCGGCGGCGTCCAGAAGAAGATGATCAGGAACATCACGATCGCCGGCCAGCTGATCGTGCCGGTCACCGCCGACCAGCCGATCATCACCGGCATGCAGCCGGCGGCCCCGCCCCACACGACGTTCTGCGAGGTGCGCCGCTTGAGCAGCAGCGTGTAGACCAGCACGTAGAACGCGATGGTGGCGCCGGCCAGATGCGCCGAGAGCATGTTGGTGGTCCACCACAGCCAGAAGAACGAACCGACCGACAGCGCCAGGCCGAACACCAGCGCATGGGCGCGCGGCACGGTCGCGCGCGCGAGCGGCCGGCGCTCGGTGCGCTTCATCACCTTGTCGATGTCTGCATCGGCGACGCAGTTCAGCGTGTTGGCGCCCGCGGCCGCCAGCAGGCCACCGAACATCGTGTTGAGGATCAGCAGCGGATCGACGCTGCCGCGATGGGCCAACAGCATCGCCGGGATCGTCGTGACGAGCAGCAGCTCGATGACGCGCGGCTTGGTCAGCGCCAGATAGCCGAGCAGAGTGGTACGGAACCCGTGCGGCGTGGCGTCGGCCGAATCCCCGACGAGGTCGCCTTCGCGGATCCTCACCCAACCAACTCCTTCACGCCGCGTCTACTACAGGCGATGGTAGACCGCGGGGGGCCGTCACCGAAATTCGCGGGGTGGTTACGGGTGGTTCCCGGTACGGCGGGTATCACCCCTGCGTCCCGGCGTCGGTGAGCACTAGGGTGGTTGGTGCGGATCGACACGCCCCACCAAGTCCAAGGAGTGCGCCTCGTGACCACGCTCGAAGATATCTCTTCGCTGACCCGCCCGAACCATCCCGACGACTGGACCGAGCTGGACTCCCGCGCCGTGGACACCGTCCGCGTGCTGGCCGCCGACGCCGTCCAGAAGGTGGGCAACGGCCACCCCGGAACGGCGATGAGTCTGGCACCCCTGGCCTACACGCTGTTCCAACGCCAGATGCGCCACGACCCCAGCGACGTGCACTGGCTGGGCCGCGACCGGTTCGTGCTGTCGTGCGGACATTCCAGCCTCACGCTCTACATCCAGCTCTACCTGGGCGGGTTCGGGCTCGAACTGTCCGACATCGAGGCACTGCGGACGTACAAGTCCAAGACGCCCGGCCATCCGGAGTTCCGGCACACCAAGGGTGTCGAGATCACGACCGGCCCGCTGGGACAGGGCCTGGCCTCGGCGGTCGGTATGGCGATGGCGTCGCGCTACGAGCGCGGGCTGTTCGATCCCGACGCCCCGGCCGGTGAAAGCCCGTTCGACCACTACATCTACGTCATCGCCTCCGACGGCGACATCGAAGAGGGCGTCACCAGCGAGGCATCGTCGCTGGCCGGCACCCAGCAGCTCGGCAACCTGATCGTGTTCTACGACAAGAACCAGATCTCCATCGAGCACGACACCAACATCGCCCTGAGCGAGGACGTCGCCGCGCGCTACCGCGCCTACGGGTGGCATGTGCAGGAGGTCGAGGGCGGCGAGAACGTCGTCGGTATCGAGCAGGCCATCGCCGAAGCCAAGAAGGTCACCGACAAGCCGTCGTTCATCGCGTTGCGCACGATCATCGGCTATCCGGCGCCGAACAAGATGAACACCGGCGGGGTGCACGGCTCGGCGCTCGGCGACGACGAAGTCGCCGCCACCAAGAAGGTCCTCGGGTTCGACCCGGACAAGACCTTCGAGGTCAGCGACGAGGTCTTCGAGCACACCCGCAAGCTGGTCGAGCGCGGCCGCGAGGCACACGAGAAATGGCAGCCCGGCTTCGACGCGTGGGCGGAGCGCGAACCCGAGCGCAAGAAGCTGCTCGACCGCCTCACCGCCGAGGAACTGCCGGAGGGCTGGGATTCCGACATCACGTACTGGGAGCCCGGCTCCAAGGCCGTCGCCACCCGCGCCGCCTTCGGTCAGGTGCTCAACGACGTCGCACCGAAGCTGCCCGAACTGTGGGGCGGCTCGGCCGACCTGGCGGGCAGCAACAACACGACCATCAAGGGCGTGAAGTCGTTCGGCCCGCCGTCGATCTCGACCTCGGACTTCGAGGCCGACTGGTATGGCCGGGTGCTGCACTTCGGCATCCGCGAGCACGCGATGGGCTCGATCCTGTCGGGCATCGTCCTGCACGGCCCGACACGGGCGTTCGGCGGGACGTTCCTGCAGTTCTCCGATTACATGCGGCCTGCGGTGCGGTTGGCCTCGCTGATGGACATCGACACCATCTACATCTGGACCCACGATTCGATCGGCTTGGGTGAGGACGGGCCCACCCATCAGCCCATCGAGCATCTGGCGGCGCTGCGGGCCATCCCGAACCTGTCGGTGGTGCGCCCGGGTGACCCGAACGAGACGGCGTACGCGTGGAAGAGCATCCTCGCCCGTGGTAACGGCAGCGGCCCTGTCGGTTTCATCCTGACCCGCCAGGGCATCCCCGTGCTGGAGGGCACCGACGCCGAGGGCGTCGCCCGGGGCGGTTACGTGCTCGGTGGCGGCTCCCCCGCCCAAGACGCCGACGTCATCCTGATCGCGACGGGCTCCGAACTGCAGATCGCGGTCGAAGCGCAGAAAGCGTTGCGCGACAAGAACATCAACGCCTACGTCGTGTCGATGCCGTGCCTGGAGTGGTTCGAATCGCAGCCCAAGGAATACCGCGACAGCGTGCTGCCGCCTCAGGTCTCGGCGCGTGTGGCCATCGAAGCCGCGGTGGCGCAGAGTTGGTACAAGATCGTCGGCGACACCGGCGAGATCATCTCGATCGAGCACTTCGGTGAGTCGGCCGACGACAAGACGCTGTTCCGCGAATTCGGTTTCACTGCAGAGGCAGTGGTGGCCGCCGCGGAACGCAGCATTGCGAACTAGCCAGCCAACAATCAAGGAATTGACATGACCCAGAACGAGAATTTGGCGGCCCTGTCCGCCGCGGGTGTTTCCGTATGGCTCGACGATCTGTCCCGTGAGCGGTTGCAGACCGGCAACCTCCAGTCGCTGATCGACACGAAGTCCGTGGTGGGGGTGACCACCAACCCGTCGATCTTCCAGGCGGCCCTGTCCAAGGGTGACGCCTACGACGACCAGATCAGAGAACTCGCCGAGCGCGGCGCCGACGTCGACGCGACCATCCGGACCGTCACCACCGACGACGTGCGCAACGCATGCGACGTGTTCGCCAAGATCTACGAGCAGTCCGACGGTGTCGACGGACGGGTGTCGATCGAGGTGGACCCGCGCCTGGCCCACGACACGGACAAGACGATCCTGCAGGCGATCGAGCTGTGGAAGATCGTCGACCGGCCCAACCTGCTGATCAAGATCCCCGCCACCGAGGCCGGCGTCCCCGCGATCGCTTCCGTTCTGGCCGAGGGCATTTCGGTGAACGTGACGCTGATCTTCTCCGTCGAGCGCTACCGCCTGGTGATGGACGCCTACCTGCAGGGCCTCGAGAAGGCCAAGGAGGCGGGCCACGATCTGTCCCGCATTCACTCGGTGGCATCGTTCTTCGTCTCCCGCGTCGACAGTGAGATCGACAAGCGGCTCGAAGACATCGGCTCCGACGAGGCGCTGGGGCTGCGCGGCAAAGCCGGCGTCGCCAATGCCCGGCTGGCCTACGCCGCCTATGAAGAGGTGTTCCTCGGCGGTGAGCGGTTCGAGAAGCTCAAGGGTGCCGGCGCGCGCGTGCAGCGGCCGCTGTGGGCGTCGACCGGGGTGAAGAACCCCGACTACTCCGACACGCTGTACGTCACCGAGCTGGTCGCCCCGAACACCGTCAACACCATGCCGGAGAAGACGATGGACGCCGTCGCCGACCACGGCGTGGTCACCGGCGACACGATCACCGGCAAGGGCGCGGAGTCGCAGGACGTCTTCGACGCGCTGACAGGCGTGGGCATCGACCTCACCGATGTGTTCCTGGTGCTCGAGAACGAAGGCGTCGAGAAGTTCGAGAAGTCGTGGCAGGAGTTGCTCGAAGCCACGCAGGGCCAGCTCGACGACAAGAAGTGACCCCAGCCGTGGCCGATTGGCAGAACCCCCTGCGGGACAAGCGCGACAAGCGCATGCCCCGTATCGCGGGCCCGTGCTGCGTCGTGATCTTCGGCGTCACCGGCGATCTCGCGCGCAAGAAGCTGATGCCGGCGATCTACGACCTGGCCAACCGGGGGCTGCTGCCACCGTCGTTCGCCTTGGTCGGCTTCGCGCGCCGGGACTGGGCGGACCAGGACTTCTCGCAGGTCGTCCTCGATGCGGTCAAGCAGCACGCCCGCACCCCGTTCCGCCAGGAGGTGTGGGACCGGTTGTCCGAAGGGGTCCGCTTCGTGCAGGGCACTTTCGACGACGAGAAGGCGTTCGAGAATCTGGCCGAGACGCTGGGCAAGCTCGACGCGGAACGCGGCACCGGCGGCAATCATGCCTTCTACCTGTCGATTCCGCCGAAGGCCTTCCCGCAGGTCCTCGAGCAACTGTCGAGGACGGGTCTGGCGAAGAAGCCGGAGGGCAGCTGGAGCCGGGTGGTCATCGAAAAGCCCTTCGGTCACGACCTGAAGAGCGCCGAGGACCTCAACGCGATCGTCAACAACGTGTTCCCGGAGTCGTCGGTGTTCCGCATCGACCACTACCTGGGCAAGGAGACAGTCCAGAACATCCTGGCGCTGCGGTTCGCCAACGAACTGTTCGAGCCGGTGTGGAACTCGCACTACGTGGACAGCGTGCAGATCACGATGGCCGAGGACATCGGCCTGGGCGGGCGCGGCGGCTACTACGACGGTGTCGGCGCCGCCCGTGACGTGATCCAGAACCACCTGCTGCAGCTGCTCGCTCTGACCGCGATGGAAGAGCCCGTCAGCTTCTCCCCCGACGAGCTGCAGGCCGAGAAGATCAAGGTGCTCTCCGCGAGCAGACTGGCGGAGCCTCTCGACGAGACCTCCTCGCGCGGTCAGTACACCGCGGGGTGGCAGGGTGGCGAGCGCGTGGTCGGGCTGCTGGAGGAGGAAGGCTTCTCCACGACGTCGACCACCGAGACGTTCGCCGCGATCACCGTCGACGTGGACACCCGACGCTGGGCCGGTGTGCCGTTCTATCTGCGGACCGGAAAGCGGTTGGGCCGCAGGGTCACCGAGATCGCGCTGATCTTCAAGCGGGCACCGCACCTTCCGTTCGACGCCACCATGACCGAGGAGCTGGGGCAGAACGCGCTGGTGATCCGGGTCCAGCCGGACGAGGGCATCACGCTGCGCTTCGGGTCCAAGGTGCCGGGCAACATGATGGAAGTCCGCGACGTCAGCATGGACTTCTCCTACGGGTCGGCGTTCGCCGAGGAATCCCCGGAGGCCTACGAACGGCTGATCCTCGACGTGCTGCTCGGTGAGCCGTCACTGTTCCCGGTCAACCAGGAGGTCGAATTGGCCTGGCGCATCCTGGATCCCGCGCTCGAATACTGGGCATCGCATGGCAAACCGGACCCGTACGAGGCGGGCGGGTGGGGACCTGACTCCGCCTTCGAGATGTTGCGGCGCACCGGCCGGGAATGGAGACGGCCATGATCCTCGACCTGCCGGACACCACCACCGACGTCATCAACAAGAAGATCATCGCGCTGCGCGAAGAGGGCGGGGCTATCACGCTCGGTCGAGTGCTGACCCTGGTCATCGCTCCCACCACCGAGGCACTGCTCGAGGAGTCGATCGAAGCGGCCAACGCCGCGAGCCGCGAGCATCCCTGCCGCGTCGTCGTCGTCGCACCCGGTGACCGCCTGGCCGAGAAGGCTCGGCTCGACGCGCAAGTGCGCGTCGGGCGGGACGCGGGCGCGAACGAGGTGGTGTGCCTTCGGCTCTCCGGGCCACTGGCCAACCACGCCAGCAGCGTCGTGATGCCGTTCCTGTTGCCCGACACCCCCGTGGTGACGTGGTGGCCGGATGTCGCACCTGATGTTCCCGCCCAGGATCCGCTGGGCAAGCTAGCGTTGCGCCGCATCACCGATGCCACCAACGGCACCGATCCGCTGGGCTCGATCAAGGGCCGCCTCAAGGGTTACACCCCGGGCGACACCGACCTGGCCTGGAGCCGCATCACGTACTGGCGGGCGCTGCTGACGTCGGCGGTGGATCTACCGCCGCACGAGCCGATCACCTCAGCGCTGGTGTCCGGGTTGGCGACGGAACCAGCGCTCGACGTGCTAGCGGGGTGGCTGGCGCACCGCATCGACGGTCCGGTGCGCCGCGCCGTCGGTGAGTTGAAGGTGGAGCTGGTCCGCGACAGCGAGACGATCACGCTGAGCCGTCCCCAGGACGGCGTCACGGCGAAGCTCACCCGTACGTCTGCGCCCGAGGCACTGGTCCCGTTGGCGCGCAGGGAAACCCGCGAGTGTCTCGCCGAGGACATGCGCCGCCTGGACGCCGACGAGATCTACCACGAAGCCCTGCAGGGCATCGAGAAAGTGCAGTACGTGTGAACCCGACCGTGGAGCGCCACCCCGACAAAGACGCATTGGTGAAGGCCGCCGGGGACCGTCTGGTGGACGCGATCACCGCGGCCGTCGCGGCCCGAGGGAAGGCCAGCGTGGTGCTGACAGGCGGCGGCACCGGCATCGGGATGCTCGAGCGGGTCAAGCAGCGCAGCGGCGAGATCGACTGGTCGAAGGTGCACGTCTACTGGGGCGACGAGCGGTTCGTCACCGCTGACGACGACGAGCGCAACGACAAGCAAGCGCGCGAAGCGTTGTTGGATGACGTCGACATTCCTGCGGTCAATGTGCACGCGATGGCCGCCAGCGACGGCGAGTTCGGCGACGACCTCGACGCGGCGGCGGCAGGCTATGAGCAATTGCTGAACGAGACGTTCGTCGCACCCGAGAACGAATTCGACGTACACCTGCTCGGCATGGGACCTGAGGGGCACGTGAATTCACTGTTCCCCGACACCGACGCGGTCAAGGAGACCGAGCGCATGGTGGTCGGTGTGCCGGACTCCCCCAAACCCCCGCCGCGCCGAATCACGCTGACGCTGCCCGCGATTCAGCGGTCACGTGAGGTGTGGCTGGTGGTGTCCGGCGAGGGCAAGGCCGAGGCGGTGGCCGCTGCGCTCGGCGGCGCGGCACCCGTCGACCTGCCCGCGGCAGGCGCCATCGGTCGAGAGGCCACGGTATGGCTGCTCGACGAGGATGCGGCCAGCAAGCTCTAGCCTGCACGATCTAGACGAGGACGATCACGTGCAGCGTCCGCGGGCCGTGCACGCCCTCCACGCGGTTCAGTTCGATGTCGCTGGTGGCGCTCGGCCCGCTGATCCACGTCAGCGGTCGAGTGTGGACGCCTAGTTCCACGAGCCGCGCGACGGCGTTCGGTACGTCGTCGACGATCTGCGAGACGCGCACCAGACACACATGCCGGTCGGGCACCAAGCTCAGCGCCCGCCTGCCCTGGCCGGGGCCATGGTCCAAGACGAGCGTGCCGGTGTTCGCGATCGCCACCGTCGCTGTGGTGACCACGGCGTCGACGTCGTCGAGTTCGGTTGCGCTGCGCCCGGTGTCGGACACCCACGGCGCGGCATCCGGCCAGGCCGCCTGGACCGCACCGTCGGCGATCACGGTGCGCGCATCGCCCAGAGCCGCGGCGATCGCGTGCGCTGCACCGGCTTCGGGGACGGGCTCGACCTGCGCCCGATAGTCGGCCACCCTGTCGCAGAAGCGCTCCACCAGATCCTGCTCCCCCGTACCGACGTCGGCGCCGTAGCGCCACGGGACGTCGGCCGGCGTCGGCCGATCCGACAGCGCGGCACGGATACGGCCGAGGATCTCGGCCCGCGCGTCACTCCCCACCCGTGCGCTCCCACCACGCCCGGAACGACTCGGTCGGTGGCACCGGCGCGTCACGGGCACCGGACCAAGCACTCGCCGGCCACGGCAGCGCCGTCAACCGGTCCTTGCCGCCGAACATCCTGCTGCGCAACATCTTTCCCCCGAGTCCGGTGGCGGTGGCAAACGCTTCCAGATGCCGATGGTCGGCCATCAGCCAGCTCGCCGCCGTCATCGCGGCCTGTTCGGGCGAGGGCACGCCGCCACGGTGTTCGTCGACGATCCGGGTGCGCAAGTGCACCAGCATCGACGGGATGTCGATGCGCACCGGGCACACGTCGAAGCAGGCACCGCACAGGCTCGAGGCGTACGGCAGCGATTTGTCCACTGCGCTGCCGGTCCCGCGCAGCTGCGGGGTCAGCACGGCACCGATGGGTCCCGGGTACACCGAGCCGTACGCGTGTCCGCCGGTGCGCTCGTAGACCGGGCAGACGTTGAGGCACGCCGAGCAGCGGATGCAGCGAAGAGCGTCGCGGCCGGCCGGGTCGGCCAGAACGTCGGTGCGGCCGTTGTCGAGCAGCACGATGTGGACGGTGCGCGGACCGTCCCCGTCGGCGGTTCCGGTCCACACCGACGTGTAAGGGTTCTCCCGCTCACCGGTGCTGCTACGCGGTAGCACCTGCAGCATCACCTCCAGATCGCGCCACGACGGCAGCACCTTCTCGATGCCGACCACCGAGATCAGCGTCTCGGGCAGGGTGAGGCACATCCGCCCGTTGCCTTCGGACTCGACCACCACGAGGCTGCCGGTGTCGGCGATCGCGAAGTTCGCGCCGGAGACGGCCACGCGGGCGCGCAGGAACTTCTCCCGCAGGTGCAGCCGTGCCGCCTCGGCGAGGCGGCGCGGCTCGTCGGTCAGATCCGGCGGGGCGGGCCGGCCCACGCGGCCCATCTCGCGCAGGAAGATTTCGCGGACCTCGGCGCGGTTGCGGTGGATCGCCGGAACCAGAATGTGGCTGGGCCAGTCGTCGCCGAGTTGCACGATGAGTTCGGCCAGATCGGTTTCCCAGGCGTCGATCCCGGCCTCGGCCAGCGCCTCGTTCAGCTCGATTTCCTGGGTTGCCATGGATTTGACCTTGACCACCTCGGTGGCACCCTGGGCACGGACGAGATCGACGACGATGCGGTTGGCCTCCGCCGCGTCGCGCGCCCAGTGCACCGTGGCCCCGGCCGCCGCCGCGTTCGCCTCGAAGGCCTCGAGATGCTCGTCGAGACGGTGCAGTGCAGCGTCCTTGATGGCGGCCGCGGCGAGTCGCAGAGACTCCCAGTCGGAGAGCTCCTCCACGACGGCGGCCCGCTTGGCCCGGATGGTGCCGGTCGCGTGAGCGAGGTTGCGGCGCAACACGGTATCGCCCAGCGCGGCACGAGCAGCGACGGGAAAGGCAGGCAGGCCGAGAAACGAACTCATGCGGGGCGCTCCTCTGTACTCGCGAGTACCTCCGCCAGGTGCAGGACCCGCACACCCGCGCGCTGGCGCGACAGCAGTCCGCCGATGTGCGCCAGACACGAATTATCGCCGGCGACAAGCACTTCGGCACCGGTGTTGCGGACGGCGCGGGCCTTGTCCGAGCCCATCGCGATCGAGGTGTCGGCGTTCTTCATCGCGAACGTGCCACCGAATCCGCAGCACTGGTCGGCCTGGGCCAGCTCGACCAGCTCGATGCCACGCACCGCCTCGAGGAGCCGTCGCGGCCGGTCGCCGACCCGCAGCATCCGCAGGGAGTGACACGTCGGGTGGTACGTGACGCGGTGCGGGAAGTACGCCCCCACGTCGGTGACACCGAGCACGTCGACCAGGAACTCGGAGAGCTCGTAGACCTTCGGAGACACGTCGGCCACCAGGGCCGCCAGGTCGTCGTCGCCCGAACGCGCCGCGACGTCTCGGTGCTGATGACGCACCGACCCCACGCAGGATCCGGAGGGAGCGACGACAGCGTCGTAGCCTCCGAACGCCGTGGTGAACGCCCGGACAGCGGGCACCGCCTCCGCGGCGTACCCGGTGTTGGTGAACATCTGCCCGCAGCACGTCTGGTCGCGCGGGAACTCGACGTCGCAGCCGAGGCGGCGCAGAAGCCGGACAACGGCTTTCGGCGTCTCCGGCCACATCAGGTCGTTGTAGCAGGCGGCGAACAGCGCCACCCGAACGCTCATACGGACATCTTGACCACCGTATCCGACCGGGCGGGTCATACTGGCCGACATGGCAGATCGAAGCGGCAAACCCGTGCGCACCGGATCGGAGCGGATCCGCAAGCTCGCGCAGGCCGCGCTCAACGCCGACGTCACCGTCGAGCAGGTCGACACCATCCTGGAGGGATTGAGCGAGACGCTGGAGGACCTGGACAAATCCACCGGCAACCTGGATGCCACCCTGGCCCGATTCAACGACACGATCAGCAACATCGACGAACTGGCCCCGCGCTTGATCGCGGTGGTCGACCGCTTGGAGGGCATCGTCACCCGCGTCGAGCGGATCGTCGGGGTGGGCGAATCGCTGGTCGCCCCGCTGGCCGTCACCGACCAGGTCGTGCGCGGGGTGATGGGCCGGCTCAGGCGCGGCGCCGGGATCGGCTGATGCCTGACGAAAGGGAGTCGCGGATCGTCGACACACTGGTGGACGCGTTCGCCGACCTGATGAGCGCCGACCCCGACGCGTTCCGCACGAAGTTCCGCAAGATGGCCGCCGATCCGTTCGCATTCTTCCGGGGCAGCGCGTGCGTGTTCTACGCCGACGTCGCGGGACGTGAGGACCGGTGGGCCGACGAGCGCACCGGCCGGGTGTGGATCCAGGGCGATCTGCACGCCCAGAACTTCGGCACCTACATGGACGGCGCCGGCGTGCTGATCTTCGACGTCAACGACTTCGACGAGGCGTTCGTCGGGCACTTCACCTGGGACGTGCAGCGATTCGCCGCCAGTCTCGCGCTGATGTGCTGGCAGAAGGCACTGTCGGACGAGCAGATCTCGTCGTTGATCGCGGCGTTCGCGCAGGCCTACGTGAAGCAGGTCCGCTGGTTCACCGAGACCGACGACGATGCCTCGTTCTCGCTGAACCTGGACACCGCTCGCGGCGCGGTGCTCTCGGCATTGCAATCGGCGCGGCTATCCACCCGCTCCGAAATGCTCGACCGCATCACCGTCGTCGACGAGTGCGACCGCCGGCTGCGGGAGCGGCCCGGTGCGCGGCGCCTCGACGGCGAGGAACGCGAGACGGTCATCGAGGCTTTCCACCGCTATCTCGAGACGATCCCGGAGGCGCAACGCTTCCGCGGCATCGCCTACGACGTCAAGGACGTGACCGCCAACTCCGGATTCGGGATCGGCAGCGCCGGACTGCCCGCCTACACGATCCTCATCGAGGGCTTCAACCAGGCGCTGGACAACGACGTCGTGCTGTCGCTGAAGCAGGGCAACGTCGCGGCGCCGAGCCGGGTCGTCGACGACGCGGAGGTCCACGGCTACTTCCAGCACCACGGGCACCGGACCGCCGTCTCGCAACGTGCCCTCCAGGCACACGCAGATCCCCTGCTGGGCTACACCGACATCGACGGGGTCGGATTCGTGGTGAGCGAGATCTCGCCGTATGAGGCCGATCTGGACTGGACGGAGCTGACCGAGCCCGATGAGCTGACCGAGGTCGTCACGCAACTCGGCCAGGCGGTCGCCAAGGTGCACTGCGTCAGCGATTCCGACAGCGATCAGACGCTGGTGCAGTTCCAGACCGAGGAGGCGATCGTCGCCGCGATCGGCGACCACGAAGACGAGTTCGTCGCCGACATCGTCGCGTTCGGTCTGGAGTACGCCGCCGTCGCCCGGGAGGACCACCGGCATTTCGTGGAGGCGTTCCGCGAGGGGCGTATCCCGGGGGTGACGGCGACCTAGCCGCTGTTGCGGCAGCAACGATTCAGCCGCTGTTGCGGCAGCAACGATTCAACCGCTGTTGCGGCAGCAACGATTCAGCCGCTGTTGCGGAGCGCCGTGGCGAGCCCGCTCATCGTGAGCAGGATGCCGCGCTGCACCAGCTCGTCCTCGTCCCCCGAGCGGTAGCGACGCAGAAGCTCGACCTGCAGGTGGTTCAGCGGCTCCAGGTACGGGAAGCGGTTGAACACCGACCGCGCCAGCGCCGGGTTGTCGGCCAGTAGATCGTCCTGGCCGGTGATGAGCTTGTGCATCCGGATGGTGCGGGCGTGCTCGTCGACGATCTTGTCGAACACCCGGTGCCGCAGCTCGGCGTCGTCGACCAGCTCGGCGTAGCGCGCGGCCAGCCCCAGGTCCGACTTGGCCAGCACCTGCGCCATGTTCGACAGCACCGTCGCGAAGAACGGCCACCTCCGGTAGAGGTCCTGCAGCACCTCCAGCCGCGCGTCGCTGTCGGGGCCGTCGCCGATGTAGTCCTCGAACGCGGTGCCGGTGCCGTACCAGCCCGGCAGCATGACCCGCGACTGGCTCCAGGCCAGCACCCACGGGATCGCCCGCAGGTCGGAGATCGACGTGGTGGGTTTGCGCGAGGTCGGCCTGCTGCCGATGTTCAGCGCGCCGATCTCGCTGACCGGCGTCGAGGCCTTGAAGTAGTCGACGAAACCCGGTGTCTCGTGGACCAATTCGGCGTACGCGCGCTGCGCGCGGGCAGCCAGGTCGTCGAGGACGGCGTAGGCCGGTTCCGCTTCGTCGCCGAGGCCTTCCACGTCGAGCAGCGTGGCCTCCAGCGTGGCCGCCAGCAGCGTCTCCAAGTTGCGGTGGGCAATGCGAGGTTCGGCGTATTTCGCACCGATGACCTCGCCCTGCTCGGTGATCCGCAGCGACCCATTCACCGCGCCGGGCGGCTGCGCCAGGATCGCGTCGTAGCTCGGGCCACCACCACGGCCGACGGTGCCGCCGCGACCGTGAAAGAGCCGCAACCGGATTCCGGCGGCGCGGGACGTCTCGACGAGATCCAGCTCGGCCCGGTACAGCGCCCAGTTCGCGGCGAGGTACCCGCCGTCCTTGTTCGAATCGGAGTACCCGAGCATCACCTCCTGGCTGTCGCCACGGGCGGCCACGACGGCGCGGTAGAGCGGAAGATCCAGGGCCGCCTGCAGGATCGCCGAGCCGCGCTGCAGGTCGTCGATCGTTTCGAACAGCGGTACGATGCCGACCGGTGCATAGACGTGCTCACCGGAAACATCCAGCAGCCCAGCTTCTTTGAGGAGTAGCGCCGCTTCGAGCATGTCCGACACGGACTGGCACATCGAGATGATGTAGTTGGGCACCGCCGCAGGCCCGAACACGCGCACCGCCCGTGCGGCGGCGATGACGATGTCGAGCTCCTTGCGCGCCAGCTCGGAGAGTTGCGCACCCGGGCCGATCAGCGGGCGGCGGGTGGCGAGTTCGGCGGCGAGCAGCTCGACCCGCTCGTCTTCGCTCAGCGACGCGTAGTCGGAGTGGACGCCGGCCCAGGCCAGCAGCTCGGCGACCACCTCCTCGTGCATGTCGGAGTTCTGCCGCATGTCGAGTCCGCTGAGGTGAAAACCGAAGACATGCACTGCTTCTCGCAGTCGGGACAGGCGGTCGTCGGCGAGCACCGAGCTGCCGTTGCCCCGCAGCGATGCGTCGATGGTGTCGAGGTCGGCGGACAACTCGGCGGGGGTGTCATACGGCGTCATGCCGAAGTCGAGTTGGTGTTCGGGTTGGCGGTCCAGGATCTGGCCGGCGGTGGCGGTCAACCGCGCGTGCACGACGCGCAGCGCGCGCCGGTAGGGCTCGTCGGCGCGAGCCGGCTCGGTGCACGCATCGGCCAGAGCGGCCAGTTCCTCGCTGACATGGACGAGCCGGACCGACATCGACAGTTCCTGTTCGAGTGCGGTGAGCTCGGCGAAGTAGTGCGTGAAGGCGGTGAAAGCTGCACTGCCCGTGGCCATCCGGACGATCTCGGCGGTGACGTTGGGGTTGCCGTCGCGGTCCCCGCCGATCCACGATCCCGGACGCAGGATCGGTTCGGCGAGCACGTCGGTCTCGGGCCAGCGGCTCTGCAGCGCGGCCCGCACCTCGGCGTTGACGCGCGGGATGACGTCCAGGAACGCCGCCGGGTAGTAGCGCAACCCGGTTTCGATCTCGTCGGAGATCTTCAGGCGCGACAGCCGGATCAGCGCGGTCTGCCACAGCGTGAGGATGTGGCGGCGCAGCTCCCTCTCGATGTCGCGGCCGTCCTCGGTGTGGGTGTGTCCGCGCAGCCGCATCCGCATCAATTCGGTGATGCGGTGCTGGGTGTCGAACACCGTGCGGCGCCGCGTCTCGGTGGGATGCGCGGTGATGACCGGGGCGACCAGCGCACCCTCGAGCGCGTCGGCCACCTCCTTCGCGTCGAGATCGGCGTCCTCGAGCTTGAGGTAGGTGGCGGCCAGGCTGCTGGGCTGGGGTGGTTCACCGGCGGCTTCGTGGAGCGCCCGGCGGCGCTCGCGGTGTATGTCCTCGGCGACGTTGGCCAGCAACGCGAAATGGGTGAAGGCGCGGATCACCGGGATCGCCTGGCGGGCGTCGATACCGTCGAACAGTTGCGCGAGCTCCGAGCGGTCGATCTCGGAGCGGCGCACCCGGAACGACTCGACCCGGGCCTGCTCGATGAGGCCGAAGGTCTCGTCGCCGTTCTGTTCACGCACGGTGTCGCCGAGGATCGCGCCCAGCAGGCGGATGTCCTCCCGCATCGGCTCGGTCGCCTCGCGGCCCACCTGGGTGCGTTGGACGGCTCCGATGGGTTCGAGCAGGCTGTCGGCTGTCGGCGGCATGGTGCCCAGTATCGACGCAGCAACAGGGGGGCGCACGGCGAGCCACGGTAGCGTGGCTGGATGAGCGTCCCCGAAGCCGTCGCGGTCACGGAAGCCGAGGTCGTCGTCATCGGTGCGGGTCTGGCCGGCTTGCGGTGTGCGTCGGTGCTCGCCGACGCCGGGCGCGAGGTGGCTGTGTGGGAGGCCGCCGACGACGTCGGGGGCCGGATCCGGACCGACGTCGTCGACGGCTTCCGTTGCGACCGTGGCTTCCAGGTGCTCAATCCCACCTACCCGGAACTGGACCGCTGCGTCGACGTCGCCGCACTGCAGCTGCAGCCGTTCGGCGCCGGGGTCGGGGTGCGCCGCGAACGCGGTGACGTGGTGTTGGCCCATCCGCTGCGGTCGCCGGCGCGCGTGCCGGCCATGCTGGCAGGACGCGCGGTGGCGCCGCGCGATGTGGTGGCCCTGACACGCTGGGCCCACGGTGCGCTGCGGCCGGGGCACCTCAAAAAGGGCGGCGACATGTCGCTGGTGGCCGCGCTGGACCGCAGCGGCGTCTCGGGCGAACTGCGGCGGGTGATCGACCGGTTCCTGTCTGGGGTTGTGCTCGAGGACTCCGGGTCGACGTCGAACGCGTTCGCGCTGCTGCTGGTGCGTACCTTCGCGCTCGGCGTGCCGGCGCTCCCGGCCGGGGGCATGGCGGCGCTGCCCCGCCAGCTTGCCGCCCCGCTGGGTGAGCGCGTGGTCCTGCACCGCCGGGTCGTCGAGATCACGCGGGCCGGCTCCGGGTGGCAGGTGCGGGCCGAGGACGGGAGTCGGGTGAAGGCCCGTGAGGTGGTGGTCGCGACCGCCGCGCCCCAGGCCGCTCAGTGGGTCAGCGGCACGCCCGCCGCGATGCACGGTGTCGTCACCGACTGGTGGGCCACCGACCAGCCGTGGCACGGTCCGCCCATGCTGTGGGTGGACGGCAGGTCCGGCACGACCGGGCCGGTGGTGAACACCGCGGTCATCAGCGCGGCGGCGCCCAGCTATGCGCCGGCGAGCCGGCACCTCGTCGCCGCGTCAGCTCTACTCGGTCCCGGACATCCGGAGCCGACGGAGGCACAGATGCGTGCGCACGCGGCCACGATCCTGGGGGTCCCGGGAGCGGAGTGGCAGCCGGTGATCCGGCATGTGGTTCCCGACGCCCTGCCGCCCCAGCTGCCGCCGCTGGTGGCGCGCAAGCCGGTGCGCGATGGGTCGGGGCTGTGGGTGTGCGGCGATTACCGCGACACCGCGTCGATTCAGGGAGCGTTGGTGAGCGGGCGGCGGGCAGCCGAAGGTGTGTTGCGCGCGCTGGTTTAGCTGTACTTGATCTGCAGCGCCATGCCGATGATCGAGACCACCCAGATGCCGGTGATGAACAGCGTCAACCGGTCCAGGTTCTTCTCGACCACGGTTGAGCCCGAGAGGCTGGATTGGACGCCGCCACCGAAGAGGCTGGACAGACCGCCACCCTTGGCGCGGTGCAGCAGAACCAAGAGCACGACCAGCACGCTGGTCACGACCAGGATGATCTGCAGGGCCAATTCCATGGCCGCCAGACTACAGGGCGCCGATCGCCGGCAGCCAATCACGCCCCGGCCGTGCCGAGATCGACGAAATGGCGTGCGGGTCTCGAAAGAATGCGCCCAAACGTCGGTTTGGGCGGTGTTCATGTCAGGGCAGGGGGCCGCCGGCCGCGATCGCCGAGAGCGTGGCGAACTGCTCGCCGTCGAGTGAGGTCCCACCGACCAGCGCGCCGTCGACATCGCCCTGCCCGATGAGCTCGCCGATGTTCTTGGCGTTCACCGAGCCGCCGTAGAGCACACGCACCCCCGCCGCGATCTCCGCCGAGGCGAGCTCCCCCAGCTCCTTACGGATGGCGGCACACACCTCCTGCGCATCGGCGGCACTGGCCACCCGGCCCGTGCCGATCGCCCACACCGGTTCGTAGGCGATGACGGTGCCGCTGATCTGCTCGGCCGACAGCCCGGCCAGCGAGCCGCGCAGCGACGTCACGTTGAACTCGACGTGATCGCCCGCCTCGCGCACCTCGAGCGGCTCACCGATGCAGACGATCGGAGTCAGCCCGTGCTTGAGCGCGGCCGCAGCCTTGGCGGCCACCAACGCGTCGTCCTCGTGGTGATAGGTGCGGCGCTCCGAGTGCCCGACGACGGCGAAAGAACACCCCAGCTTGGCCAGGAACGCCCCGCTGACCTCACCGGTGTAGGCGCCCGAGTCGTGCTGCGAGACGTCCTGCGCCCCGTAAGTGAGCCGCAGCTTGTCGCCGTCGACGAGCGTCTGCACGCTGCGCAGGTCGGTGAACGGCGGGATCACGGTCACGTCGACACGGTCGAAGTACTTGTCCGGCAACGAGAATGCGATCTTCTGCACCAGCGCGATCGCCTCGAAGTGGTTCAGGTTCATCTTCCAGTTGCCGGCGATCAGCGGCTTACGTGCCATATCAGGTCTCCAGGACTTCGATGCCGGGCAGTTGCTTGCCCTCAAGGTATTCCAGCGACGCGCCGCCACCGGTGGAAATGTGCGAGAAACCGTCGTCCGGCAACCCCAGCTGACGCACCGCGGCGGCCGAGTCCCCGCCGCCGACCACACTGAACGCGCCCTTGCCGGTGGCTCCGATGATGGCCTCGGCCACCCCCTTGGTGCCGGCCGCGAACGCCGGGAACTCGAACACTCCCATCGGGCCGTTCCAGAAGATCGTCTTGGCGTTCGACAGCAGCGCTGAGAAGCGCTTCACCGACTCCGGGCCGATGTCCAGGCCCATCTTGCCGTCGGGGATCTTGTCGGCCGCCACCGTCTCGGCCGGCGAATCGGCCGCGAACTTCTCCGCCACGACGATGTCCACCGGCAGGTGCAGCACGTCGCCGTAGTCGTCGAGCAGCTTGCGGCAGGTCTCGATCATGCTCTCCTCGAGCAGCGAGCTGCCGACCGAAAGCCCTTGTGCGGCAAGGAAGGTGAAGCACATTCCGCCGCCGATGATCAGGCTGTCGGCCTTGGTGGCGAGGTTCTCGATCACGGCCAGCTTGTCCGACACCTTCGACCCGCCCAACACGACGGCGTAGGGCCGCTGCGTGGAGTCGGTGAGCTGCGCGAGCACCTTGATTTCGGTGTCGACCAGCGCGCCGGCGTAATGCGGGAGCAGCGCGGCGACGTCGTACACCGACGCCTGCTTACGGTGCACCACACCGAAACCGTCACTGACGAACGCGCCGTCCTCACCGACCAGCTCGACGAGTGCCTTGGCGAGCTTGCCGCGCTCGGCGTCGTCCTTGCTGGTCTCCCGCGCGTCGAAGCGGATGTTCTCCAGCAGCAGGATGTCGCCGTCGGTCAGGCCTTCGGCGCGCGCCAGCGCGTCACTGCCGACGACATCGCCAGCGAGTTGGACGTGGCGACCGAGCTTGTCGGCCAGTGCCGCGGCCACCGGCTTCAGCGAGAACTTCGGATCCGGTTCACCTTTGGGCCGGCCCAGGTGCGCCGTCACGACGACCTTCGCACCGGCGTCGCTGAGTGCCTTCAGCGTCGGCACCGACGCGATGATGCGGCCGGGATCGGTGATCGCGTCGCCGTCGAGGGGGACGTTCAGGTCGGAGCGCACGAGCACGCCCCTACCCGACACTCCCTCTGCGAGCAGGTCTTCGAGGGACTTGATTCCCATCGTGCTAGAGAGACTTGCCGACCAGGCCGACCAGGTCGACCAGGCGGTTCGAGTAGCCCCACTCGTTGTCGTACCAGGAGACGACCTTGGCCTGGTTGTCGATCACCTTGGTCAGACCGGCATCGAAGATTGAGCTGTGCGGATCGGTGACGATGTCACTCGAGACGATCGGTGCGTCGTAGTACTTGAGGATGCCCTTGAGCGGTCCGTCGGCGGCGGCTTTCATGGCCGCGTTGATCTCGTCGGCCGACGCCGCCTTCGCCAGCTCCGCGGTCAGGTCGGTGCACGACCCCGTCGGGATCGGCACGCGCAACGCGTAGCCGTCGAGCTTGCCCTTCAGTTCGGGCAGCACCAGGCCGATCGCCTTCGCGGCGCCGGTCGACGTGGGCACGATGTTCAGCGCGGCCGCGCGGGCACGGCGCAGATCTTTGTGCGGGCCGTCCTGCAGGTTCTGATCCTGGGTGTAGGCGTGCACCGTGGTCATGAGGCCCTTGACGATGCCGAACTCGTCGTTGAGCACCTTGGCCAGCGGGCCGAGGCAGTTCGTGGTGCAGGAGGCGTTGGAGATGATGTTCTGGCTGCCGTCGTACTTGTCGTCGTTGACGCCGAGCACGATCGTGATGTCCTCGTCGCTGGCGGGTGCCGAGATGATGACCTTCTTGGCGCCGGCGTCGAGGTGGCCCTGCGCCTTCGCGCGGGCGGTGAAGATGCCGGTGGACTCGACGACGACGTCCACACCCAGATCGCCCCAGGGCAGGGCGGCCGGGCCTTCCTTGACCTCGAGCGCCTTGATCTTGGTGTCGCCGACGACGATGGTGTCGTCACCTTCGAGGCTCACCTCGTAGGGCAGCCGGCCGAGAATCGAATCGAACTTCAGCAGGTGGGCCAGCGACGCGTTGTCGGTGAGGTCGTTGACCGCGATGATCTCGATGTCGGTGTTCTTGCCCGCCTGCTTCTGCGCGTCGAGTGCGCGGAAGAAGTTGCGCCCGATACGGCCGAAACCGTTCACGCCTACCCGGATCGTCACGTCAGTCTCCTACTCGGTCGAACTGCTCACAGTCGTTGCAGTGTTCGTAATCGTTCAAGTACTCGGGGCCAGCCTAGTGCGTGCGGTACACGCAGCGCGCGGTTGCCCCGCGACCGCCCTACCGCATCGCCGCGGCCTGATCGACGTAGGGATTGCCGAGCCACTTCCGGCGCAGCCGCTGCAAAGTCCCGTCCTCCTCCAGCGCGGCTTGCGCCATCTGCACGCGCGCCATCAGCGCGGTGTTTCCTGCGGCGACGGCGATTGCGATCTCGTCCACCGACAGCCCGCGTTCGACCACCTCGACGTCGGGCACATCGCGCACCAGTTCGCCCAGCACCGGCGCCAGCTCCAGCAGTGCGTCGCAGGCGCCGGAGGCCAGGTCGGCGACAGCGGCGTCGAGTCTGCCGCGGTCGTCGCGGCGCACCGTCAGCCCGCCGAGGTCGGCCGCCGACCGGACACGGGGCAGCCTGCGGGTGTTGACCACGAGCCCCTGCCCGCTGATGACGTAGGGGGGTAGAAACGCGACGTCGCGCTCGGCGGTGACGGTCAACCCACCCAGCAACACGTCGTGGGCGCCGGCCCGCAGCCGGTCCATCCCCTCGGCCACGTCGCCGACTGATGCGACGACGACGTCGTCGCCGAGCCCGGTCCCCAGCGCCTCGGCCAGGTCGACATCCAGACCGTCGCCTCCGCCGACGAACGGTGGGTACGGCCCGACGAGCCCGACCCGCAAAGTGCCCATGGCCCCACCGTAGGGGGTTTACTGTGCGGCCGGTGGGAGACGAAGCGACAACCCAACGGGCAACCCCGACGCTGTTCCTCGCGCGACTGGGTGCGGCGATGATCGCCGCCGGCTACCCGATCGGGACGGTGCGCACGACGCTGGTCACCTGCGCGGAGAGTTACGGTGTCGAGGGCGAGATGCTGGTGCTGCCCAACCACATTCAATTGAGTGGCGGCGACTCGCTGGAGATGAGCAGCGCCGAGGTCGAGGTGCGCTTCGACCAGACCTTCCCGCTGGCCGCACTCGTCGGGCAGGCCCGCCGCGGCGAGATCAGCCCGGCCGACGGCCTCGCCGAACTGGCCCGGATCGAGGCGATGGGCTCCCGCTTCGGCGCGTGGGCGTTCGTGGTCGGGTACACGCTTCAGAGCGCGGCGTTCGCCCTCATCCTGCAGCCCAATCTGGTCGCGCTCGGCGCGGCCACGCTGTTCGGGTTCGGTGTCGGGGTGGCGGGCGTCCTGGCCCGTCGCAACGCGCCGCTGACCCAGCTGCTTCCGGTGCTCGCCGCGTTCACCGTGGCGCTGTGCTCGTTCACGCTCGGGCGCGCGCTGCACCTGGGCGAGGGCAGTCTGCGGGCGCTGGCTCCCGCGCTGGTGATGTTCCTGCCCGGCACGGCGATCACGCTGGCGGTCATCGAACTCAGCACCCGCGACATGGTCTCGGGCTCGGCCCGCCTGATCGCCGGCGCAATGCGCTTGGCGCAGTTGGCTTTCGGCATCCTGATCGCCGCCCAGGTGGTCGGCCTCACCGCAAGTGAACTCAGCGTCGCGGTGGTGGACCGCTTCGGGCCGTGGGCGCCGTGGCTGGGCTGCGCGCTCTACGCCGTCGGCCTATTCCTCTACCACGGTCCGCCGACCCGCTTCATGGGCTGGATGCTGCTGATCCTGTTCGTCTCCTATGCCGGCCAGCTGGTCGGCAACGTGACGCTGGGCAGTTACGCCAGCGGCTTCGGCGGTGGACTGGCGCTGGCGCTGTGCGCGCTGTTCGTGGCGCGCCGGCCCAACACGCCGTCGGCGGCGACGCTGCTGTTGCCCGGGTTCTGGCTGCTGGTGCCCGGCTCGCTGGGGTTCATCGGCGTCACCGAGTTGATCGGCGACGACAGCTCCGACGCCGTCGGGGTCACGGTGATCTCGATGATCTCCATCGCCCTCGGCATCCAGGCAGGGCTTCTGGTGTGGAGCGCGTGTCGCCAGTTGCCCGCCGCATTCGGGCGGCGAGCGCGATACTGCCGTCCATGACCGATTGGGTGATCCCGGCGATCACCGCCTCAGCCAGCCTGCTCGGCACCATGGTGGGCGGGATCGCGACCTACTGGACGGCGAAGAAGACCCACGAGCGGCAGAGTGTGCTCGAAGAGGAACGGCAACGGTTCGACCTGCTGCGGGATACGACGATCCGGTTCGTCGCCGCGATGACGGAGATCTCGGTGGCGAGCAACGGACTCAGGCAGCTCTCCGCGGAGTGGGCCGAGATGACCCGCCGGCTGGCCCGCACCACCGACCGCGACGAGTTCCTCGCGCTGGCCCGCGAGTCCGACCCGTCGATCCCGGAGACCATGGATCGGCTGGCTGTCCTGTTCCGGGTGGTGCGCGCCACCGGGGTGCTCGAAGACGACGTCAAGCGCGCGATCACATTGTTGACCGAGCTGCGGTTGGTGGCGCCCAGCGACATCGCCGACAGCGCCCAACGCGTCATCTACACCGCGTTCGCGCAGGAGATCGCCAGTGCGCTGTCACTGGAGCAGCGCAACGCGGCCACCGACGCGTTCAACGCCTCGATCAACGACTTCGTCAACCGGGTGCGCCACTACATGCATGTCGAGGACCACGAGTTCGATGCGATCGACCGGGAGTCACTCGAGCACCTGCTCGAGCGCTAGATTCAGGCGTCTTCGAGCAGATCCGGCGTGACGGCCGATTCGGTGTCCGGGATGCCGTCGATCTTCGCTTTGCGGTCTGCCATCGACAGCAGCCGCCGAATACGCCCGGCCACAGCATCTTTGGTCATCGGCGGGTCGGCGAGGCGGCCGAGCTCCTCCAACGACGCCTGCCGGTGCGCGACGCGCAGGCTGCCGGCCGCGGCCAGGTGGTCGGGCACGCTGTCGCCCAGGATCTCCAGCGCGCGCTCGACCCGCGCGGCCGCGGCCACCGCGGCGCGTGCGGACCGGCGCAGGTTCGCGTCGTCGAAGTTGGCGAGCCGGTTGGCCGTCGCGCGCACCTCGCGGCGCATGCGGCGCTCCTCCCACGTCAGTCGCGTGTCCTGGGCGCCCATCCGGGTCAGCAACGCTCCGATGGCTTCGCCGTCACGGACCACCACCCGGTCGCTGCCCCGCACCTCGCGCGCCTTGGCGCTCACGCCCAGCCTGCGGGCCGCACCGACGAGCGCCAGAGCCGCTTCGGGGCCGGGGCAGCTCACCTCCAGGGCCGAGGACCGACCCGGTTCGGTCAGCGAGCCGTGAGCGAGAAACGCTCCGCGCCAAGCGGCTTCGGCGTCGGCCACGCTTCCGCCGACCACCTGCGCTGGCAGGCCGCGCACCGGACGGCCACGCAGATCCAGCAACCCGGTCTGGCGCGCCAGCGCCTCACCGTCCTTGGCGACGCGCACCACGTAGCGGGTGCTCTTGCGGATACCGCTGGCCGAGAGCACGTGCACCACGGCGTGGTAGCCGTACAGGTCGTAGATGTCCTTGCGCAGTCGGCGCGCGATGATGCCGAGATCCACCTCGGCCTCCACGACGACGCGCCCCGACACGATGTGCAGGCCGCCGGCGAACCGCAACAGCGCGGCCACCTCGGCGCGTCGAGCGCTGACCGAATTCACCACGAGCCTGCTGAGCTCGTCTTTGACCTCGGCTGTCATCGCCACGGGTCGTCACCTCTCGGTCGGTTCACTGTCGGCGTGGGCACCGTCTGCGGTGTGCCGGTAGCTGCGGTGCCTCCTGGTGCGCCCCGTTGCAACACGCCCTCCAGCGCCGCCGCCAACCTCGCCGGGTCATGTAAAGGTGTACCAGGTCGGCACACGTCAGCGAACTCGACGCGGGCCTCGAGCATGGTCGCGGTGCGGCGCAACTGGTCGCGCTCGAGCTCGCTGGGCACCCGCGACGAATCGACGATGATGTCGTTGACCGTGAAGGTCGGCGCATGCTGCGCCAGCACGTGGATGTGCCGCTCGACGGAGAAGCCGGACGTCTCGCCGGGCTCGGCGACGAGGTTGAGCACCAGGGCGCGCCGCGCGGTGGTGCTCTGCAGAGCGGCCACCAGCTGGGGCACGAGGACGTGCGGGATCACGCTGGTGAACCACGATCCCGGCCCGAGTACCACGAGGTCGGCATCCAGGATCGCGTCGACGGCCTGACGGGTGGCCGGCGGATCGCCCGGCAGGAGCCGCACACGGCGCACCTTCCCGACCGTCGTCGCGATCGCGACCTGCCCGCGGATCGCGCGGCTGACCCGCGGGTCGGACTCCAGGCCGACGACGTCGGCCTCGATGCTCAGACCCATCGGGCACATCGGCAGCACCCGGCCTTTCACGCCCAGGATGCGTCCCAGTTCGTCGAGTGCGGCCACCGGATCGGCGAGCACCTCGTTGAGGCCGGCGAGCATCAGATTGCCGATGGGATGCCCGGCCAGCGCCCCGCTGCCCCCGAAGCGGTGCTGGATGATGGTGGCCCACAGCCGACCGTGTGGACTATCAGATGCCAACGCCGCCAACGCCATTCGGAGATCACCCGGCGGCACGATGTCCAGTTCGCTGCGCAACCGGCCCGACGATCCGCCGTCGTCGGCCACCGTCACGATCGCGGTGACATGAGGGGTCAGACGCCGCGCCGCAGAGAGGGTCGCATACAGCCCGTGCCCACCGCCCAGGGCGACGATGCGCACACTCATTCGCGCCCCAAGTCCCGGTGCAGGACACGCACCGTCAGCGCCGCGTCCTGGAGCCGGTCGGCCAGGGCCTCCGCCATCGCGACGCTGCGGTGTTTCCCCCCGGTGCAGCCGATGGCCACGGTCATGTAGCGCTTCCCCTCCCGCCGGTATCCGTCGATGACGACGTCCAACAGGTGATGGTAGGAGTCGATGAAGTCCACGGCACCGGGTTGGCCGAGGACGTAGTCACGAACCTCGGGGTGCTGCCCGGTGTGCGGGCGCAGCTCGTCGATCCAGTGGGGGTTGGGCAGGAATCGCACGTCCATCACGGTGTCGGCGTCCATGGGCAGCCCGTACTTGTACCCGAACGATTCGACGGTGACGTTGGTGTTGGCGACGGTTTCGGCGGCGAACGCGCGCTCGATGCTCTCCCGCAGGCCGTGCACCGACAGCGACGACGTGTCGATGACGAGATCGGCGGCTGCCCGCACCGGGGCGAGCAGCGCGCGCTCGGCCGCGATCCCCTCGGCCAGGGTCTGATTGCCCTGCAGGGGGTGGCTGCGCCGATTCTGCTCGTAGCGGCGCACCAGCATGTCGTCGGACGCTTCCAGGAACACCACTCGGGGGGTGATGTTCCGTGCCGCCAACTCGCTGCGCACCCCGGCCAGGTCACCGGTGAAGCCGCGCGATCGCACATCCATCACCACGGCGAGCTGCGTGATCCGCGAACCCGCGGCCAGCCCGAGGTCGACCATCCGCGCGATCAACTCCGGCGGCAGGTTGTCGGCCACATACCAACCCAGGTCCTCGAGGACCTTGGCCGCGGTGCCGCGACCGGCGCCCGACAGGCCGGTCACCAGGACCACGTCGATTCCCGCCGATTCGCTGTGCATGCCCGCTTCTGTCATCCCGTCACCGTGCTTCGATCATGGTCGATACCCGGCGCCCCCGCCTCGTGTTCGGTGTCATGTTCAGTGTCTGTTCCCGCGTCGTGCTCAGTGTCAGGTTCGGCGTGATCTTCGGTGTCGTGTTCGGCGGCGTGTTCGGCGGCGCGTTCGGTGTCGCGTTCGGTGTCCTGCTGCTCGCCCGCCGTCACCCCCAGCGCCTCCAGCACGGCAGTCGCGGTGGCGACGCCGATGCCGGGCACGGTCGTGATCTCCTCCACCGACGCCTGACGCAGCCGCGCCAGCGAACCGAAGTGCGTCACCAGTGCCTTGCGCCGGTGCTCCCCCAGTCCCCTCACCGAATCCAACGCCGAGGCCGTCATCCGCTTCGACCGCTTGCTGCGGTGGTAGCTGATCGCGAACCGGTGCGCCTCGTCGCGGACCCGCTGCAGAAGATACAGCCCGTCGCTGTTGCGAGGCATGATCACCGGATCCGCCTCCGACGGCACCCACACCTCTTCCAGCCTCTTCGCCAGCCCGATCACGGCCACGTCGGTGACGCCGAGCTCCTCGAGCACGGCCGCGGCGGCGTTGACCTGGGGGGCGCCGCCGTCGACGACGAACAGGTTGGGCGGGTAGGCGAAACGGCGGGAGCGCCCCTCTGCGAGGAGATCGCCGGGCTGCTGGGTGTCGCGCAGGTGGCGGTGGAACCGCCGACGCGTGACCTCGGCGATCGAGGCGACGTCGTCGGAGCGCCCGTCCCCGGCGGCCTCGCGAATCGCGTAGTGCCGGTAGTCGGACTTGCGCGGCAGCCCGTCCTCGAAGACCACCAGCGAGGCCACCACGTCGGTGCCCTGCACATGACTGATGTCGACGCACTCGATGCGCAGCGGCGCATCCTCGAGCCCCAGAGCGTCTTGAATACTCTGCAGCGCAGCACTTCTCGCGGTGAAGTCCCCGGCGCGTTTGAGCTTGTGCTGGTTCAGCGCCTGCTCGGCGTTGCGCTGCACGGTCTCGGCCAGCGCGCGTTTGTCACCGCGCTGAGCGACCCGCAGCGATACGCGTGACCCGCGCAGCTGGCACAGCCACGTCTCCAGTTCAGGGGCGGTCTCGGGCAGGACCGGCACCAGCACCTCCTTGGGCACCGGATTGGTGGCCTCGTCACCGCCCTCGTCGGCGGCGCCACCGAGCGCGGCCTGGTCGCCGTAGAACTGCGTGAGGAACTGCTCGACCAGGTACTCGAGCGTGGATTCCCCAGGCTCGCCCGACTTTTCGATCACCCACCCGCGTTGGCCGCGCACCCGGCCGCCCCGCACGTGGAACACTTGCACGGCGGCTTCGAGCTCGTCGTCGGCGAACGCGACCACGTCGGCGTCGGTGCCGTCCCCGAACACGACGGCCTGCTTCTCCATCGCCCGGCGCATCGCCCCGATGTTGTCGCGCAGCCGGGCGGCGCGTTCGAAGTCCAGCGCTTCGGCGGCGGCGTTCATCTGCTGTTCCATCTCGCGGATCAGCCGATCGGTCTTGCCGGCGAGGAAGTCGCAGAAGTCACCGACGATCTGGCGGTGTTCGTCGGCGCTGACCCGTCCGACGCACGGGGCGGAGCATTTGTCGATGTAGCCGAGCAGGCAGGGCCGGCCGATCTGACTGTGCCGCTTGAACACTCCGTTCGAACACGTGCGCGCCGGGAACACCCGCGTGAGCAGGTCGAGGGTCTCCCGGATCGCCCATGCATGGGAATACGGCCCGAAGTACCGGACACCTTTGCGCCGCGGACCGCGATACACCTTGAGCCGGGGATACTCCTCGTTGAGCGTGACGGCGAGCACCGGATAGGACTTGTCGTCGCGGTAGCGGATGTTGAACCGCGGATCGAATTCCTTGATCCAGTTGTATTCGAGCTGCAGCGCCTCCACTTCGGTGGTGACCACCGTCCACTCGACGCTCGCCGCGGTCGTCACCATCTGCCGCGTGCGCGGCGCCAACCCCGACAGATCGGCGAAGTACGAGTTGAGCCGGCTGCGCAAGCTCTTGGCTTTACCGACGTAGATGACCCGACGATGTGAATCGCGGAACCGGTAGACCCCCGGTTCCACGGGGATCGACCCGGGAGCAGGTCGGTATGTCGCGGGATCCGGCACGGACCCAGGTTACTGCGACGCCCCGACGGGGTAGAGCGAGTAGGTGGCGGTGCGGACCGTGACCTGGACCCGGGCACTGGGAGTGTTGACGGCTGCCGTGCTGGTCTGTGCCGGTTGCACCGACACCACGACGCCGGCCGCGCCCGCAGGCCCATGCGCCATCGTGACCAACGGCACCCCGCAGAGCAAGCAGAAGGGCAGCCGCGACGAGACGGCGCCGGAGACCGCGACCGGCTACCGCACCGACATGACTCCCGTGCGCACCGGCCACTACGCGGTCGCCACCGCCAACCCTCTGGCCACCCAGGCCGCCTGCGAGGTCCTCCGCGACGGCGGCACCGCGGCCGACGCGCTGGTCACCGCACAGGCCGTGCTCGGACTCGTCGAACCCCAGTCCTCGGGCATCGGTGGCGGCGGCTTCCTGCTGTACTACGACGCGTCCGCGAAATCGGTACAGGCCTACGACGGCCGTGAGATCGCCCCGGCCGCAGCCACCGAGAACTACTTGCGCTGGGTCTCCGACACCGACAGGACCGCGCCGAAACCCGATGCGCGTGCCTCGGGCCGCTCGATCGGGGTGCCCGGCATCGTGCGCATGCTGGCCGACGTGCACGCCCAGCACGGACGCACAGCGTGGCGGGACCTGTTCGGTCCCGCGGTCCGGCTCGCCGACGACGGGTTCGAAATCAGTCCGCGGCTGGCGGCCGCCATCGCCGACGCCGCTCCGAAGCTGCGGACAGACCCCGCCTCCGCCGAGTATTTTCTCGAGCCCGACGGCTCCCCGCGGTCGGTGACGAGCCGGCTGACCAATCCGGCGTATGCGAAGACACTCGGCGCGGTCGCGGTCGATCCGGCAGCGCTCTACACCGGCCCCATCGCCGAGGACATCGTGGCCGCGGCCTCCGACACCACGGGCGGGCGCACCCCGAGCCTGATGACGACCGACGACCTGGCCGGGTACCGCACCAAGATCCGCCAACCGCTGTGTACGCCGTACCGCGGCAAGCAGATCTGCGGCATGCCCCCGCCGTCGTCGGGCGGTATCGCCGTGGCCGAGACGCTCGGCGTCCTCTCGCATTTCGACGTGGCTGCGCACCGGCCCACCGATCTCGATGCCAACGGCGGACGCCCCACCGTGCAGGGCGTGCACCTGATCGCCGAGGCCGAGCGGCTCGCCTACGCCGACCGCGACCGCTACGTCGCCGACACCGACTTTGTGGCGTTGCCAGGGGGTTCCCCGGACACGCTACTGGCTGCCGACTACCTCGCCGGCCGGGCGGCGCTCGTCTCCCCCGACCGCACGATGGGCACGGCCAAGCCGGGCGAGTTCGGGCTGCAGACGGCACCGGTCCCGCCCGTCCCCGAACACGGCACCAGCCACATCAGTGTGGTCGACGCACAGGGCAATGCCGCCTCGCTGACGACGACCGTCGAGTCGGCCTTCGGCTCGTTCCACATGGTCGATGGTTTCGTGTTGAACAACCAGCTCACCGACTTCTCCGCCGAACCGGTCGGTCCCGACGGCGAACCCATCGCCAACCGGGTGGAGCCGGGCAAACGGCCACGCAGCACGATGGCTCCCACTTTGGTGTTCGACACCGACCCGAGTGGGCAGCGGGGTCCGCTGTACGCGGTGGCCGGCTCACCGGGCGGTTCGACCATCATCCAGTTCGTCGTGAAAACACTTGTCGGAATGCTGGATTGGGGCCTGGACCCGCAGCAGGCCGTCTCGATGGTCGACTTCGGGGCCGCGAATTCCCCCACCACCAACGTCGGTGGCGAGCACCCGGTCATCGACATCGCCGACGACGGCAGGGGCGATCCGTTGGTGACGGGCCTGAGGAAGCTGGGCCACCAGGTCGACCTCGCCGATCAGTCCAGCGGGCTCTCGGCGATCGTGCGCGCCGGGCCCGGGTGGGTGGGCGGAGCCGATCCGCGCCGGGAGGGCGCGGTCATGGGTGACGCCGGTTGACCCCGTCAGCTCCCTGGTAGCGCTCCATCGCCGCGCGAACGCGGTCCATCGCATCGACGGCACGCGCTTTGTCCACGGCCTGGATCGCCATCACCGCCACGTATTCGTCGTCGGGCAGGTCCAGCCGAGCCCAGCGCGCACCCGGATGGAATGACAAACCGCGCACCACGCTCCAGTCGAACACGCGGTAGCCCAACAGGTTTCGCACCGCGACACCGGCGGCCCCGACGCGCAGTCGCGGCCGCGCGAACAGGCAGACCAGGGCTCCGAACACCACCCCGAGCGCCGCGATCGCGACCTGGTCGGCAGTCTGGAAGATCACCCCGGTGGTCCCGACCTTGAGGAGCACCCCCACGATCACGTGGGCCGCGACGATCACGACAGCGGCGGCGTAGGCGAATCTCGGGGTCAGGTGCGGCTTGACCTCAACATCCCACTCCGGGACGCCCCGATCATCGGCGCTCATGACGGCGAAGCGAGCCGGCGCAGCGTCAACGCCGTCGACAGCGCGGCGGCGGCAGCCTGGGCGCCCTTGTCCTCGGCCGATTCGGGCAACCCGGCCCGGTCGAGGGCCTGGTGTTCGGTGTTGGTGGTGAGCACGCCGTTGGCCACCGGAGTCGACTCATCCAGCGACACCCGCGTCAAACCCTGAGTGACGGCATCGCACACGTAGTCGAAATGCGGTGTCTCCCCGCGGATCACGACGCCGAGCGCGACGACGGCGTCATGGGTTCTGGCCAACGCCTGCGCGACGACGGGGATCTCGATCGCGCCGAGCACCCGCGTCACGGTCGGATCGATGACACCGGCCTCCGCGGCGGTGCGGCGAGCGCCTTCGAGCAACGCATCGCAGATGGTCTCGTGCCAGGTGCTCGCGACGATCGCCAGGGACAACCCCGACGCGTCCAGCTCCGGCATGTCGGGCACGCCTGCGGCAGGACTCATTTCGTGCCGCCGATGTCGCCGGGGAGCACCTCGTCGTAATCCTCGAGCCCGACGAGGTCATGGCCCATCCGGTCCCGCTTGGTCATCAGGTAGCGGATGTTCTCGGAGTTGGCCCGCACCGGAAGCGGCACCCGCTCGATGATGTGCAGGCCGTAGCCGTCGAGGCCGACGCGCTTGGCAGGGTTGTTGGTCAGCAGGCGCATCGAGCGCACGCCGAGGTCGACGAGGATCTGCGCGCCGGTGCCGTAGTCGCGGGCGTCGGCAGGCAGACCGAGCTTCAGGTTGGCGTCGACGGTGTCGTCGCCGGCGTCCTGCAGCTGGTAGGCCTGCAGCTTGTGCATCAGCCCGATGCCGCGGCCCTCGTGGCCACGCATGTAGAGCACCACGCCGCGGCCCTCTCGCGCCACCATGGCCAGCGCGGCGTCGAGCTGTGGCCCGCAATCGCAACGTCGCGAACCGAACACGTCACCGGTCAGGCACTCCGAGTGCACGCGGACCAGAACGTCGTGTCCGTCCTCGTGAGGACCGGCAATATCGCCCCTGACCAGGGCGACGTGCTCGACCTCTTCATAGACGCTGGTGTAGCCGACGGCCCGGAACTCACCGTGCCGGGTCGGGATGCGGGCCTCGGCGACCCGCTGGACGTGCTTCTCGTGCTTGCGGCGCCACTCGATCAGGTCGGCGATCGAGATCAGCGCGAGGTCGTGTTCGTCGGCGAAGATCCGCAGCTCGTCGGTCTGGGCCATCGCGCCCTCGTCCTTCTGGCTGACGATCTCGCAGATCGTGCCGGCCGGTTGCAGGCCGGCCAGTCGGGCGAGGTCGACGGCGGCCTCGGTGTGGCCGGGGCGACGAAGCACCCCGCCATCCTTGGCGCGCAACGGGACGACGTGCCCGGGCTTGGTGAAGTCGTCGGCCACCGCGGTCGGGTCGGCGAGCAAGCGCATGGTCGTCGCCCGATCGGATGCCGAGATGCCGGTACCCACACCGTGTTTCGCGTCGACGGTGACGGTGTAGGCGGTGCCGTGCTTGTCCTGGTTGACCGCGTACATCGGCAGCAGGCCCAGCCGGTCGCAGATCTCCCCGTCGAGGGGCACACACAGGTATCCGGAGGTGTAGCGCACCATGAAGGCCACCAGCTCAGGAGTGGCCTTCTCGGCGGCGAAGATCAGATCGCCTTCGTTCTCGCGGTCTTCGTCGTCGATGACGACGACGGCCTTGCCTGCGGCGATATCGGCCACCGCCCGCTCGACCGAATCCAGCCTCGTCATCCTCACCACCTTGCCGGTTCCCGCACGAGAACCACGTATGTCCCGTTCAGTATGAACCACGCGGCAGACCGCATTATTGCCCGCCTGAGCCAGCCCGCGATACTCCCTGTCATGGCCCCCACCGACGCACTCACCATCGGAGCTGTTGTCTTCGACGACATGGACCAGATCGACCTCACAGGCCCGTACGAGGTCCTCGCGTCGTTGACGAATGTGACGTTCACCACGTACGGGCTCACCGGTCAACCGGTTCGTGACTACCGCGGCCTGCGGCTGCTGCCCGACGCCGTGATCGAGGACGCACCTCAGCTCGACGTGCTGCTCGTGCCGGGCGGGCCTGGGCAGCAGGCCGTGATGGCGGACGAGCGGCTGATGGCCTGGTTGCGCGACCAGGCAGCCGGTGCCCGGTGCGTGCTGTCGGTGTGCACCGGTGCGTTGCTGCTCGGCGCCGCGGGACTGCTGCGCGGCCGCCGGGCGACCACGCACTGGGCGTCGATGGACGTGCTGCCGGTCTTCGGGGCGATTCCACGCGCCGAGCGAGTGGTGATCGACGACACATTCGTGTTCGCGGCCGGTGTCACTGCCGGCATCGACGCCGCCCTCGTCGTGGCCGCCAAGCTGCGGGGCGTCGACGAGGCGCAGGCTACGCAGCTGACCATGCAGTATGCGCCCGAACCGCCGTTCACCGCGGGCTCACCGGACACCGCACCCGAGGCGGTGCTGCACACCGTCACCGATCGGATGGCCGCCATGCGCCAGGACCGGATCGCTACGGCCCGGCGGATAGCGGCCGAGTGGGCCTGATCAGTCGCTGTCAGAGGCCTCTTTGGCGGCCATCAACCGTTCGACGTACTTCGCGATGACGTCCACCTCGAGGTTGACCGGGGCCCCCACCTCGGCCTTCCCCAGCGTCGTCAGGTCGAGCGTGGTGGGGATCAGCGACACCTCGAACCAGTCGGGGCCCAGCCCCGACACCGTCAGCGACACCCCGTCGACGGTGACGGAGCCCTTCTCGACGATGTAGCGCGACAGCGCCTCCGGCAGCCCGATGCGGACCACCGTCCAGTGTTCCGACGGCGTGCGGGACACGATGTGACCGGTGCCGTCGACGTGGCCCTGCACGATGTGGCCGCCTAGCCGGCTGTTAACCGCTGCCGCGCGCTCGAGGTTCACCCGGGTGCCGACATCAGCGCCGCTGAGGCTCGATCTGTTCAACGTCTCGGCCATCACGTCGGCAGAGAAGGAGCCGTCGGCCAGCACGTCGACCACCGTGAGACAAACCCCGTTCACGGCGATCGAATCCCCGTGTCCGGCATCTGAAGTCACGATCGGGCCACGAATGACCAAACGTGCGGCGTCGCCGAGGTTTTCCCGACCGACGATCTCACCCAGTTCTTCGACGATTCCGGTGAACACCTGTCCAGCCTATGCCCACCGGCGGACGGTCCCCCTCCGCCGCACCCTCTACGATGCAGGCATGCAGACCCGCCTCTTGGCGCTCGTCGCCGCCCTCTTCGCTGTCGTCACCCTCATCGCGGGGTGCTCCGGCTCGTCGTCCCAGGATTCCGGGACCGACCTGCCGGACGCCACCACGTTGCTGCGGGAGTCCGCCGACACCACGAAAGCCCAGACCAGCGCGCATCTGAAGCTCGCTGTGCAGGGGCAGATCGCGGAGTTGCCGGTGGAGTCCCTCGAGGGTGATCTGACCCAGAAGCCGGCGGTGGCCGCCAAGGGAACTGCTGACATCGTGTTCCTGGGCCAGAAGCTCGAGGGAGTCCAGTTCGTGGTGTCCGACGGCGACCTGTACGCCGCGATCACCGCTGGTGGCAGCCTCTCGAACTTCGGGCCTGCCGCCGACATCTACGACGTCGCCGCGATCCTGAGCCCCGACAGTGGTCTGGCCAACGTGCTGGCGAATTTCTCCGACGCGAAGTCCGAGGGCCGCGAGACGATCGAAGGCGTCAAGACGGTCCGCATCACCGGCAACGTGCGGGCCGATGCGGTCAACAAGATCGCGCCGCAGATCGCCGCCAAGGGTCCCGTGCCAGGCACCGCGTGGGTCGCCGAGGACGGCAATCACGAGCTGATGCAGGCCCGCCTGGAACCCACCCCCGGGAACAGCGTGACGATGACGCTGTCGAAGTGGGGTGAGCCGGTGACGGTCGACAAACCGGCGGTGTGATGCACAGCACACCTGCCCCTGCGGCAAGCCGCAGTGTCGCGATCGCCGCTGGTGGCCTCGCGGTCCTGCTGGGAGCGCTCGACACCTACGTCGTCGTCTCGGTGATCCGCGACATCATGGCCGACGTCGGTATCGCCATCAACCAGATACAGCGCGTCACCCCGATCATCACCGGCTATCTGCTGGGCTACATCGCGGCGATGCCGCTTCTGGGCCGGGCCTCGGACCGGTTCGGCCGCAAGCTGCTGCTCCAGGTGAGTCTGGCTGGCTTCGCCGTCGGTTCGGTCATCACCGCGCTGTCGACTGATCTGACGATGATGGTGATCGGCCGCGCCATCCAGGGCGCCGCCAGCGGGGCTCTGCTGCCCGTGACGTTGGCACTGGCCGCAGATCTGTGGGCCAGCCGCAACCGCGCCGCGGTTCTCGGCGGCGTCGGTGCGGCCCAGGAGCTGGGCAGCGTGCTCGGCCCCCTCTACGGCGTGGCCCTGGTGGCCGCGTTCAGCCACTGGCAGGCCGTGTTCTGGGTGAACGTGCCGCTGGCCGCGGTCGCGATGGTGATGATCCATTTCAGCCTGCCGGCCGCGGACAAGGATCGGGTGAAGGAGAAGGTCGATGTCGTGGGCGGGTTGCTGCTCGCCCTCGCTCTCGGACTCGCCGTGATCGGGCTCTACAACCAGGCTCCGGACGGCAAGCAGGTGTTGCCGAGCTATGGGCTTCCCGTGCTGATCGCGGCAGCGGTCGTGGCAGCCGCGTTCTTCGCCTGGGAGAGGTTCGCCACCACCCGGCTGATCGACCCCGCTGGAGTGCGGTTCAGGCCCTTCCTGGCGGGTCTGGGCTCGTCGCTGTGTGCGGGCGCCGCACTCATGGTCACGCTGGTCAACATCGAGCTGTTCGCCCAGGGTGTGCTGGGCAAAGAACAGCAGGAGGCGGTCTTCCTGCTGGTCTGGTTCCTCGGCGCACTGCCCGTCGGCGCGCTGGTGGGCGGATGGATCGCCACGAAGGTGGGCGATCGGATCGTCGCGTTCGTCGGGCTGCTCATCGCCGGGGCCGGGTACTGGCTGGTCTCGAAGTGGACGGTCGACGTGCTGAGCGCCCACCACGACCTCGGGTTCGTACAGCTGCCGACCTTCGACACCGACCTCGTGATCGCCGGTATCGGCCTCGGGCTCGTGATCGGCCCGCTGACCTCGGCCACCCTGCGGGTGGTGCCCGCGGCGCAGCACGGCATCGCGTCGGCCGCGGTGGTCGTGGCGCGGATGGTCGGCATGCTGATCGGCATCGCGTCGCTGTCGGCGTGGGGGCTCTACCGCTTCAACCAGTACTTCCAGGAGCGCCTGGCCGCGCTCCCCGCGCCCACCGGGGTGTCACCCGGCCAAATGCTCCTCGAGCAGGGCCGTCGCCAACTCCAGGCGACGCGGGAAGCCTATGTGCTGCAGTACGGCGAGATCTTCACGATCACCGCTGTGGTGTGTGTCGTCGGAGCCCTACTGGGATTGTTGATCAGCGCCCGCGATGAGCGGGCCGACGAGCCGGATCTCGAGCCCGGGCCTCAGCAGCGCTCGAGCCCGCGGCCCATCAGCTGAGGCTCGGCGGGGAAATCGACGACGTCGTCGATGTGGCGGGTGTCGTCGGCAGTGTCGTCCATGGTCAGCCCCCGCCAGGCATCGCGGATCACCGTTTTGATCGAATCCGGGGTGACCGGGCTGTAGCTGAGCCAGTCCTGCAGTGCAGTCATGCTCTATGTCCTTTGTTCGTGCTCACCATGCGCAACTCGTCGGTGAAAGCGCGATATTCCCCGTCAGTCTACCGAGGGATCCGCCAGGTCGGGCCCGCAGAACATCGCGCGCGTCGCGTGACGGCGGTTACGGAAACCCTTGATGGACAATAGGTCACGATTCGATAACGGTGAATTTCAGGCCCGGACCAGGCTGAGTAGCACGTCGGGGCCGACCGGATGCACGCCGTCGTAGCGCCACCGATGGGCCTGCCCGATGTTCGCCACACCGACGTCGTCGACGGCGGTGATCGGTCCGCCGAGCAGGATCGGCGCGACATAGGCGAGGATGCGATCGATCACGCCGGCCCGCAGGAATGCTCCGGCCAGGGTCGGGCCGCCCTCCACCAGCACATCGGTGCGGTCCGACAGCGCCTGGATCACTTCGTGCGGATCGCGGGTACGGATCACCATCGTGCGCGAGTCATCGTTGAGAACCGTTGCGTCAGGAGAGATCTCACGCATGCCGACCACCACCCGCAGCGGCTGGTGGTCGGTGAGGCTGCCGTCGGGGCGGCGGGCGGTCAACGCGGGATCGTCGGCGAACACCGTACCGGTGCCCACCACGATCGCATCGGCGATCGCGCGTCGTCGATGCACGTCGGCGCGGGCCGCTTCGCCGGTGATCCACCGGCTCGTGCCATCGGCCGCCGCACTGCGCCCGTCCACGCTCGTCGCGAATTTCCATGTCACATGCGGCATTCCGGTGCGTTGCTTGTGCAGCCACTCACGCAGCGGGCCGCCCGACACTGCGTCGGCGCCGACTCCCGCGGTCACGGTGACGCTCGCGCGCGTCAGCCGGGCGGCCCCACCCGCCGCGACGGGATTCGGATCCGCGACAGCGAACACGACCTTCGCGACACGGGCAGCGAGAAGCGCGTCCACACACGGCGGGGTGCGCCCGACGTGGTTGCACGGCTCGAGTGTCACCACCGCGGTCCCGCCGACGGCCCGCTCCCCCGCGCGGCGCAGCGCCAACACCTCGGCGTGGGGGCCACCCGGCGGCTCGGTCGCGCCCACGCCGGCGATCTCACCGTCGGCGTCGAGGATCACCGCCCCGACCGGAGGGTTGGGATACGTTGTGCCCTTGACCTTTTCGGCCTGCTCGACAGCCGCAGCCATCGCGGCGTCGAGGTTCACGGTGCGAAGTGGCTCGCGGCCGCGGCGGCCTTGGCGCGTAGCGCCGTCACGGCGCGCGCCGGGTCCTCGGCGCTGTAGACGGCCGATCCCGCGACGAAGCAGTCCACCCCGGCCTCGGCTGCCGCCTCGATCGTGTCGTCGTTGATCCCGCCGTCGATCTCCACGAGCACGGTCAATTCCCCGGAGTCGACGAGCCGGCGCACGATTCCCACCTTGGCCAGCACCTCGGCGATGAACTTCTGCCCCCCGAACCCGGGTTCCACCGACATCACCAGCAGCGTGTCGAAATCACGCAGGATCTCCAGGTAGGGATCGACCGGTGTGCCCGGCTTGATGGCCAGGCCGGCTTTCGCACCCGCAGCGCGGATGTCGCGGGCCACGGCGCGGGGATCGTCGGTGGCCTCCGCGTGGAACGTCACGTTGTGGGCACCCGCTTCGGCGTAGGGCGGTGCCCAGCGGCCAGGGTCGTCGATCATCAGGTGGCAGTCCATCGGGATGTCGGTGACCTTCAGCAGCGACTCGACGACGGGCAGGCCCAGGGTGAGATTGGGCACGAAGTGGTTGTCCATCACGTCGACGTGCAGCCAGTCGGCACCCTCGACGGTGGCCACTTCGTCGGCGAGCCGGGCGAAGTCGGCGGCCAGGATCGACGGCGCGATCATCGGGGCGGTGCGGGTGGACTGTCCGGGCATGGGGGTCAGCCTATCGGGGCCCCGGTGACGCGAAGGGCGGCGGCGAACATCGCGTCGGTTCCGTGCCGGTGCGGCCAGAGTTGCACCGACAGGGAATCGCCGGTGTCGGTGGCCGGGGCGAACAGCTCTCGGGTGTCCAGCGCTTCGACGGGCTGGCGGCGCAGCGCGTCGGCCACCACGCCGGTGGTCTCGGCCAGGTGCGGCGAGCACGTCGCGTACAGCACGACGCCGCCGGGGCGGGTCAACCGGATCGCCGACGCCAGCAGCTCACGCTGGAGTTTGGCCAGCGGCGCCACGTCACCGGGTTGGCGGCGCCACCGCGCTTCGGGTCGGCGACGCAGAGCGCCCAGCCCGGTGCAGGGAGCATCGACGAGCACGCGGTCGAAGCCCGGTGTCAGGCCGGGATCACGCCCGTCGACCCGGAGCACCTCGACGGGCAGGCCCGCGGTGTTCTGCTCGACCAAATCGGCACGGCGCGGCGTGGGCTCCACCGCCGTGACCGCGACACCGGCGGGCCGGCCCAGCCCGGCCAGCAGCGCGGTCTTGCCGCCGGGCCCGGAGCACAGGTCCAGCCACCGGCCACCGTCGGGCCCGTCGAGTTCGGCCAGCGTCAGCGCGCGAGCGACCAGCTGGCTGCCCTCGTCCTGAACGAGCGCGCGGCCGTCGCGGACCGCGGCGAGTGCACCGGGGTCGCCCTCGGTGAGATACACGGCGTAGGGCGAGAACTGGCCGACGGCACCGCCGACCTCCTCGGCCAGCTCGGCGCCGGTGATTTCGCCCGGACGGGCCACCAGATGGACCGCCGGGCGGGCGTCGTCGCTGGCCAGCAGCGCAGCCAGCTCGTGGGCGCGGGCACCCAGTGCGTCGGCGAAAGCCTGCGCGACCCAGCGCGGATGCGCGTGCACGAAGGCCAGGTGGCCGATCGGATCGGTGGCGGCAGGCGGGGCCAGCTCCGCCACCCACGACGCCTCGTCGCGGCGGGTGATGGTGCGCAGCACGCCGTTGACGAAACCTGCTCGCGCCGTGTCGAATTCGATGCCCGCCTGCTCCACCGTCGTCGACACCGCGGCGTGGTCTTCGACCCGGGTCCGCAGGATCTGGTACGCGCCCAGCCGGAGCAGGTCGAGCAGCACGGGGTCGATGTGGTCGACCGGGCGGCCCGCCGCTGCGCTGATGATCGCGTCGAGCAGCCCTTGCGCGCGGCAGGCACCGTAGGTCAGTTCAGTGGCGAATGCGGCGTCGCGGCCGGTGATTCCGCGCTCGCGCAGCATCGCGGGCAGGGCGAGGTTCGCGTATGCGTCACGCTCGGACACCGCGCGCAGCACGTCGAACGCGGCCCGGCGGGCCGGGTCCAGCGGGGTGCGGCGCTGGGGGCGCCGGGGCTTGTGAGGCCGTTCGGGGTGTCGGGGTCGTTGCGGGCGCGTCATAGGAGCGATCCGATCTCGTCGAGGCGCGCACCGCGGGCCCAGTCGGCGGCGTTCATCGGTTTCTTGCCGGGCGGTTGCACCGTCTGCAGTTCCACGGCGTCGGTGGCGGTACCCACCAGCACTCGCTTCTTCTCGACGCCGAGTTGGCCCGGGTGCAGATCACTGCGGTCCGCGACCGTCACGGGCCCGATCTTGACGCGCTGCTCGCCGACCATCGTCCACGCCCCCGGGTTCGGGGTGACGGCGCGGACCCGCCGCTCCACCACGTGGGCGGGCAGGTCCCACCGCACCCGAGCGTCGTCGACGGTGATCTTCGGGGCGACGCTGATGCCCTCGGTCGGCTGTGGCACCGCGGTGAGCGTGCCGTCGGCGATCCCGTCCATCGTGGCCTCCAGCAGGCCGGCGCCCGAGTCCGCCAGGCGCGCGAGAAGGTCGCCCGCGGTGTCGCGCGGGGTGATCGTCTCGGTGACGACGCCGTACACCGGGCCCGAATCCAGGCTCGGCTCGATCTGGAACGTGGTCGCCCCCGTCACGGTGTCCCCGGCGGCGATCGCGGCCTGCACCGGCGCTGCACCGCGCCACGCGGGCAGCAGCGAGAAATGCAGGTTGACCCAGCCGCGCGCGGGCACATCGAGCAGGGCGTCGCCGAGCAGGGCGCCGTAGGCCACCACGGCGCAGCACTCCGGTGCAAGGTCGGCGAGTTCGGCGACGAACTCCGGTGAGTTGGGGCGTGCGGGGCGCAGCACCGGGATGCCGGCATCGAGGGCCAGCTGCGCCACCGGCGACGGGGTCGGGGTGCCGCGCCGGCCGGCCGCGGCATCGGGGCGCGTCAGGACAGCGATCACCTCGTGCCGGGGCGACGAGAGGAGGCGACGCAGGGACGGAAGGGCCGGCTGCGGGGTGCCGGCGAACACGAGACGCACCGGGTCAGTCTAGGAAGCGACTATCGGGCCATCTGGTAGTACTCCTTCTCGCTGACCCCGCTCAGCGGTGCGACGAACATCCACGGAATGGTGCCGAGCAACCGATTGAGGCCAGCGACCGAGTCGTTGTAGTACTGGCGCGCGAACGCGAGCTTGTCCTCGGTGTCGGCGAGGTTGCGTTGCAGGTCGAGGAAGTTGGCGGACGAACTCAGTTGCGGTGAGCTCTGCCCGAGGGTCATCAGCGGCGTCAACGCCGCGTCGAGTTGCCGCTCGGCGGCGCTGCGTTGTGCCACCGAGCGACCTGCCGTTGCCGAGGTGAGCGCCTCGCGCGCATCGGTGACGCGATCCAGGACGTCCTTCTCGTGCGCGGCGAAGGTCGCCACGGTGTGCACGAGGCTGGGAATCAACGCCGCCCGCCGGGTCAGTTCGACGTCGATGCCTGCGAGTGCCTCCGCGACACGCACGTCGGCCGACCGGATCTTGTTGTAGCCGGCCACATAGCCAGCGCCGATCAGCAGGACCAGCACCAACACGATGGCCAGCACGACGCTCACCATGACCCTCCTCCTCCGCCGCCGCCCCCACCGCCACCCCCGCCGCTGAAGCCACCGCCGCTCGACGACGACGACGAGGACGACGACTGCGAGGCCGTGTACGCGCCGATCGACGAGGACAGCGCCGATTCGAAACTGTCGAAGTTCGCACCGCCGGAACTGCTCGCCGCCGCCCAGGAGGTCGACGGGCTCGTCGTGACATACCAATCTGGTTGTGGCGCTGCGGTGTTCATCGATGTCTGATACTTCGCAGCCCAAGCCGCGGCGACCCCGCCGGCCACCGCGAACGGAACGTAGGCGGTGTAGAGATCACGCCGGGCTGAGAAGTCGAAGCGGGTCTCCGCCGAGTCCGTCGCGAGCACGCGGTGGAATCCGCCGGCCCGGGACCACAGTTCGCGCCCCGCCGCGGTCCGCCGCGACCCGACCCCGTCCCGCCACGACACCGCGGTCAGCAGGAAGAACACCGCGAAGGGCAACGCCCACAGCGTGATCGGGAACCCCCAGCGGAAGAACCCGCAGATCATCAGCAGGAACGCGAGCGCGTTGGCCGCGCGCAGCCACAGTTCCTTCCTGCGTGGCACCAGCAGCCCGCCGTCGCGCGCCCACGCCTGCACGGCCTTGGTCATGTCCTCCTTGGCTTTGCTCAGCTTCTGACCCGACGTCGCGGTCTTCTTGGCCGAGAACTCGCTGCCCGCGTTCATCAGCTTGAGCCGGGAGGCGACCGCCAGGCTGACCGGATCCAGGCCCGACCACTGGCCCGGCCGGGCGATGCTGCGCAGCTTCCATTCCTTGTCGCCGAGCTGTTCCATCGTGATGAGTTTGCGCTCGGCGAGGTAGAACAGCGTCGCGGTCAGCCCGTTCTTGGGTACCGTCTCGGTGCGGATGTACTCGACCTGCACCGGTCCCAGGCCCGGCGGCGGCGCGTACTGCAGCGGGAAGCCCGGCGGCGGCTCGATCACACTGCGCAGCCACAGAGCTGCCCCCGCGCCGAAGGCGACGGTGACACCGAGCAGCCACAGCACGACGGTCACCGACTGCCCGAGGATGCGGTCCCACGTGTACGGCCACGGCAAGGTGGTGCGGGCCGGCGTCGGCACGTCCACCCCCGCGCGCAGGGTGACCGGCGTGCGGGGCGGCAGATCCGACGCCGAGGCGACCACGGTGTCCCCTGCCGCGCGCAGGTCGTCGCACGCCCGTCCGACGCCGGAGCCGACCGAGCACTGCACCGCCCCGACTGCGCCCGGCAGCGTCACGGAGATCTGCGCGCGGTCGATGCGGTTGTTCCACGACGGGGCGATGACGTTCCAGAAGAACACCGACGATGAGTCGGCAGGCGCGCCCGCGGTCTGGGCGAACACGCGGTCGGCGCCGGCGGAGCCGGGATCCAGGACGCCGCGGATGCGGTAGGCGATCTCGAAGACGTGACCACCGTCGGACAGTGTGCGGTCCGGATCACCGATCTTGGCGACCCGGAAGCGTCTCCCGTCCTCCCACATCATCTGGTAGGGCACCGGCGCGCCGTCCAACTGGATCGAGGTGATCTCCGGTGGCTGACGGACGTGAGAATCGTTGCGGTTGGCCACATCCCAGTAGCGGAAAATGCCGTGACGGTCGGTGGTGTAGACCTGCGCGGTGATGGTCTCGACCGCGGTCATGTCCCCGGCCGCGTCCACGGTGGCGGACATCCGGAAGTCGCTGATCACCACGGGGTCCTCGGGCGGCGGCCCGTCGGAGCCTCCGCCGGTGAACAGCAACGGCCACAACAGTCCGAATGCGATGAGCAGCAGCGGGATCGACGCCTTGGCCAGCCGCCTGACGGACATGGGCATCACCCTATGTGCAACGGGTCGATCTGGATACGCACCGGCTCATGGTCGTGGCGGGCGCTGTGCACGGCGGTGGCTTTGCGCAAGGCCGCGGCCAGGGCGAGGCCGTCGGCCCGCGCCGCTCGCGCCAGCATGCGGATCACCGGGTGCTCGGGCGCGACGCCGGGCGGGCGGCGCACGCCCACTGGCAGGTCGACCGGCCCGAGCAGATCGGTGCCTTCCGGCAGGGCCGTATCGTCGAGCAGCGCGTGCACGGCGTCGGCGGTGCCGTCGACGGCGGCCATGTGCACCGAGGGCGGAAGCCCGACCTCGGCGCGCGCCTCGAGTTCGTCGTCGGCGTGGCCGACGGGATCCCAGCGGATGAGCGCCTGCACGGTCGGGATCGCCGATTCGGCGACGACCACCACCGTTCCCCCGTCCTCACGGCGGCGAACCAGAGCCGAGGCCGACATCCAGCGCCGTAGCGTGTCCTCGGCGGCACGCAGGTCCTGACGGCCGAGCAGCGCCCAGCTGTCGAGCAGCAGCGCCGCCCCGTACCCGCCGTCTGCGACGGGTTCCACCCCCGGCGTGGCGACCACCAGCGCCGCGCGCTGCGGCACGGACTCGACCACCGCCTCCCCGCCGGAAGTGACGACGGCAACGCCAGGGAACGCCCGGCCGAGCTCCTCCGCGGTGCGCCGGGCGCCGACGACCACCGCGCGGACGGCGTCCGAGCCGCACCGGGCGCAGCGCAGCGCCAGTTCCTCGCGGCCGCACCACCGACAGACCACGCCTGCCGCCTCGCGGCTGGCCAGCGACAGCGGTCCGGTGCAGTGCCTGCAGCGGGCGACGGTGCGACAGCGCGCGCACGACAGCGCGGGCACGTACCCGCGCCGAGGCACCTGCACGAGTACCGGGGCGCCCGCCGTGATCGCTTTGCGCGCGGCGTCGAGCGCCACCGACGGCAGCCGCGCGGTCCGTGCGGCGGCGTCGCGTTCTTGGGCGTAGGCGCTGTCCTCCAGCGCGATCACCCGGGGCGCGCACGCGCGGACCGTCTGCCGCGGTGCTGTCAGGTCGTGGGCCCAGCCGCTGCGGACCAGCGCCTGCGCCTCGGCGGTGCGGGCATGACCACCGATCACCGCGGCGCAGCGCAGCTGGTGGGCACGCAGCATCGCGACCTCGCGGGCGTGCGGATACGGGGCGCGGGGTTCGGCGAGCGAGTCGTCGCCGTCGTCCCACATCAGCACCAGACCGAGGTCGGCGACCGGGGCGAACACCGCGCTGCGGGTGCCGATGACGACCCGGGCGTCACCGCGCAGGACCGCGAGCCACCTGCGATATCGCTCGGAGGGCCCCAGCCCTGCCGACAGCGCGACCACCCGGGAGGGCTCCACGAGCTCGGTGCACGCCGCCGAGAGCCGGTCGACATCGCGCTGGTCGGGAACCACAGCGAGTACCGACCGGCCCGCGTGCACGGTCACCGCCGCGGCCTCTGCCAGCCGTGCCGGCCAGGCGTCGCCCGGCAGCGCCTGCCAGACCGCGCGGGCGGCGCGGCCGTCCCGCAGCGCGGCGATGAACTGTGCTCCCCCGCTGTAGGCCGACCATGCCGCGGCGTCGATGTCCGCGGCTACGAACGGGCCGAGCGGCACCGGCGGCTTCTTCTCGACCGTGGCGTGCCGCGGCGGGATCGCCAGCCGCAGCACGTCGGCGCGGGTGCCTGCGTACCGGGCGGCGACGGCGTCGACGAGCCGGCGCACGTCGTGCGTGAGCACCGGTTGCGAGGACACCACCTTCTCCAGCCAGCCGAGCCGGCCGGCGTGGTCGGTCTCCGACCGGCGTTCCAGCACGAACGCGTCGACCAGTCGGCCGTTGAAACGGACCTTGACGCGAACCCCGGGTTGGGCGTCGTCGGACATCTCGGCGGCGACCAGGTAGTCGAAGTCGCGGTCCAGGTGCGGCACCGTGAGCATCGGCAGCACCCGCGCGATGGGTTCGTGCTCGGCTGCCTGCCGTCCTACGGTCACCCCGCAGGTCTAGCAGAGGGCTCGGACGACCGACCGAACAGCACGCCCGCGCTGATCAGCAGCAGCGAGGCGGCGTAGACCCACCAGACCGGCACCGCCAGCGTCTCGTCGTCCAGGACGAACCGGCCGATGCCGATCATCGCGTCGGACACCGCGAAGCAGACCGCTCCGAGTGCCGTCCAGGGCGTCGGCAGGTCGGCGAGCAGCGCCGTGCACACCATCGCGCCCAGCACCGCGATGTAGGCGGTCACAGGGACGGCCATCCCGTCGGCCACCAGCCGCGGCCAGAACCACACCAGCAGCCCCACGCACGCGACCACGGTCAGCCCCGCCGCCACCAGCCGGACCGGCGTGGCCCGCATCAGCGGCCACAACGTGACCAGAAAACACACATGCGCCACCAGGAACGCGCCCAACCCCAGCACGAATGACGGCTGCCACCACGGCATCGCGAGCAGGAAGTCACCGGCGGCCGAGAACAGCAGCGCACCCACCAGCCAGCGTCGCTCCCGCGCGATCGGGTGCGTGAGCGCGGCGCCGGCGAGCAGGACCGCAGCGAGGGCTTTGACCGCGGGCTGGGCAGTGAACCGCCCGGTGAGCTCGGCGCCCCCGGGTACCTGCGTCGCGGTGACGATCAGGAACACCCCGTAGGCCACGGCCACCACGGCAGCGGCTCCCCAGATGGCCATCCGGCGCCGACTCGTCGTCACAGGCAGAACCTACTAAAACGGCGGACGCTAGCGTGTGGGCCATGGCTGACCTCGATCCCGTACTGACGAAGGTGCTCGACGCGGTGCCGTTCCGACTGACCACCGACGGCGGGCCGGAGCTCGCGCGGCAGCGTTTCGCCGAGCTGCCGCGGGTGCCGGTGTTCCCTGAGGTGACGGCGACCGAGCACACCGTCACAGGCCCGGCCGGTCCGGTCCCCGTCCGCATCTACCGGCCACCGACCGAGGCCGCGATGCCGCCTGTGGTGATCTTCATCCACGGCGGCGGATGGTCGGTGGGCGACCTCGACACCTACGACGCAGCGGCACGGCTGCACGCCGTGCGCGCCGAGGCGCTCGTGGTGTCGGTCGACTACCGGCTGGCGCCCGAGCACCCGTATCCGGCGGCCGTGGAGGACGTGTGGGCGACGACGCAGTGGGTGGCCGCGCACGCCGACGAGATCGGCGGCGACGCCACCCGCCTCGCCGTCGCCGGTGATTCGGCCGGCGGCAACCTGGCCGCCGTCGCCGCCCAGCAGGCCCGCGACGCCGGCATCACGCTGCGCCTGCAGCTGCTGTGGTACCCGTCGACGACGTTCGACACGTCGTTGCCGTCGTTCACCGAGAACGCCGAGGCGCCCATCCTCGGCTTGGCCGAGTGCAAGGCGTTCACCCGCTGGTACGTGGGCGACACCGACCTGACGCAACCACCCGCGACGCTGGTCCCGGCCGTCGGATACCTCACCGGTGTGGCGCCCGCCCACATCGTCATCGCCGGCCACGATCCGTTGCGTGACGACGGCGCTCGCTACGCCGAGCTGCTCACCGCCGCCGGGGTGGACGCCCAGTTGGACCACGCCGACACGCTGGTCCACGGATTCCTCGGCTACTACGGCGTCGTGCCTGCGGCGACCGAGGCCACCGACAGGGCGCTCGACGCGCTACGGGCCGCGCTGCACTAGCTCGTTGTTGGGATCGGTAGCCGCGCTCGATCGCTAATTTCTCCGCAATGGACACCACAGCAGGTGGTGCACGGAACGGAGAGATCGCCTGATGAAGCGATTCACACGCATCACCGGATCGGCGCTGGCCGGCGCCGCTCTCGCACTCACCGCGGCGACGACGCTGGGCGCCGGCACGTCGTCCGCCCAGGGACCCAGCTACCAGGGCGGCAACTGCCCCCAGGGCCAGACGTGCACCCACTGGTGCCCCGGCGATCCTGCGATCCCGGGCGGCCAGGTGCTCAGCTGGGATTGGAACGTCTGCCACGACTGGTACTGGAACTCGTACGGCATCGTCGACGTGCCCAGCGTGCTGTACCCGTGGTCAGGGCCGCCGCAGCAGATCGCGCCGCCACCGCCGGTGGCTCCGCCGCCGCCCCCGCCTCCGCTACCTCCCGGCACGCCGTTCTGCAGCCCACGCGGGTCGCTGATCATCATCCCGCCGATCTGCGACGAGATCGGGGTCGACCTGCCGCCGGGATCAGTGCAGCACTAGCCGCCTAGACAGCAGCCTTCAGGTCGTCGACCTTGTTCAGCTGCTCCCACGGCAGATCGATGTCGGTGCGGCCGAAGTGGCCGTAGGCCGCCGTCGGCGCGTAGATCGGCCGCAGCAGGTCGAGGTCGCGGACGATCGCGCCGGGACGCAGGTCGAACACCTCACCGATGGCCTTCTCGATCTTCACCGGGTCAACGGTCTCGGAGCCGAAGGTCTCGACGAACAGGCCCACCGGGGCGGCCTTGCCGATCGCATAGGCGATCTGCACCTCGACACGCTCGGCCAGGCCGGCGGCGACGACGTTCTTGGCGACCCAGCGCATCGCGTAGGCGGCCGAGCGGTCCACCTTGGACGGGTCCTTGCCGGAGAAGGCGCCGCCACCGTGGCGGGCCCAGCCGCCGTAGGTGTCGACGATGATCTTGCGGCCGGTCAGGCCGGCGTCGCCCATGGGACCGCCGAGGACGAACTTGCCGGTCGGGTTGACCAGGATGCGCGGATTCGATGTGTCCAGCGTCTCGTGGCCGAGTTCGGTCAGCACCGCGTCGATGACGTGCTGCTTGATCTCCGGGGCCAGTTGGCTGTCCAGATCGATGCCGTCGGCGTGCTGAGTCGACAGCACCACCGTGTCCAGGCGCACCGGGGTGGTGCCGTCGTACTGCACCGTGACCTGGGTCTTGCCGTCGGGACGCAGGTAGTCCAGCGTGCCGTTCTTGCGGACCTCGGTGAGCTTGCGCGAGAGGCGGTGCGCCAGCGCGATCGGCAGCGGCATCAGCTCCGGCGTGTCGGCGATCGCGTAGCCGAACATCAGGCCCTGGTCACCGGCGCCCTGGGAGTCCAGCGGGTCGGCAGCACCTTCGACGCGGGTCTCGTGAGCGGTGTCCACACCCTGCGCGATGTCGGGCGACTGCGCGCCGATCCCGATGTTCACGCCACAGGTCAGCCCGTCGAAGCCCTTGTCGGAATGGTCGTAGCCGATGTCGAGGATGCGGGCGCGCACGGTGTTGGTGATGTCGGCGAACGCCTCCTTGGCCGTGGTCGTCACCTCGCCCACCACGTGCACCTGACCGGTCGTGACCAGGGTCTCGACTGCGACACGGGACTTCGGATCGCCGGCCAGCAGTGCGTCGAGCACCGAATCGCTGATCGCGTCGCAGATCTTGTCCGGGTGCCCCTCGGTCACCGACTCACTGGTAAACAGCCGAGCATCACTCACGTGCGATCCCTTTCACTTCCACTGTCTGTGTCGGCACACGGCGGCGCCTCTAGCACCCAAGCGTGTCCCCCTGCGGCGCGCAACCTTTACGCGCACGCCTTTGTCGTGTCATTCACAGTCTGTCGTTCGCCGCTCACCCGTTCTGCAGGAAGCCGGCGATCGCGTCCACAATACGGCTCGCCATCACGGTCTTCGAACCGTGCTCCAGTGCGGCCTCCGTGCCGTCGGAGGACAGCAGCCAACCGTCGTTGTTGTCGACCTCGAATGCCCGGTTCTCCCCCACGGCATTGACGACGAGCAGATCGCACCCTTTGCGGGCGAGCTTGGCGCGCGCGTGGAACAGCACGTCGCCGTTGGCGTCGCCCGTTTCCGCGGCAAATCCGACGATGGCCCGCATGTTCGGCAGCTGGCCGTCGGCCCGCGAACGCACCGCGGCGGCGAGCACGTCGTCGTTACGGACCAGCTCGATGGTCGGCTCGCCCTCGCCGGCCGGGCCCTTCTTGATCTTGGTGAGCACTGGGTTGGCGGGCCGGAAATCGGCGACCGCGGCAGCCATCACCAACACGTTCGCGGCCGCGGCGTGCTTGGACACGGCGTCGCGGAGCTGGGTGGCCGACCCGACGTGCTCGACGTGCACGCCGGCCGGATCGATCAGCCCGGCGGTGTGACCGGCGATCAACGTCACGTCGGCGCCGCGTTGCGCCATCACCCGGGCCAGCGCATAGCCCTGCTTTCCGGAGCTGCGGTTGCCGATGAACCGGACGGGATCGATGGGTTCGCGGGTGCCGCCGGCGGTGACCAGCACCTTCACCCCGGCCATGTCGTAGGGCAGCGCGTCGGAGCGCACCAGCAGCAGCTGAGCCAGGGTGCTGATCTCTTCGGCCTCGGGTAAGCGGCCCGGACCGGTGTCGGCGCCGGTGAGCCGGCCCGACGCGGGTTCCATCACCACTGAACCGCGGCGCCGCAGGGTCGCGACGTTCTCGACCGTCGCCGGGTGGAACCACATCTCGGTGTGCATCGCGGGTGCGTAGAGCACCGGACATCGCGCGGTCAGCAGAGTGGCGGTGAGCAGGTCGTCCGCGCGTCCGACGGTGGCTCTGGCGAGAAGGTCAGCCGTGGCCGGTGCGACGACGACGAGGTCGGCGCCCTGGCCGATGCGGACGTGCGGGACCTCGTGGACATCGTCGAAGACGCCTGTGTGGACGGGGTTACCCGACAACGCCTCGAACGTGGCCGCGCCGACGAACTTGAGCGCCGATTCGGTGGGTACCACCCGCACGGAGTGGCCGGCCTCGGTGAGCTGACGGACCACGGTCGCCGCCTTGTAGGCGGCGATGCCGCCGGCGACGCCGACAATGATCCGCTTGCGATCGGCCATGGCTGGCCGCAGCCGCTTCTACTCGCCCTCGGTGTGCTCGAGCAGGTCCTCGTGGATCTCGCGCATCGCGATCGAGAGAGGCTTCTCCTGAAGACCGGGCTCGACGAGCGGACCGACGTACTCGAGGATCCCGTCACCCAGCTGGTTGTAGTAATCGTTGATCTGACGTGCACGTTTGGCGGCGTAGATCACCAGCGCGTACTTGCTCGACGCGCGATCCAGCAACTCGTCGATGGGCGGGTTGGTGATGCCCAACGGCGTGTCGTAGGCGGTGGCGGCGGACGGATCGAGGTCCACGGGTGCCAGCCGCGTGTCGGCGTGCGGGGTGCTCACGAAAAAAGTCTCCTGGCGATTCGAATAGAGAAATTGGAGTCTGGTCAAGACTTATCGGGCCGCACCGGTGTGCGGGCCACCAGCAAGGATACCAACGCAGCGCACGCGGATTCCACTTCCGTGTTGACGACGACCTCGTCGAAGTCCCCCTGAGCCGCCAATTCGGTGCGGGCCGTCGCCAGTCGGCGGGCCATCACCTCGGCGCTCTCGGTGCCGCGGCCGGTCAATCTGTGCTCCAGCGCCTCCCAGCTGGGTGGGGCGAGAAACACGCTGAGCGCCTCCGGCATGGCGGCCTTGACCGCCCGCGCCCCGGCGAGATCGACCTCGATGAGCACGGGCCGCCCCTCGGCGGTGGCGGCGCGGACCGGCGCGGCCGGCGTGCCGGAGCGGTGCAGGCCGCCATGGATCTCCGCCCATTCCAGCAGCTCACCGTCGTCGATGAGACGTTGGAACTGTTCGGGCGAGACGAACGAGTAGTCGATGCCGTCAATCTCACCCGGCCGCGGCGCCCGGGTGGTCACCGAGACGCTGAAGTACAGGTCAGCGACGCGGTCCCGCAGGCATCGCACCACGGTGGACTTGCCGACGGCAGACGGGCCGGACAGCACCAGGACCGGAGCCCGTGGGTGCGTATCCGGCCCCCCGCCTTCGCTCACCGACCTCCCTTACGAGAAGTCGAACTTTTCCAGCAGGGCCTTGCGCTGGCGATCGCCCAGGCCACGCAGCCTGCGGGTCGGGGCGATCTCGAGCTCGGTCATGATCTCCTGCGCCTTGACCTTGCCGACCTTGGGCAGGGCCTCCAGCAGAGCGGAGACCTTCATCTTGCCCAAGACCTCGTCGGTCTCGGCGTCCTTAAGGACCTGCTTGAGGTTGGTGCCGCCGCGCTTGAGCCGATCCTTGAGTTCGGCACGCGCTCGACGTGCGGCAGCAGCCTTCTCCAACGCTGCCGCGCGCTGTTCGTCGGTCAACTGGGGAAGGGCCACGGGTTCCTCCGTATCGTCACCATCTGTTTTTCTCTCGACTGGTCGTGGTGGATCGCGAACCAGCCAGCGTGGACGACCGTACCCACGCGGGCTGACGAAAGCTAACCCCACCCCCGAGTTCTGGGACCAAAAGCCCAGCGTGTAGGGCGCAACGGGCTGCGCGGCGGGATCGGCGTGGCGGCTCGGCGCGCGCTTGCCGGAATCGCCCACCTGAGCGGAAACCCCTGCGTATCGGCTGTTTTCCTCGTACTCCGCGATGTCGGCCGTCGCTGCCCGTCCGGAGCTCGGTTGTCACACCCGCCACAGGAGGGTGTGCCGAGAAATTTTCCCTGGTCAGTCGCTGTCGGGCGTGTCGCAGCAGCCCCGCTCAGCCCTGCAGGTGAGCGACCGCGTCGCGCATGCGTTCCGCCGCGGCGCGCACCGCCGACGGGTCCGGACCGGCCCGCAGCACCTCGCGGGAGACCGCGGGCAGCAGCTGCCCCGGCCGAGCCCCTCCCAGGCCCGCCAGCGCCTCGGGGCGGCCGCCCTGGGCGCCGACGCCGGGCACCAGCACGGGTCCGCCCAGGGCGCTCACATCCGGCGGCTCGGCCAGCGTCGCGCCGACGACCACACCGACAGACCCTGCCCCCGCGCCGGCGTTCACCGCGGCGGCAGCGTCGACGATCGACTGCGCGACCGTGCGTCCCCCGGCGTCCGCGCGCTGCACCGACGCCCCCTCGGGGTTGGAGGTGGCCGCGAGCACGAACACACCCCGGCCGTGAGCAAGGGCAGTGTCGAGCAGCGGCTGCAGCGATCCGAATCCCAGGTAGGGCGAGGCCGTCACGGCGTCGGCGGCGAGCGGCGAATCCCCGGCCCAGGCGGCGGCGTAGGCCGCCATCGTCGACCCGATGTCACCCCGTTTCGCGTCAGCCAGCACCAGCACACCCTCTGCGCGCAGCGCGGTGATCGTGCGCTCGAGCACAGCGAAACCGGCCGACCCGTAGGCCTCGAAGAACGCCACCTGCGGCTTGACCACCGCGAAGCCGGCGAACGCTGCCACGCAGATGTCGCTGAACCGGGCCAAGCCGTCGGCGTCGGTGCTCAGGCCCCACGCCCGAAGCAGTTCGGGGTGCGGGTCGATGCCAGGACACAGCGGGCCGCGGCTGGCCATCGCGTCGGACAGCCGGTCACCGAACCCGCTCACCGGTCAGGACCCCAGCGCGCTGTGCAGTTCCTGCAGCGACATCACGCCGATACCGCCGCGGAGACTGGCCTCGATGCCCTGCACGGCCGCCGACGCGCCCTGCACCGTTGTCACGCAGGGGATGTTCATCGCCACGGCAGCCGAGCGGATCTCGTATCCGTCGATGCGCGGACCGGAGTTGCCGTACGGGGTGTTGATCACCATCTGTACGTCGCCCGCCTTGATCGCCTCCACGGCGGACACCGCGGGTCGGTCCGGGCTCGGCTCCTCGAAGTGCTTGCGCACCTCGTCACACGGAATCCCGTTGCGCCGCAACATCTCCGCCGTGCCCTCGGTGGCCAGGATGTGAAAGCCGAGATCAGCGAGACGCTTCACCGGGAACACCAGGGACCGCTTGTCGCGGTTGGCCACGGACACGAACACGGTGCCACTCGCGGGTAGCGAACCGTAGGCCGCGGTCTGGCTCTTGGCGAACGAACTGCCGAAGTCGTGCGCGATGCCCATCACCTCGCCGGTGGACTTCATCTCCGGGCCGAGGAGCGAGTCGATCTGGCTGCCGTCGTGCTTGCGGAACCGATGGAAAGGTAGGACGGCTTCCTTCACCGCGACCGGGGCGTTGCGCGGCACTGTGCCGCCGTCGCCCTCGGCAACGAGCAGGCCCTCCTCGCGCAACCCGGCGATCGTGGCGCCCAGCATGATTCGCGCGCAGGCCTTGGCGAGCGGCACTGCGGTGGCCTTGGAGACGAACGGCACGGTCCGGCTGGCGCGCGGGTTGGCCTCCAGCACGTAGAGCACGTCGTCTTTGAGGGCGTACTGCACGTTGAGCAGGCCGACCACCCCGACGCCGAAGGCGATCGCCTCGGTGGCGCGCCGGACGGCGTCGATGTCGCTGCGGCCCAAGGTCACCGGCGGCAGCGCACAGGCGGAGTCGCCCGAGTGGATGCCGGCCTCTTCGATGTGCTCCATGATGCCGCCGATGTAGACCTCGGTGCCGTCGCACAATGCGTCGACGTCGATCTCGATGGCGTCTTCGAGGAAGCGGTCCACCAGCACCGGGTGCTCGGGTGAGAGCTGGGTGGCCCGGGTGATGTACCCCTCGAGCGTGTCCTCGTCGTAGACGATCTCCATGCCGCGGCCGCCGAGCACGTAGGACGGCCGAACCAGCACCGGGTAGCCGATCTCGGCGGCGATGCGGCGCGCCTGCTCGAAGCTGGTCGCCATGCCGAAGCGCGGTGCGGGCAGGCCGGCGTTGGTGAGGACCTCGCCGAAGCGGCCGCGGTCCTCGGCCAGATCGATGGCCTCGGGCAGGGTGCCCACGATCGGCACCCCGGCCTTCTCGAGGCGCTCCGCCAATCCCAGCGGGGTCTGCCCTCCGAGTTGCACGATGACGCCGACGACTCCGGGACCGCCGCGCCCTGAGTACTGCTCGGCGAAGTAGACCTCGAGGACGTCCTCGAACGTGAGCGGCTCGAAGTAGAGCCGGTCGGCCGTGTCGTAGTCGGTGGAGACGGTCTCGGGATTGCAGTTGATCATGACCGTCTCGAACCCGGCCTCGCTCAACGTGGTCGCGGCGTGCACGCAGCTGTAGTCGAACTCGATGCCCTGCCCGATGCGGTTGGGGCCCGAGCCGAGGATCAGCACCTTGGGCTTCTCGGCCTGCGGCGCGACCTCACTTTCCGCGGCGGGATCGAGTTCGTAACTGCTGTAGTGGTACGGCGTCTTGGCCTCGAACTCCGCGGCGCAGGTGTCGACGGTCTTGTAGACCGGATGGATGCCGAGGCGGCGGCGCAGCGCGCGCACCCCCACCTCGCCCGCCAATTCCGGTCGCAGCGCGGCGATCTGGCGGTCGGAGAGACCGTTGTGCTTGCTGCGCCGCAGCAGTTCCTCGCCGAGCACCGGCGCGTCGATGATCTCGGCGCGCAGCTCCACCAATCCGCTGATCTGGTCGACGAACCAGGGGTCGACCCCGGAGGCTTCGGCGACCTGCTCGACGCTGGCGCCCAGCCGCAGCGCGTATTCGATGTCGTAGAGCCGCCCGTCGGTGGGAGTCCGCAGGCGCTCCAGCACCTCGTCGACGTCGCCGTCATCGTCGGGGCCGGTCCAGAAGCCGAGCTTGGTGGTCTCCAGCGACCGCATCACCTTGCCGAGGGCCTCGACGAAGTTGCGGCCCAACGACATCGCCTCGCCCACCGATTTCATCGTGGTGGTCAGCGTGCCGTCGGCGCCGGGGAACTTCTCGAACGCGAAGCGGGGCGCCTTGACGACGACGTAGTCGAGCGTCGGCTCGAAGCAGGCCGGCGTCTCCTTGGTGATGTCGTTGACGATCTCGTCGAGGGTGTAGCCGATGGCGAGCTTGGCGGCGATCTTGGCGATCGGGAACCCGGTGGCCTTCGACGCCAGCGCACTCGACCGGGACACCCGCGGGTTCATCTCGATGACGATGAGCCTGCCGTCTCTGGGGTTGACCGCGAACTGGATGTTGCAGCCGCCGGTGTCGACGCCGACCTCGCGCAGGATCTCGATGCCCAGGGTGCGCATGGTCTGGTACTCGCGGTCGGTCAGCGTCATCGCCGGCGCGACAGTCACCGAGTCCCCGGTGTGTACGCCCATCGGGTCGAAGTTCTCGATCGAGCACACCACCACGACGTTGTCGTGGTGGTCGCGCATCAGCTCGAGCTCGTATTCCTTCCAGCCGTAGATCGATTCCTCGATCAGCACGTTCGCCGACGGCGACGCGGCCAGGCCGTCACCGGCCATCCGCTCGACGTCCTCGGCCGAGTACGCCATGCCCGAGCCCAGACCGCCCATCGTGAAGCTGGGCCGCACCACCACGGGCAATCCGAGGTCCGCTACGGTCTCGCGCACCTCATCCATCGTGAAACAGACACGGCTGCGGGCGGATTCACCACCGACCTTGGCCACGATGTCCTTGAACTTCTGCCGATCCTCGCCGCGCTGGATGGCGTCGAAGTCGGCACCGATCATCTCCACGTCGTAGCGCTCGAGGGTCCCGCTCTCGTACAGCTTCACCGCGGTGTTCAGCGCGGTCTGGCCACCGAGGGTGGCGAGCAACGCGTCGATCTTGTTGCCGCGCTCGGCCTGCTGGGCGATCACCTTCTCGACGAACTCGGCGGTGATGGGCTCGATGTAGGTGTGGTCGGCGTACTCCGGGTCGGTCATGATCGTCGCCGGGTTGGAGTTGATCAGCGTGACCTGCAGCCCCTCGGAGCGCAGCACGCGGCACGCCTGCGTGCCCGAGTAGTCGAACTCGGCGGCCTGCCCGATGAGGATCGGTCCGGACCCGATGACCAGGATGTGCTGGAGGTCGGTACGGCGCGGCATCTATTTCTCTCCCGCCATCAAGTCGATGAACTGGTCGAACAGGTAGTTCGCATCGCGGGGGCCTGCGGCGGCCTCCGGGTGGTACTGCACGGAGAACGCCCGCCCGTTGGCGAGCGCCACCCCTTCGACCACACCGTCGTTGGCGCAGGTGTGCGTGACCACCGCGGTGCCGAACGGCGTGTCGAATTCTTCGCCGGCCTCCCCCTCGAGGGCGAAGCCGTGGTTCTGCGCGGTGATCGACACACGGCCGGTGGCGTGGTCCATCACCGGGATGTTGATGCCTCGATGCCCGAAGGTCATCTTGTAGGTGCCCCGGCCCAGCGCCCGGCCCAGGATCTGGTTGCCGAAGCAGATCCCGAACAGCGGTGTGCCGGCGTCGATCACCTGCTTGGTGACTTCCACGACGTGGTCCGCGGTGGCCGGGTCGCCCGGGCCGTTGGACAGGAACACCCCGTCGGGGCGCAGGTCGGCGATCTGGGCGAAATCGGCCGACGACGGCAGCACATGGGTGCGGATGCCGCGTTCGGAGAAGTTGCGGGGGGTGTTCGTCTTGATGCCCAGATCGAGTGCCACCACCGTGAATCGTTGCGTGCCAACCGGTTCCACGACATAGCGGTCACCGGTGCTGACCTCGCCGGCCAGATCGGCGCCGAGCATCGACGCCTGGCCGCGCACCCGGGCGAGCAGCTCCTCGGTGTCGGCGAGAGCGCTCCCGGAGCCCGATGTCGCCGCCAGCGCGGCTCCGGAGAACACCCCGGCTTTCATCGAGCCGCGGCTGCGCAGGTGACGTACCACGGCGCGGGTGTCGATGCCCGCGATGCCGACCACGTTCTGGCGACGCAGTTCATCGTCGAGCGTGCCGGTGGCTCGCCAGTTCGAGGCGCGCGGCGACGGGTCACGCACCGCGTATCCCGCGACCCAGATCTTGTCGCCGCGGCTCTCGCTGTCCTCGTCGTTCCAGCCGGTGTTGCCGATCTGCGGCGCCGTGGCGACCACGATCTGGCGGTGATAGCTGGGGTCGGTCAGCGTCTCCTGGTATCCGGACATGCCGGTGGAGAACACCGCCTCGCCCAGGGTCTCGCCCTCCGCGCCGAATGGTGTGCCGGTGAAGACCCGGCCGTCTTCGAGCACGAGCACGGCCACGTTCGCCGTCATGCCACCTCCTCGGGAAGCCATTTCGAGTAGTCGCGCCGGTTGTCGGCGCGGAAACCGGTGTCGATCTCCACCCCGGTGGGCAGTCGCCAGCGGATCGCCAGGATGCCGTCGTGGGTCAGCGCTTTGCCGGCCAGACTCTTCTCGGCGCGGATGTCGGTGATCATCTCGTCGGGAATCCAGATCGGTCCAGCGCCGGTGCGCTGCATCATGATTCCCTCGGGATAGCGGGTCAGCACGGCCTTGGCGCGGAAGCCGAGGTCGGCGGCGGCCACCCGGTCGTTCCAGTTCGGGACCAGTGTGGAACCGATGTAGAGCCCCTTGGTGGGTGAGACGGTCGCCGCTCCGACGCTGTCGGGGAGCTGCGGCAGCGTGCCGAGGAGTTCGGCCTGCCGCTCGGCGCGGCGGCGCCATCCGCGCAACATCGCGCCGATCAGAACAGCGATCAGCAGGGCCAGGATCGCGGCCATGATCAGCGAGGCCACGAGCGTTTCGGTGTTCATGCGCCCGCCTTCCCGTCGCGGGCGGTGACGGTGCCGCGCAGCAGTGTGGCCGTGACGACGGCGGGCAGCTCCATGGACTCGTACGGGGTGTTGTCCGAACGGCTGGCCAATGCGGCGCCGGTGACCGTCCACTGCGCGTCCGGATCGACGATGGTGAGGTTCGCAGGCTCCCCCACCTCCAGCGGACGGCCCTGATCGGGCAGGCCGACGATGCGTGCGGGCGCCTCGCTCATCACCCGGGCGACGTCGCGCCAGGTCAGTAGGCCGGGCCGCACCATCGTCTCGACGACGACCGACAACGCGGTCTGCAGCCCCAGCATGCCGGGCCGGGCGTGCGCGAACTCGCACATCTTCTCGTGCTCGGCGTGGGGCGCGTGATCGGTTGCGACACAGTCGATCACACCGTCGGCGAGTGCCTGGCGCAACGCGACAGCATCGGCTGCCTCACGCAGCGGCGGGTTGACCCGGTTACGGCCGTCGTAGGAGGACAGCCGCGAATCGTCGAGCAGGAGGTGGTGCGGGGTGACCTCCGCGGTGATCGCGATGCCCTGCTCCTTGGCCCAGCGGATGAGCTCCACGGTGCCGGCCGTGGAGGCGTGGCAGATGTGCACGCGGGCGCCGGCGTCGCGGGCGAGCAGCGCGTCGCGGGCCACGATGGATTCCTCGGCTGCGCGCGGCCATCCGGCCAGGCCGAGCAGCGCGGCGGTGGGGCCTTCGTGGGCGACCGCACCGACCGTCAGCCGCGGCTCCTCGGCATGCTGGGCGATCAACACGCCCAGCCCGGAGGCGTACTCGAGCGCCCGGCGCATCACCAACGGATCGTCGACGCAGCTGCCGTCGTCGGAGAACATCCTGACCCGGCCGACCCCGGCGGCCATCAGCCCCATCTCGGTGAGCTGCTTGCCTTTCAGCCCGACCGTGATCGCACCGACGGGGTGCACGTCGACCAGACCGACCTGCTGACCGCGGTGCCACACGTGGTCGGTGACGACTGCGGAGTCGGCCACCGGATCGGTGTTGGCCATCGCGAACACCGCGGTGTAGCCACCCAATGCTGCTGCAGCCGAACCGGTTTCGATGTCCTCGGCGTACTCGCGGCCGGGTTCGCGCAGATGGGTGTGCAGATCGACGAAGCCGGGCAGCAGAATCTGCCCCGGAGCGTCGATGACGTCATCGGCAGTGAGGCCGGTCCCGATCTCCGCGATCTGACCGTCGTCGACGAGCACGTCGACCGGATCACCCTCGCCGTAGAGGAGCACGCCTTTGATCAGGACCTTCATGCGCTGATCGCCTCCACTTCGGTACCGACGAGCAGGTGGAACAGCACCGCCATCCGCACATGCACACCGTTGGACACCTGTTGCAGCACAGCCGATTGCGACGAGTCGGCAACCGAATGCGCGATCTCCATGCCGCGCAGCATCGGGCCGGGATGCAGGACGACGGCGTGCTCGGCGAGTTGCGCCTGCCGCTTCTCCGACAGTCCGTAGCGCACCGAGTACTCCCGCGACGACGGGAAGAAGCCGCCGTTCATCCGCTCGGCCTGCACCCGCAGCATCAGCACCGCGTCGGCGAGTGGGAGCTCGGCGTCGAGCTCGTGCGAGACGGTGACGGGCCAGTCGGCGACACCCACGGGCAGCAGCGTCGGCGGTGCGACGAGCACGACCTCGGCACCGAGGGTGTGCAGCAGCGCGACGTTGGAGCGGGCGACCCGGCTGTGCAGGACGTCGCCGACGATCACGACACGCTTGCCGTCGACGGACCCGAGTCGCTGCCGAATGGTCAGCGCGTCGAGCAGCGCCTGCGTGGGGTGCTCGTGGGTGCCGTCACCGGCGTTGATGACGCTGGGTCCGCCGGTCTCGTCGAGCGTCCACGCGGCGAGTTGTTGGGCGGCACCGGACGCGGGATGGCGCACGATCAGGGCATCCGCTCCGGCCGCACGCAACGTCAGGGCGGTGTCGCGCAGCGACTCCCCCTTGGCCACCGACGATCCCGATGCGCTGACATTGATCACGTCGGCACTCATCCACTTGCCGGCGACCTCGAACGACACCCGCGTGCGGGTGGAGTTCTCGTAGAACATCGTGATGATCGTGCGGCCGCGCAGCGTCGGCAATTTCTTGACCTCGCGCCCGAGCAGCGCCTCGCGGAACCGGTCGGCGTCATCGAGGATCGCGGTGGCCTCGTCACGGCTCAGGTCTGCCGCCGTCAGAAGGTGTTTCACCGTTGCGGACCTCCCTGCGGTGCGATGGAAACCCCGTCGGCTCCGTCGTTTTCGGTGAGCCGCACCTTGACGTTCTCGCTGCGCGACGTCGGGACGTTCTTGCCGACGTAGTCGGCGCGGATCGGTAGTTCGCGATGCCCGCGGTCGACCAGCACGGCGAGCTGCACGGCGCGGGGCCGACCGAGGTCGCGCAGCGCGTCGAGGGCTGAGCGCACGGACCGGCCGGTGTAGAGCACGTCGTCGACCAGGATCACCAGCGCGCCGTCGATGCCGCCCTGCGGGATCGACGTCGGAGCCAGCGGCCGGGGCGGCTTCGACATGAGGTCGTCGCGGTAGAGCGTGGTGTCGAGAGCGCCGTGCGCGACCTCGGTATCGCTGAATTCGGCGATGTTGGAGGCCAATCGCGTGGCGAGCGTCACGCCGCGGGTGGGGATCCCGAGAAGGATGACCCGCGGCGCGTCAGGCGCGTCCAGCGCGGTCTTCTCGATGATCTGGTGGGCGATGCGGGCGATCGTTCTACTCACGTCCGCCGCGGACATCAGCTCCCGGTCACTGGTGGCAGCCACGTGTAACCCGGACCTCCTTCTCCGCCTCACGGGACGGTCGTTAAAGGACGGTCAAATCGCGGCAAGGCTATCACTGTGCGCTGCCATCGGCACCGCTGACCTACTCTGGCGCGATGAACCTCGACCGCAATCAGACCTCCATCGTCGAGGCGATCGACGCAGGGCTGCTGGCCGGAGCTGTCACCCTCGTGTGGCGGGCAGGCCAGGTCCTGCAGGTCAACGAACTGGGCTACCGCGACGTCGATGCCAAGCTGCCGATGCAGCGCGACACCCTCTTCCGTATCGCGTCGATGACAAAACCGGTGACGGTGGCCGCGGCGATGACGCTGATCGAGGAGGGTGTGCTCTCCTTGACCGATCGGGTGGCGACGTGGCTGCCCGAGATGGCCGACATGCGTGTGCTCGCCGATCCCAGCGGTCCACTCGATCGGACCGTGCCGGCCCAGCGGCCGATCACGATCGAGGACCTGATGACGCACCGCAGTGGGCTGGCGTACATGTTCTCGATCCGGGGTCCGCTGGCGGACGCCTACCGCAAGCTGCCCGCCCGGCAGGATCAGGACCGATGGTTGGCCGAGCTGGCGGCGCTGCCGCTGGTGCACCAACCGGGCGAGCGCCTGACCTACAGCCACGCCACCGACGTCCTCGGGATCGCACTGTCCCGCCTGGTGGGCAAACCGCTACCCCAGGTGCTCACCGAACGCATCCTCGAGCCACTGGGCATGTCGGACACCGCGTTTCACGTGGGGCCGGCGGGACGACGGCGGGCGGCGACGATGTATCAGTTGAATCCTGACAACACGCTGCGCCACGACGTGATGGGGCCCGCGCCGATCATGGATCCGCCGTTCTGCCAGGGCGGCGCGGGGTTGTGGTCGACGGTCGACGACTACCTGGCGTTCGCGCGGATGCTTCTGGCGGGCGGGACCATGGACGGCGTGCGCGTGCTGTCCGAGGAATCGGTGCGATTGATGCGCACCGATCGCCTGACCGAGGAACAGAAGCGCCATGATTTCCTCGGCGCACCGTTCTGGATCGGGCGCGGATTCGGCCTGAACCTGTCGGTGGTGACCGATCCGGCGAAGTCGCGGCAGCTCTTCGGGCCGGGCGGGGTAGGCACGTTCTCGTGGCCCGGCGCGTACGGCACGTGGTGGCAGGCCGACCCGACGGCCGACGCGATCCTGATCTATCTGATCCAGAACCTGCCGAGCCTGACGACCGACGCTGCCGCCGCCGTCGCGGGCAACACCTCGCTGGCCAAACTCGCGAGCGCCCAACCGAAGTTCGTGCGACGGACCTACGAGGCGTTCGACCTGTAGGTGCGGGTTGTCGGTGGCGCGTTGTAGCGTCGACGTCATGTTCGCACAGGTGTTCGATATCGACGGGTCGGCCTCGGAGGTTGAGCTGCGCGAGGTTGTCGCCCACTGCGAACGACTCAAAGCCGAGGCTGCCGCGGTGCAGGCCCGCGCCACCGCGTTATGGGCGTCCAAGCGGCGCGCCGCTGAGACCGCGTCCGGGATGCCGGTGCGGAAGCGCGGGCGCGGATTGGCCTCGGAGGTTGCGTTGGCGCGCTTGGATTCCCCGGCCCGCGGTGGTCAACATCTCGGGTTCGCTCGGGCGTTGGTCGAGGAGATGCCCCACACCCTGGCCGCGCTGGAGGCCGGGGTGTTGACCGAGTGGCGGGCCACCCTGATCGTGAAGCAGTCGGCCTGCCTGACCGTCGAGGACCGGCGTGCCTTGGATGCCGAACTGTGCGCCGACCAGCAGAGCTTGGTCGGGTTGGGCAATGCCCGGATCGAGGCCGCCGCGGCCGCGATCGCCGCCCGCCTGGATGCTGCTGCGGTGGTGCAACGCAAAGAACGCGCCGCCCAGAGCGCCTCGGTGTCGACCCGGCCGGCCCCGAACGGGATGGTGTATCTGACCGCGGTGCTGCCGCTGTCCCAAGGCATCGGGGTGTACGCAGCGTTGCGACGCGAGGC
>NZ_JBVAYA010000005.1:0-475868 GCF_055419625.1 Mycobacterium sp. IDUB_1 | reverse complement strand
CCCGGAAGCTAAGCCTACCAGCGCCGATGATACTACCCACCCGGGTGGAAAAGTAGGACACCGCCGAACACACATTGACCTGTGCCCCCCAATTCTGTTGGGGGGCACAGGCATTTGTGCTTCACGACGTCAATCGAAGAGCGTGGCTCCTGCCGGCGCGTACTGCTTCTCCATTCCGAGCAGCGTCTTTTTGCGATCGAGTCCGCCGCCGTACCCGGTGAGACTTCCGTTGGCGCCGATCACGCGATGGCACGGAACGATGATGCTGATCGGGTTGTGCCCGTTGGCCAGTCCGACCGCACGGGACGCCCCGGGTGCTCCGATCTGTGCCGCAATTTCACCGTACGAGCGTGTCTCGCCGTACGGAATCGTCTGCAGCGCAGCCCACACCGTGCGTTGAAACTCCGTGCCCACCAGCTCCAGTTCGACGTCGAACTCTTGTCGGACACCGCGGAAGTACTCGTCGAGCTGCTCCACGACGTCGGCGAACACGTCATCGTCGGGTTGCCAACCGGCGCGGCTCGGCTCATACGTCTGCTCGACCATCCGCACATGCTGCAGACGGTTGCCCTCGCCCGCCAGAGTCAGAACCCCGATAGGGCTCTCGACGGTCCGGTATTTCACGCTCTCCATCATGTCTCCTTCGGTGGCCACTGATTGACCGAGTGCTCGAGCGTTGTCCAAAGATGTTGTGTCACATAGGAACGCCATGGCCTCCAGCGCTCACTGTGCACGGCCAGCGACTTCGCGTCCTCCGCGAGTCCAAGATGACGCGCCGCGACCACGACGCCGAGATCCGTCGCCGGAAACGCATCGGGATCTCCGAGGCCGCGCATTGCGATCATCTCCGCCGTCCACGGCCCGATGCCGGGTAGAGCCAGCAACTGCTCGCGGCCGCGCTCCCACGAGCTTCCGGTATCCAGCACCAGCGCACCGCTTCCCAACGCGTCGATCAACGTCGTCACGGTGCGCTGGCGAGCCTTCGGCACCGCCAGGTGGCGCATGTCGATGTCGCTGAGATCCTCGGTCGACGGAAACGTATGGGTCAGGCCACCGCCGGGATCACTGACCGCATGCCCGTAGGCTGCGGAGAGTCGAGCGGCATGCGTACGTGCGGCCGCGGTCGAGACTTGTTGTCCTAGAACGACACGCAACGCCAGTTCGTGCTCGTCGACAGTCCGCGGGATGCGTTGACCCGGAGCCTTGGCGACCACTGCGGCCATCCGCTCGTCGCCACTGAGGGCGTCCACCACGGCTTCCGGGTCGGCGTCGAGGTCCAGCAGGCGTCGGCACCGGGCGATGGCGGCCGGGAGATCGCGGAAGTCTTCGAGCCGAAGCACACACCTGACGTGATCGGGCTGCGGTGTGAGTTCGACGATGCCGCCGCCATGGGGAAGTCGCAGTGTGCGCCGGTACGTTTCGTCGCGTGTTTCCTCCACGCCCGGTATTGCGGTCGCCGCCAGGTGACCGAACACGCCCTCGTAGGCGAACGGTGTGCGCACCGGCAACCGTAGGGACAGCACGCCGCTGCTTCCCGCAGCGTCGTCGAGCCGTTCGTGTGCCCGCTGACGCAGCATCGTGGGGGTCAGATCGCAGACCGCGCGGACTGTGTCGTTGAACTGCCGGATGCTGGCGAAGCCGGCCGCGAACGCGACGTCACTGAACGGCATGTCGGTGGTCTCGATGAGGACCCGCGCCATCTGGGTGCGTTGCGCCCGGGCCAGCGCCAGCGGCGTGGCCCCCACTTCGGCCCGCATCAGGCGTTCCAGCTGACGAACCGTGTAGCCGAGCCGCGCCGCCAATCCCGTGACTCCGTCGCGGTCGACCGTGCCGTCGGCGATCAGTCGCATCGCCCGCGCCACGACATCACCGCGCACATTCCATTCCGGCGAACCTGGGGATGCGTCGGGCCGGCACCGTTTGCAGGCGCGAAACCCTGCCCTCTGCGCGGCCGCAGCGGTGGGGAAGAACTCGACGTTGCGCGCGAACGGTGGGCGCGCGGGGCAGCTCGGCCGGCAGTAGATCTTCGTCGTGCACACCGCGGTGACGAACCAGCCGTCGAACCTCGCGTCCTTGGCCTGGACGGCGCGGTAGCAGCGGTCGAAATCGGAGTGCACATCTCGACAATGGCACGTGCCGACGACAGGGACTAGCGGGAAATCGACATCGCAGTTCAGCCGCCGCGGCGTGCCGGCCCCAACCGCTCGGAGATCTGCGCGACCATCCGTTCCACGTCGCCCAATCGTTCCCCCAGTCGTTCCGGCACCCACGCCAATGCGATCTCCGCCGGCGCCCATGTGCTCTCGTCGACGGGGATCAGCGCGAATTCAGGCGGGGAGAAGATCTTTCCGATGAACGAGTCGGGGGCATAACTCACCACGGCGACGAGGTGGCGATTGAACACCTGGGTCGCCATCTCGACTTCACCTCCGCGCATGTTCGTGGTGCGGACGATCCGATGGACGCCTCGGCGATTGAGACGTCGGGTCAGCCCGGCAAGCACCACAGGATTCGGACGTGCGAAGTCGATCGCGACCTCGCGGTCGCGGAGCTCCTCGATCGACACGACGTCCCTGCTCGCCAGGGGGTCGTCGAAGCGCACGGCGATGCCACCCTGGTACGTGGCGACGACCCGCGAGCGCAGGCGTTTGTCCGTGGCAGGCAGGTGGATCAGTCCGAGTTCGGCCCGACCGGCGATCAGCATCGCCGTCACCTCCGCCGCGGAGCCGGGCATGCTGAACTCGACCGGCCCCGGAAGGCCGGCGATCACCGCTTCCAGCTGACCGAGCAGATCCGACGGTGCGTACGCCGTCGCGCTGACCCGCAGCGGCGACAGTCCGCGGATCTGCTGCTGAGCCGCCGTCGTGAAGTCTTCGACCTGACGCAGGATCTCCCGCGCCGGACCGATCAGGCGCTGCCCCAGTGGGGTCAGTCGTACCTCGTGGTAGCCGCGCTCGAAAAGCTCACCGCCGAGTTCCTTTTCGAGCAGCTTGATCTGTTTGCTCAACGGGGGAGGGGTGATCATCAACCTCTCGGCGGCGCGCGCGAAGTGGAGTTCATCGGCGACAGCGACGAAGTACCTGAGCCTGGTGAAGTCGATGTCCATCCCCTGCCCGTCCGCGACCTACGGGCATGTTACGAGATCGCGGCGCGCACCCCGTCCACCTGCGGCGTCTCCAGCACACCGCGGTCGTGCAAGTCGGCGATCTGCGCCGGATCGAGGCCCAGGAGGTCGGCGGCGATCTCGGCGGTCTGCTCGCCCAACAGCGGTGCCTGACCCAACGGCGGATCTGCCACATGGGCGCAGTGGATCTGGACGTTCTCCATCACGAACGGCGTGGACCCGAACGGGTGTAGCTCCTCGCGGAACATCCTCCGCTGCCGGTAGTAGTCGAAGCCGGGGACTTCGTCGGCGCGCAGTACCGCGCCGGCAGGGATGCCCGCGGACTGAAGCTCGGTCATCGCAGCGGTTTTGGATCGGCCGGCCGTCCACGCCCGCAGTGCGTCCTCGAGTTGCCGCCCCGAGGCGCCAGAAACGCCCACGACGCGGGCGAGCGCGGCCAGCTCGTCGTCGGTGCGTGGCGTCACTGCCACCCACTCGTCGTCGCCCGCGGCGGCGAACACGCCCCACGGGACGTCGGGTTCCGGCGGGCTGGTGTGGACGTGCCCGGACCGCCGCAGGGCGTCGGCGGCGATGTCTGCGGCGAGATGGGTGAGCATCACCTCGGCCTGCGAAATGCTCGCGGCGCCACCAGTTCCGGTGCGTTCTCGGCGAATCAGCAGGGCCAGCGCCGCCAGCGAGCCGATGCGGGCCGCGACATGGTCGGGATAGACGGTGACGGTGTCGCAGAACGTCTCGGGCTCGCCCGGGTACACCCACAGGTTTGTGAAGCCGACCGCGGCACGGACCAGCGGTCCGTAGCCGAGCCGCGCGGCCCACGGCCCGGTCGGGCCGAACGCCGAGCTGTCGACGACCACGATCTGAGGGTTGACCTCACGCAACGTCGCGTGATCCATCCCGAGTGACGCCGCCACTCCGGGTTTGAAGTTGGTGAGTACGACGTCGCTGCACCGCACCAGGCGATGCGCCAGTTCCCGACCTCCGTCGTCGCGTAGGTCGATGCCGATCGAGCGTTTGTTGCGGTGCCCGGCTGCATAGGGCTGGGTCATCGCCGTCGGCTTGCCCAGACGGAGGCCGTCGGGATACGCGGAATGCTCGATCTTGACGACGTCGGCGCCGAGGTCGCCGAAGATGCGGCCGGTGTCGGCGCCGACGACGATCACGCCGAGGTCCAGGACACGGAGCCCCTCGAGCGGAAGGCCCCGGCCCGGACGCTCGCGCGCCCCGAGGATCGGTGCCGACACGATGCGCTCGGACCCGCCGTGCAGTGGTGCCGTGGCCCGATGACCGTCGATCTCGCACACGCCGGCCGGAATCGGCGCCACCACACCCGGCGCCAGTTCCACGTCGCGGAAGAAGCCGCGGGCAGTGAAGTGGTCGGCGGCCAACGCCTCGGACAACGTCAGCACGGCGGCCGTCGGCACACCGTGGGCTTGGCCCCGCTCCTCGAGTTCGGCGCGGGTCTTGTCGGCGCAGAACCGTGCGATCGCCTCCTGCAGATGCGGTGAGTGGAAACGCTTGCCGAGCTTGTCGTAGGACGGGTCGGCGAACTCCTGCGGACTGCCCATCAACGCGAACATGCCGCGCCACTGACGCTTCGACAGGACGCAGATGCGGACGTGTCCGTCCCTGCAGGTGATGATCGGGTAGCGCTGCCGCTCGGCATCCCAGTCGCGCTGCTGCGCACTGAGCGCGACACCGGCCGACGCACTGCCCGCGCTCCCGAACGGTGGGTCCAGGGTCTGCATCGCACCGTCGAGGACCGAGAAGTCGATGAGATCGCCGTCGCCGGTGCGTAACCGATCCAGGAACGCGGCCAGCGTCATCGCCGCGGCCTGGGCGGCAGCCACCCGATAGGGCAGCTGCACCGGCGGGACCAGCGGGGCGCGACCGGGGATGCCCGACCGTGACAGCTCACTGCTCAGGGCGTGCAGCACCGGTGTCGTCGCCTGCCAGTACTGGAAGTCGTTGTCGCGCCCGAAGTCACTGATCGACAGGATCACCAAAGCGGGATGACGGGCCCGAAGCGTACGGACCGACAGCGCCGCCTCGGCGGGGGACCCGGGGCGGGTGCTCTCGACGAAGATGTCGGTATCGGTGAGAAGAGCGTCGAACTGCTTGCGGCCCTGAGCTGTTGACGCATCGATCTCGGTGGTGGGCAGCCCGTGGCGGTCGATCGCGGTCTGCACGGGTACCGATGCGACGAGGGGGCCGACGGGATCGTCGACGGTGACACCGGGCATACGCAGCACCGTGACATCGGCTCCCAGGTCGGCGTAGAGGCGGCCGACAGCCGTCATCGGACCAGTCGAAGCATCCAGGACGCGCACGCCCGCCAGTGGCGGATCGTAGGCAGGAGAAGACATGTCGGTCAGTTCCGGCGGGCCTGACGGAACGGGATGTCGCGATCAGCTTCCGGTTCCTTGGGTAACCCCAGGACGCGTTCCCCGATGATGGTGCGCTGGATCTGGTCAGTGCCGCCGCCGATCGAGGTGAAGAACGCGTTGAGGGTCAGGAAGTTCACGTCGTCGGACACCGGGTTCGCCGGGCCTGCCAACAGCGCCTGCGCGCCGATGATCTGGGTCTTGAGCGCTGCCTCGGTGTGCAGGATCCGCGACATCGCGAGCTTGCCGAGCGACATGATGGAACTGGAAGTGCCTTGCATCGCCGCGGCTTTGGCGCGCGCATTGTTGAGCCGGTTGAGTTCCCGCATCGCCAGCACTGACGCCAACTGATGGCGCAGAGCTGGATCGCCGAGAACCCCGTTCTCGCGGGCCAAGTCGATCAGGCTGTCCGCCTTTCGGTTTCGGGATCCGCGATTGCCGTCGCCCATGATCGAACGCTCGTAGGCCAGCGCGGTCTGCAACGCGCGCCACCCGTTGCCCTCGCCGCCGAGCAGGTAGGCGTCGGACACCGTGGCATCGGTGATGAACACCTCGTTGAAGTGGGTCTCGCCCGTGATCTGCACCAGGGGACGCACATCGATTCCGGCCTGCCGCATCGGCAGGATGAACAGGCTGAGTCCCTTGTGCTTCGGCACATCCCAGTCGGTGCGCGCCAGCAACAGTGCATACTCGGCGGTGTGGGCGCCCGAGGTCCACACCTTCTGACCGTTGACGATCCACTCGTCGCCGTCGCGCACCGCCGTGGTGCGTACCGCGGCGAGGTCCGAGCCGGCACCGGGTTCGCTGTACAGCAGGCAGGTGCGTGCGCGCTCCACGAGGAAGTCCCGTAGCAGTTCCTCGCGCAGTTTCGGGGTGCCCAGCGCGAGCACGGTGTTGGCCGGGATGTTGTACCTGTCCTGTCGGGACCCTGGTGCCTTGACCGCGGCGAACTCCTGGGCGATCACGAAGGCCAGCCTGTTGGGGTAGCCGCGGCCGAACCATTCGGTGGGATACGTCGGCACCGCGTAGCCGGCGTCGAGCACCTTCTCCATCCACGCGATGCGTTCCGGTGAACTCGACCACGGGTCACTGCTGGCCGGCAGCGGAGACCAGTTGTCGCGCAACCATTCCCGAACCTCGATGCGTAACTCGTCCGCGCTGGGAAATGTCTCGTCGGTCATCTCAGGCGCCTTTCGAGACGAGGTAGCGTTCGCGATGGAGGCTGGTGCCGCCGAACAGGTGCAGGCCCGTGCGGGCGCGCCGCAGGTACAGATGTGCAGGATGCTCCCAGGTGAAGGCGATCCCGCCGTGCATCTGAATGGCGTCGAGCGCAACCGTGTGGAAGGCTTCTGCGCATGTGAAGCCGGCCAATGCGACGGCACCCGAGGTGTTTTCGCTACCTTCGGCGTGTTCGGCGGCGGCGTGGCGGGCGGCGGAGGTGGCGTTCTCCACCTCGATCAGCAGATCTGCTGCCATGTGCTTGAGTGCCTGGAAGCTGCCGATCTGCCGACCGAACTGTATGCGGGTCTTGAGGTAGTCGACCGTCATCTCGAAGATGCGCCGTGCCCCGCCGACCTGTTCACCCGCCGATGCGATGACCGCGAGATCGAGGGCGGTGCTCACCGCGTCCCACCCGGCGGTACCGAGCCGTCGGGCCGGCGTGCCCGCCAGCGTGATCGTCGACAACCGCACGGTCGGGTCGAAAACCGTTGCGGCGCGGCACTCGAACCCGGGCGCGGTGGGTTCCACCTCGAACACACCGATCCCGTCGTCGGTCCGCGCGGCGACCAGGACGACGTCGGCGACGTGTCCCCACGTGACGTAGTGCGCCGAGCCGGTCAGAGTGCCGTCTGAATCCACTCGAGTCTCCACCCGCACGTCCACCCCATCGGGTGTCCATGTTCCGGTCGGCCCCGTCACCGCCGCCGTTGCGATAGTCGTGCCGTCGGCCAGCGACGGCAGAAGCCGGGCCTTGTCCTCGTCGGTACCTGCCGCGTTGACCAGCGCGACGGCCAGCACGGCGCTGGAGATGAACGGGGCGGGCAGCAGCGCCGCGCCGGTCTCCTCGGCGACTGCTTCGAGTTCGGCTGCACCGAAACCGAGTCCGCCGAACTCGGCGCTGACCAGCATGCCCAGCACGCCCTGGTCGGCCAACCGTGCCCACAGGTGTCGATCTAACCCGTCCTCGGAGTCCATCACACGGCGCACGTCGGCCTCGGTGCATGCGTCGGCCAACAGGTCGCCGACCGCGGTGGAGAGCTCAGCGAGCTCGGCCACACTGATCGTCATCGCAATGCCTCCCTCGGGTCGTGCCCATCATGGTGCGGGGGCCGGCGCAGAACTGTCCATCACCGATGTCGACACCGGCGCATGTCCCGGCGGGACATGCGCAGCGCTCAGGACTGGTCGACGGGCGTGGCCAGGCGGGTGGGTTCGGAATGACCCCGCAGCGTCACGGTCTCCCCGAGAACCCAGCGCTCACGTTCGTCCTCGGTCGCCTTCGTCACCGCCTCCGAGGATGCGACGAGGTGCCCGTCCACCTTCTTGGACAGTTCACAGAGCCGGGCCGCCTCGTTGACCGGCTCGCCGATCACCGTGTACTCGAACCGCTCCTTGGCGCCGACGTTGCCCGCCACGACCTGACCGGCCGCGACCCCGATGCCCGCGTCACACTCAGGCACCTCGGCGCGCAGCCGGCGCGCCATCGCACGCGCCGCCGCCAGCGCCTCGGCTTCCGGATTGTCCAGCGGCACCGGCGCGCCGAACACCGCGAGCACCGCGTCGCCCTCGAACTTGTTCACCAGGCCGTGGTGCTTGTCGACCTCGTCGACGACGACGTCGAAGAAGCGGTTCAGCAGCTCGACCACCTCCACCGCCGGCCGGCTCGTGACGAGCTTCGTCGAGCCGATGATGTCGATGAAGATGACGGCGGCATAGCGTTCCTCGCCACCCAGCTCGATCTGCTGTTTCTCGGCGGCCAGCGCGACCTCTCGGCCCACGTGGCGGCCGAACAGATCGCGCACCTTTTCCCGCTCCCGCAGACCGTGCACCATCGCGTTGAAGCCGCGCTGCAGCTCACCGAGCTCGGTGCCGTCGAACACCACGACATTGCAGTCCAGGTCACCGTCCTCGACCTGCTTGAGCGCCGACCGCACCACTCGCACCGGGGTCGCGATCAGCCACGACAGGAGCCACATCAGGATGAGGCCGAAGATCAACGCGACCAGCGCGATGATCATCACCGCCACCGCGAACTGAGTGCTGGTCAGGTTGCTCAGTGACAGGGAGAAGATCGCGAGCAACAGGATGCCCAGCACGGGAACTCCGGAGCTCAGCAGCCAGACCGTCATGGTCCGCCCCATGACGCCGTGGGTGAGCCGGCGCGGCGGCCGGCCCGCCTCGAGCGCCTGGGCGGCGATGGGCCGCAGCGCGAACTCGGTGATCATGTAGCACGCGGTCGCCACGACGATTCCGGGGAAACCCACCGCGAACAGGAACCGGGGGATGAACGCGGAGTCCTGCAGTCCGTACAGAAGCGTCAGCAGTGCCGCGCCGACACCCCACAGAATCAGGGCGCTCTTCGCCACCCGGGCGGGCGCGCGGAACACGTTGCGCTGATCCTCCCGAGTGGGCGTGCGCTCCTCGACCGCCCACCGCATCGAGTTCACCGTCCGCGCAGTGATCCACACGGTGCCGATGATCAGGGCCACCAGCATGTAGGCGGGCACCACACCGAACGTCAACCAGGCGGGTGCATCGGTGAACACGCTCGGAACGGGGATGGCGACAGTGTTGAGCAGAAGCGACACCCCGATGCCCAGGATGTTGGTGAAGAGCAGGAAGAACGTCAGGATGATCTGGATGCGGATGCGACGCCGCGCCTGGTTCTCTTCCGGTTTGCCCAGCAACCAGGAGCCGTAGTCGGGGGTGTCCCCCAATCGACCGCTCTGCCGGGTGACGCGCTCCAGCACCCGGCCCAATCGGTGCGGCACGCTCCTCGTGGCGTTCATTGTTGCCTCAGCCTAGTGAGTGCCGGCGGCCATCTATGGTGGTTCGGTGCGTCTCGTGATCGCCCAGTGCACCGTCGACTACGTCGGCCGCCTCACCGCGCATCTCCCGTCGGCCAAGCGACTGTTGTTGTTCAAGTCCGACGGGTCGGTGAGCGTGCACGCCGACGACCGTGCCTACAAGCCGTTGAACTGGATGTCGCCGCCCTGCTGGGTCTCCGAGCAGACCGACGGCGAAGCGCCGGTGTGGGTCGTCGAGAACAAGGCGGGGGAGCAGCTGCGCATCACCGTGGAATCGATCGAGCACGACTCCAGTCACGAGCTGGGGGTCGATCCCGGGCTGGTCAAGGACGGCGTCGAGGCGCACCTGCAGGCGCTGCTCGCCGAGCATGTCGAGCTTCTCGGCGCCGGATACACGTTGGTCAGGCGGGAGTACATGACGCCGATCGGCCCGGTCGATCTGCTGTGCCGCGACGAGCACGGGCGCTCGGTGGCCGTGGAGATCAAGCGCCGCGGCGAGATCGACGGTGTCGAGCAGCTCACCCGTTACCTCGAGCTGATGAACAGGGACTCACTCCTGGCGCCGGTGGCCGGGGTGTTCGCCGCCCAGCAGATCAAGCCGCAGGCCCGCACGCTCGCTACCGATCGCGGAATCCGTTGTCTGACTCTCGATTACGACAAGATGCGTGGGATGGACAACGACGAGTTCCGACTGTTCTGATGGGCCGGCGCCCGGCACGTAAGCCACGGCAGAACCCGCCGCTGCCCGCCCCTCGACGGATCGAGACCGGCCCTGACGGCTTCGACTACGAGGTCCGCGCGGTGCCGGGAGCACGTGCGCTCAAGGTGTATCGGTGCCCGGGCTGCGATCACGAGATCCGGCCTGGCACCGCCCATGTCGTGGTGTGGCCGGCTGACGGCGGGGACGCGAATGTGGACGATCGCCGGCACTGGCACACGCCGTGCTGGACTCACCGCGCGACCCGGGGGCCGACGCGTCGCTGGTCGTGACGGTCGGTGAGCGGCTAGTGAGTGCTCTGGGCCGGTTCGACGAGCTCGATCAGCACGCCGCCGCCGTCCTTGGGATGAATGAAGTTGATCCGCGAATTCGACGTGCCGCGACGGGCCTTGTCGTAGATCAACCGCACACCCTGCTCGCGCAGACGATCGGAGAGAGCATCGAGGTCGCTGACCCGATAGGCGAACTGCTGCAGGCCCGGTCCGCGCTTGTCGAGGAACTTCGCGATGGTCGACTCGTCGTTGATGGGGGCCATCAGCTGGATCTGGGTGCTGCCCACCGGCGCGCCACGCACCGACAGCATCGCCTCGCGGATGCCCTGCTCCTCGTTGACCTCTTCGTGCAGGACGATCATGCCGAGGTGGTCGTGGTACCACCTGATCGCCGCATCGAGATCGGGCACTGCGATGCCGACGTGATCGATGGCGGTGACCAGCGCGGTGGCCAGCACAGGACGGGCGTCAGTCTGCTCGGCGGTCATAACAGCGAAGTTACCTAACAAGATCGGTTTCGAATAGATCGGTGGCTACGGATAGCCTCTTGGCAGCCGCTCGAAACTCACGTGGAGGTAGTCATGACGACGTCGGTGATCGTTGCTGGAGCTCGCACTCCGGTGGGCAAGTTGATGGGTTCGCTGAAGGACTTCTCGGGCAGCGATCTCGGTGCCGTCGCGATCCGCGGTGCGCTCGAGAAGGCCGGGGTGCCGGCGTCGGCCGTCGAATACGTGATCATGGGCCAGGTGCTGACCGCGGGCGCGGGCCAGATGCCCGCCCGCCAGTCTGCTGTGGCCGCGGGTATCGGCTGGGACGTCGCGGCCCTGACCATCAACAAGATGTGCCTGTCGGGCATCGACGCGATCGCCCTGGCTGACCAGCTGATCCGGGCCGGCGAGTTCGACGTGGTGGTGGCCGGCGGCCAGGAATCCATGACGCGGGCGCCGCACCTGCTGATGAACAGCCGCTCGGGCTACAAGTACGGCGACGTGACCGCGGTCGACCACATGGCCTACGACGGGCTGCACGACGTGTTCACCGACCAGCCGATGGGCGCACTGACCGAACAGCGCAACGACGTCGACAAGTTCACGCGTGCCGAGCAGGACGAGTTCGCCGCGAGCTCCCACCAGAAAGCCGCCCGGGCCTGGAAGGACGGCGTCTTCGCTGACGAGGTCGTCCCGGTGCAGATCCCGCAGCGCAAAGGCGATCCGATCGAGTTCACCAGCGACGAGGGCATCCGCGCCGACACCACCGCCGAGTCGCTGGCCGGCCTGCGCCCGGCGTTCCGCAAGGACGGCACCATCACCGCGGGTTCTGCCTCCCAGATCTCCGACGGCGCCTGCGCGGTCGTGGTCATGAGCAAGGAGAAGGCGCAGGAGATGGGCCTGTCCTGGTTGTGCGAGATCGGCGCCCACGGCGTGGTCGCCGGCCCGGATTCGACGCTGCAGAGCCAGCCGGCCAACGCCATCAAGAAGGCGGTCGCCAAGGAGGGCATCTCGCTCGATCAGCTCGAGGTGATCGAGATCAACGAGGCGTTCGCCGCGGTCGCGCTGGCGTCGACGAAGGAACTCGGCGTCGACCCGGAGAAGGTCAACCGCAGTGGTGGCGCGATTGCGATCGGTCACCCGATCGGCATGTCCGGGGCCCGGGTCACGCTGCACGCAGCGCTGGAACTGGCCCGGCGGGGTAGCGGGTACGCGGTCGCCGCGCTCTGCGGAGCCGGCGGGCAGGGCGACGCGCTGATCCTGCGCAGGCCCTGATCGGCAACGGCACTCACAACGACACTCTGTAGTAGCTGGTGTCGAGGTGCGGCACAATGGCGCCATGACACGTGCATTCGACGTCCGCAATGCCGCGGCGTGGTTCCGGCTGATCGCGTTCGCGGAAGCGCTCAGCTGGATCGGTCTGCTGGTCGGCATGTACTTCAAGTACCTGGGCACACCCCGGACCGAGGTCGGCGTGAAGGTCTTCGGTCCGATCCACGGGGGCGTGTTCATCGCCTTCGTGGTCGCCGCGGTGTTCACCGGTCTGGCGCTGAGGTGGAAGCTGGGCACGTGGTTGCTGGCGTTGCTGGGCAGCATCGTGCCACTGGGCAGTGTGATCTTCCTCATATGGGCTGATAGGACGGGTCGAATGGGCCGTCCGGCGGGGTCGGAATCGGTCGGTGTGAGCGCCGGGGCGGCCCGACGGACGGCACCCGAAACCACCTGAGAAGAGTCGTGACAGACTTGCTTTCGTGACGCGTCCTGGACCCCGCATCTCGCCCGCATTGGCGGGCGCCGTCGATCTGTCAGCACTCAAACAGCGGCCGGCCTCCGGTCCCGACGACCGCTCCGCACCGTCGGGCGGCGCACCGGGCGGGGTGGAGGTGACCGAGGTCAACTTCGAGGCCGAGGTCCTCGTCCGGTCCAACGAGGTGCCCGTCGTCGTGCTGCTGTGGTCACCGCGCAGCGATTCCAGCGTCCAGCTGGCCGACATCCTGGGTGAGCTGGCCCGGACCGACAGCGGGAAGTGGTCGCTGGCCACCGTGAACGTCGACACCACGCCTCGAGTGGCGCAGATGTTCGGTGTGCAGGCCGTCCCGACCGTGGTGGCCCTGGCCGCTGGCCAGCCGCTGTCGAGCTTCCAGGGCGTGCAACCGCCGGATCAGCTGCGGCGCTGGGTCGACTCGCTGCTCGAGGCGACGGCAGGCAAACTCAGCGGCGGCTCGGCTCCCGAGGACGGCGAGCAGTCGGATCCGGTGCTGGACAACGCGCGCGCCCTGCTCGATCAAGGTGACTTCGACGCGGCCCGCAGCGCGTACCAGGCGATTCTGGAGTCCGATCCGCAGCACGCCGAGGCCAAGGGTGCCGTACGCCAGATCGATTTCCTGCAGCGCGCCACGACGCACCCGCAGGATGCGGTGGCGCGCGCCGCCGCGGCGCCGGCGGACGTCGACGCGGCGTTGGCCGCCGCCGACGTCGAGATCCTGAGTCAGGATGTGACGGCCGCCTTCGACCGGCTCATCGGGCTGATCAAGCGCACCGCGGGCGATGACCGCGCGCGTGTCCGGACACGGCTGATCGAGTTGTTCGACCTGTTCGATCCCGCGGACCCCGACGTCATCACCGGCCGGCGCAACCTGGCCAACGCCCTCTACTGATCACTTTACCCGCGCGAGCAGACGCGAACTCGGGTGTTTCGCGCCCTCTGAGCGCGAGTTCGCGTCTGCTCGCCGGTAAAAACTAGGCCGGCGGCTCCGGTTCGAACCACAGGGCTGCCAGCGGCGGCAGCACCATGACCGCCGACGCGGGGCGTCCGTGCCACGGCTCATCGGTCGCCTCGACCGCACCGTAGTTGCCGATACCCGAGCCGTGATAGTTGTCGCTGTCGGTGTTGAGGACCTCGCGCCACTTCCCGGCGTGCGGCAGGCCGAGCCGGTAACTGCTGTGCTCCGAACCCGAGAAGTTGAACACACACGCCATCATCGAGCCGTCGTCACCGAAGCGCAGGAAGCTCAGCACGTTGTTCGCCGAGTCGTTGGCGTCGATCCAGGAGTACCCCTCGGGCCTGGTGTCGCGCGACCACAGCGCGCGCCGGCTGCGGTAGATGCTGTTCGCGTCGGTCATCATCCGCAAGATGCCGTCGGAGAAGCCCTGCTCGTCGAGCTGCCACCAGTCGACGCCGCGCTCTTCGGACCACTCGGCGCGCTGCCCGAATTCCTGCCCCATGAACAGCAACTGCTTACCCGGATGCGCCCACTGGTAGGCCAGCAGCCCGCGAATGCCGGCCGCCTTCATGTGATCGTCGCCCGGCATGCGACCCCACAGCGTGCCCTTGCCGTGGACAACTTCGTCATGGCTGATCGGCAGCACGAAATTCTCGCTGAACGCGTAGATCATCGAGAACGTGATCTCGCCGTGGTGAAAGCTGCGGTGAATCGGGTCGCGCTTGACGAACTCGAGCGTGTCGTTCATCCAGCCCATGTTCCACTTCATCGAAAAGCCAAGTCCACCAAGGCTGGTCGGTCGGGTGACGCCCGGCCAGGACGTCGACTCCTCGGCGATCGTCACGATGCCCGGATTGATCTTGTGGACCGTGGCGTTCATCTCCTGCAGGAACTGCACGGCCTCCAGGTTCTCCCTGCCGCCGTAGATGTTCGGGGTCCAACCGCCTTCTGGACGGGAGTAGTCCAGATACAGCATCGAGGCGACTGCGTCCACGCGCAGTCCGTCGACGTGGTACTCCTGCAGCCAGTAGAGCGCGTTCGCGACGAGGAAGTTGCGCACCTCCGCCCGGCCGAAGTCGAAAACGTATGTGCCCCAGTCTAATTGTTCGCCACGACGAGGGTCGCCGTGTTCGTAGAGTGCGGTGCCGTCGAACCGGCCCAGCGCCCACGCGTCCTTCGGGAAGTGAGCGGGCACCCAGTCCACGATCACACCGATGCCGGCACGGTGCAGCGTGTCGACCAGGTGACGGAACTCGTCCGGTGTGCCGAACCGCGACGACGGAGCGTAATACGACGTGACCTGATAGCCCCACGAACCGCCGAAGGGGTGTTCGGCGACAGGCAGCATCTCGACGTGGGTGAACCCGTGCTCGACGAGGTAGTCGGTGAGCTGGTCAGCGAGCTCGAGGTAGCTCAGCCCCGGTCGCCACGAGCCCAGATGCACCTCGTAGGTGCTCATCGGCTCGAACACCGGATTGCGTAGCGCCCGGTCAGCCATCCACTGGTCGTCGGTCCAGGTGTAGTCACTGGCGAACACCTTCGACGCCGTCTGCGGTGGCACCTCGGTGGCGAATGCCATCGGATCGGCCCGCTCGGTGACGGCACCGTCAGCGCCGTGTACGCGGAACTTGTACAGGCCGTTCTCGGGGAAGCCCGGCCAGAACAACTCCCACACGCCCGTGGAGCCCAGCACCCGCATCTGTGCCTCGTTGCCCCAGTGGTTGAAGTCGCCGATCACGCTGACGCCCTTGGCATTCGGTGCCCACACAGCGAAGGACACACCGCTGACCACGCCGTCGGGGGTCTCGAACGTGCGCGGATGCGCCCCGAGGATCTCCCAGAGCCGCTCGTGGCGGCCCTCGGCGAACAGGTGCAGATCCACTTCACCCAGCGTCGGCAGGAACCGGTACGGGTCGGCGACAGTGTGCACGAACCCGGACTCGTCGCCCGAATAGTCGACTTCGATGCGGTAGTCGATCAGCCCGGTGAACGGCACCGCGACCGCGAAGACGCCGGCTTCGATGTGCTGCAACGGGTACCGGACACCGCCGATGATCGCGGTCACCGTCACCGCGTGCGGGCGGTAGACCCGGATGACGGTGTGGTCGTCGTACTCGTGGGCGCCCAGCACGGAGTGCGGGTCGTGATGTTCGCCGGCGAGCAGTCGATTCAGATCGGCGGTGTGCGGCCGCAGGTGCGGGCTGTCGATCTGGTTGGTCAGGTTGGACGCTTTGGCCATCTCGTCACTCCCTACGCAGCAGGTTCATTCGTTGGTCGGCGGGGATTTGGGGCATGTTGAGAATGTGCGCCACCGCGCGGGCGGGTTCGAGACGCACGTAGTTGCTCTGGCCCCACTGGTATTCCTCTCCGGTGATCTCGTCGCGCACCCAGAAACGCTCCTGCGGATCCATTCCCACTGAGGGCATGTCCAACCACACCGTGCCTTCTTCGGCACCGAAGGGATTGAGCGTCACCACGACCAGCACCTGATCACCCGTCACGGGATCGAATTTGCTGTAGGCCATCAATGCGTCGTTGTCGACGTGGTGGAACCGGATCGTGCGCAGCTGGTGCAGGGCCGGATGCAGCCGGCGAATCTCGTTGAGCCGAGTCAGGAACGGCTCCAGCGACTCGCCGTCGGCGAGCGCGGCCTCGAAGTCGCGGGGCCGCAGCTCGTACTTCTCCGAGTCGAGGTACTCCTCGCTGCCCTCGCTCACGGCGCGGTGTTCGAACAGCTCGTAACCGGAGTACACGCCCCACGTCGGACTCATCGTGGCGGCCAGCGCAGCCCGGATCGCGAACATCCCCGGGCCGCCGTGCTGCAGGCTCGCATGGAGGATGTCGGGGGTGTTGGTCCACAAGCTCTGCCGCGCGTAGTCGGCGTGCTCGGCGATCGACTGGCCGAACTCGGTCAGCTCCCACTTCGCGGTGCGCCAGGTGAAGTACGTATAGGACTGCGTGTAACCCAGTTTGGCCAAGCCGAACAACCGCGCCGGCCGGGTGAAGGCCTCGGCGAGGAACAGCACATCGGGGTCGATGTTCTTGACCTCGCCGATGAGCCAGGCCCAGAAGTTCGGCGGCTTGGTGTGGGGATTGTCGACGCGGAACACCTTGACGCCGTGGGACACCCAGAATTTCACGACGCGCAGGACCTCTTCGTAGAGGCCGGCCGGGTCGTTGTCGAAGTTCAGCGGGTAGATGTCCTGGTACTTCTTCGGCGGGTTCTCCGCGTACGCGATCGTGCCGTCGGGCAGCACCGTGAACCACTCCGGATGCTCCTTGGCCCACGGGTGATCGGGTGCGCACTGCAGCGCCAGGTCGAGGGCGACCTCTAGGCCTTCGCCGTGTGCGGCGGCGACGAAGTCGTCGAAGTCGTCGATCGTGCCCAGGTCGGGGTGGACGGCGTCGTGACCGCCCTCGTCGCTGCCGATGGCCCAGGGTGAGCCGACGTCGTTGGGGCCGGCGGTGACGCTGTTGTTGCGGCCCTTGCGGTGCACCTTGCCGATCGGGTGGATCGGCGGCAGGTAGGCGATGTCGAAGCCCATGCGGGCGACCCGCGGCAACGCTGTCTTCGCCGTCGTGAACGTGCCGTGCACCGGGTTGCCGGAGTCGTCCCAGCCGCCCGTCGAGCGCGGGAAGAACTCGTACCAGGAGCTGAAGCGGGCCAGCGGCCGATCGACCCAGATGCCGTAGGCAGCGCCGCGGGTGATGAGTTCGCGCAGCGGATACTGGTCGACCAGCTCGGTGACCTCGGGGGAGAGTGCGGCCCCGGCCCGGTAGTACGGATCACCGGGCGTGCGCAGCCGTTCTGCGGCCTCCATCAGCGGGTAGCGCATCTGACGCGGCACGCCGGTGGATGCGCGCTCGAAGAGCTTGGCGCCCAGGAGCAGATCGTTGGACAGTTCGCCCTCGCTCTGTCCGGCCTCGAGCTTGGCGATCACGTGGTGGCGCCACGTCGCGATGGGATCGCCCCACCCGTCGACGCGGAACGTCCACAGGCCGGCAGCGTCTGGGGTGAACTGGCCGTGGAACACGTCTGGCGTGCGACCTGCCGCCATCGGCAGCGCGGCCGGACGGACGCGTGCCGACGAGGGGGTCACGACCTCCTCGATCGGGACCGCCTGTGTCGTCTTGGTCCGGCCTGGTGGCTCGTCGGCCAGAGGCGGATAACTGGTGCCGTGATAGCGGACGACCAGCGTGGCCGCGACCGCGTCGTGGCCCTCGCGCCACACCGTCGCGGTCACCGGAACCACCTCGCCGATCACCGCCTTGGCGGGGAATCTCCCGCCGGACACCACAGGCTGGACGTCATCGATTTCGATCCGACCGGCGGTCACTCAAGCACTCCCTAACACGTTGGATGGTTGGTTCACAGCTCGTCGTGCACCTTCGTCGCGCCTATACCCACCGTAGTGTCAGCCTCAACCCAGCGGGAGAGTGGAAGTGCAGCACGTCACCCATGGGCGGGCGTCACGGCAGTAACGTGAGCACGTGTGAAAGCTCTCCGTCGGTTCACCGTCCGCGCCCACCTCCCGCAATCGCTGGCCGCACTCGAACGGCTCTCGATCAATTTGCGGTGGTCATGGGACAAACCGACCCAGGATCTGTTCGAAACGATCGATCCGGAGCTCTGGAAACTCGTCGGCGCGGACCCGGTGGCGATGCTCGGCCACGTCAGCCCGGAACGGCTCGAGGCCCTCGCCGGCGACGAGCACTTCGTCTCGCGCCTCGGTGCTCTCGCCGCCGATCTGGACGACTACCTGAGCCGGCCCCTGTGGTACCAGCAGCTCGGGCAGGCCCGCGGTGACGGTGCTGTGCTGCCCAAAGGCATCGCGTACTTCTCGATGGAGTTCGGGGTGGCCGAGGTCCTGCCCAACTATTCCGGGGGTCTCGGCATCCTCGCGGGCGATCACCTCAAGTCGGCGTCAGACCTGGGGCTCCCGCTGATCGCGGTCGGGCTGTACTACCGGTCGGGCTACTTCCGGCAGTCGCTGTCCGCCGACGGCTGGCAGCACGAGAACTATCCGCTACTCGACCCGCAGGGCCTGCCGTTGCGTTTGCTCGCCGACGCCTCGGGAGAGACCGTCCTGATCAGTCTGGCGCTGCCCGACTCTGCACAGCTCTTCGCCCGGATCTGGATCGCTCAGGTCGGCCGTATCCCGCTGCTGCTGCTCGATTCCGACATCCCCGAAAACGATCACCAACTGCGTTCGGTGACCGACCGGCTCTATGGCGGCGACCAGGAGCACCGCATCCGGCAGGAACTGCTGGCCGGCATCGGCGGCGTGCGCGCGATTCGGGCGTTCACCGAGATCGAAGGTCTCGCCGCGCCCGAGGTCTTCCACATGAACGAGGGCCACGCCGGCTTCCTCGGGGCTGAACGCATCCGGGAGCTGATCGAGGCGGGACTCGACTTCGACACCGCGCTGACGGTCGTGCGCTCGTCGACGGTGTTCACCACCCACACCCCGGTGCCGGCAGGTATCGACCGGTTCCCGGTCGACATGGTGTCGCGGTACTTCGGCGCGGACGCGGGGGCCTCCAGCTCGCGGTTACTGCCCGGAGTGCCGGTGGAACGCATCCTCGCGTTCGGCTCCGAGGACGACCCGACGAAGTTCAACATGGCCCACATGGGCTTGCGGCTGGCCCAGCGCGCCAACGGGGTGTCGCTGCTGCACGGCCGCGTCAGTCGCGAGATGTTCAACAACCTGTGGCCCGGCTTCGACCCGGCCGAGGTACCGATCGGCTCGATCACCAACGGCGTCCACGCCCCGACGTGGGCAGCTCCGCAGTGGCTGGAGCTGGGGCGGGAGCTGCTCGGCAGCCAGGATCTGAGCTCGCTGCAGGAGCCCGAGACGTGGGAGCGTCTGCACGAGGTGGACCCGGGTCATCTGTGGTGGATTCGTTCGCAGCTGCGCGAGGCACTGGTGTACGACGTCCGGGACAGGGTGCGCCGCTCCTGGTTGGAGCGTGGCGCCGCTGATGCCGAACTGGGTTGGATCGCAACAGCATTCGATCCGAATGTGTTGACCATCGGGTTCGCCCGCCGAGTGCCCACCTACAAGCGCCTGACCCTGATGCTGCGCGACCCCGAGCGGCTGCGGCGGCTCCTGCTCGATCCCGAGCGCCCCCTGCAGCTGATCGTGGCCGGCAAGTCACACCCCGCGGACGAAGGCGGTAAGGCGTTGATCCAGCAGGTCGTGCGGTTCGCCGACCAGGCCGACGTCCGGCACCGTATCGCCTTCCTACCCGACTACGACATGTCGATGGCACGCACGCTCTACCACGGCTGCGACGTCTGGCTGAACAACCCGCTGCGCCCCCTGGAGGCCTGCGGTACGTCGGGGATGAAGAGTGCGCTCAACGGCGGACTGAACCTGTCGATCCGCGACGGCTGGTGGGACGAGTGGTACGACGGCGAAAACGGTTGGGAGATACCGACAGCCGACGGGCTGACCGACGAGAACCGGCGTGACGACCTGGAAGCAGCCGCGCTCTACGACCTGCTCGAGCGCGCGGTGGCGCCGAAGTTCTACGACCGCGACGAGCGGGGTGTCCCGACCCGCTGGGTCGAGATGGTCAGGCACACACTGCAGGTCCTCGGACCGAAGGTGCTGGCCTCGCGGATGGTGCAGGACTACACCCAGCGCTACTACCTTCCTGCGGCATGGGCGCTGCGGCAGTCCATCGAGCCCGGAGACGTGGCAGCGGGCGACTACGGCATGCCCTTCGGCGCTGCGCGCGAGCTCGCCGACTACAGGCAGAAAGTGGAGAAGGCGTGGCCGAGCGTCCGCATCGTCGAGGTCGACAGTTACGGCCTGCCCGACACGCCGCTGCTCGGCTCGGAGCTGACGCTGACGGCGCGGCTCTGCCTGGAGGGGCTCGCACCCGACGAGGTGACGGTGCAGGCGGTTCTCGGACGCGTGGATGCCGGTGACGCACTGGTGGATCCGGTGACGGTCCCGATGACCCACTCGGGAGTCTCCGACGGCGGCGAGGACATCTTCACTGCCAGCACGCCGCTACCGGTCACCGGTCCGGTCGGATACACCGTGCGCGTGCTGCCCCACCATCGCCTGCTGGCCGGTGACAACGAGTTGGGTCTGGTGACGCTGGCGGGGTGACCTTTGGGGGGTATCGCTGGGTGGGGTAATCATTGGGGGGGCATCGCTGGGTGGGGCAATTATTGGAAGCGCGCGAAGCAGCGGTTCGCGTCGCCGAGCACGCCGACGCGGAACGCGTCGATGCGGGAGAACCCCGACGGCACGGACTCGCCGTTGATGTCGCTGGCGGCCAGGCCGTTGGTGAGCAGGCCCGACACCGCCTCGTCGACGTCGCCGGCCGTCAGTGCGATCGTCGCACCGTCGGGGGTGGTGACTTGCTTGGACATCTTGACCGTCGCGACACCGGTGAGACACGCAGTGCGCAGCGCGGCTTCGGCGTTGTCCAGTGCCACCCCGCCGCGCTCGTGCTGGATCGCCTGCATGTACCGCGAGACCAGCACCGAGTAGGCGACGTTGTCGCCGGAGGCCAGCCCGCCTTCGGCGCCCTGGGCGCCTAATTGGGTCAACGCCGGCAGGTCCACGACGATGGTGTTGGTGGCCGGGCAGTACGACGCGGGTGGGCTGGGGCGCGCGTCGGCGCACGTGCTCGCGGCCGCCGCGTCGAAACTGAGCGCGGGAGGCGCGGTGGGGGAGAACAGGATTCCCATCGCGTCGATGATGGAACGCACCGAGCTCTCGTCGATCGCCAACTCGCCGGACTCGTCCTCGGGTAAGAGGACCGGGAGGTCGCCGCGCCGCTGACCGATCTCGCGCATGTCGATTCCGGCGCACGCCTTCGGCCCGTCGGTGAAGCCGAACTGGAAGGCCGAGATGCGTTCGAAGGCCGAGCCGTGCTCGTCGACACCTGCCCCCGGATCGCCTTCTTGCAGAAGGGGATCGCGGAACGAGATGACGCCTGCCAGGACGTTGTTCAGCCCGTCGCCGGTGCTCAGAGAGAAGCGGGGAGAGTTGTCTTCGGCCACCCAGCGCATGTAGGAACCGGCCAGGCAGTCGGCCTGCTGCTCGGCGACCAGGGTCGGAGTGTCACTGGTGGTGAGCTTGGCGGCGCGGCTGACCGCGTGGCCGTACTCGTGAGCCAGCACCATCGCCACACCGATGTCGCCGTGAGCGCGGCGCAGATCCGGCAGCAGCTGACCCCTGTCCCAGCCGATGGTCCTGTCGGGGTAGCAGTAGGCGGCATTGATCAGGCCGAACGTGTCATCGCCACAGAACGTCCCGTCGAAACTCCCGGCGTCCCAGGAGATCAACTCCTTGACGGGAGTGAAGCCGTCGTCGAAGGTCTCCGGATACGCGCTCTCCCAGAACTGTTCGACGTCGCTGACAGCGCTGGCCGCCAGGTTGTCGATGTCTCCGCCGTCGGTGCCTTCGACCTCACGGCTGGGTCCTTCGGCATTGGGCCGCAGGCCGGTGGGTCCGTCGGTGGCGGGCATCCCGGCGACGGAGAACGGATCGTTGAACACCGATACGGCGTTGCCCTGCACGGTCGTAGCGCAGGCGGCACACAGCACCGCTCCGACGCCGATCAGAACGCCCAGCAGTGTCCGTGGTCGTGTCGACGGGCCCATGACGCCGCCTTTCGGGTCGTTCCGCGGCCCGCAGCGGAACGCCGGCCACCTGCGCGATCGACAATAGTGACCGCGCTCGTCTGCTGCCGGGCAGTCGACGAACCTCGGCTCAGCCGCCGCCGTGCAGCCGCCGCAGTGCGGCCCGCACGGCGTCGCCGTCGGTGGTGGCCCAGAACGGCGGCAGCGACGACCTCAGGTAGCCGCTGTAGCGCGCGGTCGCCATCCGGGAGTCCAGGACGGCCACCACGCCGCGGTCGTCGACGCGGCGCAGCAGCCTGCCTGCACCCTGGGCGAGCAGCAGCGCAGCATGGCTGGCGGCCACCGCCATGAAACCGTTGCCGCCGCGCGCGGCGACGGCGCGCTGGCGCGCGGTCAGCAGCGGATCGTCGGGGCGGGGGAAGGGAATCCGGTCGATCAGCACCAGGGACAGCGACGGACCGGGCACATCGACGCCCTGCCACAGCGAGAGGGTGCCGAACAGCGACGTCTGCTCGTCGGCGGCGAAGCGTGCGATCAGCGCGGCGGTGCTGTCCTCGCCCTGACACAGCACCGGGGTGGCGAGGCGGTCGCGCATGATCTCGGCGGTGGACCGCGCGGCGCGCATCGAGGAGAACAGACCCAGCGTGCGCCCGTCGGCTGCCTCGATCAGGCCGGCGATCTCGTCGAGCTGCTCCGCTGAGCCGACGCCGTCGCGCCCGGGTGGCGGCAGGTGCGCGGCGACGTAGAGGATCGCCGAGCGGGCGTGGTCGAACGGCGAGCCGACGTCGAGCCCGCGCCAGCTGGCGTCGGCCTCCGGTGCGCCGGTGAGTCCCCACGCCGCGGCCATCGCGTCGAAATCCCCGCCCACGGTCAGCGTCGCCGACGTCAGCACCGCGGTGGTGGGACCGAACAGTCGCGCGCGAAGCAGCCCGGCCACTGACAGTGGGGCGACGCGCAGCAAGGTGCGGTTGCCCGAGCGGGTGTCCTCGATGTGTTCGACCCAGACGACGTCCGTGCGGTCGGGGATGGCCGGCACGAAGGAGGCGAGGATTCGCGCGGCCGTGTCGGCGACGTCGCCCAGCGCCGTCGCGGCCTCGGCGCGCGCGGTGGTCGTCTTCGGATCGTTCGGGGCGGTCTCGACCGCGGTGCGGGCGCGGCTCGCGCTGTCGCGCAGCACGCTCAGATAACTCCCGAGCTCCTCGTCGAGCACGTCGATGCGACCCGGCCGAGCGTCGAAGAGGGCCGACGACAACGTCGCCGAGGCCGCCTCGAAGCGTTCGACGAGTTCGGCGTCGAGCACGCGCGCGGCACGGCGTTGCGCCACGCCCAGCGCTGTAGCCGACAATTCGGCCGTCGCCACGCCCGTCACCCGGTCCACCAGTTCGTGGGCTTCGTCGACCACCAGCAGGTCGTGTTCGGGCAGCACGTTGGCATCCCCGATCGCGTCGATGGCCAGCAGCGCGTGATTGGTCACCACCACGTCGGCGTCGGCGGCGCGATCGCGCGCCCGCTCGGCGAAGCAGTCGGAGCCGAAGGGGCACCGCGAGACCCCGATGCACTCCCGCGATGACACGCTGACCTGCGCCCACGCGCGGTCCGGCACACCGGGCACCACGTCGTCGCGGTCACCGGTCTTCGTGCTGGCCGACCATTCGGTGAGCCGGGCGACATCGCGGCCCAGCGCAGTGGACGCGACCGGGTTGAACAGTTGGTCCTGCGGTTGGTCATCGGCGGGTTCGGTTGCCCCGTTTCCGGATCCGTTGTGAATCTTGTTCAGGCACAGGTAGTTTCCTCGCCCCTTCAGCAGGGCGAACTCCGGCCGTCGGGGGAGGTGGGGCGTCAGCGAGTCGGCGAGGCGCGGCAGGTCGCGGTCCACGAGCTGACGTTGCAGCGCGATGGTGGCGGTGGACACGACGACGGGCCGCTCGTCGGAGAGCGCGTGGGCGATGGCGGGTACGAGATAGGCCAGTGACTTGCCGGTTCCCGTGCCGGCCTGCACGGCCAGATGCTCACCACTGGTGAAGGACTGCGCAACCGCTTCGGCCATCGCGACCTGTCCGTCGCGATGCGCGCCGCCCAGCGCGGTGACCGCAGCGGCGAGGAGTTCGGCGACCTCGCCGGGCTTGGTACCCACCGCCCTACCGACCGCGGGGGGCGATCATCCGGGTCGGGACTGCGGGTTCGCCCTTGGACAGCTTCAACCCGTCCCAAGGCAGGCTCAGCAGACCCTGCTGCACGCGCTCACGCGCTGCCGCGAGGGAGAGATCGGCGACCGCTTGCCCGTCGCGCACCAGCGCCGTCGTCACCGTCCGAGCCACGAGGTCGGGCGGCACGTCCAACGAGTCCTCGGCCTCATCGTGAAAGGGGTGAACCACCTCCTCGACGATCGTGCCGGACTCCTTGGCGAGCCGCGTCGCCTGCTTGCGGCCGCCGTGGGACTCCTTGTGGCTGCTGCGTTTGGCGACCGGGAGGCCGTCGACCTCGACCAGCTTGTAGACCATGCTCGCCGTCGGCGCACCCGATCCGGTCACCACCGACGTGCCCACCCCGTAGATGTCGACAGGTTCGGCCCGCAGGGCGGCGATCGCGAATTCGTCGAGGTCGCCGGAAACCACGATCTTGGTGCCGGTGGCGCCGAGCCCGTCGAGTTGGGCGCGCACCTGGCGGGCCAGCACACCGAGGTCGCCCGAGTCGATCCGCACGGCGCCCAGCTCGGGGCCGGCGGCGTCGATCGCGTTCGCGACCCCGGCGGTGATGTCGTAGGTGTCGACCAGCAGTGTGGTGCCCACGCCCAGTGCGTCGACCTGCGCACGGAACGCCGCCTTCTCCCCGTCGGAGGCGGACTGCCCGGCCTCCGAGTGCAGCAGCGTGAACGCGTGCGCGCTGGTGCCGAGCGCCGGCACGCCGTAGGTGCGCTCGGCCTCCAGGTTCGACGATCCGGTGAACCCGGCCATGTACGCGGCGCGCGACGCGGCGACCGCCGCGGCCTCGTGTGTGCGGCGCGACCCCATCTCGATCATCGGGCGGCCCTGCGCAGCGCTGGCCATCCGCGCAGCCGCCGATGCGATCGCGGTGTCGTGATTGAAGATCGACAACACCAGCGTCTCGAGCAGCACACACTCGGCGAACGTGCCGTGCACGGAGAGCACCGGCGAGCCCGGGAAGTACAGCTCACCCTCGGGGTAGCCGTCGATGTCTCCGCTGAAGCGGTAGGCGGCGAGGTAGGCGAGGGTGTCGGCATCGCAGAAACGCTCGAGTGCGGCGAGTTCGGACTCACCGAACCTGAACTGCGACAACGCTTCCAGGAAGCGTCCCGTCCCGCCGGTGACGCCGTAACGCCGGCCGTCGGGCAACCGCCGCGCGAACACCTCGAACGAGGTGCGGCGGTGGGCGGTGCCGTCCTCGAGCGCGGCCGCGAGCATGGTCAGCTCGTACTTGTCGGTCAGCAGGGCCGGTGAGGGGTGCGCAGACGGGTTCTCCGGCGACGAGGTCACCGCCCAACCGTATCGGTTCGGAGCCGGGGGAGGACCCCGGTATTCTGGCCCGCATGGTGACGCCGGCGAAGGCACGACCGGATACCTCCGTAGAACGCGAGGTGAGCTCCGATGCCGCCGCGGACACCCCGTGGGTCACGATCGTCTGGGACGACCCGGTGAACCTGATGACGTATGTGACCTACGTCTTGCAGAAGCTGTTCGGCTACAGCGAGTCGCACGCCACCAAGCTGATGCTGCAGGTGCACAACGAGGGTAAAGCCGTGGTCTCCGCCGGCACCCGGGAATCCATGGAGGTCGACGTGTCCAAGCTTCACGCCGCCGGGTTGTGGGCGACACTGCAACAGGACCGCTGACCCGGCTGTGCGTAAATGGAAGAGGGTCGACGGCGGTGACGGCCCACGGTTCCGGTCGGCACTGGCCGCTCACGAGGCCGACCTGCTCTCCAGTCTGGTGACGTCGCTACTCGACATGCTCGACGAGCGTGCTGCATCGGCGCCGGTCGACGAGCTCGCCGAGATCACGGGCATTCGCACCGGTAATTCGACTGCGCCGCAAGACGATACGATGAAGCGGCTGCTTCCCGACTTCTACAAGCCGGCGACCGACCACCCCGCCGGATCCGGTCCGGCCGAGAGTCTCAACAGCGCGTTGCGCAGTCTGCACGAGCCCGAAATCCTCGACGCCAAGCGCACCGCGGCGGGTCGCCTGCTGGCGACGATTCCCACCGGCGGCGGGAAGTTCGAGCTGTCCGAGGACGACGCGCAGGCATGGGTCTCGGCGGTCAACGACGTCCGACTGGCGCTGGGCACCATGCTCGAGATCGGCCCTGATGGACCCGACCGGCTGCCCGGTGACCATCCGATGGCCGGACACCTCGACGTCTACCAGTGGCTCACGGTTCTGCAGGACTACCTGGTCGTCAGCCTGATGGGGACGGGGCGCTGATGCCGGGCGCGATCACCGACGTCGGCGGCATCCGCGTCGGGCACCACCATGCAATCGACTCCGATGCCGCGCTGGGTTCGGGCTGGGCGACAGGAACCACCGTCGTGCTGACCCCGCCGGGCACGGTCGGCGCAGTCGACGGCCGTGGTGGAGCGCCGGGCACCCGCGAGACCGATCTGCTGGACCCCAGCAATTCGGTGCGGCACGTCGACGCGGTCGTCCTGACCGGTGGCAGCGCCTTCGGGCTCGCCGCCGCCGACGGCGTGATGACGTGGCTGGAAGAGCAGCAGCGCGGCGTCGCGATGACGGGCGGGGTGGTGCCGATCGTGCCCGCCGCGGTGATCTTCGACCTGCCCGTAGGCGGTTGGCAATGCCGGCCGACCGCGGACTTCGGCTTTTCCGCGGCCGCCGCGGCTGCCGCTGACACCGCCATCGGTACCGTCGGCGCGGGTGTCGGGGCGCGGGCAGGGGTGCTCAAGGGCGGCGTCGGGACCGCGTCGGTGACGCTCGACATCGGCGTCACCGTCGGCGCGCTGGTCGTCGTCAACTCGGCGGGCGACGTCGTCGATCCGGCCACCGGGCTGCCCTGGCAGGCCGACCTCATCGAGGAGTTCGGCCTGGTGGCGCCGCCGGCCGACCAGATCGCCGCCTACGCGGACCGGCACGGCGAGCTCGGCCCGCTCAACACCACGATCGCGGTCGTGGCCACGGACGCGGCGCTGAGCAAGGCGGCCTGCCGCCGCGTCGCCGTCGCCGCGCAGGACGGGCTGGCGCGCACGATCCGGCCGTGCCACACGCCGCTGGACGGTGACACGGTGTTCGCGCTGGCCACCGGTGCCGTCGAGGTCGAGCCCGGCCCCGCCTCGTCGACACAGCTCCCGGCGTCGATGTCTCCGGAGGTGCCGCTGATGACGGCGGTCGGCGCGGCCGCGGCCGACGTGCTGGCCAGCGCGGTGCTGGCCGGGGTCCTGGCCGCCGAGGGCGTCGCCGGAATACCGACCTACCGTGGGCTGTTGCCCGGAGCGTTCGAGTGAAGGAGAGCGGGTGCTGACGATTCGTGCTGACCTGGTGGCGGCGATGGTCGATCATGCACGCGCCGACCACCCCGACGAGGCGTGCGGGGTGATCGCCGGCCCGGAGGGGTCCGACCGACCTGAGCGGTTCATCGCGATGGTCAACGCCGAGAGGTCGCCGACCTTCTACCGGTTCGACTCCGGCGAGCAGCTGAAGGTGTGGCGGGCCATGGACGACGCCGACGAGGCGCCCATCGTGATCTACCACTCGCACACCGCCACCGAGGCGTACCCGAGCCGCACCGACATCTCCTACGCCTCCGAACCGGACGCCCACTACGTGCTGGTGTCGACGCGCGATCCCGACGAGCACGAGCTGCGGAGCTACCGCATCGTGGACGGCGTGGTAACCGAAGAACCCGTCACCGTCGTCGAGCAGTACTGACGCCAGACAACCCGAGAACCGAGGAGCCCTGCCATGTCCGTCACCGTGTCCATCCCGACGATCCTGCGCACCCACACCGGCGGCGAGAAGCGGGTGTCCGCCTCCGGGACGACCCTGCAGGCGGTGATCGACGATCTGGAAGCCAACTACTCGGGGATCACCGAACGGCTGGTCGACCCCGCCAATCCAGGCAAGCTGCACCGGTTCGTCAACATCTACGTCAACGACGAGGACGTGCGGTTCTCCGGCGGCTTGAACACCGAGATCTCCGACGGTGATTCGGTGACGATCCTGCCGGCCGTGGCAGGAGGCTGATGAGGTACGACTCTCTGCTGCAGGCGCTCGGCAGCACCCCGCTGGTGGGACTGCCGCGGCTCTCGCCGGCGTGGGATGGCGATCCGCACGTGCGCCTGTGGGCCAAACTCGAGGACCGCAATCCGACGGGGTCCATCAAGGACCGGCCGGCACTGCGCATGATCGAGGAGGCGGAGCGCGAGGGTCGGCTCCAACCGGGTGCGACGATCCTGGAACCGACGAGCGGCAACACCGGCATCTCGCTGGCGATGGCGGCTCTGCTCAAGGGCTACAACATGATCTGCGTGATGCCGGAGAACACCTCGATCGAGCGCCGCCAACTGCTCGAGCTCTACGGCGCGCGGATCATCTACTCACCGGCCGAGGGTGGCTCCAACACCGCGGTCGCGCACGCCAAAGAGCTTGCTGCACAGAACCCTTCGTGGGTGATGCTCTACCAGTACGGCAACCCCGCCAACGCCATGGCGCACTACGAGGGCACCGGCCCGGAACTGCTGGCGGACCTCCCCGAGATCACGCACTTCGTGGCGGGGCTCGGCACCACCGGCACCCTGATGGGCACGGGTCGGTTCCTGCGCGAGAACGTGCCGGGAGTGCAGATCGTCGCCGCCGAACCCCGGTACGGCGAAGGGGTGTACGCGCTGCGCAACATCGACGAGGGCTTCATCCCCGAGCTCTACGACCCCGACGTGCTGACCACCCGGTTCGCGGTCGGGTCCTTCGACGCGGTGCGCCGTACCCGTGAGCTCATCCAGGTGGAGGGCATCTTCGCGGGTATCTCCACCGGCGCGATCCTGCACGCAGCACTCGGCATGGCGGCCAAGGCCGTCAAGGCGGGGGAGCGTGCCGACATCGCCTTCACCGTGTGTGATGCCGGGTGGAAGTATCTGTCCACCGGTGCCTACGCCGGTAGCCTGGACGACGCAGAAGACGCGCTGGAAGGGCAACTATGGGCATGACGGGCACCGGCGGAAGCCCCGGCCCGACCGCGGGGCGGCAACGTCCCGGCTGGCTCGTCGGTGGGCTCACCATCGTGTCGTTCGTCGTCATGCTTTGGGTCATCGAAGCATTCGATGCCGTGAGCGGACATCGCTTGGACAGCAATGGAATTCGACCGCTGGAAACCGACGGTCTGGCGGGAATCCTGTTCGCCCCTCTGCTGCACTCGAACTGGGAACACCTGATGGCCAACACCGTTCCGGCGTTGGTCCTCGGGTTCCTGATGACGTTGGCGGGGCTGTCGCGGTTTCTGTTCGCCACCGCGATCATCTGGCTCGTCGGCGGCCTGGGCACCTGGCTGATCGGCAACATCGGTGCCCAGTGCCCTTACGTCGGTGTGCGCTGCGAGACCAATCACATCGGCGCGTCCGGCCTGATCTTCGGCTGGCTCACCTTCCTGATCGTGTTCGGCTTCTTCACCCGCAAGGTGTGGCAGATCGCCGTCGGCGTCGTTGTTCTGTTCTTCTACGGCAGCGTGCTGCTCGGCGTCCTGCCTGGCACGTTCGGCGTCTCCTGGCAGGGCCATCTGTGCGGTGCGCTGGCCGGGGTGCTCGCGGCGTACCTCCTGTCCGGCCCGGAGCGGCGCACTCGCGCCGTCGGCAAGGGCGCCCCCGCTCCGCCCTACCTGTCCCGATGAGCGCGGATCTGCCGATCGGGATCTTCGATTCCGGGGTCGGCGGCCTGACCGTGGCCCGCGCGATCATCGACCAGCTGCCCGACGAGGAGATCGTCTACGTCGGCGACACGGCCAACGGACCCTATGGCCCTCTCACGGTTCCGCAGATCCGTGAGCACGCACTCGCCATCGGTGACGACCTCGCCGAGCGAGGCATCAAGGCGTTGGTGATCGCGTGCAACACCGCGTCGTCGGCCTGCCTACGGGACGCGCGCGAGCGGTACGCGCCGATTCCCGTTGTCGAGGTCATCCTGCCCGCCGTCCGGCGAGCCGTCAGCACCACGCGCACCGGCCGGGTGGGTGTCATCGGCACGGCCGCGACCATCGCGTCGGGCGCCTACCAGGACGCGTTCGCCGCCGCACGCGACCTCGAGGTGTTCTCGGTGGCCTGCCCGCGCTTCGTCGACTTCGTCGAGCGTGGTGTCACCAGCGGGCGGCAGGTCCTCGGCCTGGCCGAGGGCTACCTCGAACCACTGCAACGGGCACAGGTCGACACCCTGGTCCTGGGCTGCACGCACTACCCGATGCTGTCAGGCCTCATCCAGCTGGCAATGGGCCAGGACGTGACGTTGGTGTCGAGTGCCGAGGAAACAGCAAAGGATCTGTTACGGGTGCTCACCGAGCGCGACCTGCTGCGGCCGCACCCGGGTGATGGTGCGCCGGCGCCGCGACGGGTGTTCGAGGCGACCGGCGATCCGGAGGCGTTCACGCGGTTGGCGGCGCGTTTCCTGGGGCCCTCCCTCGACGGTGTGCGCCATGTCCAGGGTCACGCCGGAACACGGACATGATCTCGGTCGCGGAAAGCGGCGATGTTTTCCGCATAGCGCTGGTGGGCATGGCAAGCTAGTGGGCGTGCGAGTCACCGTACTGGGGTGTTCCGGCAGTGTGGTCGGACCTGATTCGCCCGCGTCCGGTTATCTGGTGACCGCGCCCGATACTCCGCCGCTGGTCCTCGACTTCGGTGGCGGCGTTCTCGGTGCTCTTCAGCGCCACGCGGATCCGAATTCGGTGCACGTCCTGTTGTCGCATCTGCACGCCGATCACTGCCTGGATCTGCCCGGCTTGTTCGTCTGGCGTCGCTATCACCCGAGCCCGGCCACCGAACGCGGTGTCGTCTACGGTCCGGCCAACACGTGGGCGCGTCTCGGTTCTGCGTCGTCGCCAGAAGGTGGCGAGATCGACGACTTCACCGACATCTTCGACATCCGGCACTGGGTGGACAACCAGGCCGTCCAGATCGGAGCGCTGACGATCGTGCCGCGCCTGGTCTGCCACCCGACGGAGTCCTACGGCATGCGCATCACCGACCCGTCGGGCGCCACGCTCGTCTACAGCGGGGACACCGGCTACTGCGACGCGCTCATCGATCTGGCCCGCGGCGCCGACGTGTTCCTGTGCGAGGCGTCGTGGACACACGACCCGAGCCGTCCGCCGCGGTTGCATCTCTCGGGCACCGAGGCCGGTCGCGCGGCCGCCCGCGCGGGGGTCCGCGAGCTGCTGCTGACCCACATCCCGCCGTGGACGTCGCGCGAAGACGTCATCAGCGAGGCGAAGGCGGAGTTCGACGGTCCGGTGCACGCCGTCGTGGCCAACGAGGCATTCGACATCTGACCCCTTATCGCCCAAACCGACATTTGGGCGGGTTTGTGCGAGAGGCGCCCGCCATTACGTCGATCTCGGCGCGGTCTTGGCGACCGGCTAGGGTTGGCCCGTGTCCAGACGAGAAGACGGCCGGCTCGACGACGAGCTTCGCCCCGTCACCCTGACCCGCGGCTTCACCACCCACCCGGCGGGATCGGTGCTGGTCGAGTTCGGGCAGACGCGGGTCATGTGCACCGCGAGCGTGACCGAGGGCGTTCCGCGGTGGCGCAAGGGCTCCGGCCAGGGCTGGCTGACCGCGGAGTACGCGATGCTGCCCGCAGCCACCCACGATCGTTCCGACCGCGAGTCGGTGAAGGGCCGCGTGGGCGGTCGCACCCAGGAGATCAGCCGCCTGGTCGGGCGTTCGCTGCGTGCCTGCATCGACCTGGCTGCGCTGGGGGAGAACACGATCGCCATCGACTGCGATGTCCTGCAGGCTGACGGCGGCACCCGCACCGCTGCCATCACCGGCGCCTACGTCGCGCTGTCAGACGCCGTGACCTACCTGGCCGCCGCCGGCAAACTCAAGGACCCGCGACCGCTGTCCTGTGCGATCGCAGCGGTCAGCGTCGGCGTCGTCGACGGCCGTATCCGCGTCGACCTGCCCTACACCGAGGATTCACGCGCCGAAGTCGACATGAACGTGGTCGCGACGGACACCGGCACGCTGGTCGAGATCCAGGGCACCGGCGAGGGCGCGACGTTCCCCCGCTCGACTCTCGACAAGATGCTCGACGCCGCGATGGCCGCCTGCGATCAGCTGTTCGTGATCCAGCAGGAGGCGCTGGAGTTGCCGTACCCCGGGACGCTGCCCCAATCGGGCGAGCCTTCGAAGAAGGCGTTCGGAAGCTGACCCGGCTCCTGGTTGCCACTCGCAACCTCAAGAAGCTGACCGAACTCCAGCGGGTGCTCGATGCCGCCGGGGTAGGCGGTGTGACGCTGGTGTCGCTGGCCGACGTGGCCGCGTTCGACGAAGCGCCCGAGACAGGCGCGACATTCGAGGAGAACGCTCTTGCCAAGGCGCGCGACGCCTACACCGCGACGGGCCTGCCGGCGGTGGCCGACGATTCCGGCATCGAAGTCGACGCGCTCAACGGCATGCCGGGGGTGCTGAGCGCGCGGTGGTCAGGCCGGCACGGCGACGACGCCGCCAACACTGCGCTGCTGCTCGGTCAGCTGGCCGACGTCCCCGACGAGCGTCGCGGGGCGGCGTTCGTGTCCGCGTGTGCGCTGGTCCACGGGCCTGGCGACGCTGACGCCGTGGTGGTGCGCGGCGAGTGGCGCGGCACCGTGGTCCGCGAGCCGCGCGGCGCCGGGGGGTTCGGGTACGACCCGGTGTTCCTGCCAGTTGATTCGGATCGGACGGCCGCCGAGCTCACCCCGCAGGAAAAAGACGCGGTCTCGCACCGCGGCCGTGCGCTGACTGCGCTGCTGCCGTCGCTGCGCGCGCTGGTCTGACTCAGCTCAGGCCGAACTGGTCCTTGATGTTCTGCGTCTGGAAATGCTCGACGATGATGCCCACCAGCGGGATCGTGCCTGCCAGCAGGATGCCGACGGTCTTGGCGATCGGCCAGCGGACCTTCACCGCGAGGTTGGCCGTGAAGAGCAGGTAGACGAAGTACACCCAGCCGTGGACGACGGCGATCCAGCCCAGCGAGTCGTCGCCGAAGCCGTACTTCATCACCATCTCGTAGCACAGCGCGATCAGCCAGACGCCCGTCGCCCACGCCATGACCCGGTAGCCGGTCAGGGCTTTGCGGACGGTGTCGACGGAAGCAATCGGCGAGGGCGAGTCGGGTGCGGTCACGTACCGGTTCCTGTCTTGTCGTCGCCATCGATTCTGGCGAGTTGAGCTAGATAGGCGTTGTACTCACGCAGCGTCACATCGGCTTCGGTGGTCGCTGCCTTCGGGCGCTCGGGGAGCAGACCCGCCGGGATCTCGGTGGGCGCGTCCGTGTTCTGCAGGGTGGGCGGCGCGTCCTCGTAGCGGACGAACTTGAAGTAGGCGTAGACGCAGAAGCCCGCGAAGGCCGGCCACTGCAGCGCGTATCCCAGGTTCTGGAAGTCGCCGGAGGTCGATTCGAAGCGTGTCCACTGCCACCACGCCAACGCGAGGCAGCCCGAGGCAGCGGCGATCACCAACAGGATGAGCGCCGGCCTCCTACGCCGCGTAGTGGACACTGCTCAACGGTACCGCGCTGTCCTTGGGCCCGACGAACTCATCGAGGCGCTCGGTGGCCGCCTTGCGATAGATGGACACCGTGTACTTGTCGGATCGCCGCCATGGGATCTCGAGCACATCGAGCGCAGCGGTGAACAAGCCGATGATGTCCTCGGACCGATTGCTGAAGTGGTACCTCACGCTGAAGACACCGCGATCGTTCGCGACGACACGGCACCCGTCACTGTGCAGGAGCCCGAGGACGAACTCCTCTGCCTCGTTGTCCACGATTGCCTGCTGCCACGGTTCCAGCGCGATGCGCCGGTGGTGCTTACGACCCAGCCCGTGCTGCGGCAGCAGGCATGGCCAGTGCTGCGAATACCTGCTTACGTCGACGCAGTTGCTCTTCCTCTTCACCACGGACGCGGTTTGACCCGGCATCACTTCATCAATTGCCTGACGGCAGCGGTCGATGATGGCGGGATATTTGGTGTCGCAGGCAATGCGCAGACGCCACGATCGAGGGCCTCGCGAGATCCAACCGTCGCCCAGGTAGATCCCGAGAAGGTACGCGTATGCCCCCTCGGGCAGAGCGTCGAAATCGTGCAGCGTTCCGCATGGCGACCGTGGATTTGCGTGAATCAAGCTCGCTGGTGGTTGGCGCCGCCAATCTCGAACGGTCCCGCGGGGAACCCCGGTGAGGCGGGCAATTGCACAATCATTGAGCCCTGCCGCGACGAGACGTCTGACCTGCTCGAACTCTTCGACCGATCTGGTCATGAACCGCCACCTCCTGAGGCAAAACTAGGTGCAGCGTCTGACAAGTCAAGATTGGTACGATCGCACCCGATGCGGGCGTGGCGAAACTGGTTTACGCGCGGGCTTTAGGTGCCCGTGTTCGAAAGAACATGTGGGTTCGAATCCCACCGCCCGCACTCCATTCGGAATATCTGCAACCGTCGGATGGGTTGGCGGGGGTATGCCTCATGGAGTTGTGCTGACCCCGGACCGGACTGCACCGAACCTTATCGACGACGCGATAGCGCAGGCGCAGGCCGCCTACGATGCCGGCGTCCGAGAGGTCTGGCTCGCGCAGCGCGTCGACTATGACGCTATTGCACTTGCGGGACTGATCGGGGCGGCGGTGCCCGGGCTCGGAGTGGGCACGTCGGTGGTGCCCATCAACCCGCGGCACCCGCTGATCGTTGCGGCTGCCGCACAAACTGCCCAGGCCGCGTCGCATGGCAATTTCAGTCTCGGGCTTGGGCTCGGCGCCCCGTCGGTCGAGTCTCAGGCATTTGGCATCACCGTCGACAAGCCGGTGCGGCGGTTGCGCGAATACCTGACGGTGCTGCGGTCGATCTTCGACGACGGCGCCGTGGATTTCCACGGCAGTGAGGTCACCGCCAGTCCGGAGTGGCCCGTTGACGTACCGGGGGGAGCGCCACTGCCCATCTACGTGGCCGCGATGGGGCCGCAGGCGCTACGCGTCACAGGCGAACTGGCCGACGGCACCCTGCCCTACCTGGCGGGGCCGCGTACCATCGGCGAATTCATCGCCCCGTCGATCGCGAAGGCAGCCAGCGACGCCGGTCGTCCGCAACCGCGGGTCATCGCCATGGTCCCCGTAGTGATCGACGACGACACCGACGCGGCCCACGCGTATGCGGCGCAGGAACTGGCCTTCTATGCGACCATCCCGTCGTATCAAGCGGTGATCGCCCGTGAAGGAGTCGACGGCGTGGCGGATCTGGCCGCCGTCGGCACCGCCGAAACGGTATCGCGCCGGCTGCAGGCTTACCTCGACGCTGGCGCCACCGATGTCGTGCCCACAACGTTGCGTGGCAATCGTGCAGAACTAGAACAGCTTTGGCAGGTCGCAGCCGGACTGTAGCGTCCCCCTTGTCAGAGAATGGCAGGACGCTAACCGACTTTCATCTCGCCCATCTCCGACCAGCCGGTCGCATCGATCTCACGGCTGATGATCAGCGGCGTCGATGCCAGCCACCCCGGCGCCTCGGCGACGAACTTCTCGAAGTGCTCGCCGCTGACGTGCGCCTTGCCGGCGTCGCCGTCGCGGAACCCCTCGACCAGGACGTACTCGGACGGGTCGTCGAGGCTGCGCGACCACTCGAACCACATGTTGCCCGGTTCGTCTCGGGTGGCCTGAGTGAATCCGGCGACCAGCTGCGGGAACTCCTCGACGTGCTCGGGCTTGGGGCGGAACTTCACGACAATGAAAATCACGCGGATCGCGCCTTTCTATGGGATGAGGATGGCTCGGCCGCGGACGTTGCCGTTGTCGAGATCGGTGATGGCGGACTGGAAGTCGTCGAGCGCGTACTTCTGCGTGTGCAGGTTCACCGCGCCTCGGGCGGCCAGCGCCATCAGGTCGCACAGGTCGTTGTACGAGCCGACCAGGTTGCCGATGAAGTTGATCTCCGTCGAGATGATGTCGATCGTGGGAACGTCGATGTTCTCGCCGTATCCGACGACGTGGTAGTCGCCCGCGCGGCGCAGCATGGCCACCCCCTCGGCCGTCGCTCCGCCTTCGCCGACGAAGTCGACCACCACTTCGGCACCGTTCCCGCCGGTGAGGCTCAGAACCTGGTCGACCTGCGAGCCGTCGGCCACCACCCCGTGGTCGGCTCCGATCGCCTCGGCGAGCTTGAGCGCCTCGGGGTTTCGGTCCACGACGATCAGCTCGGCCGGTGACAGCGCCTTGAGGACCTGAATCCCGATGTGGCCCAAGCCTCCTGCGCCTATCACCACGACCCGGTCTCGCGGCCCGAGCCGCTTGGCTGCCTTCGCGGCCGCGTGATACGCCGTCAAGCCCGCATCGGCCAGCGCGGCGACGTCCGAGGGCTCCAGCGAGTCGTCGATACGCACGACGCTGCGCGCCGAGGTCTTCAGGTATTCGGCATATCCGCCGTTGGTGTCGATGCCCGGGAATTGGTTTGCCTCGCAATGGACGTCGTCACCGGACCGGCACGCCCGGCACAGCCCGCAGGTGATCAGCGGATGCACGATGACCTTGTCGCCCTCGGCGACATTCGTGACTGCCGATCCGACGGCCGCGACCCAGCCCGCGTTCTCGTGACCGATCGTGTACGGCAGCTGCACCTGCGACTTCTCCGCCCACTGGCCCTCGAGGATGTGAAGGTCGGTGCGGCACACTCCGGCTCCTCCGATCTTGACGACGACGTCGAACGGGCCCGACGGTGTCGGCACGGGCAGCTCGGTCATCTCCAGGTTCTGGTGGTAACCGACCACCTGGACGGCTCGCATGGTGGACATGTCAGTGGGCTCCTTGCAGATCGGGCATCAGGGTGGACAGGGGGAAGAAGGTGTCGGGCTCGTCGCCGTAGCGGGTGCGCAGCAGTCCGCGGCAGAAATGGGCGTTGCCGTCGATCGAGATGCGGGTCGAACGGGCCCGTCGCAGTGCCATCGGTACGTCCTCGAAAGGACGTCCGTACTCGTCGACGAGCACCAATTCCTCCGGTGCGGTGGACAATCCGAGTGCCGACCGCCGGTTCGACAGCGCCTCGGTCTCGGTGCAGGCCGGCAGGTCGCCGATGCGCACCGATCCCATCGACTCCTCCGACCGGGACGCGTCGGACCGCAGCAGCGCGGTCAGGCAGCGCTCCATCGCCGCGGTGTGGGCCTTTCGCTTGAACGTCATCCGCAGATCGTCGAGCGAATCCTCGGCCTCATGGCCGAACGTGCCGCGATACCCCGCATCGCTGGCCAGGCCGGCGTTGATGATGTCCGAATCGTGGTGGTCGTCGAGTTCGACGACCACCTGCCGCGTCCACTCCAGTTCGGTGAGAACGTCTTTGGCGTCCGATGCCATCAGGTAGGCGAAGTTCGGCGAGCAGAACGACGTCGGCAGCCGCAGGTTGACCTTGACGTTGCCCGACGGGGACACCACTAGCGAGCGGACAAACCCCAGGTCGGTGATCGGTTCGTCGAGTTCGGGATCGACGACGGCGGACAGCGCGGCCATCGCCTCGGTGTCGCGGCTCATGCGTTGGCCATCTCGTCGGCGCCACGCGGGCCGACCGACGGCTCGTCGGCGTCGGGCAGCGCCAGCTCGGCCGGGACCGGGATCTCGTAGAGCTTCGCGGCGTTGAGGCCGAGGATCTTCTTCTTCTGCTCGACGGAGATCTGCGGGTACTCGCCGAGGTCGCCGGGGATGTTGAAGTCAACGAACGCTTCCACGAGCCACTTGGGTGTCCACAGCGCGTAGTCGGAAGAGAAGGAGATCCGGTCTTCGCCCACCCAGTAGAGGAGCTCACCCATGATCTGCGCGAAGTACTTCGGGCGGGTGTGGATGAACGGCATCGCCACGGCGAGCCCGGCGTACACGTTGGGTTCCTGGGTGGCGATCCAGCAGAAGTCCTCGAGCCGGGGCAGGCCGCAGTGCTCGACCACGAAGTTCAGGTCGGTGAAGTCGGAGGCGACGTGGTCGATGTCGGCGACGTCGAAGGCGTCACGGTCCAGCGGGCGGATCGTCGGTCCCTTGTGGACGTGGATGTTGCGGATGCCGAGTTCGCGGCAGACCTCGAAATACCGGTAGGCCCACGGGTCGTCGAGCTTCCAGCCGCGGGACTCACCGTGCCATTCGGCGGTGTAGAGCTTGACGCCCTTCAGGTTGTACTTCTCGGCGTCCAGGCGCAGCTGCTCGAGTCCCATCTCGCCGTTGCGCGGGTCGAAATGATGGTTGTAGGTCAGCTTGTCCGGATGCGCCTTGGCCAGGTCGGACGCTTCGGCGGTCTGCCCGAAGCCCTTGTAGTAGAACTCGCCGAGGTGTGCGGGCTGGAAGATCGCGTGGTCGACGTAGCCGAGCTCGAACAGGTCGCGCATCAACCGGTCGCCGCCCTGGTACAGGTAGTCCTCGTAGCTCCACAGCTCGGACTCGGGAGAGAGGTTTCGGTGGTAGTCGTAGAAGCAGTCGATGAACTGTTTCCCGTGGATGTTGCGCTGGTTCTCCGGCCGGGCGTCCCACAACGCGATGTGGGCGTCGACGATGAAGTAGCTGTTGCCGTCCTTGGTGTACATGGATCTCCTTCAAGCGGACCGATGTGAGGGTTGTCACATCGCTGTCAGCGAGGCTAGGCCGCGACCTCGGGCTCGGGCAGATCCACGGCGTCTCAATCTGAGACGTCGTCCCACCTGCGTCTACAGCGGGAGGCGGGCAAATTTTGTAACGTGGATCACATGCCGGACGGACTGCCAGCGCGGGTAGGCGCCCTCACCCCGTCGCGGGGTCAGGTGCCGGACCGTCTCCTTGCCTCCTGGCAGCGAAGCGAGGACTACGGCATCTCGCTCGACGGGGTCGAGCCGGTCTTCACCGGTACCGAGGACCTCGGCTCGCTGTTCTTCGAATGCGGCAATGCGGTGCTGAGCGACTTGCACCGCACCCTCGCCAACGAGCCCATCAGCCTGATGCTCACCGACTCCGAGGGCGTCGTCCTGTCGCGGCTGTCCGGCGACCGCAGTCTGCAGCAGGCTCTCGACGACGTGCACCTCGCACCTGGTTTCGCCTACTCGGAGCGCGATGTCGGGACCAACGGACTCGGGCTCGCGCTGGCGGATCGAGCACCCACGCTGGTGCGCGCCGATCAGCACTATGCGTTGAGCCTCAACCGGTTCACGTGCGCGGCGGTTCCGGTGCTCGATCCTGCGTCGGGCCGCCTCGAGGGCAGCGTCAATCTCACCACCTGGTCGGATTCGTCGGCCGATCTTCTGCTCGCGCTGGCCCGGTCCGCGGCCAGCAACACCGCGGCGATGATGCTGGCCCGGGACTCGGGCCGGCGGGTCCGGCCGACGCCGCGCGGTGACGTGTTCCGCGTCGAAGTGCCTGGCCTGGAACCGAGTTCAGGGACGTCGACCTCGCTGGGGCCGGCATGGGCCGCCGCGGTGACCCATGCCGCGGATGCGATGTCCGCCGGCAACATCGTCGTCGCGATCGGTGAGCCAGGGGCTGGCCGCGCCACCGCGCTGGGCCAGGCGGCGCGCCGCGCGCATCCGCGGGATCGCATCCTCTCCGCGGGGGCGCCGGAGCCCGACGACGTGCCGACGTGGCTCGGCCTGTGGACCCCGGAGCTGGGCAAGGCCCACACCGCGGTGATCGTCCGAGACGTGGACTTTTTGCCTGCCTGGGCGGCCGAGCGGCTCCGCGACCTGGTCGCTCAGGCGAGCGGACAGTCCGGGGTGCCATTCGCGGTGACGGCCGAGCGCTTCACCGACATCCCCGCCGCGCTCGCTCGACTGGTCGACACGGTGGTCGAGGTACCGCCGCTGCGCGAACGCGCGGACGACGTGGTGGCGTTGGCGACCCACATCGCCCGTCGGGCCCGCGGCCGTGACGTCGCGTTCACCGCGCCCGCCGCGCGTGCCTTGCAGAGCTACGGATGGCCGGGCAACGCCGACCAGCTGGCTGCCGTGGTGCGCAATGCGGTGAGTCGAACCGACGTTGTCGACGTCGGTCACCTGCCGTCGGAGGTCCTGGCCGGCAACACCCGACGGCTCTCGAGGATCGAAACGTTCGAACGAGGGGAGATCGTCAGGGTGCTGAGCAACGGCGCGTCGACGATGGCCGATGCGGCACGGGATCTGGGGATGAGCCGGGCGACTCTGTATCGCAAGATCGCGCAATACGGCATCGACGCCGCGCGATTACACGGGTGAGGGTCAGGCGGAGACCTCGACGGGCGCAGGTTCGCGCGCCTGCGAGGTGAAGCAGAACATGCTCGCCACGAAGCTCAACAGCGCGACCGCCCCGGACAGCAGGGCCAACAGCGTCTCCGACAGACCCCAGCTGGCGAGCGCGAATGCGAGCGCGATGATCGCCGAGATCAGCAAGAACAGCCCGGTCGTGGCCACCGCCTCGTTGAACGGATCGTCGGCGCTGACGTTGTGAGGCCTCGTGGCCATGACTTCCTCCTCCGGCTGCCGGCTTCCCAGCGTGTCGCGACGGAAGTTACCCGCTCGTCAATGCCGGAAAACCTGCCTCCGCGTGATCGCGGTCACCCCAGTGCCGCAGAGTGTGTTCTGCGACGATGGGTCGCATGAAGCCGGCCGGCAGGGGAACTTTCTAGTCATGAGCGACGTCAAGTTTCTCGATCTCCACGGCGATCGACTGGCCTACCGCGACGAGGGCAGCGGGGATGACGTGCTGCTTCTCATCCACGGGATGGCAGGAAGCTCCGACACGTGGCGGTCGGTCATCCCGCGGCTGGCCAAGCGCTACCGCGTGATCGCCCCTGACCTCCTCGGCCACGGCCAGTCCGCGAAGCCCCGCAGCGACTACTCGCTGGGCGCCTTCGCGGTCGGTCTGCGTGATTTCCTCGACGAGCTCGGCATTGCCCAGGCAACGGTGGTCGGCCAGTCGCTGGGCGGCGGTGTCGCGATGCAGTTCGCCTACCAGCACCGCGAGTACTGCCGCCGGTTGATCCTGATCAGCAGCGGCGGCTTGGGGCAGGACGTCGGGTGGACGCTGCGCTTGCTGTCCGCGCCCGGGGCGGAGTTCCTGTTGCCTGTCATCGCGCCGCCGCCCGTGGTGCGGGTGGGCAATGCGATTCGGGGCTGGTTCTCGGCGCACAGCATCCAGTCGCCGCGGGGCGCGGAGATGTGGAGCGCGTATTCGTCGCTGTCGGACTCCCAGACCAGGCAGGCTTTTCTACGCACTCTGCGGTCGGTGGTCGACTATCGAGGACAGGCGGTCAGTGCGTTGAACCGGTTGTATCTGACTTCGGAGCTGCCGACACTGGTGATCTGGGGCGACGACGACCACATCATCCCCGTCGAGCACGGCCGCGCCCTCGCCGAGGTTCGTCCGTCCTGCCGCCTCGCGGTGCTCCCCGGAGTGGGGCACTTTCCGCACGTCGAGAAGCCCGATGCCGTCATCGACCTGATCGACGATTTCGTCGGCGCGACCGCAGAGCGGAACGAACCGAGCTCGCCGGAACCGACCGAACGGTCCCGCTGACTGAAGTCAGCGTTTCCGAACGGGATGGCCGTTGCGTTCGGCCAGCGAACGCAACTGCTTGAGCGCGAACTGCCGATTGCGGCCACCTTCGGGCAGCACGATGCCTGCCCATAATCCGACGGCCCCAGGCGTCACGCAGGCCTCACGGGCGCACTGCCATCTGCGCGGGCAGGACCGGCACAACTCCTTGGCACCTTCGTCGGTGGCCGTGGTCCAACGGTCGGGATCGCGCGTGCACGGCGCGGTCCACGGAACTTCCTCGATCGATATCGGATTCATGGCCACACCCCTTTTCTCGCCCTCACGTATTCCCCGTCGACGACGACGATACGCATGTATGGCAATGACGATACATATGTATGGTGTCCGTCGCCCGTGCCGAGTTGTCTACGGTTACCCGGTGGCCTCTGACACGCGCAGCGGGAGATCTGACGAACCCCGCAACGTCGAGCGAATTCGGCAGGCCGCGCTGCGCAGTTTCGCCGAGATCGGCACGGCCGCGACGACGATGCGCGGGGTGGCCGCCGCCGCGGGAGTGTCGCTCGGTCTGGTGCAGCATCACTTCGCCACCAAAGCCGGTCTGATCGCCGCGGTCGACGAGTTCGTTCTCGAATTGGTGGTGTCGTCCATGGCGCGGCCGCTGCCGGAACCACCCGTCGATTCGGTGGCCGAGATCGGCGGGCGCGTGACCGGAATCTTCAACGAGTACCCGGAGGTCGCCGCCTATCTGAGCCGGGCGATGGTCGACGGCAGCCCCGTGGGGGCTCGGCTCTTCGACGCCCTGATCGGAGTGGGCGTGGCTCGGTGGCAGCAGCGCATCGACCGCGGCGAGGTACGCCCGGATGTCGACGTCACCTGGGCTGCGATCAATGCAATCGTGCTCGCACTCGGTGCGATCAGCCTCAGAGCGCACGTCGATCGGCATCTTCCCGCGCCGTTGACGGAACCGGTGCAACTCGAGCGGTGGCAGCGTTCGGTGGACGCGCTGCTCCGCGACGGCCTCTTCGTGCCGCGTTCTCAGCGGCCGGACGGTTCAGCCCCGGCGGAGTAGACGACCCCCATCCCTACCTCGCGGCGACCGACGCCGGGCATAGGGCCACGGGTTGTTCCTCTCGGGGATTGCTGCCGCGCGAACGGTTTTGAGCTGAGTCCGAAGGTAGCGCGCAGCTCGAGGATGTCCTCATCGGTCCACCGGTTGTGCATCTCGGTGGGATCGGCGTCGAGGTCGTAGAGCTCCCATTGGTCGTCGAGTGGGTCCGATCGGTACATAGTCCCGCCCATGCCCGTCGCCGCCAGCTGCCGCACCCCCGGCTCCGTCCACGTGGCTGGGTCGTCGAAGGAGCGAACCAGTTTCCACAGATGGCCCGCCCCGTTCGGCGCGGTGTCCTCGTCGACACGCAGCACCAGGCCCTCGAAATTCGCGGCGGTGTGGGCCGGGATGCGGATGCGCAGCGGTCGAGGCACCGCGGCGGTCAATCTCAGCATGCGGGCCACGCCGGACGCTCCCGTGTCACCTTCCAGGACGTTGTCACGCGTCATCAGGTAGACCGCACGGGTGCCGTCGGCGTCCGCACCGTCGACGACCGGCATCAGGTCCCGGCCGGGCAACGGGTGTACCTCGGTGAACGATTCGGCGAGTGTTGTCGCCAGGGCCGGCACGTCGACGCCGGCAGCGGAGAGCAGGGTGGGCACCAGGTCGACGTGGGAGGTCGGCGCACTCACGGGGCGAGCCGTCGACGAGCAGCGTCCGACGCGGGCGATGACCAGCGGCACGCGAGTGGCCTCGTCGTAAAGGTTGAACCACTTCTGGTGCAGCCCTCCGTGCGCACCCAGCAGATCACCGTGATCGGCGGTGCGCACCAACACCGCGTCCTCGGATCCGCCTTCGGTGACGGCGCGGCGTACCCGGTCGATCGGGTCGTCGACTTCGGCGTGCAGACGGTAGTAGAGATCCCGGTAGGTCTGCGCGTTGCGTTCGTAGGTGCGCTGAATCACCCTGCTGGGGCCGTACCCCGAGTAGTACGCCTCCCGAAAAGCGATCTGGGCGGCGGGCTTTGCGGACAGGTCCTCGTCGGCTGAGGGTGCAGGCGGCACAGGTGGCGGATCGAGGTGGGATGCGCGCAGCGGACTGCGCCGCGACCACGCCGGGAACAGCACGATGTCATGGGGGTTGACGAAGCTCGCGACGAGAAGGAACGGGCGCAGGGCTTCTGCGTCGCCGCGTCGCCGCCGTGCATAGCGGTCCTCCAGCCAGGAGACCACGCGGTCGGCGATCAGCGGGTCGCGGCGGATGCCGGCGTCGGACAGTCTGGCGCCGTGGGGTTCTGGGCCCACCCATCCGGAGAAGCCGTAGGGGCCGAGGGGGTCGGCATCCAGATATCGCTGAACCGCGTCCGGGTCGACCACGCCGTCCTCGTCGTTGGTGACCAGCGATCGGCCGGTGCGGGGGTCGACGAGATCGGCGTGGGAGATGTGCCACTTGCCGTCATAGTGGGTGTCGTAGCCGGCCGCGCGAAACCAGTTGCCGAGCGTGGGCACGTCACCGGGACGCAGCCAGCGAAGCCGGGAGTCATCGTGGGCCTTGCCGATCCCGTCCGTCTGGGTGACACCGTGCAGATCGGGATACTGCCCGGTGAAGATCGTCGGTCGGCTCGGCACGCACGCCAACGAGCCCGTGTAGTGGCGGACGAACTGCACGCCGTGGGCATCGAACCAGGCTCGTCCGGGCAGCATCTCCCGGCGCCAGGCGGCCAGCGCAGGTGGCTCGTAGGGTGGCGCCGCCCGCTCCTCATCCGTCATGACGATCACGATGTCCGGGCGCGGGGATGTCATGACGGGAGCCTTTCGAGTGCTTCGGACAACGACTGCAGCAGCGCTTCGGAACGTCGAGCCAGCAGCCGGGCCAGCACGCGCTCGGCGACTGGGCCTATGAGCGGGGCAGTGGCGGAGACCGTGGAAGTCAACGTGACCACGGTCGCGTTGTCGCGCGGGTGCAGCACCCATCGGTTGGCCACCGAGAAGCCCTGGGGGACACCGTCGATGGTGTAGCCCAGCACGATAGGCGGCTCGAACTCGTTGATCGTCTCCAGCAGGGTGTCGCGACCGACCTGCACGCGACGCTGCGAACCCACCCGTGGCGGGCGGTCGGTGTCGCGGAGCATGCAGCAGTGGTCGACGCCGGTGGCCCACCGGGCCAGGCTTCCGAAGTCCGTCAGCAGGTCCCACACCTGCGCCGCGGGCGCGGCGACGGTGCGGGTGCGACTGAGCTCGACCATGGGTCCATCATCGCCGTTGGTGCCCGCGGGCGTGGGGGATCACCGTCTGATCAGCCCGGCGAGCACCGTTCGCGTGATCGTCTGTGCGCGGTCGGTGGGGAACGCCCGACCTTCGGTCAGTACGGCGTAGACGATGCCGCCCACGATCGCGTCGGTCGCATCCGCGGCAGTCGCTTCCGCGAAGCCATGGCCGCGCAATCGGTCGCGCACCGTGTCGTGCAGGGGAGTGGAGAAACCCGCGCGCAACCGCTGCGCGGTTTCCGGATGTTCGATGCCTGCGGTGGTCAAGATCCTCAGCATCGCGTTGCCTCGGGCAGTGGTCAGCGCGGCGGCGAGTTCGACGGCCCAGGAGCACAGGTCCGCCGTGACGTCCGCGGTGGCGGGCACCGGGCGCAGGATGCGATCGGCGTCGGCCAGGATCACGTCGGCGACCAGGGCGTGCCGGCTCGGCCACCAGCGGTAGATCGTCTGTTTGCCCACCCCGGCGCGGGCCGCCACCGCTTCGATGGTCAGTTTGTCGAAGCCGCGAAGAAGCAGGAGTTCGCGCGTTGCCGTGACGATCGCCTGACGGGACTTCTCACTGCGTCGACGAGGCGCGTTGACCGTCGTGGCCATGTCTGTCTGCCTCCTGTCGAGCCTCGTCGGGCGGCTTTACATGCCGGGATCGCGCCCGTAGTGTCCCACAAGACGAGACGTTCCGTCTCGTGAAGTTGGCGGTGGCTTCTCAGAAGGGTGGGGCAGTGGCAGTCGCGGCGTCGATCGGTCTGACCCCGGAGCAGGCGCAACTCGCCGGAGCGGTCTCTGACTTCGCGGCACGGCACGCGCCGATCGACAAGACCCGCGCCGCCTTCGATTCGCTGACGGCTGGCGAGCCTCCCCAATGGTGGGATCAGTTCACCGGCAACGGCTTTCACGCCGTACACCTACCTGAGCAGTGCGGTGGTGGCGGCGGCACGGTTCTCGACGCCGCCTGCGTGCTCGAGGCCGCCGCCACCGCGATGCTGCCGGGTCCGGTGCTGTCGACGATGATCGCCGGAACCGTCGCCATGCTCGCCGACGACAGTCCAGCCGTGCGAGAGCTTCTGACCCGGCTCGCGGAGGGAATACCTGCGGCGGTCGTCGCCGACCGCGACGTGCTGCGGGCGTCCGCGACCGACGACGGCTGGACGCTGAGCGGCACGACGACGGCGACGCCAGGGCTCTGCTCGGCGCAGGTCATCTTGGTCACCGCGCGGTCCGCGGGCCGGACGCTGTGGCTGATCGTCGACCCGACGGCCGCTGGCGCGGACGTCACACCGCTCGACGGCACCGACAAGACCGTGGACGTGGGTGTGCTCAGGCTCGACGACTATCCCTGCCCGGCGCAGAGCCGATTGACCGGAATCGACGACACCCGCGCGCAGTGCCTGTCGCTGGCGTTGACCGCGGCGACCGCGTCCGGTCTCATCCGGTGGTGCGTGACGGCGGTGACCGCGCATCTGCGCACCCGCGAACAGTTCGGTAAACCGATCGGAGCCTTCCAGGCCCTGCAGCATCAGGCGGCCATGCTGCTGGTGCACAGTGAGCTCGCCACCGCGGCTGCCTGGGATGCCGCCCGCTCGGCGTCAGAGTCGCTTGCGCAGAACAGGATCGCCAGCGGCACTGCGGCCTTGATGTCGATAGGCCCCGCCCCGGGTCTGGTGCTCGACGCGTTGACGATGTTCGGCGCGATCGGCTACACGTGGGAACACGACCTGCACCTCTACTGGCGCAAGGCCACCAGCCTCGCCGCATCGATCGGACCGATCAGTCGCCATGCCCACCAGCTCGGTGAACTGACACGCACCGAAAGTCGCGACGTGTCAGTCAAACTCGGTGATCTCGACTCGGATTTCCGCGCCTTCGTGGCGACGGTGCTCGACGATGCCGCCGCGCTGCGCAACGACCGGCCCGGTCGTCAGGGCGACTATCCGAACCTCGCAACCGGTCCGCAGCGGACCCTGCTGGCCGACGAGGGGCTGATCGCCCCGCACTGGCCCGGGCCGTGGGGCGTCGACGCCACCACTCGTCAGCAGCTGATCCTCGACGAAGAATTCGCGAAACGGCCCCAGCTGGTGCGTCCTTCCCTGGGTATCGCAGAGTGGATCCTGCCGTCGCTGATCAGTGCAGCCCCCGCGCACGTCGCTGCGGCGCTCATCCCGCCGACGCTGCGCGGTGAACTGGGTTGGTGTCAGCTGTTTTCCGAACCCGGCGCGGGCTCGGATCTGGCGTCGCTCACGACACGCGCCACCAAAGTCGACGGGGGGTGGCGGGTCAGCGGGCACAAGATCTGGACATCCTCGGCGCACACCGCCGACTACGGCGCCCTGCTGGCGCGCACCGACCCCGACGCGGCCAAGCACAGGGGCATCGGTTACTTCGTCGTCGACATGCGTTCCGAGGGCGTCGATGTGCAGCCGATCCGGCAGGCCACCGGTCAGGCGCACTTCAACGAAGTCTTCCTCACCGACGTTTTCGTCCCCGACGACATGCTGCTCGGTGATCCGACAGACGGCTGGCGGCTGGCGATCTCGACCATGGCGCAGGAGAGGGTCGCGATCAGCGCCTACGTCAATGACGACCGTGCCGCGATCCTGCGTACCCTGGCCGGCCGCGGCGGGCCCGATCACATCCAGGTGCTCGCCGCACTCGGCGACGCCGACGCGCACGCGACCGCGATCAAGGTGTTGGCGGTGCGCGAGGTGATGCGCCTGCTCGACGGGCAGGCGCCCGGTCCCGCGTCCAGCGTCGCCAAAGTGGCGATGAACGTGATGCTGCGCCGCACATTCAACGCGACCCTCGAATTGTCAGCTCCCGCAGGACTGTTGGAAAGCGGCGACGTCGACGGCACGTCGCTGATCGAGCAGTACTTCCACCTGCCGGCCGAGTTGATCGGCGGCGGGACCAAGGAGATCCAGCTCAACATCATCGCGCAGTTCATTCTCGGGCTACCCCGTCGCTGATCGACAGGAGAACACATGGGCCTGCGTGGCGAGGCTGCCATCGTCGGATATGTCGAGCTGCCGCCGGAACGGATGAAGGGAGCGAGCGCCGCCCCGTTCATGATCGAGCAGTGGGCGCAGCTCGCCGCTGCGGCCCTGGCCGACGCGGGACTGTCGGGTGAGGACGTCGACGGCATCGTGACCACCCACCTCGCCGAGTCGGAGATCTTCGTTCCGTCGACGATTGCCGAATATCTGGGTGTGCGAGCCAATTTCGCTGAATTGGTCGACCTCGGCGGGGCCAGCGCCGCCGCGATGGTGTGGCGCGCTGCGGCCGCGATCGAGCTCGGCATCTGCGATGTCGTGGTGTGCGCCATCCCGGCGCGTTATCTGACCCCGATGTCGGAGCGGCGGCCGCGGCCGCTGACCGATGCGGTGTTCTTCGGTGCTTCGAGCAACCAGTTCGGCTCGCCGCAGGCCGAATTCGAGATCCCCTACGGCAACCTCGGGCAGAACGGTCCCTACGGTCAGGTGGCTCAGCGCTACGCGTCGGTGTACGGCTACGACGAACGGGCGCTGGCGAAGATCGTCGTCGACCAGCGCGTCAACGCCAACCACACCGAGGGTGCGATCTGGAAGGACACGCCGCTGACCATCGAGGACGTCTTGGCCAGCCCGGTGATCGCAGACCCGCTGCACATGCTCGAGATCGTGATGCCCTGCCTGGGCGGCGCCGCCGTCGTGGTGGCCAATACCGATGTCGCCGCACGTGCGACGAACAGGCCGGTCTGGATCACGGGGTTCGGTGAGCAGGTGCCCTACAAGACGCCCACCTACGCCGAGGATCTGCTGCACACGCCGATCATCCGCGCCGCCGAGACGGCGTTCACGATGGCGGAGCGCAGCCGAGCAGACATGGACATGGTGTCGATCTACGACTGCTACACGATCACGGTCCTGCTCAGCCTCGAAGATGCCGGCTTCTGCGAGAAGGGGACCGGAATGCAGTTCGTCACCGAGCACGACCTGACGTTCCGCGGTGACTTCCCGCTCAACACCGCAGGGGGTCAACTCGGCTTCGGTCAGGCGGGCACGGCAGGCGGTATGCACCACGTGTGCGATGCGGCGCGGCAGATCATGGGCCGCGCCGGGGCGGCGCAGGTCGCCGACTGCCACCGGGCGTTCGTGTCGGGCAACGGCGGCATCCTGTCCGAGCAGACCACCCTTGTGCTGGAAGGAGACTGAAGCGACATGACGTTCCAACGGCCGATGCCGGTGAAAACGCCGACCACGGCCCCGTTCTGGGACGCGTTGGCTGCGCACCGCGTGATGATTCAGTACTCGCCGTCGTCGCAGTCGTATGTGTTCTATCCCAGGGTCCTCGCGCCGCGCACGCTCACCGACGATCTCCAGTGGCGCGAGATCTCGGGGATGGGGTCGTTGTACACCTACACCGTGGCGCGTCGACCTGTCGGTCCGCATTTCGCCGACGCGGTGCCTGCGCTGCTCGCGATCGTGGAATGGGACGAGGGGCCCCGATTTTCGACCGAGCTGGTCAACGTCGAGCCGCCCGACATCACGATCGGCATGCGGGTACGGCCGGTGTTCTGTGACTACCCCGAGCACGATGTCACGATGCTGCGCTACGAGCCGGCGTGACCTGACCGTCGACCACGGTTCGTAGCGGGCGGCGGGCGTGTAGTTTCGAGCCGAACTCGCACGGGCGGCATCCTCGCCCAGAGGGGAGCGGAAGCCATGCGCGAGACCGTCATCGTCGGTGCGGTGCGCACACCAGTCGGCAAGCGCAACGGTGGACTGTCCGAACAGCACGCGGCTGACCTGTCGGCGCTCGTACTCAACGAACTGCTCGAGCGCACGGGTGTGGACGTCGAGCTCGTCGACGATGTCATCTGGGGCTGTGTGTCGCAGGTCGGTGATCAGTCGAGCAACATCGGGCGGTTCGCCGTGCTGGCGGCTGGCTGGCCCGAGCGCATCCCCGGCACCACCGTGAACCGGGCCTGCGGGTCCAGCCAGCAGGCGCTCGATTTCGCCGTACACGCCGTGATGTCGGGCCAGCAGGACGTGGTGGTGGCCGGGGGAGTCGAGGTGATGAGCCGGGTACCGCTGGGTTCAGCGCGCGCCTCCGGCATGCCCTATGGGCCCAAAGTGCTTGCCAGATACGACGGTTTCTCCTTCAACCAGGGCCTCTCGGCGGAGATGATCGCCCGCCGCTGGAACCTCTCGCGCGCACGCCTCGACGAATACTCCGCACGCTCGCACGAACTGGCGGCCGCCGCCCAGGACAGCGGCGCCTTCATCGACCAGATCATGCCCGTGTTCACCGAGAGCGAGGTCATCGCTGCTGACGAGGGCATTCGGCGCGGTACCACCGCGGAGAAGCTGGCGGCCCTGAAGCCGGCATTCACCGACGACGGGGTGATCCACGCCGGTAACTCCTCACAGATCTCCGACGGCGCCGCCGCTCTGCTGGTGACGACGGCGGAGAATGCGGTGCACCTGGGCGTCACGCCGCTGGTGCGTTATCGCGCCGGCGCGGTCACCGGGGCCGACCCGACGCTGATGCTGACCGCGCCGATCCCGGCGACGGAGAAGGTCCTGCACAAGGCCGGCCTGGATCTCGATGCCATCGGAGTGTTCGAGGTCAACGAGGCGTTTGCGCCGGTGCCGCTGGCGTGGTTGGCCGACACCGGCGCCGACGAGACGAAGCTCAACCCACTCGGTGGCGCCATCGCTCTCGGCCACCCGCTCGGCGCGTCGGGGGCGGTGCTGATGACTCGAATGATCCACCACATGCGCGACAACGACATTCGCTACGGGTTGCAGACGATGTGCGAGGGAGGCGGCACCGCCAACGCCACGGTCGTCGAACTCATGGCGTGAGCGGTCACTGATTGCCGATATCGCGCTCGAGGTGCTCGGCCAACCATTCCCGCGCCGTGTCTCGCTTGCGCGGCAGCCACTCTGACGGCCACACGTCGTCGCTGGCCGAGTAGGCCCGCAGCACCTGCTTGGCGACGGTGGTCTTGTGTACTTCGGTCGGCCCATCGGCCAGCCCCAGGACAGCCGCGCCGGTCACCATCGACAGCAGCGGCATCTCGTTGCTGACCCCGAGTGCGCCGTGCACCTGTATGGCGCGCCAGGCGATGTCGTGCAGAACAGTCGGCATCACGACCTTCACGGTGGCGATGTCCTTGCGCACCCTCTTGTAGTCGTTGTACTTGTCGATCTGCCACGCCGTGTACAGGACCAGCAGGCGGAACTGCAGCAGTTGCGCGTAGCTGTCGGCGATGTAGGTCTGCACTGTCTGCTTGTCGGCCAGCAGACTCCCGGCGGTCCTGCGGCTCAGCGCTCGCTCGCACATCATGTCGACCGCCTTGCGGGCCAGCCCGATCGTGCGCATGGCGTGGTGGATGCGGCCACCGCCCAGGCGGGTCTGGGCGATCACGAAGGCCTGCCCTTCGCCGCCCAGCAGGGCCGAGTCCGGCACGCGCACATCGCGATAGTGGATGAGTGCGTGGCTGCCCTGACCCTCGGGCTCGCCGTGCAGGCCCACGTTGCGGACGATCTCCACCCCCGGGGTGTCCGTCGGCACCAGGAACATCGACATCCCCTGGTACGGGCTCACATCCGGGTTCGTCACCACCATCACGATCAGGAACGACGCGGTGTTGGCGTTGGAGGAGAAGAACTTCCACCCGTTGATCACCCAGTGGTCACCGTCGCGGGTCGCGCGCGTGGTGAACTGCGTGGGATCGGCGCCGCCCTGCGGTTCGGTCATCGAGTAGCTCGAGAACAGCTCTCCGTCCAGCAGCGGGCGCAGATAGCGTTCCTTCTGGTCGGGTGTGCCGTAGTGGGCGAGGATCTCGGCGTTGCCAGTGTCGGGTGCCTGGCAGCCGAAGATGACAGGCGCCCACGCTGACCGGCCGAGAATTTCGTTGAGTAGCGCAAGCTTCACTTGACCGTAGCCCTGCCCGCCGAGCTCGGGGCTCAGATGGGTCGCCCACAGACCCTTCGACCGGACCCGGTGCTTGAGGTCGTCGACGATGCTGCGGCGCTCCGGGGTCAGCGGTGTGAACTGCAGGTGGGGCCACACCAGGTCCAAGGGCTCGACCTCGTCACGGACGAAGCCGTCTGCCCAGTCCAGCAGGTCCTGGTAGTCGGGCTCGGTAGCGAAATCCCACATGCGGCCTCCTCGTCGCGGTGCGCTCCCCTCACCCTGTCTGCGGTGGTGCCGGCGGCGGGGCGTTTTCGTGTTCTTCGGTATAGCCTCGGCCGCGTGGAACTGACCGCCGTTCTTCCCCTGCCGGCTCAAATAGCCGACCGGGCCGATGCCGTGCTGACTCCGGTGGCTGGTGATTCTCCGCTGATCCGTGCGGTGCGCGCCTTGACAGAGGTCGCGACCGTGATCGTCGCCGCTGCGCCCGTGCTCGCCGTCGCGGTCGAGAAAGTCCTTGTGGCGCAGGGCTTTCCGCAGGTTGCAGTGGTCACAGCGGCGGCGCCGGGGGACGCGGCGCGTTGCGTGGAGGCGGCGCTCGCCGACGATCTGATCACCCGACACGTCTTGCTACACGATGTCGGATGGCCGCTGGTCGACCCCGAGGTGGTGCGTAGGCTCGCCGCAGCCCTGCAGGGCGGCGCTGAGTGGGTGGCGCCCGCCCGGCCCGTCACCGACAGCATCAAGGCCGTCGACGGCGACGGTGTCGTCGTCGCGACACTGGACCGCAGCGAGCTGGAGGTGGTGCAGTACCCGCGCGGTGTCGCTGCCGAGGTCCTGCGGTGCGCAGTGGCCGGCGTTGCGGCCGACCGATTCGACGTTCTCGATGCTGTCCTGTCGACCCACACCACCTTGGAACTCGTCGCCGGTGACCCACACGCGTTCGGCGTCGAGTTGCCCCGGGATGCAGACTATTTCGCGGCCGTCATGGCGAGCCGGCAGCCCGATTCTGCGCGGTGAGCAGATGGTGAGCCACCGCGACGTCGCCCGGGTAGGTCACCTTGAGGTTCGCCGCGCTGCCGGGGAAGGTGTGCACGCGGACGTCGGTGTAGCGCTCGACGCACGACGATGTGTCGGTGCCCTCGAAGCCGTTGCGCTCGGCGCACCGATAGGCAGCGAGCACGTCGCGGGCGCGAAACGCCTGGGGGGTCTGCACTCTGACCACCGCCTCGGTCAGCGGCCGCGCCGCGCCGTCACGCACCCTGGCCAGGCCGGTGACCGCGAGGGCCGGCAGCGCTCCGCCGACGTCACGGGCCAGTGTGATTGCCGTGGTGAACATACCGGCATCGGCGAGCGGGCGGGCGGCATCGTGGATCAGCACCACGTCGATCGCCTCGGATTCGATGTCCTCGGACAGATAGCGCAACACGTTCATCTCGGACTGGTGCCGGGTCGGTCCACCCTCGACGAACTCGACAGGTGCGCCGGCCAGTTCGCGGGCGACGGTGCTGCGCGCCAACTCCGCCTCGCCCTGCCGAAACACCAGGACGGTGCGTGCCACCGCGGGTACGCGCAGCAGAGTGTCCAGCGACCACACCAGCATGCTGCGGCCGTCCAGCGTCAGGTAGGCCTTGTTGCCGTCGGCCCCCACGCGGGAGCCGCTACCCGCGGCCAGGACCACTGCCACCGCGTCGGAATCCATGGACGCACAGTATCTCCGGTACGGTCCCTTCCCAGCGTGGAAGGGGGTAGTCGGTGACCGAACAGCCGCACGCGTCGAGCTCCGGAAGCCATCGTGTCCGGAAGATGATCGGTCGCGATCCGCACGAGTCCCATCGCGTCGCGACGCCGCTCGAGCTGCTCTTCGACCTGACCTTCGTCGTCGCGTTCGGGATCGCGGCCTCCCAGCTGGCGCACCTGCTGGCCGCCGGGCACGTCCTGGCCGGACTCGCGGCGTTCTTCTTCGCGACCTTCGCGGTGAGCTGGGCGTGGATCAACTTCAGCTGGTTCGCCTCGGCGTTCGACACCGATGACTGGGTGTACCGGCTGACCACCATGCTGCAGATGGTGGGCGTGATCATCCTCGCGCTGGGAATTCCGCAGATGTACACCTCGATCGAGCACGGCGAGCACGTCGACAACGCCGTCGTGGTCGCCGGCTACGTGGTGATGCGGGTGGCGATGGTGACGCAGTGGCTGCGGGCGGCCCGCCAGGATCCGGCCCACCGCCGGGCGTGTCTGACCTATGCGCTGTGGATCACGCTCGCGCAGGTGGGGTGGATCGTCGCGATCTTCGTCCACACCTCTCTCGCCGTCACCGCGGTGATCGTCGTCGGTCTGGTGCTGGTCGAGATGATGGGCCCGGTTCTCGCCGAGTCGACCGGCGGCGGCACGCCGTGGCACGCGCACCACATCGCGGAGCGGTACGGACTCTTCACGATCATCGCGCTCGGCGAAGGGGTGGTCGGTACGGTCGCCTCGCTGACCGCTGTGGTGGAGGCCCAGGGCTGGACTTTCGACGCGGCGTTCGTCGCGGTGGCTGGCATCGGGCTGACGTTCGGCATGTGGTGGACCTACTTCGCGCTGCCGCAGGCCGAGATCCTGCACGTGCGCCGGGAGCGCTCGTTCTGGTTCGGGTATCTGCACATCCTCGTGTTCGGGGCGATCGTGGCCACGGGCGCGGGCCTACACGCGGCTGCCTACTACGTCGAGCATCATTCGGAGCTCGGATCGGTGGCCACGGTGTCGACCGTCGTCGTCCCCGTCGGCGTGTACCTGCTGATGACCTTCGTGCTGGGCGCGGTGCTGACGCGCACGCTGGCGCTGTTTCACATCGCGGTGATGCTGGTGACCGCGGCGGTGCTGGCGGCAGCCGTGGTGTTGGCGGCGTCCGGGGTCTCGATGGCGAACTGCCTGCTGGTGGTGACGCTCGCTCCCGTCGTCTCGGTCGTGGCGCACGAGCTCAGGGGGCACCGGCACATCGATGCCGCGGTGGAGCGTTCCGTCGGACCCGCTACCCGTTGATGCCCTCCAGGAGGATGCGATCGTCCTGCTGCGCCAGCAGCCGGCGGGCTTTGCGGCGCGTGATCAGGATGCCGGTGACCGCCAGCGCCCATACCGCGTACTGAAGGGTCCAGGCCAGCCGGAACGAGTCGAACGACAGCCCGCCGGCGGCCTGCAGGATCACGCCCATCACCTGCATGAGCACCAGCGAGGCCAGGAAGCCTCCCATGTTCACCATGCCCTGGGCGGTGCCCAGGGTGTGGCTGGGGTTGAAGGTCCGGGCGAAGTCGAATCCGACCATGGAGCCCGGTCCGCCGACGGAGATGACGACCACGAGCGTCACCAGTAGCCACACCGGTGCTCTGTCGGGGAGCGCGAGCACGACGGTCCAGATGGCCGCGTTGCTAGCGATGATCCAGAGCACGAGACGCGAGCGACGGTGCGGAAACCGGCCGGTGAGGATGCCCACGACGAGTCCCGCAGCGATCGCCGCGACGACGGAGATCGTCAGCAGGGTTCCTGCGGCAGTGGCGGACAGCCCCTGGGCCACGGTCAGATATGGAACGCCCCACATCAACGCGAAGACGGTCACGGAGAACTGCGTGCCCATGTGGGTGAAGAAGCCGAGTCGGGTGCCGGGCCGCAGCCACACCGTCTTCACACTCGCCAGGGTCTCCCGCACACTCATCGTCTCCGCCGTGACCGCGACGCCGTCGGGTGCGTTCTTGACCAGCGCCGCGACCAGGACGAGGACGAGGGCGCCGAGCGCGGCCGCCGAGGTGTAGGCGGGAGTCCAGCCGGAGGTGGAGAGCAACGCCAGGAACGGCACCGCGCTGAGGACTTGCCCCAGCTGGCCACAGATGCCGGTGAGTTGTGTCACCAACGGCACCTGCCGCGCGGGGAACCACCGGGGGACCAGACGTAGGACGGAGATGAACGTCATCGCGTCGCCCAGCCCCACCACGGCGCGAGCGGCGATCGCAAGGGGAAGCGACGCCGTCATCGCCAGGGTCAACTGGCCGGCAGCCATCAGTGTTGCTCCGGCCAAGATGAGGGCCCGCGATCCGTACCGGTCGAGCAACAGCCCCGCGGGAATCTGTGCGCCGGCGTAGACGACCACCTGCAGCACGACGAACGTCGACAGGAGACCGGGGCCTGCAGCAAAGCGCTCGGCGGCAGGCAGGCCGGAGACGCCAAGGGTGGTGCGATCAAGAACAGCCACGATGTAGGCGAGAAGTCCGGTCGCCCAGATGATCCAGGGGCGCACGGTGCAACCTCTCGGTGCGAATCACGATGGGGACGGGTGGTTCGGCAGGCCGCACCACCGGTCCATGTTCCCGCACGAAGCTGTGCCGACGCCAACCGCGTGACCGGCGACCGGCCTCTCAGCCCTGACCGCGCGAGCAAACATGTTGGCTGAAACTGCACTGTCGCGCTATATTACTGAAAAGTCAGATCATGATCGCCGCAGATGAAGCGGCATGGGTAGAGAAATTTTCCATCAGTATCGGAGGATTGGATTACTTCGCTCACGCGGTAGGCAGGCGGGGTAAAGTGATTCATGCGCTGCGCAGACCGCCGTCGGGTCTCTTACCGGTGGCGCCGAGGGGGTTGCCACTGTGGCTGAGTATCGACTCGAAGATCTCGCTCGGGTGTCGGGCGTCAGTACGCGCAACATCCGCGCATACCGGGAGCGTGGGCTGCTCGATCCGCCGCGCCGGGTGGGTCGATCGGCGCTGTACGACGACTACCACCTGTCGCAGCTGAACACGATCAGCCAGTTGCTGCGCAAGGGGTACAACTCAGCCCACATCGCGGAGTTCTTCACGAGCATGCGTGAGGGCGAGGACCTGGCCGACATCCTCGGTCTGCAACGTGCCGTGCTCGGGCCCGACACGGATGACCAGGACAACCCCGTGTTGCCCCTCGAGCCCGACTCGAACGAAGCGCGCACGCTGATCGCGCACGGGATGGCCGAGGTGAAGGGCCGCAAACTGGTGCTGACCGACACCGACGCGGCCGAGATCCTGGCCCGCTCGCACGACCACACGTTGTACGTGCGGACCCTTCTGCGGTTCGTCGAGGCGGCCGACAGATCCGTGGAAGACCTGGCCGAGGCGTTCGTGAACAGCCTGGTGGAGCTGTATCGATCCGAGGTCGGCTCGTCGTACCTTCCCAAGCCCGACGAGATGGGCCGGCTTCGCCAGATCGTCGAGGACTACCGCCTGCTGGGCAAGAAGGTGACGGCGTTGCGGTTCGAGGCGGCGACGCGTCGGCTCATGTCGTCGTCCGGAGCGGACTACACCGCCAACATCCTCCTCACCGGGGTCTGGGAGCGGCCGACAGGGTAGCGGTCACGGTTGCCCGCCGGGCGGTCGTCGAGACTTACTGATCAGTAAGGTTCTCCAGCAAACACCTGTCGAGTTCGCGAATCCGCGACCATAAACTCCGCGCCACGCTGTCGTGCATGGCCGCTACGCCGACCGGGCATCTGCGAACCGAAATTTTCAGATAACGATTGCGTCACAATGCGGCTTTGAACTGCGCTTCTACCTTACTGAACCGTAACCACCCGCCAGCAGGACGTTTGTCCCGGAAGCCGGCCGGCCCTCTCCGGCCTTGCGTTACGCGTTGTTCTGTTACCCGTGCGTAGAACTCGCCAGTAACCATTTAGGGGGCCAGAATCGAGTCGTCTCTTATGACACTCTTAGTACGGCTGCAGTGTCCGCCACCATGCCTCATGCGTCCGAGGCCCAGTGGTCGAGACCAGCCGGATTCGACGCCGAATCGCCCTGGCCCACGACGCGGGCTCGCCTGCCGTCGACGACGAGCTACCGCCCACCGAGCACCCAGCCACAAGGACCACGCGCCCATCCGAGCCGCGCAACGTACCACTGAGGAGAACACGCCACGTGACGATCAACGACCAGCACCGTGCGACCACCCGTTCCGACTCCGAGTCCAATTCTGGAGGCGGCCAGACCTTCGAACCCCTGGCCGGGGCGCACGCGCTTGTCGATCGGCTGCACGCAGGCGAGCCGTACGCGGTCGCGTTCGGTGGTCAGGGCGGCCCGTGGCTCGAGAACCTCGAGGAGCTGGTCAACTCTGCGGGCATCGAGTCCGAGATCAGCCAGCTGGTCGCTGAGGCCGAGCTGCTCCTCGAGCCGCTGGCCCGCGAGCTGGTGGTCGTGCGTCCCATCGGCTTCGAGCCGATGAAGTGGATCCGCGCGCTCGCCGCGGACGAGCCGCTGCCGTCGGCCAAGGACCTCACCACCGCGGCCATCTCCGGTCCCGGCATCCTGCTCACCCAGATGGCCGCTCAGCGTGCGCTCAAACGCCAGGGCTTGGACCTCGAGGGGCATCCGCCCGTGGCCATCGCGGGCCACTCGCAGGGCATCACCGCCGTCGAGTCGCTCAAGGCCCACGGCACCCGCGACGCCGAGCTGCTGGCGATCGGTCAGCTGATCGGTGCGGCGGGCTCGCTGGTGTCTCGCCGACGCGGCATGGTCGGTCGCGGTGACAAGTCGCCGATGGTCTCGGTCACCAACGTCGATCCGGCCCGCATCGCGGCGCTACTCGACGAGTTCGCGCAGGACGTCCGCACCGTTCTGGCCCCTGCCCTGTCCATCCGCAACGGGCGTCGCTCCGTCGTGATCACCGGGACGCCCGAGCAGCTGGCCCGTTTCGAGCTCTACTGCGAGAAGATCACCGAGCGCGAAGAGGCCGAGCGCAAGAACAAGACCCGCGGCGGCGCGATCTTCCGTCCGGTGTTCAACCAGCTCAACGTCGAGGTCGGTTTTCACACACCGCGGCTGGCCGACGGTGTCGACCTGGTCGAGGAGTGGGCCGCCCGGACCGGACTGGACCGCGAACTCACCCGCATGCTGACCGAGCACATCTTCATCAAGCCGGTCGACTGGGTCTCCGAGGTCGAGGGCCTCGCCGCAGCCGGCGCCAAGTGGATCGTCGATCTGGGTCCGAGCGACACCGTCACGCGGTTGACGGCCCCCGTGATCCGCGGGCTGGGTATCGGCATCGTCGCGGCCGCCACCCGCGCCGGCCAGCGCAGCCTGTTCACCGTCGGCGCCGCCCCCGACGTCGCACCGGCCTGGTCCAGCTACGCACCGACACCGGTCACCCTGCCCGACGGTTCGGTCAAGGCGTCCACCAAGTTCACCCGTCTGACCGGCCGGTCGCCGATCCTGCTCGCCGGCATGACCCCGACCACCGTCGACGCGAAGATCGTCGCTGCCGCAGCCAACGCCGGACACTGGGCGGAGCTGGCCGGCGGCGGCCAGGTCACCGAGGAGATCTTCGACGCGCGTATCGAGCAGCTGACCCAGCTGCTCGAGCCGGGTCGTGCGGTGCAGTTCAACTCGCTGTTCCTCGACCCCTACCTGTGGAAGCTGCAGGTCGGCGGTAAGCGTCTGGTGCAGAAGGCCCGCCAGTCGGGTGCGCCCATCGACGGCGTCGTCGTCACCGCGGGCATCCCCGACCTGGAAGAGGCCGTCGACCTCATCGAGGAGCTCAACACCGTCGGCATCACCCACGTCTGCTTCAAGCCCGGCACGGTCGACCAGATCAAGTCGGTCATCAAGATCGCGGTCGAGGTGCCCACGCGCGACGTCATCGTCCACATCGAGGGCGGCCGCGCCGGCGGCCACCACTCGTGGGAGGACCTCGACGACCTCCTGCTGTCCACCTACGGGGACCTGCGCAAGTACCGCAACATCACGATCTGCGTCGGCGGTGGTATCGGCACGCCGGAACGCGCCGCCGAGTACCTGTCCGGTGACTGGGCCAAGCCCTACGGCTTCCCGGCGATGCCCGTCGACGGCATCCTCGTCGGCACCGCCGCGATGGCGACCAAGGAGGCCACGACGTCTCCGGCGGTCAAGCAGATGCTCGTGGAGACCTCCGGCACCGACACCTGGGTGGGCGCCGGCCACGCGATCAATGGAATGGCCAGTGGCCGCAGCCAATTGGGCGCCGACATCCACGAGATCGACAACGCCGCTTCGCGGTGCGGCCGCCTTCTCGACGAGGTCGCCGGTGACGCCGACGCCGTCGCCGAGCGCCGCGACGAGATCATCGCCGCGATGGCCGGCACCGCCAAGCCGTACTTCGGCGACATCGGTGACATGACCTACCTGCAGTGGCTGCAGCGCTACGTCGAGCTGGCCATCGGCGACGGCGACAGCACCGCCGACACCGCCGCTCCGGGCAGCCCCTGGCTGGCCGAGACCTGGCGGGATCGGTTCGAGGACATGCTCAAGCGCGCAGAAGCTCGCTTGTCGGAGAAGGACTTCGGCCCGATCGACACGCTCTTCGGTGCCGACGGCCAGGCCCTGCTCGACACGCCGCAGCAGGCCATCGACGCGCTGCTCACGCGCTACCCCGACGCCGAGGCGGTGCGGCTGCACCCCGCCGATGTGCCGTTCTTCGTGACGCTGTGCAAGAAGCCCGGCAAGCCGGTGAACTTCGTGCCGGTCATCGACAAGGACGTGCGTCGGTGGTGGCGTAGTGACTCGCTCTGGCAGGCCCACGACGCCCGCTACACCGCCGACCAGGTGTGCATCATCCCGGGCACGCAGGCAGTCGCCGGTATCACCCGCGTCGACGAGCCGGTCGGCGACCTGCTCGACCGGTTCGAGAAGGAGATCGTCGATCGCGTACTGGCCGAAGGCGCGCAGCCGGTGTCGGTCGTGTCGCGCCGTCAGGCCCGCGCCGACGTCGGCGGCCCGCTCGCCGTGGTTCTCGATTCGCCCGACGTCCTGTGGGCCGGTCGGACCGCCGTCAACCCGGTCCACCGCATCGGTGCGCCCGGCGAGTGGCAGGTCAACGACGTCCCCGGTAAGCCGAGCGCGACCCACCCGAACACGGGTGCGAGGTTGGAGCTGGCAACCGATAGCACTGTGACGCTCAGTGTTCCGCTGTCCGACATCTGGATCGAGATCCGCTTCACCCTGCCCTCGACCACCGTCGACGGCGGCATGCCGATCGTCACCGTGGAAGACGCGTCGCAGGCGATGCGCGCCGTGCTCGCTATTGCAGCCGGTGTCGACGGTCCGGATGCGCTCCCCGCCGTCGTCGACAACGCCTCGACCGTGACCGTGGAATGGGATCCGGAGAAGGTCGCCGATCACACCGGCGTGACCGCCACGTTCGGCGCCCCGCTGGCGCCCGGCCTCACCCTGGTGCCCGACGCGCTGGTCGGCCTCTGCTGGCCCGCGGTCTTCTCGGCCATCGGGTCCGCCCTCACCGAGGACGGCTTCCCCGTCGTCGAGGGTCTGCTGAGCCTGGTGCACCTCGACCACGCCGCCCACCTGCTCGCGCCGATGCCCACCGACAAGTCCGAATTGACCGTCACCGCAACGACTCTGGCGGCAACCGATACCGAGGTCGGGCGCGTCGTGCCGGTCGAGGTGTCGATCGCGGACGCCGAGGGCACCGTTCTGGCGACGCTCGAGGAGCGCTTCGCCATCCGTGGCCGTACCGGTGGTGCCGAGCTGACGGATCCGCCGCGGGCCGGCGGAGCCATCACCGACAACGCCACCGACACCCCGCGCCGTCGCCGGCGTGACGTGGTCGTCACCGCGCCGGTCGACATGAGCGCGTTCGCGGTGGTCTCCGGTGACCACAACCCGATCCACACCGATCGGGCCGCCGCACTGCTGGCCGGCCTGAAAACGCCCATCGTGCACGGCATGTGGCTCTCCGCTGCCGCGCAGCACGCGGTCACCGCGACCGACGGCCGGGCGACCCCACCCGCACGTCTGGTCGGCTGGACGTCTCGCTTCCTCGGCATGGTGTTGCCGGGCGACGAGATCGAGTTCCGCGTCGACCGCGTCGGAATCGACCGGGGCGCCGAGATCATCGAGGTGTCCGCCAAGGTCGGCGGCGAACTCGTGATGGCCGCCACCGCGCAGCTGGCCGCGCCGAAGACCGTGTACGCCTTCCCGGGTCAGGGCATCCAGTCCAAGGGCATGGGTATGGACGTGCGCGCCCGCTCCAAGGCGGCCCGCAAGGTGTGGGACATCGCCGACAAGTTCACCCGGGAGACGCTGGGCTTCTCGGTGCTCCACGTGGTGCGCGACAACCCGACCAGCCTGATCGCCTCCGGTGTGCACTACCACCATCCCGAAGGCGTGCTGTACCTGACGCAGTTCACTCAGGTCGCGATGGCCACGGTCGCGGCGGCCCAGGTCGCCGAGATGCGTGAGCAGGGCGCCTTCGTCGAGGGCGCGATCGCGTGCGGCCACTCGGTCGGTGAGTACACCGCCCTGGCGTGCGTCTCCGGTGTGTACGAGCTGCCCGCTCTGCTCGAGGTGGTGTTCCACCGCGGGTCCAAGATGCACGACATCGTCCCGCGCGACGCCGCGGGTCGCTCGAACTACCGGCTCGCCGCGATCCGTCCGTCGCAGATCGATCTCGACGATGCCGACGTCAAGGCCTTCGTCGCCGAGATCTCCGAGCGCACTGGCGAGTTCTTGGAGATCGTGAACTTCAACCTGCGCGGCTCGCAGTACGCCATCGCGGGCACGGTCGCCGGTCTTGAGGCGCTCGAGGAAGAGGTCGAGCGTCGTCGCGAGATCAGCGGCGGCAAGCGCTCGTTCATCCTGGTGCCCGGTATCGACGTGCCGTTCCACTCCTCGGTCCTGCGGGTCGGCGTGGCCGACTTCCGTCGCGCGCTGGAGCGGGTCATGCCGCACGACGCCGATGCCGAGCTGCTGGTCGGCCGGTACATCCCGAACCTGGTGCCGCGGCCGTTCACGCTCGATCGCGACTTCGTCCAGGAGATCCGCGATCTCGTGCCTGCAGAGCCTCTCGACGAAATCCTCGCCGACTACGACACGTGGCGTGACGAACGTCCGAACGAGTTGTGCCGCAAGATCGTCATCGAGCTGCTGGCCTGGCAGTTCGCCAGCCCGGTGCGCTGGATCGAGACCCAGGACCTGCTGTTCATCGAGGAGGCCGCAGGCGGTCTCGGGGTGGAGCGCTTCGTCGAGATCGGTGTGAAGAACGCGCCGACTGTCGCCGGGCTGGCCACCAACACGCTGAAGCTGCCGGAGTACTCGCACAACACCACCGAGGTGCTCAACGCCGAGCGTGACGCTGCGGTGCTGTTCGCGACCGACACCGATCCCGAGCCCGAGATCGAGGACACGCCTCCGCCGCCGGCATCTGCCGAATCAGCCACAGCGCCGGTCGAGGCCGCGCCGGCCGCTCCCGCTCCCGCGGCAGCACCGTCGGGCGGACCCCGCCCGGACGACATCACCTTCGACGCGGCCGACGCGACGATGGCGCTGATCGCGCTGTCGGCGAAGATCCGCATCGATCAGATCGAGGCGCTCGATTCGATCGAGTCGATCACCGACGGTGCGTCCTCGCGCCGCAACCAGATGCTCGTCGACCTCGGCTCGGAACTGAACCTGGGCGCGATCGACGGTGCCGCAGAAGCCGATCTGGCCGGGCTGAAGGGGCAGGTCACCAAGCTGGCCCGTACCTACAAGCCGTTCGGACCGGTGCTCTCCGATGCGATCAACGACCAGCTGCGCACGGTCCTCGGGCCGTCGGGCAAGCGTCCTGCCTACATCACCGAGCGCATCACCAAGACCTGGGAGCTGGGCGAGGGCTGGGCCAAGCACGCCATCGTCGAGGTGGCTCTGGGGACCCGCGAGGGCTCCAGTGTTCGCGGCGGGGCGCTGGGCGGCCTGCATGACGGGGCGCTGGCCGATGCGGCGTCGGTCGACAAGGCGATTGACGCGGCGGTGGCCGCGGTGGCCGCACGCCGCGGCGTGCAGGTGTCGCTGCCCTCCGCCGGCGGTGCTGGTGGCGGTGTCGTCGACTCGGCGGCCCTCGGCGAATTCGCCGAGAAGGTCACCGGACCCGACGGTGTGCTCGCCTCGGCGGCCCGCACGATCCTCGATCAGCTGGGCCTGGGCGCGCCTCTGGTGACCCCGGATGCCGCGGCCGACGCAGAGCTCATCGACCTGGTCACCGCCGAATTGGGTTCGGACTGGCCGCGTCTGGTGGCGCCGTCATTCGACGCCCGCAAGGCGGTCCTGTTCGACGACCGGTGGGCCAGTGCACGTGAGGATCTGGTCAAGATCTGGCTGATGGACGAGGACGAGATCGACGCGAACTGGGCGCGCCTGTCGGAGCGGTTCGAGGGTGCCGGTCACGTGGTCGGCACGCAGGCGACCTACTGGCAGGGCAAGGCCCTGGCCTCAGGCCGCACCGTGCACGCTTCGCTGTACGCCCGTGCGGCAGCCGGCGCGGAGAATCCGGGCAAGGGCCGCTACAGCGACGAGGTCGCTGTCGTGACCGGCGCATCGAAGGGCTCGATCGCGGCGTCGGTGGCAGCGCAGCTGCTCGCCGGTGGCGCGACCGTGATCGCGACCACGTCCAAGCTGGACGATTCGCGACTGGCCTTCTACCGCGACCTCTACCGCGACAACGCCGGCTTCGGCGCCAAGCTGTGGGTGCTGCCCGCGAACATGGCCTCCTACAACGACATCGACGCCCTCGTGGAGTGGGTGGGCAACGAGCAGACCGAGAGCCTCGGGCCCAAATCGATCCACGTCAAGGACGCGCTGTCGCCCACGCTGCTGTTCCCGTTCGCAGCGCCGCGGGTCGGTGGCGACCTGTCCGAGGTCGGTGCACGCGCCGAGATGGAGATGAAGGTCCTGCTGTGGGCCGTGCAGCGGTTGATCGCCGGGCTGTCCCACATCGGGGCGGACCGCGACATCGCGGCTCGTCTGCACGTGGTGCTCCCGGGCTCGCCGAACCGGGGCATGTTCGGCGGCGACGGCGCCTACGGTGAGGCCAAGGCCTCGCTCGACGCGCTGGTCTCCCGCTGGAAGGCCGAGACGTCGTGGGCGCAGCGAGTCAGCCTGGCGCACGCGCTGATCGGCTGGACCCGTGGCACCGGGCTGATGGGCCACAACGACGTCATCGTCGACGCGGTCGAAGAAGCCGGCGTCACCACCTACTCCACGGAGCAGATGGCGAGCATGTTGCTCGACCTGTGCGATGTCGAGACCAAGGTCGCGGCGGCGCGGGAGCCGGTCGAGGCCGACCTCACCGGTGGTCTGGCCGAGGCGAATCTCGACATGGCCGAGCTCGCTGCCAAGGCACGCGAAGAGGCGACAGCCGCGCCGGCTGACGAAGACACCACCGACGAGGTTGCCGCGCAGACGATTTCGGCTCTGCCGTCGCCGCCTCGCCCGGTGGCCGGTGTGCCGGTGCCGGAGTGGGCCGACCTCGACGTCGACCCGGCCGACCTCGTGGTCATCGTCGGTGGCGCCGAACTCGGACCCTACGGCTCGTCGCGGACCCGCTTCGAGATGGAGGTCGACAACGAACTGTCGGCAGCCGGTGTGCTCGAGCTGGCATGGACGACCGGCCTGATCACGTGGGAGGACGATCCCCAGCCGGGTTGGTATGACACCCAATCCGGTGATCTGGTCGAGGAATCCGAGCTCGTCGAGCGGTACCACGACGCGGTCGTGGAACGGTGCGGCATTCGCGAGTTCGTCGACGACGGTGCGATCGATCCCGATCACGCCTCGCCGCTGCTGGTGAGTGTGTTCCTGGACAAGGACTTCCGGTTCGTGGTGTCCAGCGAGACCGATGCGCGCGCATTCGTCGCGTTCGATCCCGAGCACACCGTGGCCCGGCCGATCCCGGACAGCGGCGACTGGGAGGTGATCCGCAAGGCGGGCACCGAGATTCGCGTTCCGCGCAAGACCAAGCTCTCGCGGACCGTGGGCGCCCAGATCCCGACCGGCTTCGATCCGACCGTGTGGGGTGTCAGCCCTGACATGGCGACCTCGATCGACCGGGTGGCGCTGTGGAACATCGTCGCGACCGTCGATGCGTTCCTGTCGTCGGGCTTCACACCGTCAGAGCTGATGCGGTGGGTGCACCCGAGCCTGGTGGCTTCCACGCAGGGCACCGGCATGGGTGGCATGACGTCGATGCAGACCATGTACCACGGCAACCTGCTGGGCCGCAGCAAGCCGAACGACATCCTGCAAGAGGTGCTGCCGAATGTCGTTGCAGCGCATGTCATGCAGTCCTATGTCGGTGGCTACGGCGCGATGGTGCACCCGGTGGGTGCCTGCGCGACCGCCGCGGTCTCGGTCGAAGAGGGCGTCGACAAGATCAAGCTCGGCAAGGCCGAACTCGTGGTCGCGGGCGGTTTCGACGACATGACGCTGGAAGCGATCACCGGCTTCGGTGACATGGCGGCCACGGCCGACACCGAGGTGATGCGCGCCAAGGGCATCAGCGACTCGAAGTTCTCGCGGGCCAACGACCGGCGCCGGCTCGGCTTCCTGGAAGCCGAAGGCGGCGGGACGATCCTGCTGGCGCGTGGCGACCTGGCGCTGCGGATGGGCCTGCCGGTGCTGGCGGTGGTCGGCTACGCCCAGTCCTTCGCCGACGGTGTGCACACCTCGATCCCGGCTCCCGGGCTGGGTGCGCTGGGTGCCGGCCGCGGTGGCCGGGACTCGGTGCTGGCGCGTTCGCTGAGCAAGCTCGGGGTCGGTGCCGACGACATCGCGGTGATCTCCAAGCACGACACCTCGACGCTGGCCAACGATCCCAACGAGACGGAGCTGCACGAGCGTCTGGCGGCCTCGCTGGGCCGCTCGGAGGGTGCGCCGCTGTTCGTCATCAGCCAGAAGAGCCTCACCGGCCACGCCAAGGGCGGTGCCGCGGTCTTCCAGATGATGGGCCTGTGCCAGGTACTGCGCGATGGCGTCATCCCGCCGAACCGCAGCCTGGACTGCGTCGACGACGAGCTGGCCACCTCGGCGCACTTCGTGTGGGTCCGAGACACGCTGCGCCTCGGCGAGAAGTACCCGCTCAAGGCCGGTCTGGTGACCAGCCTCGGGTTCGGGCACGTGTCGGGTCTGATCGCGCTGGTGCATCCGCAGGCGTTCCTGGCGACGCTGACTCCCGAGCAGCGGGCGGCCTACACCGCCCAGGCTCAGGAGCGCACGCTCGCCGGTCAGCGCCGGTTGGCCTCGGCGATCGCGGGCGGACGGCCGATGTACGAGCGGCCCGAGGGTCGTCGCTTCGACCACGAGCAGCCCGAGAAGGCACAGGAGGCCGCCATGCTGCTCGACACGGCGTCGCGTCTCGGCGAGAACGGGGTGTATCAGCGGTGATCCGTGGGATAGCGTGCTGGCCGTGGGCATTGTCGGGATAGGTATCGACCTCGTCTCCATTCCCGACTTCGCCGAGCAGGTGGATCGGCCGGGCACGGTGTTCGCGGAAACGTTCACGCCAGGGGAGCGGCGCGACGCCGCCGACAAGAGTTCGTCGGCGGCGCGCCACCTGGCGGCGCGGTGGGCGGCCAAGGAGGCCGTGATCAAGGCGTGGTCGGGGTCGCGGTTCTCCAAGCGGCCGGTGCTGCCGGAGGCGATCCACCGCGACATCGAGGTGATCACCGATATGTGGGGCCGGCCCCGCGTCCGGTTGACGGGCGCGGTGGCCGAGCACCTCAAAGAGGTGACGATCCACCTGTCACTCACTCACGAGGCCGACACCGCGGCCGCAGTCGCGGTCCTCGAAGAGCGGTAGCGGCACTACTCTCGTCGCTATGAGTGATCTCGTTCAGCGGGTCCGCGACGTCCTTCCGTCGGTGCGTGCCGATCTCGAGGATCTGGTGCGCATCGAGTCCGTCTGGGCAGACCCCCAGCGCCGCGACGAGGTGACGCGCAGCGCCGAGGCTGTGGCGAAGCTGTTGTCCGGGGCGGGTTTCGGCGATGTCCGGATCGTCTCCGAGGGTGGCGCGCCCGCGGTCATCGCTCACCATCCGGCACCTGAGGGTGCGCCGACGGTGCTGCTCTACGCGCATCACGACGTTCAACCAGAGGGCGATCCCGCGGCCTGGCACAGTCCGCCGTTCGAGCCGACGGAGCGTGACGGCCGGCTCTATGGTCGCGGTACGGCCGACGACAAGGCCGGTATCGCAACACATTTGGCGGCTATCCGGGCCCACGGTGGGGTTCCGCCCGTCGGCGTGACGGTGTTCGTCGAGGGTGAGGAAGAATCCGGCTCACCGTCGCTGTCGCGCCTGCTGGCGGCCCACAAGGACGCGCTGGCCGCCGACGTCATCGTGATCGCCGACTCCGACAACTGGAGCACCGACACCCCGTCGCTGACCGTGTCGCTTCGCGGCCTGGCCGACTGCATCGTCGAGGTCTCCACACTCGATCACGGCCTGCACTCCGGTATGTGGGGCGGCGTCGTGCCCGACGCGCTCATGGTGCTGGTGCGGCTGCTGGCCAGCCTGCACGACGACGACGGTAATGTGGCCGTCGAGGGCCTGCACGAGGCAACGGCGGCGGACGTGGACTACACCCCGGAACGGGTGCGTTCCGACACCGGGGTGCTCGACGGTGTCGACGAAATCGGTTCTGGCGCAGTGGCACAACGGCTGTGGGCCAAGCCCGCGATCACGGTCATCGGGATCGACACCACCCCGATCGCCAAGGCGTCGAACACGTTGATCCCGTCGGCGCGGGCCAAGGTCAGCATGCGCGTGGCCCCTGGCGGCGACGCCGGCGAGCACCTGGCCGCGCTGACCCGGCATCTGGAGCAGCACGCGCCGTGGGGTGCGCGCGTCACGGTCACCCCGGGCGACGTCGGCCAGCCCTATGCCATCGACGCCACCGGACCGATCTACGACGCGGCGCGCGAGGCGTTTCGGGAGGCGTGGGGTCGCGACGCGGTGGACACCGGTGTGGGCGGCTCGATCCCGTTCATCGCGGCCTTCGCCGCAGCATTCCCCGACGCCACGATCCTGGTGACGGGCGTCGAGGACCCAGACACCCAGGCGCACAGCATCAACGAGAGCCTGCACCTGGGAGTTCTGGAACGCGCCGCGACGGCGGAAGCTCTGCTACTGGCGAAACTGGGGCTGCTCGCGAAGCTCGGATCAGACGGACAGATCGCGCCGTAGCTTGGCGACGTGACCGGTGGCACGCACGTTGTACTGGGCCACTTCGATCTTGCCCTTCTCGTCGACGAGGAACGTGGAGCGGATGACGCCCTGCACGGTCTTGCCGTACATCGTCTTCTCGCCATAGGCGCCCCAGGCCTCGAGCACCTTGCGATCGGGATCCGACAGCAGCGGGAAGTTGAGCTCTTCTTTGTCCCGGAACTTGGCGAGCTTCTCGGGCTTGTCGGGGGAGATGCCGACGACGTCCAGCCCGGCGCCGTTCAGCTCGGCCAGGTTGTCGCGGAAGTCGCAGGCCTCCTTCGTGCAGCCGGGGGTGGAAGCGGCGGGGTAGAAGTACACGACGACCTTTCGGCCTGTGTAGTCCGACAGCTTGACGGTGTTCCCGTCGGCGTCGGGGAGGCTGAATGCGGGGGCTTGATCGCCCACCTCGAGGCGGGGAGTCTGCGACATGGCTGGTGGCTCTCCTTCGATCTGTGGCATCGATGCGCGACCGGGCGCTGCGCTTGGCGCCCGCTGAACTAGGGTAGTGCGGCAGGACCGACAGACGGGCGGAGGCATACGTGGCGGATCGTGATCCCGACACCATCAAGGCCGAGATCGATCAGGCGCGCGATCAGTTGGCTCTGACTGTCGACTCGTTGGCTACGCGGGCCAATCCGCGTCGGCTCGCCGAGGATCTCAAAGCAGGTGCGGTGCGCTTCGTGAAGAAGCCGCCGGTGGCGTTGTCTCTGGCAGGCGTCGGCGTGCTGGTGCTCGTGGTGGTGGTGCGGCGCGCGCGCCGCTGACAGTCCACCGCTGACGGTTCAGCGCCGACGAGCCGAGCGGAACCAGTTCGAGAAGGAAAACCCTGGCGGGTTGGCCACGCGGCCAATCCGGCTACAGCTGTGCACGAGCACCGGATGCTGCGAGGCTGCGTCCGCACCCGCGGCATCTGGCGCGGCTGCGGTCACCGACGGCTCCATCAGCCCTGACATCAGCTAAGTTCCTCGTTTCCCCGACACCGACCGGGGAGGCCCCGGTACCGTTGTGATCAGCTAACGGCACAGTAACACCCGATGTAGCCGATGGCCAGCGCAATCACTATCCATGTAGCGCACTGAGGAAATGTTCGGGCCGCATCTCGACGTTGACGCATGAGTCGATATCCGCTCGTCTCAGTGACTCCTAGCACATTGCGCAACGCTCGTCGTCCGGAACCGAATTATTTTTCGCGATCGTCAAAAACGGGTGCGCGATTCCGCGGACAGACAGGGGCGTCGGCACCAGTGCCGGGTCATCTACGCTGACGGCTGATCCACCACGAGCAAAGGAGACGCGCGATGGCGTGGTTTCTCGCCCTGCAGGGCCCGTCGCAACCCAGCCACCAGGCTTCGGTGTACGAACTTCAGGATCTGACCGACGTCGATCAGCTGGCGCAGGAACTGGTCAGCGCCGTGACGTTGGATCGGGTGGTGCCGATTCCGGCGATGCTGCCCCAGAACAACCGCAAGCGGCAGAAGGTCACGCTGTACGTGCGGCCCGCCGCGTGGGCCATGTGGACCTTCTACGAACTGAGCGACGACGATCGCCGCTCGCTGATGAAAGAAAATCCGCTCGTCCAGGCGATGCAGGCGCACCAGCAGCAGCACCATCCGGGACAGCCCGGTGCCGCCCCCAACCCGTTGACGGGTCAGCCCGGGCCGGGTGCGCCGCGGCGCTGAGACCCACACGATTCCACTGCGCGAAGAGAAGAGAAGGAGGACGTCATGAGCGCGGATGTGGAGCAGTTCGAATTCCAGGCCGAGGCCCGGCAGCTGTTGGATCTGATGATCCATTCGGTGTATTCCCACAAGGAATCCTTTCTGCGCGAGCTCATTTCGAATGCCTCGGATGCCCTGGACAAGCTGAAGCTCGAGGCGTACCGGAACAAGGACCTCGAGGTCGACACCTCGGATCTGCACATCGAGCTCATCACCGACAAGCAGGCACGCACGCTGACCGTCCGTGACAACGGCATCGGCATGAGCCGCGACGAGGTTGTCGAGCTGATCGGCACGCTGGCCAAGTCGGGCACGGCACGTATGCGCCAGCAGTTGCGCGAGGCACCCGGCGGGGAGGCCGGCGACGCCGGGGAGCAGCTCATCGGTCAGTTCGGCGTCGGCTTCTATTCGGTGTTCATGGTGGCCGACCGTGTCGAGCTGCTCACCCGCAAAGCAGGGGAGAGTGAGGCCACCCGCTGGGAGTCGAGTGGCGATGGCACCTACACGATCGCCGCCGTCGCCGATGCGCCGCAGGGCACGTCGGTCACGCTGCACCTCAAGCCCGAAGACGCCGAGGACCAGCTGCACGACTACACCGCGGAGTGGACGCTGCGGAACCTGGTGAAGAAGTACTCCGACTTCATCTCCTGGCCGGTGCGTATGCAGGTGGAGCGGCGCAACCCTGCCGCCGAGGAGGGTGGCGAGGACCAGAAAGACTCGGTCACGGTGGAGACCGAGACGCTCAACTCGATGAGGGCGCTGTGGTCGCGCCCCAAGGACGAGGTGTCCGCCGAGGAGTACACCGAGTTCTATCGGCACATCGCGCGGGCCTGGGACGAACCGCTCGAGGTCATCGCGATGAAGGCCGAGGGCACGTTCGAATACCAGGCGCTGCTGTTCATCCCGTCGCAGGCGCCGTTCGACCTCTTCGACCGCGACGCGCACGTCGGCATCCAGCTCTACGTCAAGCGGGTGTTCATCATGGGCGACTGCGACGAGCTGCTGCCGCAGTACCTGCGCTTCGTCAAGGGTGTCGTGGACGCACAGGACATGTCGCTCAACGTGTCTCGCGAGATCTTGCAGCAGGACCGTCAGGTGACCGCGATCCGCCGGCGCCTGACCAAGAAGGTCATTTCGACCATCGCGGAGATGCAGACCGAACGTCCGGAGGATTACCGCACGTTCTGGACGCAGTTCGGCCGTGTCGTCAAGGAGGGTCTGCTCTCCGACGCCGACAACCGCGACGCGCTGCTGCGGATCGCGTCGTTCGTGTCGACCCGTAGTGACATAGAGGGCGACGAGGAGCCCACCACGCTGGCGGGCTACGTCGAGCGCATGAAGGACGGCCAGGAGCAGATCTTCTACGCCACCGGCGAGACACGGGAGCAGATCCTCAAGTCGCCGCATCTGGAGGCGTTCAAGGCCAAGGGTTATGAGGTGCTGCTGCTGACGGACCCGGTCGACGAGGTCTGGGTGCAGACCGTGACCGAGTTCGACGGGAAAGCGCTGCAGTCGGTGGCCAGGGGAGAGGTGGACCTGGAATCCGACGAGGAGCGCTCGGCGCGCGAAGCCGAGCGCGAGGAGCAGGGCAAGACCTTCGCCGATCTGCTGTCGTGGCTGAAGGAGACGCTCGACGAGCACGTCAAGGAGGTGCGGTTGTCGTCGCGGTTGACCGAATCGCCGGCCTGCCTGATCACCGACGCGTTCGACATCACCCCGGCCCTGGCGCGCCTGTACAAGGCGTCGGGGCAGGACGTTCCCGTCGCCAAGCGCATCCTCGAACTCAACCCGGACCATCCGCTCGTCACCGGGCTGCGTCAGGCCCATCAGGACCGTCCCGACGATCCGGCGGTCGCGGAGACGGCCGAACTCCTCTACGGGACGGCGCTTCTGGCCGAAGGTGGTGCGCTCGATGATCCGGCGCGTTTCGCCGATCTGCTGGCGGCCCGCCTGGCGCGAACGCTGTAGAGCCACAGCGAAAAAGCCCCGCCTCGGCGGGGCTTTTCTGGTGGTGCGCCGTCAGGGTTTCGAACCCCGGACCCGCTGATTAAGAGTCAGCTGCTCTACCAACTGAGCTAACGGCGCGCGTGTGAGACAATAACAGGCCCGCGGCGCAGGACGGAAATCACCGAAGAATCCCCTCGTCAGGGCACTTCTCGATCGCAACGTCGCGTTCATGTGCGCATGCGAAATGCACCGTAGAATCGGTCCCAACGATCCTGGGAATCACCTGTGGGTATTCCTCGACAAGTCTGTGTAGAAGGTGGAGCGAACTATGGGGCAGGACAACACGGCGACGCGCTCGCGGCGCGGGCGGGCCTGGCTGGCTGCCGTCGTGCTGGTTCCCGCGATGGCGCTGGCGATGACGGCGTGTGGGGGCGGGACCGAGTCGGCCGCACCTGCGGTCATCGACGAGAAGGGCACCCCGTTCGGCGATCTGCTGGTGCCCAAGCTCACGTCCTCGGTGAAGGACGGCGCGGTCGGCGTGAGTGTGGATTCGCCGGTGACGGTCAGCGCGGAGTTCGGTGTCCTCGGCGCGGTGTCGATGGTCAACGAGAACGGCAAGCCCGTGCAGGGGCAGTTGTCCGAGGACGGCCTGACGTGGGAGACCGCTGAACCGCTGGGCTACAACAAGCGCTACACGCTCACTGCGGAGTCGCTCGGTCTCGGCGGGGTGGCCAAACGGCAGATGTCGTTCGAGACGCATTCGCCCGAGAACTTGACGATGCCGTACGTGCTGCCCAACGAGGGCGAAGTGGTCGGGGTGGGGCAGCCCATCGCCGTCCGGTTCGACGAGAACATCCCCAATCGCCTTGCCGCACAACAGGCCATTACGGTGAAGACCACACCCGAAGTCGAGGGCGCCTTCTACTGGCTGAGCAATCGCGAGGTGCGCTGGCGCCCGGCCGAGTACTGGAAGCCGGGCACCAAGGTTGAGGTGGCCGTCAACACCTACGGTGTCGATCTCGGCGACGGCCTGTTCGGTCAGGAGAACGTCTCGACCTCGTTCACGATCGGCGACCAGGTCGTCACGACCGTCGACGACAACACCAAGACGCTGACGGTGAAGCGCAACGGTGAGGTCATCAAGTCGATGCCGGTGTCCATGGGCAAGAACAGCACGCCGACAAACAACGGCACCTACATCGTCGGAGACCGTCGCGCACACATGGTGATGGACTCGTCGACCTACGGTGTCGCGGTCGAATCGCCGAATGGCTATCGCACCGAGGTGGATTGGGCCACCCAGATCTCCTACAGCGGCATCTATGTGCACGCCGCACCATGGTCGGTGGGCAGCCAGGGCTACAGCAATGTCAGCCACGGGTGCATCAACGTGAGCACCAGCAACGGCAAGTGGTTCTACGACAACGCCAAGCGCGGGGACATCGTCGAGATCGTCAACACCGTGGGGTCGCCGTTGCCGGGGACCGACGGGCTCGGTGACTGGAACATTCCGTGGGAGCAGTGGAAGGCCGGTAACGCCAACATCTGACACCGATCGCCCCGTCGGACATACCGGCGGGGCGATGGCGGTATCGGGGGTCAGACGTTCGGCTGCTGCTGATCCTCGGGGTAGTTGGTGTAGCGGAGGATGAACGCCGCGGACGTGATGCCGGCGGCGACGCCGATGACGCCCCACAGGACGATCGAGATGACCAGCGAGCCGAACAGGAAGTCGTAGCTCAGGCTCAGGTACAGCGACCAGAAGACGCGGTAGGCCGACCAGAAGGCCACCAGGCCGGTGCTGATGCCGATCACCAGCGCGCGCTGACGGTCGACGCGGTTGACGTGGGTCTCGAGTGCGGCGGGGAGCTTCATGGGGCGGTCCTTTCGACGGTGTGTTCCGCGGTCTGCGGTTGAGACACAGTCAAAAGGGACGCTGGCGCTACCGATCCCAAGAAAAGGACCCGAGAAACAAGTCAGGGGCCCACGAGGGGCCCCTGACCGGCGGGGTGGCTGACGGGACTCGAACCCGCGACAGCCAGGATCACAACCTGGTGCTCTACCAACTGAACTACAGCCACCATTGCCGCTTGCACGGCGTCGTCGATACTAGCCGGTGGAACCCCCGTCAGCCGAATCAGTTGCCGATGTCGGCCCCAACTGGGCGGCGATCGCCGCGATCTCGCTGGTCGACGGTCCGGTTGGCGGCACGAATGCGGTCTGCCGGTAGTACCGCAGCTCGCGGATCGACTCGTGGATGTCGGCCAGCGCACGGTGCGCCAGCCCCTTCTCCGGCTGGCCGAAGTAGATGCGGGGATACCAGCGTCGGCACAGTTCCTTGATGGAGCTGACGTCGATCATCCGGTAGTGCAGGTAGTCGTCGAGCTTGGGCATGTCGCGGGCCAGGAAACCGCGATCCGTGCCGATCGAGTTGCCGCACAGCGGCGCCGTCTTGGCCTGCTTGACGTGCTCGCGGATGTAGTCCAGCGCCATCGTCTCGGCGGTGGCGAGATCGATGGTCGATGTCCGCACCTCGTCGATCAGCCCCGACTTCGTGTGCATCTGGGTGACGACATCCACCATCGACGTCAGAGCGTCCTCTTCGGCGTGGATCACCACGTCGATACCGTCGCCGAGGATGTTGAGGTCGGAGTCTGTCACCAGGACCGCGATCTCGATGAGGCGATCGGTCCTCAAGTCGAGCCCGGTCATCTCACAGTCGATCCACACCAGTTCGTCACGCACAGCGATCCACACTAATTCCTCGCACCGCACTAAGGTGCGACGCATGGTGACGGAGTCGTCAAGCGATGCGGCCCAGCAGATCGCGGCGGGCTACGCAGGCGAGGGGCCGGCGCTCGAACTCGGGTCGGTCGTCGTCGACGGTGTCAGTGATCCGACCGCCCGCGTACGCATCCCGTTGGCGACGGTCAACCGGCACGGGCTGGTGGCCGGAGCGACGGGAACCGGCAAGACCAAAACGCTGCAGATGCTCGCCGAACAGCTGTCCGCGGCGGGCGTGCCGGTCCTGATGGCCGACGTGAAAGGCGACCTCTCGGGGTTGTCGCGGCCGGGTACCGCCAATGACAAGATCACCCAGCGTGCCGCCGACACCGGCGACGCGTGGACGCCGGCGTCCTTCCCGGTGGAGTTCCTGTCGTTGGGCACCGCGGGGGCCGGTGTGCCGGTGCGCGCGACCATCAGCAGCTTCGGCCCCATCCTGCTATCGAAGGTGTTGGGCCTCAATCAAACTCAGGAGTCGACGCTCGGGTTGATCTTCCACTGGGCCGATCAGCAGGGGCTGCCGCTGCTGGACACCAAGGATCTGCGATCGGTGATCCAGTTCCTGACGAGCGAGCAGGGCAAGCCCGAGCTGAAGGCGCTCGGGGCGGTCTCGACGACCACCGCCGGGGTCATCCTGCGCGCTCTGGTCAACCTCGAGGCCGATGGCGGCGACACGTTCTTCGGGGAGCCAGAGCTCGAGCCGGCCGACCTGTTGCGCGTCGACGCCTCCGGACGCGGCGTGATCTCGCTGCTGGAACTCGGTGCTCAGGCGACCCGGCCGGTGATGTTCTCGACGTTCCTGATGTGGGTGCTGGCCGACCTGTTCACCACGCTGCCCGAAGTCGGCGACGTCGACAAACCCAAGCTGGTGTTCGTTTTCGACGAGGCTCACCTGCTGTTCACCGATGCGTCGAAAGCGTTCCTGTCGCAGGTCGAGCAGACCGTCAAGCTCATCCGTTCCAAGGGCGTCGGAGTGTTGTTCTGCACTCAGCAGCCCACCGACGTGCCGAAGGACGTGCTGAGCCAGCTCGGGGCTCGCATCCAGCACGCGCTGCGCGCGTTCACCCCGGACGACGAGAAGGCGCTGAACAAGACGGTGCGCACCTATCCGAAGACCGACGTCTACGACCTGCAGTCCGCGCTGACGTCCATGGGCATCGGTGAGGCCATCGTGACGGTGCTGTCGGAGAACGGGGTGCCCACGCCGGTGGCCTGGACGCGGGTGCGCGCACCGCGCTCACTGATGGACACGATCGGGCCCGAGGCGATCGCGGCCGCCGCGGCGGCCAGCCCGCTGCAGGCGGAGTACGGGCAGACCGTCGACCGGGAATCGGCCTACGAGCGTCTGGCCGCCAAGCTGGCCCCTCCCGCGGAAGCGTCACAAGCGGAACTGCCGCAGCCGCAACAGGTTCCGCTGCCACCGCCGTTCGACCTGCCGCCGATGCCGGAGCCGGTGGCGCCGCGGGAGCCTGGCTTCCTCGACACCGTGATGGACAGTCCGGCGTTCAAGAGCGCGATGCGGTCGGCGGGCACGGTGATCGGCCGCGAGATCACGCGCAGCATCTTCGGTACGGGTCGCCGGCGCCGCCGTCGTTAGTCAGGCACCGCCGCCGCCGTTAGTCGCCCCCGAGCTTCTTGTACACCGCGCCCACGATCGGCGCGACGATCGCCCGCGGCGCGTAACCGCTGGCCGCCGACATCGCCTTGGACGTGATGCCGGGAACGACGCGCATCTTGTTGCGGTCCAGCCCGTCGAGCGACACCTTCGCGGTGTACTCGGTGTCGATCCACAAAAAGTCGGGGATCAGGCGCTCGACCAGGGACTGCTCGTCGGGGTCGGGCAGTTCGGTGCGCACCGGTCCGGGCGCCAGCACGGTGACGTGCACGCCGGCGGACTTCACCTCTCCGCGTAGCGATTCACTGAACGTGTTGGCGAACGCCTTCGTCGCGGCATAGGTGGCGTTGTTCGGGATGGGGGAGTTGCCCGCCGCCGAGCCGGAGATGAGGATGCCGCCAGCGCGGCGCGCCACCATGCCGGGAAGCACCGCGAGCACCAGGTCGTGCACTCCGAGCACGTTGAGTTGCACCTGTTTGCGTTCGTCGGCCGGGTCCAGCGTCACCACCGCCCCGAACGTCGCGGTCCCGGCGTTCGCGCAGAGGATCGAGATCTCCCGCTCGGCCAGCTCGGCGCACAGTTCGGCGCGGGCGGCCGGATCGGCCAGGTCGACCGCGCGGACCTCGACGGTGACGCCGTATCGCGTGCGGAGGCGTTCGGCGAGCGCTTCGAGCACCTCGCCGCGGCGAGCGGTGATGATCAGGTGATGGCCGCGGGCCGCGAGCTCGACGGCCAGCGCTTCGCCGATGTTCTGGGACGCGCCGGTGACGACCGCACGCGCCTGTGCACTGGGTCCGGGGACGGGCATGGGCGCTGACTATATCGTGGGCGTCCATGAGCGAGTCGCCTCCGGTCCAGGCTCCAGCTGCCGGTCCGGTGCGATCCCGCGTCGCAGCCTGGGTGCTGTGGGATTTCGGCGCCACCCCGGTCAACGCGATCGTCGTGACGTTCGTGTTCTCCGTGTACTTGACCAACGCGGTCGGCGACGACCTCCCCGGCGATGCCAACCCGACGAGTTGGCTGGGCCGCGCGCTGGCAGTGGCCGGGCTGGTGGTGGCGGTGTTCGCGCCGGTCACTGGGGTGTGGGTGGATGCCCCCGGGCGGCGGCGCCGGGCGCTAGCCCTGCTCACGGCCACGATGGTGGTGCTCGTCGCGTCGATGAGTCTGATCCGCGACGATCACCGCTTCCTGCTGCCGGGGTTGGTGATGCTCGCCGCCACCGCGGCGCTGAGCGAGCTGTCCACGGTGCCCTACAACGCGATGCTTCGCGATCTGTCCACCCCGCAGACCGCCGGCCGGGTGTCCGGAATGGGTTTGGGCGCAGGCTATCTCGGCAGTGTGCTGGTGTTGGTCATCGTCTACGTCGGGTTCGTGTCCGGAAGCGGAGACACCCGCGGGCTGTTGGGACTACCCACGGCCGACGGGCAGAACGTGCGGGCGGCGATGTTCCTGGTGGCCGCCTGGTTCGCATTGTTCGCGCTGCCGCTGCTGCTGCGCGGGCCCGCGGGTGCGGGTGTGTTGCCGCCGCAGGTGGGCTTCATCGGTGCGTATCGACGTATCTGGCGCGAGCTCCGCGAGGAGTGGCGCCGTGACCGCAATGTCATCTACTACCTGGGGGCCAGCGCGTTGTTCCGCGACGGCCTGACCGGGGTGTTCACCTTCGGTGCCGTGCTCGGCGTGCAGGTCTACGGCGTCTCCACCGCCGATGTGCTGCTGTTCGGGATCGCGGCCTGCGTGGTGGCGGCCGTCGGCGCCGTGGTCGGTGGGTTCGCCGACGACCGGTTGGGCGCCAAGCGGGTCATCATCACGTCGCTGGTGGCGATGATCGCTGTGGGGGTGACGCTGCTGGCCCTCTCCGGTGCACTGGCGTTCTGGATACTCGGGCTGACGCTGTGCCTGTTCATCGGCCCGGTGATGGCCTCTGCGCGCACGCTGATGATGCGGATGGCGATGCACGGCAAGGAAGGCGTCACGTTCGGGCTCTACGCCACCGCCGGACGCGCCGCCACCTTCCTCGCGCCGTGGCTGTTCTCCGCCTTCATCGACATCTTCGACAGCGATCGCGCGGGCCTGGCCGGCCTGCTGGTGGTGCTGGTGCTGGGCCTGGTCGCATTCGCCCCGGTGCGCGTGCCGGGCAGGCATGTCAGCGGCTAGCGCCTACCCGCCGAGCACACGGTGAGACCGGCGCCGTCGCGCTGCTGCACCTGGGTGCCGTTGACGGTGATCGAGCACGTCACCTCCCGGCCCACGTTGATGATGCTGACGCTGGCCGACCGCTCTGCGGGCTGGGCCAGCGAGACCTCGCGGGTCCACGGGAGCATCACGTTGAACTCGGTCTGCAGCAGTCCGCCGGTGTCGACGTAGGTGATGTTGATGACGCGCCCGGTGCCCGACACCGTGTAGACGACGGTGTCGGTGGGGCCGGACGGCGTCGTCTGCTCCGGGGTGGTGATGGGTGATGACGGCGGCGTGGGCAGCGGCAGCACAGAGGTCAGCGGCGGGCGCGACGTCGTCGGTGTGGGCTGGGTGGTCGGGGTGGGCCGGGTCGTGGTGAGGCTGGGTTCCGGCGCGGCCGGTGCGGGCGCCATCACGGTCTGCTGGCGGGAGCTGTTGACGATCACCAGCGCGATGACGAGGCCGATGATCGTGAGGACGGCGAGCCCGGCGACCACCCAGAGCCACCGCGGCGGCTTGGGGTCCTCCGGTGGTGGTGGCGGCTCGCTGCCGTAGGCGCCGGGTCCGGACGGGTACTGGCCGGTGCCGTAGGGGTCGTAGCCGTAGGACGAGTAGGGCGGCAGCTGCTCGGTAGGCCGGGGACCGGGCGGCGGCTGGTAGGGCGGTCCGTACGGGGTCTGGCCGGCGTAGGCGGGATCGGAGTAACCGGGATAGGTGGGGTAGCCGCCGCCCAAGGCCTGCGTCGGGTCGTCGCGACGTCTGTCGGGTGAATCCGTCATACCCACCTCATGGCTGCAGGGTACCTGTGGCTGCGCCCCGGTGGCCCGGGGCGCCGAGACGGACCGAGCGTGTGAGAATCGAGCACCGTGGCACAGCAGGTTCGCCGGGTTTACGGGGCGTCGATGTCCCCCGACGCCACCGCCTTCGCCCATCTGATCGACGACGGGGGATACCCGCGGGCGGTGCAGCGGTTCCTGCGGGGCTGGCGGGCAACGTCGTCGCGCGACGTGGAACTGCCGGTCGACGGTCCGGTCACCAGGGTCCTGCACTCGGCCGACGGTCACTGGCTGGCCTGTCAGGTCTCACCCGTTGGCGGCACCCGCAGCCAGATCTGGGTCGTCACAACCGATCCCGATGACCGCGCGGCCCGACGCATCGACCACTGGCCCTCAGGCGTGGAGGGCACCGCCGAGCTGATCAGCTGGGACGGCACCCGAGTCGCGGCGATCCTCACCGGCGAGGACGGTGTGGGTAGCTCGTGTCTGATCGATCCGGCCGACGGGATGACGATCGTGCTCGACCGGCGCTCGGCCGGTCGGCTGGTCGACGCGTGGTGCGGTGCCTCGCTGGTGCGCGTCGGGCCGCGTGGATACCGCGATCTCATCATGCTGCGGGGGCTCACGGAGACGGGTCTGCTGCCCTTTGATCCCGGCTCGACCACCGACACCGGCATCATCCTGGACGATCACAGTCCGCGGCGGCTGCGCTACGGGCCGGAGGGCGAACAGACGAAGCTCTATCACCCCGCTCGTGACTACGACGTCAACAGCACGGAGGGCTTTGTCCGCGCGCTGATCCGCAGCGAGAACGGCGCCGAGTACGCGCGACTGCTCGAGGTGACGGTCACCGCCGACGGCGTCGCCTACCACGTGGTGGCCGAACGGCAGGGCTGTGAACTCGACGAGTTCACCGTCAGCGACGACCTGTCCACAGTCGCGATGCTGTGGAATCGCCACGGCGCCAGCGAGTTACAGATCCTGGAGTATGCCGACTACACACTCTACGATCCGATCCCGTTGCCGGGCATGGTCGCCAGCGAGCTGTCGATCAGTGCCGGCGGGTCGATGCTGGCGCTGACGGTCGAGGGGCCGTCGATGCCGCCCACGGTCGAGTTGGTCGATCCGCGTACCCGTGAGTGGGAGGTCGTCGATCGTGAACCCAGTAGCGGTCCGGTGTCGGCGGACCCGACGCTGGAGACCGTCACCGCGCGTGACGGTCTGGAGTTCACGGGCTGGCTGTTCCGGCCGCCGGACGGTGTCGAGACCATCGGCGCGATGCTGTTCCTCCATGGTGGTCCCGAGGGGCAGGGGAGGCCGGGCTACAACGAGTTCTTCCCCGGGCTGCTCGACGCGGGTATCTGCGTGTTCCTGCCCAACGTGCGCGGATCCGGCGGGTTCGGCCGGTCGTTCATGCACGCCGACGACCGGGAACGGCGTTTCGCCGCGATCGACGACGTCGCCGACGCGGTGCGCTTCCTGGTCGACGGCGGGTACGCACCCGAGGGATGCGTCGCGTGCTGCGGTTGGTCCTACGGCGGGTACCTCACGCAGGCCGCGCTGGCGTTCCACCCTGAGGAGTTCGCTGCCGGCATCAGCATCTGCGGGATGAGCGACTTGAACAACTGGTACCGCACCACCGAGCAGTGGATTGCCGCGGCCGCCTACCCGAAGTACGGGCATCCCGTCAGCGATCAGGCCCTGCTCGAGCAGCTCTCGCCGCTGCCCCGGGCAGACGCGATCACCGCGCCGCTTCTACTGGTGCACGGCCTCAACGACACCAACGTGCCGCCCAGCGAGTCGCAACAGATGTACGAGGCCCTGGTCGCGCAGGGCACGCATGCCGAGCTGCTGCTGTTCGACGACGACGGCCACGAGATCGACAAGCGCGAAAACCGCGCAGTACTCCTGAAAGCCATGACGAGCTGGTTGACTGCGGCCTTCACGGGCTGAGGTGCGGGCACGTTTACCGAAATTGTCCGCCGGGTAAACCCGACTGCGCGCCACAGAGGGCGCGGTGACGGAGGAGGCAGGACATGCGAGGAATTCTCGGCGTCATTGTGCTCGTCTGGTTGTTGATCGGGGTGTTCGCCGCCTACCAACGCGACTATTTCACCGGCGGTGAGGCCAACTGCGCCACCGCCGGCAGCATCGCGCTGACGGTCGTCGCCGGGCCGCTCAACTACGCGGGTGTCAATCCGAAAGTCACGGATTGCAATGTGCCCGAACCGAGTCAGTAATCCCTGACAGTCCATCGCGGAATGGAGGAGCCATGATCGTTCTCGGCGCGATCCTGCTGATCCTGGGCTGGGTCTTCAACATCGCCACAGTGCTGTACATCGGTGTGGTCCTGCTGGTGATCGGCGCGGTGTTCTGGGTGCTCGGCTCTGTCGGCCGTCCGGTCGGCGGCCGCCGAGCGTGGTATTGACGCTCAATCGATTTCGCATTCGGCCGAGGTCAACGCAGCGACCGTCATTGCCCGCAAGACGGTTCGCGACGTGGCCTCGGCCGTTTTCGTGCTCCCGGGCTTGATGCTGTGGGCCGTCGAGTTCAGTAGGCCGAACGTCGCGTGCGCCATCACCCGGGCTGACGCCTCGGACAGCTCGGGTCGTCGGCGTCGCAGCACGCCGACCCAGGTCTCGACGTACTGGCGTTGCGCCCGGCGCACCTGACGTTTCGCCGGCGCGGGCAGGTTGTTCAGATCGCGATCCTGTATGCGGATGAGGTCGGACTCGCCGATGGCGAAGTCGAGGTGGAAGTCGATCAGGGCCGCCAATGCCGCGTCGGGATCCGGCGTCGTGTCCACCACCGCCGACGCGCCGGTCAGCAGCCGGGTGCTGATCCCGACCAGCAGCTCGGCCAACAGAGCTTCCTTGTTGGGGAAGTGTCGGTAGATGGCCGGCCCGCTGACACCCACGGCGGCACCGATGTCTTCCAATCTGACTGCCAGATAGCCGTGTTCGGCGATCAGGTGCTCGGCCGCCGCGATCAGCTGGCCGCGTCGGTCTGACTTGGCCCGGCTGCGTCGGGACGCGGCGTCGGCGGCGGTCATGGCGCATCCTCTCCGAGCCGATGGACATCATGAGTTAATTGTGATTAACATACCACCAGTTAGTCATCATTAACTCGACTCGAGGCGGACTGCGACGATGCCGACGCGGACATCACATCGTGACGACCATGTCGAACTGGTCGAGCAACTGCGCGCCAAGCTGGCCACCGCGGCGCTCGGCGGTCCGCAGCGGGCCCGCGAACGTCATGTGGACCGCGGGAAACTGCTGCCCCGCGACCGCGTGAACGGATTGCTCGACCCCGGCAGCCCCTTCCTCGAGATCGCCGCACTGGCGGCCGACGGGATGTACGACGACGAGTGCCCCGGGGCCGGCCTGATCGCCGGAATCGGCAGGGTGTCGGGCCGCGAATGCATGATCGTCGCCAACGATGCGACGGTCAAAGGTGGCACCTACTATCCGGTGACGGTGAAGAAGCACCTGCGCGCGCAGGAGATCGCGCTGCAGAACCGGCTGCCCTGTCTGTATCTGGTGGACTCCGGCGGTGCGTTCCTGCCGCGTCAGGACGAAGTGTTCCCCGATCGCGAGCACTTCGGGCGCATCTTCTACAACCAGGCGACCATGAGCGCCAACGGAATTGCGCAGATATCGGCCGTCATGGGGTCGTGCACCGCGGGCGGGGCATACGTGCCCGCGATGAGCGACGAGTCCGTCATCGTCCGCAATCAGGGCACCATCTTCCTCGGGGGACCGCCGCTGGTGAAAGCCGCGACCGGCGAAGTGGTCACCGCGGAGGAACTGGGCGGCGGGGACCTGCACGCCAAAGTGTCCGGGGTGGCCGACCATCTGGCCCACGACGACCGCGACGCGCTGCGCATCGTCCGCCGCATCGTCGGCACGCTGGCACCGAAGGCCGACACCCCCTGGGACGTGGCCCCGGTCGTGGACGCAGTGGCCGACCAGACCGAGCTCTACGACGTCGTGCCGGTCGATCCCCGCGTCCCGTACGACGTCGGTGAGGTCATCAGCCGCATCGTCGACGGCGGTGAATTCGCCGAGTTCAAAGCGAACTACGGCACCACCCTGGTCACCGGATTCGCCCGCGTCCACGGCCATCCCGTCGGCATCATCGCCAACAACGGGGTGCTCTTCGGCGAATCCGCGGTCAAGGGTGCGCATTTCATCGAGCTGTGCGACCAGCGCGTCATCCCGTTGTTGTTCCTGCAGAACATCTCCGGTTTCATGGTCGGCCGCGACTACGAGGCGGGCGGTATCGCCAAGCATGGCGCTAAGATGGTCACCGCGGTGGCGTGCGCGCGGGTGCCCAAGCTGACCGTCGTGATCGGGGGGTCATACGGCGCCGGGAACTACTCGATGTGCGGGCGCGCGTATTCACCTCGCTTCCTGTGGATGTGGCCCAACGCCCGGATTTCGGTGATGGGGGGCGAGCAGGCCGCGGCGGTGCTCGCGACCATCCGCGGGGACATGACCGCGGACGAGGAAGAGGCGTTCAAGGCGCCGATCCGTGCCCAGTACGAGGCGCAGGGCAATCCCTACTACTCCACCGCACGGTTGTGGGACGACGGTGTCATCGACCCCGCCGACACCAGAACAGTTGTAGGACTGGCGCTCTCGGTCGCCGCCCAGGCGCCGCTGAACCCGGTCTCCTACGGCGTCTTCAGGATGTGACGATGTTCGAAACGGTCTTGGTGGCCAACCGCGGCGAGATCGCGGTCCGTGTCATCCGCACATTGCGTGCCATGGGAATCCGATCGGTCGCCGTGTTCAGCGACGCCGATGCCGGTGCCCGCCATGTCGCCGAAGCAGACGTCGCCGTACGCCTGGGCCCCGCGCCGGCCCGGCAGAGCTACCTGTCGATCGACGCGCTGCTGTCGGCTGCCCGACGCGCCGGTGCGCAGGCAGTACATCCTGGGTACGGATTCCTCTCGGAGAACGCGGCTTTCGCTCACGCCCTCGACGACGCGGGAGTCACGTTCATCGGACCGCCGACCGCGGCGATCCGCACCATGGGCGACAAGATCTCGGCGAAGGCCACGGTGTCGGCGGCCGGGGTTCCGGTGGTACCGGGCATCTCCCGGCCCGGTTTGACCGACGACGATCTGATCGCGACCGCCCCGGAGATCGGCTTCCCGGTGCTGGTGAAGCCGTCGGCGGGTGGCGGCGGCAAGGGCATGCGCGTCGTGCACCGGGCCGACGAGCTGCCGGGCGCACTGGCCAGCGCGCGCCGCGAAGCGGCCTCGGCGTTCGGCGACGACACCCTGTTCCTCGAGCGGTTCGTGCTCAACCCGCGCCACATCGAGGTGCAGGTGCTCGCCGACACCCACGGTGCCGTCGTGCATCTCGGTGAACGGGAATGCAGCCTTCAGCGCCGACATCAGAAGGTCATCGAGGAGGCGCCCTCGCCGCTGCTGGACGCGGCGACACGGGCGCGCATCGGCGCCGCGGCATGCGACACGGCCCGCAGCGTCGACTACACCGGTGCCGGCACCGTGGAGTTCATCGTCTCCGCCGACACGCCTGAGGAGTTCTTCTTCATGGAGATGAACACGCGGCTGCAGGTGGAGCATCCGGTGACCGAGATGGTCACTGGTCTGGATCTGGTCGAGCTGCAGGTGCGTATCGCTGCCGGGGAGACGCTGCCCGTCGCTCAGGACGACATCCGGATGCACGGGCACGCCATCGAAGCGCGCGTCTACGCCGAGGATGCGGCTCGCGGCTTCCTGCCGACCGGCGGCACCGTGCTCGCGCTGCGCGAACCCGGGGGCCCGGGTGTCCGGGTGGACTCGGGGCTGGCGCCGGGCACCGTCGTCGGCAGTGACTACGACCCGATGCTCGCCAAGGTCATCGCCCACGCCGACGACCGGGCGAGCGCGCTGCGGACTCTCGACGCTGCGCTCGCCGACACCGTCGTGCTGGGGCTGACCACCAACGTCGACTTCCTGCGGTTCCTCGTGGCCGACCCCGACGTCGCGGCGGGCCGCCTCGACACCGGATTGCTCGACCGGCGTCTCCCGGAGTTCACGCCCGCGCCCGTACGGGACGACGATCTCATCGCCGCCGCCGCGTACCGGTGGCTGACGAGTTGGCCGGCCCAGCCCGCGAGCCCCTGGGCGGTTCCGTCAGCGTGGCGCATCGCAGGCCGGGCGTCGATACCGATCCGGCTGCGCGCGGGGGATCGCACCGACCACGTCTTCCTGACCGGCACGCCCGGTGCAGCGACCGTGGCCGTCGAAGGCGGTGAAAGCCGTTCACTCAGTGCCGATCTCGAGGACGATCGGCTCACTGTCGCGATCGACGGTGTCCGCAGCCAGTACCTGGTCGCCGACCACGACGGCGCGATGTGGCTCGCCGCCGGCGGGCGGGTGAGAGTGGTCGACGAGGTGCGCGAAGCGCCCGTGCGACCGGACGACGCACACAGCGGGGACGCCGACCTGACCAGCCCGATGCCCGGCACGGTCGTAGCGGTCGGCGTCGACGACGGCGCCACGGTGACCGCGGGCACCGTGGTCGTCACCGTCGAGGCGATGAAGATGGAACACGCACTCACCGCGCCGGTCGACGGAGTGGCCGAACTCCTCGTCGGCGCGGGCGAACAGGTGAAGGTGGGCCAGGTACTGGCCCGGATCACGGCGACCAAGGAGCAACCGCAATGACCGACTTCCTCTCGACCGGCACGCTGCCCGAGGACTACGCGCAGCTGGCCAAGACGGTCCGCGACTTCGCCCAAAGCGTCGTCGCTCCCGTCGCCGCCAAGCACGACGAGGAGCACTCGTTCCCCTACGAGGTCGTCGCTGGTATGGCCGACATGGGCCTGTTCGGGCTGCCCTTCCCCGAGGAGTACGGAGGCATGGGCGGTGACTACTTCGCGCTGTGCCTCGCGCTGGAGGAACTCGGCAAGGTCGACCAAAGCGTGGCGATCACGCTGGAGGCCGGGGTCTCCCTCGGCGCGATGCCCGTCTACCGGTTCGGCACCGAGGAGCAGAAGCAGGAGTGGCTGCCGCTGCTGGCGTCGGGAAAGGCGTTGGGCGCGTTCGGTTTGACCGAGGCCGGTGGTGGCAGCGACGCAGGCGCGACCAAGACCACCGCGCGCCTCGACGACGGCCACTGGGTGATCAACGGCAGCAAGCAGTTCATCACGAACTCGGGGACCGACATCACGAAGCTGGTCACGGTCACGGCGGTCACGGGTGACATCGAAGGCAAGAAGCAGATCAGCTCGATCCTGGTGCCTGTGCCCACACCCGGCTTCACCGCCGAACCGGCCTACAACAAGGTCGGCTGGAATGCCTCGGACACCCACCCGCTCAGCTTCGACGACGTCCGCGTCCCGCAGGAGAACCTGCTCGGCGAGCGGGGTCGCGGCTACGCGAACTTCCTGCGCATCCTCGACGAGGGCCGTATCGCGATCGCTGCGCTGTCGGTGGGCGCTGCCCAGGGCTGCGTCGACGAATGCGTGAAGTACTCCAAGGAACGGCACGCATTCGGCCGAGCGATCGGCACCAACCAGGCCATCGCGTTCAAGATCGCCCGGATGGAGGTGCGTGCTCACACCGCAAGGGCGGCGTATTACGACGCGGCCGCACTGATGCTGTCGGGCAAGCCGTTCAAGAAGGCCGCCGCGGTCGCGAAGCTGGTGTCCAGTGAAGCCGCGATGGACAACGCCCGCGACGCCACCCAGATCTTCGGCGGCTACGGCTTCATGAACGAGTACCCGGTGGCGCGGCACTACCGGGACAGCAAGATTCTCGAGATCGGCGAGGGGACAACGGAAGTGCAGCTGATGCTGATCGGGCGGGAGCTCGGACTGTGAACCGGGTGGTCGTGCAGCGGGGTCTGTGGTTCGAGGAGTTCGAGACCGGAGTGCTGTATCAGCATCGGCCCGGCCGCACGATCACCGAGGCCGACAACGTCCTGTTCACCACGCTGACGATGAACACCCAGGCGCTGCACCTGGACGCGGCGTTCTCCGATGCGCTGCCGCCGTTCCATCAGCGGCTGGTCAACTCGATGTTCACGCTGTCGACGCTGGTGGGCCTGTCGGTGGCGCAACTGACGCAGGGCACGATCGTCGGGAACCTCGGCTTCGGTGAGGTCGCGTTTCCCAAGCCGCTGTTCCACGGGGACACGCTCTACGCCGAAACCGAGGTCACCGACAAGCGGGAGTCCAAGAGCCGCCCCGGTGAGGGGATCGTGACGTTCGCCCACACCGGCCGCAATCAGCACGGCGACGTCGTCGCCACCGCGTCGCGAAAGACCATGGTGCGCAAGCGTCCTGACGGGGAGGCGTGATGCTCGACTCGCCCGGTCCGGGATGGCTGTTCTGCCCGGCCGATCGACCCGAACGCTTCGAGAAGGCCGCGGCCGCAGCTGATGTCGTCATCCTCGACCTCGAGGACGGGGTGGCCGCCAAAGACCGGGCGGCGGCGCGCTCCGCGCTGATCGAGACACCGCTGGACCCCACGCGCACAGTCGTGCGCGTCAACCCGGTCGGTACCGCGGACCACGCACAGGATCTCGAGGCGCTGGCCTCGACCGACTACGGCACCGTGATGCTTGCCAAGACCGAAACCGCCGACCAGGTGGCGTCGTTGGCGCCCCGTGACGTCATCGTGCTCGTCGAGACGCCGTTGGGCGCGCTGATCGTCCCCGAGCTGGCGCGGGTCGACAACACCTGCGCCGTCATGTGGGGTGCGGAGGACCTTTTCGCGGTGACCGGCGGAACCGCCAACCGCTGGCCCGACGGCACCTATCGCGACGTCGCTCGCCACGTCCGCTCGCAGAGTCTCCTCGCTGCCAAGGCCTACGGCCGGCTCGCCCTGGACTCCGTCTACCTCGACATCGCAGATCTCGACGGGCTGCGCGGAGAGAGCGACGACGCGGTCGCGGTCGGGTTCGACGCCAAGGTCGCGATCCACCCGACGCAGGTCGCGGTCATCCGGTCGGCCTACTCGCCCACCGAGGAGCAGATCGATTGGGCGCGGCGCGTCCTCGACACGGCTCGCAACCAACGCGGCGTCTTCGCTTTCGGTGGCATCATGGTGGATGCCCCAGTGCTTCGGCGGGCGGAGCGCATCGTCGCGTTGGCGCCCCACCCCGGCAGCTGACGGACAGACCTCCCACCAGAGGTCAGCACCGACCGCCCCTGCGCTGAGCACCTCAGTCGACTGACGGCGCGATCCGCCGGCAGTGACCCTAGGAGGCGGTATGGCCGGTGTTGTCGACCCGATTGCGCTCGTCGCGCCCGACGGCGAGCCGACAGCGGAAACCCGATACCGAAGACAGCTGCCTCCCGAGACATCCGCCTGGCTCTACGAGTCCATGGTGCTCACCCGCGAACTCGACACCGAGTTCGTGAATCTTCAGCGGCAGGGTGAGCTGGCGCTCTACGCATCCTGTCGCGGGCAGGAAGCCGCGCAGGTGGGCGCGACGGCCTGCTTGCGCAAGACCGACTGGTTGTTCCCGCAGTACCGGGAGCTCGGAGCGTTCTTGGTGCGGGGGATTTCCGCGCCTCAGTTGGGCGCTCTGTGGCGTGGCCGGTGGCATGGCGGGCTCGGGTTCACCGACAAATGCTGCGCGCCGATCTCGATTCCGATCGGCACCCAGGGCCTGCACGCCGTCGGTGCCGCAATGGCTGCCCAGCGCCTCGGTGAGGACAGTGTGACCGTCGCGTTCTTCGGCGACGGCGCCACGAGCGAAGGTGATGTGCACGAGGCGCTCAACCTCGCGTCGGTCTACCGGGCGCCGTGCGTGTTCTTCGTGCAGAACAACCAGTGGGCGATCTCGGTGCCGATGCACCGCCAGATGGCCGCGCCGTCGATCGCCCAGCGCGCCGACGGCTACGGCATGCCCGGGTTGCGTGTCGACGGCAATGACGTCCTCGCCTGTTTCGCGTTGATGAGTGACGCGGCCGCCCGCGCCCGCGCCGGTGGGGGGCCGACCCTGATCGAGGCGGTGACCTACCGGATGGGGCCGCACACCACCTCCGACGACCCGACCCGCTACCGCGACGACGACGAGGTGGACCGTTGGCGCGCACGGGATCCCATCGCCCGGTACCGCACCTACCTCGAGGGCGAGGGCATGTGGACGCAGCGATTGGACGATCGGGTCACGCACCGGGCACAACGGGTGCGCAGCGAGCTACGGGAGGCCGTGCTCAGTGAGCCCGACGCCGACATCCGAGAGGTGTTCGACACCGTCTACCACCGCATCACGCCCGATCTGGCCCGCCAGCGCGAACAGCTGATGGCCGAACTGGGCGCCGACACACTCGAGGAGGCGTGACATGACACAGCTGATCGAGCGGCCCTTCGGGTTCGATGACGCCGTGCCGGACGTGGAGACACTGTCGATGGCGCAGGCCATCAACAGAGCGCTCTCGGATGCGATGCTCGCCGACGACCGCGTGCTGGTCTTCGGGGAGGACGTCGCCACGCTCGGCGGTGTCTTCCGCGTCACCGACGGACTGGCCCAGAAGTTCGGCGATGGACGGTGTTTCGACACACCGCTCGCAGAGTCCGCGATCATCGGCATCGCGATCGGGATGGCGATCCGCGGTTTCGTCCCGGTGCCGGAGATCCAGTTCGACGGCTTCGCAGCGCCGGCTTTCGACCAGATCGTCAGCCACCTCGCGAAGTACCGCATGCGGACCCACGGCGACATCGACATGCCGGTGACAATCCGCATCCCGTCGTTCGGCGGGATCGGCGCGGTGGAGCATCATTCGGAATCCACCGAGACCTACTGGCTGCACACCGCAGGTCTCAAGGTCGTCGTCCCCTCCACACCGTCGGATGCCTACTGGCTGTTGAGATACGCGATCGCCGAACGCGATCCGGTGATCTTTCTGGAGCCCAAACGCCGCTACTGGGCCAGGGAACCCGTCGACACCCGCAACCCGGCGGAACCGCTGGGGCGCGCAGCGATCCGGCGTCCCGGCGAGGACGTCACCGTGATCACGTACGGCTCCCTGGTCGCCACGGCGCTGACAGCGGCCGAAACATCGACTGCGAGCCTCGAAGTCGTCGACCTTCGCACATTGAACCCGCTGGACATGGCCACGGTGACCTCGTCGGTGCGCAAGACCGGACGGGCCGTGGTGATGCACGAGGGCTCGCGCACACTGGGTTTCGGCGCCGAGCTGGCGGCGCGGATTTCCGAGGAGTGCTTCTACGAGCTGGAAGCGCCGGTGCTACGCGCCACCGGATTCGACACGCCGTACCCACCCGCCCGGCTGGAACGATTGTGGCTGCCGGGCGTCGACCGGCTGATGGACTGTGTCGACGACGCGATGAGCCGGCCATGAGTGCGTCACGGGAATTCCTGGTGCCTGACCTCGGCGAAGGGTTGGAGGACGCCACGATCACCAGCTGGGCCGTCGCCGTCGGTGACGAGGTGACGCTGAATCAGACGCTGTGCACGGTCGAGACCAACAAGGCCGAGGTGGAGATCCCCAGTCCGTTCGCCGGGCGGATCGCCGAACTCGGTGGCGCCGAGGGGGAGACGCTGCGGGTCGGCTCTCTGCTGGTACGCGTCGAGACAGCGGATGCGCCGCGGCGTACACCGGTGCTGGTCGGCTACGGCGCCGACGACGCGCTCGACGGCAGCCGCCGCCGGGCCCGCGCCAAGCCGCCGGTGCGCAAGCTGGCCGCCGACCTCGACGTCGACCTGGGTCGCGTCGACGGCTCCGGACCGGAGGGCATCGTCACCCGCGCCGACGTGCTCGCCGCGGCCGGCCCGGGAACCGATACGCCGGTGACGGGTGTGCGGCTGGCGACGGCACGACGAATGGCTCAGTCGCGCAGCGAGATTCCCGACGCGCACGCGTCGGTGGATGTCGACGGGGCCGAGCTGCTGCGGCTGCGGGATCACTGCCGGTCTGTCGGCGCGACATCGGTGACCCCGTTCGTGCTGGTGTTGCGGTTGACCGTGGTGGCGCTGAGCAGACATCCCGAGCTCAACGCCACCTGGCTGGACACCGTCGACGGGCCACGCATCCACACCCATTCAGCGGTTCACCTCGGCGTCGGGGTGGCAGCGCCGCGCGGGCTGCTGGTCCCGGTGGTCAAGGACGCCCAGACCCGAACCACCCGCCAGCTGGGCGACGAGATCGCCCAGCTCGTGGCGGCGGCCCGCGAGGGCACGCTCGCGCCGGCGCAGATGCAGGGGTCGACGTTCACCGTGTCGAACTTCGGGGCACTGGGGCTCGACGACGGCGTGCCGGTGATCAACCACCCCGAAGCCGCGATCCTCGGCGTCGGTTCGCTGCGGCCGCGCGCGGTGGTGGTCGACGGCGAGGTGGTGGCGCGGCCGACGATGCGACTCACGTGCGCGTTCGACCACCGCGTTGCGGACGGGGCGCAGGTCGGCGCGTTCCTCGGTCAGCTGCGGGCGGTGATCGAGTCGCCGGCGGCGGCACTCCTCGATCTCTAGCGGTTCACCTGCGCTTCGCGGCGGCCAGACGTTCGGCGAACTCGGGAGACTCGATCGAACGTGCCTGCGGGCCGATCTCGACGTCGACGGCCATGTGGTGCTGATGCATGTCGGTGATCCCGGGGTTGAACGTCGCGCGCATCGACGCCTTCGTCGCGAGGACGACATCCCGCGGCGCCGACGCGGGGCCGGCAGCAAGGGCGCGTGCGGCGGCGACGGGATCGTCGGCGAGCTCGAGCGCCAGCCCGTGCCGCACCGCTGCCTCGGCGTCGAAACGCATGCCGAACAGCAGCGCGGCCCTGGCGGCCTGGGGCCCGATTGCGCGTTGCAGCATGAACGTCGCTCCGCCACCGGGATGGATGCCCAGCTTCTGGAACCGAGGATCGAACAGCGCCTCCGGTCCGGCGATGCGCACGTCGGCGGCCAGCGCGAGATTCAGGCCGGCGCCGACGGCTGGCCCGTTGACGGCGGCGATGGTCGGCAGGCTGCATTCCGCGACGGCGAGAAACCCGTCGTAGATGACCCGGAGCCCGTCCTCGGTGGCCTTGCCGAGTGCGGTCAGGTCAGCACCCGCACAGAAGGCTTTCCCCGCACCGGTCACGATCACCGCGTGCACGCCGGGGTCGGCCTCGGCGCCCTCCACAGCGGTGCGCAACGCCGCCGAACTCTCGGCGGTGACCGCGTTGCGGCGGTCGGGATCGTTGACGGTGATGACGGCGACGCGGTCGGTGACCTCGGTCAGTACCAGATCGGACATCGGCTCAGCGTAACTACAGGCTGCGCAGCAGCGCCGCGGCCCTGACGTCGTCGTCGACGGTCAGCGCGATGTGGACGTCGTCGCCGTCGCGAGTCCAGCCGAGGGTGACCTCTTCGCCGTACTTGATCGGTTTCCGATACTCGACGACCGCCCGGTAGGGCGCTGTGCACACCTCGGGTGCCAGAGCCATCACCTCGTGGATCGCGTGCCAGTAGGCGGTGTTGGTGACGTGCTCGAAGAGATCGATATCCGTGCGGCGCAACGCAAATGGCGCGGAGTTCTCGATCGTGTCGGGGTTGGTCAGCCATGGTCGCCACTTGAGGCGATGTTCGGTGGTCGTGGTGCCGAACTTCTCGAGCAGGGTGTCGGTGGCGCGTTGCGGTGTAAGTGTCTTGGCGTTCATCGCGATCCAGAAACCCTCGGTCTCGATGCGGCCGCCGTCGCTACCGACGAGATCCACGCGCATGGTGCACCAGCGCAGCGACAGCGCCGAACACCATCGACTGAACGTCACCTCGTCGGGAAAGGCGATCGGCTCGATGACATCGATCACGGTGCGCTGGACGAGCCAATGCGGGTGCTCTTCCGCTTCGCCCGCGTCGACGAGGTTCTCGGCGCCCACCTCCTGGATGTAGCGGGCAACCCCGTCGAGGCGCAGGTTGAGGTCGTCACCGACATCGCCCGTCGCGACGCGCCACTCCGTCCGGTAGACGTATCCGGTGTCGGGCTGCGGGCTCAGCCGACGGTCGACGTCTCTAGTGCTCATCGCGAGCCAGCCTACGGTCCGTGGTCGTCTTCGGGCAGGAGGTGGCGTTGGGGGTGGTGGTAGCCGTTGGTGCGGCGCTGCCCGGTGTCGAGGTCGGGTGGGGGGAGCCATTCGACTTGGCCTCGCTGGTTGATGCGGGTGGTCCAGCCGGTCTTCTCGACCATCCGATTGTCGGGCCCGCACGCGAGGGTGAGGTTGGTGATGTCGGTGGGGCCGCCGGTCTTCCAGTCCTCGACGTGGTGCACCTGCGACCAGTACCCGGGCACCGAGCATCCAGGTCTCGTGCAGCCGCGCGCCGAGGAGTGCAGCACGATCCGCTGCGCCGGGCTCGCCAATCTCTTGGTACGACCCAGATACAGCGGTTGATTGGTGTGCTGATCGAACACCGCCAAATAGTGGTGCGCGTGGGAGGCCAGGCGGATCAGATCGGCCATCGGCAACAGCGACCCGCCGCCGGTGACCGCCACCCCCGCACCCTTCTCCAACTCCTGCAGCGTCGTCGAGACGATGACCGTGACCGGTAACCCGTTGTGCGACCCCAACTCCACGGAGGACAACGCCATCCGTCCGACCGCGAGCCAGGCATCGTGATTGCGTTGCGCCACACTGCGGGAATCAGATCGCGCCTGCTCGGGTGCGGGTTCGCCCTCGACACAGGGCTTTTCGTCGTCGGGGTTGCACATGCCCGGTGCGGCGAGTTTGGCGTGAATCGCCTCGTAGTGCGCCCGGAACTCCGGGGTGATCCAGCCGGTGAGCCGGCTCATCCCGTCGGCCTGCTGGGCACCCAACTGAATGCCCCGCCGGCGGGCGCGGTCGGCGTCGGTGGGTTCGGGACCGTCGGCGTCGATCATCGCCGCCAACCGATCCGCCGCCTTGCGCAGATCCCCCGGCGTCAACCCTGCGCCGAGCGACGCCAACTGCCGGTCGGCGGCCGTGCGGGTGTCCACATCGACCCACACCGGCAACCCATCATGGAACTTGCTGATGACTGCGACATGATCGGCATCCAGGGCGCCCGCGGCCTGCGCGGCCGCGGTGGCCTCCCACCGAGGCGCCAACGCCTCCCCGGTCAACGCCTGCCGCGGACCCAACGCCGCGGCCTCAGCCAGGCGGCGTTTGGCGTCGCGTTCGGAGACCCGCAGCGCGGTGGTCAGCACCTTCTTCCACGACGCCTCACCCAACCGCCGCGGCTCCGTCTCGGCCACCAACCGAGCCAGGATCTGATGCTCCAACACCGGCACGGTGCGGACCAACGTCGTCACCTCAGCCATCAAGGCCACCAGCTCGCGATGCGACAACGCGTCGCAGGCGTCCTGCAGGATCGCCACCTGGCCCCGCATCACCCCTATCGCGTCCGCAACCACATCCATGACTCGAACACTAGTTCGAACCACCGACAAGAATGGCCCGCGCTGTGACCATACGGACGCACGGTGCGAATGAGGCCAAGATGTTCTCTCCGAGCTGGTCCGGCTCAGCGCGACTGCCACCGACAAGTGAGTCAGTCGCCGCGCGGCTTCTCCCACCGCATCAGGTAGCGGTAGTACAGCGCGCGGCGGATGTGCACACCCGGCAACACCTCGGCGGCGATGCGACGGATCTCGGCCAGGTTCTCGCGGGGACTCGCGACGGCCACCCCGATGTCCCGGGTCTCGTGGTGCCACCGCGACCCCACGCGCACAGCCGGCAGATGCAGCGCCGACCACAGCCAGTCGGTCACGGTGGTGTTCGCGCTCAGTCCGACCACCGCGAGTTCGCCGCCGGGCCGCACCATGTCGCGGGCAGCTTCCAGTGTGGTGCGCAGGTCGAGATGGTGCAGGCTTGCGACGAAGGTGATCAGGTCGAAACGTGCATCCGCTGCGGCATAGTCGGCGAAGGTGCTCTCGATGATCGACACCCCGTCGACGTCTGCCAGCCTGGCGCGTGCCCGTCGAATCGCCCCGGCATCGGGATCGATACCGACAACCGACTGGGCAACGGGCGCCAGGCGCTCGGCGAGCAGACCGTCACCGCACCCCACGTCGAGGACGTCACGGCCGCGGGCGAACGCGAGCACCCACGGGTGGTAGGCGGTGTTGTGATTCCAGTACTCGGTCATCCGCCTCAATCCGCGGTGCCGGTGCCGTCTCCATCTGCGGCGTCCCGCGAGTCGGCCGAGGTCGTCGAGTCCTGTTTGGGTTCAGTGACTTTCGACTGGTCTGCGGCCTCTTCGCGTGCAGCGGCCCGCGCGCGGATCCGCTCCAGCCGCCGCTCACGGCGCGTCTCCGCGGCGGTCGCCTTGTCGGCTTTGTCGGACGTCTCGACGTCGTCCTCGTCGGAGTCCTTGTCCGACAGTGCTTTCAGGCCGTCCCGGATGGCTCCCGGCACCTTGGACACGGTATCGGCCAGCTCGCCGACCGTCGGCATCAGGCGCGCCGGGCGGTAGCGGCTCGGGTCGGACGGGATCGGATTGTTGTCGTAGTACGCCGAATCCACGATGACCTTCAACAACGGCTCGCTGACATCGGCGATCGCGTTCCCGAAGGGCACCACGTCGCGAATCAGGCGCGCCAACGGCAACTCTTCGGTGGTGTAGGTGACGTAGGTCGTGTTCCCGCGCGTCGTCACGTAGGCGACCACACGGTCACCGTCGGGAGCGTCGCATCGCGCGTCGTCGCACGGCATTGCCTCGGCGCCGCTGGCCAGCACCGCGCAGGTGTTCGCGCCGCCGCAGGAGACGGTCGGCCGACCCTCGTTGTCCACCGGCAGGTCGATCTGATCCTGCTCCCGGTAGCCGTACAGGTAGGCGACCAGCGAGTTGACGTGCGCGACGAGGTTGAGCAGATCCGCGGGTGCGTTGGAGTTGTAGTTGTACTGATAGGCGATGTCGATGACGGCCTTGGCGGCGGTGTCGATGGGCGACGGGAACGGATTCACCCCGATCAGCGAGAACCACGGGTAGCGCGTCCCGAAGCCGCCGTCGGGGCGGGACACGTTGTTGTCGAGGACGAACACGGTGGACGGCAACGCCGGATCGTCGTCGCGGTCCTGGCGGGTCAGCACTACGCTGGCGTTGGCGGCACCCCAGCCAGACGCCAGGACCGCGTTCTCCTCGCCGGAGTGCGCTCGCAGCGCCGCGTCGATCGCTTTCGGACCCCCGCCGAACGGCACGCCGACCAGGTCGGGCCCCGGCTGGCCGCCGGGGTTGTACGGCGCCTGGTTGAACAGGCCGCCGAAGAAGTCCTCGTTGCCACTGCCGTCGGGGTGTGTCGAGCTGCCGACCACGATGAGCGCGGTCAGGTCGACAGGAAGGGCTGAGAAGGCCTGCGGGGCGACGGCGGCGACGCCTCCGACCGTTGCCACGACGCCAACTGCAGCGCTCGTGATGGCGCCGGCTCTGATCCGGCCGCTCGTGCGAGATCTCTTCATGCTCCCCATTCCCCCTCCGGAACGTTCGGAGGTCACCGTATCCCAGAACGCATGGCATGTGGTTTGCCGGAGATCGCTCGTCGAGGACATGTTGGAGCGCCGGTCCCGCCGGCGTCTGCGTTGTCAACCGCCGAACGGAGTTCGCTAGGCATGGGCGGGCGTGCGCAGGAGAGGTCACGTGCGATGTCAATAGCGTTGTGCCGGAGGCGGAAAAGTGTCAGGTTCGGACAATTGACGCCGTCACAAATCAGTGGCTGGATTTCGCTTTGATCATGTGGACGCCGGCGTAGTGTCTGCCCCGGTTCCGAGGTACAGCGGAGGTCCTGGTCATGAGTGCTGCTAGCTATGTCGGTCGCGTGGGTGGTCTTGCAATCGCCCTGGGGGTGGGAACCGCGATCATCACCGGGCAGGGCGTCGCCTACGCCGACGACACCGAGTCGTCGACGTCGCCAGCGTCATCGTCGGTGTCCTCCCCAGGGGACTCCGTACGCGGCGATACGGTCACGCTCGACAAGCGGCCTCTGGGCAAGCATCGGAGCACCGAGCGCACATCGCTGTCCGACACGGTCAAGGGCATCGCCGACCGGGTGGCCGAAGAACGTCAGAAGCGGGCCGACGCCCGAGCGGAGCGCGCCGACGAGGCCGATGAGACATCCGGCGGGCGCCGTCAGAAGCGGCACGAAACCGTTACGCAGCAGCAGGATTCGCCGAAGGTCGACGAGGTCTCGACCTCCTCCGTCGACACCGAGCCCTCCGCCGAACAACCCCGCGTGCTGTCCTGGCTGCAGACCCCCCGCGCGGTTGCGGGCCGCCAGCAGGTCACCGAACCTCGGGTGCAGACCACGCTGTGGACGCCGGCTGCCCAACAGGCACCGGCTCAGACGGTCGTGTCCGGCCTGCTGTCTGCGCTCGACCGGGCGCTCAGCCCGGCGTCGTCGGGCAACGGATCGGCACCGGTCGGTGGCTCGCTGTCGGATCTCGTGCTGCTCGCCGGCGCTCGCCGGGAGTCCGCGCTCGCGGCTATCGACGACTATTCCGTCCAGGTCGTCCAGGGCGTCATCGGCGGCTGCGTCGTGGGCATGACGTGCACTACCGCCGATGGCTCGACCTACACGGTCATCGATCGCCCGAGCAACGGCGGCAAGCTCACGCTTGACGCGACGACCGGGGCGTTCCGTTTCCTGCCGTACGCCGACGAGACTGCCACCAACGGACCGAGCGGCATCGAGACCTTCTCGGTGCTCGTCGCCCAGAACACGAACTTCACCACCGCGATCACCGGCCTGCCGATCATCGGCTCGAGTCTCATCACGCCGGTCGTCCAGCGGCTGCAGCAGGCGGGTGTCCTCTCCGGCCTGCTCGGCACCGCTGAGCTGCAGGACATCTCGGTCGACATCACCGGCCTGCGTGCGGGTGCGCCGATCGCCTTCACCACGTTCGTGACGTCCTGGGACGGCACGAAGATCAGCACCAACTTCTTCCCGGCGCTGGCCGGCTCGCCGGACCTCGGAGCGCCGGGATACGAGACCATCTTCAACGGACCCGGATTGGCGGAGCCGGGTGCGACCGATCCGGCGGACCCCTTCGTCTCGACGTTCCGCTCCTTGGGCTACAACGTCGTCACGTGGGACCCCCGCGGCGAATTCGCCTCCGGCGGCCTGCTGCAACTCGACAGCCCGCAGTACGAGGGCCAGGATGTCACCGAGCTGATCAACTGGGTGGCCACGCAGAGCGGCGTTCAACTCGACAAGGCCGGCGATCCCACCATGGGCATGGTCGGCGTCTCCTATGGCGGCGGCATCCAATTCGTCACCGCTGCAAGCGATGACAGGGTCGACGCCATCGCGCCCGGCTGGGCGTGGAACACGCTGCCCGATTCTCTTTACCCGCACAGCGCATTCCGCACGTCGTACGCCGGACTGCTACTGCTCGGACTGATCGAGACCGGAGCGCGGATCAACCCGCAGATCTACGGCGGCATCCTCACCGGCGCCTCGCTGGGCATCCTCACTCCGAGTCAGATCCAGCTGCTGCAGAACAGCGGCCCGGGACAGACGGTGCGCAACATCAAGATCCCCACCCTGATCATCCAGGGCACCGTCGACGTGCTGTTCCCGCTGCATCAGTCGATCCTCAACATGGGCTACATGGCCAACAACCCGAACGTGAAGCTGATCTGGTACTGCGGCGGCCACGGCACCTGCCTGCCCGGGCAGGGCAATGGCGACGCCGACGACGTGTGGTTCCTCACCCAGACCGCCGTATGGATGCAGCGCTATGTCAAGGACCTTCCGATCCCGGCTGATCCGTACGCGTTCGAGTGGACCGATCAGAACGGCGACCGCTGGGCATCGGTCACTCGGCCGACGGCGAGCAACTTCTACGACGCCGAGAGCAGGGTGCCGGCGACGGTGTGGAACACCGGCAAGACGCTGCCGATCATCCCGTTCATCGGCGGCTCGGGCCCGCAGCCGGAAATCCCGCTGCCGTACGGATTGGGCGCCGGGTCGGTCGCGACCAACGCGGTCACGATCCCGCTCACCAATCCGGGAGAGGGGGAGGCGAATGTCGTCGGCGCCCCGCACGTGGTGATCAACTACAGCGGTCTGGGAAGCAGTCGCCACATCTACGCCCAGGTCGTCGACAAGAGCACCGGGCTGGTCGTCGGGAACATCGTCTCGCCGGTGCCGGTCACCCTCAACGGCCGCGATCAGGTCGCCGAGATCGATCTCGAGGACATCGCCTACACGATGACGCCCGGCAGTGAATTGGAGCTGCAGATCTTCACCACGGCAACGCCGTTCCTGAACTTCACGCAATTCGGGTTCGTGCACATCGACAGCGTGGAAGTGACGCTGCCGACCACGTCGGCAGGGGTCAACCAGGGGCCGAACCTGCTGGCGGTGTAAGAGCGGCCGAGTAGAGCGGGAAGCGCCCCCGGCAGGAATCGAACCTGCGACCTAGGGATTAGAAGGCCCTTGCTCTATCCAACTGAGCTACGGAGGCAACGCCCGAGGAGTGTATCGCGAGCAGCACCTAAAGCCGCTCCGTGTCACAGGGCAGCCGACTAGCGTGGTGGCCATGCCTAACCCGCCGGACCTGGACGCGGCTGGACTCCCCGAAGAGCTCAGCCCGCTCGACCAGATCCTGCACCGCGGTGAGGCCAACCCGCGGACCCGCTCCGGCATCCTGACCGTCGAACTGCTCGACACCACTCCCGACTGGGACACCTTTCGCGCCCGCTTCGACACCGCCTCCCGCAAAGTGCTGCGGCTGCGGCAGAAGGTCGTGATCCCGACGCTGCCGACTGCGGCGCCGCGCTGGGTCGTCGACCCGGACTTCAATCTCGACTTCCACCTCCGCCGCGTCCGCGTTCCCGAGCCGGGCAGCTTCCGGCAGGTGATGGATCTGGCCGAGGTGGCCGCGCAGTCACCACTGGACATCTCCCGACCGCTGTGGACCGCGACCCTGATCGAGGGGGTGCATGACGGTCAGGCCGCCTTGATGGTGCATCTCAGCCACGCCGTTACAGACGGGGTGGGCGGGGTCGAGATGTTCGCGAACCTCTACGACCTCGAACGTCACCCGCCGAGACAGCAGGTGCCGCCGCTGCCGATCCCCGCCGACCTGTCGCCCAACGACCTCATGCGCCAGGGGCTCACCCGCCTGCCCAGCACCATCGCCGGCGGTGTGCGCGACGCGCTCTTCGGTGCGGCGCAGGCGGTCGGCCACGTGGTGCGCGACCCGGTGTCGCGGTTGGGCAGCGTCATCGACTACGCGATGTCCGGCGCCCGGGTGATCGGCCCGGTCGCCGATCCGTCACCGCTCCTGCGCCGTCGCTCCCTCTCGAGCCGAAGCGACGCCATCGACATCGAGTTCGGCGACCTCCACCGCGCGGCCAAAGCCGCCGGCGGCTCCATCAACGACGCGTACCTCGCCGGCCTCTGTGGTGCGCTGCGCCTCTACCACCAGGCCAAGGGTGTTCCCGTCGACACTCTGCCGATGGCCGTCCCGGTGAACCTCCGCTCCGAGGCCGACCCCGCGGGCGGGAACCGGTTCGCCGGCGTCAACCTCGCCGCGCCGATCGGGCTCACCGATCCTGCCGTGCGCATCCGCAACATCAGGACGCAGATGACGCGTAAACGCGACGAGCGCGCGCTCGACATGGTCGGTGCGATCGCGCCCGTCGTGTCCCTATTGCCAGACAGCGTGCTGGAGTCGATGGCCGGCTCCATCGTGAACTCCGACGTCCAGGCCAGCAACGTGCCGGTCTACGCCGGCGAGACGTTCATCGCCGGTGCCCAGATCCTGCGGCAGTACGGACTCGGCCCGCTGCCCGGCGTGGCGATGATGGTCGTGCTGATCTCTCGCTCCGGCTACTGCACGGTCACCGCGCGCTACGACCGCGCCGCGGTCACCGACCCAGCGCTGCTGGCGCGATGTCTGCTGGCAGGCTTCGATGAAGTTCTCGCGCTCGGCGGCGAGGGGCGCGCCCACCCGGCGACGTTCACCGACGAGTCTGCATCACGCTTGTCCGAGACCGCCTCGACGAAGGGAAGTGCCGCACAGTGAGCCCTGACAATCCCCAGATGCGCCTTCCGGGTTCGGTCGCCGAGATCGAAGCCTCCCCGGAAGGGCCCGAGGTCGGCGCGTTCTTCGACCTCGACGGCACCCTGGTCGCCGGGTTCACCGGCGTGGTGATGACCCAGGACCGATTGCGGCGGCGGCAGATGTCGGTGGGTGAATTCATCGGGATGGTCCAGGCCGGACTCAATCATCAACTGGGACGCTCGGAGTTCGAGGACCTGATCGGCAAGGGCGCCCGGATGCTGCGCGGCAACTCGGTGGAGGACATCGACGAACTGGCCGAGCGGCTGTTCGCCCAGAAGATCGTCGGCCGCATCTACCCCGAGATGCGGCAGCTGGTGCGCGCCCACATGGCGCGTGGCCACACCGTCGTGCTGAGCTCGTCCGCGCTCACCGTCCAGGTGGAGCCCGTCGCCCGGTTCCTCGGCATCGACAACATCCTCAGCAACAAGTTCGAGACCGACGAGAACGGTTTGATCACCGGCGAAGTCGAGCGACCCATCATCTGGGGACCGGGCAAAGCCCGCGCCGTGCAAGAGTTCGCCACCGCCAACGGCGTCGACCTGTCGAAGAGTTACTTCTACGCCGACGGCGACGAGGACGTCGCGCTGATGTACCTCGTCGGCAACCCGCGGCCCACGAACCCGGCGGGCAAGATGGCTGCGGTCGCCGCCAAGCGCGGCTGGCCGATTCTGCGGTTCAGCAGCCGCAGCGGCGCCAACCCCGTCGCGCAACTGCGCACCGCGGCCGGGATCGCCTCGATGGTGCCGGTGGCCTGGGGTGCGTTGGGCGTCGGATTGCTCACCCGCAACCGGCGCAGCGGCGTCAACTTCTTCACCTCGGTTTTCAGCCGCACGCTGATGACCGCGGTCGGCATCAATCTCAACGTGCTCGGTGAGGAGAACCTGACCGCGGAGCGGCCCGCGGTGTTCATCTTCAACCACCGCAACCAGGCCGACCCGATGATCGCCGGCCGGCTCGTCAGCGACAACTTCACCTCGGTGGGCAAGAAGGAACTCGAGAACGACCCGATCGTCGGAACCATGGGCCGGATCATGGACGCCGCGTTCATCGATCGTGACGATCCGGAGAAGGCCGTCGAGGGTCTCAAGAAGGTCGAGGAACTCGCCCGCAAGGGAGTGTCCATCCTGATCGCCCCCGAGGGCACGCGGTTGGACACCTTCGAGGTGGGTGAATTCAAGAAGGGGCCGTTCCGTATCGCCATGTCGGTGGGCATCCCGATCGTGCCGATCGTGATCCGCAACGCCGAGGTGATCGCGGCTCGCGACTCCAGCACGTTCAACCCGGGCACCGTTGATGTCGTTGTCTACCCGCCGATTTCGGTGAACGGGTGGACCCACGAGAATCTCGACGACCGCATCGCCGAAGTGCGCCAGCTCTACCTCGACACCCTGAAGGACTGGCCGCACGACGAACTGCCGGAGCCCGAGCTGTACCGGCGGCAGCAGAAGCCGGCAAAGAAGGCCCCGGCCAAGAAGGCGGCAGCCAAGAAGGCCCCGGCGAAGAAGGCGGTGGCCAAGAAGCAGCCGGCGAAGAAGGCTGCTACCAAGGCCGCCACGAAGTCGACGACGACGTCCCCCACGGCCAAGGGTCGGCCGTGAAAGTCCGCGCCGATGACATCACGGCATTCACCGCCGTCGACGACACGCTCGTCCTCGCGTCGGTGTCCTCGCCCGCGGAGGAGGAGCTGCTCGCCGACTGGTTGAACGAGCAGCGAAGTGCACACCCCGAGAGCAAGATCGAAGTACTGAAGCTTCCCGCCGATGACGATCCGCCGCCCGGTGTGCTCGCCCGCCTGGTCGAGATGCTCGAAGCCGACGAGGACCGGTCGGTCGTCCCGGTGCGGGTGTTCTGGGTGCCCGGCGGGTTGCCGACGCGCTCGAAAGTGGTCGCGCTGCTCTCGGGTCGGGACACCTACTGCCCTCCGAAGGTGTTGCAGCGCAGCATCCTCAAGAGGGACCCGTCGCGTGCGCGCGTCGTCGCCGGCGAGCCGGCCAAGGTCGCCGAACTGCACCAGAACTGGAGCGACAACACCACCGCCGAAAACCCCAGGGAATTCGCGCGGTTCGTACTGAGGCGAGCAATCCTGGCCATCGAGCGGGTGGAGCTGCGGCTGCTGGGCCCGGAGTACAAGTCGCCCCGGCTGATCAAGCCGGAAGTGTTGTCGTCGGCCCGGTTCCGGCAGGGGCTCGAGCAGATCCCCGGTGCCACCGTCGAGAAGGCCGGCGAGATGCTCGACGAGTTGGGCACCGGCTGGAGCCGGTTCTCGGTCGATCTGATCCCGTCTCTGGGTAGGGCCATCTTCAGTCGCGGGTTCGACCCGAACATCGACTACGACCGCACCGAGGTCGAGGTGATGCGCCAAGCGCTCGAGGCACATCCGGCCGTCCTGCTGTTCTCCCACCGGTCCTATCTCGACGGCGCGATCGTGCCCGTCGCGATGCAGGAGAACCGGCTCCCGCCGGTGCACACATTCGCGGGAATCAATCTGTCGTTCGGCGCGATGGGTCCGCTGATGCGCCGCTCCGGCGTGATCTTCCTGCGCCGCAAACTCGACGACCCGCTGTACAAGTACGTGCTGCGTCAGTTCGTCGGTTACATCGTCGAGAAGCGGTTCAACCTGGCCTGGGCGATCGAGGGCACCCGCTCGCGCACCGGAAAGATGTTGCCGCCCAAGCTCGGTCTGCTCGCGTACGTGGCCGATGCGTATCTCGACGGCCGCAGCGACGACATCCTGCTGCAGCCGGTGTCGATCAGCTTCGACCAACTGCACGAGACCGCCGAATACGCGTCTTATGCACGGGGCGGGGAGAAGACGCCCGAAGGCCTGTCCTGGTTGGTCAATTACATTCGTGCACAAGGCGAACGCAACTACGGCAAGATCTACGTCCGGTTCCCGCGCGCGGTGTCGATGCGGGAGTACCTCGGCGAGCCGCACGGCCCGATGACCACCGACGAGGCGGCCAAACGCCTTGCCTTGCAGAAGATGGCGTTCGAAGTGGCGTGGCGCATCGTGCAGGTGACTCCGGTCAACGCCACCGGCCTGGTGTCCGCGCTGCTTCTGTCGACCCGCGGCGTCGCGCTCACCCTCGACCAGTTGCACCACACGCTGCAGGACTCGCTGGACTATCTGGAGCGCAAGCAGACCCCGATGACCAACAGCGCCTTGCGGTTACGTACCCCCGACGGGGTGCGCGCCGCGCTGGACGCGCTCTCGGGCGGACATCCGGTGACCCGCGTGGACGGCGGTCGCGAGACGGTCTGGCACATCGCGGCGCAGGACGAGCTCGAAGCAGCGTTCTACCGGAACTCGTTAATCGACGCGTTCCTCGAGACGTCGCTGGTCGAACTGGCGTTGGCGTACGCCGCGCGCAGCGACGGCGACCGGGTCGCGGCGTTCTGGGAACAGGTGATGCGCCTGCGTGATCTGTTGAAGTTCGACTTCTACTTCGCCGACTCCGCAGCGTTCCGCGCGCACGTCGCCGAGGAGATGTCGTGGCACGACGACTGGGAAAGCGACGTCGCCGCCGGGGGAGACCGTATCGACGCCCTGCTGCTGGCCAAGAAGCCGACGATCGCGGGTCCGCTGCTGCGACCGTTCTTCGAGGCGTATCAGATCGTCGCCGACGCCTTGCTCGACGCGCCGGCTGATATCTCCGAGAAGGACCTCACGGCCAAGGCGCTGGGGCTGGGGGAGCAGTACATGGCGCAGGGCCGCGTGCAGAGCAATGAGTCGGTGTCGGCGCTGTTGTTCGCCACCGCGCGTCAGGTCGCCGCCGACAAACATCTGCTCGAGCCCGCTGCCGATCTCGAGGAGCGGCGCCGAGACTTCCGCAACGAGCTGCGCGGCATCCTGGCCGACATGAACACCGTCGACCGGTTCGCCCGGAAGCAGTTCATCGCGAGGGAGCGCAGCCGCCGCCGGCTGCGTGAGCGGGCGGTGTGACGGATCACGTGCGGGCAGGTCATACGCTGGATGCATGACTCTCACCGGCTCCGCCGCGCCCGCACGGGTGCGTCGCGCCTCGGTGTGGCCGGTGCTCTACGGCGTCGCGGTGCTCGCGGGCCTGACCGCAGCGGCGTTGTCGGCGCTGTCGCTCGCCGAGGCGCTGACCGCGACGGGCCTGCCTGACCCGGGGCCCGTCACCACCTACGGGTTGCCGTTCGTCAAGGCGGCCGGCGAGATCGCCGCGGTCGTCGCGACCGGCTCGTTCCTGTTCGCAGCGTTCCTGGTGGCGCCACAGACCACCGGGGTTCTCGACGTCGACGGCTACCGGGCGCTGCGCGTCGGGACCGCCGCAACGGGCATCTGGACGGTGTGCGCAGTCCTGATGGTGCCGCTGACGGTGTCCGACATCAGCGGTCAGCCGCTGACGACGCGACTGAGTCCGGCCGACATCTGGTCGGTCGCCGACCTGATCGACATCGCGGGTGCGTGGCGATGGACCGCGCTGTTCGCCGCGGTGGTGACCGTGGTGAGCATTCCCGTCCTGCGCTGGGCGTGGACACCGGTGCTGTTCGCCGGTTCGCTGGCCACCCTGCTGCCGTTGGCGCTCACCGGCCACTCCTCCTCGGGCGGATCGCATGACATCGCGACGAACAGCCTCCTGGTGCACCTGATCGCAGGCGCGGTGTGGGCCGGCGGACTCCTGGCGCTGCTGGTGCACGCGCTTCGCGGCGAATCTGGGCGAAACGATCATCTCGCGGCACGACGCTTCTCGACGGTGGCGCTGTGGTGCTTCGTCGCGATGGCGGCGAGCGGCGTCATCAACGCGCTGGTGCGGGTGCAGCCCGCGGACCTGATCCACACCCGTTACGGCTGGTTGCTGCTCGCGAAACTGACCGCGCTCCTCGCTCTCGGCCTCCTCGGGTGGCAGCAGCGTCGCCGCGGGATCGTCGCGCTGGCCTCCGACCCTCCGGCGCGCGGCGCACTGATCCGACTGGCGCTGATCGAAGCGCTGGTCTTCGGGCTGACGTTCGGGATCGCCGTCGCCCTCGGGCGCACGCCTCCGCCGCCTCCCCTCGACACGAATCTGTCCATCCCGGAGGTGGAGATCGGCTACGACCTGGCCGGCCCGCCGACCGTCGCCCGTCTGCTCTTCGACTGGCGGTTCGATCTGGTCTTCGGCACCGCCGCGCTGATCCTCGCCGCGGTCTATCTGGCCGGGTACCGGCGTCTGCGTCGCCGGGGAGACGCGTGGCCGACCGGCCGTGTGGTGGCCTGGCTGCTCGGCTGCCTGCTGCTGTTGTTCACGACGTCGTCCGGCCTCGGCCGCTATATGCCGGCGATGTTCAGCATGCACATGATCGCGCACATGCTGCTGTCCATGCTGGTGCCGATCCTGTTCGTGCTCGGCGCCCCGATCACGATGGCGCTGCGGGCGTTGCCGACGGCGGGACGAGATGCGCCGCCGGGACCACGGGAGTGGCTGCTGACGGCCCTGCATTCGCGGGTGTCTCGGTTGCTGACCAACCCGTTCGTGGCGACCGCCCTGTTCATCGTCGGGTTCTACGGGCTGTACTTCGGCGGGATCTTCAACGCGGTGGTCGGTAGTCACGCCGCGCACCTGGCGATGAACGTGCACTTCCTGCTCAGCGGCTACCTGTTCTACTGGGTCGTGATCGGCGTCGATCCGACGCCGCGGCCATTGCCTCCGATCGCGAAGCTCGCGATGGTGTTCGCCTCGCTTCCGCTGCACGCGTTCTTCGGCGTCGTGCTGATGGGGACCAACACCGCGATCGGCGGCGACTTCTACCGCTCCCTGGCCTTGCCGTGGCACACCGACCTGCTCGCCGACCAGCGTCTGGGCGGGGCCATCGCCTGGGCGGCCGGAGAGGTGCCGCTCGTGGTGGTGTTGATCGCACTGTTCGTGCAGTGGCGGCGCAGCGACGATCGGACCGCACGCCGGCTCGACCGCGCTGCCGACCGAGACGACGACGCCGATCTGGCCGCATACAACGCGATGCTGGCCGAGCTGGCGCGCCGCGATCGCGCCGACAGCTGACGCTCTCACGGGGTCCATCCCCAAAGACTGTTCCATCCACAGCTTCTCCGTGCACTCGGGAGTCGGGCGGCTGAGGTGTCGGTGCGGCGGCGGTCAATGGCGGTGTCATCGACGGCGCGGGCGCTGTGCCCGTGCCGCAGCTTCAGAGAAAGAGAACCGCCATGTTCGAAACACCGATCACCGTCGTCGGCACTATCGTCACCAACCCTGAGCGCCGCTGGGTCGGTGACCAGGAGCTGTTCAAGTTCCGCGTCGCGAGCAACTCACGCCGGCGTACCTCCGACGGCACGTGGGAGCCGGGCAATTCGCTCTACGCGACGGTCAACTGCTGGGGGCGCCTGGTCACCGGCGTCGGGGCAGGTCTGGGGAAGGGTGACGCGGTGATCGTTGTTGGCAACGTGTACACCAGCGAATATGAAGACCGCGACGGCAACCGACGGTCGTCGCTGGAGATCAGGGCCACATCGGTGGGGCCGGACCTGGCGCGGTGCATCGCCCGCATCGACAAGCGTCGCCATTCCGAGCAGCCCGCCGAAGCCGGCTCTGAGAGCAGTTCCGACACCGACACCGAAATCGGGCCTTCCACCGGCGCGAGCGTCGACGAGGGCAGCGGCGAGGGTGAAGCATTGGCGCTCACCGCGTAGCTCCGAGCGCCGCCACCGTCACCCGGCATCACGGCCGCGCCTAGGATGGGCCCGGACTCTCGCAGATCGCGAAGACCTGAGAAAGGCGATATCAGAGGCATGGCCGAATTCATCTACACGATGCGGAAGGTCCGCAAGGCGCACGGCGACAAGGTCATCCTTGACGACGTCACCCTGAACTTCCTTCCGGGCGCGAAGATCGGCGTCGTCGGCCCCAACGGGGCCGGTAAGTCGAGCGTCTTGCGGATCATGGCCGGCTTGGACCAGCCGAACAACGGCGACGCGTTCCTGGCGCCGGGCGCCACCGTCGGCATCCTGATGCAGGAGCCCCAGCTCGACGAGACCAAGACCGTGCGCGAGAACGTCGAAGAGGGCGTGGCGATCAAGGCCAAGCTCAACCGGTACAACGAGGTCGCCGAGCTGATGGCGACCGACTACACCGACGAGCTCATGGACGAGATGGGCAAGCTCCAAGAGGAGCTCGACGCCGCGGACGCATGGGACATCGACAGCCAGCTCGAACAGGCGATGGACGCGCTGCGTTGCCCACCCGCCGACGAGCCGGTGACCCACCTCTCCGGTGGTGAGAAGCGCCGCGTCGCACTGTGCAAGCTGCTGCTGTCCAAGCCCGACCTGCTGCTGCTCGACGAGCCGACCAACCACCTCGACGCCGAGAGTGTGCTGTGGCTCGAACAGCACCTCGCCGAATACAAGGGCGCCATCCTCGCCGTCACCCACGACCGGTACTTCCTGGACAACGTCGCTGAGTGGATCCTCGAACTCGACCGCGGCCGCGCCTATCCGTACGAGGGCAACTACTCGACGTACCTGGAGAAGAAGGCCGAGCGCATCGCCGTTCAGGGCCGTAAGGACGCCAAGCTGCAGAAGCGGCTCAAGGACGAACTGGAATGGGTGCGCTCGGGCGCCAAGGCCCGCCAAGCCAAGAGCAAGGCCCGTCTGACCCGGTACGAGGAGATGGTCGCCGAGGCCGAGAAGACCCGCAAGCTCGATTTCGAAGAGATCCAGATCCCCGTCGGCCCGCGTCTGGGCAACGTCGTGGTCGAGGTCGAGCACCTCGACAAGGGTTTTGATGGCAGGCAGTTGATCAAGGACCTGTCGTTCACGTTGCCGCGCAACGGCATCGTCGGCGTGATCGGCCCCAACGGTGTCGGCAAGACCACGCTGTTCAAGACGATCGTCGGGCTCGAGCAGCCCGACAGCGGGACCGTCAAGGTCGGTGAGACCGTCAAGTTGAGCTATGTCGACCAGAGCCGCGCCGGCATCGACCCGAAGAAGACCGTCTGGGAGGTGGTCTCCGACGGCCTGGACTACATCGAGGTCGGGCAGAACGAGATCCCGTCGCGGGCCTACGTGTCGGCGTTCGGCTTCAAGGGCCCGGACCAGCAGAAGCCCGCGGGCGTGCTCTCCGGAGGTGAGCGCAACCGGCTGAACCTGGCGTTGACGCTCAAAGAGGGCGGCAACCTGATCCTTCTCGACGAGCCCACCAACGACCTCGACGTGGAAACGCTGAGCTCGCTGGAGAACGCGCTCCAGCAGTTCCCGGGCTGCGCCGTGGTCATCTCCCACGATCGCTGGTTCCTGGACCGCACCTGCACCCACATCCTCGCGTGGGAGGGCGACACCGACAACGAGGCCAAATGGTTCTGGTTCGAGGGCAACTTCGGCGGCTACGAGGAGAACAAGGTGGAGCGACTCGGTGCGGATGCAGCGCGTCCGCACAGGGTCACCCACCGCAAGCTCACGCGAGGATAGTCTCGTTCTGCGGACCACGTGACCGACCGCTTGTGCGACCGGTCGCAGCCAACGGCGGCAGGTCCGCAGCGTGTGACTGGAGGAGCGGCGGATGTCGTTGAATCCCGGTGCGATCGGGGCAACTGAGAAAGACCTGACCCCTGAGGCGATCGATCGATTGATCCCCGCGTACCTGCAGACCTATCGGGGGCCCCACGGCGGTGCGCCCGGCTCGGAGGGGGCCGTCACCGGTCCTCTCCGCAGCCCGTCCGACGGCATGTCGGCCATGGTGGAGGCGCAGTACCAGCTCGGCCGCCAGCGGTCTGCCGGAGCGACGCTGGTCGCCGTCTACCGCGCCGACGAACCCGGCGGGTTCGGCCCGGCGCTTCAGGTCATCACCGACAGCGCGCCGATGCTGATGGATTCGGTGACGGTGCTGCTGCACCGCGTCGGGGTCGCCTACAAGGCGATCATGAATCCGGTGTTCCGGGTGCGCCGCGGCGCGGGCGGGGAACTCCTCGACATCGTGCCGTCCTCGGAAGCGACATTCGGTGACGGCGTCGACGAGACCTGGGTGCACGTGCAACTCTCCAGCGCCGTCGACCGGCGCGCGCTGGCCGAGGCCGAACGGCTCCTGCCCCGGGTTCTCGCCGACGCCCGCCAGGTCGCGCTGGATTCGCAGAGCATGGGTGCGACGCTGCGCGGGCTGGCCGCCGAACTCGACAGCGACACCGGTCGGCGCTTCCCGAGCACCGACCGCAAGGATGTCGCGGCGCTGTTGCGCTGGCTCGCCGACGGCCACTTCGTTCTGCTGGGCTACCAGCGCTGCCCCGTGCGTGACGGGCACGCCACCGTCGACGCCGCCAGCCGTCTCGGGGTGCTGCGGCTGCGCCAAGACGTTCTGCCCCAGCTGACCAACAAGGACGAACTGCTGGCGTTGGCGCAGGCGACGATCCCGAGCTTCCTGCGCTACGGCGCCTACCCGCAGATCATCGTGGTGCGCGAGCAGGCCGAGGACGGTAGCGCCGACGCCGCGGCCGTCGAGCACCGTTTCGTCGGACTGTTCACCGTCGCCGCCATGAACGCCAATGTGCTCGAGATCCCGTTGATCTCCCGTCGTGTCAACGATGCGCTCGCGATGGCCCACCGCGATCCCAGTCACCCGGGGCAGCTTCTGCTCGACATCATCCAGACCATCCCGCGCTCGGAACTGTTCGCGCTGTCCGCCCGCGACCTCCTCGACATGGCGATGGCCGTCGTCGACCTCGGCTCGCGTCGACGCACGCTGTTGTTCATGCGGGCCGATCCACTGGCCCACTTCGTGTCGTGCCTGGTGTATCTGCCGCGTGACCGCTACACCACCGCGGTGCGTCTGGAGATGCAGGACATCCTGGTCCGCGAACTCGGCGGCATCAGCATCGACTACGCCGCGCGAGTGAGCGAATCACCTTGGGCGCTCGTGCATTTCACGGTCCGGTTGCCGGAGGGGTCGCGCGTCGCGGATGTCGATGTCTCCGACGAGAACGAATCGCGCATCCAGGATCTGCTCACCGAGGCTGCGCGCACGTGGGCGGACCGGATGCTCGGTGCGGTTCGGACGGCGTCGATCGATCAGGGCATCGCAGAGCACTACGCCGCTGCGTTCCCGGAGGTCTACAAGCAGGCAGTCAACCCGCTGCACGCTCTGACCGACATCGAGATCATCGAGCAGCTGGGGGACAACTCCGTCAAGCTCGTACTCGACGACACCGAGAACACCGCCGTCGACGGCATCTCGAATCTGATCTGGTACCTCGGCGGCCAGTCGGCGTCACTGAGTCGTCTGCTTCCGATGCTGCAGTCGATGGGCGTGACGGTGCTCGAGGAGCGGCCGTTCACGGTCACGCGGCCCGACGGTCTGCCGGTGTGGATCTACCAGTTCAAGGTGTCGCCGCACCACGGCATCCCGATGACCGGGCCGGGGCCGGAACGGGACGCGACGGCGCAGCGGTTCGCCGATGCCGTCACCGCGATCTGGCACGGCAACTGCGAGATCGACCGGTTCAACGAGCTGGTGCTGCGGGCCGGTCTGACATGGCAACAGGTGACGGTGCTGCGGGCCTACGCGAAATACCTGAAACAGGCCGGCTTTTCGTACAGCCAGTCCCACATCGAGGACACTCTGAACAACAACGCGGGCACCGCCCGCTCGCTGGTCGAGCTGTTCGAGGCCTTATTCAATCCTGCGGTGTTCAGCTCGCCTGAGCAGAACCAGACCGACGTCCGCCGCGATGCCCAGGCGGCGGCCGCGGCGGTGGCCGCCGACATCGACGCTCTGGTCAGCCTCGACACCGACCGGGTGCTGCGGGCGTTCGCCTCGATGATCCAGGCGACGCTGCGCACGAACTACTTCGTGACGCGGGCGGGTTCGGCGCGTGAACGCAATGTGCTGTCACTGAAGATGAACTCGGAGTTGATCGACGAATTGCCCTTGCCGCGGCCGAAATTCGAGATCTTCGTGTACTCGCCGCGGGTCGAGGGCGTGCACCTGCGGTTCGGGTTCGTCGCCCGCGGCGGGTTGCGCTGGTCGGATCGCCGGGAGGACTTCCGCACCGAGATCCTCGGCCTGGTCAAGGCGCAGGCGGTGAAGAACGCCGTGATCGTGCCCGTCGGCGCGAAGGGCGGTTTCGTGGTCAAGAGGCCACCGGCGCTCACCGGGGACGCGGCGGTCGACCGTGACGCCACCCGCGAAGAGGGTGTGGCCTGCTACCGGCTGTTCATCGCCGGGCTGCTGGACCTGACCGATAACGTCGACAAGTCCTCGGGCGCGATCGTCATCCCCGAGGGTGTGGTGCGCCGCGACGGCGACGACGCCTACCTCGTCGTCGCCGCGGACAAGGGCACCGCGACGTTCTCCGACATCGCCAACGACGTCGCGAAGTCCTACGGGTTCTGGCTGGGCGACGCGTTCGCCTCCGGCGGCTCGGTCGGCTACGACCACAAGGCGATGGGCATCACCGCCAAGGGTGCCTGGGAGTCGGTGAAGCGGCACTTTCGCGAAATGGGAATCGACACCCAGAGTGAGGATTTCACCGTTGTCGGGGTGGGCGACATGAGTGGTGACGTGTTCGGCAACGGCATGCTGCTCTCCGAGCACATCCGGCTGCTCGCCGCCTTCGACCATCGGCACATCTTCATCGACCCCGACCCCGACGCAGCGCGGTCGTGGCAGGAGCGCAAGCGCCTGTTCGAGCTGCCGCGCTCGTCGTGGGAGGACTACGACACCTCGCTGATCAGCGCCGGTGGCGGCGTCTACAGCCGCGAGCAGAAGTCGATCCCGATCAGCGCCGAAGCGCGGGCGGCGTTGGGCATCGACGACGGCGTCACCGAGCTGACGCCGCCCGCCCTGATGCGGGCGATCCTGAAGACGCCGGCCGACTTGCTGTTCAACGGCGGGATTGGTACCTACGTCAAGGCCGAGATCGAGTCCGATGTGGGCGACCGGGCCAACGATGCGGTGCGGGTGAACGGAAACCAGGTGCGCGCCAAGGTGATCGGTGAAGGCGGCAACCTGGGTGTGACGTCGCTGGGCCGCATCGAATTCGACCTCGTCGGCGGCCGGATCAACACCGACGCGCTGGACAACTCCGCGGGCGTCGATTGCTCCGATCACGAGGTCAATATCAAGATCCTCATCGACTCGCTGGTCACGGCCGGCAAGGTCACCGCCGAGGATCGCACCGAGCTTCTGCTGTCGATGACCGACGAGGTGGGCCGACTCGTCCTCGCGGACAACGAGAGTCAGAACGATCTGATGGGCACGAGCCGCGCCAACGCCGCCAGCATGCTGTCGGTGCACGCCCGGATGATCAAGGACTTCGTCGACGAGCGCGGCTTGAATCGTGAGCTCGAGGCCCTGCCGTCGGAGAAGGAGATCCGGCGGCGCACCGAGGCCGGAATCGGGCTCACCTCACCGGAATTGGCTACCCTGATGGCGCACGTCAAGCTGGCGCTCAAAGACGACCTGCTCGCCGGCGACCTGCCCGACCAGGAGGTGTTCGCGTCGCGGTTGCCGTCGTACTTCCCGACGACGCTGAGGGATCGGTTTGCCACCGAGATCCGCTCGCATCAGCTGCGCCGCGAGATCGTCGCCACCATGCTCGTCAACGACGTCGTCGACACCGCGGGCATCTCGTTCGCCTACCGCGTCGCCGAGGACGTCGGGGTGTCGTCGGTCGACGCGGTGCGCAGCTTCGTGGCCGTCGACGCGATCTTCGGCGTCGGCCAGGTGTGGCGGCGTATCCGCGCCGCCGGGGTGGACGGCGTGTCGGTGGCCGTGACAGATCGCATGACGCTGGACCTGCGCCGTCTGATCGACCGCGCCGCGCGCTGGCTGCTCAACTACCGCCCCCAGCCGCTGGCGGTGGGGGCCGAGATCAACCGCTTCGCCGACAAGGTGGCCGCGCTGACGCCGCAGATGTCGGAGTGGTTGCGCGGCGACGACCGGGCGATCGTGATGAAGGAGGCGGGGGAGTTCAGCGGGCAGGGGGTGTCCGAGGAACTCGCGTTCCAGGTGGCCACCGGGCTCTACCAGTTCAGCCTGCTCGATGTCATCGACATCGCCGACATCGTCGACCGCGAGCCGGCGGAGGTGGCGGACACCTACTTCGCGCTGATGGATCACCTGGGCACCGACGGTCTACTCACCGCGGTGTCGCGGCTCTCCCGCGATGATCGCTGGCATTCGTTGGCGCGGTTGGCAATTCGTGACGACATCTACGGCTCGTTGCGCGCGCTGAGCTTCGACGTGCTGGCTGTGGGCGAACCGGACGAGAACGGCGAGGAGAAGATCGCCGAGTGGGAGATGACCAACAGCAACAGGGTCACCCGCGCGCGTCGCACGTTGACCGAGCTCTACGAAAGCGGTGAGCACGATTTGGCGACGCTGTCGGTGGCGGCCCGCCAGATTCGCAGCATGACGAGGACGAGTGGAACGGGAACTTCGGGGTGACGAGCGAGGTGACACAGCAGGGCTTCACGGCGCCGGTGCACGTGCGATGGTCGGACATCGACATGTACCAGCACATCAACCACGCGACGATGGTCACGATCCTCGAGGAGGCGCGAATCCCGTTCCTGCGGGAGCCGTTCGAGGCGGACATCACCACGATCGGCCTGCTCATCGCTGACGTGAAGATCGCGTACAAGGCGCAGCTGCGGCTCATCGACTCTCCGCTTCAGGTCACCATGTGGACCACCCGGGTGCGGTCGGTCGACTTCACGGTCGGCTACGAGGTCCGCTCCGTCGGTGCCGCACCCGATTCGAAACCCGCGGTCATCGCCGAGACCCAACTGGCCGCGGTCCACATCGAAGAGCAACGACTGCAACGACTCTCGGCCGCGCAGCGGGAGTATCTGCAGCACTGGGCCCGATGAGCGAACGCGGCCTCTGGCTCGACCCTGCACACCGCGACGACCTCGCGGCGTTCACCGAACGTGCCCGCAGTGTCGACGAGGCCGCGGTGGTGCGGCTGCGGGAACGTCCCGGTGGGCTGGTGTCGGCCTGGGTGGCCACCGGATTCGACGTGCTGGCCAGCCGCACCGTCGGGGGCCGGCTACGGCCTGGAGACCTGTCTGCCGCGGCCGATGCGCTGCTGGCCGGGCTCGCGGCGATGACACCCGATGGCCATGTCGATCCGGGGTTCGCGATGGATTCGGCGTGGCGGGGTGGCCTTCCGCCGGACACGGGTTTCGTCCATCTGGACGACGTGCCCGCGCGCGAAGTGTTCGCGCTTGTTCAGCGCGGCTCGGCGCTGGCCCGTGAGCACGCCGGCGCGCATGGGCCGCCGACGTCGCTACTCGACCAGGATGTCGTCGAGGTGGCTGCCGACGATCAGCGGGTCGGCATTCCGATGCGGTGTGTGTTCGCGTTGACCGCGATGGGTTTCGTCCCCGACCACCCAGGTGACGACGACGTGGTGCGGGTCCGGACGACGGCGACGTGGCTGCGCATCGATGCCCGTTTCGGCACGGTGTACCGGCGTCGCGGCGACCCCGCCGTGGTCCTGCACTGACGTTTCTCCGGCGAACAGACGCGAACTCGCGTGTTCTGGGCCCGAATTGCACGAGTTCGCGTCTGCTCGCGCTAAGAACCCGCGGGCTCAGAAGGGGGAGTTCACCATCGATTGTGCGGCCATCTCCAGGTACGCGATCAGTTCGCCGCGATGCTCGTCATCGAGGGTCTGCGAGTCGATCTCTGCGACAGCGGTGTGCATGCAGCGCAGCCATGCATCACGCTCGAGATAGCCGATCCGGAACGGGGCATGCCGCATCCTCAACCGCGGATGGCCGCGCCGCTCGGAATAGGTGCGCGGACCACCCCAGTACTGCTCGAGGAACAGCAGCAGCCGTTCCTCGGCGGCCTCGAGCTCGTCCTCGGGGTACAGCGGGCGCAGGATCTCGTCGTCGCGTACCTGCTCGTAGAACCGTGACACGATCCGGTGGAACGTGTCATGACCGCCGACCGCGTCGTAGAACGATTGTTGATCCATCACCGCCCATTGTGGGCCATGGCCGACGGCGGCCGACGGTCAGGACTTCTTCCGGATCAGCCGGGCCAGTTCGTCGCGGTCGGCGACGTCGAGCTTGAAGCACGCGCGGTAGACGTGTCCCTCCACGGTGCGCACCGACAGCGTCAGTGCCTCGGCCACCTCGCGGTTGGAGAGCCCAGCCGACACCAGCTCGGCGATCTCGCGCTCGCGCGGCGTCAACGGCAGGGGACGGGCCGCGGTCTTGATGGCGGGCGTGGATGCGCCCCCGCACGCCTCGGCCAGACGCAGCGCGGTCGCGCCTGATTCGGTGGTGCGCCGACGGTCCCCGGCCGCGTCGTGCAGCGGCGCGGCCTGCGCGGCGGCGTCGGCGGCCGACAGCATCAGGCCCGCCCGCTCGAACTCGGCGCTGACGGCGTCCAGCCCCGTGGCATCCCCGGCGGCGACGGCTGCGGCATGGCGGGCGAACAACGGCACGACAGTGCCGTGCACGATGCCGGTGAGTTCACCGAGCCGATCGGCCGTGGCGCGGTCCCCGAATCGGGTGGCGTGGTGCAGCGCCTCGGCTTCCAGCGCCAACTGGCCGGATCGCCGAGCGTTGTCCGCGGCGGCCCTGGCCAGCTCGACGGCATTGCGCTCCATGCCCTTGGCGGCGGCGTACCAAGACCGCGAGATCAGCCGCTGCGGTTCGTGCAGTGCCATCGACGGGCCGGAGTGCTCGGCGGCGTCGGTGAGGACGCGCTCCGCCTCGCCGATGCGACCGAGGGCGGCGTAGGCACGGGCCAGTAGCAGCCGCCCGGGCAGCTGCCACGGTAGTGGGCTCTCGGCGGACAACGCGGCCAACGCCTGCTCGATGGATGCGACCACCTCCGGGAAATCACCTCGGGCGGTCGCGACGACGCCGGCCATGATCTTGGCGATCGCCCAGGCGAGGAACTGGCCGACAGAGGAGAAGTCCGCATAGCGCAGAGCGCGTTCCTCGGCGGTCTCGAAATCACCCATGTGGGTCAGCGCCAGCACGTCGCAGTAGCGGACCATCACGCGGATCATGCCGTCGGTGGCCTTCTGCTCGGCTCGGCAGCGCGCGGCGATCGGCTCGAACTCGTCACCGCGGCCCGCCACAGGCATCGCCAAACCCGCGGCGAAGGCGGCGAACTCGACGGCCTGCTCGGGCGCGTGCGGGTCGGCCAGCACAGCCAGTGCCTCGTCGATGCCTTCGGAGATCCTGTTCTCGTGTACCGCCATCGCGGCCGCCGTGGCGCGCAGGATCTGGTTCAGGATCGGAATCCGCACCCGCTCACGCACCAGGTCGAGCACCTCGTGCGCCTTGGCCACCTCGCCCATCGACCAGAACAGCGTCGACAGCCGTGGCACACCCCACTGCACCAGCTGCACCTCGTCCAGATCGTTGGGGGCGAACTGCGCGAGAATCGCCTCGGCGTCTGCGGGCATGCCCTGCCACAGCAGCGCACGGGAGAGCAGCGCCCCGGAGGCCAGGCTGCCGGTTCGCTCGAACGCGCTGCGCGCCAACCGTTCTCCCAGCGGCAGGTTGGACAGGAAGATCGCGTCCTTGGCGGCCGCGGTGAGCAGGTCGACGTCGACGCTCTGATCGCTGTCGATCGACAGGTTCGCCATCCGAATCCGGCTCGCGGCGGTGGAGAGTTCGCGGCGGCGCAGGATCTGCACCACCTGACCCTTGAGCCGGCGCTCGGCGGCCCGACCGATCTTGGTGCGCACGACGTCACCAACGAGCGGGTGGCTGAAGCGGGCATTGAGGGTGGGGCCGTCCTGGGTGAACCGGACCAGCCCCCGCATCTCTGCCTCGTCGACCGCGGCGTCACCGACGAGCTCGGTGAGCGCGTCGGCGTCCAGCGGTTCGCACAGCGCCAGCAGCTTCAGCGCGGTCATGACCTCGGCACCGGCGCTGTCCAGCCGCGTCTCCAGCAGCGCCACCAGACCCGACGGCACGGCCGTCGGGCCGCGCAGCTGCCACACGTCGCCCACTCTGCGCAGCGTCCCCGCGTCGATGGACCCCTCGACCAGGTGGCGCAGGAACAGTGGATTGCCGCCCGAGGACTGCCACATCAGATCGGCCGACAACCCTTCGAGGCGTCCGCCGATCACGGATTCGACCAGCTTGACGCTCTGTGACTTGGTGAAGGGCTGCAGCTCGATGCGGCGCAGATAGCCGTCTTTCCACAGCGAGGTCACTGCGTCGGGCACCGGTTCTCCGCTGCGGACCGTGGCCAGAATCCGACCCGACTGGTCGACCGCGAGCTGATGCAGCAGCGTGGCCGAGAGCTCGTCGAGCAGATGGGCGTCGTCCACGCCTACGATGCTGTTGCCTTGTGCAACAAGCGATTCGCGGGCGCAGGCGAGAAGGGCCGTCGCGTCGCGGGACGGGCTGCCGCCGACCAGGTGGGCGAAGACGCCGAGCGGAATGCTGCGCGACGATTTCGTCGAGGCGACCCAATGCACCTCTGACCGCACCGATTCCGTCACCATCCGGGCGAGCGTGGTCTTGCCGACGCCGGCATCGCCGACGAGCACAGCACCGTAGGACTCGGCGCCCGTCAGGGCGGACCGCACCGCGTCGAACTCCGCAGGACGGTCGAGCAGCTGCCAACCATGCGGCATATTCCGGGAGTGTAGTGCGCAGCGACCGCCAGTTCTCGCTAATGGCCCCCGGTTAGCCGACCGGGACCGGCACCGGGGAACGCCGACAGGTCGCTCGGCTCCAGTTGGGGGACACCGTTCTTCGCGTGCCGGTATTCGCTCGAGGCCTCATAGACGCGCAACTTCAAGCGGTTGATCGACCCCAGCGGGCGGTGCTCGGCGATGCCGCGCCACGAATTGAAAGCCAGGGCGTCGTCGGCGAAATCGCGCAGAGCCTCGTCGTATCCCCTTTGCTCGGGGAAGCGGATCGTCGCCACAGGGCGGTACGGAGACACGGCCTCGGGCCACTCCACCGTGGCATCTTCGAGGGGCATTCGGGCCTCATCGGTGCACAGCTGGACCGCCACCTCGTACTCGGCCGGTTTGCTCGCGAAGTACGAGGCGACCGCACGGGACGCGGCGTCGTAGTGGCCGTCGTCGATCGTCGCCGGAACAGCGCCGGCAACAGTCGACGGCGTCGGCGCCACCCGTAGCTTTGCCACGAAGTCACCGAACCGCACCGGTGCGGCGGTGTAGAACGCCTGCCGCAGCGGGTGGTGGTTGGGTTCGGCGAACACCCGCAACTTGGCGGGCAGGTCCCGTCCGGTCCGCTGCACGACGCGTCGTACTGCGCGCAGCGAACGGTTGATCGCCAGCATCCCGGCATCGGGCAGCACAGTCAGGGCCCTCGCGGTCCGCATGCCGGCCTTCGCGTAGTCGGCGGCGTTGCGGAAAAGGAACGCCGGCTCGGTGACGAAGACGAAGTCCTGGTTCGTGTCGGGAAATCGGGCATCGGCGCGCTCCCCGCTGGGGCCCGTCACCCCGAGGATCTTCAGCCCGAGGCCACGCACACCGCGCACCTGATCGGAGCGGATGGCACCCGAGGTCTGCGAGATCCGGGCGATCACGTCGAACGTGGCGCCCGGCTCGCTGAACATGCCGTGTCGCAGGGTGGCGTCGAGGTCGGTGTGCACGGTCAGTTGTCCGGACAGCACCGCACAACTCTTGGCGTGCGCATCGCGGACGGCGTGAGGTCGGCCGTGGCGCCGGTACTTCGCGAACCAGCGGCTCTTCATGTACTGGAACTGGTTGTTGCGGTGGAGATCGGCGACCAGGCCGGAGATCAGTGCGTCTTCGCCCGGCGGGAACGCGGCCATGGCGGGTTCGTAGCGCAGGTAGGTGCGGGGTCCCCCGTTAGTCATGGGCACAGTCTGAAGGCACGGAGACCGTCCGGCATGAGTAACGCGCTACCTGCAATCGGCGAGCGGTCACGAGAAGTTCACCTGACTGACCAGCGAACACGACCAGAATTGTCGTGCGGTCCGGAGTGATCCGTGGTGAACTGTCGAGCGGAGGACGTATGGTGCAGCGCAGAAATAGTCGCGGCCACCGGCACCACCGGACCGCGACGAGTTCGACCGGGTCGACAGTGAGTGCCCCTGCGCGCGCTCTGCACAGCCTCACCGCGAGTGGCGACGCTCTCGCCTCCGTGGTGCCGGAGCCCTCGATCTGGGGACGCCGCCGGGTGCTTCTGCTCAATTCGACGTTCGAGCCGTTGACGGCGCTGCCCATGCGCCGTGCCGTGGTCATGCTGATGTGCGGCAAGGCCGACGTGGTGCACGACGACCCGCTCGGGCCGGTCATCCATTCGGCGAGCCGCACGATCGTCGTCCCGTCGGTCATCCGTCTGCGCACCTACGTGCGGGTGCCCTACCGGGCGCGGGTGCCGATGACCCGGGCCGCGCTGATGCACCGAGACCGGTTCCGGTGCGTGTACTGCGGAGCCAAGGCCGACACGGTCGACCACGTCATTCCGCGTAGCCGCGGAGGCGGGCATTCCTGGGAGAACTGCGTCGCGGCGTGCTCGCCGTGCAATCACCGCAAGGCGGACCGGCTGCTGAGCGAACTGGGCTGGACGTTGCGGTCCGCACCGATGCCGCCCAAGGGTCAGCACTGGCGGTTACTGTCCAGCGTCAAAGAACTCGACCCGGCGTGGGTCAGATACCTGGGTGAGGGCGCGGCCTGACCGGGACGTGCGTTACGGTTTGCCCGTGACCAACACAGCTCTTGTGCATGCGAGCTTCCTGCTGATTCCGCTGGCCTTGGCCGGCCTTCTGGCGTTGTTGATCTACCGCAAGAAGGGGCCGCATCCCGCGACGTACAACCTCGCCGAGACGTGGACCCATGAGCCCATCCTGTGGGCTGCGGACGAACCCGCGGATCACGGCCACGGGGGCCACGGTTCGCACGTGACGATCGGAGGCGGCGCAAGTGGCAACTGGTGAAATCACCCGGGCAGGCGCTCTCGACCTGGCCGAACTGCCGTACGGCTCGGTCGTCACCGCGAGCGGACGGATCTCCGGGGTCACCGAGCCCGGCGAGCTGTCGGTGCACTACCCGTTCCCCACGCGGGACCTGGTGGTTCTCGACAACACGTTGAAGTTCGGGTCGCGCGCGGCCAAGGCGCGCTTCGCCGTCTACATCGGCGATCTCGGCGAGGACACCGCGGCGTCGGCGCGGGCGATCCTGGGCCGGGTGCCGACCCCGGACAACGCGGTTCTGCTCGCCGTGTCGCCGAACCAGCGGGCCATCGAGGTCGTCTACGGCTCGAAGGTCAAGGGCCGCGGCATCGAAGAGGCTGCACCGCTGGGTGTCTCCGCGGCTGCAGCGTCGTTCCGCGAAGGCAACCTGATCGACGGTTTGATCAGCGGCATCCGCGTGCTGTCCGCGGGCGTGTCCCCGCGCTGACCCTCACGAGTCTCACGAGAGTGCGCTCACGGTAGCTGGCGGGTGCCGCCGACTACCGGGAGTGCACTCTCGGCGTTCGCTGCCACCAGCGCCGCCCGGATGCGGACGTAGCGCTCCAGGAAGAGCCGCTCGTCGAGCCGCTTGCGCCGCAGCCAGCCGGTGACTTCGTCGTTGCATTTGCTGGCGTTGCACGGCCCGCACGCGGGCACCACGTTGTCCACGGTGTAGCGCCCGCCGCGCGAGATCGCCATCACGCAGTCGCGCTGCAGTGTTCCGGTCGTCGCTCCGCAGTAGGCGCAGCCGCTCCATGCCGCTTTGATCGCCGTCCACTGCGCGTCGGTGAGGTCGTTGACGACGGCCGCAACGCGACGTTTGCGCCTGCGTGCCGCCCTCGCCCTGCGACTGTTGACCACCACCGCGTGAGCGTATGCGCGCGAGCGTGCGCGAACTCCCGTCCCCGAGCGGCGTGTCGCTACTGGGTGTCGAACTCCCGGGCGCGCAGCGACCGTTCCACCCCGGCCCGGCCCTCCAGCACGAGTCGGCGCAGCGCCGGCGGCACCTCGGGATCCGCCAGGAACCGGTCGGCCGCCTCCAGCGCCTCGGCGCTGATGTCCCACGACGGATACAGGCCCACGACCACGGTCTGAGCCACCTCGCTGGACCGCCGCTCCCACACCCCCGAGATCGCCTCGAAGTAGCGGTCCCGGAACGGCGCCAGCACCTCACCCTGCCCGGGTTGGGCGAAACCACCGATGATGGCCCGCGCGGTGATGTTGGCCAGCGTGTCGTCCTCGACCACCTGCTGCCACGCCGCTTCCTTGACCGCCGCCTGCGGGCGCGCCGCCGCCGCGGCCGCGGCCTGACGCCGGCCCGCCGCGGTCGGATCGTTCGCGGCCTCGGCGTCGATCAGCGGGGTCTGCGTGCCGTCGGCGTCGAGCACACCGGCGCGCGCCAGTGCCGTCACCACCCGCCACCGCAGATCCGTGTCCACCACGAGTCCTTCGAGGTTCACCGCGGCCGGCTCATTGTCCAGCAGCGTCTCCAGAACCGCGACGTGATTGGGCGAGAGCACCGACGTGCACAGCGCGTTGACGAACGCCAACTGGTGATCCGAGCCGGGTGCCGACTCGCGGGCCAGGTCCAGCAGGGTATCGCCGAACGCGGGCCACCCGTTCTCCGCGGCCCACTGCTGGTCGGCGTACGACCCCAGCGCAGTCTGCGCCTGCAACAGAAGTCGTTGTGCGACACCGACTTCGGATTCGGCGTGCAAGCCGCTCATCACCAGCGCCACGAAATCACGGGCCCGCAGCTCCGCGTCGCGGGTCATCTCCCACGCCGCGGACCACGCCAGGGTGCGGGGGAGCGGCTCCGCGATGTCGGCGATCCGGCCCAGCACCGTATGCAGGGAATCGGGGTCCAGCCGCAGTGAGCAGTAGGTGAAGTCATCATCGTTGACCAGGATCAGCTTGCCCCGCTTCACACCGCGCAGGCCGGGCACCTCTGTCGTCGGTCCGTCGACGTCGAGCTCCTCGCGGTGCACCCGCACCAACTTGCCCGACGCGTCGTCGTCGTAGATGCCCACCGCGAGGCGATGCACCCGCGTCTCACCGGCGCCCGGCTTTGCGCCGCCCTGCTCGATCGCGAATCGGGTGAAGGTGCCGTCGGCGTCGATGTCGAAATCGGGCCGCAGCGTGTTCAATCCGGTCGTCTTGAGCCACTGCCGTCCCCAGCCGGACAGGTCGCGGCCGGACGACTTCTCCAGTGCGCCCAGCAGATCGCCGAACGTCGCATTGCCGAAGGCGTGGTCGCGGAAGTAGTCGCGCAGTCCTGCGAGGAACGCCTCGAGTCCGACATAGGCCACCAGCTGCTTGAGCACGCTGGCGCCCTTGGCGTAGGTGATGCCGTCGAAGTTCACCTCGACGGCGTGAAGGTCGGGGATGTCGGCTGCCACCGGATGCGTCGACGGCAGCTGGTCCTGCCGGTACGCCCACGACTTCTCCACGTTGGCGAACGTGGTCCAGGCCTGGGTGTACTCGGTGGCCTCGGCCTGGCACAGCACCGAGGCGAAGGTCGCGAAGGACTCGTTGAGCCACAGGTCATCCCACCACTGCATGGTGACCAGGTCGCCGAACCACATGTGGGCCATCTCGTGCAGCACGGTCTCGGCGCGACGCTCATAGGAGTAGCGGGTCACCTTGGACCGGAACACGTAGTCCTCGAGGAACGTCACCGCGCCGGCGTTCTCCATCGCACCGGCGTTGAACTCTGGGACGAACAGTTGGTCGTACTTGCCGAACGCGTACGGGACGCCGAAGTTGTTGTGGTAGAAGCCGAATCCCTGCTTGGTCTCGGTGAACAGACGTTCGGCGTCCATGTACTCTTCCAGCGATTTACGGCAGAAGATGCCCAGCGGGATGTCGCCGTGGTCGTCGCTGTAGACGTCGTCCCAGCGGGCGTACGGCCCGGCGATCAGCGCCACCAGGTAGGTGCTCATCCGCGGGGTGGCCTTGAACGTGTGGTTCTTGGCCTTGCCGTCCCAGGTCACGTCGACGGTCGCCCCGTTGGAGATCACCTCCCAGTGCCCCGGCGCGGTGACGGTGATGTCGAAGGCGGCTTTGAGGTCTGGCTGGTCGAAGCAGGCGAACATCCGCTTGGCGTCGGCGGTCTCGAACTGCGAGTACAGGTAGACCTCGTCATCGACAGGGTCGACGAAGCGGTGCAGTCCCTCGCCGGTGTTGGAGTAGCGGCAGTCAGCGTCGACGACGACGACGTTGTGTTCGGCGAGCCCGGTGAGCGCAATGCCCGTCGACTCGTCGTAGCTGGACACGTCGATGTCGGTGCCGTTGAGCGTTGCGCTGCGGATCGAGTCCGCCGCGAGGTCGAGGTAGGTGTCGGCGCCGGCGGTGGCGTCGAATTCGATGGTCGTCACCGAGCGGAAGGTCTGCTCGCTCGGCGAGCCCTCGCCGTCGGTCAGATCGAGGGCGACGCGATAACTGTCGACGGTGATCAGGGCGGCGCGTTCGGCAGCTTGGTCGCGCGTCAGATTAGGAAGGGCCACGCTCGTCAACACTAGTCTCAAGCCGGGAAGACAGGACGGGCGTCGGTGGTTGACGCAATGGACGTCTGTCACCGACTCGAGGAGGAGACCCCATGGCCGAGAAGTCCCGCGCCGATTTCTGGTTCGACCCGCTGTGTCCGTGGTGCTGGATCACCTCCCGCTGGATTCTCGAAGTGGAGAAGGTCCGCGATGTCGACGTCAACTTCCACGTCATGAGCCTCGCGGTGCTCAACGAGGGCAGGGATCTGCCCGAGGAGTACCAGGAGATGATGAAGAAGGCGTGGGGTCCGGTGCGCGTCGCGATCGCCGCCGAGGAGGCCCACGGCGCCGACGTGCTGGGGCCGCTGTACACGGCGATGGGCACGCGGATCCACAACGAGGACAACAAGGACTTCGCGCAGGTGATCAGCGAGTCTCTGGCCGAGGTGGGACTGCCCGCAGAGCTTTCCAAGGCCGCCGACTCCGACGCCCACGACGAGGCGCTGCGCAAGAGTCATCACGAGGGCATGGACGCCGTCGGCGACGATGTCGGCACACCGACCATTCACGTCAACGGGGTGGCGTTCTTCGGGCCGGTGCTCTCGAAGATCCCGCGCGGCGAAGAGGCCGGAAAGCTGTGGGACGCCTCGGTGACGTTCGCGTCCTACCCGCACTTCTGGGAACTCAAGCGTTCCCGCACCGAGTCGCCGTCGTTCGACTGAGTAGCAATTGTTTCGGGCGCGTTGCGTCCGGTTGCGCGGTGACAGGTGCGCCCTCAGGGTAGATCGGTGACAGTCACCGAACCCACCACCGACGGCTCCTACCGGGACCGCGTGGTCGCCGTCGAACCGGGCGGCACCGAGCACATCGCCGACGCGGACCGGCACGGCAAGCCGAGCCAGCTGTTCTGGACGTGGACGTCGCCGAACCTGGAGTTCGCGACGATCTTCGTCGGCATGCTCGCGGTGCTCGCGTTCGGAATGACGTTCTGGCAGGCGGTCGCCGGCATCGTCATCGGTACCGGGCTGGGCGCTGTGGCCCACTACTTCCTCTCGGCGCGCGGGCCACTGCACGGCGTTCCCCAGATGGTGTTGGGCCGGTTGGCGTTCGGCTTCAAGGGCAACGCGGTGCCGTCGGTGCTGATGTCGGTCACCGCCGGCGTCGGCTGGTTCGCCACCAACAGTGTCAGCGGTGCGTTCGCGCTGTCCACACTGTTCGGTATCGGACCGCTGATGGGGTTGGTGATCATCGTCGCGGCCCAGACGGCACTCGCGTTCTTCGGGCACAACCTGGTACAGGCCTTCGAGCGGTACTCATTCCCCGTACTCGCCATCGTCTTCCTCGCAGCGTCGGTGGCGATCTTCGTCCACGCTGACATCGGCAACGGCGCACCGGCCGCCGACGGGGTCGGCGGGCTGGGTGGCTTCCTGCTCACCGTCGGCACGTCGTTCGGCTATGCGGCCGGGTGGACGCCGTATGCCGCAGACTTCACCCGGTACCTGCCGGCGACCGTGTCCGGACCGCGGACCGGGTTCTTCGCCGCTGCTGGGCTTTTCACCGCGTGTGCGGTGCTGGAGGTGGTGGGGGCCGCGTCGGTGACGACGGGTGAGGCGTCCCTGGCCGACCCGACCGGCTCGTTCACCGCCGAGCTGGCATCGCCGTTGGCCAAGGCGACCCTGTTGGCCATCGCCGTCGGCGCGATCGCGGCCAACGCGATCAACGTGTACTCCGGCGCGATGGCGTTCGTCTCGACCGGCATCGCCCTGCCCGCCCATGTCGCCCGTGCGTTGGTGACGGTGTTCTTCGGCGTCGCGGGATTCCTCGTCGCCTGGTGGGCGTTGCCCGACGCCGCGCACAGTTACGAGGCGTTCCTGCTGATCATCGCCTACTGGGTGGGGCCCTGGCTGGGCGTGGTGTTCGCCGATCAGTACCTGCGCCGCGGGCGACCGGTCGCGCATCTGCTCTACGACCGCTCCTATGCGAACTGGGGAGGTCTTGCGGCCTTCCTGATCGGCCTGGTCGTCTCGGTGGTGCTGTTCGCCAATCAGGAGAAGTTGGTCGGTGTGGTGGCGGCGGCGATACCTCAGCTCGGCGACATCACCTTCTTCGTCGGTTTCGTGCTCGCCGGGGCCGCATACTTGGTGCTGTGTCGAAAAGCGATCACAGCTCCCACGCCGTGACCTCACCGCAGACGATGCTCGACGTTGCGGTCGAGGAGGCCCGAAAAGGACTGGCAGAAGGCGGGATACCGATCGGGGCAGCGTTGTTCGCCGCCGACGGGACACTGCTCGGCAGCGGCCACAACCAGCGCGTGCAACGTGACGACCCGTCGATCCACGCCGAGACCGACGCGTTCCGCAATGCGGGCCGCCAGCGCGGATACTCCTCGACGACCATGGTGACGACGCTGTCCCCGTGCTGGTACTGCAGCGGGCTGGTGCGGCAGTTCAACATCGGCGCCGTGGTGATCGGGGAGAGTACGACCTTCACCGGCGGGCACGACTGGCTGGCCGAGCACGGCGTGGCTGTCACCGTGCTCGAGGACGAGCGGTGCGTGGCGATGATGACGGATTTCATCGCGGCGCATCCGGAACTGTGGGCGGAGGACATCGGAGAATGAGTGTGATTGCCAGCGTCGACCTTTCGCGGTGGCGGCTGGGCGGAGCCGACGCCGACTCGGTGGCCGCCGAGGTGGACGAGGGTCTGCAGCGCGCGGGCTTCATCCTGGTGACCGGACACGGGGTCGACGCGAGGTTGGCCGCCGACGTGCGGGCTGCGGCCCGGGAGTTCTTCGCGTTGCCCGCGCCGGTCAAGAGTCGCTACGCGGTGCCGGTCGGCGGGCACGGGTGGATCGGTCCGGGGGCCGAAGCCAACGGCTACGCCGAGGGCACCGAGACCCCGCCCGATCTGAAGGAGAGTTTCAGCCTGGGCGCCGAGACCTCCACCGGCGACGCCGAGGTCGATCGAATCTGGTTCGCGCCCAACGTGTGGCCGTCCGAGGTGCCTGCGTTGCAACGGTTGGTCGACGAGTACACCGCGCAGATGCGCGGTGTCGCCGACGATCTGCTGGCGCTGTTCGCGCACGCACTTCGGTTGCCGCTCAACCCTTTCGTCGAGCTGGCCAGCATGCCGACGTGGACGATGAACATCAACCACTACCCGCCGGTCAGCGTCGTCGGTGATCCCGAGCCGGGGCAGTTTCGCATCGGCCCGCACACCGACTTCGGCACCGTGACGATTCTCGATCGCGAGCCGGGCGCCGGTGGTCTTCAGGTGTTCAGCGAGGAGGCCGGCTGGGAGGACGCGCCGTACGATCCTGCGGCCCTGACCGTGAACATCGGTGATCTGCTCGAGTACTGGAGCGGTCGGCGGTGGCCGTCGGGCCGGCACCGGGTGTTGCCGCCGCAGCCGCATGCTCCCGAAGAGGATCTGGTGTCGCTCATCTACTTCTACGAGGCCAACCACGACGCCGTCGTCACGCCGCTGGCGCCGCCCGTCGGCCGGGAGACGGGGCTGACGCCGGTGACGACGTCGGACTTCATCAAGGCACGCCTCGACGCCATCACCATCGGCTGAGCTCCACTACGCCCAACCCGACATTTGGGCGCGAAATCGGGGGCTTTTTGCGCCCAACCCGACGTTTGGGCGGGCTGAAGTCGTGAGGAAGTAGGGTATCGGCCATGCGTGTCTATCTCGGAGCCGACCATGCCGGATACGAGCTCAAGCAGGCCGTCGTCGAGCATCTGAGCGCGACCGGCCACGAGCCCGTCGACTGCGGCGCCTTCAGCTACGACGCCGAGGACGACTACCCGGCCTTCTGCATCGCCGCGGCCGAGAAGACCGTCGCCGACCCCGGAAGCCTCGGTATCGTGATCGGCGGCTCCGGCAACGGCGAACAGATCGCCGCCAACAAGGTGCCGGGCGTCCGCTGTGCGCTCGCATGGAGCGTCGAGACGGCCCAGCTGGCCCGCGAGCACAACAATGCCCAAGTCATGGGGATCGGCGGGCGTATGCACACCACCGAGGACGCGCTCGCGATCATCGACGCCTTCCTGGCCGCAGCCTGGTCCGAGGCGCCGCGCCACCAGCGGCGGATCGACATCCTCGCCGAGTACGAGAAGACACACGACGCGCCGCCCGTTCCGGGAGCCTGAACATCAGCCGGCGCGACGACGCCGATGTCGCGGACATCGCTGAAAGCCGCGGCGGCACAGGCCCGTTGACCGGCACGCGGCTTGTTGTCGGCGACACCCTCGGCGTCGCCGACGCCGTCTCGGCGCTGCGCGATGCTGGTGCCGTCGTGGTGGGCACGACCAACCTCGACCGATGCGCTGCCCGCGTGGCCGCCGGGGAAGCCGACATCGCCATCGCCACGGACGCCGCCGCACTGCCGGGCATCGTCGGGATCACGCCGACCGCCGGGCTGTTCAGCGCCGACGAATCCCGCACTCGCATCACCATTCTCGCGCCCACGCTGACGCTCGCCGACGCCGCGATGGCGATTCTCGCCACCGGCGCACCGTCACGGCCATGGCCGGCGGACACCCGGTTGGCCGCGCCGCCCACCCCTGTCGTGGGAATCCCGGACGACCTGTCTTCTCTCGACAAGCCATGGCACGCGGCGTTCACCGCAGCCGTCGACCACGTCGTCCGCAGCGGTGCGACAGTCGAACAGATCCACCGCGCTGTGGACGGTGAAAGCTCAACTGCTCTCCGCCGATTGCTCGACGCAACAGTCGACGCGCTCCTGGTACCGACGTCCGTGCGCGTCAGCGTCACCGAGGACATGTGCGGGGTCGCGGTCCCGGCGGGGCGCGCGGGCGTCACCGTCCTGGCCCGTGCGTTCGACGACGCCGTGGCGCTCGACATCGCGGCACGACTCACCACCGATCCGGCGCCGCTTCGAGCGTGGCCGCTCGCCGTTGCCGAGCACACCGAGCTCGTGGTGTTCGGTGCCCATCTGCGCGACGGACCGCTGGTGTATCAGCTCACCGACCGGGGTGCCCGGTTCGCCGGCGAGATCACCACTGCGCCCAGGTACCGCATGACCGCGCTGCCGACCACGCCGCCCAAACCCGGGGTGACGCGGATGCCCGACGGTGTCACCGGCGCGGCGCTGACAGGACACCGCTGGCTTCTGTCGCCCGCGGCACTGGGCCGATTCCTGACCGAACTGCCGGCGCCGATGCAACTCGGCAAGGTCGAGTTCGCCGACGGAACCTGGCGGACGGCTTTCGGATGTGACGGATCGGTCGAAGGTGTCGACGTCAGTCATTACGGCAGCTGGCCGGCTGCCGTGGCCGCGGGAGCGGTACCGCAGACTTAGGGGATGCCCGAAGGTCACACTATTCACCGCCTCGCGCGGCAGCACCAGCGGATGTTCAAGGGCCAGCGCGTTGCGGTGAGCAGCCCGCAGGGACGGTTCATCGACGGTGCCGATGCGGTCAACGGCAAGGTCTTCACCAGGGCCAGCGCCTACGGCAAGCACCTGTTCCATCACTACGGCGGCGACCGCATCGTGCACGTGCACCTCGGCCTGTACGGCAAGTTCAGCGTGTTCGACGTCGAGGACGGCGTGCCCGACCCGGTGGGCCAGGTGCGGATGCGCATCGTGGGCACTCAGCGCGGCACCGACCTGCGCGGACCCACGGCCTGTGAGGTGATCACCGAAGCCGAGGTCTCCGAGATCCTCGCCCGGCTGGGTCCTGACCCGTTGCGCAAAGACGCCGACCCCGGTATGGCGTGGACGCGAATCCACAAGTCCCGCAGAGTGATCGGGGCGCTGCTGATGGACCAATCGGTGCTCGCCGGTGTCGGTAATGTGTACCGCAACGAACTTCTCTACCGCCACCGCATCGACCCGCACCGCCCCGGAACCACGGTCGAGGCGAACGAGTTCGACGACGCCTGGACAGACCTCGTCGAGTTGATGAACGTCGGTGTACGCAAGGGCCGCATCATCACCATCAGACCCGAGGACGACCACGGCCTGCCCTCGTACGGGCCGAGACGCCCGCGCACGTACGTGTACCGCCGCGCCGGTGACCCGTGCCGCATCTGCGGCACACCGATCCGCACCGAAGTGCTCGAAGGGCGCAACCTGTTCTGGTGCCCCACCTGCCAGAGCTGATTCCGGTGGGCGCCCGACCGCCCGACCCGGCAGAATCACCGGGTGGAATTGATCCTGGTCGTCGTCGGAGCCATCGTCGTCACCGCGGTGGCGCACCGCCGAGGGCTCGAACCCGCCCTGATCATCGTCGTCGTCGGCATCGCCGTGTCCTTCCTGCCCGGTTTCACAGCGCCTGAACTCGATTCGCACATCCTGCTGTCGGTGGTGTTGCCGCCGCTGCTGTACTCGGCCGCGCTGGACTTCTCGTTCCCGACGTTCCTGCGCAACATCAAGCCGATCCTCGGGCTCGGTGTCGGTCTCGTCGTCGTCACCGCGTTCACCGTCGCCCTCGTGTCGTCGTGGTTGGTCGTGGTGCCGTTGACGTTCGGCACCGCTCTGGTGCTCGGTGCCATCGTGGCCCCACCGGACGCCGTGACCGCCGTGGCGGTCGGTCGCAAACTCGGACTGCCCAAGCGGGTCATGTCGATCCTCACCGGGGAGAGCCTGATCAACGATGCGGCCGCCCTGGCGCTGTTCTCCGTGGCGGTCGCGCAGGTGGCCGGCAGCCGCACGTTCATCGACAACCCGCTGCTGCTGTTCGGCTACAGCGCGGTGCTAGGTCCACTTGTCGGGGCCGCACTCGGCTACATCACGCTGTGGATCAGGCGACGTCTGGCCAACCCCGCGCTGGAGACGGTGCAGGGACTCATGGTGCCGTTCGCCGCGTTCATCGTCGCGGAGGAGATGCACGCCTCAGGCGTGTTGGCCGTGGTGGTCGCCGGGTTCGTCGTCGGCAGCGGAACGGTGGACGCCGGCTACCAGACCCGCCTGCAGGAGCGATACGTCTGGAACTCGGTGGACGTGCTGCTCGAGGCGTTCGTGTTCGCCTACATCGGCCTGCATCTGCGCTTCGTGCTCGAGGATCTGCGCCAGGCCCACGAGTCGCTCGTCGAGGTCGCCGTCGCGTCGGCGATCGTGCTGCTGATCGTGCTCGTCATCCGCCCGCTGTCGGTGTTCGCGATGTTCAGCAGGGGAGTGCTGTCCCGTCAGGTCGAAAAGCGGCTCAGCGTGCCGGTTCCCGCTCAGGGTGGGCGTGGCGCACTGGGCACCAGACGGCGTGCGGCGGTCCCGCCGCGGTGGCGTTCACGCATCGACAACCGGGCGCTGACATGGCAGGAGAACGTCGTGGTGTCGTGGACCGGCATGCGTGGAGTGGTCACTCTCGCGGCTGCGGCGGCGATTCCGGTGACCACGGCAGCGGGCGACCCGTTCCCCGAACGGGCGACGATCCAGGCCATCGCCTTCGTCGTCAGCGTCGGAACGCTTCTCCTGCAGGGTGCGACGTTACCGCTGCTGATCCGCCGCCTCGAGCTGTCCGCCGCCGACGACAAGATGTACACCGCGGCAGAGACGGAGAAGGCAGAACAGGTGGTGCATTCCGCGGCCGCGTCAGTGCTCGCCGAGTTCCGGGCCAACCCGCCGGCCGGACTGGATCCCCGGGTGCTCGCCGAGATCCGCGGGGTCGTCGCCAGGCATTCTCAGGACGCCGACGAGATGCCGGACCCGGACGCCCACACCCCGCGCGCCGAGATCTTCGCCCAGCTCTACCGGGACGTGTTGTCTGCGCAGCGGCACGCGTTGATCGCCGAGCGTGACGAGGGGCGCATCGACGACGAGGCGGTGCGGGCGATGCTCGAACGCCTCGATCTGCAGGAGGCCGGCGTATCGGCTCGGCTGGAAAGCCGGTTCTAGAAGTCGAACCCGCCGCCGAAGTCGCCCCCGCCGAAGTCCCCACCGCCGAAATCGCCGCCACCCCAGTCGTTTCCGCCGCCGTCCCAGCCACCGCCGGTGTCGGCGCCGTCGAAGCCCCCGCCGTCGAGCTGGCCCTGTTCCATACCGTCGGCGAACCCGTCGCCGTAACCGTTCTCGAATGCGTTGGCGTCGTAACCGACTCCGGCCATGCCGGAGAACAGTGACGTGAACAGCAGCGCTGAACCCACGCCCCAGGCGCCCGCCACCAGGGCCGGCTTCCACCACGGCTCCGAGTACCAGCCTGCGGGCACCGGACGTCCTGCGACCCGCCCTCCGGGGTAGTAGTTGGGGGTGCGTTGCGACGGTGTCGGCGACGCCTCGATCTGGCGCCCGTCGAAGTCGACGCTGCGATCCTCGGTGACGGCACCGGCCGTGCGCTGTCCGGACAGCGTCTCCAGATCCGGGCCCGGGTCCATGCCCATCGCTGTTCGCGCCGCGCGCACGTAATACAGCCCTTCGACCGCGCTCTCCTTCGCCAGCGCCGCCTGCTTCACGGTGGTGGCCTGGTCGATCTGCGAGGACGCGGCGGTGTAGCGCTCGGATGCGTCGGCCAGCGCCTGCTTGGAAGCGTCGTCGGTTCCGGTCAGCGCGTACACCTGACCGCCGAGGCGCTCGATGAGACGACGGGCGTCGGCCTTCGCATCGGCCAGTGAGGCTGCGCTGCGCTGACCGGATGCCTTCGACGATGCGTACACGGCGATGCCGATCGCCGCGACGACCAGCACGATGAGGAGTAGAAGAACGCCTTCCATGGTTCACAGCGTACCGACAGGTCGTCGATGCACCCGGTGTCGTTTCGGGCCGTCGCCCTGCTACGAGCTGCGGGGTTCGCGTCCGGTCACGACGCCGACGCCGCGCGCTCGGCCCGCCGCTGCGCGATCCGATCCTGCAGGCGCGGACGATCCTTCTTCGTCGCCCGTGCCGGCGTGCTCTTGTCCTTATCGGCAGCAGCGGTGTCGGCAGCAGCGGTGTCGGCGGTGGTCGACTGCTGTCGTTCCGAGAGTCGCGAGAACAGCTTCCGCACGACGCCCTGCGACTCGGTCTTGTCCCGTGTCGACGTCGTGGTCGTGGTCTCAGCCGGTGCCGTCACCGTCGCCTGTGTCACCGTCGGTGTGGCCGGGTACGTCGGGGAGGGCAGGACCACCGGGCGCTGCCGCTTGCCGGGCAGGTAGTACTGGCTCTCGATGGCCGGCCGCAGCGACTTGTCCTGGGCGGCGATCTGCTCCGGTGTCTTGGTACCCGGGTAGATCAACGGCAGGGGATAAGTGAGGAAATACCGAGTGGTGGACCCGGTTCGCGGATCGGTGTAGGTCACCGCCGGGTTGGAGAGATCGAGGCCGTTGTACCCCTCGCGGTGGACTCTCTGACTGAGGTTGTACCGGGCGAAATTCGCGGTTCCCGCCGGAACGTCGGCGACGATGTCGTACTGCCGCAGGACGAACGTCGCGTTTGAGCCGACGCCATCCGCCAGCGTCGGATGGCGATTGAAGATGTTGATGTTGCCGGGTGTACTGGGCGCACCGAGAAGATAGAACTGCGTGGTCGTGTCCTCCGGGTGAGTGTTCAGGTACTCGATGGCGGCGTCGGTGGAGTCGGAGTAGGTCCAGATCGTGTTCTGGCCGGGGTGTGCGGCGACGTAGTCCTCGATGGCCTTCGCGCCGCGCGCGAGGCTGGCGGCGTTGGGGTTGAAGTTGGCATAGGGGATCACGTCGCATCCCGCGCCCGGATCGCAGCCCTGGCCTGCCGGCGCCGCGATGCTGGCGTAGTCCACCTTGGCGCCGAACAGGCCGGTCATGTAGGCGACATCTGCCACGGCCGGCGTCGCGGACAGCAGCGCTGCGGCCGCCACCATCGGAAGTGTGGCGATGACTTTGTTCATGGATGTCGTCCTTCCGACTGTGAGAAAGCAGCAGCGACTGCTCCGGCTACGGGTTTGCCCGAATTGCTCGCGAGTAATCGTTGTCGCACGCGTCAACTCGTGACGATTTGGTCATACAGCAAACAGCGAACGGGCAGTACACGGCGATTGGCTTCTGCATGCACGCAGAGATATCGCGACATATGGCCCCCCATTCGTCGTCGGCGATGCTACGCCGGCCCGGGGGAGGCAGCACCCCCAATCGTGAATGTGCCGGGCACGCAGGAGAAATTTGCCTGCGGCGCCGTCGCTCAGGCTGCCGCGAGGGCTTCACGGGCGACGCTCTGCGCGTCGTAGCTGTTCACAGCGATCCGGTCGAAGATGGCCTCGATACGGCGGGCTTGCTCGTGCGGATCGAGATCGGTCGACCGATAGATGCGCCCCGCTTCGCGCGCGCCGTCACGGACTTGGCGTGTCCGCGCCGACCGGAGGTCCTGGTAGAGCCGTAGCCGCGCCGGCAGGTCCACGCGCGGACACCCTCGCAGGACGCTCGCCAGCGTGATGGCGTCCTCGACCGCCTGGTTGGCGCCCTGGCCCAGGTGCGGCACGACGGCGTGCGCCGAGTCCCCGAGCAGCGTGATGTGCCGCCCGGACCAGTTCGACGCCGGCTCGCGGTCATAGATGCCCCAGCGGAACGTCTCGTCCATGCGCTCGATGATGTCGAGCACCGGTTGATCCCAACCGGAGTATGCGGCGGCGAGTTCGCCAACATCGCCGGGTGCGGTCCACGATTCGGTGACGTCGAGGTCGGTCGGCACGAACGCGACGACGTTGAGGAGGCGCCCCGCGGACACCGGATAGACGAGGAAGCTGCGACCCGGTCCCATCCACATCGCGCAGGCGTCCATCGCAGCGACGGGTGCGATGCCCGCGAGACGCTCGGCGGGAATCAGCCCGCGGTAGGCCATGATGCCTTCGCTGACGGGGCGGGTGGGTTCGCTGATCAAGCCCTGCAGACGCGAATGGATGCCGTCGGCGGCGATCAGCAGATCGGCGTCGACGGCACTGCCGTCGGCGAACCGGATGGTCACCGCGTCGTCGCCGTCGCACGCCTCGATCACCTTGTGGCTCAGCATGATCGCGGTGTCGGGCAGTGCGTCGGAGAGGACCGCCTGGAATTCACCGCGGTGCAGGAACATCGTGCGGGCCGGATCGCCGAAAGAGAGTCGGGACGGTTCGCCGGCGACCGGTTGACCGCCGGCAGTGCGAAAGACATAGTGCGAATACTGTCCGGCGACCGCGCGCAGCCGCTCGCCGATGCCGAGACCGGCGAAGACCCGGGCCCCGTTGGGAGCGATAGACACCCCGGCCCCCAGCGCGCGCAGCTGTGATCCCTGCTCGTAGACCCGGGCGTCGATTCCGTGTGTGCGCAACGCCAGCGCCGCGGTCAGCCCGCCGATGCCCGCGCCGACGATCGCAACCCGCAGTGTGTCCTCGTCCGCCATGGTCAGCTCCTCTTTGGTCATTCATGTACCGATCGGCACATGATTGACGATAGACGTACCGATCGGTACGTTCAAGTGATGCCCCGCACAGCCGACCCCGAGCGCCGGGCCGAACTGCTCCGGGCGGTCGTGGGGTACCTCGAAGAGCGCGGCGTTGCCGACATGTCGCTGGCGCCTATGGCCGAGGCGCTGGGCACCAGCAAGCGCATGCTGCTCTACTACTTCGGCGACCGCGGGGAGCTGCTGGCGCAGGCGATGGCGGCCAGCCGTCCCGACACAGGCGCGATCTTCGACGGCGTGGCCACCGCCGACGACTTCGTCGCGGCTGCGCGCACGCTCTGGCGAGCGATCACCCGCGGGCGGCAGCGCCGCAGCGTCTCGCTCCTGCTGCAGGTCCTCAGTCTGGCCATCACCGATCCGGGCACCTACCAGCCCTACGCGGACGACGCCGTCACCGTGATGCTCGACCCGATCGCCGCCGCCTTGGCCGGTCTCGGCGTCGACACATCAGACGCCCGGGTGCGAGCGACGCTGGTGGTGTCCGGGCTGCGCGGACTGTGCCAGGACGGCCTGGTCACCGGTGACCGGGCGCGGGTCGACGCTGCGGCGGAGCGGGTGATCGCCGCTGCCATCGCAGACTGACAAGCTCAGGGGCTCAGAGTTTCGGGTGCGGCGACGCGGGCGTGTTGTCGAACTCCAGTCCGACGAGCCTTTCCGACAGCTCCCAGAGCCTGGCTGCCTCGGTGGCATCGCGCGCAGGCTTGTAGACCTCCTGCTCGGCAGCCGGGCCGGAGAGATGCTGGAAACCTCTGGGGCCGTACAGCTTCCCGCCGCGAGCGTCGGGATGCGTAGCGGCATACAGTGCCGGGAGCATCCCCTCCTCGGCGGACCGGTTCACCAATCCCAGTCGGGCGGCCACCCGAACTGCGCGAAGGCCTGGCGTATCACGTGCGCGCCCGAGCGCCGGCTGCGCGGCGAGAAGGTTGGTCGGTGTGACACCCGGGTGCGACGCATTGCTGGTGATGCCCCAGCCATAGCGCTGGCTTCGACGGTCCAACTCGAGGGCGAACATCAGGTTGGCGATCTTGGACTGGCTGTAGGCCTTCGATTCCGAGTAGGTCGACTCGAAGTCGGGGTCGTCCCAGTTTATTTCGTTGAATCGCGCGGAAACGCTGGTCTGCGTGGTCACCCGGGCCCGTCCTGCGGCCAACAGCGGCAGGAGCCGCGCAGTGAGCGCGAAGTGCCCGAGATGATTGCTGCCCCACTGCAGTTCGAACCCGTCAGCGGTGGTCTGTCGGCTCGGTGGGCTCATGACACCGGCGTTGTTGATCAACACATGGATGGGCCGACCCTCGCTGATGCACTCCCCGGCCAGATCGGCGACGGACTGTAGTGACGACAGGTCCAGCGACTTCAGTGTGATTTGCGCCCGGGGGGTGTTGGTGCGGATCCGTTCGACGGCCCGCCGGCCCTTGTCGGCATTGCGCACCGGCAGGATCAGCTCTGCGCCGGCAGCTGCCAGTCGATCGGCCAGAGCGAGGCCGATGCCGTCGCTCCCGCCGGTGATCATGATCGATCGCCCTGTCATGGTGGGAACCGCCGCATGCTCTGGCGTCGCCATCTCGGTCTCCTCGTCGCGTGGCTGTGGGTGCAGTCCCGACGTTGTCACTGTTTTCGCCGCGCGTTCAGGACGCGTCTATCCCAGGAGTGCCCGTCCCTCCCTGCGGGCGCGTCAGCCCGGGCTGACCGCATCCACACGTGCCTCGCGCATGTACGCCTCCGGATCGGAGCCCAGTGCGCAGAGTTTGGCGTGGCTCGGCGTCCCGGGTTCGGCAGTGAACACCAGCAACGTGTGCAGTTGTGTTGTGTCGTACAGGATCTGGCAGTAGAGATCCAGTACGCCCAGCGTCGGGTGCGCGACACGCTTGGACATTTCGTGGGGGAGATCCACGTCGTGGCGCTCCCAGCACTCGACGAATTCCGGGCTCCGCTCCAGCAGATGCTCGACGATGTCGGCTGTCCGTGAACCCGGCCCGTCGCGCACGAACCCCGTCCGTGCGGCTGCGACGTACGACCGCCCGATCTTCTCGTGGTCCTCGACCGGGTAGATGTGCCGGCTGTCCTCGTAGGTGAACCATCGATACAGCACGCTTCGCGCCATCCCCTGGTGTCGGGTCTCATCGCCGAGCAGGGCCCGCGCTGTCGGCGTCTGCACCAACGTCTCCCCGAGAGCAGACATCACCTGCGCCGGAGTGTCCTGCACTCGGTCCAGAATGCGCATCATCGCGGGACTGACGTGACCGCTGACCGGCGTGCGGGCAGGTGCATTGTGCCCCGCGAGCCGGAACAGGTGATCACGTTCGTCCAGGGACAGCCTCAGCGCTCGGGCCAGGGCGGCCACCACTTCTGCCGACGGTTGCGAGCCGCGTTGCTGTTCCATCCTGCTGTAGTAGTCCGTCGAGATCATCGCGAGAGCCGCAACCTCCTCACGACGCAATCCGGCGGTCCGCCGCCGCAGGCCGGCGGGCAACCCGACGTCGTCCGGTGTGAGTGCCTGGCGCCGATGGCGAAGGAATTCGGCGAACTGGGCCTGCTCCATGTCGCCATTGTCCCCGACCGTGGGCTGCCCACCAGGGGACTGACAACTGGAATTGTCCTCCGTGCTGAGACGGCACCGCCTCTACACAGCGCGCGTCATCGTGGTGGCGCAGCGAGGACGTCGGTCGCGATGGGCTCCCAACGCGCCACGCCGCTGTCACCGCGGATGACACGGCCGAACGGCTGGTCTCCGAAATGGACGGCGAACGCTTCGGTGTCGGGTTGGCAGAGTTCGTCGAGAAGGCGAGCGCGCGCCTCGGGTACCAGATCGGGCGCCGTGTCCGGAGCCGATCCCCACGCGGGATGGCTCAGCTGCGCGGGAGTGTGAAAGGCGTCGCCGAAGGCGATCATTCGCCGGCCAGACGGTGAGGTGATCACATAAGACGTGTGTCCGGCACTGTGTCCCGGTGTGATGAGCGCGGTGACACCCGGCAGAATCTCTTCGCCGTCGGTCACCCGCCGCAGAGTCGAAAGCCGTTGCATGGGTTCGGTGATCGTGTCGTGGTCGCATGCTCCAAGGGGGTGTTCGCCGCGCTGAAACGGCTGCAGTTCGAGTTCGGCGACGACATACTGCGCGTTGGGGAACGTGGGAACTCTGCGGCCACCATCGCCGTCGACGAAAGCCCATCCGGCGTGGTCGACATGGAGGTGGGTGAGCGCGAAGACGTCGATGTCCTCGGGGCTGACGCCGACCGATGCCAGAGTGGCCAGGAATGCGCCACAGTCGGTTCGTCCGATTTCGTTCGTGGTCTGAACGTCGCCCAGCCCAGCGTCGATTAGCAGCGTGGTGTCGGTGGACTGGACGATCAGTCCGCCCGCGGACATGGCGATATCGCCCTCTGGGCCGATCTCTTCCGGATGCTTGTCCCAGTACCACTGCGGAACCGCGCGCAGGAACGCCTCTGCCGACAGCCACATGGCACCGTCGACGACATAGGTGAATGTCAGCTCGCCGATCGAACGACGCCGTACCGATGACTGTTCGCCGATCCTGCCGATAGTGGTTCTCATAGACGGACCTCCGAGCTCAGGAGCAGGTGCTGACCTCTCACCCAGACTGCCAGCTCGCCGCATCGACGATGTCGAGCCTGTTCTGACGTGCACCCCAGCCAACTGCCAGGTTGTGCGGTCACAGTGGCAGTCATGTCCGAATCGCGCAGCCCCGGAACCTAAGGGTGCCGAGTCAATCGGCGCTGTGGGTCACCACGGCTCGCCTGTTGCGCCGCATGGGCTTCGGCACCGCCGGGGCCGGCCGTCGGTGAGCCCGTCGGGGAGAAGCTGACCCTGCTGTGGCACAACCACTTCGCGACGTCGGCGGCGAAGGTACGCACCGCCGCATGGATGGCCGCCCAGAATCGGACATTGCGAACGCTGTGCCTCGCCGACTTCCGCACCTTGTCCTATGCGATGTTGACGGATTCGGCGATGCTCGACTGGCTCGACGCGCAGACCAACACCGCCCGCTCGGCCAACGAGAACCTGGCGCGAGAGTTCATGGAGCTGTTCGCGCTCGGTCACGGCAACGGCTACACCGAAGACGACGTCCGATCCGGGGCACGGGCATTGACGGGCTGGGTGCTGAACCGGGTCGGGGAACCCTCGATGAAGGCCAATCGGCACGACGACGGCGTCAAGACCCTGCTCGGGGTCACCGGCAACCTCGACGCCGCGCAGTTCTGTGACATCGTTCTAGCGCAACCACATTCGCCGACCTACGTGACCGGCAGGCTGTGGAGTCAACTCGCTGGAGGCGATCCGTCTCCGGCTGCATCGGCACGCCTGAGCGCGGCCTATGGACCGAACCGGGACCTGCGGGCACTCACCCGGGCGGTGCTCACCGATCCGGAGTTCGTCGCCGCCCGGTCAGCGATGGTGAACACGCCCGTCGAATGGCTCGTGGGGGTGGCGCGGTCGCTCCGTGTGTCATTGGCGAACGAAAAGCATTCTGCCGCCACGCAGTCTGCGCTGAGGACGCTCGGTCAGCGGCCCTTCTTCCCTCCTGACGTCGGGGGATGGCCGCACGGTCAGGTGTGGCTGTCGACAGCCAGCACCTCGGTGCGATTCGCGGCGGCGGCGGCGTTGGCGACGGGCGCCGACCTGTCGACCATCGAGCAGGCCGCACCTGGCGACCGGCTTGACGCCGTGGGCTACCTCATCGGCATCGGCGACTGGACCGACAGGAGCGCCGCCGCGTTGGCGCCGCTGGCGTCCAATCCGCACCGGCTCGTCGCCGCCGCGGTCAACACCCCCGAATACCTCACGTCGTAGGGAACAGAGGATGCCGGACATCAACCGTAGGAAGTTCCTGCTCGCCAGCGCCGGGGTCGGTGCGCTCGGACTGCTGTCCGGAGCGGCGGCCGTCGAGTGGCCCGACCTGATCGCAGCGGCGCGCCGCCAGCCGCTGGCGAAGGGGAGCGGCATCGCCGTCGTCGTCACCCTGTACGGAGGCAACGACGGCATCAACACGCTGATCCCGTACGCCGACAACGCTTACCGCGACGCGCGGCCCGAGCTGGCGTACGCGCCGGCCGACGTGTTGCACCTCGATGACCGACTCGGCCTCAACCCCGCGATGACGGGCATGCACGGTCTCTGGCAGGACGGCCATCTCGCGATCGTGCGCGGCGTCAGCTATCCCAAGCCGGACCACAGCCACTTTCGGTCCATGGACATCTGGCAGACCGCGTCCCCGAGCGAGCCGGTGAGCACGGGCTGGGTGGGCCGGTGGCTCGACAGCACGGGCGACGACCCGCTTCGGGCCGTCAACGTGGGCGCAGTTCTGCCGCCGATGGCCGTCGGGCAGCGGGCCACGGCCGCGGCATTGACCACGACCCGATTCCATATCGGTGACATCGACTTCGGTCGTCGCCGCGCTGAGCGCAACAGACCCCCGCGACACCGACGTCATGGCCGCGGTGGCGGCGTCCTACCGCGCGACCGGCACGGCGGACCCGACCTTTGCACATCTCGGCGACACCCATCAAGGAGACGGCGCGTCCCTGAGTGCCCAACTCGACACGGTGGCCGCCGCCGTCACGGCGGGCGTCCCGACCCGGCTCTACATGGTCTCGCTCGGCGGGTTCGACACCCACGCCGACGAGCGCGGCACTCAGCAACGGCTCCTGCAGACGCTCGACCGGGCAGTGACGCCATTCCTCCGCCGGATGGCCGCCGACCAGCACGGGCGCAACGTCGTGGTGATGGCGTACTCCGAGTTCGGACGCCGCGTGCGTGCCAATGCCTCCCAGGGCACAGATCACGGGACGGCAGGCCCGGTGTTCGTCGCGGGCGCCCCAGTCCGCGGCGGCTTCTACGGTGACGAACCCAGCCTGACCGATCTCGACGACGGAGATCTGAAGTACACGACCGATTTTCGTGACGTCTATCAGGATCTGCTGGCCAACGTCCTCGACGCCGATCCCACACCGGTGATCGGCGGAGGGCGCAGCAGCCTGAAGATCGTGTGACGCAGAATGGCGTCTATGAACATCGCGGTGTTGGGAACGGGTGCGATGGGCGCCGGCATGGCGCAGTCGCTGCTGCGCGAGGGCTTCGACGTGACAGTGTGGAATCGCACGCCGGCTCGGTCGGAACCGCTGGCCGACGACGGAGCACTGGTCGCGCTGGATCCGGTGGCGGCCGTGGCCGACGCCGACGTCGTGCTGGCGATGCTCTTCGACACGGAGTCGACGGTGTCGGTGATGGACACGGTGCTGCCCCACGTGAAAGGCGGGGCCGTGTTCGTGCAGTGCGCGACCGTCGGGGTGCAGGGCGCCGCACAGACCGCGTCGCTGGCCGCCGCGCACGGGGTGGCCTTCCTCGACTGCCCGGTGCTCGGCACGAAGGCACCCGCGGAGCAGGGCAAGCTCGTGATGCTGGCGTCCGGGGATCCCGCCCTGCGGGACCGGGTGCAGCCGGCGTTCGACGCGGTGGGGTCCAAGACCCTCTGGGTCGGTGACGAGCCGGGGGCGGGGTCCAAGCTCAAGCTGGCGTGCAACGCGTGGATCGCCTCCATCGCCGCGGCGACCGCGCAGTCGATGGCACTGGCCAAGGGCCTCGGCGTGGACCAGCGGCAGGTGCTGGAGGCGCTCGACGGATCGGCGGCGAACTCGGCCTACCTGCAGATGAAGGGCACCGCGATCATCGAGGAGTCGTATGCGCCGCAGTTCAGCGTGGACGGCGTGCGCAAGGACACCGGACTCATCCGGGCCGCGCTCGCCGAGTCCGGGGTGTCCACGGCGCTCATCGACGGCGTCCGCGCGGTGTTCGACGGCGCGAGCGAAGCCGGCCACGGCGGCGACGACATGGCCGCGGTGTACTTCGGGTTCTGAACGGGCTTTCTGAACGTGCGTGGAGCGGGCGACGGGAATCGAACCCGCGTAATCAGTTTGGAAGACTGAGGCTCTACCATTGAGCTACGCCCGCGTGTCACCGCAGCGCCGCTGCAGTACCGCCAGAGGATACCGGCCCCGCCCCTCGAGAATCCAATCGCCATCTGGATGTGGCTTCGTTGAGGTCAGGACGTAGGATCGCCGGTGGTCTGACGCTGCGCGCGAGCGTGAGGCGGCAGCGACGACCGGGGTGTAGCGCAGCTTGGTAGCGCATCCGCTTTGGGAGCGGAAGGCCGCAGGTTCAAATCCTGTCACCCCGACCAGTTCGACCCATCAGACGAAAGCAATAGAGGAGTACGAGAGTGAAGAGCACCGTCGAGAAGCTGAGCCCGACCCGGGTGCGCATCAACGTGGAGGTGCCCTTCACCGAACTCGAGCCAGAGATCGACAACGCCTTCAAGCAGCTGGCCAAGCAGGTCCGACTGCCCGGCTTCCGTCCGGGTAAGGCACCCCGCAAGCTTCTCGAGGCCCGCGTCGGCCGCGGCGCCGTGCTCGAGCAGGTCGTCAACGACGCGCTGCCCACCCGCTACAGCGAGGCCATCACCTCGGAGTCGCTGCAGCCCATCGGCCAGCCCGAGATCGAGGTGACCAAGCTCGAGGACAACGAGGAGCTGGTGTTCACCGCCGAGGTGGACATCCGGCCCGAGATCGACCTGCCCGACCTGAGCACCCTCAAAGTCACCGTCGACCCGATCACGGTCGAGGACTCCGACGTCGAGGCGGAGCTCGATTCGCTGCAGAAGCGCTTCGGCACGCTGACCGGTGTCGAGCGCGCCGCCGAGAACGGTGACTTCGTCTCCATCGATCTGTCGGCCACCGTCGACGGCGAGGACGTCCCAGAGGCCGCGACCGAAGGGCTCTCCCACGAGGTCGGCTCCGGCCAGCTCATCGACGGGCTCGACGAGGCGATCGTCGGGCTCTCCGAGGGCGAGTCCGCGACGTTCACCACGACTCTGGTCGCCGGCGAGCACGCCGGTCAGGAAGCCGAGGTCACCGTCACGGTGAAGTCGGTCAAGACCCGCGAACTGCCCGAATTGGACGATGAATTCGCCCAGCTGGCAAGCGAATTCGACACCATCGACGAGCTCAAGGCCGACCTGCGCGAGAAGGTGGCCCGGGTCAAGCGCGTGCAGCAGGCCGAGGCCATCCGCGACAAGGCCATCGAGGAGCTGCTCACCCAGGTCGAGGTGCCGCTGCCCGAGGCGGTCGTGCAGGCCCAGGTCGACGACACGCTGCACAACGCCATCCACGGGCTCGACCACGACGAGTCGAAGTTCGCCGACTCGCTCGCCGAGCAGGGCAGCAGCCGCGAGGAGTTCGACGCCGAGAACCGCGCCAACGCGGAGAAGGCGATCAAGACGCAGCTGCTGATGGATGCGATCGCCGACAAGCTGGACATCCAGGTGGGGCAGAACGACATCACCGAGCGGCTGGTGCTCATGTCGCGCCAGTACGGCATCGAGCCCCAGCAGCTGATCCAGATGCTGCAGCAGAACAACCAGCTGCCGGCGATGTTCGCCGATGTGCGTCGCGGGCTCACCGTCGCAGCTGTCGTGCACGGCGCGACCGTCACTGACACCGACGGCACCGAGATCGACACCACCGAGTTCTTCGGGCCCTCCGGTGACGCCGCCGTTGCGAACGACGAATCCGACATCGAATCCGACACCGAATCCGACGTCGAGGCTGTCGAGGCTGCAGCCGCCGAGACCGCTGACGAGACCGAAGCCACTGAGACGCCCGGGGACGACGACACCAAGTGATGCTCTGAGCGAACGCGCGGCGTCTGGGGACTCCCCAGCGCCGCGGGTTGGTTAGTGTCGTGCATAAGACCGGTCACCGCGTCCGAAGTACACAGAAGAAAGCAGGTATCCAGTCGTGACTGACATGCGTGGCGCCTCGTCGGGCCTCAACCTTGTCGACTCGGTGTATGAGCGGTTGCTGGCCGAGCGCATCATCTTCCTGGGCTCCCAGGTCGACGATGACATCGCCAATCGGCTGTGCGCCCAGATCCTGCTGCTGTCGGCCGAGGATCCCACCAAGGACATCCACCTCTACATCAACTCGCCCGGCGGCTCTATCAGCGCCGGTATGGCGATCTACGACACGATGGTGCTGGCCCCCTGCGACGTCGCGACCTACGCGATGGGGATGGCGGCATCGATGGGCGAGTTCCTGCTCGCCGCGGGCACCAAGGGCAAGCGCTACGCCCTGCCCCACGCGCGCATCCTGATGCACCAGCCGCTCGGCGGTATCACCGGCGGCGCCGCGGACATCGCGATCCAGGCCGAGCAGTTCAGCAGCATCAAGAAGGAGATGTTCCGCCTGAACGCGGAGTTCACCGGGCAGAGCATCGAGCGCATCGAGGCCGATTCCGATCGTGACCGGTGGTTCACCGCGCAGGAAGCGCTCGAATACGGCTTCGTCGATCACATCATCACCAGCGTCACCATCAACGGTGACGGACCAGGAGCAGGAATCGACAAATGACCGATAACACTTCTCGTCACCCAGCGGCCATTCACCCGGCCCTGGATCCTCGCGTGCAGCCGCAGGCCCGCTACATCCTGCCGTCGTTCATCGAGCACTCCAGCTTCGGCGTCAAGGAATCGAACCCGTACAACAAGCTGTTCGAGGAACGCATCATCTTCCTCGGCGTGCAGGTCGATGACGCGTCGGCCAACGACATCATGGCCCAGCTCCTGGTGCTCGAGTCGCTCGATCCCGATCGCGACATCACGATGTACATCAACTCGCCGGGTGGCTCGTTCACCAGCCTGATGGCGATCTACGACACGATGCAGTACGTGCGCGCCGACATCCAGACCGTGTGCCTGGGGCAGGCGGCCTCCGCCGCGGCCGTCCTACTCGCCGCGGGTACGCCCGGTAAGCGTCTGGCCCTGCCGAACGCCCGCGTGCTGATCCATCAACCCGCCCTCGGCGGTGTCATCCAGGGCCAGTTCTCCGATCTGGAGATCCAGGCCGCGGAGATCGAGCGCATGCGCACGTTGATGGAGGAGACGCTGTCGCGGCACACCGGCAAGCCCGCCGACGTGATCCGCAAGGACACCGATCGCGACAAGATCCTCACCGCCGAGGCGGCGAAGGATTACGGGATCATCGACACGGTGCTGCAGTACCGCAAGCTGTCCGCGCAGAACGCCTGACAGTCAGCCGTTGCTGTAGACCCTCGTCGGGGTCACCAGCACCGCAGTGCGCCGCTGTTCGCGCATGGTCGCGTCGTAGGCCGCCCAGTCGTCGTGGGTGCCGCCTGCGGCGGTGAAGATGTCGCGGAGCAGCTGCGCGAGCATCTGTTCCGACTCCAGCCATGGCTGGGCGTCGTCCGGTCCGGCCAGTTCGGCGCGTCCCTCGACCGTCGCCCACTGCCATCCGTTGCGGAACGTGACCGCGGTCTGCGGTCGCGCGCGCAGGTTGGCCAGCTTCACGCGCCCGTAGGTGACGTACCCCAGCACCAGCTCGCCGGAGGCGGGGTGCGCAAGCGCGCCGGCGTTGATGAGCGACGCCTGGATCGTCAGATCGGCGCGCAGTGTCGACACGACGGCCAGGCCGTTTTCCGTCCGGGCCAGCTCGACAGCGTCGGTGAGGGTGGTCACGTCCACAGGCTACGGCCGGCAAAAGTCCGCGGGTCGGCGGCGTACGTGCCACGCTGAGATCTACGTGATCGTCAATATGCGAGGAGGAGTCGTCATGAGGAAGTCTCTGCTGCTGACCGCGGCCGCAGCGAGCGCGGCGGCAGCCTTCGCCACCGGCGTCGCGAACGCTCAGGAACCGGTGTGTCCTGCCGGTACGTACTGGGACGCAGCAATCGCTCAGTGCGTCGCGGTCAACGTCTACGTCAACCCGCCCAACCCCGTCGTGGGTCCCGTCGGTCCTGTCGGGGTGGGCGGCGTCGTCGGCCCCGTCGGGCCCGGTCCGGTCGGTCCCGGACCCATCGGACCCGGCCCCCTGGGACCCGGGCGCTGACGGGTCGGACGGTCCCCGGCAGCGATCGGTACTCTCGGTCGAGTAACAGCGGCGACACGCCAGAGACACGGTGGTGCGTTCCAGGGCCCCATCGGACGGTCAGGCGATATGTTGACGCGACCACACGTGAATATCAGCGGCGCTATTCGGCCTCATCGGTCGCATAGGGCCGGAAGATGCGGGTAGCGTCGGAAGAGCGTTGCGGTGCGACCCACCGAATGATCGTTGTGCAACAGCAAGAGGAAGTAGGACCCCTGCACCATGGCACGCATTGGAGACGGCGGTGACTTGCTGAAGTGCTCGTTCTGCGGCAAGAGCCAGAAGCAGGTGAAGAAGCTCATCGCGGGACCGGGTGTCTACATCTGCGACGAGTGCATCGATCTGTGCAACGAGATCATCGAGGAAGAACTCGCCGACGCTGACGACGTCAAGCTCGACGAGCTCCCCAAGCCCGCGGAGATCCGCGACTTCCTCGAGAGCTACGTCATCGGTCAGGACACCGCGAAGCGCACGCTCGCCGTAGCGGTCTACAACCACTACAAGCGCATCCAGGCGGGGGAGAAGAGCCGCGACTCGCGCTCCGAGCCCGTCGAGCTGGCCAAGTCCAACATCCTGATGCTCGGCCCCACCGGCTGCGGGAAGACCTACCTCGCGCAGACGCTGGCCAAGATGCTCAACGTGCCGTTCGCTATCGCCGACGCCACCGCCCTGACTGAAGCCGGCTACGTCGGCGAGGACGTCGAGAACATTCTGCTCAAGCTGATTCAGGCGGCCGACTACGACGTCAAGCGCGCAGAGACCGGAATCATCTACATCGACGAGGTCGACAAGATCGCCCGCAAGAGCGAGAACCCGTCGATCACCCGGGACGTGTCCGGCGAGGGTGTCCAGCAGGCGCTGCTGAAGATCCTCGAGGGCACGCAGGCGTCGGTGCCCCCGCAGGGCGGACGCAAGCACCCGCACCAGGAGTTCATCCAGATCGACACCACCAACGTCCTGTTCATCGTGGCGGGTGCGTTCGCCGGCCTGGAACGGATCGTGTCCGACCGCGTCGGCAAGCGGGGCCTCGGCTTCGGGGCCGAGGTGAAGTCCAAGGCCGAGATCGACACGCAGGACCACTTCGCCGAGGTCATGCCCGAGGACCTGATCAAGTTCGGTCTGATCCCTGAGTTCATCGGCCGTCTGCCGGTGGTCGCCTCGGTGACCAACCTGGACAAGGAGTCGTTGGTCCAGATCCTGTCGCAGCCGAAGAACGCCCTGGTGAAGCAATACACCCGGCTCTTCGAGATGGACGGCGTGGAGCTCGAGTTCGACGAGGACGCGTTGGACGCGATCGCCGATCAGGCCATCCATCGCGGTACCGGTGCGCGTGGTCTGCGCGCCATCATGGAAGAGGTCCTGCTGCCGGTGATGTATGACATCCCCAGCCGCGATGACGTCGCCAAGGTCGTCGTGACCAAGGAGACCGTCGAGGACAACGTCCTGCCGACGATCGTGCCCCGCAAGCCTTCTCGCACGGAGCGCCGCGACAAGACTGCCTGACGCGATCAAGCGGCGAGGGCGAGCCGCGTTGAGGGTCAGGCCGGGGGCACTGCTAGTTCTCTCACCGCTTTCGCGTCAGTTGATGACGCGATCCGGCCGGGCGTAGACGTTCATCGATTGGCCGCGCAGGAACGCCACCAGGGTCAGTCCCGACTGCGCGGCCAAATCCACCGCCAACGATGACGGCGCGGACACCGCGGCCAACATCGGGATGCCGGCCATCACCGCCTTCTGCGTGAGTTCGAACGACGCCCGGCCACTCACCAACAACACCGTGCCTCCGAGTGGAATGCGGTGCTGCTCTAGTGCCCAGCCGATGACCTTGTCGACGGCGTTGTGTCTGCCGATGTCCTCACGCACCACGAGCGGCTGGCCGTCGGCGTCGAAGAGCCCGGCACCGTGCAATCCTCCGGTGGCGGCGAACACCTTCTGCCGACGGCGCAGTTCCGCAGGCATGTCCGCCAGCACGTCGGCGTCGACGGTCAACGGATCGTCACCGGGGGCGTGCTTGCTGACCAAGCGCACCGCCTCCAGCGATGCCTTGCCGCACACCCCGCAGGACGACGTCGTGTAGAAGTTGCGCGTGGGGTCGACGTCCGGCGGTGCCACACCCGGCGTCAACGTCACGTCCAGGACGTTGTAGCTGTTGACTCCGTCGTCGTCGGCGCCGCGGCAGTAGCGGACAGAGGAGATGTCCTCCCGACCCGCGACCACACCCTCGGTGAGCAGGAAGCCCTGCGCGAGCTCCACGTCGGAACCCGGGGTGCGCATCGTGACCGTCAGGGGACGGCCGTCGACGCGGATCTCCAGCGGCTCTTCGACGGCCAAGGTCTCCGGTCGGGCGGTGGAACCACCGGCCGTCACGTGGTGCGCGCGTCGACGGGACGTCACCCGACCCACGGACGTACCTCTCCTCGCGACATCTGTCCATTGTGGTCTGTTCGGGCAGCGACGGCCACGACGGCTGTCCGACGACGGTTGGTAATGGACGTTTTGCGGCGTTGACGTTCGCGTAACAGGATCGGCATCCGGTGTTCCTACTGTTGGCCGGTCAATCGTCTGTGAATCAGAACGCGGACGACGCAGCGGATAAGGAAGTCCATTGAGCGGTAACTCGGTGCGCCTGCAGGCGATCAACAATGTCGAAGCGTATGTCCCGCCGGCCATCAGCTTCGATCCGACGGAGGCGCCCGGTGAGGTGTTCGGCTCGAATGTCTTCACCAAGGCGGAGATGCAATTGCGTCTCCCCAAGTCGGTGTACAAGTCAGTCGTCGCCACCATCGAGAAGGGCGCCAAACTCGATCCGGCGGTGGCCGACTCGGTCGCCTCGGCGATGAAGGACTGGGCGCTGTCGAGGGGTGCCACCCACTACGCGCACGTCTTCTACCCGATGACCGGGCTCACTGCCGAGAAGCACGACAGCTTTCTCGAGCCCGTCTCCGACGGCCAGACGCTGGCCGAGTTCGCGGGCAAGACCCTGATCCAGGGTGAACCCGACGCGTCGAGCTTCCCGTCGGGCGGTCTGCGCAGCACCTTCGAGGCGCGCGGTTACACGGGCTGGGACGTCACCAGCCCGGCGTACATCCTGGAGAACCCCAACGGCAACACGCTGTGCATCCCGACGGTCTTCGTCTCGATGACCGGTGAGGCGCTTGACTACAAGACGCCGCTGCTGCGCAGCCAGCAGGCGATGGGCGCACAGGCTGAGCGCATCCTCAAGCTGTTCGGTCACAAGAATTTCGACAACATCGTCTCGTTCTGTGGCCCCGAACAGGAGTACTTCCTCGTCGACCGGCACTTCTTCCTGGCCCGTCCCGACCTGATCAACGCGGGCCGCACGCTGTTCGGCGCCAAGCCGCCCAAGGGTCAGGAGTTCGACGACCACTACTTCGGCTCGGTCCCCGAGCGGGTGCTCGGGTTCATGATGGACACCGAGCGTGAGCTGTTCAAGCTCGGTATTCCGGCCAAGACCCGGCACAACGAGGTCGCCCCGGGACAGTTCGAGATCGCGCCGATGTTCGAGCGGGCCAACATCGCCGCCGATCATCAGCAGTTGTTGATGACGATCTTCCGCAACGTCGCGAAGAAGCACGGCATGGAGTGCCTGTTCCACGAGAAGCCCTTCGCCGGGGTCAACGGTTCGGGCAAGCACGTCAACTTCTCCATGGGCAACGCCCAATTCGGCAGCCTGCTCGTGCCCGGTGACACCCCGCACGAGAATGCGCAGTTCCTGGTGTTCTGCGCGGCGGTCATTCGTGCGGTGCACAAGTTCGCGGGCCTGCTGCGTGTGTCGGTGGCCTCGGCCACCAACGATCATCGGCTGGGCGCGAACGAGGCTCCGCCGGCGATCATCTCGATCTTCCTCGGCGCGCAGCTGGCCGACGTGTTCGAGCAGATCGCCAAGGGTGCGGCGACGTCGTCGAAGGGCAAGGGGTCGATGATCATCGGCGTCGACACTCTGCCCGAACTGCCCACCGATCCGGGTGACCGTAACCGCACCAGCCCGTTTGCGTTCACGGGCAACAGGTTCGAGTTCCGCGCTCCGGGGTCGGGCCAGACGATCAACGTGCCGATGATCATCCTGAACACGATCATGGCCGACTCGCTGGACTACATGGCGACGGTGCTCGAGGAGGCAGTCGGCGGCGGCGAGGAGTTCGATCAGGCCGTGCAGAAGCTACTCACGGAGATCATCACCGAGCACGGTGCGGTGGTGTTCAACGGGGACGGGTACTCGGAGAACTGGCAGGTCGAGGCCGCCGAGCGCGGGCTGCCGAACCTGAAGACGACGCTGGACGCGATCCCGGAGCTCATCAAGCCCGAGGCGGTCGAGGTCTTCGAACGCTACGGGGTGTTCAACGAGCGAGAGTTGCACAGCCGCTATGAAGTTCGGCTCGAGCAGTACGCGCTGACGGTCGGTGTGGAGGCCAAGCTCGCGCTGGAACTCGGCACCACGGTGATCCTGCCCGCAGCGGTGCGCTATCAGACGGAGCTGGCGCAGAACGTGGCCACCTTGAAGGCGGCGGGGGTGTCGGCCGATACGGCGATGCTGGAAGCTGTTTCGGCTCCGATCGCCGAGCTGACCGCGGCTCTGTCGACGCTGAAAGCGGGGCTGGCCGACCACTCCGCCGAGTCCGCACTCGACGAGGCCACGCACGCGCAGAAGGTGTTGCTGCCGGCGATGGATGCCGTTCGGGCCGCCGCGGACACGTTGGAGGGAGTCGTGGCCGACGACCTGTGGCCGCTGCCGACCTATCAGGAGATGCTCTACATCCTCTGAGATGCCTGATGACGGGGCACTTACTGCGTCTGAGTCCGCTCTCGGTCCGCAGTAAGTGCCTCGTTCAGCATCTGGGCCGCCGCGTTGCGGGTGCGACCTTCGGCCTTCGGCCACAGGTGTGAGTACGTGTTGAGCGTCAGAGACGCCGAACCGTGTCCCATCGCCCGCTGAACCGTCACCACGTCACACCCGGCAGCGATCAGCCCCGAGGCGTAGAAGTGTCGAAGGTCGTGCAACTTGAAGCTGACCCGAGCCTTTGTCCTCGTGTGCCGCCACAGATAACCCGCCGAGTTCTGGTGCAGTGGGTTGCCAGCGCTGTCTGTGAACATCCACCGTTCAGGGTCGCTGCCGGAGCAGTGCAAGCGAACATGTTCCGACAGCATCGTCAGAAGACCCTGGGGGATGTAGACGGTGCGCTCGCTGCCGTACTTGGGCGGTCGAATGTCGACGCCGCCACCGTTCACTATCTGAACCTGCCGCTGCACCCGCACCTCCCGGCGCATGAAGTCGACGTCTGACACCCGCAGCCCGCCAGCTTCACCCAGCCGCAACCCGCCGAAGGCGCACAGAGCTACGAACTCTGCGAAGCCCTCCGGGGCGTGGTGGATGACGTCCCCGACTTGTTCGGTCGTGGGGATGATCATCGCTGCTTCAGCTCGACGCTTTCGGGGCAGCGTCACCGTGGTCGTCACATCAAAGGGAATCGCCCGATCAGCGACGGCGGCGCGGACGGCGGCACGGATGTGATCGAAGCGTGAGTGAACGGTGTTGGGCGCCAGCGGTTTGTCGACCATCGACTTCACCCATGCCTGCAGGTGGCTTGGCCTCAACCGCTCCAGAGGTACGTTGCCGAACGTCACGCATCCGATGGCCTGGTCGACCTTCTTGACGGTTCCGGGCGCCCACACTTGGGTTTCACGCCAGCTCGCGAAGAACTCTTCGAATGTCAGCTTGCCCGTGGCGTTGGCGTACTCGCCGCGTGCCACCGCCTTGAGGTGCGCCTTCGCGGCCTTCTCTGCTGCAAAGCTGGCGGCACGTTCGTGACCGTCGTCGTCTACCCACCGGGCCCGGTATCGCTTGCCCTGACCGCTGCGGGCCTTCGGGGAGCCGTTGTCGTCAAACCAGCGGTCCTCGATGTATCCGAGGTCACTTGGGTTGCGCTTCGTCATGGGCAGATGGTAGTCCCGGAGCCCGCTGATCCAGCTCACCGAACGCCCCCGCGCGCGCTCGCAGCTTCCTGTTCAGCAATCCACGCCAGAACGTCAGATTCTCGGTAGCGGACACGACGTCCGACCTTGAAGCTCTTCGGTCCGATTCCTACGCTGCGGTACCACCGGAGCGTAGGTTCAGGGAGCCCAAATTCGTGCGCTACCTCAGGCGTGAAGAGAAGGCGTTCGGATGTGTTTGTGTTAGCAGGGCCGGTGTTTGACATTAACGAAGGTTATGGCCGATTAGCGGAAGCGAACTTTGACGTTATGCGTCAAGTCGATTGACGCCGAGCGTCAAAATCTGCAATGGAATCGCAGGTCAGCGTATCGTTTCTCTAAGTATCTATCCGTAGAGCACACCTCCGCACCCGATGCCGCCATGCACCCACCCCACGCCAGCTACGGCCACAGCCGCACTAAACGAACAGCGCTTACGCGCAGCCCGGAAGGACGAAAACCCCAGCCAGGACCTTCCGCCAAACCCCGCTAACATGAGCATCAAGCGTCCGGCAATGGCAAACAGATGCTAAGATTGGTACAGAGGCAGGCAGAGTTATTCATCTGCGTCCCTTTATGTCTGGCCGTTGTGAAGCGAAACCAACTTGGCCGCAACACTTTGCGAATCGGATAGAGACTTGCATGCCCGCAGCACACCTGAACGTCCTCACTGCCGAAGCGGTCATGGATAAGTTTGATGTCTGCCGCCGCACCCTCCACAGCTGGAGCAAGTCGGGGCAGTTCCCCGAACCCCGCCGCATCGGCAGGCGAATCTACTGGCTCGAATCCGACCTCGCCGCCTGGATCAAGACCCGATGACCACCATCAACTTCTGGGCGAAGCACTACCAGTCCGCCTGGCGGGAACGAGCCGCAAACCCGTCTGGCCCGTACTGGTTTCGCGTCGCTTCCATCGCCTACGGCTGCCATCGCGGCAACGGACATGCGAACTTCAAACCGGGCGAACTCCGGCAACTACTCGGCACCTTCAACGCTGACGGCAACCTCGTCCCCGTCCACGCCACCGAAGTCTCCCGCGCCATCTCGCAGGCCAAGGAGATGGGACTGATCGACAACAGCTCTTGCTCTCGATGCCTCGTCGTGAAGCCGCACGAAATCAACGGCGGCGAGGGCAGCCCCAACGAACGCTGCAGCTACCACGACGGGCGCCGCACCGGACAGCCACCCCGCCTACACAACCCGATGACCCGCCGAACCCGAGAAATGGAGGCAGTAGCGTGAGCTTCACCGGAACCTTCACCCGCGTCGATTGCCCCATCTGCGGACACGACACCGCCCGTAACGACGAGGGCCGCATGTCGGTCCACGGACCAAAGGTCAAGCGTTGCATTGGCTCTCGCCTCACTGAGGCTGAGGCCCGGAATAGGATCGTCACTCCCGAGAAGCTGGAGCGCCTGCGTCTCTGCTGGCGAGCCGGCGACCTACTCGGCGCCGCCGAAGTGCTGGGAGTTTCCGCACCATCCGTTCCCGCTGAAGAGCTGGAAGGCAAGGACGCTGACGAGTCGCTGCGGGTCCTCATCGACTACGCACGGGGCTGGATCACCCGCGTCGTGCGGCCAGCCTGAGCGCCCACCTACCTCACGATCACGGAGACAGCTATGACGACTGACTACACCGAGACAAAGATCCCCGTGTGCCGCGTCCTCGACTGGGACCTGGCCACGGTCGGGTCGAACGAAGAAACCCTGCAGCTCATGAGGTTCTCCCTTCCGGATGGCACCTACAGCCCCTGGCTGGCGTTGTCCCCGTCGCGGTACATCCAACTTCACAGCGACATGCGTACCAGGATTCAGGCGGGGCTCGAAGCCCAATTCGCGGTGTGAGCACCCTGCCGCGTCCGTGCCTCACATGCGGCTCACTCATCCCGTCAGGCAGCTACTGCTCAGAGTGTCGCCCGAAGGACAACCGACCCAACCGCTCGCATCCGCTCCTGCACACCGCCCGCTGGACGAACCTGTCCAAGCGGCTCCGCAAGCTCAGTCCGTTCTGTGAGTGGTGTGGCCGCACTGACAGCCTCAGCGTCGACCACATCATCCCCGCATCCGAGCGACCGGACCTGATCTTCACCGTCGCCAACCTCCGCGTCCTCTGCATGGACTGCCAGCGCCGACGAAGCAACTACTGCACCGACGAGGAGCGTCAGCAGGTGGAGCAAAGGCTGAAGGCACAGCGCCGCCGTGTTCTTGCGATCTGAGCATTGTCATCGCAGGCCATCGACCCGTGATCTTTACGACTGAACGTCAGCAAAGAGACTGCGCTGCAACGCATTTGTGCAGGTAGGGGGACCATCCCCTTCGAAGTCCGTCGAGGACACCCGGGCGACAGCGCAGGGACGATTACTTAGTACTTCCCGCCGTAACCGCGTGGGTTCGGTCGCGGGCGCCCGGTCGGCTTTGCAGTTGCGCCCCGGAGCTTGCTCAACTTTTCCGCCGCAGTCTCCTCCCGCAGGCGGGTGACGTCTATGTCTTCCCTGAAGTTGTGGGGGACGCCGTTTTCGTCTGTGAAGGTGTAGACGACCCAGTGACTGGGGTCTATTGATGGGTCTTGCGGCCAGCCTTCTTTCGGCATGAGGGTGGTTTGCGGTTCTGCCGCCACCGTGACCTCCTGCGACCCGTGCTTGATCCGGTCACCTTTACGGATTTGGTCAGGCTTGACGACCTCGATGATCATCTTTGGAGTATCCCATGCAGGCTGGGCCTAAGAAGGCAGCCGACACGTCGGCTCTGCCTTTTGAGTCCGGGCTTATTGGCGTCGAAAGGTTCGCGACATGGTGTGAGCAGTATCTGATTGTGCCGAAGGGCAAGGGTTCCGGTGAGCCAATGCGACTTCGCCCTTGGCAGATTCGCATGCTCCGACCGTTCTTAGATCCAAATCCGCGCCCGGTGGTCGGTGCCATCATGGGACCTCGCGGTCTGGGTAAGACGGGCATCTTCGCGGCGCTCGGGCTGTATGAATCCTTCACGGGCCCAGACGGCAACGAGATTCCCATCGTCGCGGTGGACGAGCGCATGGCGACTCGTCTCTTGACGCCTGCAGCGCAGATGGTCGCGCTGAATCCGGTGCTTGCTTCGCGGGCTGTCGTTTACCGCGACAGGATTGAAGTACCGGGCAAGCGCAGCACTCTGACGGCCCTGCCGGCTGAGGCGAAGCGCATCGAAGGGTTGGGCACCTGGACGCTGGCGTTGGCCGACGAATTGGGTGAGATTGACCCGGCGACGTGGTCAACGTTGCTTCTCGGTGCGGGCAAGTTGGACGGTGCGATGGCGTTGGGCATCGGAACGCCACCGAACCGTGAGACGTCAGTGCTGACAGACCTGCGTGAAGCCTGCCTCGCTGATCCTGATGACTCCACGATGGCGTTCGTTGAGTTCAGCGCTGCCGGGTTCGAGCATCACCCGCCGGAGTGCGTCCACTGCCTTGAGCTGGCCAATCCACAACTTGACGATCTGCTCAGTCGGGGCCGGGCGACGGCGCTGTTAAAGCAGACCAGTGAGGGCGAGTACCGAAGGAAGAGGCTCTGCCAGGTTGTCTCCACGAATGAAGCACCTTTCCTCGAAGCAGACACCTGGGATGCGCTCAGCACGGGGCACGGAGTGCCTGATGGCGCCGAAGTGGTTCTTGCAGTGGACGCGTCTCTGAAAGACGACAGCACGGCTATCGTCGTCGGCCAAGTCGCTGCCGCGCCTCATTTCGACAAGCTCGCGGTGTGGGAGAAGCCGCCGCGTGACGACGGTTGGCGGGTGGACGTCCTGGCCGTAGAGGACGAAATCCGTCACGCGACTCGGCGCTGGAAGATCCGCGAAGTATGCTACGACCCGGCGTATTTCACACGTTCGGCTCAGGTGCTCGCGGGTGAAGGCTTACCCATGGTGGAGTTCGCGCAGTCCCCGGTGAGGCAGACCCGGGCGACGAATGACCTGCATAGCGGTGCGGTGAACGGGTTGTTCACCCATTCCGGTGACCCCGACCTGAGGCGCCATGTGCTCGCGGCCACGGTCCGCGAGTCCGACAAGGGCGTCAGGATCTCGAAGACATCGCGGTCCCGGCATGCCCCCAAGATCGATCTCTGTACCGCGCTGATGATGGCGCACTCCCGCTGCTCATGGCTTGCCGCCCAGAAGGCGAAGGGCCGTGGCGCGTGGTCCTTTTGACCCCGTCTGTTTGGAGAACCGGTGACTTCACCTGACTACCTCGTGTCCCTGATCGAAGATCTGGACGCGAAGCAGCTTGCGCTTCGTGAGAACGAGCTGTTTTACACGGCGCGGAATCCGTTGTCGTTCCTCGACGCCGACCAGCGCAAGGCACTCGGCAACCGGCTGCCACGACTGGCGACGAACCTGTGCCGCCTGAGCGTGCAGAGCCTGGCTGAGCGTTGCAAGGTCGTCGGGTTCGACGGCGTCGACATCGAGGATGAGTGGCAGCGCATGGACATGGACGCCCTGTCCGCGAGCGCCATCAAAGAGGCTCTGCTGCACGGTGAGTCCTACCTCATCGCATGGGTCGATCCCCAGGGCCGGCCGCTGATCACCGCCGAGCCACCGAAGGCTGTCGTGGTGCAGCGAAGCCCGGAGACTCGGGAGATCGTTGCGGCGTGCAAACGCTGGACGACTGCCACGGAAACCCACTTGGTGGCCTATTTCGGTGACCGGATCGAGAAGTGGGTGTCGCGTTCCACGACGCCCAGCGCCAACGACTTCCATCGAGTCGACGTAATTCCTAACCCGTTGGGCGTGCCGCCCGTCATCGCCTTGACGAATGAGGACCGCATCGGGGAACCGGGCCATTCGGAGATCGAAGACCTCAAGGTGATCCAAGAGGCTTTGTCTGCGGTCCTGGCCGACATGATGGTCAGCTCTGCTTATTCGGGCAGGCCAAGGGCGTGGGCCACGGGCGTGACCCCTGTGGAGCGTCCGGTGGTCGATCAGGACGGCAACCCGGTCCTTGATGGCGACGGCGCCCCTGTGGTCGAGGTGGTGAACCCTTATCCGCCCGACAACAGGATGATGTTGGCTGAGGATGCTGCGGCGCGGTTCGGCGTTCTCGACGCGACTTCGTTGTCGTCGTATGAGGCGGCAGTGCGGATCTTGATGCAGCAGGCGCAGGCAGTCTCGTCGCTTCCCGCTCACTATCTTGGGCTGACCCAGGCCGGTGGCAATGTGTCGTCGGCAGAAAGTCTGCGCGCAGCGGAGCAGTCATTGACCGCCCGCAGCGCTGAGAAGCAGCTTGTGTTCTCCCGGGCGTTCGAGGCGCTTGCCCGTCTCATCGTGGCGATCCGGGATTCGGTGGACCCGGCTGATGTGTCGGTGCGTGTTCGCTGGTCGGATCCGTCGTCGCGCTCTATCGCAGCAGAGGGTGACTGGGCTCAGAAGATGTTCAGCGCCGGTCTTTTGGATCGAGCGTCGGTGCTGCAGAAGCTCGGCTATGACGACGAAACCATCGCTGTCATCGAAGGTCGTATCGAGTCGAACGCACAGCAGGCCCGTGATCTGACCATCGGTCGCTACATGTCCGGCATGGCCGTTCGGAACTAAGGCCGCAACCCATTTCGTGGCTCTCCGTTGGATCTGAGAGCCGGTAACGACTGTTCGGAGAGGAGACACGCTATGGCTGACGATGACACCCCTGAGGGCACCATCCAGACCGACGCCGACGACCAGGAGCCCGCCAACGACGGTCCTGATGATGACGCCCAGACCTATCCAGCGTCAGTCGTGAAGGATCTGCGGGAGAAGAATGGACGCTACCGCACCCGTGCCCGCGAAGCTGAGTCCCGCGCTGACAGTCTGGCGCAGCGGCTGCATGCGGAGCTTGTCCGCGCTGACGGACGCCTGGCTGACCCGTCCGATCTCCCGTTCGACGCTGAGCACCTGGAGGACGGGGATGGGTTGACCGCAGCCATCGATGCTCTGATCGGGACGAAGCCGCATCTGAAGGTGCGCAAGCCAGCGGGGTCTATCGGGCAGGGCATGAAGGGTCGCACGGATGCGGCGCCGTCGTGGGCATCGCTGCTCCAGCAGTGACCCCGGTGGTATGATTGAGTTAGCTAGGAAGCCCTGCGCTGCAAGCTATCTCATTCGGGCCATGTGCCCATTCCCGCACCGCCGGCCATGCGCCGCGTGTATCAATGACATTGCATCGTAAGGATTTTCATCATGGCAGTACTTGATGCCAACCTGGCCCAGGCATGGACGCCCGAGGATTACGGCCAGCTCATCGACCTGGTAGTGGCAGAGAAGTCGATTGCTTTCCATGCGGGCACAAAGATCGCGACCAGTTCGGAGACGATTCGGTTCCCCATGCTAACCGCCGACCCGGCTGTCGCGTGGTACGCGGAGAATACGACCATCGCGCTGACTGACCCCACGACCAACGAACTGGTCGTGACTCCGAAGAAGGTGGCGGGTCGTACCCAGATCAGCAACGAAGCCGCGCAGGATACGAATCCTGCTGTGGCCGAGCAGATCGGGCGTGGCTTGGCCCGTTCCATCGCCAAGGGTGTGGATAAGGCGTTCTTCAGTTCCAGCACGACGAACGGGCCTTCGGGCCTGCTGTCCCTCCCGGGCGCGAACGTTGTCGATACGGGTGCTGTCATCGCGAACCTCGACCCGTTCCATGAGGCGAAGGCCGCAGCGCTGGCCGATGGCGCCAACTTGTCGGTGTTCGTCCTCGCCCCCGACGTGGCACTGACGCTGGCGAAGGCCAAGACGCAGACCGGCAGCAACCAGGGTCTACTGGACAACGTCGGCGACGGCATCACCCTCGCGGGCGTCAAGGTCCTGGTGAGCACCGACGTCGCGGCGGGCAACGCGTGGGGCCTTGATGCGTCTCAGACGTTCGTGGTTCAGCGCACCGGCACCACAGTCGTGAAGAGCACCGACGCCGCCTTCGCAGAAGATGCCGTGCAGGTACGCGCAACCGCCCGCGTCGGGTTCGGTTTTGCGAACCCTGCTGGCATCGTGCGTCTATACGACGCGGCCTAACCGATGTCGGCGCCAACCTCCGAGGATCTAACCCGCTTCCTACAAGACCGCTACAGCGTCGAGGATGACAGGGCCGCTGCCGAGCTGGAGATCGTCACCGCCATGGCGAGGGGCTACACACGCGGAGCAGGCTTCCGCAGCGACGGCACGCCCGCACCTGACATTCGAGCGGTGATTCTATTGGCGACCGCAAGGCTGCACGCACACCCCGGACAGGTGCGATACAGCGAGGCACGCGGCCCTGAGTCGGTTTCGTTCTACGAGGGATTCAGCGGCTGGACAGTGGGCGAACTGGCAGTGCTAGATCGTTACCGCGTTCGCGCTGTGTGACTACGCCGGGTGCCACCGACACCGGGCGGCGGGTGCCACCTGAGGGCAACCCCGGGGCCGATGCATGCGAGCAGGATCAGCCCCCAAAACTTCATAGAGCAGCGCTGCGGCGGTCAACGGGTCTTGTGATGAAGGCGCCCTGCCACCCGCCTGCAGCGGGGCGTCTTCAGGAGCGCCCAGGCGGAAGGCCCACCGGATCTCCAGCCGGTGGGCCTTCTCGTGTCCCTACCCGGCAGGTCGTGGTAAGCCGGGGCGAGTCGACTTCAATCCTCACACATGCAAGTCGTCGTCCAAATCATCGACGTCGAATGGACCTGGCCTCTGGCGGCCCTCGACTGCGAGCCACCAGCCCTTTGTGTAGATCTTCAATACCGTTTTGCCGTGACCAACTTCGAGGGCGCCGTCCCGTCGCTCGAAGTACTCGGCATCTTCTTCTTCGAACTGCTCGGACCCACGAGACTTCAGGGTGACCTTCACTGCCATGGTGACAGTCTGACATGTCGCAGAGACATTGATTTCTGGCGGCGTCGTGTCGCAGCCCGGCCCTGAACTGACAGTTTGCGACAATTGTTTGATGCGGTTTTCCGAGAAGTTCGAAGTTGAGCGAGCCAAGGATGCCGATTGGTTCGACCTCAACGTCATGCAGGACACGCCGCTATACGTCGACCCATTTCTGATCTTCGATGATGATGACCCGCATTGGGCAGGTGCCGAGGATGAAGTTGTCAATTTCTTCGACGCGACCCTTCAGCTATTAATAGTTGCGCAGGGAAATGAATCCTCGGCCCATTGGCAGAAGGCAGTGCGATTTGTGCAGTGCCCCGAGCCTAAAGAGTTCGCTTTAGGTTTTTCGATGGGACATCCCGAAGGTGCGGGTATCGGTCGGGAGTTCGCTGTCGAGGTCTGCAGGGGACTTGATCTTTTCCGTGTCTGGTCCCGGGATGCCGATGAGCAGCTGCTCGGGATGGTCGCCATTCTGGTTCCGGGGCTCGGCCTCGACCGCATTAGCGACATGATCTGCAACATCCTGAAGGCTAGGTTCATCAGCTATACCCAAAAGATCTGCGACGAACTGGGCGTCACGGTCGAGGAGTTGCCGGTTAAACACTCTTCGTGGACGGCTAAGCGTTGTCGATGGCACGACACCGATCAGGTGCTGCCGCGCAGTCCGGTGTTCAATGGAGCCGTTCTACTCACCCCGAAACGCTTCCTGAAGGATCTCCCGCGCCTGACCCCCGAGGAGTTCTGGACTTGGTCGACCGCGAATGATAATGAGGCGTTGCGTTTTGAACTGAATTACAACCTTTCGCAGTCGCTGACAAGGAGGCAAAAGGCGGCTCGTGGTCGTGAACTCGCGCGTAAGGCGCCCGACTTGTTGCGGCGCTACGTGGCCCAGGCCGTCGAAGATCCGACGGCCTACGATGTCGAGGACGACCCGAAGGGTTTGGTGAAGTGGCTGGAGGCTGGCCGAAGCTTCGCGGGGGCGACCACTGGGCCCAACCCCCCTGCGAACCAGAATGCCTTCGAGGCATGGTTGATCGCCCTAGCGGAAACATTCAAATCGGGCGTTGAAGACAGAGGGCTGTGGATTGCCCTGTGGGACAACAAAAAGGTCACACATCATGCCGAAAAGATTACTCAGGCAATCTGTCGGCACGGTTGGATGGCTCACTGCGAGGCGGCCAACGTTGACATTACTCAGGAGGCCGAGACTGGCCGGGGCCCAGTGGATTTTAAATTCTCGCAGGGGTGGTCAATGCGCGGTCTTATCGAAGTCAAGCACATTGACAATCCCCAATTCTTCCACGGCGCCGAGGTTCAGTTGCCGATCTATCTGAGAAGTGAGCAAGTGCCGTTCGGTGTCTATCTGTGCGTTGGCTTCTCCGATAAGGATTTCAAGCCAGCCCGCTTGGATGTTGTTCGGGCTACATGTGAATCCATCGCGGAGCGCTCTGGAATGCGCATACACCCTGTGTTCGTGGACGCCCGTCGCCCCAAGTCTGCGTCGAAGGCGTAACGCCGGTCCGCAGTGAGTCCGCAGTTGGTGCCGTTTGGCAGCATCTGGCTGTGTTGGATAACTGCAGTTCAGCATTCTTTTTCGATGATTTTCAATAGCTTCACACCGCTGCAAAAGCCCAGTTCAGGGTTGCTCTACATCCTGTAAACGCTCGAACGGGGGTGGCTCAGCCGGGGTCGATGATCTGCACGACCCCGGCGGTCACTCCCGCGACGAACAACCGGCCGGTGGTCGCATCGACGCCGATGGTGTACGGATTCTGCACCGTGGCAATGCGTTTCACTTCGCGGGGCATGGGGTCGGTCATGTCGTAGCCGACGACCTCGTTGGTGCCCGACGACGCGACCCACAGCAGGTCACGGGTCGGGTCGTAGGTGATGCCGTAGGGGCCGCCGGGCTGAGCGATCTCGGCGAGCTGCCGCGGCGAGGCGTCGAAGACGCGCACCGCATCACCGCGGGTGTCGGCGGCGATCATCCGGCCGTGCTTGTCGGCGACGAGGTGTGTCGGGCCGTCCCCGGCGGGCGTGGAGCCCACGATCGACAGGTTGGTCGTGTCGTAGATCGTGAGGTCGTTCTTGCGGACGTCGAGCAGACCCATCCGGTCGCCGACCGGGGCCAGACCTGCCGGCTGGACGCTGTCGGTGAACACCTTGACGATGTCGTCGCCGCGCAGAGCGGTCACGGTGCCCCCGAGTTCGTTGGCGACGAACACCGTGCCGTCCGGGGCTTCTGACGCGTCGTGCGGCACGGTGCCGGTGACGATCTGCGCCTCGGCGCGGCCGCCGGGGAGGTCGACGCGAACCAACGCGTTCGCACTCTCCACGGGGACCAGAACAGGCCCGCCGGGCTTGGCCAGCTGGAGATGTCTGGCGACACCGGGAAGCGGTGTGCGGCCGGTGATCTCGCCGGTGTCGACGTTGATCAGGACGAGTTCGTTCGGTTTTCTGGTGGCGACGGCTGCAGTGCGGCTGACCGCGTCGACGACGACACCTTCGGGCGCTGACCCCACCCGGATCTGCCGACCCGGCGGCGTCTGCGAGGGCGCTGGAGCCTGCTGCGGTTCCGCCGCAGGCGGCAGGCTGTCGGTCGGTGGACGGCTGCCTTCCGTGGGTGCCCCGGCAGGGATCAACCCGGTCGTGGTCGGCGTGCTGCTGGGAGCCGACGGCGTGGTGGTCGGGGCCGCTTGGTCAGGCGGCTGGCTCTGACACGCCGTGACTACACAGGCAAGCGCGATCACGCACCACAGACGTCTCATGCCGCCCGGGTACCCAATAGCACCGATCGACTCCATGACGTTTCGGTGAGCGCGCGCAGACTCCCGCCTGGATCAGGACGGCTTGATCAACGGCCGTTGGACTTTCTTCCAGTCCGCGTAGCGCTGGTAGGCCTGCTGCGTGGAGTCCAGTGACGACACCTCGCTGACCGGTACGTCCCACCAGGAATGGCTGTCGGGCGCATAGATCAGCGGATCGGTCTCGACGTGGATCACGGTGACGCGATCGGCGGCCTTGGCGACCTTGACCGCGTCGGTGAACTCGGCGGCTGTCGTCACCTTGATGACGTCGGCGCCCAGGCTCGCGGCGTTCGCGGCGAGATCGACGGGCAGGGTGTCGCCGTCGAGCCGGCCATCGTGTCCGCGGTACCGGTAGGCGGTGCCGAACCGCTGCGAGCCCAGCGATTCCGACAGCCCGCCGATCGACGCGAACCCGTGGTTCTGCACCAGGACCGGGATGATCTTGACGCCTTCTTGAACGGCGGTGACGATCTCGGTGGCCATCATCAGGTAGGAACCGTCGCCGACCATCACGAACACATCGCGATCGGGGGCTGCCATCCGCACGCCGATGCCGCCGGCGATCTCGTATCCCATGCACGAGTAGCCGTATTCGACGTGGTAGCCCTTGCGATCACGCATGCGCCACAGCTTGTGCAGGTCTCCGGGCATCGATCCGGCCGCGCACACCACCACATCACGCGGGTCCGACAACGTGTTCACCAGCCCGATCACCTGGTTCTGGTTGAGTGCGACGTCGTCGGAGGTTCGGAACACCTGCGACACCGTGTCGTTCCACTCCGCCATCAATTCGGCTGTGCGGGTGCGGTAGTCGTCACCGACGGTGTGGTCACCGACGGCTTCGGACAGAGCGACGAGCGCCTCCCGCGCGTCCGCGACCACGCTGATGCCGCCCTGTTTGACTGCGTCCAAGGACGTCACGTTGATGTTGACGAATCGCACGTCGGGGTTGTTGAATGCCGTGCGCGATGCGGAAGTGAAATCGCTGTAGCGGGTGCCGATTCCGATGATGACATCGGCGTCACTGGCGAGTGCGTTGGCTGCCGTCGTGCCGGTGGAACCGACGGCGCCCACCGACTGCGGATGCTCGTGGAGCAGGGAGCCCTTGCCAGCCTGGCTCTCGCACACCGGGATACCGGTGCGCGTGGCGAACTCGGCCAGCGCGTCGTTCGCGCCCGAGTAGATGACGCCGCCGCCGGCCACGATCAGCGGCTTGTGTGCCGACCGGATCACCTCGGCGGCGCGGGCGATCACGGAACGTTCGGGTACCGGGCGGGCCACGTGCCAGATCCGTTCGGCGAAAAGAGATTCCGGCCAGTCATGGGCCTCGGCCTGGACATCCTGGGGGAGGGACACCGTCGCAGTACCCGTCTCGGCAGGGTCGGTGAGGACCCGCATCGCGCCGAGCAGGGCGGCGGGCAGCTGCTCGGGGCGCCACACCCGATCGAAGAAACGCGAGAGTGGTTTGAACGCGTCGTTGACCGTGACGTCGCCGCTGCTGGGCAGCTCCAGCTCCTGCAGCACAGGCGAACTCACCCGGGTGGCGAAGGTGTCTGACGGCAGCAGCAGAACGGGCAGGCGATTGATGGTGGCCAGCGCGGCACCGGTGAGCATGTTCGACGAGCCGGGGCCGATGCTGGCGGTGACGGCCCACGCCTGCAACCGGTCCTGTTGACGCGCGTAGGCGACCGCGGTGTGCACCATCGCCTGCTCGTTGCGGCCGAGTACGTACTTCAGGCCGGGCTCGACACCGGTCTCGTGGGCGTCGATCTCGTCCTGCAGTAACGCCTGCCCGATACCGGCGACGTTGCCGTGGCCGAAGATGCCCAGGCATCCGGCGAAGAACTTGTGCCGCTGGCCATCTCGCTCGACGTACTGGTTGGCCAGGAAGCGCACGGTCGCCTGGGCGACGGTGAGACGTACGGTCGGCTCCGTGTCGGCGAGCTTCTCGGTCGACTTCGGCGCGGTGGAAACCACGGATCACTCTCCTCGACTGGGGGTGAACGGAAGGCGGGGGTCGATCTCCTGGTGCTCCCAGCTGCCGCGCAACCAGGTGTGGGAAGGATCGTCGCAGATCAGCCACGCTCGGGTCGGGCCCGAACCGGCCATCACGTTGAGGTAGTACATGTGGTGTCCGGGCGCGGCGATGGACGGCCCGTGATACCCGTGGGGGACGAGCACCACGTCACCGGTGCGGACCTCCTCGAGGACCTCGATGGGGCGTTCGGTGGTGCCGTACACCCGGTGGTAGCCGAATCCTGCTGTGCCGGCAGGGCTGTCGTCGATCTCGAAGTAGTAGATTTCTTCCAGCTGGGTCTCGACGTCGGTGTTCTCATCGTGCTTGTGCGCCGGGTAGCTCGACCAGTTGCCCCCGGGGGTGATCACCTCGCAGGCGATCAGCGAATCGGCCTCGAAAGCCGTTGCGGTGCCGAAGTTGTGCACCTGCCGGCTGCAGTTGCCGGCGCCCCGTAACTCGACAGGCACGTCGGCCGCGGCCACTCGGCGGTTCGGGAAGGACGTGGACGCGCGGGCGCCGCAGATCGCGATCCGGCCGCGGCCCGAGAGGGTGTACCGCTGGCCGATGCCCAGGTAGACCATGTCGGCGGGGCCATCGAAGACCGAGACGCGCGGCGCCAGGGTGAACACCTCACCGCCGCACGCGACGGTGGCGGCGCCGGCGAGGGGCAGGATCATCACTTCGGTGTCGTCGGTGCTCAGCGTCACCTCGGCGCCGTCCCCGAGATCGACGACATGCAGCGATGATTCAGCCCAGCCGGCGTCTTCGGGGGTGATCGCCACGGTGAACGGTGCCGTCGCGCTGCCCGCCGGAATGTACAGTTTCGAGTTCATCGAACCATCGCCACCGCGGTCGCGACGGCGGAGCTGACGTCGTCGTCGGGCGGGTAGAGCAGGGTTCGGCCGACGATCAGGCCGCGCACCGACGGCAGGGCCAAGGCCTTCTCCCAACTCGCGAACGCCTCGTCCGGATCCGTCGGGTCCCCGCCCAACAGCAGGGTGGGCATGGTCGTCGACTCCATCACCCGGTCCATCTCGTCGACGACGGGCAGCTTCATCCACGTGTAGGCCGACGTCGAGCCGAGGCCCTGTCCGATGTGCACGGACTTGATGACCGCGTCCGGCGACAAGTCGTTGCGGACCTTGCCGTTCACCCGCGACGACATGAAGGGCTCGAGCATCGCGATCAGGCCGTGAGCGGCGAGCTCGTCGACGGCCTGGGCGCAGGCCGCGAGCGTGGCGACGGTGCCCGGGTCGTCGAGATCGATGCGGCACAACATCTTTCCACCGTTCATCTTCGCGGCTGCGGTGGATGCCGCCGTGGCGCCGGTCATCCGGTCGTCGAGCTCGAACGACGAGCCGGCCAACCCGCCGCGGTTGAACGAGCTGAACACGACCTTGTCCTCGAGGGCGCCGAGCAGCAGCAGGTCGTCGAGGATGTCGGCGGTGGCCAGCACCCCGTCCACGCCGGGGTCGGCCAGCGCGGCGCGCAGGCGGTCGAGCAGATCGGTGCGGCTGTTCATCGCGGTCGGGCGCGAGCCGACGGCCAGGGCGCCGCGGGCGGGATGGTCGGCGGCGACGATCATCAGCCGACCGTTGCCGCGCATCGTGGGCCGGGCGGTGCGGTTCTGCCACGCCCGCGAGACGGCACCGGGATCGGTGGCGCGCAGATCGGTGATCGCCGGGTAGTCCCGGCACAGCCCATCAGACATTGACGGCCTCCACAGCGGTCTGTTCGGCCAGTTCGGCGACCTCGGTGGCCGTCGGCATGGCGGTCGAGCACTCGAGGCGTCCGGCGACGATGGCGCCCGCGGCGTTCGCGTAGCGCAGCGTCTTCTCCAGCGGCCAGCCGTGCAGCAACCCGTGGCACAGACTGCCGCCGAAGGCGTCACCGGCGCCCAGACCGTTGACGACGTCGACCTCGTTCGGAGGCACTGTCACCGACGAGCGGCGGCTCTTGCCGAGCACACCGCGCGGCCCTTGCTTCACGATGGCGAGTTCCACGCCGAGGTCGAGCAGCGCGTCGGCCGCCTTGTGCGGATTCGACTCGCCGACGGCGATCTCGCACTCTTCGCGGTTGCCGACGGCGACGGTGACGTGCGCCAGCGCTGCGCGGACCTGCTCGGTGGCCGCGGCGGGGGAGTCCCAGAACATCGGCCGGTAGTCGAGGTCCAGAACCGTCAGCGGTCTACGCGCCCGAGCCGCCCACGCGGCGAAATGCGCACTGCGGCTGGGTTCTTCGGACAGACCGGTCACCGTTGCCCAGAACAGGCGGGCACCGCGCACCGCGTCGGCGTCGATGTCGTCGACGGTGATCTGCAGATCGGGTGCACTCGGCTTGCGGTAGAAGTACAGCGGGAAATCGTCGGGCGGGAAGATCTCGCAGAACGTGACCGGCGTCGGGAACTCGTCGTGGGTGGCGACGAAGCGATTGTCGACTCCCAGGCGTTCGAGTTCGGCGCGCACGAAACGGCCGAACGGATCGTCACCCGCTCCGGAGATCAATGCCGTGCGGTTGCCGAGTCGGGCTGCGGCGACGGCGACGTTGGCCGCGCTGCCTCCGAGGAATTTGCCGAACGTCTCGACGTCCTCGAGGCCGACGCCGACCTGTAGGGGATATACGTCGACGCCGCTGCGCCCGATGGCGAGGACGTCGTAGGGCTGAGAATTCATCACAAGTCACTCCGACGAGAAGGGTGTGGGTGGCTGCCTACGACTGTGCCTCGGGTCACGGCGCAAAGTCAAGACTTTGTCCTGACATTCTATCTTGTTGCCATTCGATGTTAGGCTGCGCTCGTCCGGCAAACTCGAGATCGGAGTCGACGTGCCGCTGACCGTGGAGCTCGACAGGTCAAGTCCTGTGCCGCTGTACTACCAGCTGGCGCAGGCGATCGAAGCTGCGATCCGCGACGGCGAACTGGCTCCGGGGGACCGTTTCGAGAACGAGCTCGCGCTGGCCAAGCGACTCGCGCTGTCGCGGCCGACCACGCGGCGGGCCATTCAGGAACTCGTCGACAAGGGTCTGCTCGTTCGCAAGCGCGGTGTCGGCACCCAGGTGGTCCAGAACCCCGTGCATCGCCGCGTCGAGCTGACGAGCTTGTTCGACGATCTCGCGCGCGGGGGACAGGAACCCACCACCACGCTGCTCGACTACCGCGTCGGGCCGCCCGACGAGGACGTCGCACGTGAGTTGAACCTGTCGCACGACCGCGAGGTGGTGTCGATCCACCGGTTGCGCTGCGCCAACGGTGAACCGCTCGCCGTCATGACCAATCATCTCCCGATCGAAATCGCCCCGGCCGCTGAGGAACTCGAGAAGAGCGGGCTCTACCAGTCGCTGAGGGCGCGCGGCGTGCACATTCGGTTGGCGCGCCAGCGGATCGGCGCACGCGGCGCCACCCGCGCCGAGGCGCAGTTGCTCGACGAGAAGCCGAATGCGCCACTGCTGACGATGGCGCGCACCGCATTCGACGATTCCGGCGCCGCGGTCGAGTTCGGCAATCACGGCTATCGCGCGTCGCGCTACTACTTCGACACCACGCTCGTCGACCGCTGAGACGTCAGCGGAACGCCGCGCCGAATGCATCGAGTGCGGTCTCGCTCCCTGCCTCGCCGGCGCCTGACGCCCACGCCTCCATGCCGATCGTGCCCGTGTAGCCCATCTCGCGCAGCGCCCTGGCGATCGCGGGGTAGTTGATCTCGCCTGTGCCCGGCTCGCATCGTCCGGGTACATCGGCCACCTGGATCTCGCCGATCGCGTCACCGCACCGGCGCAGTAGCTCGATCAGATTCCCCTCGCCGATCTGAGCGTGATAGAGGTCGAGCATCATCTTCACGTTCGGATGTGCGACACCTTCGACAAGCGCGAGAACGTCTTTCGCGCGGGCCAGAGGCACGCCGGGGTGATCCACGATGGTGTTCAGGTTCTCCACCACGAACGTCACGCCGGCTGCGGCGCCCAACTCGCCGAGACGTTCCAGGGTGCGGGCGGCCGTCAGCCACATCTGCCCGGTGGCCCGCGCGCGGGGACGCGCGGCGTCACCGTCCACCAGTTCAGCGGTGTGCAGATTCAGTCGTGTGATGCCCAGTGTCGCCGCGGCGTCGAGGCTCTGCTGGGCGGTGCGCACCACCTCGTCGCACGTCGTGGGGTCGATCAGATCTCCGTGCAGGTAGCCGGTCATCGACGTGAAGGTGGCACCGGTGCGGGCCAGCGCAGCGAGATCCTTGTCGTGCCAACTCCAGATCTCCGCGGCGAAACCGCGCTCGTGAATCCGCGCGACACGTTCGACGATCGGACGATCACGGAACACCATCTCTGCGCAGACGGATAGCTGGAAGGTCATGGCGGCACCCCTTTCGTCGCAGTAGCGACGCCCACACTATGACATGCAGTCCTAATGTCAGGACAAAGTGTTGACTTTCGGCTGTGAGCCGTATTACATCAAGGACGAGGCGTGGCGCCCGGCACATCCTCGCAGACGTCCGGCGCCGCATCGTCCCGACGACGTAGAAAACAAGGAGATGTGATGACGTTCAAGCGGCTCGCGACCCTCGCCGGGACCGGCGTTCTGGCGATCGGACTCGTGGCGTGCTCGTCGACGGGCGGGAAGCCCGCCGGTGCGGGCGAGGGCGGCGGCGGTGGTGGCACCGTCGACACCCCGCGCAAGACGATCGCGATGATCACCCACGAGGTGCCGGGTGACTCGTTCTGGGATCTCATCCGCAAGGGCGCCGAGACTGCGGCCAAGAAGGACAACATCGAACTGCGCTACTCCAACGACCCGGAGGCGCCCGGCCAGGCCAACCTCGTGCAGACCGCGGTGGACAGCGGCGTCGACGGTATCGCCGTGACGCTGGCCAAACCCGACGCGATGCAGGCCGCGGTGAAAGCGGCTGAGGCCAAGAACATCCCGGTGGTCGCGTTCAATGCCGGCGCGGATGCCTGGAGCGCGATGGGCGTCAAAGAGTTCTTCGGGCAGGATGAGTTCATCGCCGGGCAGGCCGTCGGTGAGCGGTTGACCTCCGAGGGTGCCACGAAGGCGATCTGCGTGATCCAGGAGCAGGGCCACGTCGGTCTGGAATCCCGCTGCGCCGGTGTCAAGGACAAGTTCCCCGCCACCGAGACGCTGAACGTCAACGGCAAGGACATGCCGTCGGTGGAGTCCACGATCACCGCCAAGCTGCAGCAGGACCCCGCCGTCGACTACGTCGTCACCCTGGGCGCCCCGTTCGCGTTGACGGCCGTGCAGTCTGCCGGTAACGCCGGCAGCAAGGCCAAGATCGGGACCTTCGACACCAACGCCGCTCTGGTGGGCGCCATCCAGGACGGCACCGTGCAGTGGGCCATCGACCAGCAGCCCTACCTGCAGGGCTACCTCGCCGTCGACTCGCTGTGGCTGTACATGACCAACGGCAACGTCATCGGCGGCGGACAGCCGACCCTGACGGGGCCGGCATTCATCGACAAGTCGAACATCGACGCGGTGGCTGATTACGCCAAGGGCGGGACCCGATGATGTGGGCCCACGCCCGAAGGGCAGGGGATGCTTGCGCGAAGAGGAGGAAATTCTGATGACAACTCAGGAGGCGCTCGACGTCGGCAGCCACAAGGTGGTGCGCGACGAACGGGTCAAGGAACGGAACCGGCTGCAACGCATACTGATCCGTCCGGAAATGGGCGCCGGCATCGGCGCGATCGGCATCTTCGTCTTCTTCCTCGTCGTCGCCGCGCCGTTCCGCGAGGCCGCATCACTGGCCACGGTTCTCTACGCCAGCTCCACGATCGGGATCATGGCGTGCGGCGTGGCGCTGCTGATGATCGGTGGCGAGTTCGACCTCTCGTCGGGTGTCGCCGTCACCTTCAGCTCGCTCGCGGCGTCGATGCTCGCCTACAACCTGCACCTCAACCTGTGGGTGGGTTCGGCTCTGGCACTGATCCTTTCGCTGGCCGTGGGCTTCTTCAACGGCTGGCTGGTGATGCGGACGAAGATCCCCAGCTTCCTGATCACCCTGAGCACGTTCTTCATGTTGGCCGGCATCAACCTGGCCGTCACGAAGCTCGTCGCCGGACAGGTGGCCACTCAGAGCGTCAGCGACATGTCCGGGTTCGCCTCGGCGCAGAAAGTCTTCGCCTCGTCGTTCACGTTGTTCGGTGTCAGCATCCGCATCACCGTCGTGTGGTGGCTGATCTTCACCGCGATCGCAACCTGGGTGTTGTTCAAGACACGGATCGGCAACTGGATATTCGCCGTCGGTGGCGACGCGGATAGTGCTCGCGCCGTGGGCGTTCCGGTCACCAAAGTCAAGATCGGCCTGTTCATGTTCGTCGGATTCTGCGCCTGGTTCGTCGGCATGCATCTGCTGTTCGCGTTCAACACCGTGCAGTCCGGTCAGGGCATCGGCAACGAGTTCTTTTACATCATCGCCGCCGTCATCGGTGGCTGCCTGCTGACCGGCGGGTACGGCACCGCCATCGGGGCCGCGATCGGCGCGTTCATCTTCGGCATGACCAATCAGGGCATCGTCTACGCCGGCTGGGACCCTGACTGGTTCAAGTTCTTCCTGGGCGCGATGCTGCTGTTCGCGGTGATCGCCAACAACGCCTTCCGCAACTACGCCGCAAAGAAGTGACGAGATGACCATTTCCATGGAAAAGCCAAGCAGCGACGCGCCTTCCGGGGGAAAAGTTCCGCTGGTCGAGCTGCGCAACGTCGGCAAGTCCTACGGCAACATCACCGCCCTGGCGGACATCTGCCTTCGCGTACACGCCGGTGAGGTGACCGGCATCCTCGGCGACAACGGTGCGGGCAAGTCGACGCTGATCAAGATCATCGCGGGGTTGCACCAGCAGACCGAGGGTGAACTGCTCGTCGACGGCGAGCCCACGAAGTTCTCCTCACCGGCCGAGGCGTTGGGCAAAGGCATCGCCACGGTCTACCAGAACCTCGCCGTGGTTCCGCTGATGCCGGTGTGGCGCAACTTCTTCCTCGGTCAGGAGCTGCGCCGCAAGTCGTTCCCGTTCACGTTGGATGCCAACGCGATGCGGGCGACCACTCTGACGGAACTGTCGAAGATGGGCATCGACCTGCCCGACGTCGATGTACCGATCGGCTCGCTGTCGGGCGGCCAGCGCCAGTGCGTGGCGATCGCCCGTGCCGTGTTCTTCGGCGCGCGGGTCCTGATCCTCGACGAGCCCACGGCGGCTTTGGGGGTCAAGCAGTCCGGGGTGGTGCTCAAATACATCACCGCGGCCAAGGAGGCCGGGTTCGGCGTGGTGTTCATCACCCACAACCCGCATCATGCCCACATGGTCGGAGACCACTTCGTGCTGCTCAACCGCGGTCGGCAGAAGCTCGACTGCACCTATGACGACATCACCCTGGAGCACCTGACGCAGGAGATGGCCGGCGGCGACGAGCTCGAGGCGCTGTCCCACGAGCTGCGGGGCGCCAAAGGCTGACGTGCCCGTACTCGATGCTCCGCCGGCCGATTGGCCGGCGGAGCACGTGGGTATGACGGCGTCATGGCTACTACGACACCCGTCAAGACAGAAGACGCCGGTCCGCACACCGTGAGCCGCAGCGTGCAGGTCAGCGCCGCCGTGGCGGACATCTTCGCGCTGCTGGTGGACCCGCACCGCCACCACGAGATCGACGGATCGGGCACCGTGCGCGACACCCAGGTCAAGGGGCCGCACCGGCTGCAGCAGGGCGATAAGTTCACGGTCGGTATGAAGCAGTTCGGGGTGCCTTACGCGATCACCTCGACCGCCACCGCGGTGGAGGACGACCACGTCGTCGAATGGCAGCACCCGCTGGGACACCGGTGGCGCTGGGAACTCGCTCCCGTCGGTCCGGGCGTGACCAAGGTGACCGAGACCTTCGACTACTCCACCGCGAAGCTGCCGATCGTCATCGAGGTGATGGGCTACCACAAGAAGAACGCCCAGGGTATCGAGTCCACGCTGTCCGGGCTGGCGGAGCGCTTCGCCGACGCTCACTGACGGGGCGTGGCTCAGCGGGTGACGAGTTCGATGATCTGCACCTGGATTTCACCGACCACGCCGCCGAGTACCGCACCCACGGCGATCATCAACGGCTCGTCGTCTTTGAACACAGGCCGCAAAATGGACTCGTACTCCTCGTTGGTGAGCCGGCTCATCTTGTCGATGATCGTGTTCTCCAGGTCGATCACCTCGGCCGCATAGCCCTGCGCTTCCGACAACGTCGACGGGAGCCGCTCGAGCACCAGGGCCACCACCCGGTCCTTCATGGCCCGGTATCGCTTGGTGCCCACCGTCAGCGCGACCAAGGGAGCGGCGACGCCACCGGCCTGCCTGTCGATCGCGCCCTCGATCTCACGAGCGACGAGGGCGAACAGTTTGTCCGAGCCGGGGCCGGTGATCAGTGCGTCGAAGAGGATGTCGGGCGCGAACAGGTCGTCGGCCAGGATCTTGGCGTAGTCGCGGGTGATCTTCTCCCGCTGCGCATGCAGGAGACCCTGAAATGTGTAGAAGCCCAAGTACTTCCGCGGATAGATGGGTCGGAACAGCATGTTGAGAGCGATGTAGTCGCTGATGAATCCGACCGCGAATCCGAAAGCCGGCATGATCCACGGGTTCTGGAACAGGGCCCACGCCACCATTTGGACCAGGCCGATGAAGAACCCGAAGTAGATGCCACTGCGGCGGACGAAGGCCATGGCGTCGGTGCTGACGCTGCGCATCAGTTTGACGAGCTTCTCCTTGTTGCGCACCAGGGTCGTCACAGCGAGGAACTGGATGTCGAGATATCGGGGAAGATCGGACTTGATCTCGGTCATCAGATTCTGGGTGAGCGCTGGGATCTGACCGACGATGCGGTCGCGTACGGCACGGCGGCCCGCTTCGGGGAGGCTGTCCCAGAGCCCGGGTCGTACCTCCTCGGCGAGGTCCCGGATGATCTCCTCGATCGCCTCGTTGAGCGGTACCTGCAGCCGATCCAATGCCTCGTCGACGTCGAACCGGTCGAGAAGCTCTTCCGGTTTCAGCAGATTCGAGGTCAGCAGGTGGATGGTGGTCGAGCCGACCTTGCCCGCGCGACGGGGGACGATCCCCTGCCAGCCGAAGATCCCCCACCCTGTGAAATCCAGCGGTCGGTAGAGCATCTCGACGGCGACCAGCTTGGTGCTCCAGCCCACGAATGCGGCGATGAGCGGCATGGACAGGTAGATCCACCAGTAGTTCGAGACATCGGTGGTGATCTCGCTCCAGCTGGCGATTGCCTGGTGAGTGGCCGTCATCACCGGAGATTGCCGGTCGCGGCGGCCCAGAACTCGACCCCCAGCGCGGACAGTGTCAGGGTCGAGCGCTCCACCTTGGCCGGAATGGGCCCACGGGCGCCGTTCTTGATCGCAGCCAGCACCGCGGTCTCGGCCATCAGCAGCTCGTAATCCGTCTCCAGGTCCCGGTCCTCCGGCCCGATGTCGACCAGCCCCAGCGACAGCAGGTGACTGACGTACTGCGGCACCATCTCCGGGAGCGCGACGTTGGCTGTCCGACCGATCAGCGAGGCGTTCTGGAGCACAGGGCGTGTCGTCGCCCGCGACTGGCCCCAGATCGAGATGGTGACGACGGGCGACCGGGATCCGTCCGACAGCGCACCGAGAATGCGGGCCTCGTCGGCCACCAGTTGGTCGAGAAGTCGGTGGAAGAACTCGATCCGGCTCCCTCGGGTGTTCTGGTCGAGCGCGCGCTCCAGCAGATGGGTGAGTTTGCCGCCGAGCGAATCCGGTGCGGTCTCTCTGGTGTCGACTGCTGTGCCGGCATCGGCGTCTGCGTCGTCGGCCGTCGGGGTCGATTCGGTCCCGTCGAGTGCGTCCAGGCTGTGCCGTAGTGCGTCGACGATCTGCTTTCCTGTCCAGCTGTAGACGTCGAGTCCGACGCGAGCCGCGCTGACGGCGTGGCTGAGCAACTCCCGGGGGTCGTACGGCTTGGGCATAGGGAGAAACTAGTCGTACCGCACGGCGCTGACCTCAGCGTTGCCAAAAGCTGGTCGGCCAACATTCACACGATCGACACCGTTTCGCCGTTCGCTGCGGCGGGCCCGTAACGCGTCCTCGCGGCACAATGGTGGACATGGACAGGGAACTCGAGGCACCGGCGACCGTCCCGGTGTGGCGTGATCCGCTGTCGGCGGGGTGGCGCGCACACCGTGGCCTGCTGATACTGCGGCTCCGATGGCACGAGCGGCGGACGGCCGGCGCCACCCCAACCGGCAGCGATTAGCCTCAGAAGCGTCGACGCCGATCAGCGCGGCGCCATGCCCGCGGCCAGGTAGGTGTCGTCGATCAGGCCCATGTTCGCCAGCGCGTCGGCGAGATCCAGCAACAGCGCTTCGCCGTTCTCCACATGGGCGGCGAAGGCTTCCAGCTGGTAGGTGTACGACGCGCGGTTGCCCAGGTGTTCCACAGTTTCTCCCTGGGCGGTGGTGATCGTCACCCGGTCGTCGCGGCGCGGGTTGATGAAATCGTGCACGAATACCGCGCCATGCGACCCAATGATCCGCAGGGTGAACGAATACTCGTCCTCGACCATCGAGTTGGTCGTGAATCCCGTTGCGCCCGAGTCGAACACGAACTCGGCGTCGAATCGCTCATCGACGCCCGGCGTGCGTTGCACCGCCGTCGCCGACGCCACGCGCGGCGTGCCGAAGCGGCGCATGATGTGCAGCGCATAGCAGCCCAGATCCATCAGCGCACCGCCAGCCATGTCGAGTGACCAACGCGGGTCCTCAGCTGGCGGCTCGGGCATCCCCATCGCGACCTCGACGCGCGCGAGCTCACCGATGGTGCCGTCAGCGGCCACCTGGAGCGCCCTGCGCATCACCGGATGGAACAGGTAGTGAAAGCCCTCCATGACCGGGACACCCGCGGCGTCGGCTGCCGCCGCGACACGCGCCGCCTCGACACGATCCCGGGCGAACGGTTTCTCGGTGAGCACCGGCTTGCCCGCATCGACCGCGGCCAGGTTCCACGGTGCGTGCAGAGCATTCGCCAGCGGGTTGTAGATCACGTCGACCTCGGGATCGTCGATCACCTCTTGGTAGGAGGCGAGAACCCGCTCGACGCCGAACCGGTCGGCGAAAGCCTTCGCCCGCAACGGGTCCCGGGCCGCGACTGCCACCAGGCGGTGACCGAGCTCGCGGGCCGGGCCGACGATCGCGTTCTCGGCGATCCGAGAAGCGCCGAGAACGCCGATCCGCAGGCTCACGCCGAGACGCCCGCAGCTGTTCCCGTCACGAAGGTCACGCTGGCGCGGACATCGGCGAGCGGTCCGTCTCCGGCGGGTTCCCCAGTGAGAATGGTGTCCTGCTCCATCACGTACCACCCGTCGAAACCGCTGTCCTGCAACGCCGTCACGATCCCGGCGATGTCGACATCGCCCTGCCCCAGCGGCACGTACATCCCGGCAGCGACCGCGTCGGTGTAGGTCAGCTCACCGGATTGAACGCGCGCCGCCAGCGCAGCGTCGACGTCCTTGAGATGGCAGTGCTGGATGCGTTGGGGGACCTGGCGCGCCAGCTGCAGCGGATCGGTGCCACCGATCAGCAGGTGCCCGGTGTCCAGGCACAGCGGGATACGCGAGCCGGCGAGCACCCGATCGACCTCCGCGCGATTCTCGACCATCGTGCCCACGTGGGGATGCAGCACCGCGGTCAGACCACGTTCGGCGACCGCTTCGGCGAGCCTGTCCAGGTTGGTCAGCAGCGTCTCCCACTGCCGTTCCGACAACTCCGGGCGGCTGTCGTACCCGTCGGCGCCCGTGGCGGCCGCGAGGACGACCACGCCCGCCCCGGCGGCCACCAGGGAATCGAGCGGTCCGGTGAGATCGGCGACCGGGTCGTGGGTCTCGTCGAACAGCACCACCGGCACGAACCCGCCCACACACTGCAAGCCGAACCGATCGAGTGTCGCGACCAGATCCGCCGTCTCGGACGGTAGGAAACCCTCCGGCCCGAGTTCGGTCGCGGTCAGACCGGCACTGGCCATCTCCGCGAGCACCCGCTCCGGCTCGAGCTGGTGGCCCCAGCCCGGTACCTCACACACGCCCCAGGAGATCGGAGCTCCCGCGAGTTTCACTGCTGTGCCTCCTTTTTCACCGTGTCGATGGACACCGCAACGCCGCGCCGCAGCGATTCGGTGGCCGCCTCCGCGATCCACGCGACCTCGACCGCGTCGGCGACGGTGGCGCCACGGATCGGGGCACCGCCGACGACGTCGACGAACGCGCTGAGCTCGGCCCGGAACGCCTGGGTGAAGCGGTCCATGAAGAAGTGGTGCGGCTGACCGGTCGGGAACGCGGTGCCCGGGTCGCCGTTGACGACCGGCGCGCCCTCGTCCCACCCGGCGACCATGGTGTCGTCGAAACCGTGCACCTCGAGCCGGCAGTCGTACCCGCGACCGTTGTAGCGGGCGGCGGAAACCACGCCGAGGGCGCCCCCGTCGAATCGCGCGGTGATGACCGCGGTGTCGACGTCGCCGTACTCGGCGAACAGCGGGTCACCCTGGACGCTGCCGGTGGCGTACACCTCGACGACCTCCTGACCGGTCACCCAGCGGATCGCGTCGAAATCGTGGACGGCGCAGTCACGGAAGATGCCACCGGATCCGCGGATGTAGTCCATCGGCGGGGGAGCGGGGTCCATCGTGGTGCTACGCACCGTGTGCAGTCGTCCCAGCGAGCCGCCATCGACGGCCTGCTTGACCGCTGCGAACGCGGCGTCGAAGCGGCGCTGGTAACCCACCTGGACCGGTATGCCGGAGCCGGCGATGATGCCGGCCACGCGGGCGCTCTCGGCCGCGGTGGATGCGATCGGCTTCTCGCAGAACGTCGGCAGGCCCGCGTCGACCGCGGCCAGTGCCAGCTCCGCATGTGCCGGCGTCGCCGCTGCGACGACGACGCCGTCCACTCCGGCCGAGAGCAGCGCCGCTACCGAATCAGCCGGCGTGGCACCATATTTGGCGGCGACCTCGGCGACGACATGGGGCCGCTCGTCGGTGACGACGAGGCGGTCCACGTTCGGTAGGTTCGTCAAGGTCTCGGCGTGGAATGCGCCGATGCGGCCGAGGCCGATCAAGCCCAGTGTGGTCATGGTGTTCTCCGATCGTGGTAGTCGTTCAGCGCGGTGTCGAGCTGTTCGTCGGTGAGGTCCTCGTCCAGGGCGTCGGCCAGGATGTCGACCTGGCTACGCGGCGCCAGAGCGCCGACCGGGGGATCGCTGTCGAGGTTGGTGGGGAAGGCATAGCCCTCGGCGGTGGCGATGACGACGTTGTGCAGCTCGTGCTCGGGCCGGCCGGCGGCGCGCATCCCGCGCAGCACCGGGTACACCGCGCGCACCATGGCGGTGCGGTCGACGGCCTCCATCGCGCGCCCGAACGGGGAGCTGACCTGGAGTAGATTGGCGATGCGCCGGATGTCGCCCGAAACATTGGCTCCTGCACCGTGATACAGGGCGGGATTGAAGAACACCGCGTCGCCCGTGGCCAGCGGGACCTGGACGTGATGGTGGGCGAAGTAGTCGATGAACTCCGGTCGATGGAAAGCCAGGTAGCCGCCGGCGAAGCGCTGGGAGAACGGCAGCAGCATCGTCGGGCCGCTCTCGATCGGCATGTCGCAGTGCGCGACGGCGCCCTGCAGGGTCAGTGCCGGCGACATGCGGTGCAGGTGGGCGGGATACTGCTCGAGGTGCTCGACAGGAACGAACCCGAGGTGATAGTCCCGGTGCGGAACCTGTGCTGCACCACCAGGATTGACGACGTTGACTTGCGAGGTCACCTGGTAGCGAGGGCCGAGCCAGGCCTGGCACACCAGCGCAAGCGCGTCGTTGGCGTAGTAGTCGGCGTAGGTGTGCGGATCGCGCAGCGCCAGCTTCTGTGCCGCATTCCAGATGCGATCGTTGGCGCCAGGCGCACCGAAGTGGTCACCTGCGGTGCGGTCGCCGCGGCGCTCCTCCTCGATGATCGCGAAGAACGCGTCGTTGGCGCGGGCTACCACGTCCGGCGTGAACGCTCCTGCGAACACCACCACCCCGGGCCCGTCGGTCAGCGCGCGGATCACCTCGGCCTGCAGTGCGCGCCGACCCTCGGACGCGACGTCTGCTGCGTACACGAGGACATTGCTGCGCACCTCGCGGGCATGTGGGTAGTCGGCCGGATCGGTCTGCTGTTCGATCTGCGCCCGGAACTCGTCGAGATCGCAGTCCGCCTCGCCGAGCCATGCCGCGGGGTGCAGGGAAGTGGTCATGACGGCTAGTCTTGCTGTGATCCGCACCGCAATCAACGGCAAAAACCCATCAAAAACACCTCAGAACACCCCGGCGAGCAGAACCGCGGGAGGAAAGGGCCACGTCGATGGCGCATCGGTACAAGATCCGGGAGATCGCCCAGCAGAGCGGGCTGAGTGAGGCGACCGTCGACCGCGTGCTCAACCGCCGACCCGGTGTCCGGGAAACGACGGTCGCCGAGGTCGATCAGGCGATCGCGGACCTCGACAAGCAACGCGCCCAGCTGAGGTTGAACGGCAGGCGCTACCTCGTCGACGTCGTCATGCAAACCCCGCAGAGGTTCTCCGATGCTTTTCGGGCCGCCGTCGAAGCCGAATTACCCGCGTTCGCGCCGGCCATGCTGCGGGCCCGCTTCCATCTCTGGGAGGCCGGCTCCACCGTGCAGATGGTCGACACACTGGCCCGGATTCGCGGCAGCCACGGCGTGATCCTGAAGGCGCAGGACGAGCCGCAGGTCGTCGATGCCGTAGGCCGACTGGTGGATGCCGGCGTGCCGGTGGTGACCTACACGACCGACATACCGGCCAGCGCGCGCAGTGCCTACGTGGGCATCGACAACCACGGTGCCGGTGTCACGGCGGCCTACTTGATGCAGCAGTGGTTGGGGGAGTCGCCCTCGGACGTGCTGATCACCCTCAGTCGCGCCGTGTTCCGCGGCGAGGGGGAGCGCGAGGTCGGATTCCGGTCGGCGCTGCGCGCCTCCGGTCGGACCATCGTCGAGGTCAGCGGCAGCGACGGCATCGACGCGAGCAATGAGAGGCTGGTGCTCGACGCGCTGGCGGCCAACCCCGGCATCGAAGCCGTGTACTCGGTCGGGGGCGGCAACGTCGCGACCGTGGCGGCGTTCGAGAAGCTGGGCCGCCCCTGCCGGGTCTTCGTCGCGCATGACCTCGACGCCGACAATCGCCGCCTGCTGGGCGAGGGAAAGCTGTCGGCGGTGCTGCACAACGATCTGCGCGCCGACGCCAGGCTGGCCCTGCGGCTGATCCTGCACGAGCGCGGGGCTTTGCCGGCGGAGATCGCCCGGCCGGTACCCATCCAGGTCATCACCCCCTACAACCTGCCCGCGTAGCGCTCGCTGATCGCTACTCATCGGTAACCTTTTCTGAGAGGCGTCGCGTCTCTCGACGCGACCCGACAACGTGACGAAAACCACATTCGTGTCCCGCCGCTACCGCGTTGACGCTGTCTGAACTGGGTGTTCGTCGGACTGCAACCTGCGCGTCATCTGCGGGCCTGGTATAGGCGCCCCTAAGAGCAGTGCCATAATCGGTACTGCCAGTGACACCAACTTCTTGACGGGTGTCCATTGACGGCGCACCGTGACGGTGGCGACTCGATGGGCATTCGCCCGAAGCTCACTGGAGGGCATGTGAGCGGACGGGCCGAGAAGGCCATCGAGAAGGCACACGGAAGGCAAGCGAGTGGCAGACAACGGCACCGTGAGTGCGAGCGCGCCCCGGCAGAAGCTCGAGAAAGTCGTCATTCGCTTCGCGGGCGACTCCGGCGACGGTATGCAGCTCACCGGCGACCGGTTCACCTCGGAAGCGGCGCTGTTCGGCAACGACCTCGCCACGCAGCCCAACTACCCCGCCGAGATCCGCGCCCCCCAGGGCACGCTGCCCGGCGTCTCGTCCTTCCAGATCCAGATCGCCGACTACGACATCCTCACCGCGGGCGACCGCCCCGACGTGCTGGTCGCGATGAATCCGGCTGCTCTCAAGGCCAACGTCTCCGACCTGCCCCGTGGTGGCCTGATCATCGCCAACTCCGACGAGTTCACCAAGCGCAACCTGGCCAAGGTCGGCTACGACGCCAACCCGCTGGAGACCGACGAGCTCTCGGACTACGTGGTCCAGGCCGTCGCGATGACCACGCTGACGCTCGGCGCTGTCGAGTCGATCGGCGCCAGCAAGAAAGACGGTCAGCGCGCGAAGAACATGTTCGCCCTCGGTCTGCTGTCGTGGATGTACGGCCGCGAGCTCGAGCACAGCGAGGCGTTCATCCGGGAGAAGTTCGCCCGCAAACCCGAGGTGGCCGAGGCCAACGTGCTGGCGCTCAAGGCCGGCTGGAACTACGGCGAGACCACCGAGGCGTTCGGCACCACCTACGAGGTCGCCCCGGCGAAGCTGAAAAGCGGTGAGTATCGCCAAATCTCGGGCAACACCGCGCTGGCCTACGGCATCGTCACCGCCGGGCAGCTGGCCGACCTGCAGGTCGTGCTGGGCACCTATCCGATCACCCCGGCCTCGGACATCCTCCACGAGTTGTCCAAGCACAAGAACTTCAACGTCCTGACGTTCCAGGCAGAGGACGAGATCGCCGGCATCGGCGCGGCGATCGGCGCGTCCTACGGCGGCGCGATCGGTGTCACCAGCACTTCGGGCCCCGGAATCTCACTGAAGTCCGAGGCCATCGGCCTGGCTGTGATGACCGAGCTGCCGCTCCTCGTCATCGACGTCCAGCGAGGCGGCCCGTCGACCGGTCTGCCCACCAAGACCGAGCAAGCCGATCTGCTGCAGGCGATGTTCGGCCGCAACGGTGAATCGCCGGTGGCCATCCTGGCCCCGCGCTCACCGTCTGACTGCTTCGAGATCGCCGTCGAGGCAGTGCGTATCGCGATCAACTACCACACGCCGGTGATGATCCTGTCCGACGGCGCTATCGCCAACGGCTCTGAGCCGTGGCGCATTCCGGACGTCAGCACGTTCACCCCGATCGAGCACACCTTCGCCAAGGAAGGCGAGTCGTTCCAGCCGTACGCGCGCGATCCCGAGACGCTGGCTCGCCAGTTCGCGGTCCCCGGTACCCCGGGCCTGGCGCACCGCATCGGCGGGCTCGAATCGGCCAACGGGTCGGGCAACATCTCCTACGAGCCGAAGAACCACGATCTGATGGTTCGGCTTCGGCAGGAGAAGGTCGCCGGCATCGACGTCGCCGATCTGGAGGTCGACGACCCCACTGGCGACGCCGACCTGCTCATGCTCGGGTGGGGCAGCAGCTACGGACCGATCGGTGAGGCCTGCCGGCGCGCCCGGCGCAAGGGCATCAAGGTCGCGCACGCGCAGCTGCGTCACCTCAACCCGTTCCCGGCGAATCTGGGCGAGGTGCTGGGCCGCTACTCACGCGTGGTCGTGCCGGAGATGAACCTCGGTCAGCTGGCGCTGCTTCTGCGGGGCCAGTTCCTCGTCGACGTGCAGTCGGTGACCAAGGTGGAGGGCATGGCGTTCTTGGCCGACGAGGTGGAGAGCATCATCGATTCCGCGTTGGACGGGACACTGGCCGAGAAGGAAAACGAGAAAGCCAAGTTCGCGCGGCTGGCTGCGGCCACCATCGAGACTGAAGCGACCGGAGTGAACGCATGACCGACGTGATGGGCACCGACCTCGGCTTGACGCCGCTGACGAAGATGAGCCTGGTCCCGACGACGGACCAGCCGCAGAAGGCCAAGGACTTCACCAGCGACCAGGAGGTGCGCTGGTGCCCGGGCTGCGGTGACTACGTCATCCTCAACACCATCCGCAACTTCCTGCCCGAGCTGGGGCTGCGGCGCGAGAACATCGCGTTCGTCAGCGGCATCGGCTGCTCGAGCCGATTCCCGTACTACCTGGAGACCTACGGGTTCCATTCGATCCACGGCCGGGCGCCGACGATCGCGACCGGACTGGCACTGGCGCGCGAGGACCTCTCCGTCTGGGTGGTCACCGGCGACGGCGATGCCCTCTCGATCGGCGGCAACCACCTGATCCACGCGCTGCGCCGCAACGTCAACCTGACGATCCTGCTGTTCAACAACCGGATCTACGGACTGACCAAGGGGCAGTACTCGCCCACATCCGAGGTCGGCAAGGTCACCAAGTCGACGCCGATGGGCTCGCTGGACTATCCCTTCAACCCGGTGTCGCTGGCGCTCGGTGCCGAGGCGACTTTCGTCGGCCGCGCGTTGGACTCCGACCGCAAGGGCCTCTCGGAGGTGTTGCGCGGCGCCGCCGAGCATCGCGGTGCCGCACTGGTCGAGATCATGCAGGACTGCCCGATCTTCAACGACGGGTCGTTCGACGCGCTGCGCAAGGAAGGCGCCGAGGAGCGGCTGATCAATCTGCGCCACGGCGAGCCGATCACGTTCGGCGCCGACGGGGAGTACTGCGTGGTCAAGTCCGGCTTCGGGCTCGAGGTCGCCAAGACCGCCGACGTCGCCGCCGACCAGATCGTGGTGCACGATGCAGAGCTCGACGACCCGGCGTATGCGTTCGCGCTGTCGCGGCTGTCGGAGCAGAACCTCGACCACATGGTGATGGGCATCTTCCGCAAGGTCAGCAAGCCGACCTACGACGATGCGGCGCGCCAGCAGGTCACGGCCGCGCGCGAGGCTCGCGCGCACGACACCGCGGCGCTGCAGGCGCTGCTGCGCGGCAAGGACACCTGGTCGGTCGACTGATCGTTCTTCGGGCATCCGCCCGCCGCGCTGAGCTAACGTCACCTGTGTGACGTCACCGCTGCCGTTGGCCGCTGTCATCCTCGCCGGAGGCGCTTCCCGCCGCATGGGCCGGGACAAAGCTGCCGTCGTGATCGACGGACCATCGGGTGAGACGACGCTGTTGCAGCGCATGGTGTCGATCGTGAGCCCCCGCTGCGCGCCCGTCTTCGTGATCGCCGCACCCGGCCAGGCACTGCCCGAGGTGGATGCGACGGTGCTGCGCGACGAGGTCCGCGGGGTGGGCCCGCTGCTGGCGACCGGGCGCGGCCTGCGGGCGGCCGCAGAGGCGGGAGTCGCGCATGCCCTGGTGTGCGCAGTGGACATGCCCGAGTTGACCCTCGACATCGTCGACACACTCGCTGGTCCCGCACAGCGGCTCGGTGTCGACGTCGTGCTTCCGTGGGATGGCCGGGACCACTATCTGGCGGGTATCTATCGCACCGATTTGCACGACGTGGTCGACGGGTTGATCACCGCGGGCCAGCGCAGCATGCGCGCGTTGGTGGACTCGGTCGACACCCAGCGGATCGTGATGGCCGAACAGCCGGCGTTGACCAACGTCAACACCGAGGCCGACCTGTCATCGGTGATGCCGCCGAAATTCTCGCAGCAAATTCGCTGAGAAATGACGTTGAATTCCGACGCGATGACGCGGAATTCGCGCCGCTTAATTAGTACATCGAACAGTTGACATGCGACGACGGCTTCGTCGGTGACGGTCCTCTTCGGGACTCGGTCAGGTATCCGTGTCGGACCTCAAAAGCTCTCCACGCCAACATCATTGGGGGTCCTTCGCGTGAAAGTGCCTTCTGCGGGACGCGGTTGATGTCCGCGGCTGACTTCGAACCCCACCGCACAATGGTCGGCGGAATGGTCGTCTCGGATAAAAGTCTTGCCTCTCTAGAATGGCCTCGCGACAACTCGTGTTCGGTTGTGCCGCAGGCATACCCGTGACGATCCGACTCGATCAACCGTGGGTCCACGCCACTCTGTGAGGCGGGTTGCGTGCAGTGGGAGAACCGGCGGTGGGAGGGCCGCGGCGAGGGTGTCGGGGGTCACAAAAAGCTGGTGATTTGGCTCACGCAGGCGGCGACGCGCTAGCCGCCCGACTTCGCCGTCAAACATCACCGCGACCAGCATGAACTCTCGACCATCGCGTCGTGATCGTTTCGTGATCTGCCAGCAATTGAACCGTCACCCGAGATGACTTTGCGTTTCCAGCTTTGTACGGTCCCAAACAGCTTCGAAAGCGAAGCCGATAACTCAACATCACGAACCAGCGTGTGTGTGGGCCACCGGAGGCGTAGCGCCTCCACCGGCGCCGGACTTTCCCGGCGAGATCGACTGCGATCTCCCCCAGTCGTACCCGACCGAGACGGTGCGACCCGACAACCTCCCCGCCCTTGACAGGCAGCACGGCCGTGCGTCCGCACGGCCTGTTTCGGCGCGCGCTCGGCGAAAGGACGAAAGTTGAAGAACATCCGCAAGACGTTTGGGCTGGCCACCATCGCCGGCGCGCTCGCCGTGGCACCCATGGCAGCGGTCACGGGTTTTGGGGCCGGAACCGCGAATGCGGACAGCGTCAACTGGGATGCCGTCGCAGCGTGCGAGTCGGGCGGCAACTGGGCCATCAACACCGGCAACGGTTACTACGGCGGCCTGCAGTTCACCTTGAGCACCTGGCAGGCCAACGGCGGCAGCGGCTCGCCGCATGGCGCCAGCCGCGAAGAGCAGATCCGCGTGGCCGAGAACGTGCTGCGCTCTCAGGGCATCGGCGCGTGGCCGGTGTGCGGTCGCCGCGGCTGACCCTCATACCACTCTTCACACGAGGCGGTGTCGACTTCGTCGGCACCGCCTCGTTGTTCTCACAGGCCTCTTACACCAGATAAGTAACGTCTAAAACTTCATTCTCATCGGTAACAGGTGATGTTGGTCACCCGACAGACCAGACAGCCGCAGCGTGAGACGCCTTCGTCGCATGCGGGCCTTGGGTCACAACGGTCGGGGAAGGACCGCAGAACATGAACATCAGCAGCCGTTTCACCAGAATTGTCAGCAAGGGCCTGATGGCCGCAGCGCTCTCCGGAGCCTTCGCCACCGTGCCGATGGCGCTGGACGGCGCCACCGCCACCGCCCACGCCGACTCGGTGAACTGGGACGCCATCGCGCAGTGCGAGTCGGGCGGCAACTGGAGCATCAACACCGGCAACGGGCACTACGGCGGGCTGCAGTTCAAGCAGGCCACCTGGAGCTCCAACGGTGGCGCGGGCAGCCCGGCGACGGCCTCGCGCGCAGAGCAGATCCGCGTCGCGGAGAACGTGCTGCAGAGCCAGGGCCTCAAGGCATGGCCGAAGTGCGGTGCCGCGGGCATGCAGGCCGCGCAGGTGTGGGGCACGAACCCCGCGCCGACCGTCGTTCCCGCCGCCGCGCCCGCCACTGCGAAAGGCTGCGCGAACCTGCCGACCTCCGCGCTCGGCGGCTTCGTGGACCTGCGCAAGATGTGCACGGCGATCTTCACGCCCCGCAGCGCGCGCTGAATCAGCTCAACCCGGCGGTGAGGCGAACGCCGAGCGTGCTGCGATCGAGGCCAGGTGGGCGGCCACGACGCGTTCAGGAAGCACCGCCGTGCCCCAACTCGCCGCAGCACCCAGTGCCGTGGGTCGCGCGTTCAGGATGCGCCCGATGGTCGCGGCTTCCCACGCCAGCGCGCGTACCCGGCGTCGGCGGAAGGCAGCGAACGAGCTGAAGGCATGGGGCAGATCCGGTTCGCGCGCTACGCACCGTGCCAGCACTGCGGCGTCCTCGATGCCCTGGCATCCACCCTGCCCGAGGTGGGGCCGCATCGGGTGGGCGGCATCTCCGACGATCACGATGGGCCCGCGGCACCAGTGCTTGGGCGCCGCGCGATCGTAGAGGTCGTTGCGGAGGATGTTTTCGGGCGCGGTGGCCGCCAGCAGCTGCGGGATCGGCGTCGCCCAGCCTGACAGCAGACGGGCCAGGTGAGCGTGCTCGCCGTCGGGCGCGCGACCGCCCTCCGGTGTCCGCTCCGTCGCAAACCAGTAGGTGTGCTCTGGACCGAGCGGCACGTGACCGACCTGTACGCCCGGGCCGAGGGTCTCGCCGGCCAGCTCCGGATCCAGCGGAGTCTCGGCGATACCCCGCCACGCCGTGTACCCGACGTAACGGCTCGGCAGGTCCCCGTTCAGGGTGGCCGCGACGACCGAACGGACGCCGTCGGCGCCGACCACCGCGTCGGCCACCAGGACGTCACTTCCCGTCGTCGTGACCTCCACCCCTGACGCCGTCGTCGACACCGTCCTGACCGACGCCCCGGTGATCACCGCGCCGGGCGGGAGCGCATCGGCCAGCAGATCGGTCAGGGTCGATCTGCGCACCACGACCAGCGGCTCTCCGAGGGCGGTGACCATCCGCTGGCCGGCGGGCCGTCGCAGCCACCGTCCGCTGCGCCAGCGGATCGCGCCCGCGGTGACGCGGCCGCCGGCGTCGCGGACGGCATCGCCGGCGCCGATCTGGTCGAGCGCGGCCAGCGCATTGGGCCAGATGCTGATCGCCGTGCCCGCGCCGAGGTCGGTCCGCTGCTCGAGCACACGGACATCGTGACCGTCGCGGTTCAGCGCGACGGCAGTCGCCAGTCCGGCGATGCCGGCGCCGACGACGATGAATCGCGCTGGCATGGGCTGACCCTAGCCGCCCACTGTGTTACGAAGTGGGCATGGCCCCCGACACCCCGTTCGACGATCTCGACGTCTACCTGTCACTGCCTCGGGTGAGTGGCCTCGCGATCGCACCGGACGGTTCGCGCGCCGTGACGACGGTGTCCGTCGTCAACGACGAACGCACTCAATTCGTCAGCGCGATCTGGGAATTGGACCCTGCCGGCCACGAGCCGGCGCGCCGAATCACCCACGGCAGCACCGGCGAATCGGCGCCGACGCTCACCGCGAACGGGGATCTACTGTTCCTGGCGGCGCGGGGCAGGGTCAAGGACATCGCCAACGACACAGAGCCGTCCAAGGCCCTGTGGCGCCTGCCGGCGGCCGGGGGAGAGGCCACCGAGATCGCGACATTCCCCGGGGGAGTGAACGCCGCGGCAGTGGCACGCGCCTGTGACGTCACCGTCGTCACGACGCCTGTTCTGCGCTCGGCGCGCGACCTCGACGACGACCGCAGGCTGCGGGACGCGCGGTCGAAAGCCAAGATCTCGGCGGTGCTGCACACCGGATATCCGGTGCGGCACTGGGATCACGACCTCGGCCCGGACCGGCCCCGCCTGTTCACCGCCGACGAGCGCCGCGACCTCACCCCCGACCCCGACGACGCGCTGCGCGAGGCCGACCTCGACGTCAGCGCAGACGGAACGTTTGTCGTCACGACGTGGCAGGTGCCGTCACCAGGGGCTGCTGTGCGAAAGACCTTGGTTCGCATCGACATCACCACCGGCGAGCGGTTGACACTGCTCGACGATCCCGACGCCGACCTGGGAATGCCGGCGATCTCGCCGGACGGCTCCGCGGTCGCCTTCACCCGGGAGACGTTCTCCACGCCTGCGCAGGCACCGCGAATCACGCTGTGGCTCCTGCGTTTCGGGTCCCCGGCGGTGGAAGTCACCGGCAGCTGGGACCGGTGGCCGACGTCGGTCAGGTGGGCGCCCGACGGCGCGTCGCTGCTGGTGACGGCCGACCAGTCCGGGCGCGGACCGATCTTCACCGTCGACGTGTCGACCTCCACGGTCCGGCCGCTGGTCGACGACGACTTCACCTACACCGATCTGCAGGTGGCCACGACCGGTGCGGTGTTCGCACTGCGCAGTTCCTATACCGCGCCGCCACATCCGGTCCGCATCGACTCCGACGGCACCGTGACGGCGCTGCCCAGCGTCGAGATGCCCACGCTGCCCGGCACGCTGACCGAGGTGACAGCGCTCGCCGACGACGGGGTACCGGTCCGGTCCTGGCTGGCGCTACCCGACGGGGAGGACCACATCGATTCCGGGGCGCCCCTGGTGCTGTGGATTCACGGTGGGCCGCTGGCGAGCTGGAACGCCTGGCACTGGCGCTGGAATCCGTGGCTGATGGTGGCTCGAGGCTACGCGGTGCTGCTGCCCGATCCGGCGCTGTCCACCGGATACGGCCAGGATTTCATCCAACGTGGCTGGGGCGCATGGGGATTCGCCCCCTACGCCGACCTCATGGCGGCCACCGACGCCGCGTGCGAGCATCCCCGGGTCGACGCCACCCGCACCGCGGCCATGGGTGGCTCCTTCGGCGGCTACATGGCCAATTGGATCGCCGGCCACACCGACAGGTTCGACGCGATCGTCACCCACGCCAGCCTGTGGGCGCTTGACCAGTTCGGCGGCACCACCGACGGTGGTTACTGGTGGTCACGCGAGATGACACCGGAGATGACCGCGGCCAATTCTCCGCACCGGTTCGTCGCCGACATCGCGACCCCGATGTTGGTGATCCACGGCGATCGGGACTACCGCGTGCCCATCGGGGAAGCGCTGCGCCTCTGGTACGACCTGCTCAGCTCGTCAGGACTGCCCGCGGCCGCTGACGGCTCCACCGAGCATCGCTTCCTCTATTTCCCGTCGGAGAACCACTGGGTGTTGAGCCCGTCGCACGCCAAGCTCTGGTACGAGGTGGTGTTCGCGTTCCTGGCACGTCACGTCCTCGAACAGGACACCGAACTGCCCGAGACCCTCGGGTAGCGTCGGGCCACATGAGCTCACCGGACCGCGAATTCGACATCGTCCTCTACGGCGCGACAGGATTCGTCGGCAAGCTGACCGCCCTGTATCTGGCCTCCGCAGCCGGGGATGCTCGCATCGCGCTGGCCGGCCGCTCGGCCGATCGACTGCTCGCGGTCCGCGAGACCCTGCCCGCGTCGGCGCAGTCGTGGCCGCTGATCACCGCGGACGCCTCCGATCCGTCGTCGCTGGCCGCCATGGCCGCGAGGACCCGGGTCGTGATCAGCACCGTCGGCCCCTACCTGCGGTACGGACTACCGCTGGTCGCCGCCTGCGCGGCCGCCGGCACCGACTACACCGACCTCACCGGCGAACCACTGTTCATCCGCCGCGCGATCGACCAGTACCACAAGCAGGCGGTCGACACCGGCGCCCGGATCGTGCACTCCTGCGGGTTCGACTCCATCCCATCCGACCTCACCGTCTTCGCGCTGTACCGCCAGGCGGCCGAGGACGGTGCGGGTGACCTGGGCGACACCAACTTCGTCGTGCGCCGCTTCGCCGGCGGCATGTCCGGGGGCACCATCGCCTCGATGACGGAGCTCGCCCGGGAGGCCGCAGAGGACCCCGAGAGCCGCCGGCTCCTCAACGATCCCTACACGCTGTCCCCGGACCGGGGCGCCGAACCCGAACTCGGCGGCCAGCCCGACGCGCGCTGGCGGCGCGGCCGCGACATCGCCCCCGAGCTCGACGGTTACTGGGTGGGCGCGTTCGCGATGTCGGTGCCCAACTCCCGCATCGTGCGGCGCACCAACGCGCTCCTCGAGTACGCCTACGGCCGACGGTTCGAATACGCCGAGCAGATGAGCCTCGGCAAGTCCCCGCTCGCGCCGCTCGCCGCGGCGATGGCCACCGGCGGGAACATCGCCGCCATCGAGCTGGGCAGCAGATTCCTCAACCGGGTGCCGCGCAGCGCGCTGGAGCGCATCCTGCCCAAACCCGGCACCGGCCCCAGCGAGCAGACTCGCGAGAGCGGTCACTACACCGTCGAGACGTACACCACCACGTCGTCGGGCGCCCGCTACGTGGCGCGGATGTCACAGCAGGGCGATCCCGGCTACAAGGCCACATCGGTGCTGCTCGGCGAGAGCGCTCTGGCGCTGGCAACCGACCGCGAAAAGCTCTCCGACCTGCTCGGTGTGCTGACTCCCGCCTCCGCGATGGGCGACGCGCTGCTGGCGCGGTTCCCCGCCGCAGGTGTGGAGCTGGACGTCACCAAACTGGCCTGACCGAACGGCGGTCGCACCGCCGTCACCGGGTCTAACCTGACGCTCATGAGCGGCCTCGATGACCTGTACAGCCAGATTCCCGTCCAGCAGATCGCCGGACGGTTGGGTGTCGACGAGAGCGAGGTCGACAGCGCCGTCAAGACGCTGGTCCCCGTCCTGGTGGGCGGCCTGCAGCACAACGCCCAAGATCCCGGCACCGCCCAGGGCATCGCCTCGGCCGCCGACTCGCACGCCCGCAGCGGCCTGCTGGACGGAGGGGTGAGCGTCGAACAGGTCGACGAGGCCGACGGGTCCCGCGCGATCGCGAAGATCTTCGGCGGCAGCGACACCGGGCAGGTGGCTTCGGCGCTCTCCGGCGGCGGTGCCGGCAACAGCGACCTGATCCAGAAGCTGCTGCCGATCCTCGCGCCGATCGTGCTCGCTTACATCGGCAAGCGGCTCTCGGGCGGAGCGCAGGTGCCCGGGCAGACCGGCGGAGGCGGCATCGGCGACATCCTCGGCAGCATCCTCGGCGGCGGTACGGCCCCGGGCGGGAACAACCCGTTGGGCAGCATTCTGGGCTCCGTGCTGGGCGGTGACAAGGCCGGCGGTGTGGGCGACATCCTCGGCGGCCTTCTGGGCGGGAAGAAGTAGCTCGCGGCGTCTTCCTAGAATGGCTCGGTGACCTCCCAGCCGCTCGCCAACGCCGGACCCTCCGGGCTCGATGCCCTGCCCAAGTCGTGGGACCCCGGTGCCGTCGAGAGTGATCTGTATCAGGGCTGGGTGGATGCGGGGTATTTCACCGCCGATCCGGCCAGCGACAAGCCCGCCTACTCGATCGTGCTGCCGCCGCCGAACGTGACGGGCAGCCTGCACATGGGTCACGCGCTCGACCACACGCTGATGGACGCGCTGACTCGCCGCAAGCGCATGCAGGGCTTCGAGGTGCTGTGGCTGCCCGGTATGGACCACGCCGGTATCGCCACCCAGACCGTGGTGGAAAAGCAGCTCGCCGCCGACGGGAAGACCAAAGAGGACTTCGGTCGTGAGCTGTTCGTCGAGAAGGTGTGGGACTGGAAGCGCCAATCCGGCGGCACCATCGGCGGCCAGATGCGCCGCCTGGGCGACGGCGTGGACTGGAGCCGCGACCGGTTCACCATGGACGAGGGGCTCTCCCGTGCGGTGCGCACCATCTTCAAGCGGCTGTTCGACGCCGGGTTGATCTATCAGGCGGAGCGCCTGGTCAACTGGTCGCCGGTGCTCGAGACCGCGATCTCGGATCTCGAGGTCAAATACGAAGACATCGAGGGCGAGCTGGTTTCGTTCCGCTACGGGTCGATGTCCGACGACGAACCGCACCTGGTGGTCGCCACCACCCGGATCGAGACGATGCTGGGGGACACTGCGATCGCGGTGCATCCCGATGACGAGCGCTACCGCCACCTGGTCGGTACGACGCTGCCCCATCCCTTCCTGGATGACCGCCAGATCGTGATCGTGGCCGACCACCACGTCGACCCCGAATTCGGTACGGGCGCAGTCAAAGTCACCCCGGCGCACGACCCCAACGACTTCGAGATCGGTCTGCGGCACCAGCTCGCGATGCCCACGATGCTCGACACCAAGGGTCGGATCGCCGACACCGGAACGCGGTTCGACGGGATGGATCGCTTCGAGGCACGCGTGGCGGTGCGCGAGGCGCTGGCCGAGCAGGGCCGCATCGTCGCCGAGAAGCGTCCGTATCTGCACAGCGTCGGCCATTCCGAGCGCAGCGGCGAACCGATCGAGCCGCGGCTGAGCCTGCAGTGGTGGGTGAAGGTGGAGTCGCTGGCCAAGGCTGCCGGTGACGCAGTCCGCAACGGCGACATCGTGATTCACCCGGCCAGCCTGGAGCCGCGCTGGTTCGCCTGGGTCGACAACATGCACGACTGGTGCATCTCGCGACAGCTGTGGTGGGGGCATCGCATCCCGATCTGGCACGGGCCCGACGGGCAGACCGTGTGCGTCGGCCCCGACGAGACCCCGCCGGAGGGCTGGGAACAGGACAGCGACGTGCTGGACACGTGGTTCAGTTCGGCGCTGTGGCCGTTCTCGACGATGGGCTGGCCCGACCACACCGCGGACCTCGCGAAGTTCTATCCGACGTCGGTGCTGGTGACCGGTTACGACATCCTGTTCTTCTGGGTGGCCCGGATGGTGATGTTCGGCACCTTCGTCGGCGACGACAGCGCGATCACCGACAACGGCAGCCGCGCGCGGCAGGTCCCGTTCCAGAACGTCTTCCTGCACGGCCTCATTCGCGACGAACACGGCCGCAAGATGAGCAAGTCGCGCGGCAACGGCATCGACCCGCTGGACTGGGTGGAGAAGTTCGGCGCCGACGCGCTGCGCTTCACGTTGGCCCGCGGCGCGAGCCCCGGTGGTGACCTGGCCATCGGTGAAGACCACGCCAGGGCATCGCGCAACTTCGCCACAAAGCTGTTCAATGCGACGCGGTTCGCGCTTCTCAACGGCGCCAGCCCCGCCCCGCTGCCGCCCGTCGACGCACTCACCGATGCCGACCGCTGGATCCTCGGCAGGCTGGAAGAGGTTCGCGCCGAGGTGGATTCGGCGCTGGATGCCTACGAGTTCAGTCGGGCGTGCGAGGCGCTGTACCACTTCGCCTGGGACGAATTCTGCGACTGGTACGTGGAGTTGGCCAAAGTCCAGCTCGGCGAGGGTGTTTCGCACACCACCGCCGTTCTCGCCGCGGTTCTCGACACGCTGCTCAAGCTGCTGCACCCGGTGATGCCGTTCGTCACCGAGGTGCTGTGGAAGACCGTGACCGGGGGCGAGTCGCTCGTGATCGCCGACTGGCCGCCCGCCAGTGGGATGGACCTCGATCATGCTGCCGCGCAACGGATTTCCGACATGCAGAAACTGATCACCGAAGTGCGCAGGTTCCGCAGCGACCAGGGCCTGGGCGACCGGCAGAAGGTGCCGGCGCGGCTGTCCGGCGTCGACACGGCGGGCCTGACGGCCCACGTGCCCGCCGTCACCGCGCTGGCCTGGCTGACCCCGCCGGCCGACGACTTCACCGCATCGGCGTCGGTGGAGGTCCGGCTCTCCGGCGGCACCGTGCTCGTCGAGGTCGACACGTCGGGGACCGTCGACGTCGACGCCGAGCGGCGCCGCCTGGAGAAGGATCTGGCCGCAGCCCAGAAGGAACTCTCCGGCACCTCGGCCAAACTGGGTAACGAGGCGTTCCTGGCCAAGGCGCCCGCTGACGTCGTCGACAAGATCCGCGCGCGCCAGCAGCTCGCCGGAGAAGAAGTCGACCGCATCTCGGCACGGCTGGCCGCCCTGACGTGAGCTCGACCGAACCCGCACCTGACGAGATCGCGGCTCTGCTGCAGGTCGAGCACCTGCTCGACCAGCGGTGGCCGGAAACGAAGATCGAACCCAGCACGGCCCGCATCGCCGCGCTGCTCGAACTGCTCGGCTCACCGCAGAAGGGCTACCCGTCGATCCACATCGCCGGCACCAACGGCAAGACGTCGGTCGCCCGGATGGTCGACGCGCTGCTCACTGCGCTGCACCGGCGCACCGGGCGCACCACCAGCCCGCACCTGCAGTCGGCCGTCGAACGGATCTCGATCGACGGCAGGCCGATCAGCCCGGCCACGTACGTCGACACGTACCGGGAGATCGAGCCGTTCGTGGAGCTGGTCGATCAGCAGTCCGAGGCCGGGGGAGGGCCGCGCTGCTCGAAGTTCGAAGTGGTGACCGCGATGGCCTTCGCCGCGTTCGCCGACGCCCCGATCGACGTGGCCGTCGTCGAGGTCGGCCTCGGTGGACGATGGGACGCCACGAACGTGATCAACGCGCCCGTTGCGGTGATCACGCCGATCGGCATGGACCACACCGACTACCTCGGTGACACGATCGCCGAGATCGCCGGCGAGAAGGCCGGCATCATCACCCGGCAGGCCGACGACCTGGTGCCCACCGACACCGTCGCGGTGATCGGCCGCCAGGTGCCCGAGGCGATGGAGGTGGTGATGGCCGCCGCTGTCCGCGCCGACGCCGCCGTCGCACGCGAGGACTCCGAGTTCGCCGTGCTCGATCGCCAGGTGGCCATCGGCGGGCAGATGCTCGAACTGCAGGGGCTCGGGGGTCGGTACTCGGAGGTCTTCCTGCCGCTGCACGGCGAGCATCAGGCTCACAACGCTGTGCTGGCCCTCGCCGCCGTCGAGGCGTTCTTCGGCGCTGGTGCGCAACGCCAGCTCGACGTCGACGCGGTGCGCGCCGGATTCGCCGCTGTCACGTCGCCCGGTCGACTGGAGCGGATGCGCAGCGCACCAACCGTTTTCATCGATGCCGCGCACAATCCCGCCGGAGCGGCGGCGCTGACGTCCGCGCTGGCCGAGGAGTTCGACTTCCGGTTCCTGGTCGGGGTGGTGTCGGTGATGGCCGACAAGGACGTCGACGGAGTCCTGGCCGCCCTCGAGCCCGCCTTCGACCAGATCGTCGTGACGACCAACGGCTCACCGCGTGCTCTGGAGGTCGACGCGCTCGCGCTCAAAGCCGAGGAGGTCTTCGGCCCCGAACGGGTCGCGACCGCGGCGACGCTGCCCGACGCGATCGAGACGGCCACCGCGCTGGTCGAGGACTCGGGCGGCGACGTCGAAGGCGCCGGAGGCATGAGCGGCGCCGGCATCGTGATCACCGGCTCGGTCGTCACCGCCGGCGTGGCGCGCACGCTGTTCGGAAAGGATCCGGCATGACCACCCCGCCGCCCGATCCGTGGAAAAGTTTCCGCGGCGTCATGGCCGGCACGCTGATCCTCGAGGCCATCGTGGTGCTGCTCGCGCTGCCGGTGGTCGGCGCCGTCGGCGGCGGTCTGACCGGCGGATCGATCGGTTACGTCGTCGGGGTTGCGATCCTGCTGCTGCTGATGGCAGGCGTGCAGGGCCGGCCCTGGGCGATCTGGGCCAACCTCGGAGTGCAGCTGCTGCTGGTGGCCGGCTGGGTCCTGTATCCGGGGATCGGCTTCATCGGCCTGCTGTTCGTGGTGGTGTGGCTGTTGATCGCCTATCTGAGGGCCGAGGTGCTGCGCCGCCAGAAACGGGGCCTGTTGCCCGGGCAGCAGCGCGACGCGGACTAGATGCGGCGTATGGGTAGGCTGTCGGCCGTGACAGAGCGAACCCTCGTCCTCATCAAGCCCGACGGCGTTGCCCGTCGGCTCATCGGCGAGATCATCAGCAGGATCGAAGCCAAGGGACTGACCGTGGCCGCGCTCGAGCTCAAGAACGTCGACGACGCGCTGGCGCGTGCCCATTACGCCGAGCACGACGGCAAACCGTTCTTCGACTCGCTGCTGGAGTTCATCACCTCCGGTCCGGTGGTAGCTGCCGTGCTCGAAGGGCCGCGCGCCATCGCCGCGTTCCGTCAGCTGGCCGGTGGCACCGATCCGGTCGAGAAGGCCGTTCCGGGCACCATCCGGGGTGATCTCGGCCTGGAGACCCAGTTCAACCTGGTTCACGGTTCTGATTCGCCCGAGTCGGCCGCGCGCGAAATCGAGCTCTGGTTCCCCGGCAGCTGAGCGCCGCGGCGACCCGCTGACGCCGCGTTTCGGGTTCCCCCGCAGTGATGTGGGATACTGGGCGCGAGCGGCCGGCCTGACTACCCCGGGTTGGTCACTCGGATGAAGACTTCGACGACTGCGACCATCGCTACCCCGATGTGGCGCCGACCGTCCAGCCATCATTCAGACCGGCACCGAGGATGTCCCGCCGGGACTCCTCGGAGCAAGACCAACCAGAGTTCGGGATCAAGTGGCCCGGACGCAACAGTCAGTAGCCCTCGCGTGGCCGCGTCAGCAAACGACGCGCCCGGGGGCTTTAGGAGAATACGTGGCCGACAATGACAACCTCCACGACCTGCAGGACCCCGGCACCGCTTCGCCCGACGAGGCGCAGCCCACGGAGACTGCTAGTGCCCCTCCACCGACACCCGAACGGCTGAGGGTTCACTCCCTGGCCCGTGTGCTCGGCACGACCAGCAGGCGCATCATCGACGCGCTGGCCGAACTCGACGGGCGTACCCGCAGCGCGCACTCCACGATCGGCCGTGACGAGGCCGACCGCGTGCGCGCGGCGCTGGCCGAACCCGAGCCCGCACCCGAAGCAGTCGAGGTGGCACCCGAGCCGGCCGTCGCTCCGGAGCCGGCCGTTGCTGCCGAGCCCGACGTTCCTGCCGAGGAGGAGCCGGAGTCACGGCTGATCCTCGAGACACCGCCCGCGGTCGAGGCCGAACCCGCCGACTACCTGCCGCTGTTCGTAGCCCCGCAACCGGTGCGCCCAGAACCCGCCCACACCGACGACAACGACGAGGACGACTCCACCTCGGAGTCCGACACCGATTCCGATGCGGACTCCGACACCGACTCCGACGATGACCAGTCGGGCCGCCCGTCGACCAAGCGTCGCCGCCGGGGCCGCCGCGGCCGCGGTCGCGGGCGCGGTGAACAGAACGGCGACGAACCGGGCAGCGACGAGGACGACCAGTCGGCCGAGTCGGACGAATCCTCCGAGGGTGCTGAGTCCGCCGACGACGCCGATGACGACAGCGGTGAGGACGACAACGGCGGAGACGGCGCGACCCGTCGCCGCCGTCGCCGCCGCCGCCGCAAGACCGGAGCCACCTCCGACAACGAGAACGGCACGTCGCCCGACGATCCGCCCAACACCGTCGTGCATGAACGCGAACCGCGCGGCAAGGGCGCCAAGGGCTCGTCGGACTCCGAGATCCAGGGCATCAGCGGGTCCACTCGCCTCGAAGCCAAGCGGCAGCGCCGCCGCGACGGTCGCGACGCAGGTCGCCGCCGCCCCCCGATCCTGTCGGAGGCAGAGTTCCTCGCGCGGCGTGAATCCGTCGAACGCACCATGGTGGTCCGCGACAAGGTCCGCAGCGAGCCTCCCCACGAGGGCGCCCGGTACACCCAGATCGCGGTGCTCGAGGACGGCGTCGTCGTCGAACACTTCGTCACGTCGGCGGCATCGGCCTCGTTGGTCGGCAACATCTACCTCGGCATCGTGCAGAACGTGCTGCCGTCGATGGAAGCCGCGTTCGTCGACATCGGCCGCGGCCGCAACGGTGTGCTCTACGCCGGCGAGGTGAACTGGGAAGCTGCCGGTCTGGGAGGCGCCCAGCGCAAGATCGAGCAGGCGCTCAAGCCCGGCGACTACGTGGTCGTGCAGGTCAGCAAGGACCCGGTGGGACACAAAGGCGCCCGGCTGACCACGCAGGTGTCTCTGGCCGGCCGCTACCTGGTGTACGTGCCCGGCGCGTCGTCGACGGGGATCAGCCGCAAGCTGCCCGACACCGAACGGCAGCGGCTCAAGGAGATCCTGCGCGAGGTGGTGCCTTCGGACGCCGGCGTCATCATCCGCACGGCCTCGGAAGGCGTCAAAGAGGACGACATCCGCAGCGATGTGGAGCGGCTCCAGACTCGGTGGAACGAGATCGAGGCCAAGGCCACCGAGATCACCGCGAAGAAGGCCGGCGCCGCCATGGCGCTCTACGAAGAGCCCGACGTGTTGGTCAAGGTGATCCGCGACCTGTTCAACGAGGACTTCTCCACGCTGATCGTCTCCGGGGACGACGCATGGACGACGATCAACGACTATGTGACAGCCGTGGCACCCGAGCTTCTCCCGCGGATGACGAAGTACGAGCCGGCCGGTTCCGACGGCCCCGACGTGTTCGCGGTGCACCGGATCGACGAGCAGCTGACCAAGGCGCTCGACCGCAAGGTGTGGCTGCCGTCGGGCGGCACCCTGGTGATCGACCGCACCGAGGCGATGACAGTCGTCGACGTCAATACGGGCAAGTTCACCGGGTCGGGCGGCAATCTCGAACAGACCGTGACCCGCAACAACCTCGAGGCCGCTGAGGAGATCGTGCGGCAGCTGCGGCTGCGGGACATCGGCGGCATCGTGGTCATCGACTTCATCGACATGGTGCTCGAATCGAATCGCGACCTGGTGCTGCGGCGGCTGACCGAAGCGCTGGCCCGGGACCGCACCCGCCACCAGGTGTCCGAAGTGACGTCGCTGGGGCTGGTGCAGCTGACCCGTAAACGGCTCGGCACCGGCCTGATCGAGGCGTTCTCCACCACGTGCACACACTGCGGCGGACGCGGCATCATGCTCCACGGCGATCCGGTCGACACCGCGTCAGGTGCAGGTCGCAAAGCCGAATCGAACGGCGGCGGTGGCGGTGGTGGCGGTGGTCGCCGCGGCAAGCGCGGTAAGCGCGGAGCGCCCCCGCAGGAGGTGCAGGTCGCCAAGGTGCCCGCACATTCACCCGGCGAGCACCCGATGTTCAAGGCGATGGCCGCGGCCAACGGCAAGCACGAAGACGACGACGATCACGATCACGAGGACGATCACGCGGACGAGGTCGCCGAGCTCGACCAAGACGCGATCCGGGCAACGGTTGTCGACACCGAGGACGAGGAACTCGACGACGACTTCGAGGACTCGGACGACGAGGACGAGGAGTCCGACGAGGACGACTCCGATGACGACGAGGACGACGAGGACGACGACATCGACGTGCTCGACGACGAGGACGACGATTCTGATGACGAAGACTCTGATGACGAAGACTCTGATGACGACGACGAGGAATCCGACGAGGACGACTCCGATGACGAGGATGACGACGACTTCGACGAGGATTCCGAGGACGACTCCGATGACGAGGATTCCGAGGAGGAGGACGAGCAGCCCGCTGCCGTCGCTGTCCGGCCTGTCCGGCAGCGTCGACGCGCCGCAGCCCGTCCGGCAGGGCCACCCGCTCAGGACTGAGCGGTTTGACCCTCAACCCGCTGCTCACGTAACCTTGAGGAGTTGTCTCCAGGGCCTGCTCACGGCGGGCCCGAGACAGGGATGGCAGATCCCGCACCAAGACCCGCACGCAGACCGCCAGGTGATGCGCGCCCGCACGCGAAGTAGAGGATGACCAACGATGGCAGCGCAAAAAGCCACGTACGCGATCGTCAAGACCGGTGGCAAGCAGTACAAGGTCGCCGCCGGTGACATCGTCAAGGTGGAGAAGCTCGACGTCGAGCCCGGTGGCACGGTGTCGCTGCCGGTGGCCCTCGTCGTCGACGGAGCCGATGTGACCACCGACGCGACGGCGCTGGAGAAGGTCGCGGTCACCGGCGAGGTCCTCGAGCACACCAAGGGTCCGAAGATCCGCATCCACAAGTTCAAGAACAAGACCGGCTATCACAAGCGCCAGGGGCACCGTCAGCAGCTGACGGTTCTCAAGGTCACCGGCATCAAGTAGCGACGGGAGCGACAAGACATGGCACACAAGAAGGGCGCTTCCAGCTCACGCAACGGTCGCGACTCGGCCGCCCAGCGGCTCGGCGTCAAGCGTTTCGGTGGGCAGGTCGTCAAGGCCGGCGAGATCCTGGTCCGTCAGCGCGGCACGCACTTCCACCCCGGCGTCAACGTCGGCCGTGGCGGTGACGACACCCTGTTCGCCACGGCGCCGGGTGCGGTCGAGTTCGGCACCAAGCGTGGCCGCAAGTACGTCAACATCGTGCGGTTGACCCGCACCGACGCCTGACTTCTTTCTCCAACGTCGAGATCGACGTTTTGGCGCCAGACACTCGTACTTTGGCGCCCAATCGTCGGTTTCGGCACTGAGAGAGGAGGACATCGATGACCCGCTTCGTCGACCGCGTGGTGATTCACGCCCGGGCGGGTAACGGCGGCAATGGCTGCGCGTCGGTGCACCGGGAGAAGTTCAAGCCCCTCGGTGGCCCCGACGGCGGCAACGGCGGACGCGGCGGCAGCATCGTGTTCGTCGTCGATCCGCAGGTCCACACCCTGCTCGACTTCCACTTCCATCCCCACGTCGTCGCCCCGTCGGGCAAGCAGGGCGCCGGAAGCAACCGCGACGGTGCAGCAGGCGCTGATCTCGAGGTCAAGGTGCCCGACGGCACCGTCGTGCTCGACGAACAGGGCCGGCTGCTGGCCGACCTCGTGGGACCCGGCACCCGCTTCGAGGCGGCCGCAGGTGGTCGTGGCGGGCTCGGTAACGCCGCGTTGGCGTCGCGGGCCCGCAAGGCCCCCGGCTTCGCGCTGCTCGGCGAGAAGGGCGAGGTGCGCGACCTCACCCTCGAACTCAAGACCGTCGCCGACGTCGGGCTCGTCGGATTCCCGTCGGCCGGCAAGTCCTCGCTGGTGTCGGCGATCTCGGCGGCCAAGCCCAAGATCGCCGACTACCCGTTCACCACGCTCGCTCCGAACCTCGGGGTGGTGTCCGCCGGCGACCACACGTTCACCGTCGCCGACGTCCCCGGATTGATCCCGGGCGCCTCCGAGGGCCGCGGGCTGGGACTGGACTTCCTACGCCACATCGAACGCTGCGCCGTGCTCGTGCACGTGGTCGACTGCGCGACACTGGAACCCGGCCGCGATCCGATCTCCGACATCGAGGCGCTCGAAGCCGAGATCGCCGCCTACACCCCGACACTGCAGGGCGACACCACGCTCGTGGACCTCGCCGAGCGGCCTCGCGCGGTGGTGCTCAACAAGATCGACGTGCCGGAAGCGCGCGAACTCGCCGACTTCGTCTCCGACGAGATCGCATCGACGTTCGGGTGGCCGGTGTTCGAAGTGTCCACCGTGGCGCGAGAAGGTCTGCGGCCGTTGACGTTCGCACTGTGGGACATGGTCGCGGCCTACCGCGCGGCGCAACCCGAGGTCGTCGCCCGGCGCCCCGTCATCCGGCCCGTGCCCGTCGACGAGACCTCGTTCTCCGTCGAGCCGGACGGGCAGGGCGGCTTCGTCGTGCACGGCACCCGCCCGCAGCGCTGGGTGGCGCAGACGAACTTCGAGAACGACGAAGCCGTCGGCTATCTCGGTGACCGGTTGGCGCGCCTTGGCGTCGAGGACGAACTGCTCAAGCTCGGTGCCCGCCCGGGCTGCGCGGTGACGATCGGCGACATGACGTTCGACTGGGAACCGCAGACCCCTGCCGGCGTCGACGTGCACCTGTCCGGACGCGGTACCGACATCCGGCTCGAACAGAGCGACCGCGTGTCGGCTGACGAGCGCAAAGCGGCGAGAAAGGCACGGCGGGAGAGTAATCCGGAATGAGCCGCCACCGCGAGGCGGTTCGCACCGCACGATCGGTGGTCGTCAAGATCGGTACCACCGCATTGACCACGCCGACAGGCGAATTCGACGGTCGCCGCCTGTACGACCTCGTCGACGCGTTCGAAGCGCGGATGAAGGCGGGCTCGGATCTGGTGATCGTGTCCTCGGGTGCGATCGCCGCTGGGATCGAGCCGTTGGGGCTGACCAGACGACCCACCGATCTGGCCACCAAGCAGGCCGCCGCGAGCGTCGGTCAAGTGGCCCTGGTCAACTCGTGGAGTACGGCGTTCGCGCGCTACCAACGCACTGTCGGGCAGGTCCTGCTCACCGCGCACGACATCTCGATGCGGGTGCAGCACACCAACGCTGCACGTACCCTCGACCGGTTACGCGCGCTGCACGCCGTGGCGATCGTGAACGAGAACGACACCGTGGCCACCAACGAGATCCGGTTCGGCGACAACGACCGCCTCTCCGCGCTCGTCGCGCACCTCGTGGGCGCGGACGCGCTGATCCTGCTCTCCGACGTCGACGGCCTCTACGACAGTGATCCGCGAAAAGCGAACGCGCGCTTCATCTCCGAGGTCGCCGGGCCTGACGATCTGGCCGGAGTGACGGCGGGGCGCGGCAGCCACCTCGGTACCGGCGGCATGGAGTCCAAGCTGTCCGCGGCGCTTCTGGCCTCCGATGCCGGGGTGCCGGTACTCCTGGCTGCGGCCACCGATGCCGCTGCCGCGCTGGACGACGCGTCGGTCGGCACCGTCTTCGCCCCCCGCGCCGAACGGATGTCGGCGCGCCGCTTCTGGGTCCGCTACGCCGCCGAGTCGGCCGGGGCGCTGACCCTCGACGACGGTGCGGTGAATGCTGTCGTGCGGCACCGTCGTTCGCTGCTGCCGGCCGGTATCACTGCCATCACCGGGCGGTTCTCCGGCGGCGACGTCGTCGAGCTGCGCAGCAGCGACGCCACGATGGTGGCTCGGGGCGTGGTGGCCTACGACGCGGCGGAACTGGCGACCATGCTGGGCCGGTCGACATCCGATCTGCCCGCCGAGATGCGGCGCCCGGTCGTGCACGCCGACGACCTGGTCGCGGTCTAGAAACGGTCCTTCGCCCAGTTCTCGAGCCACTCTGCACGGCGCTCGGCCGCGTCGATGGCGTCGTTGTCGGCACGCCGCACCGGCACCCCGTGCGCGGACGCGGTCTCGACGACGGCGGCGCGCACGGCAGGATCGGCGAGCAGCAGTGTCGCGAGCACACCCGCCGAGAGTGTGCGGTTACGCAGTCGGCCGCGGTAGTTCACCTCGGCGGGGACGCGCACATCCAGCAGGCTCGACAGCGGGCCGCCGGCGGCGGCGACAGCCGCGGTCAGTACCGCGTCGGACGCCAGGCCGAGGAGTTGCTTTCGGAAAGGGAAGCGCGGCAACGGAAGTCGGTTGACCTGTGTCTGCAGTGCGTCTGTCAGAAGGTAGCCGATCAGACTGTGGGTTTCGATGTCGACGACGTCGGACCAGTCGACGGAGTCGCCGTCGAACTCCACCTCGTCACCGCTGACGGCGAGCCCACCGAAATGGTTGAGTAGGCGAACAGCACCCTGCAGCGGGTCGGGCAGGCGGGTCAGCGCGACCACCGCGTCGCCGACGCCGAGGCCCCACCGCTGCGACGCGGGTCCGGACGGCGGTCGCTGCGCGCTCGGCAACAGCGAGCTCACCAGGCTCACACCGGGCTCGCAAGGGCCGGGAGTTCGTCGGCCAGCAGCGCCAGCATCGGTGAGCACCCGTTGTCGATCGTCACGGTGGCCAGGTCGTCGCCGCGGGTGCGGCCACGGTTGACGATCGCGATCGGCATGCCGCGCGCCGCCGCATGCCTCACGAAGCGGTAACCGGAGTACACCGTCAGCGACGAACCGGCGACCAGCAGCGCCTCGGCGTCGTCGACCATCGCGTACGCCTCGTCCACTCGCGCTTTCGGCACGCTCTCGCCGAAGTACACGATGTCGGGTTTGAGCATGCCGCCGCAGCGGGGGCAGTCGACGATCCGGAACCCCGAGGTGTCACCCACGACCGCGTCGGCATCCGGCGCGACGGCGATGCTGTCCAGGCTGCCCACCCGCTCGCGGAACCCGGGATTGGCCGCCTCGAGCATGTCGTCGAGCGCGGCGCGCGACATGCCGGCCCCGCACTGCAGACACACGACGTGCACGTAGGTGCCGTGCAGATCGATGACTGCCCGGCTGCCCGCCTTGGTGTGCAGGAGGTCGACGTTCTGGGTGATCACACCGGTGACGACGCCGGCCCGCTCCAGGGCGGCCAGCGCGCGGTGCCCTGCGTTGGGGCGGCGTTCGTCCATGTGTCGCCACCCGACGTGATTGCGGGCCCAGTAGCGCTGCCGGAACACCGGGTCCGACGTGAACTGCCGGATCGTCATCGGGTTGGCCGGCGGGGAATCGGGTCCGCGATAGTCCGGAATGCCCGAGTCCGTCGACATGCCTGCGCCGGTCAACACGGCGATGCGACGCCCGCGCAGCACGGCAATCAGTTCGGGGGACTCCACGACATCGAGGATAGGTGCGGGCGCGATCGGCGCAGTTCAGTGATGGTCAGCGCAGACACTGGTCGGCACCGTCGAGGATCTCGGCGCTCATGTTCTGCTCCATCATCTGCAGCGCTGCGTCGCCGAGGTCGGGGTCGATGTGCGCGACGACGTCACGAGGAACGACGACGGGGAAGTGCCGGACATAGGCGTCCAGCGCGGTGTAGAGGACGCACTGCTCGGTGACCTGACCGGTCAGCACGAGATGGTCGGGTTTCAACTGGTTCAGCAGATAAGCCAGCGACGTGGCGTAGAACGCGCTGTGGCGCACCTTCGTCATCACACGAAGGCCCTGCTGCGGGACGATCGGCTTCACCAGATCGGGCCGCTCGCCCTCCAGTGCCGCACGGACGATGTCGCTGAATTCGGCACTGAAGTCGCCGTAGTTGTCGTTGACGTAGATCAGCTCCACGTCGTCGCGCTCGTGGGCCTCGGCCACGAGTCCGCTCAGTGGCTCGACGACGGGCTCGACGTGCGGGATCAGCTTGTCGGCGTCGGGATGCCGGTACGTGTTCATCATGTCGATGACCAGGATCGCGGTGGTGCTCATGACCTCACGCGTACCCAGCGATCAGACGGGGACACTTCGGGGACACAATGAACCATGGACTTTTACTCGGCGTATCGGCAGGGGTTCGTCCGCATCGCCGCCTGTACCCACCACACGACGCTGGCCGACCCGGCCGCGAATGCGGAATCGGTCCTGCGGATCGCGCGCGAATGCCACGACGACAACGTCGGCCTCGCGGTGTTTCCCGAGCTGACGCTGTCGGGGTATTCGATCGACGACATCGTGATGCAGGACGCACTTCTCGAGGCCGTCGACACCGCTGTCGCTGAGGTCGTGGCCGGCACTGCCGCACTGTTGCCGGTGCTCGTCGTCGGAGCCCCACTGCGCCACCGCAACCGCATCTACAACACCGCCGTCGTCATCCACCGCGGTGAGGTCCTCGGCGTGGTGCCGAAGTCGTACCTGCCCACCTACCGGGAGTTCTACGAGAAGCGCCAGATCGCCGCGGGCGACGACGAGAGCGGTGAGATCCGGGTCGGGGGAGCCACCGCCCCGTTCGGGCCCGATCTGCTGTTCGCGGCCGATGATCTCCCGAACTTCGTTCTGCACGTGGAGATCTGCGAGGACATGTTCGTCCCTGTGCCGCCCAGCGCCGAGGCCGCGCTGGCGGGCGCGACGGTGTTGGCGAATCTCTCGGGCAGCCCCATCACGATCGGCCGAGCCGAAGATCGTGCGCTGCTGGCTCGCTCGGCGTCCTCCCGGTGCCTGGCAGCCTACGTGTATGCCGCTGCGGGAGAGGGGGAATCGACGACAGATCTGGCATGGGACGGGCAGACGATGATCTGGGAGAACGGGGTGTGCCTGGCACAGTCCGAACGGTTCCCCAAGGGAGAGCGCCGTTCTGTCGCCGACGTCGACCTCCAGTTGCTCCGCAACGAGCGGGTCCGCATGGGTACGTTCGACGACAACCGGCGTCACCACCTGATCGACGACGACTCCTATCGGCGCATCGAGTTCACATTGAATCCGCCCGCCGGCGACATCGGATTGCGTCGCGAGGTGCAGCGCTTCCCGTTCGTGCCCAACGACCCGGCTCGTCTCGAACAGGACTGCTACGAGGCGTACAACATCCAGGTCTCCGGACTCGAACAGCGGCTGCGCGCGCTGAAGTACCCGAAGGTCGTGTTGGGTCTGTCGGGCGGGCTGGACTCCACCCATGCGCTGATCGTCGCGGCGCGGGCGATGGACCGGGAAGACCGCCCGCGCAGCGACATCCTGGCCTACACCATGCCCGGCTTCGCCACCGGAGAACGCACCAGGAGCAACGCCACTCGGCTCGCCCAAGCGCTCGGCGTCACGTTCGAGACCCTCGACATCAAGGCCACCGCAGAGCTGATGCTCAAAGAACTCGACCATCCGTTCTCCCGCGGGGAGAAGGTCTACGACGTCACGTTCGAGAACGTACAGGCCGGGCTGCGCACTGATTATCTGTTCCGGCTGGCCAACTATCGCGGCGGGATCGTGCTGGGTACCGGCGACCTGTCCGAGCTGGCGCTGGGCTGGTCCACGTACGGAGTGGGTGATCAGATGTCGCACTACAACGTCAACGGTGGGGTGCCCAAGACGTTGATCCAGCATCTGATCCGCTGGGTGATCTCGTCGGAACAGTTCGACGCGACGGTCAACGAGGTGCTGGTCGACGTGCTGGACACCGAGATCAGCCCCGAGCTGGTGCCCGCGGGTGAGGACGAGGAGATCCAGAGCAGCCAGGGCAAGGTAGGTCCGTATGTGCTGCAGGACTTTTCGCTGTTCCAGGTGCTGCGCTACGGCTTCCGGCCGTCGCGGGTGGCGTTCCTGGCCTGGCATGCGTGGCGCGATGCCGAGCGCGGGGACTGGCCGTTCGGCATTTCCGAGGACGAGCGCCCGTCGTACACGATCGGCGAGATCCGGCACTGGCTCGAGGTTTTCGCGCAGCGCTACTACTCGTTCAGCCAATTCAAACGCTCGGCGCTGCCCAACGGGCCGAAGGTCTCGGCCGGCGGTGCGCTGTCGCCGCGCGGCGATTGGCGGGCCCCCTCGGACATGTCGGCGCGCACGTGGCTCGACGAGATCGAGCGCTGCGTGCCTGCGGACTAGTTCTGCACGAGGTCGTCGATGGCCTCGCGGGTCGGTGCGCAGTCACCGGCACCGGGCACCAGTGTGGCCAGCGCACCGGCGGCGCAGGCACGGCGCAGGGCCACGTCGGCGCCCTCCGGCCACGCCGCGGCCAGAACGCCGGCGAACACGTCGCCGGCACCCGTGGTGTCGATCGCCTCGACCGCAGGAGCTCCGACGTCGTCTGTGGAACCCTCGGTCACGTGCCGCGCGCCGTCGGCGCCGCGTGTGATGACCAGGTGGGGCACCGGGGTGTCGCGCCAGTCCGAGGCCTCCGTCTCGTTGACGACGACGATGTGGGCGCGTTCGGCCAGTCGCCTGCGGTGCCCGGGGTCGGTGAGCGCGGGGGAGGCGTTGACCATCACGACCGCGCCGCCCTCGCGACCGACTGCCGCGGCGGCGACGGCGGTGTCGATCGGGATCTCCAGCGAGACCAGCACGACGTCGCTGTCGGCGATCACCGACCGGACCTCCGCCGAGGTCAGGCTCAGGTGCGCGTTGGCGCCCGGCGCCACCACGATGCAGTTCTCGGCGGCGGCGTCGACCAGGATCGCGGCCGATCCGCTCGGGCCCGGCACCTCGACGACGGCCCGCAGGTCGACGTCGTTGCGGCTCAGGTGCGCGCGCAGCTCACCGGCCGCGGCGTCGGTGCCCAGCGCGGCGACGAGCTGTACCGTCGCGCCTGCTCGAGCAGCGGCCACGGCCTGGTTTCCGCCCTTGCCGCCCGGGCTGGTCGACAGCGACGACGCCAGCACGGTCTCGCCCGGCTCGGGGAGTGTTTCGACGGTGAAGGTGAGGTCGGCATTGACACTGCCCACCACGCAGATCCTCGCCACCGCGGCAACGCTACGCTGGGCGGATGAGTCTGCACGCACCGGAACGCAGTGCGGGTTCGTCCGACCCGGTCGATGGGTCTTCCGACGACCTGCGCGGGCAGGTGCACGCCGCCGCGCGCCGCGCCCGTACCGCGTCGCGCGACCTGGCGACCCTGAGCACCGAGACCAAGAACCGGGCGCTGCACACCGCCGCTGATCACCTACTCCTGAGCACCCGCGCGATCCTCGAGGCCAACGAGGCGGACCTGGCCGCCGCCCGCGACGCCGGCACCCCGGACGCCATGCTCGACCGTCTGGCGCTGACCCCGACCCGGGTGGACGGAATCGCCGACGGACTCCGTCAGGTGGCTGCGCTGCCCGATCCCGTCGGCGAGGTGCTGCGCGGACGGACCCTGCCCAACGGGCTCCAGCTGCGGCAGCAACGCGTCCCCCTCGGCGTCGTCGGCATCGTCTACGAAGGCCGCCCCAACGTCACCGTCGACGCCTTCGGCCTGACGCTGAAGTCCGGCAACGCCGTCCTTCTCCGAGGTAGCTCGTCGGCCGCCCGGTCGAACGCTGCCCTGGTGGAGGCCCTGCGCGCCGCCCTTCAGGCCGAACGGCTCGATCCCGACGCCGTCCAGCTGTTGCCCAGCGCCGACCGCGCCAGCGTCACCCATCTGATCCAGGCGCGCGGCCTGGTGGACGTGGTGATCCCGCGCGGCGGCGCCGGACTGATCGACGCGGTCGTGCGCGACGCGCAGGTGCCCACCATCGAGACCGGTGTCGGCAACTGCCATGTCTACGTACACGCCTCGGCCGATCTGGACATGGCCGAGTCGATCGTGCTCAACGCGAAGACCCGCAGACCCAGCGTGTGCAATGCCGCCGAGACACTGCTGATCGACGCGGCGGTCGCCGATGTCGCGGTACCGCGATTGACGGGTGCGCTGCAGGCCGCCGGGGTGACCGTGCACGCCGACCCAACCGAGGACGAGCTGCGCGCCGAATTCCTCTCCATGGACATCGCGCTCGCCGTCGTCGACGGCGTCGACGGCGCGATCGCGCACGTCAACACCTACGGCACGGGCCACACCGAGGCCATCGTGACGACCGATCTCGCTGCGGCACAACGCTTCACCGAACGCGTCGACGCGGCGGCGGTGATGGTGAACGCCTCGACCTCGTTCACCGACGGTGAGCAGTTCGGTTTCGGCGCCGAGATCGGCATCTCGACGCAGAAGCTGCACGCACGGGGACCGATGGGGCTCCCCGAGCTGACCTCGACGAAATGGATCGTCTGGGGCGACGGTCAGACCCGCTCTTAGTCAGGAGAACCACTGTGAGTGTCCCCGCGCGCCCAGCGCCGTTGTTCGCCGACATCGACGACGTCGCGCGTCGATTGGCCGAGACCGGGTACCTGCCAGACACGGCGACCGCGACCGCGGTCTTCCTCGCCGACCGGCTGGAGAAGCCGCTGCTCGTCGAAGGACCCGCAGGCGTCGGCAAGACCGAACTCGCGCGAGCGATCGCCCAGGCCACCGGCTCGGGGTTGGTGCGGCTGCAGTGCTACGAGGGCGTCGACGAGGCCCGCGCACTCTACGAGTGGAACCACGCCAAGCAGATCCTGCGCATCCAAACGGGCAGCCAGGGTGGTGCCGGCGACTGGGACCAGACCAAGACCGACGTGTTCTCCGAAGAGTTCCTGCTGTCGCGGCCACTGCTGACCGCGATCCGGCGTACCGATCCGACCGTGCTGCTGATCGACGAGACCGACAAGGCCGACATCGAGATCGAAGGTCTGCTGCTCGAAGTGCTCAGTGATTTCGCGGTCACCGTGCCCGAACTCGGCACGATCGTCGCCGAACGCAAACCGCTGGTCGTGCTGACTTCCAACGCCACCCGTGAGCTGTCCGAGGCTCTCAAGCGCCGCTGCCTGTTCCTGCACATCGACTTCCCCGATCCCGATCTGGAACGGCGCATCCTGCTCTCCCGGGTGCCCGAGCTGCCCGATCGCCTGGCCGAGGAACTGGTCCGCATCGTCGGCGTGCTGCGCGCGATGGCGCTCAAGAAGGTGCCGTCGGTGGCCGAGACGATCGACTGGGCGCGCACAGTACTGGCCCTCGGCCTGGACACCATCGACGACGAGGTGATCGCCGCGACGCTGGGTGTGGTCCTCAAACACCAGTCCGATCAGATCAAGGCCGCCGGGGAGCTGAGGCTCAACTGATGGCCCCGCGTCGCACGCGCCCGCCGCAACCCCTGGCCCCGCATGGGATTCCGGGTCATCTGGTCGAGTTCGTCGAGGCGCTGCGCGGCGCGGGCATCGCCGTGGGCCCGTCCGAAACCGTGGACGCCGGACGGGTGATGACCGTGCTCGGCATGGCTGATCGGCTCGCGTTGCGGGAGGGCATCGCGTGTGCGGTCCTGCGCCGCCCCGACCACCGCGACACCTACGACGCGCTGTTCGACCTGTACTTCCCGCCGGCGCTGGGGTCGCGCACGGTGCTCGCCGACGAGTCGACCGACAGCCAGAGCGTGCCGCCCGACGATGCCGAGGCGATGCGACAGACACTGCTGGACCTGCTGTCCGAGCATCAGGACGCGGGCGATCTCGACGACCGGCTCGCGGCGATGATCGCCCAGATCGTCGAAGCCTACGGCCGGTACAACTCCAGCCGGGGACCGTCGTACTCGTCGTACCAGGCGCTCAAGGCGATGAGCCTGGACAGCCTCGAAGGCCGGTTGCTCGCCGGCCTGCTGGCACCCTACGGCGAGGAACCGACACCCACCCAGGAGCAGATCGCCAAAGCGCTTGCTGCGCAACGGATCGCGCAGCTCCGGAAGATGGTCGAGGCCGAGACCAAGCGGCGTACCGCCGAACAGCTCGGACGTGAGCACGTGCAGACCTACGGCGTGCCGCAGCTTGCTGAGAACGTCGAGTTCCTGCGCGCCTCAGGCGAACAGCTGCGTCAGATGCGTCGCGTGGTGGCGCCGCTGGCGCGCACGCTGGCGAGCCGGCTCGCCGCCCGTCGCCGTCGTTCCCGGGCCGGCGAGATAGACCTGCGCAAGACCCTGCGCAAGTCGATGTCCACCGGCGGCGTGCCGATCGACGTGGTGCTCAAGAAGCCGCACCCGGCCCGACCCGAACTCGTGGTGCTGTGCGACGTGTCCGGCTCGGTCGCCGGGTTCAGCCACTTCACGCTGCTGCTGGTTCATGCTCTGCGCCAACAGTTCTCGCGGGTCCGCGTCTTCGCGTTCATCGACACCACCGACGAGGTGACCGAACTGTTCGGCCCCGACGCCGATTTGGCGGTGGCGGTGCAGCGCATCACCCGGGAGGCGGGCGTGTACACCCGTGACGGGCACTCCGACTACGGCCACGCGTTCGTGTCGTTCATGGACAAGTATCCGACGGTGCTCTCGCCCCGCAGCTCGCTGCTGGTGCTCGGCGACGCCCGCAACAACTACCGCAATCCCGAAGCCGATCTGCTGGCACACATGGTCAATGCCAGCCGCCATGCGCACTGGCTCAATCCCGAGCCGAAGCACCTGTGGGGCAGCGGCGACTCCGCTGTGCCGCGCTACACCGACGTCATCGCGATGCACGAATGCCGCTCGGCCAAGCAGCTGGCCTCGGTGATCGACTCCCTTCTGCCGGTGTAGGACCGCGAGTGTGCGGTCGTGGTTGTGGTCTCGGCGCTGCGGCGTGCTGGCTGCCATATCGGCCAGCGCGTGTCGCGGATGAAGCGGCACACTCGCGGCAGGTCAGGAGAACGAGACCGTGATCTCGCCGCCCTTGGGGTCCGCCCCCGAGACGAGAGACCATGGGGCCCGGTACACGCGGCCCGGCGCCGCCGGCCACAGTGTGCGGGCCGTGCCGACGACGCGCCCGTCCTGGACCGCGCGCAGGGCGGGCAGTCGGCGGTACTCGTCGGTCCACAGCAGCAGATCGCCCCGGGGTGCGTCCCCGCTGACCGTCGACACCCGCTGCGGCGCAATCCAGGTCAACGGGGCCTCGGCACGGATGCGGGCGGCGCTGTGCACGGGTTCGGCCGTGCCGCCGGTGCGCAGCCACTGCCGCACCGGTGCGGCGACGTGTCGGCCGTCGAGTGCGGCCCCGTCGGCGGTGTCCACCGGATGCAGCAGGTTGCCGACCGCGAAGACGCCGGGCCGGCTGGTGCGCAACGCGGCGTCGACGGCAGGGCCGCGGGTCGCCGGGTCCATCTCCAGACCGCCGGTGCGTGCGAGCTCGTGGTCGGGAATCCAGTCGCCGGTGAAAACCACGGTGTCACAGGTAATGTCGTGGCGTCGGCCGGCCCGCTCCACGGTGACCGAGCGGACCCTGTCTTTCCCGTGCACCGCGACCAGCCTGCTGTTGGTCAGCACCGGGCCGGACAGCAGCGCCCGACCCGGAAGGCGGAACGCGGCGTACGCCTCGGCACGCGGATACCGGCTGACCATCGCGACCGTCGCGCACCCGGCCTCCCGCAGCGTCAGCACCGCCGACCAGCTGACGAGTTCAGCGCCGACGATGACGGCGCGGGTGCCGACCCGCCCGTGGTGCAGGTGCACCAGGTTCTGCAGCTGACCCGTGGTGTACACGCCGTCGGGCCGGTCGCCGGGGATCAGTCGCGCGGGGCGGGGCCGTTCCCTCGCACCCGTCGCGAGAATCACCGCGTCCGCGGTGACGGTCCGCACGCCGCGCGGCGAGGTGATCGCGAGCGTGCGCTCGCCGGCCCAGGCAGTCACCATCGCCTCGGTTTCCAAGGTCGCACCCGCCTCGGCGGCCATCGCGGTCAGCCGTCGCGCGTAGGAAGGCCCGGAGACGAACCGGTGCATATCCCGTATCCCATATCCCAGATGATCGCTGTGGCGGGGGATTCCGCCGGTGTGGCTCTCCCGTTCGAGCACCAGCACCTCACCGTCGACGCAGGGCGCAAGCGCGGCGGCGGCGGTCAATCCGGAGGGGCCGCCGCCGATGATCGCGACTGCGACGCGGCTCATCGCACCGTCCCCTGAGCCAGGAGTTCCGCGGTGTGTGCGCCGCAGTAGAAGCCCTGGCATCGGCCGTTCATCACCCGGGTGCGGCGCCGCAGACCGTCGAGATCTGCTGGCGGGATGGGGGACTGGAATGCGTCACGGATCTCGCCGACGCTCACGCGTTCGCAGAAGCAGACCAGCCGGCCGTAGTCGGGGTCGGCGGCGATGCGTTGCTCGTCCTGATACGGCCGCACACCGATCTCGCCGATGTTCGGCATCCGCGGTGGCGACGGCAACTCGTCTCGCTCGGAGACGTCGACGCCTGCTTCGGCGAGCAGACCCGACACGTACTCGGCCACCGCCATTCCCGACGTCAGTCCCGTGGAGCGGATTCCGCCCACGAGGACGTATCGCGCGGCGGCGTCGAGGTCGATCACGTAGTCGTCGTGATTGCTCGCCGCCCGCAGCCCGGCGTACGTCGCGGTGATCTCCTCGTCGAACAGGGCGGGCATCAGTGCGCGACCCTTGCTCGTCAGGAAGTCCAGACCCTTCTCCGAGGTGCCGGTCGCCGTGCGGTCGGTCAGGTTCTCCGACGTCGGGCCGACCATCACGTTGCCGTAGATGGTCGGGCTGACGAGCACGCCCTTGCCCCGCGAGGATGGGACGGCGAGCACGATCATCGGCACCATGGGCCGGGCCAGCTTGTCGAACACCAGCAACTCGCCGCGCCGCGGGGTGACGGTGAGGCGCTGGTGGCCGAACTCGGCGTCGATGTGGTCGGCGCCCAGTCCGGCGGCGTTGATCACCCAGCGGGCGCGCATCTCGCCGCGGCTGGTGTGCAGCGTGGTGAACTCGGCGCCGGGAACCGCCGCGTCCACCCGTGCGCCGCGCACCAGCGCTGCGCCCCGAGCCACCGCATCGGTTGCCAGGGCGAGGTTGGTGGTCCACGTGCAGATGATGGATTCGCCGGGAACGCTCAGTCCGGCCATCGCGCCCGGCCCGAGGGCCGGCACGCGGCGATAAACCTCGTCGGCGCTCAGCAGTCCGCAATCGCGGTAACCGTTGCCTTCGGCCTTCACCATCAGGCGGGGCAGTGCGGCGACCTCTTCCTGCGTCCAGGCGACGAGCATGGCTCCGGTGCGCTCGACCGGGATGCCGGTCTGCTCCGCGTAGGCGCCGAGCAGGTCGTAGCCGCGGGCGACGAGCCGCGATTCCAGGGTGCCGGGGGTGGCGTCGAACCCCGTGTGCAGCAGCGCGGTGTTGGCCTTGCTGGTGCCGTCGCCGACGTCGTCGCGGGCTTCGATGAGCGTGACGGACAGGGAGGTGCCGGCGAGCGCGCGGGCGATCGCGGCGCCGACGATGCCGGCGCCGACGACGATCACGTCGGAGACGTCGGGCACGCTGTCGGCGGTCATACGGCAGTCATTCAATGGTCTCCTCAACGGTGCGGCGCCAGCGGGCCAGGAAGTCGGCGGCGCGCTCCGCCGGCCACTGCGGCTGGTAGGTGCGTTGGGGTGTCCAGGAGCCGACGGCGTCGCTGACGGCGAGACCGGGGTCGGTGGCCAGACGGGCGCATGCCGCGGCACCCAGCGCGGTGGCGTGTGCCGACGGGAACACCTCGACCGGAAGCTGGGCCAGATCGGCCTGGGCCTGCATCAGCACCTCGGAACGAGTCAGACCCCCGTCGACCCGCAGCCGGGTCAGCTGCCGGCCGAGGTCGGCCGACACCAGTTCGGTCAACGCGGTCACCTGCGCGGCTACCCCCTCCAACAGCGCCCGAACCAGATGCCCACGTGTGCTCGACAGTGTCATCCCGGTGAAGCTGGCGGTGGCTGCGGCGTTCCACCACGGCGCCGCCAGGCCGGCCAGCGCCGGCACGCAGACCACGCCGTCACTCGCGTCGGCGGCCACCGCGTCGAGCTGGTCGGCCGCGGGCACCAAGCCGAGATCAACGGCCCACCGCACCGCTGAGGCCGCGGTGTAGACCTGGCCGTCGACGCAGAACGCGCTCTCGTCGCGCAGCCGCCACGCCACCGACGTCGTCAATCCCCACCGCGATCGCACCGGGTCGGCGCCGAGCTGCGCCAGCAGGAAGGCTCCGGTGCCGTACGTACATTTCGCCGAGCCGGGCTCCAGGCAGCTCTCGGCGAGCAGCGCGGCCTGCTGGTCGACGATCAGCCCGCCCACCGGCAGCGTCGGCCCGAACACGTCGGTGTGCCCGACGATCTGATCGCAGGCCACGATCTCGGGCATCGGCTCGCCGGCGAGTCCGAACAGGGCGACGAGTTCTGGGTCCCACGCTGGGTCGCTTCCCGCCTGGTCCAGCGTGGTCAGCAGGGACCGGCTGGCCGTCGCGGCGTCGGTGACGAACGCGCCGCAGAGCCGGTGCACCAGCCAGGTGTCGGTGGTGGTGACGACGCCGTCGCGGGTCAGTTCGGCCCGCAGCCACGCCATCTTCGGTGCCGAGAAGTAGGGGTCGAGAACGAGGCCGGTGCGTTCGGCGATGCGCGCGCCGTGTTCGACCAGCGATCCGCACAGCGCCTCGGAGCGACGGTCCTGCCACACGATCGCCGGTGTCAGCGCGCGGCCGGTCGCGCGGTCCCAGGCGAGCACGGTCTCGCCCTGGTTGGCCAGCGCCACCGCCGTCACGGGTACGCCGGCCTCGGCGAGCGCACGGCGCCCGGCGGTGACGACGCTCGCGAACAGCGCCTGGGGGTCCTGCTCGACTCCGCCGCCGGGCAGGTAGTCGGGACGCAGCGACACCTCGGCGGTCGCGCACACCGCGCCGCCGTCGTCGACGACGACGGCCTTGGTGCCCGAGGTGCCCTGGTCGATCGCCAGGATCGCTCCGCTCACTCCCGCAGCTCGGAGTCGATGGAGGCCATGTCGGGCATTGTCAGCCCCGCGCGGCCGTGCCGGACCAGGAGGTAGATCAGATAGGCCGCGCCGATGGCGACCATGACCAGCACGTAAGCCCACGCCTGCGCGAACGCCGCGTCGCGGAACAGTGCCAGCTCGAAGGCCAGCCAGACGACTGCCACCACCAGGATCGGGATCTCCCACCTGCCGAGATCGAACTTGCCGTTACGAGGAAGCGACGAGCGCTTGATCAAGTAGAGCACCACTGTCGAGGCGTACATCACGGCAGGCAGGAGTGTCGCGGCGCTGAAGAGGGTGAACAGCGCGGTCTCGGAGTGGGCGAAGATCGCCAGGATGAGCTGCGCCAGCGCGAAGTACAGCAGGGTCGCTTTGAACGGGGTGTGGAAGCGGGGCGAGATCTGGTTCCACTGTTGCCAGCCGGGGAAGCGGCGGTCGCGGGACATCGCCCAGGTCAGCCGGACTCCGGTGATCATGATGACGAGCCCGCAGGCGAAGATCGCGAGCACGACCATGAGCAACAGCAGCGTCGCCACCACCGAGCCGAGCGTGTTCTTGATGACGTCGGCGATCGGGGTGCCCGACTCGGCGAGGGCGACGGGATCGCCGGCGGCGAGCGTGACCGCGATGAGGAACGCGAAGCCGAGGACGCCGGAGGCGAGCACGGCGTTGCACATGGCGCGCGGCACCACGCGCTCGGGATCGTGGGTTTCTTCGGCGAGGTTGGCGGCCGACTCGAAGCCGACGATCGTGAACGCGCCCAGTAGGAAGCCGAGCATCCACGGCCCGGCCGACGTCCAGTCGCCGAAACTCCAGAAGCCCTCGGATGCCACCGCGCCCTTGCTGACGAGGTTCGCGACGTCTTCAGCGTTCAGGTCGCCGCGCACCGCGGCAACGACGAGCAGCAGCACCGTCAGCAGCGCCATCCCCACGAGCTCCAGCGTCACCAGGCTGTTGTTCACTCGTTCTGCCCACGGGGTGGAGAGCGCCACCAGCAGAGCCTGCAGCACCAGCACGCCTGCGGTCATCACCCACGCGATCGTCGCGGTGCCGTCGTAATCGAGCAGCACCGGCAGGATCGTCGAGGCGATCGTGTAGTCGACGGCGACCACCACGATCGCGAGGAACGTGAACGAGATCCAGCCGATGATCCAGCCCAGGATGGGGTTCGCCAGCCGCGACATCCACTGGTAGTGGTAGCCGGTCACCGGGATGCGGGATGCGAGCGCGCCGAGCACGAACGCCACGGCCAGCTGTCCGACGACCGCGATCGGCCAGGTCCAGATGCCGACCGGACCGGAACTGTTCAGCACCGCCCCGTACGTGGTGAAGATGCCGGTGGCGATCGAGACGAACGCGAACGCGACCGCGAACGACGCGAATCTACCGGTGCGCCGTTCGAGAGATTGGGTGTAGCCGAACTGGGCGAGCTCAGCCGAGTCGCGGGAGTCGGGGCGTGTCACGGGAGCCTCCGGGCTGTCGGGGGTGGGCAACCTTGGTATAGACCATATGGTTGAACCAAAGTATCGGGGGAGATGTGACGCCCGTCAATCCGGCAGCGGGATTTTTACCCGGCCGTCACACGCGTCGAAGCCCAGCTCGCGGGGCTAATCTGACGGGATGGCTTCGGGCACGCCGCTATACATGTCGATCGCCGCGGACGTCCGCGACCGGATTGCCACCGAGCAGCTGGGGCCACACACCCTGCTGCCGTCCGAGCGTGAACTGGCCGAACAGCACGGTGTCAGCCGAATGACCGCCCGCCAGGCGCTGTCGCTGCTGGAGAGCGAAGGAGCCGTGTACCGCAAGCCGCCGCGCGGCACCTTCGTCGCCGAGCCGCGTGTCCGGTTCCATGTCGGCAGCTTCTCCGAGGAGGTGGCGCGCATGGGCCGGCGGCCGGCCGCCAAGCTGCTGTGGGCCGAACACCAGGCCGCCAAACCTGCCGTCCGGCGCGCTCTGGACCTGCCCGACGGCGCCGCGGTGCACGTGTTCTACCGGCTGCGCAGCGTCGATGACGTGCCGTTCGCCCTCGAGACCACGTATCTGCCTGCCGACCTGACGCCGGGAATCCTGGAGGAGCCCGATGACGGGTCGTTGTGGGCGCTGCTGCGCTCCCGCTACGGCATCGACCTGGCCCGGTCCACCGCGGTGCTCGAATCGATCGTGCTCGACGACGCGTCGAGCATGCAGCTGGGAGTGCGGGCCGGCTCGGCGGGCACGTTGCTGACCCGGAGCACCCGTGACACCTCGGGCCGGTGCGTGGAATACGCCCGCGACGTGTATCGCGCCGATCGCGCGGCCTTCGAGGTCTCCGAGGAACTGGGCGCGAACCGTCTCTCATCGGTCTGAGGCCTGAGTTTCGGTCCCGTAAGCTCGCTATTCGTGCAAGCGCGACGGCGGCTCGGGGTGATGGGCGGAACATTCGACCCCATCCATCACGGTCACCTGGTCGCCGCCAGTGAAGTCGCCAACCTGTTCGGCCTCGACGAGGTGGTGTTCGTCCCCACCGGGCAGCCCTGGCAGAAGCGCAGCAGAGCCGTCACCCCCGCCGAGGACCGCTACCTGATGACCGTCGTTGCCACCGCGTCGAACCCGATGTTCTCGGTCAGCCGGGTCGACATCGACCGCGGCGGGCCCACCTACACCAAGGACACGCTGCGGGATCTGCGCGCTCTGAACCCCGACGCCGACCTGTACTTCATCACCGGCGCCGACGCGCTGGCGTCGATCCTGTCCTGGCAGAACTGGGAAGAGATGTTCTCCATCGCCCGCTTCGTCGGTGTCAGCAGACCCGGCTACGAGCTGGACGGAAAGCACATCTCGGCGGCCATGGCCGAACTGCCAGCCGATGCCCTGCATCTGGTCGAGGTGCCTGCGCTGGCCATCTCGTCGACCGAGTGCCGCGAGCGCGCCGAAGCCTCGCGGCCGATTTGGTATCTGGTGCCCGACGGTGTCGTGCAGTACGTCGCCAAACGGCATCTCTACCAATCACACAGCCGCACTGAAGGAGACCGTCCCTGACCGCCACACCAGAAGCCGTTCACATGGCCGAGACCGCCGCGCGCGCGGCGGCGGCCAAACTCGCCGACGACGTCGTCGTCATCGACGTGTCCGAGCAACTCGTCATCACCGACTGCTTCGTGATCGCCTCGGCGTCCAACGAGCGCCAAGTCAACGCGATCGTCGACGAGGTCGAGGAAAAGATGCGCCAGGCCGGGTACAAGCCGGCGCGCCGCGAGGGCACCCGCGAGGGCCGCTGGACCCTGCTCGACTACGTCGACGTGGTGGTGCACATCCAGCACCAGGACGAGCGCAACTTCTACGCCCTGGACCGGTTGTGGCGCGACTGCCCGCTGGTGCCGGTCAATCTGTCCGGAGACGACGCGTGACGGTGCGCAAGCTCGTCATGCTGCGGCACGGGCAGACCGAGTACAACGCCGGTAGCCGCATGCAGGGGCAGCTCGACACGGACCTGTCGGACCTCGGCCGCGAGCAGGCCACGATCGCGGCCGAAGCGCTGGCCAAACGGCAGCCGCTGCTGATCGTGTCGTCTGATCTGCGGCGCGCACTCGACACCGCGGTCGCTCTGGGTGACCGCTGCGGTCAGCAGGTGTCCGTCGACGCCCGGCTGCGCGAGACGCACCTCGGCGACTGGCAGGGGATGACCCATCTCGAGGTCGACGACGTCGCCCCCGGTGCGCGGCTGGCATGGCGCGACGATGCGCGCTGGGCTCCGCACGGCGGGGAGAGCCGGGTCGACGTCGCCGACCGAAGCCTGCCACTGGTGCGTGAACTGGTGGCCGGACAACCGGAGTGGGGCGCCGACGGCTCGGATCGGCCGGTGGTACTCGTGGCCCACGGCGGGTTGATCGCGGCGCTGACCGCCGCGCTGCTGGACCTGCCCGTCGACAACTGGCCCGTCCTCGGCGGGCTGGGCAATGCCAGCTGGGTGCAGCTTGCCGGACACACCCGAAGCGGCGGCGATCCGGCGAACCTGGCAGACATCCGGTGGCGACTCGACGTGTGGAACGCTTCGGCGCAGGTCGCAGGCGATGTCCTCTGACGCTGAGGCTCATCGCACCACTCTGCTCGTCTTCTGCGATTCGCTGTCCTACTACGGCCCGACCGGCGGACTGCCCGCCGACGATCCCCGGATATGGCCGAACATCGTTGCTGCGCAACTCGACTGGGATGTCGAGGTCATCGGAAGGATCGGTTGGACCAGCCGCGACGTGTGGTGGGCCGCGACGCAGGACCCGCGTTCATGGGCGGCGCTGCCCCGCGCCGGCGCCGTCGTCTTCGCGACGTCGGGAATGGATTCGCTGCCGTCGGTGCTGCCCACCGCTCTGCGGGAACTCATCCGGTATGCGCGCCCCCCACGGCTGAGACGCTGGGTGCGCGACGGCTACAGCTGGCTCCAGCCGCGGCTGTCACCGATCGCACGGTCCGCGCTGCCCCCGCGCTTGACCGTCGAGTACCTCGAGATGACACGTGCCGCCATCGATTTCAACCGACCCGGGATACCGGTAGTGGCCTCACTGCCGTCGGTACACATCGCAACGTCCTACGGCAACGCCCACCACGGCCGGACCGGCACCGTCGCCGCGCTCACCCGCTGGGCCGCCGAGCACGGGGTGCCGCTGGTCGACCTCAAAGCCGCTGTGGCAGAGGAGGTCATGAGCGGTCGCGGCAATCCCGACGGCATCCACTGGAACTTCGAGGCGCATCGGGCGGTCGCCGACCTGATGCTCAAGGGCTTGGCCGAAGCCGGTGTCCCGATTCCGGATTCGCGCGGCTGACCATGGCGGTGGTGGTGGTCAGCGACTCCTCGGCGCGCCTGGGGGGAGCGGCAGCACGGTGGGGCATCCGCGAGGTTCCGCTGCACGTCCTCGTCGACGGTGCCGATCTGCGCGACGGCGTGGACGAGGTCCCGCATGACGTGCACGACCGGCCGAAGGTCACGACAGCCGGCGCAGCGCCGGCCGAGTTGGCCGAGCACTATCGCCGCGCCTTGACCGACAGCGACGGGGCCGGTGTGGTCGCCGTGCACCTCTCGGCGGCCCTGTCGAGCACCTACAGCGCCGCCGTGACGGCCGCGCGGGAGTTCGGTTCGGCCGTGCGCGTGGTGAATTCGCGCTCGGCGGCGATGGGCACCGGGTTCATCGCCGGCGAGGCGGCCCGGTGTGCGGCTCATGGTGGCGATCTCGACGCGGTCGCCGAGGCGGCCCGCGCGGCCCGCGAGCGCACCCACGTGTTCCTCGTCGTGCACAGGCTCGACAACTTGCGCCGCAGCGGGCGCATCGGCACCGCCTCGTCGTGGCTGGGCACCGCGTTGTCGCTCAAGCCCCTGCTGAAACTGGACGTCGACGGCCGGCTCGTGCTCGACCAGCGCATTCGCACCGTGGGCAAAGCCCATGCGGCGCTGGTGGATCGGGTCGCCGACGTCGTCGCCACGAGGCCAGCCGACGTCGTGGTGCACCATGTCGACAATCACGATGCCGCCGACCAACTCGGCGCGGCGCTCACGACTCGGCTGCCGCAGTTGTCGTCGTTGATCGTCGAGGACATGGGTCCCGTGCTGTCGGTCCACGTCGGCGGGGGAGCGGTCGGGGTGGCCGTGCAGGTCGGCACGTCCTGAGCGTTCGGCCCGGACGTCAGCGGCCGATGCGACCCGTGATCGGCCGCAGGTCGGCCAGCGTCACGATTCCTGGTGGCGCGGCGACCACCGCGGGCACCGCGTTGGTGACCGGCAGGGCGGTGTAGATCATGCCCAGACCCATGAAGCCGGGCTCGGTCCAGTCCTTCGGGGGGAGGCAGTGCACCACGGTGCGCATGTTGGGGAGCCCGAACACCTGCACGACATGGCCGTGCTCGAGTGGCTTCGGCGGCGTGACGTGCTGACCCATGATCCAGTTGAAGCCGACGCTGACGACGTTGCGCTCACCGACCCAGCCGCGGTGGTACCCCATCACCCCGCCGACGGTGCCTTCGGGGATCGTCATGAAGCCCAGGTCGCTGTCCCCGGTCGCGGCCGTGAACGTCACGTCGAAGGTCATCCGATCCAGTGTCGCGCCGATGGCGTCGGCCATCATGGCTGCCGATTCCGCGAACACCTCGCTCTCGCGGCGCACGCTCTCGGCCAGTCCGGGAGTGCCGGGGTCCTGCGAGAACCCCATCGCGGTCTGCGTGCCTGCAGATTCGTAGGTCGAGCAGTCCACCGACTCGGTGATGCGGATCTCGTCGACCCGCTCGCAGGAGCCGCTGAGCACCATGCCGACCAGATTCGACATCCCCGGATGGGCGCCACTGCCGAAGATCGTGGAATTCCCTGTGGCGCAGGCGGTTCGAATGCGGTCGAGATCTTCAGGTGACTGCTTGCCGCCGGTGATCCACGCCGCCGACGAGCACACGTTGACACCGGACTCGAGCAGCCAGACCAATTCGTCGATGCTCGGCCACAGCGGGTTGTAGCAGCAGGCGTCGGGGCGCAGCGCGACGAGTGCCTCGATGTCGTCGGTCGCGGTGACCCCGGTCGGCTCGGGCCAGCCGGCCAGCTCGGCGGCGTCGAGGCCCACCTTGCCCGCGCCGTGCGCGTACACGCCGACGAGTTCCATGTCGTCGCGCCCGATGATGGCGTGCAGAGACCGACGGCCGATGTTCCCGGTGGTCCACTGGATGACCCGCAGAGGCTTGTCCGTCGGCATGGCGTCAACCTACCGCCTCTATGGTGGCTGGATGGGTGAGTCGACGCGGGTCGCCGTGGTGACAGGTGCCAGCCGGGGAGCCGGGGAGGGCATCGCCGCGGCGCTGGCCGCCCGCGGCTGGCGGGTGTACGGGACCGGCCGCGGTATCGATCCCGCGCCGGACTGGGGCGTCGGGGTGCGGGTGGATCACCGCGACGACGACGCCGTCGGCGAGTTCTTCGGCGCCGTTTCGCGCGCCGAGGGAGGACTCGACCTCCTGGTCAACAACGCCGCCGCGATCTCCGACGACCTGGTTGGTCCGGAACCGTTCTGGCGCAAGCCCCGTGCGCTGGCCGACGTGCTCGACGTCGGCCTGCGATCCTCCTATGTCGCCGCCTGGTACGCCGCGCCGCTGCTCGTCGAGCGCGACCGCGGGCTCATCGCGTTCACGTCCTCGCCGGGCGCGGTGTGCTACATGCACGGCCCGGCCTACGGGGCGCAGAAAGCGGGCACCGACAAGATGGCCGCCGACATGGCGGTCGACCTCGACGGCACCGGGGTGTCGACCGTGTCGATCTGGATGGGAATCCTGCTCACCGAGAAGATGCGCCGCGCCTTCGACGGTGATCCCGACGCGCTCGCCGGCTTCGCCGCGCACGCCGAAACACCTGAATTCACGGGATATCTCATCGACGCACTGTTCTGCGACCCTGACCTGTCCCAACGGAGTGGCCGCGCCGTGATCGGCGCCGAGCTGGCGCGCGAGTACGGGATCACCGATGCCGGCGGCCGTGTCCCGCCGTCGCATCGCGACATGCTGGGCGCTCCGCGCGAACCCAGCACGGTGATCGTCAGGGGCTGATCAGCGGCCACAGACCCTGCGGGCCGGCGTGCATCGCCATATCGGTGAGCCGATCGTCCCAGTGCCTCGTCGAGCCGAACTCCGAACGCCATGCCAGTGCCGCCCGGGTGTAGTGGTGCAGACGGTGCTCGATCGTGGTGCCGATCGCCCCGTGTACCTGGTGGGCGTTGCGGACCACCACCGAGGTGGCGTGCCCTGCGCACGAACGGGCTGCCGCGACAAGGAATTCCAGATGTGGTGCCGTCCAGTCGGTGGCCGCGGCGACCGACAGCGCCGCCTCGGTGGCCGAACGGGCCAGCGCTGCCTCGCAGGCGATATCGGAGATGAGGTGCTGGACGGCTTGGAACTTCGCCAGCGGTCGTCCGAACTGCATACGGGTCGTCGCGTGGTCGACCGACGACTCCAGCGCGCTGTCCAGCGCTGCGCAGATCTGCACGGCACGCACCAGGGCGCCCTTGAGGCGCAGCGTGTCGACGAGTTCCTCGGATACCTGTACACCGGACAGGGCCGCGGTGTCGACGCCGACGGTGTCGCGTGGCTCGCCGATCATGTTGGCGCCTGCGGTGATCGACATGTCGGCTGGGTCGACGTCGGCGACCCGATAGCAGCCGTCGCCGGCCCAGACCGCCACGATCCGCTGGGCGGTCGATGCCCACGGAACGCCCGCGGCGTGGCCGTGGTCATCGAGCAGGGCGACGGTGCGCGGCCGCGAATCGACTGCGACACCTGAGGCGTCGAGGAGCCAGCAGGCCAGGAGATCGTGCTCGGCCAACGGGATTCGGGCGGCGTGGCGCACTGCGGCGGACATCAGCTCGGCGGCCTCGGGCCATCCTGCGCCGCTGCCGCCAGAGATCTCCGACCCGGTGAGTCGCACAAGGCCCAGAGCGTCGAGACGGTCCCACAGATCGGTGTCACCGCCGTGTTCGGCGAACACGGCGGTCATCATGTCGGTCAAAGCCGCGTCGACATCGGACACGCTCATCGCAGCCCCAATCCGCGCGCGATGACGCCGCGCAAGACTTCGTTGGTGCCCCCGCGGATGGTGAAGCCAGGCCGCTGGTCTACCGCGGCGTCGGCGAGCGCGGTGAAGCCCGCAGCGTGTTCGCTTGCCAGATGCCCGAATTCGGCGATATCGCCCTCTGTGGTGGTGCCGAGGACCTTGACCACCGCGGCGGGCACGTCCGGCGATTCACCGCGCTGCAGGGCGCCGGCCACCGCAGAGGACATCTGGTGAAGACCGGCGACCCGGCCCACCAGCCTGCCCAGCTCGGCGTCGCGCGGAATCTCGTCGTCACGCATCGCCCGAGTCATCGCGTCGAGGAGCATGAACGTCGAGAGCACCCGTTCGGGCCCGCTGCGCTCGAAGGCCAGCTCCGAGGTGACCTGGTGCCATCCGGCGCCGATCTCGCCGAACACCATGTCATCGGGAACAAAGGTGCCGTCGAGGATCACCTCGTTGAAATGATGGGCGCCGTTCATCGACGTGATCGGCCGGATCTGCACGTCCGCGCCGCGCAGATCCACGATGAACTGGCTCAGCCCGGCGTGGCGGTGGGCGGGATCGACTGGCGCGGTGCGCACCAACGCGATGAACGCGTGGGCCAGGTGCGCACCCGAGGTCCACACTTTCGTCCCGGTGAGCCGCCACCCGCCCTCGACCCGCTCCGCCCGGGTCCGCACACTCGCGAGATCCGAACCGGAATCCGGCTCGCTCATCCCGATCCCGAAAAAGCATTCGCCCGCAACGATTCTCGGGAGAAAGTGCGCTTTCTGCTTCTCGGTGCCGTACTTGAGCAGAGAAGGCACGATCTGCCTGTCGGCGATCCAGTGGGCAGCCACCGGAGCACCCGCGGCCAGCAGCTCCTCCGTCACGACGAAGCGCTCGAGGAACGTGCGTCCAGGCCCGCCGTAGTCGACGGGAACCGTCATGCCGAGCCAGCCGCGGGCGGCCAGCGCCGCGGTGAAGGCCTCGTCCCACCCGGACAACCAGACGTCGACTGAGGGGGTGAAGGTCCCCGCGGCCCGCTGCTCGGCGAGGAAGCTGCGGACCTCGGCCCGCAGCTGCTCGGTGCTCGAGAGGTCGCCGCTCGACTGCGGCACCAGGCGGGGAAGCACCATCACTCTCCTACGGGTTCTCGGACGTCGTCGGCCACTTCGGTGTCGTCGGTGTCGTCGGTGGCCGCGGCGTCCTCGGCGGCGGTGGCTGCGTCGTGCGCGGCCGGCCTGGAGAGCGCGAACCCGAGTCCGGCGACGAAGGCCACCGACAGCAGACCCCCGAAGTAGTGGTTCATCGGGCCGCCCGGGGAGATGAAACTGCCGGGAGGTCCGATCACCGTGATGGTCTCGATCAACTGCTCCACGGTGAACACGGCGGCGATGATCCCGAGCCACCGCGGCAGCCGGCCTTCGTTGGCGTGCATCAGGATCGGCGCGGCCACCAGGATGTTGGCGATGGTGGCCACGGGCAGCCACATGGCCCCCACATCCTCGATAGCGCGTGCAGTGGCGGCCGCGGTCTGGCCCGGGCGCAGCGACAGACCGCCGGTGAACCAGACCGCGACGCACAGCTGGGCCACCAGCAGCGTCGAGCCGATCGTGAACAGGTACGCGGGTGGACCGCGCAGCCGATCGCGCGCGAACGCCAACACAACGGCGAGCGCCAGGGCGGCGAAGGTCAGCAGCAGCGCCTGCATGCGGGTGACGCCGGGGTCGGCGCCGGGCAGGGCGTGGAGGCCGACGACGGCCGTGGCATACAGCACCGCGAACGCTGCGCCGGCGATCATCGGGGCTCGACCGTTCATTGGCGGTCATGCTATCCCGCTGTCCACAGAGCCGACTTCATCCACAGGTCTGGCGGGCAGCCGCGGCGCATCGCCGAGCTCGTCGGCGGGCGTGCCTACCGTCGCGGTATGTCGACCGAACTGCCTGCCGAGCGGCTCCGGCGGCGCCTGGGTTCCGACGTCACGCAGGATGCCGCGGAACCCGACGACGACGCTGCTGACGCCGCGCTGTCGCGCTGGCTGCCCGAACAGAACACGGACCGGGGCCCGGCGTGGCTGTCCCGCGTGCGGGCGGACCCGGGACGCGCCGGAGTCGTCGCACTCGGAGTCGTCGGTCTGGTCGCGGTGCTCGTGACTGTCGTCAGCCTGCTGCGCGACAAGCCCCCGGCGGTGGTGTCGGCCAAGCTTCCGCCGGTCGAGATGGCGGCAACCGGCGTCGGAGCCCCGGTGACCTCGACCGCGGCAGCAGGGCCGGTCGTGGTCAGTGTCGTCGGGTTGGTGCACGAACCCGGTCTGGTCACGCTGGAGCCGGGGGCTCGGATCGCCGATGCACTCGAGGCCGCGGGTGGGGCTCTCGACGGCGCCGACGTGCTCGGACTGAACATGGCGCGCAAAGTCGCCGACGGGGAACAGATCGTCGTCGGCATCGGGGCCGCGCCCGGTCAGCCGGCGGAGATGGGCAGCTCGGTGGCCTCCGATGCGTCTGCGTCGCCGGCGTCGCCGACGTCACCGGGGGCACCGCCGGGTGGGGGGAGTGCGCAGGGCCCGGTCGACCTGAACACCGCGACCGCCGAGCAACTCGACGCCCTGCCTGGCGTGGGTCCCGTGACGGCTGCGGCGATCGTGTCGTGGCGGGACGCGCACGGTCGCTTCGGCAGTGTCGATCAGCTCGGTGATGTGGACGGGATCGGTCCGGCGCGGTTGGAGAAGCTGCGTGGGCTCGTGGTGGCGGGATGACGGATGTGCGGCTGGTGCCCGCCGCGCTGACGGCGTGGGCGGTGACGGCCGCGGGGATCGGGTGGGGGTATGCGGCCGCGGGTGCCGCCGTGCTGTGCGGGGTCGGCGCGACCCTGGCTGCGGGGTGGTGGGCGAGCCGGCGGCGGGGCACCGCCGGGCGGGCCGACCCGAAACCGGTGCTGGTGGCCGCGGCCGCGGTGGCTCTGGTGGGCAGCGGCTTCGCGATCGCGGTGTGCCTGCGCGTCGACGCGGTGCGGCATCACCCGGTGACGACGCGCCTCGGGGCGGTCGCCGAGGTGGTGGTCACGCCCGACGAGACACCGCGTGTGCTCGACGGCGGCCGGGCGATGTTCCGGGGGACACTCGCGCGCCTGGACGGCGCCCCGTCGTCGGGGACGGTGCTCGTGTTCGCCTCCGGGGCCGACTACGCCGCGCTGCAGGCGGGTCGGCCCGCCGGGTTCCGAGCTCGGGTCAGCCGCCCGAACCGCCGTGACCTCACGGTCGCCGTCCTGTCGGCGACCGGGCGGCCCCGCCTCGGTGACGCGGCGCCGGTGTATCGCCTCGCACACCGGATTCGCGCCGGGTTCGCCGACGCGGTCCGGCTCGTGCTTCCCGTGGACCAGGCGACGTTGCTGCCGGCGTTGGTGCTCGGGGACACCTCGACTGTGCCCGCGCAGACCGCGAAGGATTTCCGGGTGGCCGGGCTGACCCATCTGATGGCGGTGTCGGGTGCGAACATCACGATCGTGTGCGGGGCGATGCTGCTCAGCGCCGCGCTGCTGGGGCCGCGGATTGCGGTCGTGCTGGCCGCGATCACCCTGGCCGGCTTCGTCATCGTGGTCCAACCGTCGGCCAGCGTGCTGCGGGCCGCGGTCATGGGCGCGATAACGCTGCTGGCGGTGCTGACCCGCCGGCACCGGCAAGCGCTGCCCGCGCTGGGGGCCGCGATCATCGTGCTGATGATCGCCACGCCACAGCTCGCCGTGGACGTCGGCTTCGCGCTGTCGGTGTCGGCCACCGCCGGGCTGGTCGTCGTCGCGCCGGTGTGGTCGCGTCAGCTGACCCGCCGCGGCTGGCCCCGCCCCCTGGCCGATGCGGTCAGCGTGGCGCTGGCGGCCCAGCTGGTCACTGCACCTCTCGTGGCAGGGGTGTCGGGGTCGGTGAGCCTCGTCGCGGTGGTCGCCAATCTGGTCGTCGCGCCTGTCATCCCGCCGATCACGCTGATCGGGACGGCCGCCGCCGCGCTGTGCCCGCTCTGGCCCGCAGGCGCGCAGCTGCTCATCCGGTTCACCGGTCCAGAGGTGTGGTGGCTGGCGAGCGTGGCCCGCTGGGCGGCCGCGCTGCCGGCGGCGGCGCTGCCCGTGCCGTCGGGGCTCGCGGGGGTGGCCGTGGTCGCGGTGGCGTCATGCACTGTCGCGGCGGTGTGGCATTGGGGCCTGTCGGGCCGGCGTGGCACCATCGTCCGGTGAGCACCGGCCTGCACCTGATCCTCGGTGATGAGGAGTTGCTCGTCGAACGCGCTGTCGCGGTGGTCCTGGCGCGAGCCCGCGCATCGGCGGGCACAGCCGACGTCCCGGTCGACCGCATGCGGGCCGGTGAGGTCAGCGTCAGTGAGATTGCCGAACTGCTCAGCCCGTCACTGTTCGCCGACGAGCGCGTGGTGGTTCTCGAGGCGGCCGCCGAGGCGGGCAAGGACGCGGTCGCCCTCATCGAAACTGCCGCTTCGGACCTCCCCGAGGGGACGCTGCTCGTGGTCGTGCACTCCGGCGGCGGGCGGGCGAAAGCGCTCGCCGATCGGTTGAAGAAGCTGGGCGCCGAGGTCCACCCGTGCGCGCGGATCACGAAGGCCAGTGAACGCGCTGACTTCGTCCGCAAGGAGTTCCGCGCTCTGCGCACCAAGGTCTCCGACGACACCGTGACCGCCGTGATCGACGCCATCGGTTCGGATCTGCGGGAGCTGGCCTCGGCGTGCTCGCAGCTGGTCGCCGACACCGGCGGCGTGGTCGACGCCGCCGCCGTTCGTCGCTACCACTCCGGAAAAGCCGAGGTGAAGGGTTTCGACATCGCCGACAAAGCGGTCGTCGGAGACGTGGCCGGGGCGGCGGAAGCGCTGCGCTGGGCGATGATGGCCGGCGAACCGCACGTCGTGCTGGCCGACGCGCTCGCCGAGGCGGTCCACACGATCGCCAGGGTGGCGCCGCTGTCGGGAGATCCGTACCGGCTGGCCGGCGAACTGGGTATGCCGCCGTGGCGCGTGCAGAAAGCCCAGAAGCAGGCGCGGCGGTGGTCGCGTGATTCGGTGGCCGAGGCGCTGCGGGTGGTGGCAGCGCTCAACGCCGACGTCAAAGGCGCGGCGGCGGACGCCGACTACGCGCTGGAGAAGGCTGTGCGCTCAGTGGCCTCGCTGGCCAGCGATTGACGCGGTGCGTCAGATCTTGTTGAGCGCCTTGGCCAGTGCCGACTTGCGGTTGGCGGCCTGATTCTTGTGGATGACGCCCTTGCTGGCTGCCTTGTCGAGCTTGCGGCTGGTCGCGACCAGCAACGCGCCGGCCTTCTCCTTGTCACCGGACTCGACGGCCTCCCGGAATCCGCGGACCGCCGTGTGAAGCGACGACTTCACCGACTTGTTGCGCAGTCTGCGGCGCTCGTTGGTGCGGTTCCGCTTCTCCTGCGACTTGATGTTGGCCACGCGTGTAATCCTTCGGCAATCTCGACGGGTTTGGTTGAGTCTGTGGGGCGCCCGCGGGGGGCAGCGACTGCTCAGGTTAGCAGCGAGCAAGGACATCGCCCAAAACGGAGGCCACTGGCCTGCCGAAATGGCAGAAATGCTGCAGCATGGCAGGGTGCGCATCTGGAGCGCATGCATTGCGCACGTCAGCGTACGGGAGGAGTACGACAGCTTTGCCGACAGAAACCGCACGGACGACACGCACCACCAAGCAGGCCCGACGGCACGAGGGCATCTTCGGCGGATACAACAAGCTCGGCACCTACGCCCAGGCGTTCGACGAGATGTTCGACGCCAACGGCAACGTGCGCGGCCCCTACAAGGGCATCCACTCGGAGCTGGCACCTGCCGACGTCTCCGACCTCGAGGCGCGTTCCGACGCGCTGGGTCGCGCCTTCATCGACCAGGGCATCACGTTCTCCCTGTCCGGACAGGAGCGGCCGTTCCCGCTGGACCTCGTGCCGCGGGTCATCTCGGCGGCCGAGTGGACCCGGCTCGAGCGCGGCATCCGTCAGCGGGTGCAAGCCCTGGAGATGTATCTCGAGGACATCTACGGCGAGCAGGAGATCCTGCGCGACGGAGTGATCCCGCGCCGGCTGGTCACGTCCTGCGAGCACTTCCACCGCGAAGCGGTCGGCATCACCCCGCCGAACGGGGTGCGCATCCACGTCGCCGGCATCGACCTGATTCGCGACTCGCAGGGCACGTGGCGGGTCCTCGAGGACAACCTGCGCTCGCCGTCGGGGGTGTCCTACGTGATGGAGAACCGCCGCACGATGGCGCGGGTGTTCCCGAACCTGTTCGCCACGCACCGGGTGCGCGCCGTCGGGGACTACGCCTCCCATCTCCTGCGTGCACTGCGCAACGCCGCGGCCAACAACGTCGCCGATCCGACCGTCGTCGTCCTCACCCCCGGGGTGTACAACTCGGCCTACTTCGAGCATTCGCTGCTCGCCCGGCAGATGGGTGTCGAGCTCGTCGAGGGTCGCGATCTGTTCTGCCGCGACAACACGGTGTACATGCGCACCACCGAAGGTGAGCGCCAGGTCGATGTGATCTATCGCCGCATCGACGACGACTACCTGGACCCGATGCAGTTCAAGCCCGACTCCGTCCTCGGAGTGGCAGGCATCCTCAATGCCGCCCGCGCGGGCAACGTGGTGATCTCCAGCGCCGTCGGCAACGGTGTCGGCGACGACAAGCTCGTCTACACCTACGTGCCGACGATCATCGAGTACTACCTGGGTGAGAAGCCCCTGCTGGCCAACGTCGACACGTACCGCTGCTGGCTCGACGAGGAACGTGAAGAGGTGCTCGACTGCATCGACGAGCTGGTCATCAAACCCGTTGAGGGCTCGGGCGGTTACGGCATCGTGTTCGGACCCGATGCCTCGCCGAAGGAGTTGGCGACGATCACCAGGAAGATCAACTCCGACCCGCGCGGATGGATCGCCCAGCCGGTGATGCAGCTGTCGACGGTGCCGACGCAGATCGACGACGAACTCGCACCCCGCCACGTCGACCTGCGCCCGTTCGCCGTCAACGATGGCGACGACGTGTGGGTCCTGCCCGGCGGGCTGACCCGGGTGGCGCTGCCCGAGGGATCGCTGGTCGTGAACTCGAGTCAGGGCGGTGGGTCCAAAGACACCTGGGTGCTGGCCTCGCGCACCTCGGTGGCCGACCGGGAGCTGGGCGCCGCCGAGGTCGTGCGCTCCCTGCCAAGAGCTGCGGCAGCCGCCAAGAACGGCAGCCGCAACGGCAAGGCGGAGTCGACCAACGATCAGCAGCAACAACAGCAGCAGCAGTAGGGGAGGTTGACGATGCTGGCCAGGAATGCCGAATCCCTCTACTGGATCGGGCGCTACGTCGAGCGCGCCGATGACACCGCGCGCATCCTCGATGTGACGGTGCATCAGCTGCTGGAGGATTCCAGCGTCGATCCCGACCAGGCCTCGCGCACCCTGCTGCGCGTGTTGGGCATCGACCCGCCCGACGAGGTCCTCGACGTGTGGTCGCTCACCGATGTCGTGGCGTTCAGCAGGGAGACCTACGGCGGCTGCTCGATCGTCGAGGCGATCTCCGCCGCGCGTGAGAATGCCCGTGGTGCACGAGAAGTCACCTCCACCGAGATCTGGGAGTGCCTGAACACCACCTACAACGCGCTCGCCGAACGGGAACGCGCCGCGAAACGTCTCGGGCCCCACGAGTTCCTGTCGTACGTGGAGGGCCGCGCCGCGATGTTCGCAGGACTGGCCGACTCGACGTTGTCGCGCGACGACGGCTACCGCTTCATGCTGCTCGGGCGCGCGCTGGAACGCGTGGACATGACGGTCCGTCTGCTGCTGTCCCGTGTCGGTGACAGTGCGTCGTCGCCGGCATGGGTCACGCTGCTGCGGTCGGCCGGTGCCCATGACACGTATCTGCGGACCTACCGTGGTGTCCTCGATGCCGGCCGGGTCGTGGAGTTCATGCTGCTGGACAGGCTCTTCCCGCGGTCGATCTTCTATTCGCTGCGGCTCGCCGAACACAGCCTCGACGAGCTGATGAATCGCCCGCACGGTCGTCTCGGCGCCACCGCCGAAGCGCAGCGACTCCTCGGCCGGGCGCGCAGCGAGCTGGAATTCCTGCGGCCCGGTGTGCTGCTCGAATCACTCGAGCAGCGGCTTGCTTCGCTGCAGACGACGGTCTTCGATGTCGGAGAGTCGTTGGCACTGCAGTACTTCCACTCCGCGCCGTGGGTGGCGTGGACGGATGCGGGACGCAACGCACTGGTGATCGAAGAAGGGGAGATCTAGGCATGTGGCGGATGCGCGTGGTCCACTCGACGGGCTATGCCTACAAGTCCCCGGTCACCGCGTCGTTCAACGAGGCGCGGCTCACGCCGCGCTCGGACTCGCGGCAGAATGTCATCCTCAACCGTGTCGAAACGGTTCCGGCGACCCGGTCGTACCGCTACGTCGACTACTGGGGCACCGCCGTCACCGCCTTCGACCTGCACGCGCCGCACACCGAGCTCGAGGTGACCGCGTCGTCCGTCGTGGAGACGGATCGTCCTGAGGCGCCGGCGGAAAAGGTGTCCTGGACCGACCTCGTCGGAGAGGCCGTGATCGATCGCTACGACGAGATGCTGGCGCCGACCCACTACGTGCCGGCCAGCAAGCGGATCGAACGCGTCGGCCGGCGGATCGCCAAGTACCACGAACCCGCGGAGGCGGTGATCGAGGCCGCGCGCTGGGTGCAGGCCGAACTGCAGTACGTGCCGGGGACCACCGGCGTGCACACCTCCGGGGTGGACGCGCTGCGAGAAGGCAAGGGAGTGTGTCAGGACTTCGCGCATCTGACCTTGATGTTGTTGCGCGGCATGGGCATTCCGTCGCGCTACGTGTCGGGGTACCTGCACCCGCAGCGCGACGCGAAGATCGGCGAGACGATCGACGGGCAGAGCCACGCGTGGATTCAGGCGTGGACCGGCGAATGGTGGCACTACGACCCCACCAACGACACCGAGATCACCGAGCAGTACATCAGTGTCGGTGTGGGCCGCGACTATTCGGACGTGACGCCACTGAAGGGCATCTACTCCGGCGAGGGTTCCACCGACCTGGACGTCATGGTGGAGATCAGCCGGCTGGCTTGACGCACACGCCCGGGTGCACTTCGACCCGAAGCAGGTCGTCGCCGATCTCGATCTGGCGGTCGAAGGCCGTCGCCGCCAGGGCGCGCCATTCGTCCTCCTGCCCTGGCACCAGCGCGGGCACGTAGTGCGTCAGGATCAGAATGCCGACCCCGGCTCGTGCCGCGGTCTCGCCCGCCTGCTGCACCGACGAGTGGTAGTCGCAGATGTCGCGGATGCGCTGCATCGGCATCGCGTCGATCAGATCCTTGCGGATCACGGTGTGCACCAATGCACCTGCGCCGGAGGCTAATTCGTCGAGTCCCTGGCATGGCACACTATCCCCGGCCAGCACCACCGAGGCGCCGTTGTGCTCGATGCGGAACCCGATCGTCGGTGCGACGGGACGATGGTCGGTCGGGCCGACGACGATCCGTACGCCGTCGCGGCCCCACACCACACCGCCGGTCACTTCTTCGACCTCCACCGGCGGTGGCGCGGTCAGGTCTGCATGGTGGGCGATGCGGTAGCCGATGTCGAACTGCAGTGATTCGAGGGTCTTCTGTACCACCTCGGCGGTGCCGGGCGGGCCGATGATCGGCAGCGGTGTCAGGTCGGGGGCGAAGTTGCCCACCCAGCGGCTGATGAGCACGTCGCCCAGGTCGGTGATGTGGTCGCTGTGCAGGTGGGTGAGCAGCAGCGCGGTCACTGTGTTCGCGCTGACGCCGACTGCCGCGGCGCGCTGCAGAACGCCGCGGCCGCAGTCGACGAGGAAGGTGTGTCCACCGGCGCGCACCAGAGTCGAGGGTCCCGCACGGCGCGGGTCTGGGATGGGACTTCCGGTGCCGAGCAGGGTCACTTCGATCATGGAGCAGGTATACCGCCAGGACAGTTCCGGCGTGGCGCAATCACTCCTCGGCCGTGTCCCCGTCGCTGCTGGACCGCACTGCCGCCGTGTCGGCGTAACGATTGCCGGTCACGGCATCGCCCGCACGCCCCAGCGCGCTGACCTGATCGGGGGTCAGCGCAACCGTCAGGGAGCCCAGGTTCTCGTCGATGCGGGCCGCGCGCCGGGTGCCGGGGATCGGCACGCTCGCCACGCCCAGTTCCTGCGCGCGGTGACGCAGCCAGGCGAGCGCCACCTGGGCCGCGGTGGCCCCGACCTCGCCGGCCACCTGTTCGACGGCGTCCACGACCCGCTGGTTCGCCTCCAGGGCGGGGCCGGCGAATCGCGGCATCGTGCGGCGGAAGTCGGTGTCGGACATGTCGGCGGCCGAACGCACCGTGCCCGTCAGGAACCCTCGGCCCAGCGGTGAGAACGGCACGAGGCCGATGCCCAGTTCGGCCGCCGTCGGTGCGATCGCGGACTCGATGTCTCGCGTCCAGATCGACCACTCGCTCTGCAGCGCGGCGATCGGATGCACGGCGTGGGCCGTTCGCAGTTCCTCGGCCGAGACCTCGGAGAGCCCGAGGTGGCGGACCTTGCCTGCACGCACCAACTCGGCCATGGCGCCCACCGTCTCTTCGATCGGAACCGCGGGGTCCCGCCGGTGCAGGTAGTACAGGTCCACGACATCGGTCTGCAGACGCTGCAGGCTCTCGTCGATGCACTGCCGCACGTAGGCCGCGTCACCACGTGCAGCGACGCGACCGCCGGTGCCGGCCGGGTTGGCGACGATGCCGAACTTCGTCGCCAGAGTCACCTCGTCGCGGCGGTCGGCGAGCAACCGGGCGATGAGCCGCTCGTTGTCGCCGGAACCGTAGACGTTGGCGGTGTCGATGAAGGTGACGCCGACGTCGACGGCGTGGTGGAGCGTGGCCAGCGATTCGGCGTCGTCGACGGCGCCGCCGTACACCGGCGTGAGCGCCATCCCGCCGAACCCCAGAGAGCTGACGGTCAGCTGGTCGCCGAGGGCGGTGGTGGGTGACATGGGGGTCCTCTCGGTCGTGTACGCGCGTCCTCGGACAGAGGCAACCGATCCGGCAAGGCGTTCTGTTCCGGCCGCCCCTGGGAGTACCCTGAGTGAGGTACATCACAAGGAGGTGGTGATGCGCATTTCCGACGTACTGCGTGTCAAGGGCGCATCTGTCGCGACGATCACTCCCGAGACGTCGGTGGCGGGCCTGCTCACCGAACTGGCGGTGCACAACATCGGCGCCATGGTGGTGATGTCCGACGAGGGGTTGCAGGGCATCGTCTCGGAGCGCGACGTCGTGCGCGGCCTGCACGAGGTCGGTGCCGAGCTGCTGCGCCGCCCCGTTGCCGACATCATGACGACCGTCGTCGCGACCTGCGCACCCGACGATCCGGTGGACAACCTGAGTGCGTTGATGACGACCAACCGGGTGCGCCACGTGCCCGTTGTCGTCGACGGCCGGCTGCGCGGCATCGTCAGCATCGGCGATGTCGTGAAGACCCGGATGGAGGAGCTGGAACGCGAGCAGCAGCGGCTGCAGGACTACATCACCCAGGGATAGCGGGGTCCAGCAGCGAGTTGTCGGCGAACGCCCCCCGATACGCCGCCGCGGGGTGGCTGTCGGGCAGCCGATCCCCGCGCCCGAACAGCTTGTGCCGCAACGTTCCCGACTTGTCCGTGGCGATCAGCCCGCGTTCCCGCAGCGTCGGGAACAGCCGGTCGGCGACCTCTTGGAAGGACTGGGGAACCGTCGCGTGATAGACGTTGATGCCGTCGACCCCCGCCTCCCGCCACTCCTCGAGTTGGTCGGCGATCTCCTCGGCGGTGCCGACGACCCGGTTGGCACCCTCGAGGACCCAGGCCAGGTCGCGAATGGTGGGCTCGGTGTTGCCCGAGGCCTCTGCGGCCCACCGCGCGAATCCCTGCACGCCGGTGAACTCGCCGAGCTCGCGCAGCGGGGTGTCCAGCGGGAGGTGGCCCGCGTCGACTCCCGCGTCGCCGAGTGCATGCAACGCAACGCCTTCGAGGTCGAGAAAGCGCTTGATCTCGTCGTGACGGCGCACCGCGTCCCGATGGGTGTCACCGATGACGAACGAAAGCCCCTGCGCGAAAGCGATATCGCCGGGATCGCGACCGTTCTCGGCGGCCAGCGCACGCGTTTCGGATGTCAGCGAGTGCGCAGCAGCGGGATTCGGGCTGCTGATGTACACGCCCTCGGCGTTACGGGCTGAGAACAGTTGTCCGGCAGGTGACGCGCCCGCCTGGAAGAGCACCGGCGTACGCTGCGGCGACGGCGACGAGAAGTGGGGTCCCTCCACCGAGTAGCGCTTGCCGACGTGGTTGATGCGGTGAATGCCGGCCGGATCGGAATGAACACCGCGCGCCTTGTCGGCCAGCAGCGCGTCGTCGTCCCAGGATCCCTCCCACAGCTTGTAGGTGACGTCGACGTATTCGTAGGCCCACTCGTAGCGTTCGTCGTGGTCCAGCGTCCCGTCGTGGCCGAAACTGCGGAACATGTTGGCGTTGAAGCTCGTCACGACATTCCACCCGAGCCGGCCCTCGGTGTAGTGATCCAGCGAGGACATCTTGCGCGCGAAGTTGAACGGGTGGTCCTGCACGATCGAACTGGTGAACACGATGCCGAGGTTCTCTGTGACCACTGCCAGAGCGGAGGCGAGCGAGGAGGGGTCGTTGACCGGGACCTGGATGCCGCCCTCGACAGCCTTGCGCCAGTTGCCGTTCCACGGTGCCCGCAACCCGAACACGTCGGCGAAGAACAGCAGGTCGTAGCCGGCCTTCTCGACAGTCGATGCCAGTGACGTCCAGTGACGCAGCGTGTTGAACTCGTGATTGCGCGCCTCCGGCGCCCGCCACAACCCGTGCAGCACATGGGAGGCGGTGTTCATCACGAACGCCGAATAGAACAGCGGGCGTTGACCGGTCACGAGATCGGCCCCAGCGTGTCGCGGATCAGCTTGTTGTCGGTCGTCTGGAGGAACTCCGCGATCCGCGGATCTTTGAACGTGTCGATCAGCTTGACCACGTTGGGGTCGTCGATGTGCTTGTTGCTCACCACGAGACCGCCCTCGCTGCCTTTCGGTGCAGGTTCGCGGGCGAGGATCTGCTGCTCCGTCAGACCGGCGGCGTAGACATCGGAGATGTGCACCACGACGGCGTCGACGTCGGCGAGGCTACGGGCCAGCTGACCGATCGGCACCTGCACGAACTGGTAGTTCTTCGGGTTGGACGCGATGTCATCGAGCTGCGGCAGACCCGCGAGCGTGTCCTTGCCGGGTTTGAGCGTGATCTGCTTGTCGTAGGCGAGGTCGAGCAGGGCGATGGCCTGTCCGGCCGGATCGTCGCGCAGCGCGATCTTGGCCCCCTTCGGTACCTGGTTCCAGGTGCGGTACTTGTCCGAGTAGGTCGCCTGGTCCCAGGTGAACGTCGGCGCGGCGAGCGTCAGCTGAAAACCGTTGGCGGCGATGGCGTCGTTGAGGAACGGCTGGTGCTCGAAGAAGTTGCCGGCGACCGTTCCGGCGTCGACGGCGCGGTTGATCTCGATCAGGTTGTCGATCTTGACGGGTTCGATCGTGATCCCGTGATCGGGTGCGATGTCGTTGGCGATGTAGCTCAGCAGGTTCTCGGCAGCGATGTCGGTGCTCCACGTCGCCACCGGCAAGGTGGCGCCGAACGGCTTGTCCTTGTTGGAGAGCTGCGCATAGGAGACGCCCCCGGCGACGGCGAGGACGACGACGGCCGCCGCGGCAATCCACGGCCAGCGCCTCTTCTTCTTGATGTCGATGTCGATACCCGCGCCCGAAGGCGCGCTGATCTGGTCGGTCATGGGGGTCCTTTCAGCGGGTGAGGGCTTTGACGACGCGGTCGCCGACGAACTGGACGACGGCGATGGTGATGATCAGGGAGACGGCGGTGGCGATCATGATGTTGTCGTCGAATCGGTTGTAGCCGTAGGTGATCGCCAGGTTGCCGATGCCTCCCGCGCCGATCGACCCGGCGATGGCGGAGTAGTCGATCATCGCGATGGTGTTGACGGTGAGCGCCCCGGCCAGGGCCGGCAGCGCCTCCGACAACTGGACGGTGCGGATCACCTGCAGCGTCGATCCTCCCGAGACCTGACCCATGTCGGTGACATCGGAGCGCACGTCGCGTAGCGCGTTCTGTACCAGGCGCGCGAAGAACGGCACCCCGGCGGTCGTCATCGGCACGATCGCCGCGGGGATGCCGATCGTGGTCCCGACCAGGAAGCGCGTCACCGGAATGATGGCCGCCATCAGGATCAGGAACGGCAGGGAGCGGCCGATGTTGACGATGGTGTTGAGAACCGTGAAGACCCGAGGATCGGGGTGCAAGCCGAGGTCGGAGGTGTTGTGCAGGATCACGCCGACCGGGATACCGATCAGCACGACGAGGGCCATCGTGATACCTACCATCACCCAGGTCTCCCCGTAGGCGGGGAGCAGCAGTTCGGGCACCTTGTGCCACGGTGTGCTGAAGTCTTCCTGGGCGAACAGCGTGGTGGTCACGCCGCGGCCTCGGTGGCGGCCGCGGCTCGCACGTGCAAGCCGCGCTCCCTCAGGTACCGCGCGAAACCCGCTGGGGCCGTGGGGGACAGCGCGAGGACGGCGCGGCCCACCGCGATACCGCGGATGGCCTCGACGCTGGCGCTGAGGACGCTGACCCTCGCCCCGGACAGGCCGGGCGCGTCGTGGATCGTCGTCAGCCAGTCCAGCGGCACTTCGCGTGATGCGTAGGAGATCTCCCAGACGTCTGCATCGGCCGGCACGGCCACGCTCGGTCGGTCGGGGAGGAGCTCATGGGCCAGCAGCGATTCGGGATTCAGGATGATGTCCTCGACGGACCCGCTCTCGATGATGCGACCGTCGGCGATCCTGGCAACGGAGTCCGCGATCTCTCGGACGACCTCCATCTCGTGGGTGATCAGGATGATGGACAGGCCGAACTCGTCGCGAAGATGACTCAGCAGAGCCAGAATCGACTTGGTGGTGGCCGGATCGAGGCCCGAGGTGGCTTCGTCGGAGAGCACCAGCGACGGTCCGAGCGCGAGAGCGCGCGCGATACCGACCCGCTGCTTCTGTCCGCCGGAGAGCTGCGCGGGGTATGACGCGCTGCGGTCGGCCAACCCGACCCTGTCGAGGAGCTCGCCGACACGCCGGGCAATCGACTCGTCGGTGGCTCCCAGATAGTGAAGTGGCAGCGCGACGTTCTGGGCGACGGTGCGGCGTCGCAGAAGTGGTGCGGACTGGAAGATCACGCCGATCCTGCGGCGGGCCTCCACCAGCTGGTCGGCCGACAGGGTGGTGAAGTCCTTGCCGTCGACGCGAACGGTGCCGCTGGTGGGGCGTTCCAGGAAGCTGATGCACCGCGACAGCGTGCTCTTGCCGGCGCCGCTGGGCCCGACGACGGCAAGGATCTCCCCGTCGCCGACTGACAGGTTCACGCCGTCGAGCACGGTGCGGTCTGCGAACCTCTTCGTCAGGTTCTCGATCTCGATCACGAACGAAAGCTACGGATATCGCCAGCTGGTCCACAGCCTATGGCTCAATATGATCCGAAGTGGCGCAGCAGGATTGAAGATCGAGGTTTCCGATCACGGTGGGTGAAACTCTGGTCAGTGACGTTGAATTCGGGTGAGGCTGGTGTGATGGCCGGCCCGACGTTGCACTAGTACCTGCCCACGCACGGCGACACCGCCACGATCGCCGACAATCAGGCCGCCGACGGGTCGCGGGTGCCGTCGTATCTGGAGCCGTCGCTGGAGAATCTCACGGTTCTGGCCCGCACGGCCGAGGATCTCGGCTTCGAGGCCGCGCTGACCCCGACCGGATCCCATTGTGAGGACTCGTGGTTGGCCACCGCGGCGCTGGCCCAGCACACTCGTGCGCTGAAGTTCCTCGTCGCCTTCCGGCCCGGGGTGCTCTCCCCGACACTGGCGGCGCAGCAGGTCAGCACGTATCAGCGATTCACCGGAAACCGGTTGGCGCTCAACGTCGTCACCGGTGGTGACGACGCGGAGATGCGCCGCTTCGGCGACGACGTCGACAAAGCGGCCCGCTACCGCCGCACCGGCGAGTTCCTGACCATCGTGGCTGGCATCCTCGCCGGCGGCGACTTCTCGTTCGACGGCGAGTTCTACACCGTGGAGCACGCCAGGATCGCGTACCCGGTCACCACTCGGCCGACCGTCTACTTCGGCGGCTCGTCGCCAGAGGCAATCGCGGTGGCCGCCCGGCACGCCGACGTGTACCTCACGTGGGGTGAGACACCGGAGCAGGTGGCCGAGAAGTTCGCACGCGTGCGCGCCGCGGCTGCCGAGTACGGCCGCACCCTGCGATACGGGGTCCGGTTGCACACCGTGGCCCGACCGACTGCCGCGCAGGCGTGGGGGCGGGCCGAGGAGCTGCTGTCGGACCTGACCCCGGACCAGGTGGCGAGGGCCCACGCCCGCTACTCGGCGAGCGTGTCCGAAGGGCAGCGGCGGATGGCGGCTCTGACCGACGGTGTGTTGCGCGACGCCCGCAGCCTGGAGATCGAGCCCGGCCTGTGGGCCGGACCGGGCCTGGTGCGCGACGGCGCCGGCACCGCAGCCGTAGGCAGCTACGCCGATGTCGCGGCGGTCCTCGACCGATACATCGAGGCCGGGGCGCAGGAATTCATCCTGTCGGGCTACCCGCAGATCGACGAGATCCGCCACGTCGGCAAGGGCGTCGTACCGCTTCTGCGGATCGGCGCCGCGGCGTAGGGTTTCCCCGGTGAGCATCGAGGTCAGCGCGGCTCGCCGGCCGGATGTGAAGTCTTTGTCGCGCGTGCTCGGGCGGGCGTTCCTCGACGACCCGGTGATGCAGTGGATGATGCCCGATGACAGGCGTCGCGCCGCTGCGCTGCCCCGCGTCTTCGCGGCGATGACACGGCATCACTTCCTCGCCGGCGACGCCGTCGAGCTGGCGAGCCGGGGCGGCGAGCTCGGCGCTGCCGCACTGTGGGATCCGCCCGGCCGCTGGAAGACCACGACCCGCGAGGACCTGGCGATGATGCCGACCTTCCTGCTCGCGATGCGGGGTGAGGCCAAACGCGGCATGGATGTCTCGGAGCTGATGAAGCGCCATCACCCGGAGGAGCCGCACTGGTATCTCGCCGTCATCGGCAGCGACCCCGATGTGCGCGGTGCGGGCTTCGGCAACGCGCTGATGCGCTCGCGGCTGGACCGCTGCGACGCCGAGGGTGCCCCGGCGTACCTGGAGTCCACCAAGAAGTCGAACGTGCCGTACTACCTGCGGTTCGGTTTCGAGGTCACCGGAGAGCTCGCCGTGCCCGGCGGCGGCCCCACGATGTGGCAGATGTGGCGGGCGCCGCGCTAACTCCAGCTGTATTCGGCGCGCAGACGGGTCGCCACCACCTCGAACGTGGTGCGCTCGACAATCGCGCCCTCGCGCCGGATGCCCTCCTCGGGCACGTCGAGGACCCGGTCGAGCCGCACCCAGCTGGCCCGACCCTCGTAGTCCCACGGTCCGCTGCCGATACCCACCCAGTTCGGGTCGTCACGATGGTGGTCCTGGCTGGACAGCATCAACCCCAAAAGGACCTCCCGGTCCCTGCCGACCACCAGCACCGGACGGTCCTTGCCGCGGGTCGGATCGTCTTCGTAGACCACCCAGGTCCACACGATCTCGCCCGGGTCGGCGCGGCCGTCGAGGTCGGGGGCGTAGGCGACCCTGCGGGCGCGGTGCGCGGTTGGAACGAAGGTGTTGGACACCGGTCGCCCCGCAGGCAGCGCACGGGGCGGCGACGTCTGCGAGCCGGAGATCACCTCCATGCCGAGCCGCAGGCCCTGCTGGAGCCCGTACTGGATTCCCTGCTGGATCCCGCGCTGAAGCGAGTCCGACCGCTGGATATGCCGCACCAGCTTGGGGGCCTCGGAGAACACCAGCCTCTGGAACGTCTTGAAGGGCGAGGACGATGACGCCATAACAACCCACTGTAGGCGGTCCCCGCGGCGCTCGATTGTGTCGCGCGGGCGGGTGCTCGTTACTCTGGACTGGCCGTTTCCGGTACCCGTATCGCGCTCACCAGGAGAAATTCCATTAGCAGTTTCGCCGACAAGACCTTCACCGCGCCGGCGCAGATTCGGAACTTCTGCATCATCGCCCACATCGACCACGGCAAGTCGACGCTGGCCGACCGGATGCTGCAGCTCACCGGCGTCGTCTCCGACCGCGACATGCGGGCGCAGTACCTCGATCGCATGGACATCGAGCGGGAACGCGGCATCACGATCAAGGCACAGAACGTGCGCCTGCCCTGGAAGGTCGGTGACCAAGAGCACGTTCTGCACCTGATCGACACGCCGGGCCACGTCGACTTCACCTACGAGGTGTCCCGCGCGCTGGAGGCCTGCGAAGGCGCGGTCCTGCTCGTCGACGCCGCCCAGGGCATCGAGGCCCAGACGCTGGCAAACCTCTACCTGGCCCTGGATCGCGATCTGACGGTCATTCCCGTGCTGAACAAGATCGACCTGCCGGCGGCCGACCCGGAGCGCTACGCCAGCGAGCTCGCCCACATCATCGGCTGCGAGCCGTCCGACGTCCTGCGGGTGTCGGGCAAGACCGGCGTCGGCGTGACGGAGCTGCTCGACGAGGTCGTGCGCCAGGTCCCGGCCCCGACCGGTGACGCCGACGCGCCCGCCCGGGCAATGATCTTCGACTCGGTGTACGACACCTACCGCGGCGTCGTCACCTACGTCCGCGTCGTCGACGGCAAGATCGTCCCCCGTGAGCGCATCAAGATGATGTCCACCGGCACCGTCCACGAACTGCTCGAGGTCGGCATCGTCTCGCCCGAGCCGAAGGCGTCCGACGGTCTGGGTGTCGGCGAGGTGGGCTACCTGATCACCGGCGTCAAGGACGTCCGCCAGTCGAAGGTCGGTGACACCGTGACCACCGCGCGCAGCGGCGCCACCGATCCGCTGACCGGTTACCGCGAACCCCGGCCGATGGTGTACTCGGGGCTGTATCCGGTCGACGGTTCGGACTATCCGAATCTGCGCGAGGCGCTGGACAAGCTGCAGCTCAACGACGCGGCGCTGACGTACGAGCCCGAGACTTCGGTGGCGCTGGGGTTCGGGTTCCGCTGCGGCTTCCTCGGTCTGCTGCACATGGAGATCACCCGGGAGCGGCTGGAGCGCGAGTTCGACCTGGACCTGATCTCCACTTCGCCCAACGTGGTGTACCGCGTCGTCAAGGACGACGGCTCCGAGCTCGTCGTCACCAATCCGTCGGACTGGCCGGAGGGCAAGGTCCGCGAGGTGTACGAGCCGATCGTCAAGACGACGATCATCGCCCCCAGCGAGTTCGTCGGGACGATCATGGAGCTGTGCCAGTCCCGGCGCGGCGAGCTCGGCGGCATGGACTACCTGTCGCCGGAACGCGTGGAGTTGCGCTACACGATGCCGCTGGGCGAGATCATCTTCGACTTCTTCGACTCGCTGAAGTCCCGCACCCGCGGCTACGCGAGCCTGGACTACGAGGAGGCCGGCGAGCAGCAGGCCGACCTGGTCAAGGTCGACATACTGCTGCAGGGCGAGGCCGTCGACGCGTTCTCGGCGATCGTCCACAAGGACGGGGCCAGCGCGTACGGGAACAAGATGACCACCAAGCTCAAGGAGCTCATCCCGCGCCAGCAGTTCGAGGTGCCGGTTCAGGCAGCCATTGGCTCGAAAATCATTGCGCGCGAGAACATTCGGGCCATCCGCAAGGACGTCCTCTCAAAGTGCTACGGCGGTGACATCACCCGCAAGCGCAAGCTGCTGGAGAAGCAGAAGGAAGGCAAGAAGCGGATGAAGACCATCGGCCGGGTCGACGTTCCGCAGGAGGCGTTCGTCGCTGCGCTGTCCACCGACGCCTCGGCCGACAAGGCCAAGAAGTAGGCCCGACGTGCGACGCGGGCTCGTGGTGGCGCTGGCCGCCCTCGTGACCGGGTGCAGCGGAGGCGTCGCGGGTACCGCGGTGCCCGCCCCGTCGGGCGGGCTGGATTCCGTGCTGCTCGGCGATGTCGAACTCGATGAACTGTTGCACACCAGCGGGTTCCGCAGCGATCCCGATGGTAAGGAGTTCACCGACGAGCTGGCCAACGGCACCCGGCCGCCAGGGTGCGTGCAGACGGTGAACATCGCGGACCGCAACATGTACCGGGACGGCGCGCCGACGGCGGTCCTGACCAGGACGTCGGAATCGCCCGCCGGCTCGGTGCAGCAGAGCGTGGTGGTCGTCCGGTCGGCCAAGGACGCTGCGCGCATTCTCGACATGTCGAGACTGTCGTGGGACGTGTGCGTGGGTGTGCCGGTGACGACCGGCGGGCGCTCCCCGGTCACCTGGGAGCGTGAACCGGTCGAGGACAGCGACGGCATCGCCAGCCAGCGCACGACGCGGTCGGACCGCGTGGGGGAGCAGTGCCAGCATGCGATGGGAGCCGCGGTCGCGACAGTCGTCGAGGCGATGGTGTGCGGGCCGGGTGTCACCAACGAGGCGGCCACGGCGGTGGCCGAGATGGCCAGAAACGCCGACCGGACCTGACGTCGCGGCCAGCACACGAGTGTCCAGTGTTGCTTCACGACTGTCGCGGATCGATCGAAGTCGGTAGCGAGCCACCGACCATCACGTCGATGATGGCCTGGTGCTCCCGGTACTCGACCTGGCCTCCGCCGACTCGGATCCGACAGGCTTCCGAACCCAGCTGCGTGAGGCCGCCCATGACAGCGGCTTCTTCTACCTCACTGGACACGGCGTGGCTTCGGCACAGTTCGCGCGCGTGCTGGCGGCGGCTCGTGCCTTCTTCGCGTTGCCGATCGTTCAGAAGAACCAGATCAGCCAGCTTGAAAGCCCGCAATTCCGGGGCTATTCGCGGCTCGGCGGCGAACTGACGAACGGGCTCGTCGACTGGCGCGAGCAGATCGACATCGGTCCCGAGCGGCCCGTCCTCGAGGGCGCGCAAGGCTACTGGCGTCTGCAGGGCCCGAACCTGTGGCCGCAGCGACCGTCGGACTTCCGCCCTGCTTTCGAGCAGTGGAGCCGTGCGCTATCTGCCGTGGGGTTGAAATTGCTTCGGCACTGGGCGGTTTCGCTGGGCGCCGAGGAGGACGTCTTCGATCCCGCCTTCGCCACGGCACCGGCCACGTTGATCAAGGTCGTGCGGTATCCCGGGACGACGCAGACCCAGCAGGGAGTCGGAGCCCACAAGGATTCCGGGGTGCTGACGTTGTTGCTGGTAGAGCCGGATTCCGAAGGGTTGCAGGTGGAGACCTCGGACGGCACCTGGGTCGACGTGCCACCGGTCGCGGACGCTTTCATCGTGAACATCGGTGAGCTGCTCGAAGTCGCCAGCGGGGGCTACCTGCGCGCCACCCGGCATCGAGTGATCGCGCCGCGGCCGGGAACCGATCGGGTGTCGATTCCTTTCTTCCTCAACCCTGCCCTGGATGCGCTCGTGCCGATCATCGCGCTCCCACCCGAGCTGGCCGCCCTCTCGCGCGGCGTCGAGACGGACCCGGCGAATCCGATCTTCAACACGTATGGAGAGAACGCGTGGAAGTCGCGTACTCGCGCCCACCCCGACGTCGCGGAGCGCCACCACGGCATCCGCCCCGACGGCGTCGCATCGGCGTACTGAGGGCCGATTTCGTCGTCATGAGCGCAACTCTCGAACGGCGGCCGCGTCGACCATAGATTGGCGGGGTGTTCGACATCCGGCGGTTGGTGGTGCTGGCCGAAGTCGCGGGTCGCGGCTCCCTCAGCGCGGCGGCCGGGCATTTGAACTACACGACGTCTGGGGTGTCCCAACAGATCAGTGCGCTCGAGCGCGACGTCGGCGCGGTTCTGCTGGACCGCGGGCCCAACGGGGCGCGGTTGACCGCCGCCGGTCAACGCCTCCTCGACCACTCCGAGGCGATCCTGAAAGCGGTGGCCGAGGCGGAACGGGATCTCGAGATGCTGACCGTCGGGAGTGCCCGCCGGTTGAGGATCGCGTCGTTCGCCTCCGCGGCGGCAACGATCCTTCCGCCGGCCCTGGCGCAGCTTCGCAGTCAGCACCCCGACGTCGAGATCGAGCTCCTCTCAGCCGATCCCGAGGACGCCGTCACGCTACTCACCGCCGATGGAGCCGACGCCGCGATCATCACCTCAGTGCCCGGTGAACGTCCGGATGTCCCTGGCCTACACATCGTTCCCGTATACGACGACGAGTTCTTGGTCGTTCTGCCCGCGCGGCACCGCCTTGCCGGCCTCGCGGAAGTGCCGTTCTCCGCACTCGCCAACGACCAGTGGGTGATCAGCACGGCGACAGGGGACTGTCCCGATGTGCGCGTCTTTCAGAAGACCTGCCGGCACTCGGGATTCGTTCCCGCAGTGGCCTTCCGCGCCGATGATTACACGACAGTTCAGGGCATGGTCGCCGCCGACGTGGGCATCTCGCTGGTCCCGTCGCTGGCGGTCGGAAGTACGCGCGCCGACGTCATCGTCCGCAGGGTTGCTGGATACCGTCCCGCGCGTCGAATTTCCATTGCCACCAGTAGAACTCCCGAGGACGGCACAATATTGGCCACTCTGCTGTCGTTGACGCGATCCGTGGGGGCTCGGCTCTCCACGGACGGGGTCTACAGCGATTCTGCACGGCCGTTGACCGTCGCTTGATGCGGGTTTCGCGAATCGCATTGTCGCCATAGCGTATTCCGCATGACGACGATCACGAGACCACCGCTGCTGTCAACGGCTCACGAAGCGCTGCATGTCGCGACGGCAGTTGCGGCGAACATCGCAGACGGCGTCGTCGAGCGTGAAATCGACGGCGTCTGGCCGGAAGTAGCTCTGCAGGACGTCGCGAGGTCGGGCCTGCTCGGTATCTCGGTTCCAGACGACTTCGGCGGGCCCGACCTTCCGAGGGCGTCGGTGGTGGAGGTGCTGCGCATCCTCGCGGTTGCAGATTCTGCTGTCGCTCAACTGCTGCTGTCACACTATGTCGTGCTCGAAGCGATCCGAGGCCTCGGGCACTCCGAGCCGGCGCCCAGCATCTATCGTGATGTGCTCTCCGGCGCCCAGCTCGGTAACGCCACCGTCGAGCGCGGCACACGCACAAGCGTCGAACGGCGGACCACGGTGGCGCGTCGCGATGACGGATCGTGGCTTCTCAACGGAACGAAGTACTACGCGACCGGCACGCTCGGCGCTTCGTGGATCGCCGTCGCAGCGACGATTAGCGATACTGCGCCGGCACACGGGGCAACCGTGTTCGTCCGCCCCACCGACGCCGGCGTGACGTTGAACCTGGATCGGTGGAATGCCTTCGGACAGCGCGGAACGGCAAGTGGCGAGGTCATTTTCAGCGATGTCGTCGTCGACGGAACCTTCGTCGTGGACGAAGGTCCCGCCCCTGATCCGGTGACCGCGGAACCGTCGGTGCTCGGCGCCTTCGACCAGGCACTGCATGCCGCAATCGATATCGGCATCGCGCGGGCCGCCCTGCACGAGGGCGCGCACTTCGTCACCACCCGCAGCCGCCCCTGGTTCGAAGCCGGGGTCGAACGTGCCGACGAAGAGCCACACGTCGTACGTCGATTCGGTGAACTCACCGCCCGGCTCTACGCCCTCGAGGCTCTGCTCGCCCGCGGTTCAACCCTGGTCGACGATGCGCTCGCCGCGCCGGCGGTCACCCGTGACGGGGCAGCGGCGGCCTCACTGAGCGTGGCCGCCGCCAAGGCGCTGGCCCAGGAGTTCGCCGTGGAGATCGCCAGTGGCATCTTCGAACTCACAGGAGCCTCCGCCACCGATCGAGCGTTCGCGCTGGATCGGCATTGGCGCAACGTACGGGTGCATTCACTGCACGACCCGGCGCGATGGAAGTACGTCCACCTCGGCAACCACACACTGCGTGGCACCGTCCCGCCGCGGCTCGGCGTTCTGCTCTGACCCCCACCCGACCAACGAAGGACTTCCCGATGACCGGCTTCTACCTCACCGGCAGTATCAACGTGGCCACCGTCGACGACGCGTTCGCGTTGGTGGGTGCTCGACTTCAACCCGGCGTGACCCGAGTTCCCGATGGCGAACCCGGCGAGCGTGCCAATTGGGTTCTGACACAGGCGGATCACTTCCTGAACAACCCGACCCTCGACGTGGTCGACGGGCGTGCGCGTGTGCGCGCCGGTGTGGCGGTCGAGTTCGGGCCGGTCGACTACCACTCGATCGCCGCCGATTCGTATCGCCGGTTCGCCGCGGCGCGCCGGGATGGTGTGCTGGCCGAGAATTCCCGGTTCCTCGTGTCGATCCCGACCCCGTTCAACGCGGTGAACTCTTTCGCCGAGTGGGATTCGCAGGTGGCCATCGCCAACGCCTACGAACGCTCTCTGCGCGCGAGCGTGCAGCGCGTGCAGGAACTCGTCCCGCCGTCCGACCTCGCCATCCAGTGGGATCTGCCCACCGAACTGGCCACTATCGAAGGCTGGTTCGCCAACCCCTACGGTGACGTGGAGCCGATCTTCGAGGCGACGGCTCGGCTCGCCGCATGGGTCCACGATGACGCCGAGCTGGCGTTCCACTTCTGCTACGGCGACTCGAAGTTCGGCGCGTCGCCGTTCATGGGAGATCCGCCCGACGAGGAAGCTGCCGCACGCGGCGGCCGGCATGTCCTGCCTCGCGACGCCTCGGCCATCGTCACGCTCGCCAACGGGTTGTCTCGGCACGTGTCGCGCCGCATCGACGCGATCCAGGCCGCCACCGTGGCCTCCTGGAACAGGCGCGCTCACTGGCAGCCGCTGAGCGCCCTCGCGATCGAACCGCAGACCGAGTTCTACCTCGGGCTCCTGCACGCCGAAGACGGAGCTGCCGGCGCGCTCGAACGAGCTGCACTGGCCGCGGAGTTCCTCCCGCACTTCGGTATCGGTACCGAGTGCGGCCTGGGCCGTCACACACCGGAGCAGCTCACCGTCGTTCTCGATGCGTGGCAGAGCTACAGCGCCGCCCGTCAGCCCGCACTCGCCACCCGTTGACCTTCCTCAGGAGAGATCATGACCGACATCGTCGAATCACCCTCGTTGACAGCACTTTCCGTCGCTGATCGCACGGAGGACACCGTGGCGCCGCCGGACGGCAACCCTGGTCTGATCGGACTGCCGCTCATCATCGCCGGCGCGGTGGGGCTGGGATTCACCAACACCGGCATCGTGTCGACGGCAGCGGCACCCGTGCCTGTCCTACTGTCGGGGACGGCGGTGGGGTTGCTGATCACCACGATCTGGGCGGCCGCCCTGCGGCAGAACGTCACCGCGACGATCTACGGGACGTTCTTCGGCTTCTACGGGAGTTACTCGGTGTTGTCGCTGGGTCTGGCGCACAACTGGTTCGGCATCCCGGCCGCCGGCGTACAGGAGACGGTGTCCCTGTGGTTGGCGAGCTGGCTGCTGACCATCGGAATCCTCACGGTCCTGACGGTCCGACTTCCGTGGACCTTCCCGGTGCTGTTCGCCGTGGTCGATGTCGCATTGGCGCTTCTGCTGCTGGGTAACGTGACCGGAAGTGTGGCCGCCACCCGGCTCGGCGGATGGGCCGTGTTCGTGTTCGTCGCCTTCGTGATCTACTTCTGGGTGGCCGCGCTCTGGCAGGAAACCGGTGGACGTGCCCTGCCGCTGGGGCGACCCCTCAAGGCGTGACCGTTCGATCCCCTCGCTGCTTTTCCTCAGGCTGATCTGATTTGCTGATGCCACGAAAATCGTTACAGCAGAGATTGTTTGAGACCACAATGACGGCCGTCGGTCTATTCCACGCGCCGGTGACAAGCCGCTTTTCCTAGCCTGTGGACATGGAGGATCCAGCGACGCCGTGGGTCATCGCGGAATTGTCGGTCACGAGGATGTCCGAACGGTGGGCGTGGACGGTTCTTGCGTTGGGTGTGGCCTTCGTTGCCATAGGTGCAATCTTGATCTCCTGGACGTGAGGACGGCTAGTCGCTGAGTATGTTGTCGCGGAGCGTCTTTGCCGGGTAAGCGTGCCGATAACGGCCGCGCCGCTGCAGTTCAGGCACCACCATGTCGACGAACTCCTCGAAGCAGCCCGGCGTGTAGGTCGCAAGCACCATGAAGCCGTCAGCGCCACCGTCGTCCATGAAATGCTCGAGCTGATCGGCCACCGTGGCCGGCGAACCGATCACCTGCGGCATCGAGAATCGGAACGAGTATGTGTGTGCGGCTTCGGCGATCGTGACGCCGGCACCTGCGCCGCTCGCCACCAGAGCGTCCTTGACGCCCTGGATTCCCGGCACCGGAATGTCGTCCAACGGCGTCGACGGATCGTAGGTGGAGAAGTCGATGCCCAACTGTCCGGACAACATCGCTAGCGTCGCCTCCGGGTGTACCAGCGATTCCAGATACTCGGCCTTCGTGTGCGCCTCGGCGTCGGTGAGTGCCACGATCGGTTGCACGCCGTAGTAGAACCTGACCGACGCAGGGTCGCGTCCCGCCGCTGCGATACGCGCTCGCATATCGCGGGTGTAGTCACGCATCGTCTCGACCGTCGGATGGATCGCGAACACCGCCTCGGCGGTCGCCGCTGCGAACCGGCGCCCTTCGTCTGACGAACCCGCCTGCCACAGCACCGGCCGGCCCTGCGGCGAAGGCGCGACGAAATGCCGCCCGCGGCAGCGGAAGTATTTCCCGGTGAAGTCGATCTCGCGAATCTTGTCGGGATTGGCGTAGATTCCACTCGTCCGGTCGGCGACAACGGCACCATGCTCCCACGAGTCCCAGAGCGCACAACACAGGTCGACGTACTCAGCGATCCGCTCGTAGCGGGTCGACCGCTCGGGCATCTGCTCGCCGTAAGCTGCGAACTCCGATGGGGAGTAAGACCCTACGATGTTCCACGCGACCCGGCCACCCGATAGGTGGTCCAGCGTCGAGAGCCGGCGCGCCATCGAGTACGGGTGCTCGAAGGCGGTCGACAGCGTGACACCGACCCCGAGATGCTCGGTGGCGCCGGTGATCACGGTCGTCAAGGCACCCGGCTCGTGGGTCGGCGCCTGCACCGCATAGCGCACCGTTGCATCGGAGCTGCCGGCAAACGAGTTGTACGGGGCCAGCTCGTCGGCAAGGAAGATCGCGTCGAACAGCCCTCGCTCCAGAGTTCGGGCCATGTGCTGCCAGTACTTCGGGGACGCGTAATCGTAGCCGACTTTGTCGAGGGGATGGCGCCACATTCCCACCGAATGGCTGCTGACGCCGTGCTGCAGAAATGCCAGAAAGTGGGCCTTGCGCAACTCAGTACTCTTGCAGGCTCTCGCGCAGCGTCGTTCCGGGATAGCGGGTCCGGAAGCGGCCACGGCGCTGCAGTTCCGGCACCAGCAGCTCGGTCATGTCTGTGAAACAGCCTGGCGTGTCAGTCGCGAGCATCATAAACCCGTTGCAGCCGCCCTCGTCGACGTACTGCTCCATCTGGTCGGCGACATCTGACGGGGTCCCCACCGCGACCGGCGCACCCATCGACACGCCGTAGATCTGCGCTGCCTCGCGCACGGTCACCGGCGCCCCGTCCTTGGCCTCGAGAATCGCATCGAACAGGCCTCGGATGCCCTGCACGTCGGCGTCGACGACGTTGTCGTCCAAGCCGAGAGTGGAGAAGTCGAATCCTGTGTGGCCGGACAGAATTCCCAGTGCGCTTTCGATCTGCACCTTTTCGACGAACTCCGCGTAGCGGTCGTTGGCCCGCGACTTGTCGCGGTCGATGATCGTCTGCAGACCGTAGATGAGTTTCACCGAATCCGGATCGCGGCCGTGATTGTCGGCGCGGGTTCGGATGTCGTCCGCGTAGGCCCGCATGCTCTTGGGTGTCGGGAAGATGCCGAACACGGATTCGGCGTGCTTCGAGGCGAATTCGCGCCCCTGCTCGGAGGACCCGGCCTGCCACAGCACGGGCCGCCGCTGCGGTGACGGAGCGACGAAGTGGCGACCTTTGGACTGGAAGAACTCGCCCCGGAAGTCGACCTCGCGGACTTTCGAAGGGTCGGCGAAGATCCCGTTCTCGCGGTCGTACACGATCGCGTCGTCGTCCCACGAATCCCAGAGCTGGTAGAGCAGCTGCATGTACTCCTCGACCACCTCATATCGCTTGTCCCGTGGCGTCAGGTTCTCTTTGCCCATCGCCTGGAACTCGCTCTTGGAGTACGACGTCACGATGTTCCAACCGACCCTGCCGCCGGTGAGGTGATCCAGCGTGGACAGGTGACGGGCCATCATGTACGGCGGCACAAAGGACGTTGACAACGTGATGCCGATCCCGAGGTGTTTGGTGAACGCCCCGATGATCGGCACCAGTGTCGCAGGCTCATGCACCGGACACTGCCCGGCGTATTTGACGACGGGATCGGAATTTCCCTTGTAGGTGGTGTAGGGGGCCAGCTCGTCGGCGATGAACATCGCGTCGAACAGTCCGCGTTCCATCGTGCGGCCGAGGTCACGCCAGAATTCGGGCCGCGACCAGTGGTAGCCCACCTTGTCCCGGGGGTGCGCCCACATCGTCGACGCGTGGTTCATCACCCCGTGCTGGACGAAGCCCAGCAGGTGCATTTTCTTCGTGCTCATGAACTCTCGTTCTGTGTCCGGCGTTCCACAAGGAACGCGGTGATGACGGCGACGGCTGCGCCGACGGCGAGCAGGGGCGGCAAGTACCAGAAAACGCTGTTGACTCCGAGCAGCACGATCACCAGCGTCGAGGCCAGCACTGCGCCGACGGCTTTCCAGGTGAAGCCGCCTTCAGGTAGCGCGTCCCCGGAATCGAGCGGGAGTCCGGCGCGGTCGCCGACGGCGGCGTCGGAGAGCACCTCGCGACGCACCCGTCCGAACGCCTGCACGCCGAGAGTGATGTAGACAGCGGCGACGACGACACCGATCGCGACGGCGATCCAGAACGCGATCATCGGACCGGATCCGGGTCGCCGCTGGTGATCTCGCGCTCGGGCACGATCGCTCCGCCGAAGTCGACCGCGTGGTCGGATTCGATCAGCGCCGAATTCCGGCGGGTCAGGGAAGCGAAGTCGAACGTCTGACGTTGCGCCAGGCTGATTCCCACGGCAGCCACCAGGGAGATCGCCTCCAACGTAATGATTCCCTGCAACTCACCGACGAATTCGCGGACCGGGTAGCCGACGGCCACTGCCAAGACGAGGCTGGACACGAAGGCCTGCGCCGTCATTCGCCGCCAGAAGATCGCCAGTGCCAATGGAATTATGAGCGCCGCCTTGATGAAGTAGACGGTATTGACGAGTTCAACATAGTCGATGCCCGAGCTGACGACGACGCCGCCGATGACGCCGGCGATCAGAATCGAGCTCTTGGTCCATCGGAACAGGGTCTTCGGTGCGATGTCCGGCTTGGCCCGCTTGAGGATGTCCACGGCCACCACGGAGGACAGAGCCGAGAATGCGCCGTCGATCGAGGAGTAGCACGCGTTGAGGATGATCAGCACATACAGGGCGATCAGCACGATCGGCAGCCCGAGGTGGCTGATCACGTACGGTCCGACGCCGCCGGGGCCGGCCGCGCCGAGATCTTCGAGGCTGACGCCGTAGCCCAGACCGACCAGGCCGAGCAGGCCGAGCACGATCGGAATCGGGTAGAACCACAAGCCGGCCCACACGAAGGTGCGTCCCAACGTCGCCGGCTTGAGCGCCCAGGCCTTCTGCCAGAACGTCTGGTCGGCCATCGTCGAGGCGAGCAGGCCCAGCGACAGCGAGATGCCGAAGCCCGCGGCCGCGGCACCGTCGAACGCGTTCAAGGTGTTCGGGCCCGCCTGGTCGACCTTCTGGAACACGAGGCTCGGCCCGCCCACCTTGGCCAGCACGTACAGCACCACGATGGCCGCCGGCACCGTGATCAGCAGCGTGTTGAACGTGGCGGTGATCGCCGAGGTCCACAACCCGCCGAAGTAGGAGTAGATCGTGACGGTGGCAAGGGTGACGATCAAGACGACGGTCGGGTTGATGCCGAACACCACACCCATCACGAGGACCACACCGAACAGGTTGATGAAGATCTCGGCGAGCAGACCCAGCAGCATCGCCACCAACGCGATCGTGGTCGCGGGCTTGTTCTGGAATCGCTCGCGAATGAACTCGACGATCGTGTACCCGGCGGGCATCTGACGGCGCAGCCTGATCGCGAACGGCACCATCAACATCACCGCCAGACCGTTGGGCACGACGAACCAGATGAGACCTGACGTCCCGAAGGTGAAGGCCTGTGCCGAGGACATCATCACCGCCATCGACCACGTCCACACAGCGATGACGGAGCCCACACCGAAGCCGAAACCGATTCTGCGGTCAGCGATCACGAAATCGTGAGTGTTCTTCACCATTGACTTCACCACATAGGCGACGAAGAACATGAATGCGCCCAAGCCCAGCATCAGGGCAAAGCCGATGCCAGGCGACAGATTCGATGGGTGGAACACAGGACCTCCTGTGGTGCGCGCTCGCTGTGACCGCGTGCTGACGGGAAAGCGCGGCAGGAGACTGCGCCGCGAGGGCCGGAAGAGACTGTGACAGGCCCAGTGATTCGCTGTGAGCATTTGAATCACGGCGAATCAAACCACGGTGTCTGGTTACGACCTCCCGGGCGAGCTGCCACCGAGCGCGCAGGTGTGCGTTATCACTCACGTCGAGCAGATATCTGGGGGGCCACGGCGAGGTCGGAGACGATGCCACGGTGACTGCTGCACTGCCCATCGAGCCGCCGGACGAATTCTGGAGTTGGCAACTGCACGGGCGCTGCCTGGAGTTCCCGTCCGAATTGTTCTTTCCCGAGAGCGATCATCGGTCGATCCGGCGGCGCCATGAGGAAGAAGCCAAACGGATCTGCCGCACTTGCCCGGTGCTGTCCCGCTGCCGTGAGCACGCAATGAGCGTTCCGGAACGGTACGGGGTGTGGGGTGCAACCACACCCCGAGAGCGCGGCGTCGCCCCGACGCGGCGTACGGCCGGAAGGAGTTCGCGATGACGCAGATCGCCGGGCCGAGCGTGGCCGTCGACGACGTGCGGCGCGGCATCGTTGACGGCACGTTGACCGAGATCGAGGTCGCCTGGAGTGATTCTTTCGGGCACTCCGCAGGCAAGCGGATACCGGCTCGACAGTTCCTCGACCGCGCCACCGGTACCGGCTTCGCCTTCTGCGAAGCTGCGCTCGCCTGGAACACCGACGGCACGGTCATCGATTCGCTGGCGCTGACCAACTGGGCCGGCGGCTACCCGGACGTCTACGCCGTTCCCGACCTCAGCACCTTCACCCGCCTCCCGTGGCGCCCCGGCGTGGGGCACGTGATCTCCGACATCGTCACCCACCACCGCACGCCGTCGCTGCTCGATCCGCGCGGCGTGCTCAAACGTGTGCTGGCGCGACTGGCGAACCTCGGCTACACGGCCAAGATCGGTGTCGAGTTCGAGTTCTACCTGCTCGAGACCGACGGCACACCGATCATCGACGCCATCCAGGCGTACTCGCTCGAGAACGCCAACGGGCTCGACCCCCTGATTGCCGACCTCTACGAGACCCTGAGCGCCTTCACGCGATTGGAGGGCATCCAGACCGAATACGGACCAGGTCAGGTCGAGACCAATCTCGTCTACACCGACGCGCTGGCCGCCGCTGACGACAGTGCCCGTCTCAAGTACGCCGCCAAAGAGGTCGCGCGCCGGCACGGCAAGCTCGCGAGCTTCATGCCCAAACCGTTCTCCGAACATTCCGGCTCGTCTGCGCACCTGCACATCTCGCTCTGGGAGGGCGACCGCCCGGTCTTCGCGGCGGTCAACGGCGCCGAGAGCCAGATCGCCCGTTACGCGATCGCCGGCTTGTACGAGCATCTCCCGTCGATCACGCTGTTCGGCGCTCACTCGGTGAACGCCTACCGCCGTTTCGCACCGGACACGTTCGCTCCCGACACGGTGAACTGGAGCCGGGACAACCGCAGCGCGGCGATACGTTCGCTCGTGGACGACGCGCCTGAGGCGTCGCGGATCGAGTTGCGTTCCGGCGCGGCGGATTCCAACCCGTACTGGCTTGTCGCGTCAGCCCTGGCAGCCGTCGTCGCAGGATTGGAGGCCCGTCGGGAGCCACCCGAACCCGCCGCGGGAAACCTGTACGGCAAGGGTGTGCCCCTGCCCGATTCGCTGGGCACCGCGGTGGCGCTCGCCATCCAGGACGACACCATTCTCGACATCCTCGGTGAACAGTCCGTGCTGGACTTCGCGGTACTCGCACGCAGCGAATGGGACGCCTATCTCGGGCACGTCAGCGACTGGGAGCGCACGCGCTATCTCACCCGCTCGTGATGGTCAGTGTGCGGACTCCAGAGCTCGGCGGGCATAAGCCCGGACATCGGCATCGCCGTCATCGAGGGCACCGGTCAGTGCCGCGCGCGCGGCCTCTTCCGACGGCGCCCACCGGGTGAGGCTGAGCACCGCGGCCTTGCGGACGTCGAGGTGCGGGTCGGTCAGCGCACGTGAGAGCGGCGGCACGGCGGCCGACGGTGATGGTGCGCCGGCCAGCGCCCGCGCCGCCCCCTGACGGATCTGCCAGGCGGAGGAGCCCAACGCCTGCTCGACGGTCGCTCCGTCACCCTCGTGCCAGCCGATGTCGCCGATCGCGGCCAGCGCCGCAGCGCGGACCAGTGGGTCGGGATCGTCGAGCAGCAGCCGGACCGTCGGCGCGCCTGCCCGCAGTGTGCCCAGACCACCGGCCACCGCGATGCGCACCTCCCGGTTGGGATCGGTGTGTGCGGCAGCCACGCCGTCCGCGTCGTCGACCGACACCAACGCGCGGACGGCCTCGATGCGGACCCGATGATCGGGGTCTGTGACCAGGCGGCGATACGTCTCGACGTCACCGACGCGGCGCGAACTCAACACGTAGATCGCGGCGCCTCGAACCCCCGCGTCGGCCGAATCGACGACATGGGCAACCGATTCCGGGCTCGGCAACACCTCGACCAGTTCGCGTAACCCGTCTGCAGCGACCCTGCGGACCCCGGCGTCGTCATCGGACAGGGCGCCGACGAGCGGTTCGGCGTACCCATCGCACAGGTGCTCGGTCAGGACGTCGACGGCTGTGCGCCGCACTCCGGGGTCATCGTCGGTCAAGAACTGCGCGAGATCGTCGACGGACGGCTCGTCGAGCGCGAGGACCGCGGCGATCCGTGGCGAGGGTGGCGGCCCGGCAGAGTCGATCACCCGCGACAGTTCTGACGCGGGTGCCCGTCCGCCGACCAGCGCCGGCTCGGTGATCACGACCGGTTCGTCTGTGTCGCTGGGAATCTCGTCGAGCCCGGGGACGGGCACGAAGTAGGGCGCGACGGGGCGCTTGAGGAATTCGATCTCACCGCCGGGCGTCTTGCGCAGATTGAGGTGGTAGCGCCACGCCTCGTCGTCGCGGTCCGGCAGGTCGCTGCGGTCGTGGTAGAGACCCCACCGGGATTCGGTGCGGGTGAGCGACGACCGGGCGGCCATCTCGGCGCAGTCGCGGATGAAGGACACCTCCACAGCCCGCATCAGCTCGTGCGGTGTGGTGGCACCGATGCCGGCGACCTCGGCGCGCATCCGCTCGAACGTCTCCACCGCCAATGACAGCTTGGCTGCCGTCTTCGGCGGCGCCACGTAGTCGTTGACGAACCGTCGCAGCTTGTACTCGACCTGCGGCTGGGGCGGGCCGTCGGGCTGACGGAGCGGCCGGTAGATCAGCTCGTGCGCGGCCGTGATCTGATCTGCCGGCAGCTTCTGCGGCGCAGCCAGTTCCGTGGCGGTGGACGCAGCGTCGGCACCCGCGAGCTCACCGTAGACGAAAGCCCCGATCATGTAGTTGTGCGGGACGCACGCGAGGTCGCCGGCCGCGTACAGGCCAGGCACCGTGGTGCGAGCGTTCTCGTCCACCCAGACTCCGGACGCGGAATGGCCACTGCACAAGCCGATCTCGGAGATGTGCATCTCGATGTCGTGGGTGCGGTAGTCGTGACCGCGGTTGGCGTGGAAGGTGCCGCGGGTGGGGCGCTCGGTCGAATGCAGGATGCCTTCCAGCGTCGACAGCGTCTCGTCGGGCAGGTGGCTGACCTTCAGATAGATCGGACCGCGCGCGGATTCGATCTCGCTCTTGACCTCGGCCATCATCTGACCCGACCAGTAGTCGGAGTCGACGAAGCGCTCTCCGAGAGCGTTGACCTGGTATCCGCCGAACGGGTTCGCCACGTAGGCGCAGGCCGGACCGTTGTAGTCCTTGATCAACGGATTGATCTGGAAGCACTCGATTCCCGACAGTTCGGCGCCCGCATGCAGAGCCATCGCGTAACCGTCACCGGCGTTGGTCGGGTTTTCGTAGGTGCCGTACAGGTAACCCGACGCGGGCAGCCCCAGCCGTCCGCACGCTCCTGTCGCGAGGATCACGGATTTGGCTCCCACGACCACGAATTCGCCGGTGCGGCTGTTGAGTGCGGCCGCACCGACCGCGCGGCCCGCCGACGTGAGTACCCGCACCGGGACCAACCGGTTCTCGATGCGGATCTTCTCCCGCATCGTGCGCTGCCGCAGCACGCGATAGAGGGCCTTCTTGACGTCCTTGCCTTCGGGCATCGGCAGTACGTAGGAGCCCGAGCGGTGCACGCGGCGCACGGCGTACTCACCGTGTTCGTCCTTTTCGAACTTCACCCCGTAACGTTCGAGGCGCTGGACCATAGCGAAACCGCGGGTGGCGGTCTGATAGATGGTGCGCTGGTTGACGATTCCGTCGTTGGCCCGGGTGATCTCGGCGACGTAGTCCTCCGGGGTGGCCTTGCCGGGGATCACGGCATTGTTGACGCCGTCCATGCCCATGGCCAGCGCGCCCGAATGCCTCACGTGGGCCTTCTCCAGCAGCAGAACGTTCGCGCCGTGTTCGGCGGCGGTGAGCGCGGCCATCGTGCCGGCTGTCCCGCCCCCGATGACCAGGACGTCACAGTCGAGCCGAATCGCGTCGTCGAGCGAGGGAATCTGCATCAGGACACCAACTCCGAATTCTCGAGTGCGGCAATGACCTCGGCGCGCAGCGCAGTGCGCGGCACCGAGGGATCGCGAGGATTGGGAACGTCGAGCAGCGCGCGCAGCGGTTGACCGGCGCGGCCTAGTACGGCGACGCGGTCGCCCAGCAGCAGTGCTTCGTCGACGTCGTGAGTGACGAACACGATCGTGGTCGGATGCGCGCACCAGGTGTCGATGAGCAGTCGCTGCATCGTGGCGCGGGTCTGGGTGTCGAGCGCGCCGAACGGTTCGTCCATCATGACCGCGCGGGGCGCGCCGGCCAGCCCGCGGGCCAACTGGACACGCTGCCTCATGCCACCGGACAGGCGCTTGGGCAGGTAGTCCTCGAAACCGGCGAGGCCGACGTCGGAGATCCACCTCAGCGCTTCCTCACGACGGAACCGTCGGGGTCGGCCTGCCAGGGCGAGCGCGAGTTCGACGTTGGATTGCACGGTGCGCCACGGCAACAGCGCGTTGTCCTGGAACACCATGGACCGGTCGCGCGAGGTCGTGACGATGGGATCCCCGTCGCCCAGCACAACCCCCGCATCCGGAGCAAGGAGGCCGGCCAGAGCGCGCAGAACCGTCGATTTGCCGCACCCCGACGGGCCGGTCAACACCAAGATCTCACCCGGCGCGACAGTCAGGTCCAGTCCGTCGACCACGGGGGCGCCGCCATAGCTGAGGGTGACGTCGCGAAGCGTGAGACTCATCCCGGTCACCGGTCGTTCTCCTCGCCCCGGGGGAGCCACCGTGTCACGCGTCGCCCGACCAGTTCCACCCCGGCCGAGGTGGCGAATCCGAGCACGCCGATGGTGATGATGCCGACGAACACGTCCGGATAGGCGAGCACGGTGTAGGCCTGCCAGGTCCGGTACCCGACCCCCAATCTGCCGGAGATCATCTCCGCGGAGATGACGCAGATCCACGCGACTCCGATTCCGACGGACAATCCGCCGAACACACCGGGCAGAATGCCGGGCAGAACGACCCGGACGAGGACATCTCGACGGGTTCCGCCCAGCGTGCGCACGGAGTCTTCCCACAGGGTCGGCAGGGCTCGGACAGCGTGGCGGGTGCTCACCATGATCGGGAAGTAGGCAGCGAGGAACGTGATGAACACGATCCCGGCCTCGTCGGTGGGGAACAACAGGATCGCGACGGGAACGATCGCGATCGCGGGGATCGGCCGGGCCAGTTCGGTCAACGGCCCGAGGACGTCGGCCGACCTCGGCGATCGACCGAGCAGGATGCCGGTGATCACGCCGGCGATCGCGGCCAACCCGAAGCCGGTCAGGATGCGGATCAGCGACTGGCCGAGATCGAGCCAGTAATCGGGCGTGCCCAGTCGCGCGGCGAACGCGTGGACGATCTCGGTGACGGTCGGCAGAGTGTCGAACCGCAGCCACAACCGCACGTCGTTGGCGGTCAGCAGCTGCCACAGCCCGATCGCGGCGGCGACCGACGCGACACGCACCAGCGCCGACGGCCAACTGCGGCGGCGTGCCGGTGGGGGTGGCAGCGCCACTGTCGCCGGCTGTTCCGCGGCGCCGAGCACCGCCGGGACCGTCGTCATACTGCACCCGCCAAGGCCTGCTGGTAGTCGACGACGACCGCGCCGGGGTGCGTAGCGGTGTAGCGGCTTGCTCCCGCCGCCGTGTCGAACGGTAGGTGGCGAGTGCCATCGCGGACCCAGACGGACTTGTCGGCAAACCAGCGGGTGCCGAACTCGGAATCGGGCACGTAGGCAGCGCGGACGGTGTCACCTCTGGCGGCGGCATCGCGGACGGCGCGCAGCAGGCAGTCGGGGTTCGCCGCCGCTTGCGTGGTGTCCTTGCCATCGATCCACACTTCTCCCGCGAGCGCCGCATCGGTGACCTCGAGGCCGCACACGGGATCACGGCCGCGCAGCACCGAGGGGTTCGCGGTCTTGTCGAGGGTCGCTTCGTAGTCCTGGCCTCGGTCGGCGTACGCCTTCTTCAGCGGATCGGCATTCACGAAACCGGGCACGTCGAGCGGCGCGAACTCACCGATCGATTGCAGGTACGGCACGTCACCCTGAAGAGCCTGTACGAGAGAGGGTTTCAGGGTGGCGTCGAAGCTGGTGCCGCCGGGGCCGTTGTACAGATAGACGACTTCCGGCGGAAGTCCACTGTTCTCGGCGACGAGGTTGGCCGACTCGAGAGGGTGTTGGTTGAGGTAGTCGGTCGCATCCAACTGCGCCTGGAGGAACGCATCGAGCACCTCGGGGTGGCCACTCGCGTAATCACGGCGTACGACGACCCCGTGGAAGGTCGGGTACTTTCCCTCAGCGCCGTCGTAGAGCAACGTCGCCTTACCCTGGAACGCGAGCAGACCGGGCCATGCCACGAATTGTGAAAGTGCGTTCACCTGACCGGATTCCAGCGCGGACGCGCCGACCTGCGGCTGCTGGTTGAGCACCTCGACCCCGTTCTTGGGGTCGATGCCGGAATTATCGAGTGCACGCACGAGTGTGCCGTGCCCGGCTGAACCGACACTGGCTGAGACTTTCTGGCCCTTCAGGTCGGCGATGGTGCGGGCCGGCGAACCGGGCGGAACGACCACCATGTTCAACGATCCCGTCGGGCTGTAGCCGGTGACCGACACCAACTCCGTGCGTGCCCGCTCGTTGGCTTGGGTCTTGGACCCGTTGATCAGTAGCGGATAGTCACCCATGGAGCCGATGTCGATCTTCTCTGCGACCATCTGGGCGGTGATCGGCGCACCGGTGTCGTAGTCCTGCCATTCGACCTGATAGGTCGTGCCCGAGGACTTTCCGAGGTCGGAGAGTCGCTTCTCCAGAAAACCTTTGGCGCGCAGCAGTGTTCCGGCCGTCACGGTGTTGATGGTCTTGGACTGATATCCCACGACGACGCGGATGGTGTCGGCCGACGATGATTGACCGCCGAGTGAGCATGCGGCCAGCGAAGCGGTGGTGACGGCGGTGAGCAGCAGAGAGAGTGGGCGTTTCATCGAACGTGCCGGCGTTCTCATCGCAGGAGGTAGGGCATGTTGACGGTGACGGCGCCGGTGGGGCAGCGGGCGGCGCACGGCCCGCAGTACCAGCATTCGTCGACATGCATGAACGCTTTGCCGTTGGCGGGGTTGATGGCCAGCGAATCCAGCGGGCAGATCTCCACGCACAGCGTGCATCCCTCGATGCACAGGGATTCGTCGATGGTGACGGGAACGTCTACGCGCTGGGTGACCTGGGCCATCATTCTCCTCTGATCAGGTTGCTGCGCAGCGTGATTCGATCGCCGCGAAGCCGGATGTACTCGAGGTCGACGGGCCTTCCGTCGTCGAGGTGGGTGAGCCGCTCGAGGAGCAGCAGGGACGCGGACTGCGGCACCTGGAGGATGGCGGCGGAATGCGGGTCGGCCGACACGGCCTCGACCGCGACATCGGCGCCACCGAGCCGCTGGGCGGTGACGAGCTCGATGAGGGCGAACACATCATTGTGCTCCAGAGAGTGCTCCAGGACGGCCTCGCCGATGTCACGCGCGAGGTAGGTCATGTCGAGGCTGAGGGGCAACTCGCCGAGAAAGCGGAGCCGCTCGATGAACACGACGGAGTCACCGGGTTTCACAGCGAGTCGGGCCGCCACCGACGGCGGGGCGCTGACCGTCATCGAGGCGCGGACCTCGTTGCGGATGTCGCCGTAATCGCGAAACGTCTCCTTCAGTCCCACGAGGTGATTGAGCCCGTGGTCGTACTTGCGGACCGCGACGCGGGTACCGACCTTGGGTTCCCGGTCGATCAAGCCTTCGGCCTTGAGCACCGCGAGTGCCTCGCGCACGGCGTTGCGCGACACGAGGAAGTCGGCGGCCAGGTCGGCTTCGGTGGGCAGACCGTCGGGATAACCGCCGGCATGGATCTGGTGGCGCACGACGTCGGCCACCAGGCGTGCCTGGTCGGCGCGCGGTCTGCGCAACGGAGTCGGCGCGGGCTCGGTCATCGTTCACCTCCTGTCGGAACAGCGTTGGTGGCGACGCTAAAGGGGGCCGAGACGCGAGCCGTCGCCGTCACGGTGAGTGCCGGCCACGCTGCCGACAATGCGCCACCCGATAGCGGCTCGGACCTGCGCGGACAGCGCCGAACATCGCCAATGCGCCACCATCTCGGCGGCGGGCGAATTTGCGATCCCGCTGAGCAGAAGTCCACGCTGGCGTTCGCTGATGGCGACCGTGTTCTCGCCGAACCGGTCGCGCCCGCACGCCCAACGTGCTATCGAAGGGGTGTGTCCATCAAACTCGCGGCGGCTGCCGGCGCCTGCCTGGTGCTCGCCGGCTGTGCGGCCGCGCCGGTGGACGACCGGCCCGTGGTGAGGATCGCCGAAGCGGCTCAACCGACACCGGCTCTTCCGCTCGGCCAGTTCCTCCCGACGACGCCCGAGTTGGCGGCGCAACTGGGCACCCCACCCAGCGGCTTCGCCGGCCACCTCTTGCAGGGCGGATCCGACATGCTGCTGCGCAGCGTCGGCGCCGGCGAAGCGTCACCGCCCGACTGCCTCGGTGCCGCGTACCGGATGCAGCAGGCGGTCTACGACGGCAGCCCCGTCCAGTCGGTGGCCACCAACTCCTGGGCGGGTGGCACCTTCGACGGACCACCGGTCAGCGCTTTCTTCGGCATCGTCCAGATGGGCAGCCCGTCTGCCGCGCAAACGTTCTTCGCCACCACCAGCGAGCGCTGGCGGCGATGCAACGGGGTCACGGTCGCTCGTGATCAGCTCGGAGCCGGCGAACTCAGCAGGATCGCCGACGTGGCCTTCGACGACAGTCAGATCGTGTCGGCTAACGTGCTGCACACCTCGGCGGGTACTGCGTCGCCGACCGCTCACCGTGCGGTCGCCCTGGCCGGCGACTGCATCGTCGAGGTCGAGATCGCCGACCCACGCCCCGCGGGCCAGGATCGGTCCGCCGTCGGCGTCGCCGAACTGATCGCGAACAAGATCGCCGCGCACCGCTGACGGTGCGAGAATGGCGCGGTGAAATCTGTGCCGTGGGTGAGCGGTGTGCTGCTCGCCGCATCGACTGTGCTGGCCGGGTGCGTCAGCACGGTCGACGGTGCAGCCGTGCGGGCCAGCGGGGCGGGCCGCGAAGTACCCGTGCTCGACGACGCCGCGCTGGACCGGCTCCTGCTCAGCATCGGTGAGGTCAACGGGATTATGGGTAGCACCCAGATGCAGGTCGCCGGCGATGTCGACGAGATGACCGACCACTCCGACAGTGTGTCCGACGTCGACTGCCTCGGCGCCGTCTACGCAGCTGAGGAGCCCGTCTATGCCGGTTCGGGCTGGACGGCGGTACGTGACAGGGTCGCCCGAGAACCGGACGACGACAACCAGCACTGGGTCGAGCAGACCGCGGTGCGCTACCCGGCGGCACGCGACGCGCAGGCATTCTTCGAGTCGTCGTCGCAGACATGGCAGGGGTGCGCGAATCAGTCGATCGGCACCAACAACGGCGACTACAGCTGGGCGCTCGGTGCCGTCGACGTCGACGTGACCGAGGGCGGCGCGCCTCTGCTCACCCAGACGACCGAGCAGTCCGGCGCTGCGGGCTGGCAGTGCCAGCATGCCCTGTCCGTGGTGTCGAACGCGACGGTCGAGGCGTGGGCCTGCGGCTACCGCATCGACGGCGAGGCGGCCGACATCGCAACGGCGATGGTCGCCAACGCGGGCTAGTGGGTTCCCGATGATGCTGTCGTGCTTGGTGATTGGCTGACATCGAGGGTGACGTTCGGACGTCTCACCGCGATCGTGGCGCCGCCTGCGAACGCCGCGACGAGCAGCGCCACGACACCGATCGCGACCGGTGTCGAGCCGCCGACCAGGGTCGGCAGGTTCTGGAACACGAGCAGCAGGACCGCGATCAGGCCGACGAGGCCGATGCCCGGCGCGACGAAGGCCCGCCACACCGAGACATCTGAGGCGCCGGTGCGCCGCCGGCGGGTGAAGAACGCGAGAACCGCTGCGCTGGTGGCGATCAACAGGATGATGATGCCGACGGTCGAGATACCGGCGAGCCACGTGTAGAACTGGGTCACCGGATCGAGGCCCAACGCGATGCCGGCGATCACGAACAGCAGCACCACGATGCCGTCGATCCCCGACGCCAGATGCGGGGACGCGTGGCGCGGGTGGGCTTCGCCGAGCGCACCCGGGAACACATTGCGGTTCGACAGGGTGAAGACGTAGCGCGCCACCACATTGTGGAACGACAGGATGCAGGCGAACAGGCTGGTGACGAACAGCACCTGCACGATGTGCAGACCAGCCGAACCGAGATACTCCTCGGTGGCTCCTGGGAGCAGGCCCGACGGATCGGCGGCTGCCTGCTCGACCACCCTGCTGTCACCCCACGCCGTGATCAACGCCCACGTCGACACCGTGTAGAACACCCCGATCAGCAGCAGCGCGACGAAAGTGGCACGGGGGATGGTCCGTAGGGGGTCGCGCGCCTCGTCGCGGAACACCGCGGTGGCCTCGAAACCGATGAAGCTCAAGAACGCGAATAGCAGCGCTATTCCCGGTGCGCCGGAGGTGATCTCGGACGGCGACAGGAATCCGGTCGACAGTCCTTCATGGCCTCCGGTGAACGCGACGACGGCGTCCAACACGAGGACGATGGCAACCTCGGCGATCAACAGGACGCCCAGGACGTTGCGGGACAGATCGATGTTGCGATGCCCCAGCACCGTCACGACGAGCAGGGTGACCAAGGCCCAGACACCCCAGTGGATGTCGGGTGCGCCGTAGGACGAGAACAGCGCCTGTGCACCCTGGCCGATCAGACCGTAGACGCCGATCTCGAGGGCGAGGTAGGAGATCAGCGCGACGAAGGCGAATCCGAAGCCGGTGACCCGACCGAGGCCCTTGCCGATGTAGGAGTAGAACGCACCGGCATTGGGCACATGCGGGGTCAGCGCAGTGAAACCCACCGCGAACAGCAGCACCAGAACGGTACTGACGATGAAGATCGCCGGAAAGCCCGTCCCGTTGCCGCTGGCGATACCCAGCGGCACCGGACCGCCGATGACGCCCAGCGGGGATGCCGCCGCCACCACGACGAAAACGATGCCCCACACGCCGAGGGTGCCCCGTAATCGCCGGTGGGATGGGGGGTTTCCCGTGTCAGTGGCGGTGCGTGCATCACCGACGTCGTCAATCCGATTCGCCATGGTTCGTCCTCGAGGCCGGGCAACAGGTCGACGGACAGTAACGCCTCCTGGGCCCGGCTCCGGAGAGTTGCGATCAGCACGATTGCGACGGGGCCGTGATCACAGATCTGATGCGCCCCCGTCGACCAGGAACTCGGTGCCGGTGGTGTAGGTGGCATCGAATCCGAGGAAGATGATCGCCTTGGCTACTTCCTCGGGTTCGCCGAATCTGCCCATCGGATTCGTGGCCTTGATCTGTTCGAGGAACTCGCGGGCGGCCTCCGCCGACATCGTGCGTTCGAGGATGCCGGTGTCGATCGGACCGGGGGACACCGCGTTGACCCGCACGCCGCTGTCGAGGAGTTCGCGGGCGAATGTCCGTGTCATGGAACGCAATGCCGCCTTGGTCGCCGAGTAGACGCTGGTCGTCGCAATCCCCTTGGTGTTGCTCACCGACGTCGTGAGCACTACGGAGCTGCCCGCCGGTAGCAGAGGAAGGAATTTCTGCAACGTGAAGAACGGCGCTTTGGCATTGAGTTCGAAAAGCCTGTCGTACATCGCTTCTCCGGTGTCGGCGACCATCGCGGTATCGGTGCCGCCCGCATTGAGGACCAGCAGGTCGACGCTGCCGAACTCGGTCCTCACCCGCTCCACGAGCGCATCGATCCCGGACACGGCATCGCTTTCGACGACGACGGCGCCCTGGCCCAGTGTCGCACGCGCGGATTCCAGCGAGGAGGGGGTTCGACCCGTCACCAGCACGCGTGCGCCGCCGTCGAGCAGGAGTCTGGCGGTGGCCAGCCCGATTCCGCTCGTTCCGCCGGTGACGACCACCCTTTTCCCATCGTAGACAGTCATGTTCGCGTCTCCGCTCATAGTTGTGATTCGCCCCCGTCGACGACGAGCTCTATTCCTGCGACATAGGTCGCGTCGAAGGCCAGAAACGCCATCGCAGGGGCGAATTCGTCGGGATGCCCCCACCGTTGCATCGGACTGCTGGCCTGGAACTCGGCCTTGAGTTGCGCGGCCTTCTCCGGTGCCTCCTTCTCGAGCTTGCCGGTGTCGATCGAGCCGGGGCTGATCGCGTTGACACGAATTCCCCTCGGCAGCAACTCCTTACTGAGAGTCCGGGCCATCGATCGCAACGCCGCCTTGCTCGCCGAATAGACGCTCAGAGCATCCCAGCCGGTCTGATTCGCGATCGAGGTCGTCAGCACCACGCCGCTGCCCTCGGTCAGCATCGGAGCGAGCTTCTGCACCGTGAAGAACGGCCCCTTGGTGTTGATCGCGAAGACGTCGTCGAAGGTCTGCTCCGTGACCGCGAAGAACGGGTCGAAGCTGCCGATGCCCGCATTGACGATCAACGCGTCGAGGGTGCCGAATTCGCGTCGGACGCGAGTGGCCAGATCATCGATCGCCGCGAGCGAGCCCGCGTCGCTCTGCACTGCGATCGCACGCTCGCCGAGCTGGCGGGCGGCATCGTCGAGCGTGTCCCGATTCCGCCCCGTCACCATCACCCGGGCACCGTTGTCGATCAGATGACGTGCGGTGGCCAGTCCCAGGCCGCTGCTTCCGCCGGTGATCACCACGCTCTTGCCGTCGTATCTGCTCATGGCATCGAGTCTTCGACGCACGGCGGCAGCTGTCCAAGGCCTGTTCGGTACCCCGCCATACCGAAACGGAATACTCGCGATCGGCGTCGGGTTGGACGGCGGGTGAACGATCTCGGCGTCGATCTGGAACTGCGGCTGGTCCGGTATTTCACCGCGGTCGCCAAGCATTCGAATTTCAGCCGCGCTGCCGACGAACTCCATGTGGGGCAGCCGTCCCTGAGCAGGCAGATCCAGCGCCTGGAGCACCGCCTCGGTGTCCGCCTGCTCGACCGCACACCGCAGGGCGCGACGCTGACCGAGGCGGGTACGGCGTTCCTCCCCGAGGCGCAGGCCCTCCTGCACGCGGCCCGCCAGGCGGCGCGCACCGCGCGTGCCCATGCGCCCTCGGGCACGATCGTCATCGGCTACGTCGAGGATCTCGTCGTCACACCCGCCGTCCGCGAACTGCGCCGAGCGCATCCGCAGGCCGACATCGTGACCCGACACCTGGAATGCCACGAACAGGGCGTGTTCACCGACGGCCAGGTCGACGTGCTCGTCGCCCGGGCGCCGCTGTTCATCCCGACCGACGACGTCCGTGTGTCGGTCCTCTACGAGGAGCCGCGCATGCTGGTCCTGCCCGCCGATCACGAGCTGGCCCACCGGACGTCCGTGTCGTTGGATGACTTCGCGAAGGGCGAGACGATCATCTGCTCGCACGGCGGAACCCGAGCGGTCTTCCCGGTCGAGACCTACCAGCGAGCAGACCCGGGGCCTGTGTCCGCCGGTCCCGTCGTCGAAAGCTTCGAGGACAGAATGGAACTCGTCGCAAGCGGCCAGGCCGTCGCGGTCCTTCCCGTGGGCGACCGCCGTAGCTCGGTCCGCCCGGACCTGGCCACGGTCCCCCTCGAGGGTTTCCCCGTGAGCAGCGTGGTGGTCGCGACGCGGATCGGTGAGACGAACCCGCTGGTCGCCGACTTCCTCGCTGCGGCGAGAACGTCGCTTGTCAGCTGAGCGCGCTCAGCTGACGGCGCTCAGCGCCCGCCGTTCCCGCCCGACCGCGTCGCCCCACGCAGCGAACGCTTCGGCGTGCTCGGCCGTCGACGCCCCGGTGGCGACTGCGACCAATCCGGCAGCGGCACTTCCCAATCCGATGCCGGTTTCGCGGACCACGCGAACCAGCTCGTCGAACGCTTCCGGTCGGGAGTAGCCCCGTACGCCGATCAAGATGCCCACGGCTATGTCGATGAGCTGACGAGACGTGTCGTCTGAGCGCACATTCATCCGTCGATGGTCAACCCTCGCGCCGTCTCGCGGAAAGCGTTGCGCGCAGGCAGACGCAAAATCGCGACCCTCTTGTTACACAGGCCCGTTCGCCGGCTGGAAGACCCCCGAGCTGTCGGCTTCCTCCTCGGCGCGGATCACGTGCACCACGGCATTGATCAGAGCCAGGTGGGTGAACGCCTGGGGGAAGTTCCCGAGATGCCTGCCGGTGCGCGGTTCGATCTCCTCGGCGTAGAGGTGCAGCGGGCTGGCGAACGACAGCAGACGCTCGCACAGGTGCCGGGCCTGATGGATCTCACCGATCTCCACCAGCGCCGACACCAGCCAAAACGAACAGATCGTGAACGTGCCTTCTTCGCCGGCCAGACCGTCGTCGGTCTCCTCGACGCGGTAGCGCAGCACCAACCCGTCCTCGGTCAGCTCCTCGGCGATGGCCAGCACGGTGGCGCGGATCCGCGGATCCTCCGGCGGCAGGAAGCGGGTCAGCACCGCGAGCAGCAGCGAGGCGTCGAGCGCGTCGTCGCCGTAGCGCTGGGTGAGCACGCCTCGGGAGTCGACCCCGTGCGCGAGGATGTCGTCCTTGATCTCCTCGGCGATGGCTCGCCACTGCTGTGCGTAGGACTTCTCGCCTTCCAGTTCGGCGAGTTTCGACCCGCGGTCGAGCGCCACCCAGCACATGATCTTGCTGGAGGTGAAGTGCTGCGGCTCGCCGCGCACCTCCCAGATGCCGCGATCGGGCTCGCGCCAGTGCTTGATCGCTTCCTCGACCTGCTCTTTGAGGACCGGCCACAGTGTTTCGGGGATCTGCTCGCGGGACTTGGTGTGCAGGTACACCGAGTCCAGCATCGTGCCCCAGATGTCGTGCTGCATCTGGTCGAAGGCGCCGTTGCCGATGCGCACCGGGCGGGCGTTGTCGTACCCGGAGAGGTGGTTGAGTTCCTCTTCTACGAGGCTGCGTTCCCCGCCCACCCCGTACATCACCTGCAGCGGATGGCGCTGGCCGTTGTTGGCGCCCGACACATCGGCGATGAACGCGAAGAAGTCGTCTGCCTCACGGTCCAGGCCCAACGTGTAGAGACCCCACAGAGCGAATGTTGAATCGCGCACCCACGCGTAGCGGTAGTCCCAGTTGCGTTCTCCCTGGGGCGTTTCCGGCAACGAGGTGGTGGGTGCGGCGAGCAGCGCGCCGGTGGGGGAGTAGGTCAGCCCCTTCAAGGTGAGCGCACTGCGCTGCAGATACGACCGCCACGGATGATCCGGGAAGTCGCCGACGTTGATCCACTGCCGCCAACACTCGCTGGTCTGCCACATCTTGTCGGCGGCCTCGTCGAACGTCTGTGGCGCGGGATGGCCCGACCAGCTCAGCGCGACGAAGACCTTGTCTCCCTCTTTGAGCCGGGTCCTGGCGCGCGCCTCACGGCCTTCCAGCCCGATTCGCAGGTTGGTGGTCAGCCGCAGCGTGGGGTGGGAGTCCGGGTTCTTCGTCGCCCGTGCGATCGCCTCCCCGTACGCCTGTGCCGAGTACTCCCAGCTGGCGCTGGTGCGGTGATAGTCGAACGACGGCTCGCAGTTCATCACCAGCTCGACGGTCCCGCTCACGCAGCGCACCGTGCGCAGCAGGATGTGCTCGGCATCCCAGTCCATCGGGGTGCGGCGGTGGGTGCGCGACCGTCGTTCGAGGTCGTGCCACGGACCCATGACCAGCGCGTCACGCACGATCAGCCAGCCGGTGTGGGTCTGCCAGGTGGTCTCCAGGATCAGGCTGCCCGGCAGGTAGCGGCGGGCGGCGGGAACAGACACCCCATAGGGCCCCAACCTGAAGTGGCCCGCGCCGCGGTCGAGGATCGCGCCGAACACGCTCGGTGAGTCCGGCCGCGGGACGCACAGCCATTCCACCGACCCCGCCGAGGAGATCAGGCAGGTGTTCTCGCAGTCGGACAGGAACGCGTAGTCCGCGATCGGCGGGAAGGGGTTGCGCAGCGGAGCCGAGCTGGCGTACGCCGGGGCGGTGGCCAGGGCGAACGCTGACGACTCTCCGTTGGCGCTCACGGCGCTCGCCATGGAGTCGGACACGGCCTCGCTGGGCTGGGAAACCATTTGCTCATCATCGACTGCCCGGCGCCCTGGCGTCTACTCAAACGCCGGAGTGCAGCGCGAGGGACCGATGCGAACCCGGTACGCATAGTCTGGATCGGTGGGCGGATTCCTCGGGTGGTGGGACGGCGTCGAACTGTGGCTCACCGGGCTGCCGTTCGTCCTGCAGACCGTGGTGGTGATGCCTGTGGTGCTGGCGCTGGCATACGGGGCGGCCGTCGTGCTCGACATGGTGGTCGACGGCGGGACCAAACTGCAGGCCCACCTGCGCCGCCCGCGGGCAGACCCGACGGGCGACGTCGAGGAAGGCCGGTGAGTGGTATGCCGCGGTCGCGGGTGACGCTTGCGCTGATCGCGCTCATCGTGCTGGTGATCCTGATGTGGTTACTGACTCGCTGACCACCAACTGACACAGGGTGGTGTTATTCTTCGCGCCATGCAGACGGCGAGCGGCGTCAACGGGGGTCACATCGTGGCCCTCATTGCCGTGGGTTTCTCGGCCGTCGCTGACGTTTGTTGTTGTTGCTGACTCCTCACCCCGTTCGGCGGTCAGGTGTTCGGCAACCGTGTCTCGTGCCGTTCGTGCACGGTCAGCCCCCACCTTCCGCGTGACCGGATTCCGCTCGACGTTCGTAGAAACCCGGAAAGGTCGCTCATGAAACTCCACAACCGCTGGCGCGCGGTAGCAGCGCTGGCCCTCACCACGTCACTCGTCGCGGCATGCGGTGGTGGCGGCTCCAGCGATGTCGCCGGCGAAGGCGGCGGAGCCGCCGCCGACACGACGTTGACGCTGGTGGCCTACGCGGTGCCCGAACCCGGGTGGAGCAAGATCATCCCCGCGTTCGCGGCCACCCCCGAGGGCAAGGGTGTGGCGGTGACGACCTCCTACGGCGCCTCGGGCGACCAGTCCCGCGCCGTCGTCGACGGTAAGCCGGCAGACATCGTGAACTTCTCGGTCGAGCCCGACGTGACCCGTCTGGTGAAAGCCAAGAAGGTGGCCGACGACTGGAGTGCCGGCGCCACCAAGGGCATCCCGTTCGGTTCGGTCGTGTCGCTCGTGGTGCGCAAGGGCAACCCCAAGAACATCAGGGACTGGGACGACCTGTTGCAGCCCGGCATCGAGGTGGTCACGCCCAGCCCGCTGAGCTCCGGTTCGGCCAAGTGGAACCTGCTTGCGCCGTACGCGGCCAAGAGCGACGGCGGCAAGAACTCCGAGGCGGGACTGGACTTCGTCAACAAGCTGGTCACCGAGCACGTCAAGACGCGGCCCGGATCGGGTCGTGAGGCCACCGATGTCTTCCTGCAGGGCACGGGCGACGTGCTGATCTCCTACGAGAACGAGGCGATCAACGTCGAGCGGCAGGGCAAGCCCGTCGAGCACGTCAACCCGCCGCAGACCTTCAAGATCGAGAATCCCGTCGCGGTGGTGACGTCGTCGCAGCACCAGCAGCAGGCCAACGCCCTGAAGAACTTCCTCTACACCCCCGAGGGGCAGAAGCTGTGGGCCGAGGCCGGTTTCCGGCCGGTCGACCCTGCGGTCGCCGAGCAGTTCGCAGGCGATTTCCCGACGCCGCAGAAGTTGTGGACGATCGCCGATCTCGGCGGGTGGGGTGACGTGGACCCGGCGCTGTTCGACAAGGACAACGGCTCGATCACCAAGATCTACAAGCAGGCGACGGGATGACGTCGATCGCCGTCGAGCCCGCAGCACCGAGTGCGCCCCCGCGGGGGCGTAACCGGCACGGCAGTACGTCGCTGCGCGTGGGCGCCGCGACGCTGTGGTTGTCGGTCATCGTGCTGCTCCCGCTCGCGGCGATCGTCTGGCAGTCCGCGACGGGGGGATGGCACGCGTTCTGGTTGGCCATCACCTCCAACGCGGCGATCGAGTCGTTCAAGGTGACGTTGACCATCTCGGTGGGAGTGACGCTGATCAACGCGGTGTTCGGGCTGATCGTCGCGTGGGTGCTCACCCGCGACGACTTCCCGGGCAAGCGACTCGTCGACGCCGTGATCGATTTGCCGTTCGCCCTGCCCACGATCGTGGCCAGCCTCGTGATGCTCGCGCTCTACGGGCCGAACAGCCCGGTCGGGCTGCACCTGCAGCACACCAAATGGGGTGTGGGGATCGCGCTGCTGTTCGTCACGCTGCCGTTCGTGGTGCGGTCGGTGCAGCCGGTGCTGCTCGAACTCGACCGTGAGGTGGAGGAGGCGGCTGCGTCGCTGGGCGCCACCAACCGCGTGATCTTCCTCAAGGTCATCCTGCCGGCGCTGCTGCCCTCGCTGCTGTCAGGCGCCGGTCTGGCGTTCTCGCGGGCGATCGGAGAGTTCGGCTCTGTGGTGCTGATCGGCGGGGCCGTTCCCGGAGAGACCGAAGTGTCCTCGCAGTGGATCCGCACTCTCATCGAGAACGACGACAAGGTCGGTGCCGCGGCTATTTCTATCGTGCTGCTGGTGATCTCGTTCTTGGTGCTGTTCGTGTTGCGGGCCCTCGGTGCTCGGGCGGCCAAACGGGAGGAGCTCGCACCGTGATCCTGTCCCCGGCGGTGAAGCTGCTGCTGCGATGGGTGGCCATCGGCTACGTCGCGATCCTCGTCTTGGTGCCGGTCGGGCTGATCCTGTGGCGCACCTTCTCCCCGGGGATCGGCGAGTTCTTCGCCTCGATCGGCACCCCTGCGGCGATCTCGGCGCTGCAGCTGTCCCTGCTGGTGGTCGCGATCGTGGTGCCTCTGAACGTGTTGTTCGGAGTACCGACCGCGTTGGTGTTGGCGCGTAACCGCTTCCGCGGCAAGAGCGTTCTGCAGGCCGTCATCGACCTGCCGTTCGCGGTCTCGCCGGTGGTGGTGGGTGTCGCGCTGATCCTGCTCTGGGGATCGGCGGGGCTGTTCGGCTTCGTCGAGAACGACTTCGGGCTGAAGATCATCTTCAGCTTCCCCGGCATCGTGCTGGCCAGCGTCTTCGTCACCGTCCCGTTCGTCATCCGCGAGGTCGAGCCGGTCCTGCACGAAATCGGCACCGACCAGGAGGAGGCCTCGGCGACGCTCGGCGCGCAGTGGTGGCAGACGTTCTGGCGCATCACGCTGCCGTCGATCCGCTGGGGCCTGACCTACGGGATCGTGCTGACCATCGCCCGCACCCTGGGCGAGTTCGGCGCGGTGATCATGGTGTCGTCGAACCTGCCTGGCCAATCGCAGACGCTGACGCTCCTGGTCGCCGACCGTTACAACCGCGGCGCCGAGTACGGCGCCTACGCGATCGCCACGTTGTTGATGACCGTCGCCGTCCTCGTCCTGGTCGCGCAGGTGATCCTCGACGCCCGCCGGGCCAAGGCCGCACAATGAACATCGACCACGACCCGGGAGTCACACCCTCATGACCCACGCGATCACCGTCTCCGGCGCCAACAAGCGTTACGGCGATTTCGCCGCGCTCGACAACATCGACTTCGTCGTTCCCGCCGGGTCGTTGACGGCGCTGCTGGGGCCCAGCGGATCGGGTAAGTCGACGCTGCTGCGCGCGATCGCCGGACTGGACGAACCGGACACGGGCACCATCACGATCCACGGTCGTGACGTCACCGACGTGCCGCCGCAGAAGCGTGGCATCGGGTTCGTGTTCCAGCACTATGCGGCCTTCAAACACCTGACGGTGCGGGAGAACGTCGCGTTCGGACTCAAGATCCGCAAGCGGCCGAAGTCTGAGATCAAGGACAAGGTCGACAATCTCCTCGAGGTGGTCGGGCTCGCCGGATTCCAGACCCGCTACCCGAACCAGCTCTCCGGCGGTCAGCGTCAGCGCATGGCGCTGGCTCGCGCGCTCGCCGTGGACCCGCAGGTGTTGCTGCTCGACGAGCCGTTCGGCGCGCTCGATGCGAAGGTGCGCGAGGACCTTCGCGCCTGGCTACGACGCCTGCACGACGAGGTTCACGTCACGACGGTCCTGGTCACTCACGATCAACAGGAAGCGCTTGACGTCGCTGACCGGATCGCGGTGCTCAACAAGGGCCGCATCGAGCAGGTGGGTTCGCCCACAGACGTTTACGATCGGCCCGCCAACGCGTTCGTGATGGGTTTCCTCGGTGCGGTGTCCACGCTCAACGGGGCGCTGGTGCGCCCGCACGACATCCGCGTGGGCCGCAATTCGGACATGGCGATCGCCAGCACGGACGATTCCGTGCTGTCCACCGGCGTCACCAAGGCGGTCATCGATCGCATCGTGATGCTCGGTTTCGAGGTGCGGGTGGAACTCACCAACGCCGCTACGCACACGCCGTTCACCGCGCAGATCACGCGCGGCGATGCTGAGGCGCTGGGGCTCAAGGCCGGTGACACCGTCTTCGTCCGGGCCACCCGGGTGCCGCAGCTGCCCGAGGCGGCGACGACAGAGGCCGCGGTTGCCGAGGTCGCGCAGATCTCGTAGGTCAGGCCCTTTCGTCAGGCCAAAGCCAGGAAGAGCTTCTCCAGCTCCTCGACACTCATCTCGCGCGAACCGCCGTCGGACGCTTTGCCTTCGGTGATGCACTCCCGAAGGCCGGTCGCGACGATCTTGAAACCGGCGCGGTCGAGTGCCCGAGACACCGCGGCGAGCTGGGTCACGACGTCCTTGCACTCCCGGCCCTGCTCGATCATCGAGATCACGCCGGCCAGTTGGCCTTGCGCACGACGGAGTCTGTTCAAGACAGCGCCGATGGCTTCTTCGTCACCGACCATGACGGTTCCTTCCGGGGGTTCGGGGGTTGCCGACGATCTTACCCACGGGGGTATAACGCTCGGATCGGGCAGAAGTATCCCAGCCGGCAGGATGCGTACATCGCGCCCGTCAGAACCGTGAGTGCCGCCGTCAGGACGCCGACGAGCGGATGGATCTCCTGGGCCAGGATCAGCGAGGCCATCATCAGGATGAACCAGCCGAAGCCGGTGCGCAGGACCTCGACGCTGGCCAGTGTGGTGAGCCTGGCTCCGGCCAGGCCTCCGACCACCGCGGCCCCGGTCACCGCTGCCGCCAACCCCCAGTCGATCGTCGTTGTCGACAGATGGCCAGCCAGACCGGCGAATGAGTTCATGACGATCACCACCAGCGAGGTGCCGATCGCGGTGGGCATCGGCAGGCCGCCCAGCAGGGCGAGCGCGGGCACCACCAGGAATCCGCCGCCCGCGCCCACCAGGCCGGTGACGAGGCCGACGGCCGCGCCCTGCAGCAGCAGAGCGCTCGGTCGGCCGGTGGGGGAGTCCACCGTCTCGGCGGAGCGGCCGCGCAGCATCGCGATCGCCGCGGTGATCATCACCGCGGCCAGGCCGACCAGCAGCAGCGAGCCGGGAAGGAACTGGCTGACCCAGCCGCCGGCGTAGGCACCCGCCATTCCGGCCGCGCCGAACACCAGTCCCGTCCGCCACCGCACGTGTCCGGCGCGCGCGTGCGATATCGCGCCGACGGCGCTGGTCACGCCGACCACCACCAGTGACGTCGCGATCGCGTCGGCGGCGTCGAGGCCTGCCACGTAGGCGAGTAGCGGGACCGTCAGGATCGAACCGCCACCGCCCAGAAGGCCGAGCGACAGCCCGACCCCCAGGGCGAGGACGACGGTCAGCGCGATCATGACTCAGGCGTTCTGAGTGGTCTCGGCCCACGCGCCGAATCCGCCGAGGATGTCGCTGACATCGGCGAACCCGTTGCGGCGCAGCACACTTGCCGCCACGGATGAACGGTAGCCGCCTGCGCAGTAGACGACCGTCGGTGCCGACGGGTCCAATTCGACGAACCGGCCAGGCAATTGGCCGACGGGGATGTTGACCGCGCCGGGGATCATGCCCGCCTCGGTCTCTGCGGGATTGCGGACGTCGATGATCTGGAGACCGGTGATGCCGGCGGCCCGCTGATCGAAGTCCTCGGCGGATAACCGGGATGCGACCTGCACGTGGTCGGGGTGGGTCAGCATCGCCTGCTCGGGGTTCTCCAGGTGGCCGATCACCCGGTCGAACCCGATGCGGGCCAGGCGGTTCTTGCCTTCGAGCTCGTAGCCGGGGTCGGTGATCAGGACGATGTCGTGGTCCGGCGTGACCACGGAGCCCGCGAATTCGGCGTAGCGGCCCTCGAGTCCGATGTTGACCGCCTCGCGGAAGTGGCCCTGCGCGAATTGCACCGGGCTGCGGCCGTCGACGAGCACCGCGCCTGCGACCAACCGTTCCTCCACCTCGGCGTAGGTGAGCGCCGGGGGTGCCTGATCCTCGTCGAGCAGGGCGTGGTCCTTCCGGTTGAGGGTGGCGTCGTAAGCGAAGTAACCCGGCGCGGGTGGCTGGCCCTCAATGACCAGCGCGATGAATGTCTCCCGGTCCGGTGCCTTCAGCGCGTAGTTCCAGCGCTTCTGCTCGCCGATGGTCGAGGACAATTCGGTGGACAGGTTCTTGCCGCATGCCGAGCCGGCGCCGTGTGCCGGGTAGACGCGGGTGTCGTCGGGCAGCGTCATCAGCTTCTGGTGCAGCGAGTCGTACAGCATCGTCGCGAGCTGCTCGCGGGAGTAGCCGACCGACGCGAGCAGGTCGGGTCGGCCGACGTCACCGATGAACAGGGTGTCGCCGGTCAGCACGCCATAGGGCGCCACATCGGCGGCGCGTTCGTAGACCACGACGCTCATCGACTCGGGTGTGTGGCCGGGGGTGTGCCGGAACTCGAGAGTGACCCCGCCGTCTGAGCTCAGCGTGTACCGCTGCCCGTCCTCGACGCCCAGGACGTCGAACTCGGGCGACGCCACCGACGAGTAGACGATCGTGGCTCCGGTGGCATCGGCGAGCTCGAGATGGCCGGACAGGAAGTCGGCGTGGAAGTGGGTCTCGATCACCAGCTCGATGTGCAGGCCCAGCTCGCGCGCGTCGGCGAGGTACTCGGCCACGTCGCGTTGCGGGTCGACGACGACTGCGCGCCCGGACGTTTCGTCGCCGATCAGGTACGACGCGTGCGACAGGCAGTCGAGGTAGTACTGGATGAACTTCATCGTCCGTCTCCTTTGATACCCTAGGGGGTATATATCGATACGACGAAGATATACCCCCTTGGGTATGGGAATCAAGGAATGGGCGGTGTGAGCTACGCCGCGTCGATGGCCAGCAGGCGATGCATCACGTCGGTCAACGTCAACACCCGCACGCCACCGCTTCCGGGCACCACGGCGAGGTGCGTCCGCGTGCTCTGCATCAACTGCAGGGCCTCGTAGATCGGCAGGTCCGCCGACAACGTGACCGCGGGCCGCATCAGCTCGCGCGCCCGCGCGGTGGAGGCCAGGCCGTCGCGCATGTGCACGACCCCGACGACGGTGCCGGTCGACTGGTCGCCCACCAGGAGTCGTAGATGACCGGATTCGCTTGCGGCAGAACGGATTCGCGCAGTGTCGGCCTCGGGGGCAACCCCGCCGCTCGGCGACGCGGGACGCGCCAGCTCTTCGACCCGCAGGCCGTTCAGCTCCAGGGCGCTCGACAGCTTCGCGTGATACTCCGCGTCGAGCGTGCCGGCGGCTGCGGAGTGCTCCACCAGCTGACGAAGCGTCTGGGGGTCCTGACTGTCGGCCAGTTCGTCCACCGGAACGACGCCGACGCGGCGCAGACACCAGTTCGCGGCCTGGTTCAACGCGTGCAACAGGGGGCGTGTGACGAACATGAAGCCGCGCATCGGTGCGGCCAACAGGGCGGCCGACCGCTCCGGATGGGCGATCGCCCAGGACTTGGGGGCCATCTCACCGATCACCAGGTGCAGGAACGTGACGATGACCAGGGCCAGGACGAAGCCGCCGACGTCGGCAAGCCAGGTCGGTGCGCCGATGTCCTTCAACCACGGCGACAGTGCATAGTGCACAGCCGGTTTGGTGATCGCGCCGAGTAGCAGGGTGCAGGCGGTGATCCCGAGTTGAGCTCCCGCCAGCACCACCGAGAGTTCGGCGGCGCTGCGCAGCGCCGCACGGGCGCCTCGGCTGTCGGCGGCCGCGTCCTCGAGCCGGCTGCGCCGGGCAGCGATCAGGGAGAACTCGACGGCGACGAAGAAGGCACTCAACGCGATCAGAGCCGCGGTGATCAGGGATATGGACCACAGGCTAGACATCGTTGTCCACCCGTGATTTCGGTCCGGTGACGGCCACACTCAACTGCACGCGCGCCGGGACGCGCCGGCGTACGGCACGGACCTCGGCGATCAGTGCCCGCTCGACGGGCGGTTGTGTGCTCAGGAAGTCGGACGGTTCGGCGGACAGGGGTACCGACACCCGGTCGCCGACGGCCGGTAGTCCGTCGGCGTGTGCGATCACCATGCCCGCCACGGTCTCGTAGTCTCCGACCGGCAGGGTCACCCCCAGCACCCGTTCCGCCTCGTCGACGGGGAGATCCGCGGCCACCAGCCAACCGTCCGCGACCTCGGTCACGGCATCCTGCTGTCGCGTTCCGTCATGCTCGTCGTCGATGTCGCCGACCAGTTCCTCGGCCAGATCCTCCATCGTGACGATCCCGGCGAACCCGCCGAACTCGTCGATGACGACGGCCATCTCTTGCCGCGAATCTGCCAGCGCGCGAACGACATTCGGCAGTGGCAGCGTCTCGGGTACGACGACCGCCTGCCGACAGTGATCTGCCGCAGTTCCCGCCGCCGCATCGATCGACAGCAGGTCGTGCAGGTGGATGACGCCGACGACGTCGTCGTGCCCAGCCGCCACGACCGGGTAACGAGTATGCGCAGACGCCATGCGCGCCAACACATCCGACACCGGCTCGGTATCGAGCACCGTGTCGACGCGGGCCCGCGGGATCATCGCGTGCCGGGCCGTGGAGGTGGGGAAGTCCAGGATTCGGTCCAGCAGTGTCGACAGTTCCACTGGAATCTCGCCCGCCTCACGCGATGTCGCGACGATGTACTCCACGTCGCGTGGTGTGGCGGAGTGCTCGACGTCGTGTACCGGTTCGATGCGCAGCACGCGCAGCAGGAGGTTCGACGACTGATCGAACAACCAGATCAGCCAGCCGAACAGCATCAGGTACGTGGTGGTGGACCAGGCCAGCCGCCGCGCCAGCTGCTCGGGCCGGGCCAGCGCGAGGTTCTTGGGGAACAGCTCCCCGAACAGCATCTGGATCACCGTCGAGGCGCCGATCGCGGCCACGCCGCCGATCGCGACGGCGATCGCGACCGGAATCCCCGAACCGCCCAGCAAGGCCTCGAGGCCACGGCCGATCAATGGCTCGGCGGCGTAACCGACGAGCAGCCCGGTGACGGTGATCCCCAGCTGTGCGCCCGAAAGCATGAACGACGTGCGCTTCGTGACGGACAGGGCACGTTCGGCGGCTCGGTCACCGGCGTCGGCGCGTGCCTTCAGTCGGGATCGGTCGACCGCCATGTAGGCGAACTCCTGGGCGACGAAGTATCCCGTCGCCACCGTGATCGCGAACACCACGACGAGGCCAAGCAGAATTGCAGCAACGGCGGTCAGCATGTGACCGCCTCGGGTCTATGGGGGTGCATCGAGTCCTTGCTCGTCCAGCCGTCAGGTGGCCCCGATCGTACGTGGGATCGGTATCTTCGCTGGTCAGGCAGCTGCGTGGGTGGAGCGAGCGGTGTCGAAGCGATCCAGCACCGTCTCGGCGACCTGACGATGGGCACCCAGCGGCGCCGACAGCGGGATGGCCTCCTGCCGCGCGTACGCCGCGACCCGGTCGGTGATGCGACCCGGCGCGAGAAACCACGGTGCGATCACCAGACGGGTCGCCCCGCGCCTCCGAAGATCGGCGACCGCCTCCGCAGGAGACGGCGACGGGCCCGTCGCGAACGCCGTGGTGGCCGTCCACCGCGTCGTCAGCACCACCTCACGTGCGACGGCGCCGGTGCGGGCGTTGGCCTGCGCATGCGACGACCCGACCGCGGTGACGATCACGCCGACGTCCGGGTCCAGGCGTGAAACCCCGGCGTGCTCCAGGCGTTGCCGCAGCACCGAGATGAGGCGCTCGTCCTCACCCAGAACCTCGGCCTGACGGGCCTGCGAGCCGGACTCCTCGATCATGGCCGGGATGTCCACACGCGCGTGGTAGGCGTCGGCCAGCAGCAGAGGCACCACCACCGCACGTCCGCGCGGTAGAGCCGTCAGGACGTCGACGAGATTGGGCGAGTTCTGCTCACAGAACGCCACTCGTGCGTCGAGGCCGGGGCGCAGGCGGCCGATGCACTCGACGATCGCCCGCGCGGTCGCGGCCGAGCGGGGATCTGCGCTGCCGTGAGCCGTCAGCACCAACGAGTCCGCGCGCAGGGTCACGACGCGTGCAGCCCGCACTCCGTCTTGGCCTGCCCGAGCCACCGGCCGCTGCGCGGATCGGCGCCGGCGATCGGCTTGGCGGTGCACGGCGCGCAACCGATCGAGGGGTAGCCCTCGTCGACCAGCGGGTTCACCAGGATGCCGTGGGTGTCGATGTAGTCCTGCATGTCATCGTCGGTCCACGCCGCCAATGGGTTGATCTTCACCAGCCCGAACGCCTTGTCCCAGCTGATCAGCGGGGCGTTGGCCCTCGTCGGCGCCTCGACTCGGCGGATGCCGGTCACCCACGCCGAGTAGCCGCGCAGCGCCTTCGACAACGGCTCGACCTTGCGCATCCGGCAGCACTCGTTGGGGCTGCGCTCGAACAGGTTCTTGCCGAACAACGCATCCTGCTCGGCGACGGTGTTCTCCGGCCGCACGTTGACGACGTTCACGTCGTAGACCGCCTCGACCGCGTCCCGGGTGCCGATGGTCTCGACGAAGTGGTACCCGGTGTCGAGGAACAGCACGTCGACACCCGGACGTACTGCGGCGGCCATCTCGACGAGCACCGCGTCCTGCATGTTCGACGCCACGATGTAGTTGCCGGCGAAGTTCTCGTCGGTCCATCGCAGCAGCTCGACGGCTGAGGCATGCGGCCCCAACTCCGCCGCGCCGCGTTCAGCCAGCTGCTGCAAGTCCGTCTCGGTCATCACGTCGGTCACGTCACATCACCTCAAGTCCGCGTCGTCTGCTCGTAGTGCCCACGTAGCGAAACGCTCGCCCTGCTCCCGTTGTTTCACGAAGTTACGAACAACCCGCTCGATGTAGTCGCCGAGCTCCGTGGCGACCACCTTGTGCTGGCGCAGCTTGCGGCCGAAGCCACTGTCGAGACCCAGACTTCCCCCGAGGTGGACCTGGAAACCCTCTTCGGGACCGTCACCGTCGTCGACCATCTGGCCCTTGAACCCGATGTCGGCGACCTGGATGCGGGCGCACGAGTTCGGGCAGCCGTTGATGTTGATCGTGATCGGCACGTCGAGCTGGCTGTTGATGTCCTCGAGCCGCTTCTCCAGCTCGGGCACCAGCACCTGCGAGCGGCTGCGGGTCTCGGCGAAGCTCAGCTTGCAGAACTCGATGCCGGTGCAGGCCATCAGGTTGCGCCGCCAGTGCGACGGGGTGGACGGCAGCCCCAGCGCATCCAGACCGGTCCGCAGCTCGTCGAGCTTGTCGTCGGGGACGTCGAGGATGATCAGCTTCTGATACGGCGTGAACCGGATACGGTCGCTGCCCGCCGCTTCGGCGAGGTCGGCGACCTTGGTCAGGATCGTGCCCGACACGCGGCCCGCGATCGGGGCGACCCCGACGGCGTTGAGGCCGTTCTTGAGCTTCTGCACGCCGACGTGGTCGATGGGACGGGTCACCGGCTCGGGGGCCGGCCCGTCGATCAACGGGCGCTTCAGGTACTCCGTCTCGAGAACCTCGCGAAATTTCTCGACACCCCAGTCCTTGATCAGGAACTTCAGGCGCGCCTTCGAGCGCAGTCGCCGGTAGCCGTAATCACGGAAGACGCTGACCACGCCCTCCCACACGTCGGGCACCTCGTCGAGGGGAACCCACGCACCGACCCGTTGCCCCAGCATCGGGTTGGTCGACAGGCCGCCGCCGACCCACAGGTCGAAGCCCGGACCGTGCTCGGGATGCTCGACGCCGATGAAGGCGACGTCGTTGACCTCGTGGACGACGTCCTGCAGGCCCGAGATCGCGGTCTTGAACTTGCGCGGCAGGTTCGAGTACTCCGGCTTGCCGATGTAGCGCTTGACGATCTCGTCTACCGCGGGGGTGCCGTCGATGACCTCGTCGAGCGACTCGCCGGCCAGCGGCGAGCCGAGCACGACGCGCGGGCAGTCGCCGCACGCCTCGGTGGTCTGAAGTCCGACCTCGTCGAGCCGGCGCCAGATCTCCGGCATGTCCTCGACGCGGATCCAGTGGTACTGGACGTTCTGCCGGTCGGAGATGTCGGCGGTGTCGCGCGCGAACTCGGTCGAGATACCGCCGAGCGCGCGCAGCGCCGCCGCGGTCAGTGCGCCGCCGTCGCTGCGCACCCGCAGCATGAAGTACTCGTCCTCGAGCATGTCGGTGTTCTCGTCACCGGTCCAGGTGCCGTCGTAGCCGGGCTTGCGCTGGGTGTAGAGCCCCCACCAGCGGAACCGGCCGCGCAAGTCACCCTTGTCGATCGACTCGAAGCCGTTCTTGGCGTAGATGTTCTCGATGCGAGCCCGCACGTTGAGCGGGTTGTCGTCCTTCTTGGCCTGCTCGTTGGCATTGAGCGGCTCGCGGTATCCGAGCGCCCACTGGCCTTCGCCGCGGGGACGCTTGGCGGGCTTGGGTGTCGCCGCAGGTGTTGTTGATGTCATCTTGGCTCCTGGATCGGAGCCGGCGTTCGTCACTGCGCACTGTCACCGGGGGCTGTCCGGCGACGCAGATCCGGCGGCCAGCTGAAAAGTGCAGGTGGGCAGGTCTACGAAGTCACAGAGGACAACAACAGCTGCTGCACACACGCTTGAAGTCGACGTGACGACGGATCACCAGCGCTACGCAGGTGGGCAGGATGCCGGCGTCGATCACCCGGCCATTGTGCCACGAGGGGGCCCACCGATCCCAACCGGCACAGATTTGCGCTCACCGCGAGCAAAAGTCCCCGCCGCCGGGTCACCTGGGACACTGGTCGCATGTCCGTCGTGTCCACCCAGGCCGCGCAGCTCCCGGAGCTGACGCTCGCCCCCGGTGCACCGTTCGGCCTCTACATCCACGTGCCGTTCTGCGCCACGCGCTGCGGATACTGCGACTTCAACACCTACACCCCGGCCGAGCTGGGCGGTGCTGTCTCGGGTGCCTCGCCCGCCGGCTGGCTGGCCGGGTTGCGCACCGAACTGGCACTGGCTGCGGCCCGGCTCGGGACCGCGCCGCAGGTGTCCACGGTGTTCGTCGGCGGCGGAACCCCGTCCCTGCTCGGGGCTGCCGGGCTCACCGCGGTGCTCGATGCGATCCGCGAGCACTTCACGCTCGCGCCCGACGCGGAGGTGACGACCGAAGCCAACCCGGAATCGACATCGCCGGTGTTCTTCGACGGTCTGCGCGCGGCCGGCTTCACGCGGGTGTCGCTGGGCATGCAGTCCACCGCGCCGCACGTGCTTGCGACGCTGGATCGGGTCCACTCCCCGGGCCGACCGCTGGAGGCGGCGCAGGAGGCCCTGCGGGCGGGCTTCGAGCACGTCAACATCGACCTGATCTACGGCACCCCGGGGGAGAGCGACGACGATCTGCTTCGGTCGGCCGACGCCGCGATCGAGGCGGGTGTCGACCACGTGTCGGCGTATGCCCTCATCGTCGAGGACGGCACCGCGCTGGCCCGCAAGGTGCGCCGCCGCGAGCTTCCCGCTCCCGACGACGACGTACTCGCACGTCGCTACGAACTGCTGGACCGCAGGCTCGCCGACGCCGGCTTCGACTGGTACGAGGTGTCGAACTGGTCGCGTCCCGGTGGTGAGTGCCGGCACAACGTCGGCTACTGGAACGGTGGGCAGTGGTGGGGCGCCGGACCGGGAGCGCACGGCTATGTCGGCGCCATCAGATGGTGGAATGTCAAGCACCCGAACGCCTATGCCATGTCCCTGGACAAGGGTGAGCTGCCCGTCGCCGACTTCGAGCACCTCGACGCGGCGACGATCCACGTCGAGGACGTGATGTTGCGGATGCGGCTGCGTACCGGGCTGCCGACCGCACTGCTGGATCACGACGAGCGGGCCCGCGCGGCGCGCATCGTCGACGACGGCCTGCTGCGTGCCGACGGTGATCGGCTGGTGCTCACCGACCGGGGACGGCTGCTGGCCGACGCGGTGGTGCGGGACCTGTTGAGCTGAAAGACGTTCTGAGACAACCGGATCACGCAGCACCTCGGGCGAACGACAGCGCGGAGTATCGGGGCGGGCCTTGGAGGGCGTCGGAGTCCGCGTCGTGTGGCCATTCGCGGCAGATGTCGGCGAAGCACACCTCCAGCCGCACGCTGGGATTGGGCGTTTCGCACGTCTGTCTGGTGATCACGTCGCGTCCCCTTCGTCGAATCTGCGCCAGTGCGGCTTTCGACTAGGGACTGTGCCAACGCGGGTGGTACGCGGACATCCGCTGAATTACCGATTCAGCTACGCATGCGAGGAAGGGAACGTTCGTAGGTATGCGCGCCGTGGTTCAGCGCCGCCTGGCCACCCATCCGGCGATCTGGCTGCGCGAGTTGAAGTCCAGCTTGGTCAGGATGTGCTGCACGTGGCTGTCGACGGTGCGGCTGGACAGCACGAGCTTGGCCGCGATCTCGCGGTTGGTCAGGCCGTCGGCAACGAGGTGCGCGACTTCGCTCTCGCGGGCGGTCAGCGGTGATTCCGGTGCCGGGGCGGGACGATCGTCATCCGACGCGGTCCCCCCGACGAGGTCGGCGGAGAGCTGGTCGAGGCGCAGCGACGCGCCTTCGGCGATGAACGCATCCGCTGCGGATGCGCCGAGGGCGTCTCGAATACGGTTCTCCGTGGCGACTTCGCAGTTGTGCAGATACGTGCCGAAGGCCTGCATTGACGTGCCGAGGCTGTCCCACAGTGTGCGAGCCGCCCCGAGCAGCCGCGCGCTCTCGCCATACCGGGCGTCGGATGCACTGATCCAGGACAGCAGTTCGATCATGTGCACGATGCCGAGTTGGTCGCCGAACTCGACGGTGACCCGCAGGCCTTCGCGCGCCACATCGGTGGCCCCCGCGAAATCCCCGCGATGCCATTTGTTGACCCCCAGGGCCCACGACGCGTACGACGTCGCCCAGCGCTCCCCGAAACGAGCGCTCGACTGCAGCGACGCCTCGCACAGCGAGGCGGCCCTGTCATGTTCACCGGTGAACACGCACACGACCGCGAGCTGGAACAGCATGCCCAGCGCCGAAGCGCTGTCGCCGCGCGCTTCGTGCCGGGCCAGCGCCTGCTCGTAGAACGTTCGCGCCTCGGACAGTTCGCCATCGAACAACGCGGCCATGCCGCGAAGTTGCGCGATCAGACCGTCGAGCCCGGGAACGTCGATACCGGACGCCATCTCCTCCTCGGCCTCGTCCAGTCGCGCGTGCGCGGCCGCGGGCTCGCCCCGCAACAACGCGAGGTAGGCGTCGACCCCCATCGCGGTGGCTTTCGCGGGCGATGGCTCGGTGTCGGCGGATGCCTCCAGGGCCTGGGTGAGCCACTGGCGGCCCTCACCGAGGTTTCCTCCGGCGATCCAGAACCACTGCAGGTTCGTGGCAAAGACACACGCCTGCTCGACACGGCCTGACGCGATGCAACCGTCGAAAGCGGTTCGGAGATCGGCGTGTTCCGCCGCGAGCCGCGCGAGCCACTCTGCCTGCTTCGGGCCGCACCATTCCTCGAAACTCTGGGCGGCCAAACGCTGGAAGTACTCCCGGTGTGACTGCTGAACGAGCCCGGACTCCGCCATCGCCGCCAGCCGGTCCCGTCCGTACTCCCGCAGCGTCTCCAGCAGCCGGTAGCGCACCTGCTCACCAGCACGATCCACGATCAGTATCGACTTGCGAACCAGAGAATCGATCAGGTCGATGATCTCGTCGGCATCCAAACCTTCACCGGCGCAGACGGTTTCGGCGGCGGTCAAGACGAAGCTGCCGGCGAACACCGAGAGGCGAGCCCGCAGCGTCTGCTCTTTGACCGAACACAGCGCGTGACTCCGGTCGATGAGCGCCGCCAGGGTCTGGTGCCGCGGCAGGGCCGAGCTGTTGCCCGCACTCAAGAGCTGGAAGCGGCGGTCCAACCGGTCCAGCACCTCACCCACCGGAAGGGACCTCAGCCGGGCCGCGGCGAGTTCGATGGCCAGGGGGATGCCGTCGAGGCGTTCGCACAGCCGGGCCACCAGCGCGCTGTTGTCCTTCGTGATGTCGAAGCCCGACGCGCTGTTGGATGCGCGGGCGCGAAGCAATGCCACGGAGTCGAATTCGTCGAGTTTCGACGGGTCCAGCGGAGTCCCGGAGCGGGGCGTCGACAACGGCGGCACGGTGAAGATGTGCTCGCCCAAGACATTCAGCGAGTGGCGACTGGTGACGAGGAACTGCATCTTCGGCGCGCCGCGCAGGACCTCGTCGACGAGACCCGCGCACGCGTCGCTGAGGTGTTCACAATTGTCCAGCACGATCAGCATGTGCTTGCCGCCCAGCTGATGTCGCAGCTGCGACAGCGGCGCCTTCGAGGTGTGGTTCTCCAGCCCGAGCGTCGTTGCCACCGTGTCGGCCAGCAGGGTGGCGTCCTTCAACGCCGCCAGTTCGACGAACCACGCGCCGTCGGCGAACGCCCGCTGTGACTCCGCGGCCACCTTCATCGCCATCCGCGTCTTGCCCACACCGCCGACGCCGGTGAGCGTCACCAGCCGCGAGGCGGACAACTGTGCTCGCAGCACGGCGACCTCGGACCGCCGCCCGACGAAGCTGGTCACGTCCGCTGGCAGATTGCCGTCGCTGCGCGTCATGGATCGCATGGCAGCTGAGATGATATGGCACGGACGTGATCAGAGCTGGCCTGATCAGGCCAGCGCGGCTGCCAGCCGGCGCCACTGCTCCCGCGGGAACTCCCGTGGATCCGCGGTGAGTACCTGGATGCACACGTGGTCGGCGCCGGCGTCAAGATGCTCGGTGACCCGCCGCAGCACGGCCTCCTCGTCGCCCCAGGCGATCAACGCATCGAACAGCCTGTCGCTGACCGTGCTGAGGTCCTCCTCGGTGAACCCGGTGCGCAGGATGTTGTTCGCATAGTTCGGCAGTGCCAGGTAGGAGCGCAGCCAGTCGGTGCCGATCGCGCGCGCCTCGTCGCGGCTGTCGGTGAGCAGCACGCTCTGCTCGGGCAGCAGCATCGGACCGTCGCCGAGCACCTCCCTCGCCGTCCGGGTGTGGTCCGGGGTGGTCAGATATGGGTGGGCACCGGCAGCGCGGGTCGCCGACAGCTCGAGCATCTTCGGGCCGAGCGCCGCGAGCACCCGGTTACCCGTCGGCACCGGGGTCTCCGATGCGTCGATGCCGTCGAGGAACGCCTTGGTGGCGGCCAGCGGTTTGCGGTAGCGGCCCGGCTCCTGTGAGTCGATCAGCGGGGCGTGGCTGACCCCGATGCCCAACAGGAAGCGCTCGCCATGGGTCTGGGTCAGCGTGGCGTAGCGCGCGGCCACCTCGGCCGGCTCGTGCATCCAGAGATTCAGGATGCCGGTGGCGATGACGGTCTTCGACGTCGCGGACAGGAGATTGTCGACCGCGTCGAGCACCGGCCCGCCGACGTCGGGGATCCACAGCGCCGGGAACCCGAGCTCGTCGAGCTCTGCGGCCGCCTCGGCGGCCTCTCCGGCGTTGCCGTACCGCAACTGCGAACTCCACAACCCGACACCTGTCAATTTCATAGCTCTACTCATACCGTGCGCGCACTCGGCTCCGCCAGCACCGGGCGTGTGCTTCGATAACCCCCGACGTGAAGGGGGTTGCCGTGGCGGACGCGGACGAGCGGGGTCGGCTGGAGAGCCTTGCCGACGGAATTCTGTCCGCGCTCGACGGCGTGGCCGAGAGTCTGCGTGGTGAGCCCGTCGTCGACGACGCGATCGCGCGGGCCATGGCGGCGGTCGCCACCGTGGGAGGCGAGTTCGTCCGGCGCTACCACCGGCTCGACATCGAGGCGTCGATCGACGCGCCGGATGAGCCCGTGCTATTCGTCGCCAATCACGGCTTCGGCGGCGTCGTCGACCTGAACGTCTTCGCCGTCCGGGCAGCCCTGGACGAGATGCAGCTGGACCGCCCGCTGACGATCCTGACCCATCAAATGGCCTGGACGCTGGGGGTGGGCCGACTCTTCGAGCCGCTCGGCGCCCGTCCGGCCAACCGCGACAGTGCCGTGGAGGCCTTCGCGGAGGGTCACCACGTCCTGGTGTTCCCCGGTGGCGACAAGGACGCGGCGAAGACGTTCGAGGAGCGCAACCTGATCAAGTTCGACGGCCGCACCGGCTTCGCCCGGCTCTCCATCGAGCAGCGGGTGCCGATCGTGCCGCTGGTCACCGCCGGGGCGGGGGAGTCGCTGCTCGTGCTGTCCAGCGGCGAGCGGCTGGCGCGGGCTCTGCGCCTGGACAAGGCGCTGCGCGTCAAGGCGCTGCCGGTGAGCGTGTCGGTGCCGTGGGGTCTCAACGTCGGCGCCGTCGGCATGCTGCCCTACCTACCGTTGCCGACCAAGCTGGTGACCCGCGTGCTCGCGCCGATGAACCCCGAGCAGGACGAGACTGCCGAACAGTTCGCCGGACGCGTGGAGGCTGCGATGCAGGACGCGATGACCGACCTGACCCGGGACCGCAAGCCGCTGCTGGGGTGAGGGCTCAGCCCGTCTGCGGCGCGGGCATGTCCATGTCGAACACCCGCGCGTGCAGCACCGTGCGATTACGCAGCGCTGCCCGCACCGCGCGGTGCAGCCCGTCCTCGAGATAGACGTTGCCGCGCCAGCGCACCGCATGGGGGAACAGGTCGCCGTAGAAGGTCGAGTCCTCCGACAGCAGCCGGTCCAACGCGAGCACCGTCGTCGTCATCACGAGCTCGTCGAGGCGGATCTGGCGGGGAGGAATCTGGGCCCATTGCCGGTGGGACAGACCGTGATCCGGATACGGCCTGCCATCGCGGACACCCTTGAAGATCATCGACGCGCCTTTGGTTGCCTACCATCGCTTTTGCTTAGCTTCGCAAGGTTAACCCGACGCCGACGAGTGCGCCGGACCGCTCAGACGCGATCACTGCTGTTGATGACCGTAAAATGGACCGGTCGGTCACATGCGAGTCGAAGTGGGGTGAGCAATGGGTAGCGCTGATGAGCGCCGATTCGAAGTTCTCCGCGCGATCGTCGCCGATTTCGTCGCGACGAAGGAGCCCATCGGCTCCAAGACCTTGGTCGAGCGACACAACCTCGGGGTGTCCAGTGCGACCGTGCGCAACGACATGGCTGTGCTGGAAGCCGAGGGATACATCACCCAGCCGCACACGAGCTCCGGCAGGGTACCGACCGAGAAGGGCTACCGCGAGTTCGTCGACCGCCTCGACGACGTCAAGCCGATGTCGGGGGCGGAGCGACGCGCGATCCTTTCCTTCCTCGAATCCGGCGTCGACCTCGACGACGTGCTGCGCCGCGCGGTCCGGCTGCTGGCGCAGCTGACTCGCCAGGTCGCGATCGTGCAGTACCCGACGCTGTCCACATCGACCGTGCGCCGCCTCGAGGTGGTCGCACTGACCCCGGCCCGGCTGCTGCTGGTCGTGATCACGGACTCCGGGCGTGTCGATCAGCGCATCGTCGAACTCGGGGACGGCATCGACGACGCCCAGCTGTCCCAGTTGAGGGATCTTCTCGGCCAGGCGCTCGAGGGCAAACCGCTGGCCGCCGCCTCGATCGCGGTGTCGGACCTCGCCTCGCACCTCACCGGGCAGGGCGGGCTGGCCAACGCGGTCGGCCGGGCCGCCACAGTTCTGGTCGAGACGCTCGTCGAGCACACCGAGGAGCGTCTGCTGCTCGGCGGCACGGCCAACCTGACCCGCAACACCGCCGATTTCGGTGGCTCGCTGCGGTCGGTCCTGGAGGCGCTCGAGGAACAGGTGGTGGTGCTGCGGCTGCTGGCCAAGCAGCAGGAGGCGGGCCGGGTGACCGTGCGGATCGGGCACGAGACCGAGGCGGAGCAGATGGCCGGCACCTCGGTGGTCAGCACGGCCTACGGTAGTTCGGGCAAGGTGTTCGGCGGCATGGGCGTGTTGGGTCCCACACGGATGGACTATCCGGGAACCATCGCCAACGTCGCCGCAGTTGCTCTCTATATTGGCGAAGTCTTAGGTAGCCGCTGATCTGTGCTGCGCTGGGTATGCAGCACGGATCGACGGGTGGGAGAGGTTGAGCGTGGCACGCGACTATTACGGCTTGCTCGGAGTGAGCAAAGGCGCCAGCGATACGGAGATCAAGCGCGCCTATCGCAAGCTGGCCCGTGAACTGCACCCCGACGTCAACCCCGACGAAGAGGCGCAGGCGCGTTTCAAGGAGGTCAGCGCCGCCTACGAGGTGCTCAGCGATCCGGAGAAGCGCCGCATCGTCGACATGGGCGGGGACCCCTTGGAGTCCGCGGGCGCCGGGGGCGGCTTCGGTGGCTTCGGCGGTCTCGGCGACGTCTTCGAGGCATTCTTCGGCGGCGGCGCCACATCCCGCGGTCCGATCGGCCGCGTCCGGCCCGGCTCGGATTCGCTGCTGCGGATGCGTCTGGATCTCGAAGAATGCGCCACCGGGGTGACCAAGCAGGTCACCGTCGACACCGCGGTGCTGTGCGACCTGTGTCACGGCAAAGGCACGCACGGTAACTCGACGCCGATCACCTGCGACACCTGCCACGGCCGCGGCGAGGTGCAGACGGTGCAGCGCTCGCTGCTCGGTCAGGTGATGACGTCGCGGCCCTGTCCGGTGTGCGGCGGTGTCGGTGAGGTGATCCCCGATCCGTGCAACCGGTGTGCCGGTGACGGGCGGGTGCGGGCGCGCCGCGAGATCAGCGTCAAGATCCCCGCCGGTGTCGGCGAGGGGATGCGGGTGCGCCTGGCAGCTCAGGGTGAGGTAGGGCCCGGTGGCGGTCCTGCTGGTGACCTGTACGTCGAGGTGCACGAGAAGCCGCACGATGTGTTCGTCCGCGACGGCGACGACCTGCACTGCACGATCTCGGTTCCGATGGTCGACGCCGCGTTGGGCACCTCGGTGTCGGTGGACGCGATCCTCGACGGTCCGACCGAGATCACGATCGGTGCGGGTACGCAGCCGGGGTCGGTGACGACGCTGCGTGGTCACGGGATGCCGCATCTGCGCTCCGGTGTGCGCGGTGATCTGCACGCCCACATCGACGTGGTGGTGCCGTCGCGGCTGGATCACGACGACATCGAACTGCTGCGAGCCTTCAAGGAGCGCAGCCGCGACGCCGCGCAGGTGCGATCATCGCAGAATTCGGCCACGAACAACGGCGGCGGCCTGTTCTCCCGGTTGCGCGAGACGTTCACGGGTCGCTGACGTTTGCGGACCCTGTTCTACGTCGACACGGTTCCCGCCGTCGGTGAGCTCGCCGTCGTCGACGGCGACGAGGGATTTCACGCCGCCACGGTGCGCCGCATCCGCCCCGGGGAGGAGCTCGACGTCGGCGACGGAGCCGGCACCGTGGCGGACTGCGTCGTTGAAGACGTCGCCAAGAGTCGGCTGACCGCGCGGGTGCGGGGACGCACCCATGTCGAACCGCGCAGGCCGATGGTCACCGTGGTGCAGGCCCTGCCCAAATCGGAGCGGGCCGAGCTCGCTGTCGAGCTGGCGACCGAAGCCGGGGCAGACGCCTTCGTGCCATGGCAGGCGGCCCGGTGCGTCGCCCGCTGGGACGGCGCTTCCAAGGTCGACAAGGGTCAGCGCCGGTGGGCCGCGGTGGCACGGTCGGCCGCCCGTCAGTCCCGTCGCCCGCACGTCCCCGCCGTCCACGACGTCGTGTCCACTGCCGGACTCGCTGAGCTCGTGCGGGCCGCAGACCCCGAACCGGTTCTGGTGTTGCACGAATCGGCGGATCGTCCGCTGGCCGAGGTGCCGCTGGCCGACGCCGCGGCGGTGATGCTGGTGGTCGGCCCGGAAGGAGGCATCTCCGACGCCGAACTGGCCACCCTGACCGGGGCTGGTGCGCGAATCGTGCGGCTGGGTCCCTCCGTGCTGCGGACCTCCACGGCGGCCGCCGTCGCGCTGGGTGCGCTCGGGGTGCTGACCCCGCGCTGGTCCTGACGCTAAACTGGGACTTCAGCATCGATCAGCATCCACCCGCTTTCAGGAAGCAGGCAGAAAACCCCACGTGACGCCCCGCGAGACGAACGCAGGCTCGGACAGTTCGCAGGTCCGCAGCAGCATCACCGTTCCGCCCGACCTCGTGGTGGGCCTGCTCGGCCGCTCCGACGAGAACCTCCGGGCGCTGGAATCCCTGCTCACCGCCGATATCCACGCCCGTGGCAACGCGCTGACCGTGTCCGGTGAACCGGCCGACGTCGCGCTGGCCGAACGGGTGGTCTCCGAGCTCCTGGAGATCCTCGGCAGCGGTCAACGGCTCACGCCCGACGCCGTGCGGCACAGTGTGGCCATGCTGACCGGGGCCGGTGACGAATCACCGGCCGATGTGCTGACTCTGGACATCCTGAGCCGGCGCGGCAAGACCATCCGGCCCAAGACGCTGAACCAGAAGCGCTACGTCGACGCGATCGATCACCACACCATCGTGTTCGGCATCGGGCCGGCAGGCACAGGCAAGACCTATCTGGCGATGGCCAAGGCCGTCAGCGCTTTGCAGTCCAAGCAGGTCAGCCGCATCATCCTGACCCGACCCGCCGTCGAGGCCGGCGAACGTCTGGGCTTCCTGCCCGGGACGCTGAGCGAGAAGATCGATCCCTATCTGCGCCCGCTGTACGACGCGCTGCACGACATGATGGATCCGGAGCTCATCCCCAAGCTGATGAGCGCCGGCGTGATCGAGGTCGCGCCGCTGGCCTACATGCGCGGCCGCACGATCTCCGATGCGTTCATCATTCTCGACGAAGCGCAGAACACCACCGCCGAGCAGATGAAGATGTTCCTGACCCGGTTGGGCTTCAACTCGAAAATCGTTGTCACAGGCGACATCACTCAGGTCGACCTGCCCGGTGGGGCGCCGTCGGGGCTCAATGCCGCCATGCGGATTCTCGATGGCATCGACGACATCCACTTCGCCGAACTCACCAGCGCCGACGTGGTGCGTCACCGGTTGGTGTCCGAGATCGTCGATGCTTACGCCAAATTCGAGGAGCCGACTCTGATGAACCGGGCCCAGCGCCGCTCGGGCACCGGACGGCCGAGGCGGTAACGACACCCATGACCATCGAGGTGTCCAACGAGTCGGGCATCGACGTCTCCGAATCCGAACTCGTGAGCGTCGCGCGCTTCGTGATCCGCAAGATGGACGTCAACCCTGCCGCCGAATTGTCGATGGTGCTGCTGGATTCGGCCGCCATGGCCGACTTGCACATGCGCTGGATGGATCTGCCCGGCCCCACCGACGTGATGAGCTTCCCGATGGACGAGCTCGAGCCGGGCGGGCGTCCCGACGCCCCCGAGCCGGGCCCGGAGATGCTGGGCGACATCGTGCTGTGCCCTGAGTTCGCCGCCAAGCAGGCGACTGACGCTGGCCACACGCTCGGACAGGAGCTGGCCCTGCTCACCGTGCACGGGGTGCTGCATCTGCTGGGGTACGACCACGCCGAACCCGACGAGGAAAAAGAGATGTTCGCCCTGCAGCGTCAGCTGCTCGAGGAGTGGGTGGCCGAACAGGTCGAGGCTTACCACCAAGACCGGCAAATCGAGAAGGATCGCCGGTTGCTCGACGAATCACGGTATTTCAACGAATCCCACTTCGGCGACACTCCGTGACCGGGTTGGGCCAGCTCGTCGGGGCGATCCTGCTGATCGCCTCCGCGGGCCTCTTCGCCGCGATCGACGCCGCGGTCAGCACTGTGTCGATGGCTCGTGTCGAGGAGTTGGTGCGCGACGAACGACCCGGCGCGGTACGCCTTCTCCAAGTGATGGCCGATCGCCCTCGTTACATCAATCTCGTTGTGCTGCTGCGTATTGCGTGCGAGGTGAGCGCGACGGTGCTGCTGGCGGCCTACCTCGACGACTATCTGGGCGTCAGTGGCGGCCTGATGACGGCGGCGGCCATCATGACGGTGATCAGCTTCGTCGCGATCGGCGTGGGTCCGCGCACCGTGGGCCGGCAGAACGCCTACACGATCGCGTTGGTCTCGGCGCTTCCGCTGCAAGGCATCTCGGTGGTGTTCACCCCCGTGAGTCGGCTGCTGGTCCTGCTGGGTAATGCGCTCACGCCGGGCCGGGGATTCCGCAACGGGCCGTTCGCCTCGGAGATCGAGTTGCGTGAGGTGGTCGACCTCGCCCAGCAGCGGGGTGTGGTGGCCGACGACGAACGCCGGATGATCCAGTCGGTGTTCGAACTCGGCGACACCCCGGCGCGCGAGGTGATGGTGCCGCGCACCGAGATGGTGTGGATCGAATCAGACAAAACAGCCGGTCAAGCCACATCGTTGGCGGTGCGCAGCGGGCATTCCCGGATCCCGGTGATCGGTGAGAACGTCGACGACATCGTCGGTGTTGTCTATCTCAAAGACCTTGTGCAGCGGACGTACTCGTCGCGCAACGGCGGCCGGGACACCTCGGTGGCCGAGGTGATGCGCAAGCCGGCGTTCGTGCCGGACTCCAAGCCCCTGGACGCGCTGCTGCGCGAGATGCAGCTCGACCGCGTGCACATGGTGCTGTTGGTCGACGAGTACGGCGCCATCGCCGGTCTGGTCACGATCGAAGACGTGCTGGAGGAGATCGTCGGTGAGATCGCCGACGAGTACGACGTCGACGAGGTCGCTCCCGTCGAGGATCTCGGCGAACGCCAGTACCGGGTGTCGGCGCGGTTGCCCATCGAGGATCTCGGCGAGCTCTACGACCTCGAGTTGTCCGAGGACCTCGACGTGGACACGGTCGGTGGACTGCTGGCTCTCGAACTGGGCCGGGTTCCGCTGCCCGGCGCCGAGATCATCTGGGACGGGCTGCTGTTGCGTGCCGAAGGCGGCCCGGATCCGCGCGGGCGCGTCCGGGTCGGCACGGTGCTCGTCAGTCCGGTCGACCCCGAACCCGAGGACACGGAGGACAGCGAACGTGAGTGAACTCGATGCTGAAGACGCCAAATTGGTGGTGCTCGCCCGCGGCGCCATGGCGCGCGCGGAGGCGAGCAGCGGGGCCGCGGTACGCGACGCCGACGGCCGCACCTACGCCGGCGCCCCCGTGCGGTTGACGGCACTGGAGTTGACGGCCCTTCAGGCGGCGGTCGCGGCGGCGGTGTCCAGCGGCGCGACGGGTCTGGAAGCCGCTGTGGTGACCGGCGGTGACGCCGACGATCCTGGTGTCGCCGCGGTGCGCGAGTTGAGCGCGGACGCCGCGATCATCGTGACAGACCGGGCCGGAACACCGCAGTGAGCGACGAATTCCGGTCAGGCTTCGCGTGTTTCGTGGGAAGGCCGAACACCGGGAAGTCCACGCTGACCAATGCGCTGGTGGGCGCCAAGGTGGCGATCACGTCGAACCGGCCGCAGACCACCCGCCACACGATCCGCGGAATCGTGCACCGGGACAGCTTCCAGATCGTGCTCGTCGACACCCCGGGGTTGCACCGGCCACGCACGCTGCTGGGGCAGCGGCTCAACGATCTGGTCAAGGACACCTACTCCGAGGTCGACGTCATCGGCCTCTGCATCCCGGCCGACGAAAAGATCGGACCGGGTGACCGTTTCATCTACGAGCAGATCCGAGCGGTGGCACCCAGGACCACGCTGGTCGCGATCGTCACGAAGATCGACAAGGTCAGCAAAGAGGCTGTGGCACAACAGCTGATCGCGGTCAGCGAGCTCGTCGGTCCTGAAGCGGACATCGTGCCAGTCTCGGCGACCGAGGCCACCCAACTCGACGTGCTGACCAACGTCATCGTCTCGCATCTGCCGCCCGGTCCGGCCTTCTATCCCGACGGAGAGCTCACCGACGAGCCCGAAGAAGTGCTGATGGCCGAGCTGATTCGCGAGGCCGCGCTCGAGGGTGTCCGCGACGAACTGCCGCACTCGCTGGCCGTGGTCATCGACGAGATCGAGGAGCGGGAGAGAAGAGACGATCAGCCGCCGCTGATCGCCGTGCACGCGATCCTCTACGTCGAGCGGGATTCGCAGAAGGGCATCGTCATCGGCAAGGGCGGTGCCCGGTTGCGCGAGGTCGGCACCGCGGCGCGCACACAGATCGAGAAGCTGCTCGGCACCAAGGTCTACCTCGACCTGCGGGTCAAGATCGCCAAGAACTGGCAGCGCGATCCCAAACAGCTGGGGAGGCTGGGGTTCTGATCGGGTGATCCGCTCGTGCTGTGTCAGAGTGGACCGGTGAAGTACGGGCAGGGGTGGGAACCGCCGGTGGTGGACTGGTCCTCGACGCGGGGGCGGATTCTGCTGGCGGCGTCGGTGTTGTTCGCCCAGCGGGGCTATTTCGGCACCTCGACCCGCGACATCGCCGAGGCCGTGCAGATCCGGCAGCCGTCGCTGTTCCACCACTTCCAGGCCAAACACGAGATCTTCCGCACGCTGGTCGAACTCGACCTCGGGCCGTCGATCGCGCGGATGGACCGGAGGCTGGGGGAGACGTCGAGCTGGGCCGAGAAGCTCCACCTCGCCATCGCCTGCGACGTCCAGGAGATCCTGGTGCAGCCGTTCGACGCGCGGGGGCTCTACCAGGACGCGGTACTGGCGCTCGATGAGTTCGAGGCCGAGCGACGCGGCATCGAGACGTTCCACCGGCAGATCGAGCGCGTGGTGACCGGGGGTAGGCGCGCAGGCGAGTTCGCGTCGTTCGAGCCGTCGTTCGTGGTGCGCGCCACCAACGGCGTGCTGTTCGAAACCCTGCGGGAGCAGGGCGGGCCTGCAGGGCCGGTGCATCGGCAGCGCCCCGTCCAGGCGGCCGACTTCGTAGTGCGCTCACTGTTGCTCGACCAGGCCCGCCTCGACGGCATCCGGACCGTCACGAGACGCCGTCTCAAGGAACTGGCCTCCTCCCGCGCCAGCTGAGCACCCGTGTCCGGCAACCCGGCCGTGTGACATCCGGGTAAAACATCTCGCCGATCCGTGGCCTATCGATCGATAGTAGCCTATCGTCCGATAGGTAGATCGGGTGGCGTGGTCCATCCGGCACCGGAGTTTTGGGAGGACCCGTGACAGGACCATTGAAACACTCACTCGTCGCCGTGGTGGCCGCTGCTCTGAGCATGGGGTTGGGTGCCTGCTCGTCGGATGATTCCTCGACCGCCGAGCCGACCGGACCGGCGAAAGTCCAACCGCCAGCCATCCTGCAGGCCGGCACCTTGAAGATCTGTGCCCCCAACGACGGCACGCCCCCCAACGTCTACCACGACGAATCCGGTGAGTTGATCGGCAGCGAGGTTGACCTGGGCAAGGCGCTCGCCGCACAGATGGGGCTCAAGCCGCAGTTCGTCGAATCCGCCTTCGCCGCAGTCATTCCGACGCTGCAGGCCAAGCAGTGCGACGTGATCATGGCGCAGCTCTACATCAAGCCCGAGCGCGAGGCCGTCGTCGACTTCGTGCCCTACGTCTACTCGGGCACCGGCATCGCCGTGGCCAAGGAGAAACCGGCCGATGTCACCGGACTCGACGACAGCCTGTGCGGCAAGAAGGTCATGGTGGCCGTCGCGACCACCGCCGAGTCCCTGGCGATGGAGCAGTCCGACAAGTGCGCCGCCGCAGGCAAACCCGCCGTGGACGTCAACCGCAGCAACCAGGCCGACGTGTCGCTGCAACAGCTGCAGAACGGCCAGGTCGACGCGTTCATGGACACGGCCGAGACGCTGGGCTACTACCAGACCAAGACCGGCGCGAAGATCCAGACGGTCGGCGCACCGTTCGGCACGATCAAAATCGGCGCTGCCACGCTCAAGGGCGACACGGCGCTGCACGACGCCATCGCCGCCGCGCTCGGCGAATTGGAGAGCAACGGCACCTACGCCAAGATCCTCGACGAGTGGGGCATGTCCGACCTCAGCATCCAGAAATAGGCTGCGATGCAATTCGACTGGCAGTTCTTCTGGAAATCGCTGTTCACCCCGAGCGACGCGTTCCTCGAGGGATTGACGCTGACGATCGTGGTGTCGGTCATCGCGATGGTGCTCGCCACCGTCGTCGGGCTGGTCATCGCCCTGATGCGCCGATCCCCGTACGCGGTCGTTCGATGGTGCGCCAGCATCTACATCTGGGTCATCCGGGGCACGCCCCTTCTGGTACAACTGGTGATCATCTACACCGGTCTGGCCGCGGTGGGGCTCTACCAGTTCCATGACGTCTCGCTGCTCGGTCTGTCGGTCAAAGCCGCCGTGCAGGCCGCCATCGTCGGGCTGATGATCAACGAGAGCGCTTACATCGCCGAGATCATCAGGGCCGGACTCGATTCGGTGGCCAAGGGGCAGTTCGAGGCGGCCGCCTCCCTGGGTATGACGACGACCAAGCTGATGCGCTGGATCATCGTGCCGCAGGCGCTGAGGGTGATGGTGCCGCCGCTCGGCAACTCTTTCAACGGGCTGATGAAAACCACATCGGTGCTGTCGGTGATCGGGGTGAGCGAGATGTTCCTGGTCACCCAGTCGATCAGCTCGGCGACGTTCCACACGTTCGAGATCTTCATCGTCGCGGCCATCTACTACCTCGCGCTGACGACCGTGTGGACCTACATCCAGGCGTGGATCGAGAACCGACTGGCCCGCCAGCTCGGCATCGACGCGCGGGTCAGTCTGACGCAGCGGCTGTTGGGTGCCCGACGGTCCGCGTCACCGGCGGCCGAGCAGCTCGAACTCAAGGAGGCGCGATGACCGCGTCGGTGACCCCGGTGGTGTCGGTGCGTTCGGCGTGCTGCTCCCTGGGTGGGCGGCGCGTTCTCGACGACGTGAACCTCGACGTGCACCGCGGTGAGGTCGTGGTGCTCATCGGCCCGTCCGGCGCGGGTAAGACCACGCTGCTGCGTTCGCTCAACAACCTCGAGACGTTGGACAGCGGCGAGGTCCTGATCGCGGGCGAGTCGATCGCACACGGCACGGGTGGCCGCACCATCGGCAAGGGCGAGCTCGCCCGCCGCCGGCGCGAGATCGGTTTCGTGTTCCAGCATTTCAACCTCTTCCCGCACATGACTGCGCTGGAGAACGTGTGGAACGGCCCGGTACGCGTGCTGGGCCAGCCGAAGGCGAAAGCGGCAGAAGACGCACGCGCCCTGCTCGAGCGCGTCGGCCTGGCCGACAAGGCGCAAGCGCGACCCAGCCAGCTGTCGGGCGGTCAGCAGCAGCGGGTCGCGATCGCGCGAGCGCTGGCGATGCGGCCGAAGGTCATGCTGTTCGACGAGCCGACCAGCGCGCTCGATGTCGAGATGGTCGGCGAAGTGCTGCAGGTGATGCGGGAGCTGGCCGCCGAGCAGATGACCATGGTCATCGTCACCCACGAGATGCGCTTCGCCCGAGATGTCGCCGACCGGATCGTGGTGATGGACGCCGGCCGGATCATCGAAGACGCCGCGCCCGCAGAGTTGTTCGCCAATCCCCGCAGCGAACGTACGCGCACGTTCCTGTCCACGATCCACTAGGAGTCCCCGTGCTCACCTCCAGCGGTCCGACATCGTCGACCGGTGCTGTCGCCACGCCGCACCGGCTGGCCACCGACGCTGCCGCCGAGATCTACCGCGACGGCGGAACGGCCATCGACGCGGCGATCGCGGCGGCCGCGGTCCTCACTGTCGTCTATCCGCACAACGTCGCGCTCGGCGGTGATCTCATCGCGCTGGTGCGCACCCCCGACGGCGTCACCACCTGTGTGAACGCCTCTGGATGGGCAGGTGCAGCGGCCGACCCCGACGCGATGCGCGCGAGGCACGGGGACAGGTTGCCCGACCGAGGTGTGGACACGGTGACGGTGCCTGGTGGGGTCCGCGGATGGGAAGCGTTGCGGCGCTTGGGCGGCGGTCTGCGCTGGAGCAGACTGCTCGAACCTGCCGAACGCGTCGCCCGCGGCGGAGTGCCCGTGGCCGCGTCGGTCGCTGCCCACCTCGACGATGCCGAGAACGCCGACCTGGCGGGCATCGTCGACTTCGACACCGTGTTCCGCCCAGCCGGTCGGACGCTGAAGGAGGGCGAGATCTTTCGCCAGCCGGCGCTGGCCGACACGTTCGCCGCCCTGCGGTTCGGCGGACCCGACGAGTTCTACACCGGAGCTCTGGGGCGGCGCACGGTGGCCTACCTACGCTCACGTGGCTCGGTGCTCCAGGACGCGGACTTCGCCGACTTCGCTGCGGAGGTCACCGAGCCCCTGTCGGTGCAGTATCGCGCGCTGACGGTGTTCACCAGCCCGCCCAACACCCACGGGTTCGTCATGCTGCGGGCGCTGCGGGCTCTCGACGCGCTCGGCGTGCGGGCACCGCTCGGCGAGGACTTGCCGACGCTGATGCAGATCTTCGGTCACGCGAACCTGCTGCGGACCGCCTGTCTAGCGGACCCCCGACAGTCCGACGTGGACATCGCCGCACTCGTCCACGGCGACCTGAGTACCCGTGCCCCGCTCGCGGGCGCCCGTGACATGACGGGCTCGGTGCCCGCCGGTGACACCGTCGGGGTGGCCGCCGCCGACGGGCAGGGCTTCGCCGTGTCGCTGATCCAGAGCGTGTATCACGCCTTCGGCTCCGGATTGATCGATCCGCAGACGGGCATCCTGTTCCACGACCGCGGAACCAGTTTCGACCTCACCCACGGCTCACCGAACGTGCTGGCGCCACGCAAACGGCCGCGCCATACGCTGATGCCCGCGCTGACGACCGAGGGCGGTAGGCTCCGCCACGTGCTGGCCACGATGGGCGGGCAGGGCCAACCTCAGATCCTCACCGAGATCCTGCTGCGGATGCTCGACGGAGCTGCGCCTGCCGATGCGGTCGCGGCGCCACGCGCGATCGTCGGCCGCCAGACCCACCTCGCCGGTGCAGACACGACCTCCGTCGAGGACGGCTTCGACGAATCCGCCCGCGCGGCGATGACGCGGTCCGGCTTCGACGTGCTGGAGCTCCCCGCGCACAGTGAGTCCTGCGGTCAGGCGAATGTCGTTGTCGCTCATGCAGATGGTTCGTTGGTGGCGGCCAGCGACCCGCGTTCGGACGGCTCGGCGGCCGTCGTCCACCATGTGCGTCTTCCGGCTCGCGCGTGACTCGTCACCTGCGGGTCGGCCTGATGCTGACCCTGACGGCGGTGACGGGGGCGCTCGACGCGGTGGGTTACCTGAGCCTGGATCGGGTGTTCACCGGGAACATGACCGGCAACGTGGTGATCCTGGGGATGGGCATCGCGTCGGAGGAGGGCCTGCCGGTTGCGGGCCCGCTGATCGCGCTGGGCGGCTTCACCGTCGGCGCTGCGGCGGCCGGCCTACTCACGCGGGGTCGGATCGCCGGCTGGAATCGCGTCGTGACCCTGACGCTGTGGACCAACGCCGTGGTCCTCGCGGTGGTGGCGACCGTGTTGACGGTCGCCACCCCGGCCGGTTCGTCGGCGGGCGGAATCGCCTGTGCGACAACGCTTGCTGTCGTGATGGGCATGCAGGCTGCGATCGCGCGGTTCCTCGCTGTGCCGGATATGACCACCGTCGTCGTGACCTCGACCATCACCTCGTTCGCGGGAGAGACGCTGCTCGCCGGTGGCCTGGGATGGGTCGCGCACCGGCGGCTGTGGGCCGTGGTGTTGATCTTCACCGGCGCGCTGGTGGGGGCGCTGCTGACACGGGTGGGCGTCGGGGTGCCGGTCTATGTGGCGGCCGCGGCGGTGCTCGTCTGCGCGCTGATGGGGCACCGATACTGGGATCGCGCGCCCGCCTGAGAGCGTCACCCCCCAACCGTCGGCGGCGGCCTGACCAGAGCCGCGAGCTCCTCACGGGTGGCCGTACCGGTCTTCGACATCGCTCGGTGGGTGTGGCTTTCCACCGTACGGACCGACAGCGACAAGCATTCCGCGATCATCCGGTTCGTCATGTTCTGCCCGATCAGAACGGCGATTTCGCGTTCGCGGTTGGTCAACGGCAGCGGAACGAGGGCGCAGCTCAGAGCCGGGGTGCGAACCCCGCTTTTCTCGGCGAGCTCCGACGCTCGCTTGACCATCTGCAGCGCCGAGCCGCGCTTGCCGCTCTCACTATGGAGCTGGGCGGCGTATGCAGCGGCATCGACCGCTGCCACCACGTCACCCATGTCCTCGAATTCCCTTGAGAGAGCATCGAGCTGATGAGCGTCCGAGTTGCACAGAGCGCTGGCGAATCGGGCCACCGTCCCGACGCGCACCCCCTCGACGAGGGGTTCGAGCTCGCGCAGACGTGCCGCACATCCGTGGTGACCGAATTGAACGGCGGCTTGCAGGCACGAGACCTCTGCGGCGAACTGTCCCCTCGACGCCGCGCGTTGGGCCGCGGCGAGGACTGTGCTGATCGCAACGCTGTGGGCACCCTGTGCGGCTGCCAGCCACGCGCGTGCGCGGCTCTGCTCGTAGTCCAGCAGTCGGAAAACCCGTGGTGTCTCGTCGAGGTGGGCCAACGCAGCCGCAGCCTCCTCTGCCTGACCGCGCATCGCCAGAGCCTCGATGTAGGGGATGCCGTATCGGAACGCCCACCCACTTCGATGATCCACACGCAGCGCGTCGACCGCCCGCCCCAGCAGACTGCACGCGGAACGGAGGTCACCGGCTGCCAAGGCCCCTCGCCCCGCCACCGCAGTGCCGAGGAGGCGAGCAGCACCTGGAAGCTCCGCGGCCTGGTTGCGGATCCGCGTGCTCAACTCGACCCCTTCGAGGACCCGGCCCGCCATGACCAGAGCGCTGACATGCGAGTCGGCGATGTTGAAGCGCATCTGTGGGGCGTCGAAAGAGCGTTCCGCGGCGCGGTATCCGTGGTCCGACGCGTCGACCGCGGCAGTCGTTCGCCCGGCGTCGCCATGAATGGTTGTCAAGACCCATGCCAACTCAACGCCGACGACCGCGGGCATCGAATCGACAGTCAAACGGTGGGACGTGCGGAGGGCCGCTTGCGGGTCGTCCGTCGCGAACGACGCGACCGTGAGAAACGCGTCGATATAGGCGCGGTCCTCGGCCGATGCCTCCAGCGATGCCGCCGAGATGATCTCCTTCGATGTCGCAGGCTCGCCCAGCGCCCACAGCATGTTGCTGGCCCGCAGAAAAGCACATCTCGCACGTTCAGGACCCGACAGTGCGGCGTGATCGAGACCTCTGAGCGCTTCCTCGGCTTCCTCGCCGCGCCCGAGCCACGAAAGTGCATGCGCACGAACCGAAACGGCGTCGAATCCCCCTCCCGCGCCGCTTGCGGCGCTGGCAAGTCTCTCGGCGAGAGATAGATCCGCCAACCACACAGCGCCGCGCGCCGCTCTGGTCAGGAATTCACCATCCAGAGGCCGGTCGGAGCCCAGGCTGAGTGCGGCGCGGCGGACGAGCACGGGGATGTCCTGGCTGGCATCAGATGCGGCGAGTTCATCAGCGACCAGGCCGCGCAGCCGTCGTAGTTTGGTCGCCGGCGCCCGCCGTCGCCGCACTTCTCCGTAGATCGGATGCGCCAGCTGTACCGTCAATCCGGCGTCGGTCGGTTGGACGGTGATCAATCCGCGAGTCTCGGCGTGCTCGACAGCACGAGGATCGGTCATCCGCTCCAGTGAGGCCAGTTCCATCGGCTCGCCCACTGCAAGGGTGTCGAGGACATCACTCACGGAATCGGGCAGTCGGCCGATACGTGTTTCGATGAGTTCGGCAAGTGATGGCGGCACCGTCGGCGCACCTGTCCAGCGCCACACGCCGTCGTCGCGGTGGAGTCTGTCGGCGCTGACCTCCTGGTCGACGATGTGGCGGAGGTACAAAATGTTCCCGCGCGTGAGCGTCCACAATCGTGCGATCGAGTCGGAATCAACGGGGGCACCCATCACCTGGGTCAACAGCGCGGAGGTGTCGTCCACCGTCAGTGACTGCACATCGATTCTCTCGAATCGGCCCGTCGTCCAGATTTCCTGCACCGCAGGCGATAGCAGCTCACCGTCGCGCACGGTGAGCATCAATTTCGCCGTGGCGCGCTGCATGATCTGATGGACGACGAACGCCGACAGATCGTCGAGGTGGTGTGCGTCGTCCACGGCGATCAGGACTCGTGTGTTCTGCGGCGTGTCGGTCAGAGAGCCGATGACGCCCTGCAGCAACTCCGTAGAGTTCGTCGCGCCTTTGGGAACCCAGGCGCTGAATGCGCCGAGGGGAACCGCGCGTCCGGAGGCTGTCCCCGTGATCAGTCGTGTTGTCCACTCGTTACCGCCGGTGACCGACACGGCTTCGCGGGCGATCCGACTCTTACCGACGCCCGCGGCGCCGGAAATGACGACTCCGGACAGTTCCGGAACCTGGAGCGCCGCCCTGATTCTGCGCAGTTCCTCCGAGCGGCCGGTCAACGGCCACGACAGGTACACCTTCACACAGTAAAAGCGTTGCGCCTCCGCACGGGGTGAAGTCCGGTGATTGCTCGGCCCGGGTTTCCCTGGACCGGGACTATGCGACCCCGACGGTCACCGAGTCCGGAGCGGAGACGGTCGCCGAAGGCTCGGCCTGCACCCGGGTGTCCCACCAGTTGTCGGGCTGAGCGGTAGCCCAGCCGTTGACTGCCTCGAGCGCGGCGGCCAGCGACACCAGCAGCGGTTCGCTGTTCGCCGGTCCCATCAGCTGCACGCCGATCGGCAGTCCCTCGGCGGTGAAACCCGCAGGCACGTTGATCGACGGCCAGCCCAGCAGGTTCCACGGCCAGGTAGCCGGGCAGGCGCGAATCATCGCCCGATCGGTGGCCAGCCCGCTCAGACCGTCGAACGCGTCGACCCGCGGCGGCGGGAGCGCGGTGGTCGGCGCGAGGACCACGTCGGCGATGTTGAAGATCCAGCCGACCCGCTGCCGCGTGACGGCCTCGTGGGCGCGGGCCTTGCGCAGGATGTGCTCGGAGAGCACCCGGCCTGTCCGCGCGTTGGCCACCGTGCGGCTGTCCCAGCGCGGACCCGGTCCCAGCCGGTCCATCCACTGCGGGATGCCGGCGGTCGAGCGCGCCAGGAAGTTCCACGACATGCGCAGGTCGTAGTCGGGGTCCGCGGCGATGACCGTGTGGCCCAGCTCCTCGAGTTGCGCCGCGACCGACTTCATCGCCGCGCGGATCTCGGGGTGCAAGCGCGCGCGGAAGACGGTGAACGGGAACTTGGTCGAGAACGCGACGCGCAACGGGCCGGGGGCCCGTGACACGTGGTCGGAGACCCTCACCGGCGGCGGGGTGTGCAGGTCGCCGGGGGCGTTTCCCGACGCTGCGTCCAGCACCAGCGCGGCGTCGGCGACCGTGCGTGCCAGTACACCGTTGACGGTGATGCCGTTGAACGCCTCGGGCAACGGTGAGGTGGAGATCCGTCCGCGCTGAGGTTTGATGCCGACCAGGTGGGTCCACGCGGCGGGGATGCGCACACTGCCCGCCCCGTCCGAGCCGATCGCGGCGGCGACCAGGCCTGCCGCGACGGCCGCGGCGCTGCCTCCTGACGAACCTCCCGGCGTGTGCTCGCGTGACCACGGATTACGGGTGTGCCCGAACGCGGGCCCGCTGGTGAACGGCCACTGGCCCAGCTCGCAGGTGTTCGTCTTGCCGACGATGACGGCGCCGGCTGCGCGCAGTCGGCGGACCACCTCCGCGTCGGCCGAGGCGTCGACCACCTCGCCGTCGGCGCCGAACCGGGTCGGGACACCGGCGACGTCCACGTCGTCCTTGACCGCGATCGGGATGCCCAGCAGAGGCAGGGTCGAATGACCCTGTCCCGCAGCACGTTTGCGGTCGGCTTCAGCCGCCTCGGTGAGCGCGGATTCCCGTAGGACGACCCGGAACGCGTTCAGTGTCGGTTGGCTGGCTTCGATCGCGTCGAGAGACTGCCGAACCAGCTCGACCGACGTGATGCGGCCGCTGGCGAGGGCGAAGAGCTGGTTCCCGAGAGTCGGGAACCGGGTGTGCGGAGCAGGGGAAGCAGCCATCACTGACAAGAGTATCGGCGCTGCGAACCCGATATCCATCCCCAACAGTGGAAGACTGGACGGATGCGTCTGTACCGGGACCGAGCGGTGGTGCTCCGTCAGCACAAGCTCGGGGAAGCCGATCGCATCGTGAGCCTGCTCACGCGCGATCACGGGCTGGTGCGCGCGGTGGCCAAGGGGGTGCGGCGCACCCGCAGCAAGTTCGGGGCGCGGTTGGAACCGTTCGCGCACATCGACGTTCAGCTCTATCCCGGCCGCAATCTCGACATCGTCACCCAGGTGCAGGCGATCGACGCCTTCGCCTCCGACATCGTCAGCGACTACGGCCGCTACACCTGCGCGTGCGCGATGCTCGAGACCGCGGAGCGGATCGCCGGTGAGGAGCACGCCCCGGTGCCCGCGCTGCACCGTCTCACGGTCGCCGCCCTGCGCGCGGTGGCCGACGGAGCCCGACCGCGCGAACTCGTGCTCGACGCCTATCTGCTGCGCGCGATGGGGATCGCCGGGTGGGCGCCCGCGCTGACCGAATGCGCACGGTGCGCCGCGCCGGGTCCCCACCGGGCCTTCCACGTCGCCGCCGGCGGCAGCGTGTGCGTGCACTGTCGGCCCTCGGGTTCGGCCACCCCACCCCAAGGGGTGGTGGATCTGATGGCCGCGCTCTACGAGGGCGATTGGGAGCATGCGCAGACCTCCACGGCGGCGCACCGCAGCCAGGCCAGCGGACTGGTGGCCGCGCACCTGCAGTGGCATCTGGAGCGACAGTTGCGGACACTGCCGCTCGTGGAGCGGGTGGAGCGGAAGAGCGGGCAGACCATCAGGCAGGATGTGGCGCATGGCAACGGAACGGACCGGGAGGCGGAAGGGCAAGAACAGCTACCCACAGCTGCCCCCGGCGCCTGAGGATTATCCGACGTTTCCGGACAAGTCCGCCTGGCCGGTGGTCTTCCCCGAGCTGCCACCCCGCACCAACGGCAAATTCGCGCGCCCTCCGCAGCACACGTCCAAGGAGTCGGCTCCGCAGATCCCGGCCAACCAGGTGCCCCAGCACGTCGCGGTCGTGATGGACGGGAACGGCCGCTGGGCCACCCAGCGAGGGCTGGGGCGCACCGAGGGCCACAAGATGGGCGAAGCGGTGCTGATCGACATCACCTGCGGCGCGATCGAGCTGGGCATCAAGCACCTCACCGTGTACGCGTTTTCCACGGAGAACTGGAAGCGCAGCACCGAAGAGGTCCGATTCCTGATGGGGTTCAACCGCGAGGTGGTGCGCCGCCGTCGGGAGAACCTCAACGACATGGGCGTGCGGATGCGCTGGGTGGGCTCTCGGCCCCGGATGTGGCGCAGCGTGATCAAGGAGTTCGACATCGCCGAGGAGATGACCGTCGACAACGACGTCATCACGATCAACTACTGCGTCAACTACGGCGGGCGCACCGAGATCGTCGAAGCGGCCCGTCAACTGGCCCAGGAGGCCGTCGACGGCAAGATCAATCCGGGACGGATCACCGAGGCCGGGTTCGCCAAACATCTGCACCGCGCTGACATCCCCGACGTGGACCTGTTCATCCGGACCTCGGGGGAGCAGCGGGCCAGCAACTTCCTGCTGTGGCAGGCCGCCTACGCCGAATACGTGTTCCAGGACAAGCTGTGGCCGGACTACGACCGCCGCGACCTGTGGGCGGCGTGCGAGGAGTATGTCCAGCGCAACCGGCGTTTCGGCAGAGCCGAATGATGTGCCTGAGCGGCAGGGCCTGATGGAACTCGTCGAACGGCTGCCGGTGGTGTTGGCCGAGATCCTGCCCGTGCAGCGTGAGGACGACGGCGCGCTGATGGTGCCGCACGAGCAGACGTTCGCGTCGCTGCGGGTGGTGACGATCGCCGAGGGTCTCGAGATGGTGTCGCTGACGCAGGTGCTGGCCTGGGATCTGCCGCTGACCGCGACAGTGCGGGCGGAGGTCGCCAAGCATGCGCAGGACACGTTGCTCGGCACGGTGTCGCTGGTCGAGAAGATCGGTGCGAAAGGGGCAGGCGGCCCGCGCAAGACCGGGGACGTGCTGCTGCGCTACAACTTCCCGGCGGCCGGGCTGACCGACGATGCCCTGCGCACCCTGGTCATGATGGTGCTGGCCACCGGCGCCGACGTCCGGCGCGCACTCGTGGCCTGAGCCCTGCGGATCAGGGATTGATGGTGTATTCACCCAGTTGTCGTCCCCAGATGTATTCACTCGCAGACGGTCGTCCCACGTCCAGGTGGTTGTAGGGCGCCAGGGATGCTCCTGTGTCCATCACGAGATAGGGCGCCGGGAACAGTTCGCGGGTGATGGGTTGCCAGCAGCCTGGCCGGCCCTCGGGACCGCCCCGCGCATTGACCCGCGGGAGATTGTCCGGGTACACGTACGGGTTGGACGGCCCGACGAGTATGTCGTGAAGTTTCAGGCTGTAGCCATTGGCGCCGCCGCCGAAACGAGAGAATTTGGGTTCGCTGTCGTGGAAGTTCCGAATCGTGCAGAACAACGCCGGACTGTTTCTGTCGAGCGTTTCACTGGTCGGAATCAGATCCGTGACGGTTCGCCGCACGAATGGATCTGCACGCTCGATGACGTCGCCGCCGGTGGCGCCGAATCCGACCGCGGCCATGAGGGTGCGGTCCAGATCTTCGCGCTGTGCAGTCAGTGTGCGCGCGGTGGTGACGGCTTTGTCGAGCCCGGTCAACACATCGGGCGCCGCGTGGGCATACTGGTCAGCGAGGTCGGCTAGCAGCTCGATATCCCGATCGACATCGTCCATTCTCGGATTGATCTCTGCGAGAACGGTATCCGCGTCATCGATGGCTGCGCCGATTCGATCGCCCCCGCCGTTGATCGCGCTGGCTGCTGCTGTCAGCGTCGCATTGAGTTTGACGGGATCAATCTGCTGGGCGATCGCAGTCGTGGTCTCGAACAGCGTGTTGAATTCGGTTGTCACCGACGTGACCCGGGTTTCTTCCGCATCGGCGAATCGAGCCGCGACAGGATGCTGCGGTGCGCTGATGGACACGTACTTGTTCCCGAATATCGTGCTCGAGACGATCTCGACGTCAGCATTGGCTGCGATCAGGTCGACGTAGGAGGGGTCGATGTCCAGCGTCAGTCTGGCAGCTGGAATTCCATGGTCGTCGATGTGGGCGACATCCCTCACGCGCCCCACCGTGACGCCGTTGTAGGTGACCCGCGCTCCGCTCTCCATCGCCAGACCTGAACGGTTCGTGATGAGCCCGACTGAGACGGCCGGGGTGAAGGCGCCCTTGAATTGCATCATCACCAAGGCGACCACGACCGTCGCGCACACCGCAGAAACGCCGGCCGCCGTCCGAACCGGGGGGTTTGTGCGCCACCGGACCAACCGACGTTGCCAGTAAGAACGCACGCGACGCCTCTCGTTGATGTAGTCGACGCTCATCAGATCCAACCGAGCTGAGCACTGAGCGATCAAGATCATTACATACAACCAACCGGTCGGTTGAGGGATGTGCTGAGGGTCACGAGCCACCGACGAGTTCCAGTCCGAGCTAGGGTCGCTTACGTGCGCATCGCCCTGATCTTCATCGGCATCGTGGTCGCGCTGTTCGGCACCCTGTTCACCCTGCAGGGTGTCGGTGTGGTCGGCGGCAGCCCGATGAGCAACACCACCACGTGGTCGATACTCGGCCCGATCATCGCGATCGTCGGGATCGCCGTCGCGGTCCTCGGGTGGCGCAGGGGCCGCTAGCTAATTGCCGGCCGCCCGGCAGCGGTCGCAGACGCCGAAGATCTCGATCGTGTGGGTGACATCGGAGAAGCCGTGCTTGCGTGCGATCTCGGCCGCCCACGTCTCGACTTCTCCGGCGGAGATCTCCACGGTGGAGCCGCACCGCCGGCACACGAGGTGGTGGTGATGGTGCTGCGAACACAACCGGTACACCGATTCGCCGGTGTCGGTGCGCAGTGTGTCGACCGCTCCGGCAGCGGCCATCTGCTGCAGTGTGCGATAGACCGTGGTCAGGCCGACGCCCTCGCCCCGTTTGCGGAGCTCGTCATGAAGCTCCTGAGCCGACCGGAAGTCGTCGAGGTTCTCCAGGAGAGCCGCGAGCGCGGCACGCTGGCGCGTCGAACGGACCGCCCCGGTCACGACGCCTCCTCGGCCGCGTGTGTCACTGCGGCAACGACGATCTCGGCCAGATGGTCGTCGACCAGGCGGTAGAGCACCTCCCGGCCGGACCGTTCGCCGGCCACCACGCCGGCGGCCTTGAGGATGCGCAGGTGCTGGCTCACCAGAGGCTGTGGCACGTCGAGCGCGTCGACGAGCTCGTGCACGCATCGTGCTTCCTCGCGCAGCTGCAACACGATCGCAATGCGCACCGGAGCCGCCAACGCCCGCAGCAGATCCCCGGCGGTGTCGAGGACCGGCCTCGAGGGCAGGTCCGAGGGTGGAGTCCCGGTGTGCGCGTGTGACTCGTCACCGATACTGGAAACGGTTTTCATTAGGGCTCACGATACATGCAGACCTGTGCATGTCAATCGACTCCCGTCGCGCAAGCTGGTCCGCCGACCTCGCTACGCTGTGAACCCGTGGCTCCGACTTCGATCATCGACACTGTTGCAAACCTGGCCAAGCGGCGCGGTCTGGTCTTCCAATCCGGTGAGATCTATGGCGGAACCAAATCGGCGTGGGACTACGGCCCGCTCGGTGTCGAACTGAAGGAGAACATCAAGCGGCAGTGGTGGAAGTCCGTCGTCACCGGCCGCGACGACGTCGTCGGTCTGGACAGCGCGATCATCCTGCCGCGCCAGGTCTGGGTGGCCTCCGGCCACGTCGAGGTGTTCAACGATCCGCTGGTGGAGTGCATGAACTGCCACAAGCGACACCGGCAGGACCACCTGCAGGAGGCATACGCGGCGAAGAAGGGTGGAGAACCCGACGCCGTCCCCATGGCGGAGATCGTCTGCCCCGACTGCGGAACCAAGGGGCAGTGGACCGAGCCCCGGGACTTCAACATGATGCTCAAGACCTACCTCGGCCCGATCGAGTCCGAAGAAGGTCTGCACTATCTGCGTCCGGAGACCGCGCAGGGCATCTTCGTCAACTTCGCCAACGTCGTCACGACCGCGCGCAAGAAGCCGCCGTTCGGTATCGGCCAGATCGGCAAGAGCTTCCGCAACGAGATCACCCCGGGCAACTTCATCTTCCGCACCCGCGAGTTCGAGCAGATGGAGATGGAGTTCTTCGTCGAGCCGTCGACGGCGCCCGAGTGGCACAAGTACTGGATCGAGACGCGCCTGCAGTGGTACATCGACCTCGGTATCCGGGCGGAGAACCTGCGCCTCTACGAGCATCCGCTGGAGAAGCTGTCGCACTACAGCGCGGGCACAACGGACATCGAGTACAAGTTCGGGTTCTCGGGCAACCCGTGGGGTGAGCTGGAAGGCGTGGCGAACCGGACTGATTTCGACTTGTCCACTCACGCAAAGCATTCCGGGGCCGATCTGACGTTCTACGATCAGGCGAGCGACACCCGGTACACCCCCTACGTCATCGAGCCGGCAGCCGGCCTGACCCGCTCGTTGATGGCGTTCCTCGTCGACGCCTACACCGAGGACGAGGCGCCGAATGCGAAGGGCGGTGTCGACAAGCGCACGGTGCTGCGGCTGGATCCGCGGTTGGCCCCGGTGAAGGTCGCGGTCCTGCCGCTGTCGCGGCATGCCGACCTCTCGCCCAAGGCGCGGAATCTGGCCGCGGAGTTGCGGCGTTCGTGGAACGTCGAATTCGACGACGCGGGTGCCATCGGCCGCCGGTACCGCCGCCAGGACGAGATCGGCACGCCGTACTGCGTGACCGTGGACTTCGACTCGCTGGAGGATCACGCCGTGACGATCCGAGAGCGCGACGCCATGACCCAGGAGCGCGTGGCGCTGTCCGAAGTGTCGGACTACCTCGCCGTCCGCCTCAAGGGCTGCTGAGTTCTCGCTTCAGGCTCGAGTGCGCGAAATCTGTTGCAGCGCCCAGCTGTTACCGTCCGGATCGGCGAAATGCGCGTATTGCACGCCCCCGAGATCCTCGATCTCGGAGACGTCGACGCCACGATCGCAGAGTTGTCGGCGGGCGTCGACGACGTCGTCCACCACCAGGTGCAGGTTCTGCACGCGGGGGGCATCGGGGTCGGTCATTCCGATTCCGATCACGATGGAGCAGGCTGACCCGGGCGGGGTCAGCTGGACCACCCGAAACCCATTGCCGGGTTGCACATCGTGGTCCAGGACGAAACCCACCCGGTCGAGGTAGAACGCTTTGCTTCGTTCGACGTCGCGGGTGGGAAGCGGGATCAGCTCCAGACGCATGTCCATGGAGCTTCTTCCGTCAGGCGATGGATCATCGGCGAGGTGCTGGATGCGGTCGAAGCTGTGCGCGACGCCTTCTGACATGCCGGACTGAAGCGCCACATCACGGGCGTGGGTGCTGGGGAAGAGCATCCTCATGGTGAGCACGGTGCTGTCGCCGTCGGTTGCGAGCGTCAACGTGTTGACCGACTCGCCGTCGAAGCCTTCCATCCGCTCGGTGGTCACCAATGTATGGGGTGCGATGATCTCGAGAAACTCGCCCTGAGCGCCGAATTCGTTGCCGTGGGTGTCGCGCCAGCGGTAGTGGTAGGCACCTCCGATTCGCAGATCCACCTCGCAGCGCACCATCGTCCAGCCTGGCGGGCCCAGCATCCACCGCTCGATCAACGCGGGTTGGGTGTGGCAATCCCAGATCATTTCCTGCGTCGCGGCGAAGGCACGGGTCATCACGATCTCGCGGTCAGACGGAGTGGTCACCTGTACGGGGGTGGGCATCGTTGTCACTCCTGGGGTCTCATGTCGTCGAGCATTTCCTCGAGACGCGTGTAGTTGGCTTCCCACACCGTGCGGTACCGCTCGATCCACGCGTTGGCTTCCTGCAACGGGGCGGGCTGGATGCGGCAGGGCCGTCGTTGACCGTCACGCCCGCGTTGGATCAAACCGGCATGCTCGAGAACTTTCAGGTGCTTGGAGATCGCCGGCTGGGTCATCGCGAAGGGCTTCGCGAGCTGACCCACGGTTGCCTCACCGGTCGCCAATTGGGCGAGAATGGCCCGCCGTGTGGGGTCGGCAAGCGCGGCAAAGGTGGCATCGAGGCTTGGGAGCGTCATCGGCTTCGATAACCGAATGGTTTCATAACCAACTAGTAATATATGCCAATCGGAATGTCAACGGGGCCATGCTGACGTAGGAGCTAGAAGCGGCCGCCGCCGCCGCTCATGCCGCCCCCGCCGCCGAACCCGCCACCTCCGCCGCCGCCGAAGCCGCCGCCGAAGCCTCCACCGCCGAACCCTCCACCGAAGCCGCCGCGCATGGCGCCCGAGAGCACGTTGCCCAGGATGATGCCGCCGATCACCGCGCCCATCTGACTGCCGCTCCCGCCGCCGCCGTAGGGTCCGTTGAAGTGCTGCTGCGCGGCGACCACGTCGTTGTTGGCCAGCTGCTGCGCCTGGGCGGCCAGCATCGCCGCGCCGTTGGCGTGCGCGATCGCCTCGGTCAGATTGCTCGCCCGCTTGTCCTGCGCCGCCTGCAGTTGGCGCACGGCCTCAGACAGCCGGGTCCGGGCTTCGGGGCCGACGACGCCGCGTCGAGTGTCGATGTAGTCCGACACCGCCCGCACCCGCGACTGCGCGGTGAACAGCGCCTGGTCGTAGGTCCGCGTCAACCGCGCGATGGTTTCCCGCTCCTCGGCCACGTCGGCGAGTAACCGGTCGAGTTCAGCGTCGGCCTGGGTCAGCCGTGTGAAGGTGCCCAGCGGATCGCGGGCGCCGTCACTCTGCGCGTGCGCCACCGCAGCGACGGCCGCGTCGCGGGCCGCGCTGAGCTGCGTGGCGACGGCGATGTTGCCTTGCGCGAGCTGGGTTCCCGCGGCCGTGATCCCGTTCTGCGTGTCGGCGATCGCCGCGGGCAGCCCCGCCACCGCCCGGTTGATGTCGGTGGCGGCACTGTCCACCGCGTCGAGCATCGTTCGGGCCTGGCCCAGCGCGGCCTCGGCGGCGTGGATCGCGTCGACGAGCCCGCCCTGCCGATCTGCCGGTCGCGCGACCAGGGCGCGCCCCGTGTCGATGTTCTGTTCGGCGAAGGTCAGCCGTTGCCGCGCCTCGTCGATGTTGTCGGCCACCGAAACCAGAGCGGTTTCTGCGAATTGGGACTTCAGACGTGTGAGGGTCTGACTCGCCGGCTCGATGCGCGCCGTCAGGTCGACCACCTGCTGGGTGAGCCCATCGAGCCGGCTGGGCGCGTTGATGACCAGATCGCGCAGCTGTGCGAACGCCTCCCGCTGGGCTTCGAGTTCCCGGTCGGCCTTGGCCGCGGCCACGACGACGCGGGTCAGGAGATCGCGACGCTGCTGCGGCGTCTCGGGAATCGCGTCGTCCAGAATGTGACGCACGTTGAGGGACTGAGCCAGCGTGGTCTTGGCCGCGGCCACCGCAGTCGTGAACGCCTCGGTGTCCTTCTCACCGAATTCCTCCACCGCAAGCGCCAATTCGCTCTCGCTGGTGCGCACCGCATTGTCGACCTCGACCACCATGCGGCGCGACAGCGCGTCGAGAGCCTCCAGCGAGACACCGGCAAGCGCGGCCGGGTCGGACGGATCGACGCGCAGCGCGGCGGCGATCTCCGCCTCGCGGCGCTTGGCCCGTCGCCGGCGCTGCCAGATCAGCAGGACGATGACGCCGAGCGCGATCACGCCCAGCGCGATGACCAGACCCAGCCAGCTGCCCTTCGACGTGCTGGTGGACGCCAGCCCGTTCGCGGCGGCCACCGCGGCGCCCGCCCAGTCCTGTTTGCGCAGAAGCGGTTCCACGTCGTCACGACGCAGCGCGTCGATGTCCACGCTGCCGACCGCCTCGGTCGGTGCCAGCAACGCGTACGCCCGGTCGACGGTGGCGACGGCGAGGATGGCGTCCGAGGTGCCCAGATCGCTTTGCCGGTACGTGGCCTGCGCCCAGCTCTGCGCGTCCTGATTCGAGAAGCTGTCGACATAGACCACCCACAACCGGATCCGACGATCGTTGTATAGCGAGTCGATCGCGTTCTGCACCTGCGTGGTTTGCGCGGGATCGAGCGCGCCCGCCTGATCTGTCAGATACGTCGGCAGGCGCAGCGGCGGGGTCGCGGACGCCCCCGGCGCGAGCAGGCCCGCTGCGATCCACAAGACGGCGAGCAGGCCGAGCGATCGAGCAATGCGCATGCCCTCAATCTAGTGCTCGCGCGGCTGGCAGACTGTGCCTCGGTGAACCAACGAGAGCAGGCCGGCTACGACGCATGCGACCGCGAGCGGCGAGTGGCCGAACACGCGAAGAGCGCTGCGCTACCCGGGACCGGGGCCGAGCACCGCTCGGACTTCGCCAGGGATCGCGCACGCGTGCTGCATTGCGCTGCGCTGCGTCGGTTGGCCGACAAGACCCAGGTGGTCGGCCCCCGGGAGGGTGAGACGCCACGCACGCGCCTGACGCACTCCCTCGAGGTCGCGCAGATCGGCCGCGGCATGGCGATCGGGCTCGGCTGTGACCCCGACCTGGTCGACCTCGCCGGGCTGGCGCATGACATCGGTCATCCGCCGTACGGGCACAACGGGGAACGCGCGCTCGACGAGATCACCAAGGCCTTCGGCGGCTTCGAGGGCAACGCGCAGAACTTCCGGATCCTGACCCGGTTGGAACCCAAAGTCCTTGACGCGCAAGGTCGCAGCGCAGGTTTGAACCTGACACGCGCCGCCCTCGATGCGGTCGCCAAGTATCCGTGGCCGCGGATCGGGGAACGTCGCAAGTTCGGCTTCTACGGCGACGACATGGCCGCTGCCGATTGGGTGCGCGCGGGCGCACCCGCCGAGCGGCCCTGCCTGGAGGCCCAGGTCATGGATTGGGCCGACGACGTCGCCTACTCGGTGCACGACGTCGAAGACGGCGTGATGAGTGGGCGCATCGATCTGCGCGTGCTGGCCGACACCGATGCAGCCGCCTCGCTGGCCACCGTCGGCGCCCAGTCCTTTCCGACCCTGACCCCTGCGGATCTGATGGCCGCCGCCGAGCGGCTCTCCCGTGTCCCGGTGGTGGCGGCGGTCGGCAAGTTCGACGGCACGCTCGCCGCGTCGGTGGCACTCAAGACCCTCACCAGTGAGCTGGTCGGGCGGTTCGCGAACGCGGCGGTCACGGCCACGAGGGCGGCCGCAGGACCGGCACCGCTGCGGCGCTTCGACGCCGACCTCGAGGTGCCCGCACTGGTGCGGGCCGAGGTGGTCCTGCTGAAGACGCTTGCGCTGCAATTCATCATGTCGGACCACCGGCACCTGCAGATCCAGGCCGATCAGCGCATCCGGATCCAGGAGGTGGCGCTGGCCCTGTGGGGGCAGGCGCCGGGCAGCCTCGATCCGCAGTTCGCCGCCGAGTTCACCGCCGCCGCCGACGACGGCGCCCGGCTGCGGGTGGTGGTCGACCAGATCGCCTCGTACACCGAGGGACGGTTGGAACGAGTGCACGAAGCCCGGACGCCGCGCCCTCTAGACTGACCGCGTGGTGGGCGACGGTACGCGGGGACGGGGCAGGATCCCGGATCGCGACATCGCCGCCATCCGGGAGCGGGTCAACATCGACGACGTCGTCGGCGACTACGTGCAGCTGCGGCGCGCCGGCGCGGATTCCCTCAAGGGGCTGTGCCCTTTCCACGACGAGAAGTCGCCGTCGTTCCACGTCCGTCCCAACCACGGCCACTTCCACTGCTTCGGCTGTGGCGAGGGCGGCGACGTCTACGCGTTCCTGCAGAAGATCGAGCACGTCAGCTTCGTCGAGGCCGTGGAGCTGCTCGCCGATCGTGTCGGCTACACCGTCACCTACACGGGCTCATCGACCACCAACGTCCAGCGTGACCGGGGGAGTCGCAGCAGGCTGCTCGCCGCCAACTCCGCCGCGCAGGAGTTCTACGCCGAGGCGCTGCAGAGCGCTGAAGCTGCGCCGGCCCGGCAGTACCTGATCGATCGCAACTTCGACGCCGAGGCGGCAGCGAGGTTCGGTTGCGGGTTCGCCCCGTCGGGGTGGGACACGCTGACCAAACACCTGCTGCGCAAGGGTTTCGAGTTCAAGGAACTCGAAGCTGCCGGCCTGTCGCGTGAGGGGCGCCGCGGACCGATGGACCGGTTCCACCGCCGGCTGTTGTGGCCCATCCGAGCCAGCGGCGGAGAGGTGATCGGCTTCGGGGCGCGCCGGATCTTCGACGACGACCAGATGGAAGCGAAGTACGTCAACACCCCGGAGACCGTGCTCTACAAGAAGTCGGGGGTGCTGTTCGGGCTTGACCTGGCCAAGCGCGACATCGCCAAGTCGCACCGCGCCGTCGTCGTCGAGGGTTACACCGACGTGATGGCCATGCACCTGGCCGGGGAGACCACTGCGGTCGCCTCGTGCGGCACCGCCTTCGGTGACGGCCACCTCGGGTTGCTGCGCCGGCTGATGATGGACGACAACTGGTATCGCGGCGAGCTGATCTTCGTGTTCGACGGTGACGCGGCGGGGCAAGCGGCCGCGTTGAAGGCCTTCGACGGGGATCAGCAGGTGTCCGGAAAGTCTTTCGTCGCCGTGGCTTCCGACGGGATGGACCCCTGCGATCTGAGGCTGAAGTCCGGTGACACGGCGCTGCGGGACCTGGTGGCGCGCCGCATCCCGATGTTCGAATTCGCGATCCGCAGTCTGATCCCGGCTGGTGACGTGCTCGACAACGATCCGCAGGCTCAGGTCGACGCGCTCCGCAGGTGCGTCCCGCTCGTCGCGCGGATTCGGGACTACGCGTTGCGGGACGAATACGCACGACGGTTGGCAGGCTGGACCGGCTGGCGCGACGAAGCGCAGGTGCTGTCTCGGGTTCGTGAGGAAGCCGGCAAGCGCGGCATGCCGGACCGGTCACGCCGACGGGTGGCGGCCGATCAGGCGCAGGTGAGCCGGCCGCGCCCGGCCGACGATGCCAGCCGGCCCAACCCAGCCGATCCCACGCTGTGGCCGCAGCGCGAGGCGCTGAAGTCGGGGCTCCAATACCCGGCGCTCGCCGGTCCGGTCTTCGACTCGTTGGCCGCCGAGAGCTTCACCCACCCCGGGTACGCCGCGGTACGCACGGCGATCGAGGCTGCGGGCGGCACCGCCGGCGGGCTGACCGGTGCGCAATGGATAGAAGCGGTCCGCGAACAGGCGGCCAGCCCGGCCACGGCGAGCCTGGTCAACGAACTCAGTGTGGAGGCGATCAACGCCGACGACGAGCGGCTGCCCCGCTACATCGGCAGCGTGCTGGCGCGCCTGCAGGAAGTGTGGATCGGCCGTCAGATCGCCGAGGTCAAGTCGAAGCTGCAGCGGATGTCGCCGGTGGAGCAGGGCGACGAGTATCACGCACTGTTCGGGGACCTGGTCGCGATGGAGGCCTACCGGCGCAGCCTGCTCGAGCAGGCAAGTGGGGACGACCTGACTGCATGAATCGCCCTGCCGGGTTATGGTGTGTGCGTCAACAGTCGGGGAGAAGGCGAGTTGTCAGTGATGTCCGTGCCCACCATTCGCACCCATGCAGCGCGCCTGATCGTCGGCGCCGTCGCTGCGGCGGCTGTCGCCGTCCCGCTGTACGCCTCGTTGAGCAGCCCCGATGCCACCGCGCAGGCCGGCCCGAAGTGCCTTGCCTGGTTCGGCAATCAGGAAGACGGCCACTGCCTGGGCTACTCGAACGGTACCCCCGCGGCGATCGGCACCCCGGGCGTCGCGTTCGGCAACGGCGGCATCACCACCGGCCCGCTGCTGCCCGGCACGTCGTTCAATTCCAACTTCGGCTAGCGCTTCTCGCCGGCTGCCCGCCGTTCGACCTGCCCCGGCCCGAACACTTCGGTGCCGGCGTCGATCGGCGTCACTTCCACCATCGTCGGGTCGGGGGACACCCGTTCCGCGATCTTCCGTCGTCCTGCATCGATGACCGCCCGAGCGGCTGGGCTGCCCGTGACGGCACGGTAGGTGCCGGCGAGCTGTTCGTAGCGCTGGCGTCCGGCCTTGGTGCCCAACACATAGCCCACGGCCGCAACGGCGACATACCCGATCACAGGACTCCTCCACAGCGTTCTCGCGAGGCGGCGCAACCCGATCCCGCGCCACCCATCTGGTGTCCATCCTGCCTCACGCACGGGGCTGCGCGCCCGGCCGGCAACGCATTGGCAACCGCGTCCCGCCATAGGCTAGAGTGCTCTCTGGCCCGCGGCGCACAGTCTGCGGGAGTGCAATCCCCTGTAGCTCAATTGGCAGAGCATTCGGCTGTTAACCGAAGGGTTGCTGGTTCGAGTCCAGCCGGGGGAGCCACGCACGCGCACGATGAGTGTCGCGCCAGCGGGCAGTCTGATCTCCATGGGAAAACTCATCTACGGCTTCACCGTCTCGGTGGACGGCTACATCGCCGACGCGAAGGGTTCCATCGACTGGAGCGAGCCTAGCGACGAACTGCACCAGTACTGGAACGACTTCGAGCGCGAAACCGCACTGTCGTTCTACGGTCGGCGGCTCTACGAGCTGATGTCGGCCTACTGGCCGACTGCCGATGAGGCCCCGGATGCGACGCCGATGATCGTCGACTTCGCCCGCGTCTGGCGGAACATGCCCAAGGTGGTGTTCTCCCGCACCCTGGGGGCGGTCGACTGGAATTCCCGCCTGGAGCGTGGTGATCCCGTCGAGGTGGTCCGCGCTCTGAAGGCCGAGACCGACGGCCAACTCGAGATCGCCGGTGCGACGCTCGCCGCGCCGGTCGTGCAGGCCGGTCTGGTCGACGAGTACCGGGTCGTCCTGGCGCCCATCGCGGTGGGCGGTGGGATGCCTTTCTTCCCGACCCTGCCGTCGTGGATTTCGCTGCGGCTGGTGGAGAACCGGACGTTCCCGGGCGGCACGGTGCTGCTGCGCTACGAGGCCACCTGATGCCCTCTCTGAAAGCCCACACCTGAACCTGGCCGCACGATCTAATGGACTGGTCGTCCGTCTCCCGGCCTGAATTCAGCATTGAGGAAGCAAGCCATGACAGATATGTCGGAGCACCTACCCACACCCGAGGGCTTCCGGAGGAAGTCGGCTCACGTCGACCGGGAGTTCGCGGATGCTCGCCGGTACCTGTCGACGTTGCATGCCGACGACAATGACGGGTTGCGGGCGTTGATGCTCGAGATCCACGGCAGTGGCCGAGGCATGAAGGTACTGGCAGCAATGGCGGTGTTGGCCCTCGATTTCGCCGAGCTGGCCGCCGAGGGTCTCGGAGGCGACGTGCAGAGGTGGCTCGACGAATCCACGTGGGCTGAGGACACCGCGGAGAACCTGCGCGACCAAACCGAACTCGGCGGCGAGGGCTGAGCGAATCGCGTCCCGCGCCTCCTGCTCATCGATCAGGGGTCGGAGTGTAGCCACGGCCTGCCTATTGTTGGACCCATGCGTTTTTCGCCTGCCCTCGCGGTGACGAGCACAGCGCTGGTGGCGGCGTGCGGGTGGAGCCCGCCGAGCCCAGCGCCGACAAGCACTCAAGCGTGCGGCCCCGGGCCCGGTGTGCAGGCGGTGTCCACCGAGATCTCGATGCTGCCGCCGGCCTCCTGGACGGAGACCGCGCGCGGGCACGCCGCCGACTGCCGCTTGAACTGGGTGGTGGTCAGTTCCGGCGCCGCCTCCGACAGCCCTGCGCAGGTGCTGTTCTTCGACGGCGAGAGAGGCATCGGATCGCCGACCCCGGACCCGCGGCCCTACATCAACGTCGTCGCCCAAGGCGACCACGACGCCAGCGTGCACTACCAGTGGCGGCAGGGTTCCGACCCGGCGTGCTGCCCCACCGGGGTGGGGTCGGCGCGCGTCACCCTCGAAGAGGGCAGGTTGACGATCCTCGACCCGATACCGGGGCCCTGACTCAGATCACGCCCGCGCTGGTCGCGTCCTGGCGGGTGTGATCGTCGGCGTCCGGAATGTGTTCGGGGTGCAGCATCTCGGCGTAGCGCAACCGCTCCGGGATGCCGAAGCCGTCGACGAGGAGCTCGGCGTAGGGCCGCAGTCGCTTGCAGCGGTCGTTGATCGCGCGTGTCACCGCTTTCGAGCGCTCCGTGGACAGGAAGCGGTGCTCGACGAACCACGACTTGTCTTCTTCGATCACCGTCAGCGCGTACAGATCGCACACCAGGCCGAGGATCTCGCGCGCCGTACGGTCGTGGCAGGAGTCGATGCCCGCGACGAACGCCTCGAAAACGATGCGGTCGATGTGGGACTGCGCGACGTGGAGCACGTGGTCCTGCACCGAGTTGAACGCCTCGAACGCGCTCATCTCCTTGGACTTGCTCTGCAGCCTCCGCGCCACCGACGCGATCATGTACTCTTCGCGGTCTTCGAGCATCTTGGCCTGCGTGCCGCGGTTGAAGAGGCTGCCTTCTTCCTCGTTGTCCTGCCGGGAATCGATGACCGTCTGCATGATTGTCTGCGCTGCAGTGCGTTTCAGCACGCGCTCCCCGGCGAACCGAGCCGCGAAGCCGACCCATTCGACGGGACTCATGCCCTTGATGTCGTCGGCGTAGGCGGTCAGCAGCTCCTTGGCCACCAGCTGGAACAGCACGTGGTTGTCACCCTCGAAGGTGGTGAACACGTCGGTGTCGGCCTTGAGCGCGATGAGCCGGTTCTCCGCGAGATAGCCGGCGCCACCGCATGCTTCGCGCGCCTCCTGGATGGCCCGGGTGGCGTGCCAGGTGTTGGCAGCCTTCAGGCCCGCCGCCCGGGATTCCAGCTCGCGCTGCTCCTCGGGATCCGGATCGTCGGCGGTCTGCAGCTCGTGACACTTGGCCACCAGCTCGTTCTGTGCGAACTGCAGCGCATACGAGCGGGCGATCAACGGGAAGAGGCGGCGCTGGTGGACCAGGTAGTCCATCAGCAGCACCTCGCCGCCGTCGGGGTCGGAGAACTGACGACGCTGCAGCGCATAGCGCGTCGCGATGTCGAGTGCGACGCGGGCGGCGGCGCCGGCGCTGCCGCCGACGGTCACCCGGCCGCGGATCAGCGTGCCGAGCATCGTGAAGAAGCGTCGGTTCGGGTTCTCGATCGGGGAGCTGTAGGTCCCGTCCGCGGCGACGTCGGCGTACTTGTTGAGCAGGTTCTCCCGCGGGACGCGGACGTTGTCGAACTGGATGCGGCCGTTGTCCACACCGGGCAGGCCGCCCTTGTAGTGGCAGTCCGAGGTGATGACGCCGGGCAGGTCGTTGCCGTCCTCGTCACGGATGGGCACGACGAAGCAGTGCACGCCGTGACCCTGTCCGTCCGGAGTGATCAGCTGAGCGAAAACCGTTGCGAAGCGGGCAGTTTCGGCCGCGCCCCCGATGTAGTCCTTCCGCGAGGACGGGGTGGGGGAGTCGATGACGAACTCTTCGGTCGCCGGGTCGTAGGTGGCGGTCGTCTCCAGGGACTGGACGTCGCTGCCGTGACCCGTCTCGGTCATCGCGAAGCACCCGAGGACCTCGAGGTCGATGAGCTTCTTGACGTAGGCCTCGTGATGGCGTTCGGTGCCCAGGTTCTCGATCGCGCCGCCGAACAGGCCCCACTGCACACCGGCCTTGACCATCAGCGACAGATCGCTCATCGCGAGCATTTCGATCTGCGTGACGGCGGCGCCGACGTCGCCGTTGCCGCCGTGCTCCTTCTTGAAGCCGTCCTCGGCGGCGCCTCGCGACGCCATGATGCGCATCTGCTCGCCGACCTTGGTGCGCGCGATGACGGTGTTCGGGGTGTAATGCGGTCGGAAGATGTCGTTGCTGAGTTCCTTGCGCATCGCGTTCTTGGTGTCTCGCCAGCGGCCGTCGAGGCAGTTCCGCAGATACTCCGCAGTGGTGGTCATATATCGACGGTAGCCCGCGAAACCTCTCTACAAACTGTGATGTCACAAACCGGTCGGAACATGCCGTGACGGGAGCCCGGGGCGCGGCGTTGAATGTCGCCATGACCGAGTCGCCGGGGGAATCACTGGGAGTTCACGTTCAGGATCATCGGCACGCCGATGTGACCGGCGGGTGGCTGCGCGCTGCCACGTTCGGGGCGATGGACGGCTTGGTCAGCAACACCGCGTTGATCGCCGGGGTGGCCGCCAGCGCCTCGGCGCAGACTGTCGTGATCAGCGGGGTGGCGGGGCTGCTCGCCGGGTCCTTCTCGATGGCTCTCGGTGAGTACACGTCGGTGACCACGGCCAACGAGCAGATCGATTCCGAGGTGCACGTCGAGCGCAAATCGTTTGCGCGACAACCGGAGGCGGAGCAGGCCGAGTTGGTGGCCAAGCTCGTCGAACTCGGGATGTCCGCCGAGACGGCGACCAAGGCGTCAGAGGAGATCCACCGAGACGATCACAAGGCGATCAACTTCCACCTGATCCAGGAGCTCGGGGTCGACCCCCGGGAGAAGCCGTCACCCTGGCTCGCCGCCGGATCGTCGTTCGTGATGTTCGCCGTCGGGGCGATCATCCCGCTGATCCCCTACCTGCTCGGCTACGAATCGCTGTGGGCCGGTCTGGCTTTCGGCGGGTTCGGGCTGATGCTCGCGGGTGCCGCGGCAGCCCGGATCACCCGCCGCTCACCGATCGCGGGATCGGCTCGGCAGCTGACGTTCGGGGCCGTCGCGATCGCCGCGACCTACCTCGTCGGGCACCTCATCGGCGTCTCCGTGAGCTGAGCGCTCAGCTCTCGTTTCCGACGGTGACGGCCTGCGCCTCGTCGCGCAGCTCCTCGAGCTCGGACTCCTCGTCGTCGATGTGGGTCAGGTGTGTCCGCGTGACCGTCAGGACGGCGGCAGCCAACAGGACCGCGCCCGCGCCGACCCAGAACGGCAGGTGCACGCTGACCTTTTCGCCGAGTACGCCGGCGAGCCACGGGGCGACAGCGGCGCCGGAGAACCGCATGAAGCTGTAGGCGGCCGAGGCGACACCCCGCTCCACGGGGGCGGCTTTCATCACGGTCTCGGTGATCAGCGTGTTGTTGATGCCGATCCACAGGCCGGCGACGACGACGCAGGCGGCGAGCACCGGCTTGCTGTCGGTCCACACCGCCATCGCGGCGAGCGTGACGGTCATCAGCAGCAGGTTGACCACCAGCGTGCGCACGGTGCCGAAGCGGTGCTGCAGTCGCGGAGCGACGAACACCGACGTGAACGCCAGGGCCAGACCCCAGCCGAAGAAGATCAGCCCGATCTCCTGAGCTCCCATGTCGAGGGGGAACGGCGTGAATGCCAGCAGCGTGAAGAAGCCGAAGTTGTAGAGCAGCGCGGTGACCGCGACGCCGAGCAGCCCGCGGTGCGCCAGCGCCCGGAACGGATCGGCGAGTGTGGTGGCCCGCGCCGCAGGCGGTGTGGCGGGCAACAGGAACGTCGTCACCAGCAGCGCGATGGCCATCAGAGCGGAGACGCCGAAAAAGGGCCCGCGCCAGGAGATCTCACCGAGTACACCACCCACCAGTGGGCCGACGGCGATGCCCAGCCCCAGGGCGGCTTCGTAAAGGATGATTGCCTGGGCGACCGACCCGCGCGCCGAACTGACGATCGTCGCGAGCGCGGTGGCGATGAAGAGCGCGTTGCCCAGTCCCCACAGCGCCCGCCAGCCGACGATGCCCATCACGGTGTCGGAGAATCCGGCGAGCCCCGCGCCGGCGATGATGATCACCAGGCCGATCAGCAGCGTGCGCTTGGGTCCGATACGACTGGACACCACGCCGGTGATCAGCATCGCCACGCCCATCACGGCCATGTAGCTGGTGAACAGCAGCGAGACCTGCGAGGGCGAGGCGTTCAGGTTGTCGGCGATCGGTTTGAGGATGGGGTCGACGAGACCGATTCCCATGAACGCGACGACGGACGCGAAGGCCACGGCCCAGACGGCCTTGGGTTGGCGCCACATCTGTGTGTCGGCAGACACCGGCGAACCACTCCTTTCGGTGGAAAACAGATTCAGTGCGACTTCTGTTCGGTGCGAGAGGCGGACGTGGCCTCGTCGATCAGGCGGTGCATCACGAGGACCGCCTCGGTCAGGCAGGCCCGGTCGGCCTCGGTGAGCCGGTCGAGATAGGGGTCGACGGCCGCGCCGCGATCGGCTCGCGCCTGACGCAGGGTGTCCTTGCCGCGCTCGGTGATGCGGATCAGGACGGCCCGCGCGTCGTGCGGGTCTGTGGTTCTCGTCACCATTCCGGCGTCCTCGAGACGCCGCACCTGCGTGGTCATCGTGGGCTGCGAGCAGTGATCGAGAGCGGCCAGATCGGAGATCCGTGCCTCGCCGCGGTCGTCGATCGTGGACAGCAGGCGGGCTTGGGCGAACGGGAGGGGGATGCGAACTCGCTGGTTGGCCATCCGGTTGAGCCGTGCCACCACCGAGAGCAGGTCGGAACCGAGCGTGGAGGACATGCCCTCCATGATTGCATAGAATCCCTATGCAATCCACCTGGGGTACCCGACTGGCAGAATCATGAGATGACCTCGGCCGCCTCGCAGCGCACGCCGCGACGGTCGGGCTCCCTACAACCGGTGGAGCTCGCACAGGCCGCGGTGTTGGCGGCCCTGTGCGCCGCCATCGCCATCATCGCGGTGGTCGTGCCGTTCGCGGCCGGCCTGTCGCTGCTCGGCACGGTGCCGATGGGGCTGCTCGCCTACCGCTATCGCCTGCGGGTCGTGCTGACGGCAACGGTCGCCGGTGGGTTGGTGGCGTTCCTCATCGCCGGCATGGGCGGCTTCATGACCGTGGTGAACTGCGCGTACATCGGGGGACTGACCGGCATCGTCAAACGGCGCGGTCGTGGCACTCCCACCGTGGTGGCGTCCGCGCTCATCGCCGGCGCCGTGTTCGGCGTGTTCATCGTCGGGGCCCTGGCCCTGCTGAGCCGTCTGCGCACGCTGATCTTCGACTCGGTCACCGCCAACATCACGGGCGTGGCGGCGATCATGCGTCGCATCCCCCCACTCGAGGACGCTGCAGCGCGCCTCGAGCGCGACTTCGCCACCGCGCTGCACTACTGGCCGCTGCTGTTCTTCGTCATGGGTGTGTTCTCGATCGTCTGGGTGAGCCTGGTCGGCTGGTGGGCGCTGTCGCGGGTGATGGCGCGCCTGCTCGGCGTGCCCGATGTGCACAAGCTCGAGACGCCCGCCGACAACGGCCCCGTCGGCCCGGTTCCGCTGCAGCTGCGCGACGTCCGCTTCCGTTACCCCGCAACGCATCGCGACGCGCTCGGGCCGGTGTCACTGGATGTGCAACCCGGCGAACACGTCGCCGTCACCGGGGCCAACGGGTCGGGCAAGACGACGCTGATGCTTGTGCTCTCCGGGCGCGAACCCAGCGCAGGCGCGATCGAGCGTCCGGGCAGCGTCGGATTGGGCAAGCGCGGCGGCACCGCCGTGGTGATGCAGCATCCCGAGAGCCAGGTGCTCGGCACACGCGTCGCCGACGACGTGGTCTGGGGTCTGCCCCCGGGTACGAGCACCGACGTGGACCGTCTTCTCGGCGAGGTCGGCCTCGACGGTTTCGGCGAACGGGACACCGGCGGGTTGTCCGGCGGCGAACTGCAGCGGCTCGCCGTGGCTGCCGCGCTGGCCCGCGAACCGGCGCTGCTGATCGCCGACGAGGTGACCAGCATGGTGGACCAGCAGGGCCGCGACGGCCTGATGTCCGTCCTGTCCGGGCTCACCCGAGCACACGGAACCTCGCTGGTGCACATCACGCACTACAACGACGAGGCCGAGGCCGCCGACCGCACGGTGGCGCTGACCGGCAACGGCGCCAACGCCGACAACGTGACCGGACCGGACATGGTCGAGACCGCAGAGGTGCACGCACCCCGCCCCGAGGTCGACCCAGGTCATCGAGCCGGCCCGCCGGTGCTCGAGCTGCGCGACGTCGGCCACATCTACGGCGACGGCACCCCCTGGGCCAAGACCGCGCTGACCGGCATCGACTTCTCCGTGCACGAAGGCGACGGCGTGTTGATCCACGGGCTCAACGGTTCCGGGAAGTCCACGCTGGCCTGGATCATGGCCGGGCTCACCGTACCGAGCCAGGGCGAGTGCCTGCTCGACGGCAAGCCGGTGTCCGAACAGGTTGGCGCTGTGGCGATCTCGTTCCAGGCGGCCCGGCTGCAGCTGATGCGCAGCCATGTCGCGTTGGAGATCGCCTCGCTGGCCGGCTTCTCCAAGTACGACCAACAGAAGGTGACCGAGGCGCTGGCCACCGTGGGTCTGGACCCGACGCTGGCTTCTCGACGGATCGATCAGCTCAGCGGCGGCCAGATGCGCCGCGTCGTGCTCGCCGGCCTGCTGGCCCGGTCCCCGCGCGCACTGATCCTCGACGAACCGCTGGCCGGCCTCGACGCCGCCTCCGCCGTGGGGTTGGTACGTCTGCTCGAAGATCTGCGGAAGCGCAGAAGGCTGACCGTCGTGGTGATCTCCCACGACTTCGCCGGGCTGGAAGGTCTGTGCCCGCGCACGCTGCACCTGCGCGACGGAGAACTGGCGACCGTGCCCACCGCGGCCGGGGGTGTCGCATGAGCGCGACCCGTCCCCGTCGTCAGGTCGTGCTGCTTCGGCCGGTGCCGGGGCGCACCGTCATCCACGACCTGTGGGCGGGCGCGAAGCTGATCATCGTCGCCGGCATCGGGGTGCTCCTGACGTTCTATCCCGGCTGGTTACCGATCGCAGCGGTGGCCGTGCTGGTGCTGGTGTCGGCCAGGCTCGCCCGCATCCCGCGCGGCGTGCTGCCGTCCATCCCGCGGTGGCTGTGGTTCCTCGTGGCACTGGGCGGGCTGACCGCCACGTTCGCCGGTGGCAGTCCGGTGATGTCGGTGGGATCGATGGAGATCGGGTTCGGCGGGCTGCTGAACTTCCTGCGCATCACGGCGCTGTCGATCGTGCTGCTGGGGCTCGGGGCCATGGTCTCTTGGACCACCAACGTCGCTGAGATCGCCCCTGCCGTGGCCGCACTCGGGCGCCCACTGCGACCGCTGCGCGTCCCCGTCGACGACTGGGCGGTCGCACTTGCGCTGTCGCTGAGGGCCTTTCCGATGCTGATCGACGAATTCACCGTGCTGTACGCGGCCCGTCGGTTGCGACCGCCCGATGTCGATGTGCACCGGCGCGGCCGACGCAAGCGGTGGGCCGCGGAGCTGATCGATCTGCTCGCCGCCGCGATCACTGTCGCGCTGCGACGAGCCGACGAGATGGGCGACGCGATCACCGCACGTGGTGGCGCGGGCCAGATCTCGGCCGCGCCATCGCGGCCGGCCCGCCGCGACTGGGTGGCTTTCGCGATCGTCGCCGTGGTGTGCGGCGCTGCGCTCGCGCTCGAGCTGATGGTCCTTCCCACGAGCAGCGCGCGTAACTGACCCACTACGGTGAAGGGCGTGAGCGCGCCCCGAACCATCGACGCCGATTTCCTGGCGCTGCCCCGGCAGGCACTCGCGGATGCGGCTCTGGCCGCGGCGGTCCAGGCCGGGGCCAGCTACGCCGATCTGCGCATCCACGCCATCACCACCGAGACGATCGGGCTGCGTGATCACGACGTGGAAACCGCCGTCGTCGACAGTGAGATCGGTCTTGCCGTCCGCGTGATCGTCGACGGCACCTGGGGTTTCGCCTCTCATGCCGAGTTGAGCGTCGAAGCGGCCGCGGACACCGCTCGCCGTGCCGTGCGCGTCGCGACCAGACTGGCCCCGCTGAACGCCGAACGCATCGAGCTCGCGCCCGAGCCGGTGTATCGGGACATGACGTGGGTGTCGAGTTACCGGATCGACCCGTTCGAGGTGCCGATCGAGGACAAGGTCGCCGTGCTCGGTGACTACGCGGGCCGGCTGCTCGCCTCCGACGGTGTGGACCACGTGTCGGCACGGCTGCACGCGGCCAAGGAGCAGACGTTCTACGCGGACACGTTCGGCTCGTCGATCACGCAGCAGCGGGTGCGGGTGCTGCCCAACGTGGAGGCTGTGGCCGTCGACACCGCGGCCGGCACGTTCGAGACCATGTCCACGCTGGCCCCGCCGACCGCACGCGGGTGGGAAGCCGTTGCCGACGACGACATCTGGAACTGGTCCGACGAGCTCGCCGGGCTGCCCGCGCTGCTGGCCGAGAAGGTCAAGGCACCCAGCGTGGTGGCGGGCCCCACCGATCTGGTGATCGATCCGACCAACCTGTGGCTCACCATCCACGAATCGATCGGGCACGCCACCGAATACGACCGCGCCATCGGCTACGAAGCGGCTTATGCCGGCACCTCGTTCGCCACCCCCGACAAGCTGGGCCGCATGATCTACGGATCGCCGGTGATGACCGTGACCGCGGACCGGACCACCGAATACGGCTTGGCGACCGTCGGTTTCGACGACGAGGGAGTGCGTGCGCAGAGCTGGGACCTGGTCCGAGACGGACTCTTCGTGGGCTATCAACTGGACCGGGTGTTCGCTCCCCGGCTCGGCGTGGGCCGCTCCAACGGCTGCAGCTATGCCGACTCGGCGCACCACGTGCCCATCCAACGGATGGCCAACGTCTCGCTGCAGCCCGCTGCCGAGGACATCAGCACCGACGACCTGATCGCGCGGGTGGACGACGGGATCTACATCGTCGGCGACAAGAGCTGGTCGATCGATATGCAGCGCTACAACTTCCAGTTCACCGGGCAACGCTTCTTCCGGATTCGCGACGGGAAACTCGACGGGCAGGTCCGCGACGTCGCCTACCAGGCGACCACTACCGACTTCTGGGGTGCGATGGAAGCCGTTGGCGGACAGTCGACATGGCGTCTCGGCGGTGCGTTCAACTGCGGTAAGGCCCAACCCGGTCAGGTGGCGGCCGTCAGCCACGGCTGCCCGTCGGCTCTGTTCCGAGGAATCAACGTGCTCAACACCCGCGAGGAGGCGGGCCGATGAGCGCAGCGAAGAAGCCAATGGAGACGGGCCGATGATCAGCGCGCAGCAGGTGGTCGACACCGTGTTGGCCGAAGCGACCCGCCTCGGCGGCGCCGACGAGACCGTCGTCGTCGTCACCGACCGCGTCGACGCGTCACTGCGGTGGGCCAACAACACCATGACCACCAACGGTGAATCCACCAGTCGCACCACCACGGTGATCTCGGTCGTGCGTCGCGGTGAGGACGCCCACGTCGGGTCGGTACGGTCCAGCGCCGTCGACCCGTCCGTCATCACCGCACTGGTGGCGGCCTCGCAGCAGGCGGCCGCTGCCGCGCCACCGGCACGGGACAGCGCCCCCGCGCTGGCCGCAACAGATGCGCCGCCCGACTGGGACGCACCCCTCCCCGGCACTAGCGCCGACGTCTTCGCCGGTGTCGCAAGCGATCTGGCCCGCGGATTCCGCGGGAGGGACACGCTCTTCGGGTACGGCCGCCATGTCGTCGAGACGACGTTCGTGGCCACCTCCGGCGGGGTGCGCCGCCGCTTCACTCAGCCCACCGGTTCGGTGGAGATCAACGCCAAGCGGGACGGGGCCAGTGCCTGGGCAGGGGTCGGCACCCCCGACTTCGCGAACGTCTCCACCGATGCCCTGCTCGCGGAACTGGACACCCGGCTGTCATGGGCGCATCGCACCATCGACCTGCCGGCGGGGCACTACGAAACCCTGCTGCCGCCCTCGACTGTGGCGGACCTGATGATCTACCTGACCTGGACGATGGGCGGTCGGGGAGCGCAGGAGGGCCGCTCGGCGCTGTCGGCGCCGGGTGGCGGAACGCGCGTGGGGGAGAAGCTGACCGATCTTCCGCTGACGCTCTACTCGGATCCGTATGCGCCGGGTCTGGAATGCGCCCCGTACGTGGCGGTCGCGACGTCGTCGGAGCGGGCATCGGTGTTCGACAACGGTATGGCGATCGACCGGGTCGACTGGCTGCGCGACGGCGTGATCAACGCGTTGGCCTACCCGCGCGCCGCGGCGGAAGAGTTCGGCGCCCCTGTCGCCGTGGGAGCCGACAACCTGCTGATGACCGGCGGCGCGAGCACACTGCAGCAGATGATCGCCGCGACCGAGCGCGGCTTGCTCCTCACCACCCTCTGGTACATCCGCGAGGTCGACCCGTCGGTGCTGCTGCTGACCGGGCTGACCCGAGACGGCGTGTACCTGGTCGAGGACGGCGAGGTCACCGCCGCGGTGAACAACTTCAGGTTCAACGAGAGCCCTCTGGACCTGCTGCGGCGGGCCACCGAGGCCGGCGTCAGCGAGGTGACGTTGCCCCGCGAGTGGGGCGACTGGGCCACGCGGGCGCAGATGCCGTCACTGCGAATTCCGGACTTTCACATGTCGTCGGTCAGTCAGGCGCAATAAGCTCACCAGCGTGAGCGATCGCGCACTGCCCGAACGGCTGGCCGAGCTCGTCGCGCTGTCCTCGGGGGACAGCCGCGCCGACGCGGTGATCCGGCTGACGTGCGGGCGGGCGCTGTCGCTGCCACCGTTGCCCATCCGGGTGGACCTGGTCGACGGGCGCACGGACGAGGAGGCGGTGCTGGCGGCGTTCGCGGAGCAGTTCAGCACCGACGTCACGGGGATCGGGGACAACCAGCGGCAATGTCTTCTGAACGCCTACGGAGACAAGGCGTTTCGCGTCGTCGTGGCGGTCTTCATCGCTGATTTCCTGCCCCGGGTGTGGGCGGGGTGCGACGCGCTGGGGCTCGGCAGGCCGGGCGTGGTGTCGGAGGTGGCGTGGGACGCCGACGGGGATCCGGTCGAGGCTCTGCTCGGCGAATTCGTCCCGGCGGTGGCGCGGCTGCGCGAACTCGACGCGGTGACCACCGAGGTGGTGCGGCTGCGCGGCGCGGCCGCACACAACTGCCGACTGTGCCGATCGCTGCGCGAATCGCATGCACTCGATGCGGGCGGGTCGGAGGACCTGTACCACCAGATCGAGGACTACGAGGCCGCCGCCGACCTGTCGAAGACGCACAAGGCGGCGCTGCGGTACGTGGATGCGCTGATCTGGACGCCCGCGGAGATCAGCGAGTCGGTGGTCCACGGCATCCACAAGTACTTCTCGGAGACACAAGCGTTCGAGCTGACCCTCGACGTGATGCGCAACGCGGCCAACAAGATCGCGGTGGCACTGGGTGCCGATGCGCCCCGGGTCACCGAGGGCACCGAGCGCTACGAGATCGACGAGGCGGGGCAGACCGTCTTCGCGTGACCGGCGATATGCGACCATGGTGGCCGCACGAGGGGCGGTAGCTCAGTCGGTTAGAGCCGTGGACTCATAATCCATTGGTCGCGGGTTCGAGCCCCGCCCGCCCTACTTCAGACGGTGTCACGGCGGGCGCCAGTAGGGTCGGCCATATGGACGACGCGGCGGCGCTGGCGAAACACCTGGGTGAGGCAGACTTCGTCTCACTGGTCACCTACAAGCGAGACGGAACTCCCGTCGGATCGGCGATGTGGATCGCCTCCGACGGTGACGACCTCGTCGTCTGGACACCGTCCGACGCCTGGAAGGTCAAACGCGTGCGACGCGACCCGCGCGTCGTGCTGATTCGCTCGAGCCGCATGGGCAAGGTCGATCCGGTCGACCCCGAACTGCTGTGTACCGCCGTCGTCGAGGAATCGCCAACCGCCGTGGCCGACGTCGAGCAGCTCATCCGCCGCAAGTACGGCCTTCAGTTCCACATCATCACCACCATCGAAGCGATCCTCGCCAGGGGGCGAAAGCCCAGGGTGGCACTCCGGATGACGCCGCAGCAGGTGAACTCCAAGTCGGGGTAATGCTCCCGACGGGTGTCTCGCGATCGGCGTCTCGACACCTGTCCTACACTCCGGCTGTGGACGTCAACGGAACCAGCGCAATTGTCACCGGCGGAGCCTCAGGCATCGGCGCCGCCACCTCCCGCCTCCTCGCCTCGCAGGGCGCCCGGGTCGTCATCGCCGACCTGCAGGCCGAGCGCGGCCAGGAACTGGCCCACGAGATCGGCGGCGCGTACGTCAGCGTCGACGTGACCGACACCTCCCAGATCGAAGACGCGGTGAACACCGCCGTCGACCTGGGACCGCTGCGCACCCTGGTCAACTCGGCCGGAATCGGTTGGGCGCAAAGGACAATCGGCAAGGACGGCGAGTTCGCCTCGGCGCACAACCTCGACGCGTACAAGAAGGTGCTCGCGATCAACCTGGTCGGCACCTTCGACTGCATCCGGCTCGCGGCCACGGCGATGAGCCGGCTCGACCTCACCGACTCCGGCGAGCGCGGCGCGATCGTCAACATGACCAGCGTGGCCGCGTTCGACGGCCAGATCGGCCAGGCGGCCTACTCCTCGTCGAAGGGCGGCGTCGTCGGACTGACCCTGCCGGTGGCCCGCGACCTCGCCGCGGTCGGCATCCGTGTCAACACCGTCGCCCCCGGCCTGATCGACACCCCGATCTATGGCGAAGGCCCGGACTCGGAGGCGTTCAAGGCCAAGCTCGGTGAATCCGTTCTCTACCCGCGCCGGCTCGGCAAGCCCGAAGAGCTCGCGTCGATGGTCGTCGAACTGATCACCAACTCCTACATGAACGCCGAGGTCGTCCGCGTCGACGGCGGCATCAGGATGCCGCCGAAGTAGGCGAGTCCTCCACCTGTAACGGCCCCGCTGCAAGGGCCGCCACGGCTGCCATGATCGCCGCGGCCGCGACGCATCCCACACCGAGCGTCGCCGCCGCGGCGACCGCGCCGACGAGCAACGGGCCGCCGGCGTCTCCGAGTTCACGGCCGACCTCTGCTGATCCCATGGTCTCGCCGAGTCTTTCGGGCGGCGCCGAGGCGGCCAGGGCGGCGAAGCCCAGTGGCGTCAGGACCCCCGCGCCCAATCCGATCGCGATGGCGCCGACGATCAGTCCCACCGGCCCGGCCAGGAGTCCGGCCAGCAGGAAGCCGGCGACGCACGCGGTGAGCCCCGCGATGGCGCCGGCGCGGTAGCTGAACCGGCGGCCATCGAGCGCGCGGCCGGCCCACGGTTGTGAGAGGGCCGCGCAGGCGGACAGCACGGAAACCATTGCCCCGCTGAGCAATGCGTTGGCACCGGCCGACGCGGCGAGGATCGGGAAGAAGCCCACTCCGATGGACAACGCAGCGGTCGAGGCAGCGAGTACCAGGGTGGGAGCGAGGAATGCGCGCCGGGTGAGTCGACGGGTCAGGTCGACGACCGTCGAACGCCGCCGAGGCAGCGGCTCGACTCGGGGAACGACGCATGCGGCCCAGACGGCGACGATGACCGCGACCACCCCCAGCGTCGCGAACAGCGCGTTGTACCCGCCGATGGTCACCACGCCGCCACCCAGGAGCGGTCCGAGCGTGTATCCCAACCCTTTCCACGCTCCGTAGCTTCCGAACCGTCGTGCGTGGCCGCCGGGTGACTGGAGTCGAGCCACGAGTGTGGACGCTGCGGGGGAGAACGCTGCGGCGGCCGCACCTTGTGCAAAGCGGGCGACGCCCAGCAGGCTTGGATCGCCGGCGGCGACGAATCCAGCTGATGCGCAGGAGAATCCGATTAAGCCGCCGATGAGAACGGGACGTGGACCGACACGGTCCACGAGTGCGCCGAAGACAGGTTTGAGGATGACCTCGGCGGCGTCGTAGACGGCGAGCAGTAGTCCGATCGTGAGCAGGCTGGCGTGCTGTTCCTGGCCGTATGTGCCCAGATTGGCGGCGATCGAGTGCGCGCCGAAGGCGGTGACGAAGCCGGCGCCGTAGAGAGGCCAGTAGCGGTGGCGTGGATGGTCGACGGTGTTCACGATCCTGTGGTCTTCAGCGCTGCGCCGAGCTAGTGGCGGCGCAGCGTCTCCCAGTCGTGCTCGGCTTCCAGCTGGGCGATCAGACGCGACGTCCTTTCGCGCATCAGCAGTGTCGCGCCGATGCCGATCGCGATCGCCGCGACCAACGCGATCCAGGAGAACCGGGAGAGCCAGCGTTCGGCGGCCATACCGGCGTAGTAGATGACGGCGACGGTGCCGCCGGCCCACACCACGGCGCCGCTCGCATTGGCGGCGAGAAATCCTGGGTACCGCATCCGCATGGCACCGGCCAACGGGCCCGCGAAGATCCGCAGCAGCGCGATGAACCGGCCGAAGAACACCGCCCAACCGCCCCACCGCGCAAACAGCTGCTTCGCCAAAGCGACGTGTCCGGGGCCGAAGTGTTTCGGGAAGCGCCTGCCGAGCCGTTCGAACAGCGACATCCCGTAGCGCCGCCCGATCGAGTAGCCGATCGTGTCGCCGATGACGGCGCCGAGTGCGGCCGCCCCCGCGACGCCTATCGGGCTGATGTCGAGGCTGTGACGCGACGACAGCAGCGCCGCGCTCACCAGAGCGATCTCGCCGGGCAGCGGTATGCCGAGGCTCTCGACGCCGATGACGGCCCCGACGACCAGGTAAACCGCGATCGGCGGGATCGTCTGCAGGATGGCTTCGACGGTCATGCCGGCGCTACAGCTGCCAGTCGTTGGAGCCGTCGTGCCGCGAATACGTGCCGCCCCCGGAATTCTTCACCACGATGGGATCGCCGGCGCCGAAGTTGTCGTAGAACCATTGCGCGTTCGCCGGGCTGATGTTGATGCAGCCGTGGCTGACGTCTCGCTTGCCCTGATCGGCGACCGACCACGGCGCACTGTGCACGAAGTCGCCGCTGTCGTCGAAGCGGACGGCCAGCTCCACCGTGGTCTTGTACCCGTACGTCGAATCGACAGGCACACCATAGGTCGAGGAGTCCATCACCACCGAGGGCATCTTCACCTGGACGTAGTAGGTGCCGTTCGGTGTCTGATGGCCGCCGGCGGTCATCCCCATCGACATCGGAATCGTCTTCTCCACCATTCCATTGCGGGTGACGGTCAGCTGGTGGGTGGCGTCGTCGGCCGTGGCGATGAGGGTGTCGCCGGTCTGAAAACTGGACGTCGCGCCACCGGCGTCGACGGTCACCGTGGTATGGGCAGGCCAGAAATCCAGTGGGCGCCAGCGCAGCTGCGTGGGCGTCATCCAGTAGAACTTGCCGGGCACCGGGGGGACCGAGGAGACGTGGATGGCGTTCTCGGCGGCGACGGAGTTGTCGACCAGCCCGGGGAAGTCGATGATGATCGGCTGGCCGACACCGACGGTGGATCCGTTGGCAGGAGCCACTTTCGGCGGAGCGAACGGCGCCGCGCCGACGAACGGCGTCGGGTCCTGCCCTGCGGGAGGCTGGGCGAGAGCGAGAGGGGACAGAGCAAGAGGGGACACCGTCATCACGACCAGGCCCACCAACGCGGCAGCACCGACCGCCGTGAGTGTTCTCCACATCCAAGAAGAGGTCCACGCAGACATACGCATCCTTCCGTCGCGGTGACAGTGTTCCACGGCGACCTGGGTTCCGCGGCGACCTGGGATTTCAGGGTGTGAGGCTGACCGAGGACACCGACTGGGTGCCGCGTAGCCCCTTGAGTTCGACCTCGACGGGATCGTCGAACGCGATCCCGTGGACGCCGTCCGCCGACTCCCGCACCTCATCGCTGACGAGGATCTCTCCGCCGGCTGCCAGATCGGCGATGCGCGCCGCCATCGCGACGTTGCGGCCGAACAGGTCGTCGCCGCGACGAACCGACGTACCGACGTGGACACCGATCCGGACCCGGATTCCGTCGTAGTGCTCGGCGTTCTCCCGCAGCGCCCGCTGGATCGCCAGGCTGCACCGCAGCGCATCGGTGGGTGCGGAGAAGGCGATCATGAAACCGTCTCCCTGGTTCTTGACGACGTAGCCGCGGTGGTCGGCGACCGTGCGCTCGACGAGGCGGTTGTGCCGGTCGAACACCTTCATCCAGGCGCTGTCGCCGAGTGACTCGTTGCGTTCGGTGGACCCTTCGATGTCGGAGAACATCAGAACGACGCGACCGTCGGTGGTGAGGCGAGCCAAATCCGGACGCTCGACGCGCGCCCACGCCGCGAGGTCGTCGACCGAACTGCGCACGGAGCCGACGATGCCGTGCCGGATCAGCGCGTCGGCGCTTTTCAGCGTGTGGGTGACCGTTCTGACGGCCAGCGGAGCCACTCCGTGTCTCCGTCTGCGTACCCCTGCAGGAACACGTTCACGGTTGCGCCGCAACTCTTTCCGGGCGCCGGCCAGTTGGCGCCGTGACACGATGAGCAGCACGCCGAGGGTGATCACCGCCGCGAACAGGATCGGCGTGAGTACCAGCAGCGCGATGTCCACACCTCCAGTATCCCGGTGGTCTCACCGATGAGTTCAGCGCCGCCTCCCGGTCTGTCTTGTAGCCCACCGACAGAACCACGAGGAGCATCATGAGCGCGACCTACACCTTCGACGTCTTCTCCAGTCTCGACGGCTTCGGTGGAGCGGACGGCGGTGATTGGACCGGCTATTGGGGTAAGCAGGGACCTGAGTTGCTTGCCCGCCGCCTCGACCTCTACCGGAATGGCCAGCGAATGGTGTTCGGTGCCAACACCTATCGCCAGTTCGTTCAGATGCTCGGCGACAGCGACGAGGATTCCGAGGTCCGCGACCCGTGGGTCACCGCGATGCACCACCTGCCGGCGACGGTCATCTCCACGACCGTCGGGGAGCCGCTCGAGTGGCCGGATGCGACCGTGGCGCGTGGTGACGCTGTCGAGGTGGTCGCCCGGCTGAAGGACGAGTCGGACATCCCGTTGCGATCCCACGGCAGTTTGTCGATGAATCGGGCCCTGATGGCCGCCGGTCTCGTGGACTACCTGCAGGTCACGATCTTTCCCGTCATCACCGGGCAGACAGGTGCCGATCCGGTTTTCGCCGGCGCCGCTGACTTCGACCTCGAGCTCGTCGAGCGCCGCACCCTCGATGCCGACATCGCGGAACTGGTGTACCGGCCGAGGCTGCACTCAGCCGTGGTGTAACGCTTCGCGGGCGTTCGGACACTACCCACGGTGCGTTGGTTGACAGCGGCTACACAGGAAAACGCTCCTGCGCTGGTCGAGACGACGGCAAAATGTGAAGATCTAGTCGCGACCCAGGAATCTGGGACGGCATGCGGCTCGACGAACAGATGGGAACGCATTATGAGATCAAGGACCAGTCGCTTCTCGCTGGTTGCTGGCGGTGTCGCCCTCTCGGCGATGACGTGGCTGGCCGTGGGGTGTAGCTCGAACGAGGGCAACGCCCCGGAGACCTCCACCACCACGACGACCACGACGACCACCACGACCCCGCCGGCCACCACTCCGGCTACGCCGCCTCCGGCGTCGCCCACGGAGAACGTGCCTCGCACCGCCGGCGGTAACCCGTTCACCTCGATTCCGCCCAACGCGAACGACAACGGCAGGAACCCGGGAGCACCCCGCGCACCACAGTGACAGTGACGAGCCATCGTCACTGACGTTCGTGCGCCTGCGTTCCGCGTCGCGGGCTTGACGGCACTGGTGGTGGGGGTCCTGATACTCCTCACCACCAGTGTCGCCCCGGTGCGGCCGACCTCTGCCGGTGGGCCTGGGCAGCTGATCGGCGGGCCGTACGCCGCCCTTCTGGCCCACGCGGTTGATCTCGGACCGTCGCACGACCGCTCTGCCCAGCTCGTCGTCGAACTGCGCGATGCTGTCGCCCCGGTGGGCTTGAGCCAATGGGCCGACAGTCATGCGCTGTCCGTTCAGTGGCAACCGGGTCAGCGCTGGGCTGTTGTCGAAGGTGGCGCACAAGCCATGGGCCGTGCGTTCGGTGTGGACGTCCACGACTACCGCGAACAGCACGGCACGGTGTTCTACGCCTCACGCCGTCAACCCGCCGTACCCGACGCGGTGACCGGGGAGGTCGATTCCGTCGGCCGGCTCCTCGGCTACACGCCCTTCCGGGACAACCAACCGCGGCAACTGCCTCTCGATGTGCCCGAATTCGGGCTCACGCCAATGGCGTTGCGCACCACCTACGAAGCCGACCGGCTCGTTGCCGACGGGTACACCGGCAAGGGGCAGACGGTCGCCATCTTCGCCTTCGGCGGCTTCCGTCAGTCCGATCTCGACGAGTTCGCCACGCGAAACGGCTTGCCGGCGTTCACGCCCACCATCATCGGCGGGACGTTCGACGAACCCAGCGCCGAGACCACGATGGACCTGTCCGTCGTGCACGCCATCGCCCCCGACGCCCGCAAGATCGTGATCAATGCGCGGCCCACCGTGGAAGGCGACGGCGCCTACGTCAAGATCGGGCAGATGATGGCCGACGTCGACCGGCAGTTCCCGGGTGCGGTGTGGAGCTTCTCCATCAGCTGGGGGTGCGACAAGCTGCTCACCGCAACCGATCTCGCGCCCGCGCAGTCGGCGCTGCTGGCCGCGACCGGTCGCGGAACCACTGCATTCATGGCCAACGGCGATCTCGCCGGGCTGGAATGCAAGAGCGGTGACGACTGGTCCTCGGCGCCCGCGCAGGACAGCATCGGCCTCAATTCTGTGGCGTCCCTTCCCGAAATGGTCAACGTCGGAGGCACTACGCTGTCCACCACGGCCGGCGGAGCCTGGCTGGACGAGCAGTCCTGGTACGACGTACCGCTGGGGCTGGGCACCAGCGGCGGAGTGTCGGAACTGTTCGACCTGCCCACGTGGCAGCGCGGAGTCGAAGGGGCCGTCCCCGCCGACCGCGGCACCGGGAAGCGGCTGACACCCGACGTGTCCGCGGTCGCCGATCCCTTCACCGGGGTGAGCTTCATCCTCGACGGCCAGCCGACGATCGGCGGCGGCACGTCCCAGGCGGCGCCCATCTGGGCGGGCCTGGCCGCGGTGATGAACGACTACCTGATCTCCACCGGCGGACGTCCGCTCGGAGATCTCAACCCGCTGCTCTACCGGATCGCCGCCGGCGCCCGGCTTCCGGCGTTCCGCGATGTGACGTTGGGCGGCAACGCCGTCGACGACGCCGCACCCGGCTACGACCTCGTCACCGGTCTGGGCACCCCGCGGGTGGGCAACCTCGTGCGCGACGTCGCCGATGTGCAACAGGAGAACTCATGAGCGACGACAGTCCCTTCCCGACCACCGAGTGTCGGATCTGCCGGGTCGATGTGCCCGACGGCGAGTTCTGCGGACTGTGCGGTTGCCATCTGACGGCCCGCAAATGGGAGGGCCCGGACTGGTTGCGCATCAGGAACTTCGGTGCCGCACCCGGAGAGAGTGTGCTGTCCCCGTCGTTGCTGAGTTCGCTGTTCCCCCATCTGGCGCATCGCGGCGCGTTCCGGGTGGCGCTGGGGGCCATGGTGGTGGCGCTGGTGGCCTTCGCGCTTCTCCGGATGCCCGCGGCCCTGATCGCAGTCGGCGTGCTGGGGCTACCCGCACTGTTCCTCGTCTACATGCGCGAGGCCGACGGGCTGCGGGATCTGCCGACGCGCGCCCTTGCACTGACGGTCGGGCTCGGGGTGGTGCTCGGCGTCGGGTTCGTCCTCGTGGCCGGCGCGGCCTTCGACCGGACCTCCGGTGCGGCCGTGGGGGTGGGCATGAGCGGTTCGCAGATGGTCCAGCAGGGCGCCGCACTCCCGCTCGCCGGCGCGATCCTGATGCTGGTTCCCGTCATCGTGATCCGGCTGATGGGGCCGCCGACCCGGGAGTCTTTGGAAGGCTTCATGATCGGGGCACTCGGCGCGCTGAGCTTCACCGCCGCGGCGATGATGACCCGGCTGGTCCCACAGCTCGAGACCGGCCTGGTCAGTGATGCCCCGCTGACGTTCTATCTGGTCGAGGCGGGCATCCGGGGCGTCGCGGCACCGCTGATCGCCGCGGCCACCGGTGGGTTGGTGGGCGTGGCGCTGTGGTTCACCCGACCCGACAGCAAGAAGGATCAACGGCCGGGACTGGTCCGCTTCGTGATGGTGGCGTTCGCGGTCGCCGTGCTCGCGCTGTCCATCGCGCTGGGCATGGTCGACATCTCCCGCTCGCGGCAGTGGCTGATGCTCGCCCTGTACGCGGTGGTCGCCGCGGCGGCGCTGTTCCTGCTGCGGCTCAGTTTGCACCTGGCGCTGCTGCACGAGGCTCACGACGAGACGATCGCGGACCAACCGGTGCTGTGCCAGCACTGTGGCCATGTGGTGCCCGACATGGCGTTCTGCCCGGTGTGCGGGGTGGCCGCGCGTGCGTCGTCGAGGTCATCGCGCGCCCAGCGCCGGGCTGAGCGCCCCCGGCGTGCCGACACCGACGGCGACCGGTCTTGACGACCACCACGTTCTTCCCCGGCTACACCGTCGGCGAGAGCCACGCGCCGTCGGTGAGTCGACCGTCGCACCGAATGGTGTTGTTGCTGTGGCTCATTCCGGTCATCCTGGTGGCCAGCGTGCTCGCCGTGATCTCCTCGCGGGTGACCTCGCCGCCGGTGCGTTTCGTGTGCCCGCCGGACTGTGGGCGGCCACCCATCGGCACACCGGTGGCGATCAACCCGCGGTTCACCGCGCCCAACGGCTCCTTCTCGGTGTCCTACCCGGCCGCCGGTTCGTCGTACCGCATCACCACCGCAGACGACGGCGTCGTCGCCGATTTCACCGGCGGCGAGGGTGGTACGTTGCGGCTCTTCAGCGAGCCCGCGGCGGGCAGGCCGGCCCGTCAGGTCGTCGCCGACCTGAAGGCCCAGCACGTCCCCGACGGGCGCGTCGCCTACGAGATCCCCAACACGATGGTCGGTTACCAACCCGGCTTCGGTGAAGCGATCGACTACTACCCGCAGGGCTCGACGAGCAGTTTCACCCGAATGCGGGTGCTCGTGTTGGCCGCGGTGAAGAACGACCTCGCGCTCATCGCCTCCGTCGTCGGTCCCTACCACCAGTTCGGGCCGGACTTCGGGCCAGGCAAACCCTCAGGCGCGAATGTGCAGCTTGCCCTCGATATGGGCAAATACGTCAACAGTTTCGCGTGGCGTGGCGACCCACCACGCTGACGTCAATATCTGGTCAAGAGCGTTACCAGCGGTTACGTTCGAGGTGTGAACGCCCCGATCGAAGCCATGTGCGGCAGATGCGGTCACGCAGCCCCGGTCGTCTCGTCGCAGCCCACCTGGTCGGCCGGATCCGATCGGGTCACCCGCTGGTTCCTCGACGTGGACTGCACCGACTGCGGCCGTCAGTACGGCTGGCTCTCCGACAAATGAGCCCCCGCGGGGCGCTGCCCGCGGCATAGGATGTGCTCGACGACAGGGGGCTCGACAGTGAACCGATCGCGCGTGGGTCTGAGTGTGGCTGCCTCGGTGGCAGCGTTGATGACATTGGCGGCGCCCGCCACGGCGGACACCGCCGGCTATCTCGAAGGTCTGGAACCGGTGTACACGGCGCTGACGCGCGACCAGTTGCTCAGCGCGGGTTCGATCGTCTGCGGCATTCTCGGCAGCGGGCAGCCGGCACCGGTCGCGGTGAATGCGCTCAACAAGCAGATGGGTATCTCGATGTCGGCCGGCAACAGCATCGTCACCGCCGCCGTCATCGACCTCGGTTGCTGAGAGTCTGGCTGCTGACCCCGTACCTCACCAGCCCATCGAGCCGGGAACACCTTTGAAGGGGCCGGCGATCCAGCTGTTGATCCAGCCGCCGTAGAACCCGCCGGGCTGCGGGACGGCCTCTTCACCGTTGACGATGCACCGATCGACGGCCGCGGCCATCACGGCCACAGCGCCGGTGATGGCGGCGAACCCCGGAGTGGGCCGACGGTACGTCCACGCCGCACGCGGCGCCACCGCCGTCGCGGTCACCAGATCGAAATAGCTTGCCTGACCTTTCCATTCGCACCACGAGGCCCCGTCGGCCTCCCGCAGCACCCCGTCGGCGAAGCTGCTCGCCGGCAGGTAGTACGTCGGGGGATGGCTGGTCTCGAGCACCCGCCACGCACGCTCGGTGGACGCGATGACCTGCCCGCCCAGTTCCACGGTGATCGACCCGGCGAAATCTTCGAGCCGGGGCGGGCGAGGGTAATCCCACACCGATTCCTGGCCTGGGCGCGGGGTATCAGGTATCGGCATGCAGCCGAGTGTAAGGGTGGTCCCATGACAATCCGAGAAGACAAGAGTCCGCGAACTCTCTTCGGGCACCCGATCGGGCTGACCAACCTGTTCGGAGTCGAACTGTGGGAACGGTTCTCCTACTACGGGATGCTCACCATCCTGGCCTACTACCTGTACTACTCCGTCACCGACGGGGGGCTCGAGCTGCCGAAGAGCACGGCCACCGGCATCGTCGGCGCCTACGGCGGTCTGGTGTACCTGTCCACGGTGCTGGGCGGCTGGGTGGCCGATCGGCTGCTCGGCATGGAGCGCACCGTGTTCTACGGCGGCGTGGTCGTGATGATCGGCCACATCGCGCTGGCGATCCTTCCGGGGCTGAGCGGCGTCGGCGTCGGCCTGGTGTTCGTCGCCCTGGGCTCGGGCGCGCTGAAGGCCAACGCCTCGTCGCTGCTCGGCACGCTCTACGACAAGGGCGACGCCCGCGCCGACGGCGGCTTCACGCTGTTCTATCTCGGCATCAATCTCGGCGCGTTCATCGGCCCGCTGATCACCGGGCTGCTGCAGACCCATGTCGGCTTCCACTACGGCTTCGGTGCGGCGGCGATCGGTATGGCGCTGGGTCTCGCGCAATACGTGGCGTTTCGCCGTAACCTCGGCGGGCACGGGCGCGAGGTGCCGAACCCGTTGCCGCGCAGCGCTGTTGCCAAGACCGCCGCGGTGATCGTGGCTGGCCTCGTGGTCGTCGGGGCAGCGATCGCACTGGGTCTCGTCACGCTGGCCAACCTCTCGCAGGTGACCACCGGCGTCATCGTCGTCGCGTCGGTGGCGTACTTCGCGATCATGCTGCGCAGCCCGAAGGTGGACGGGGAGGAGCGGGTCCGGGTGCGGGCGTTCATCCCGTTGTTCGTCGCGAACGCGGTGTTCTGGTCGCTGTTCCAGCAGATCTTCACCGTCCTGGCCGTCTACTCCGACGAACGGATGAACTGGTCGATCTTCGGGTGGACGGCACCGTCGAGCTGGATCGGCTCGATCGAACCGGTGTGGATCATCCTGCTCTCCCCGCTGTTCGCGGTGCTCTGGACGCGGCTGGGTAACCGGGCGCCCACGACCCCACGCAAGTTCTCCTACGGCGTGATCGGGATGGGGCTGGCATTCTTGTGCTTCGTGCCGCTGGCCGGAGGCACCGGTCGTAGCACCCCGGCGCTACTGGTGATGGCGATCATGGCCGTGTTCGCGGTCTCCGAACTGCTGCTGTCGCCGATCGGCCTGTCGGTCACCACCAAGCTGGCCCCGGAGGCGTTCCGTGCGCAGATGATGGCGCTGTACTTCTTCTCGGTCGGCCTCGGCACGGCGATGTCCGGTGTGCTCGCCGGCTACTACGACACCTCCAACGAGACGGCGTACTTCGGCATCCTCGGTGCGGTTGCCGTCGTCGCGGGTGTGGTGGTGTTCGCGATCTCCCCGTGGGTCAGCCGCCAGATGGAAGGGGTGCACTGAGCGCACTGAGAACGACGGTCGCCGCTTCGGTGAGGGTGCCGTCGTCGCGGGGCTGTTCGAACACCACGTCGGCCCCGCGGCCGACGGCGATCAGCGAGGCGATCGTGTTGCCGAACAGCGGCCCGCTGAGGTTGCGCCACGACACCGGCAGCTCCGGTGACCCGGCCCGGCGCGCCCAGCGGCGGGTCAGCCGGGCCGCGGGCGCTGACCAGCCCAGCTTGAACGCGGGTTTGACGTAGGCGGGCACGTAGTTGTGCACCGGCGAGCAGACCAGTTGATGCACCCGGGCTCCGTCGGGTTCTCCGAAGTCGGCGCGCGCGGCGTAGCTGTGGTGCACGTCGCCGGAGAGCACCGAGATGGTCGCCGGCCCGTCGGCACTGGCGCGCGCCGCCCCGGCGATCATCGAGGAGAGTCGGACGAATGACGCGAAGAACGCCGGCCAGTGCTCGAGATCGGCGCCCTGCCTGATGGTTTCGCCCAGCCGCCCACGCAGTCCCGGACGCCTTGCGGCGATCTCGTTGACGATCTGCAGATCGCCGAGGGCCGGCGGCAGCAGCCACGGCAGTGACGATCCGATGATCAGGTGGTCGACGCCGGACAGGTCGCTGACTTGTTCCTCGACCCACGCGAACTCGCGGTCACCCAACATCTTTCGTTCACCGCCGTCGAGAATGCGGGCGTTGCGGGAGTCGACCATCACCAATCGGCTGCGCCCCAGATCCCAACGGAAGCTGAACCGCAGGCCCTTGTCTCCGTCGACCTCACTGTCGGCACGGTCGGCGAGTTCGGCCACCAGCGGCCAGCAGTCACCGTCGGCAGCGAGCACCTTCTGGTAGTCGTCGTCGCTGTCCAGCTCCGTCGGGCTGAGGTTGCCCAGATGCTGGTACACCCAGTAGGACGCCAGGCCCGCCCGGATCCGGTCTCGCCACCACGGCTGCTCGTTGATCTCGGCCCGCCACGTCGCCGAGGTGTTCCAGTCGTCTCGGATGTCGTGGTCGTCGAAGATCATCGCCGTCGGCAACGTGGAGAGAATCCACCGGATCTCCGGATCGCCCCAGGTGTGCCGGTACAGGCCCTCGTACTCGGAGAACGACACCACCTCGTCGGGCGGTCGGCGGTTGGCCGAACGCCGGCCCGACGAGCGGCGGCCGGACAGGTGACGGCGCGCTTCGGGGGTCAGCTCGTCCGCATAGACCTGATCGCCGAGCAGCAGCAGCGCATCCGGCCACTCCGAGACGGGCAGGTCGGTGAGCCGGGTGGCGTAGCAGTCCAGAGCGTCGAGTCCGAGCTTGCGGTCGAGCTTCTCCTCGCCCGTCTTCGGGTAGCGACACGAACCGAAGATGACCCGCAACCGGTCGGCGGTCTCCGGCCCACGCGTCCTGATGACGCTGGGTGGGAACTGCGAGTCCGGCTCCGGCCAGCACCTCTCGCCGTCGATGTGGACCTCATAGGCGGTGACGGTGTCGGGCGACAGCCGGCTGACCTGAACGAGGGCGTAGTGGCAACCGTGCACTTCGAAGGTGCGGGCCCGGCACCCGAGCACCTCCACCTCCGACGGCGCCTCGGTTTGCACCCACACCGTCGCGGTCGTCTCACCGACGTGGCGCAACACCGGGCCGAGCAGAAGACTCACCGTGTCAGCCTAATAGGCGCATCGCTTTATCGTCAGCGTCGTCAGATTTACCTTCGTCGGTGGTAAGTTCCGCCTCGAGCACCGTCGCCGAGGGGGTCACTGTGGCCAGTAGTTGTCGACCGCCTACAGGAGTGTGGACCGGTGTCGCGGTCCTGGGAGTCGGTATCGGCCTGATGATGGCGCCGGGCGTCGCATCGGCCGCACCCTCGGACACCTCGACCGAATCTTCGGCGGCTTCGGCGACGGATTCGTCGGCGCGTCCCGCGCAGCGGGAGCGCTCTCGGCGCGCCGGGCGGATCGAATCGCGGCGAGAGACGGTCCGTCAGCGTCGGTACACCTTCCGCAACCAGCGGCCGACGGCGACGCCGGACGCGGCGGAGCCAGCCGCCGACGGCACCGTGCGGGGCAGCCTCAACGCGACGGATCGTGACGACGCCGCCCTCACCTACAGCGTCAGCTCGGGCGCGGCCTGGGGTTCGGTGAGCATCGATGCCGACGGTGGCTTCGTCTACACCCCATCCGCCGGAAAGGCGGGCCGCGCAGACAGTTTCACCGTTGCGGTCGACGACAGGCCCCGCTGGCGGCCCACCGAGGTCACCATCGCCGTGCCGGCCGGTGACACCCTGACCGATACTGCCGCCGACGACGCGGTGCGCACCATCGACGGCCGGTTCGACGACCGTCTGGTGACCGGAGCTGCCGATGCGGCTGCGGTGATGAATGGGGTCGCACACAGGTTGGGCATCGACGAGGGGTTCGCCGATCCGGACGCGATCACGGTGTCGACCGCCGGCAGCGGGGACGGCGCCGAAACCTACTACCGCTTCGCCGAAACCGTTGCGGGCGTGCCCGTGCTGGGTAGCGACATCGTCCTGGTGACCGATGCGACCGGCGCGGTGACCGGGCTGTTCAATCATTACCGCGGGCTCTCCGAGTCTTTCGATGTCACGCCTGATGCGGCGACGCCGAGGTTGCGGCGGACGGCCGACCTGGTGGTCTACGCGCCGGACAACGGGTCGGTGCCGATCCTGGCCTGGCAGGTCGTCGGCGCCGTGCCCGGTATCCGCCTCTCCCGGCCGGGCACCGCCACCCTGATCGGTGCCGACGGTGCAGCCGTCGGCACCGTCGTCGCGGCACGCGCTACAGCGCAACCCGTGTCGGCCATCGACACCGCCAGGGACTGGCTCGGTCAGCGGCGGACCTTCATCATCGACGTCCGCTCCACGCCGTGGTCCACCGTGTCCCGGTTGATCGACAAGAGCCGCGACATCACGACCTACAAAACTTCCTTCCCGTATCTCGGCCTGCTGGGTGGCTTCCTGCCGGGCACGGTGGTCAAGCGGGGGTGGTTGGGGTGGAACAGCGGGGCCGTCTCCGCGCACGCCAACACCGCGGAGGTCTACGACTACTACCGAGACGTGCTGGGCAGGACATCGTTCGACGGCAGCGGTGCGCCTGTGATGGTGAGCATTCTCTACAACCCGGGAAGGCCGAACGGCGGATACCAGAACGCGTTCTGGGACCCCAGCATCAACCAGTTCGCGTTCGGCGACGGTGGCCACCTCGAGGCGGCGGTCGATGTCATCGGCCACGAGTTCACCCACGCCGTGGTCACCTATGTCGTCGGCGGCCCGACGGGTGGTTCTCTGGTGCTCGATTCCGGTGAATCCGGTGCGCTCAACGAAGCGTTGGCCGACATCATGGGCGTGCTCATCGAGAACGATCCCGGCTCGGACCGCTGGCTCCTCGGAGAGGACTCCGAGCTCGGCGCCATCCGCAACCTCGCCGATCCGACGTCGATCAGCACGTCGCTCGGTCCCCACCGCGCCACCTACGCAACCCGCTATCAGGGGACCCTCGACGACGGGGGTGAGCACGTCAACAGCACCATCTTCAGCCACGCCGCGTACCTGATGATGACCGATCCGGCCACCGCCGGCGTCTCGACGGACACCTGGGCCGAGGTGTACTACCGCGCGATGTTCCGGTTGAGCGCCGGGTCGGTGTTCAGCGACGGGCGCGCCGCGGTGCAGAGTGCGGCGCAGTCGGTGGGCCTGACCACCGCCCAGCAAGCTGCGATCGCCAAGGCATTCGACGCTGTCGGAATCGTCAGTGCGGCAACGCTAACGGTGGTCTGACTGATCCACCAGCACCGCCCCGTCGGGCCGGTCGCCGAGGGTCTGCAGGGCGATGGCGCCCTCGGTCATGGTCAATCGGATGATCCGTGCGACCTCGTCCGGGGCGTCGCATTGCACATAGTGGTCGGCCCCCGGCACCACCCAGAAGCGGTTGCGGCCCGGCTTGGACCGCAGGTAGGTCTGCCATACGTGGGTGGCCACGCGCAGGGGAGCGACGCTGTCGTGCAACCCCCAGATCAGCGTGGTGTCGACGTCGATGCCCGACAGCCGCTCGAGCCAGCCCTGCTCGTCGGCGGTGCGCTCGTGCAGATAGCGGATGGTGTCGGGAAGAACCGCGATGCCGTCGTTGTGAGCGAAACACTGTGCCAGCGAATGTATTTCGGGGTCATCCAGGTTTCGGCGCGGCATGAACGTGGTGGCGCCGAGCCCAGCCGCAAGCAACTCGGGCGTTGTCGCTGCCGCCGTGGCGCGGCCGGTCGCGTCGTCGAGCAGCGCCACCTGGAACGCGGTCAGGTTGGCCAGCGGCAGGAAGATGTTGGCGTTGGTCAGGAACACCTCTCGCGGCATCGTGGCGTCGCGGTCGGCGAGCATCGCCAGCGCGATCATGCCGATGCTGCTGCCGCGGTCGTGGGTGATCATCCGGTAGTCGTCGAGCCCCCACACCTCGGTGATCACGTGGACCAGCAGCCGCGCGTCGTCGTAGAGGGAGTAGACGTACGGCGCGGGCGGCTTGTCCGAGAGTCCGTAGCCGGGGAAGTCGAGGGTGAAGGTCTCGACGTCACCGGACAGGTCGTCGGCGAGGGCGCGAAAGTCGATGCTCGCCGTGGGGAAACCGTGCACGCACACCAGCGCCGGCGCGCCGGTTGTGCCGGCCCGGCGCACGAACACCTCGACCTGCTGACCGTCGTTGGCGGGCGTGGTCGAGGCCCAGGTGAAACGTGTTCCGCCGCGTCGCCATTCATCGAAGACATCCACGCATGAAAAGCTAGCGTCTCGTCAGACGATCGGAGGAGGTGTTCGACGATGCGGCGTGTGCTGGCCCTGGTCGCGCCCCTCGGTCTGGCGTTCATCCCGCTGGGTATGGCGCTGGGCTTTCTGGTGGTGCATGCCGGGTTGGCCTGGTGGTGGGCGCCGGTGTTCGCCGGGGTGATCTATGCGGGATCGCTGGAGTTCCTGATGGTGGCGCTGGTGGCGGGCGGTGCTCCCGTCGCGACCGTCGCGCTCACCACGCTGGTGGTCAATTCCCGGCACATCTTCTATGCGCTGTCCTTCCCGCTGCACCGGGTGCGCGGGCTGGCGGCGAAGCTCTACAGCACCTACACGCTCTCCGACGAGGCGTATGCCGTCGCGGTCAGTCCGCAGGCGGCGGGGTGGACGACCCGTCCGATCCTGTTCATGCAGTTGATGTTTCATCTGTTGTGGATGACCGGAGCGGCTCTGGGCGGTCTGCTGGGGGAGGTGCTGCCGATCGATCGGCTCGTTGGCCTGGACTTCGCGCTGACCGCGCTGTTCATCGTCCTGGGCATCGAGGCCTACCGGCAGCGGCCCGATCCGGTCACGGCCGCTCTGGCGATGCTGTGCGCCGCGGGGGCGTGGCTGGTGGTGCCCGGCCAGATGCTGGTGTGCGCGTTCGCCGCATTCACCGTGATGTTGCTGCTGCGACGACGGACCAGGCATGCCTGACACCGGGTACATGGCCTTGCTCGTGGGCGTGAGCGCGGCGGTGACGTGGGCTCTGCGTGCGTTGCCGTTCGCGGCACTGGCGCCGATGCGGCACAGCGCCGTGGTGCGCTACCTCAGCGTGCACATGCCGGTGGGCGTGATGGTGATGTTGGCGCTGTACTCGGTGAAGACGGTGGTGGGGGACACCGCGCTGCAGCTGCTGTGGCTGGCCGTGGCGGTTGCAGTGACGGTAGGGCTGCAGCTGTGGCGCGGGCAGGCGCTGCTGAGCATCCTCGTCGGGACGGCGTGCTACGTGACGTTGATGACGGTGTGGGGCGGCTGAGCTCTCACCGCTGAGTTATCCACAGGCGCAAAACTTTGCGTCGAGGGGTGTCACCCCATCCCGGTAATATCGAACACATGTTCGACAATAATCCGGCGACGTTGATTGATGTGATGGCTTCGGCTGCGCGTGCGGAGTCGGCGGAGATCGCGCGGCGCTTGGGGGCGGTCGCGAGCTTGTATCGGCGGCGGTGCCGGGATTACGAGGAGGCTCAGTTCTGGTTCACCGATGTCTTCGAGGCGGTGGCTGCTGAGGTGTCGGCGGCGCAGAACATCAGTCGTGATCGGGCGATTCATCAGGTGCGGCAGGCGGTGTCGCTGTGGGAGCGGCTGCCGGAGGTGGCGGCGGTGTTCGCCCGTGGGGACATCGACTTCCGGATGGTGCAGATCATCATCACCCGCACCGACAATGTGCTCGACGAGGTGGTGGCCGACCTCGATCGCTCGTTGGCTGCTCAGGTGCACAAGTGGATGCGGCTGTCGAAGCCGAAACTGCGGGATCGCATCGATATGTGGGTCGCTGAGCATGATCGGGCGGGAGTGCGGGTTCCGCCGATTGTGGAGGAGAACCGCTATATCGAGGTGGAGCCGCATCCGAACGCGGCGGGGATGGCGGTGATCAGTGGGGTGCTGGGTGCTGCTGATGCCGATGCCATCGATCAGCGCCTGAACCTGATCGCGGATTCGGTGTGTCCGAATGATCCTCGGTCGAGGCGGCAGCGTCGAGCGGAAGCGGCCGGTGCGCTGGGGCGGCTCGAGGGGTCGTTGCCGTGTCAGTGCGGGTCGGCTGATTGCACTGCGGCGACGGTGCGGGAGTCGGCGGCGCAGGTGGTGATTCACGTGCTGGCTGAGCAGAAGACGCTCGACGGCGGCAGTGACCGGCCGGGGTATCTGTCGGGGTTCGGTGTGCTGCCCGCGGAGTCGGTGCGCACGATAGCGAAGACGGCGACGGTCAAGCCGGTGCGTGTTCCCGGCGCGGACGCCGAACCGGGGTATCGGCCATCGGCGGCGCTGCGGGATTTCCTGCAGTGGCGGGATTTGACGTGTCGTTTCCCGGGTTGCGATCGGCCGGTGGCGGGTTGCGATGTGGACCATACGACGCCGTGGCCGTTCGGGCTCACGCATCCCTCGGGGCTCAAACACTTTTGCCGGACACATTGTCGGTTGCCCGTTATACGTTCCAGCTATGACATCGACCCCGGCAGCACCACTCCGCGCCGCCTGCTACCTCCGCATCAGCTCCGACCCCACCGACAAGCGACAGGGTGTAGAACGCCAGCGAGAAGACACCGCCTCCCTCTGCGAGGTCAAGGGATGGTCGATCGCCGAGTACTACGTCGACAATGACCGCAGCGCCAGCAATGGCAAATCACGCCCTGAATGGGATCGTTTGCTCAACGATGTTCGGGACGGGAAGATTCACGCCATCGCCGCGTGGGACCAGGACCGCGGCTGGCGCATGATGAGCGAGCTGGAGAGCCTGCGGGCCTTCTTTACCTCGGTCGGTCGACAGATCCCGCTGGCCACCACGCAGCAGGGCGACATCGACCTCTACTCACCGACGGGAATCCTCGCCGCGCAGATCAAGACCGCGGTGTCCGAGCACGAGATTGCCATGATGCGCACTCGGCAGCTCCGAGCTGCCCGCCAGAAGGCCGAGCAGGGCAAGCCGCAGTGGAGACGCGCGTTCCGTTCGGCTACGTCCGCGACACCCGCGAACTCCACCCCGAGACCGCGCCGTGGGTGCAGAAGGTCTATGCCCACATCCTGGCCGGTGGCAGTGTCAGCGACGGAGCCCGCATGCTCAACGAGGCCGGCGCTCTCGCCGAACGATGGGTTCATCCCCGCGACGACAACGGCGAGGTGATCGATGGCGCCGACATGGAGTGCATTCGTAGTCCGTGGTCGCCCAGCACGTTGTCGCTGTTCCTGCGCAAGCCCCGCAACGTCGGGCTACGCGACCACAACGACGTCATCGTGCTCGACCAGCACGGTCAGCCCGTCAGGGGCACCTGGCCGGCGCTGGTCGATGAGACCACCTGGTACGCGGTGCAGGAGATCCTCAACACCCCCGGCCGTGCTCCCGGCCCGAAATCGGTGCGCCGGCACAACCTCACCGGCGTCATGCGCTGCGGGAAGTGCGGGACAGGGCGCCTCAACGGCACGTGGGCCAAGCCCCGCAAGGCCTCGGGGATCACCGGCCACGAGATCGCGTACACCTGCAAGAACTGCCGCGGTTGCGCCATCCGCGCCGACGACGTCGAGCCGCTGCTCTACGAGATCGTCGGCGAGCGGCTCGGCAGGGCGGATGCTGTAGATCTGCTGGTGGACAAGGCGCACGACAGTGCGCAAGCCCAGCGGATGCGCGAGCAGAAGAACGCGCTCGCCGCCAGCGACGCGAAGGCGTGGCAGGACTACACCGACGATCTGATCGACGGCACCCTGTACGCCGCGAAGATCGAGCGCAACCGGCAGAAGCGCGACGAGCTGGACCGCCTCGTGCAGGACCAGAAGCGGCTGCGCATCCTCGATGGTCTGCCGCTAGGAGATCGACGGGGGATGACCCAGGCATTGAAGAACTCGACCCCCGACCGCTTCCGCGCGGTGCTCGATCTCCTGCTCGACATCACGGTCCTTCCTGTCGGCAGGGGCTCCCACACCCGGCGGTTCAACCCCGACCGAGTCCGCAACGGTCTCGTGTGGAAGGTGTGACGCCATTTCCGCCAAAGCGATCGAGAAGAAGATCAAGGAGAAGATCAACCTGGACACCGAGAAGTTCCGAACGACGTCCGCGGACGGGGGACAAGGCGTGCGCGCGCAACTTCCTGCCCTGACGACGACAAGTAGTTGCTGATTTTCGTCGAGATGTTGGGACCTCGGCTCCGCCAAGAAGCTCAAGCCGGGCGCCTAGATGCTTCGAGGTCGCCAACACCAAGATGATGTCGGGGTTCGCCCGCAACTCGGGCGCCCAGATGCGCGAGGTGGGTGCCGAAGACGGATTCTTTCCCCCGATCCGCAACCTCGGCGAGTGTGGGAGGCACTCAGCAAATCGAACATACATTCGAATTCTCAATCTTCTTGGGACCCTGCCCTGTCGGTTGGGGGTTATTGAATCACCGGGTGACTAACACACACGACCCCACCACGACGTGGGGCAACACCGAGATGACCACCACCGAGATGCACGACTACGTCCGCGCGATCGTGGACGACGCGCCACCACTCAGCGACGGCCAGCGAGCAAAGCTCGCCGAGCTGCTGCGGCCGATCCGCGAGGCGGGGCTGATCACCAGGGGCGACGTCGCGCTGGCGCGATGACCGCACCCGACGACGGGATCGACATCCCCGACACTCGACGGCCAACCCCGCGGCTCTCGGTGTCTTCCCCTGCTACTTCCATGACACTTCCAACCAACGAACCGCGAGACCTGCCCATGCACCGCATCGACACCGCCCTGCCCCTGCCTGAGGCCGCCTGATGGGCCGCCCGCGGGAATACCTGACCATCCCCGGCACCGACGGCTACAACATCCACCCGAGCACCATGACGGTTCGAGACAAGCACGGGAACAAACTTGCCCGCCTTGATGGCGGCGGGTACCCGCAGGTGAAAATCCGCGGCGCGCTGTACGACGTGGACGAACTCCTCCGTCGTGCACTCGGCGAGGCGCCGACCGACTACCTCCCGGTACAAGGAGCACCGTGCATCGTCCACCCGCACACGGCGCGGGTGCGTGACCTGAAGGGCCGGTTCGTCCCGCAGAAAGACTACGGCGGCCACCCCCAGGTGACGATCAATCTGCATACCTTCTATGTCGATGAGCTGGTGTTCCGCGCCGTGCATGGCACCAGCCCGAACTATGTTCGGGACCCAGCTACACGCGCTTGGCACGAAACCGTGCTCGTCCACCTCAACGGCGATCCGGGCGACTGCGACATCGACAACCTCCAGAGACAGCTGGCCGACAGCAACTCGCACCTGGACTATTTCCGCCGGATGATGATGCAACCGCTCGCAAGCTCAAATCGTCAGCGCCTGAGGCGGATTGCATGATGTACAACGCCTGGACTGACTCCGAGAATCTGCGCAGCACAGGGTGAACTTGGCGGGGGCGGGCCGATCATCGGCCCGCCCCACCAGGCGTATCACGCAGATTCAGCACGTCGCCCGAAATACCAACGGTAGGACCGGGCTGAGTTTCTCGTAGTTCCTCCGATGCGGATTGTTAGACTGGAAGGGAGCTTCGGCAGAGACGAAGGCACTTGGCCTATCGATCATCAAATCAGTAACCAATGGTAGCGATCATCGATCTCAGTGCCATCGCTCGTCTCTTGCGAATTCTTCTGTCTCCCTTGACCTTTGAGTCTGGGTACCCCAGAGATCCAATAACCAACGATAGGCGCGCGCGAGACGCCCCAAGCCCCGTCTCTGCTCTTGACGCTATTCGCGCAGGTGAATCCCCATCCCACCAATGACGCGGGAAAGCCGCGGCGATAAGCGTCGTCTTTGACGTTCGACATGGTCAACCCCCTACACCTGCTCCACCACTTCCGACACCTGCCGCCGGCAATCCGAAGTTCTTCGACACGCCGGCTTCCCGCACCGGACAGAGCGAATCCCGCTCTCGTGTAGGTCCCTTTCCAGATCCTCCCCGGTGTCTTCTATCCACCCCCCTCCTGTTCGTCGCTTCTAGCGGTGCACGGGACCCCGAATTTGCCCCGCTATAGACGCGGCGCATCCGGACCGCCGCCACCTGGCACTGGTGGCCGCGGGTCCACACCCTCACTGCGTCGGCGCGGGTTGGCACTGCCCCCGACGCACCCGCTGGCACTGCGGGCTTCCAACTCTCCAGAAAACGAAAGAACGAACACCTCAACATGAATGAAAGAATTGACCGACTCCACGCGATCAAGGCGCAGCACCTAGCCGAACGCTCCGCGATCCTCGCCAAGGTCAAATCCGAGCAACGCGCCAACCTCACCCCCGCGGAGACCCGCACATTCAAAGAACTCGTCGCCGCCGTCAAGGACATCGACGAGCAAATCAGCGACGCACAGGCGGAGGAGCACCGCTCGGGCCGACTCAATCCGGCGAACCGCGACACATTCCGCAGCACCACCCTCGACAACGCAAGCTGGGCGACTCGCGCCGCCAAGACGCTTCTACCCGTCGAGTCCCGCGCCGTCACCTCGGGGTCGTGGGAAGTTCCCACCCTCGTCGACCCGGCGATCACCCCAAAGTCGCGGCCAGCGCGGCTGATTGATCTCCTGGTCAATCGAAGCGCACTGTCCAGCAACGTATTCGAGTATCTTCGACAGACGCTCCGCACCAATAACGCCGCCCCCGTACCCGACGGCGCGACGAAGCCAACCTCGATCTTCACGCTGGCCCCGGTCACCGATCGAGCACGGGTTATCGCGCACCTCTCCGAGGCGTTTCCCATTCGCTACTTTGCTGACGCCGCGGATGTAGTCCGGTTCCTTGAGGTGGAGATGAGCGAGGGGGTGCTCGCGGCACTCGAAGCGCAGGTCATCGCAGGCACAGGCACCGGTGAGAACCTCGCCGGGATTTTGAACGTCGCCGGAACAACCCAAATCGCCTACAGCACAGACGTTGTGACGACGATCCGCAAGTCCTACACGGCCCTGCAGTCAATTGGCGTGGTTCCCACGGCCATCGTCCTCAATCCTGCTGACGCGGAGGCAATTGACCTCACCCGTGAAGGGACCGGCGGTGTGGGATTCCTGCTCGACGGCTACCAGCACGGCACCGCCGGCAGCGCGAACGTGTTCGGCGACTCATCGGTGGTGCAGCGGGTGGTCAGCCCCAGCGTCCCCGCGGGTGTTGCGGTGCTGGCCGACTGGAATGCCATCCGCCTGTACACACGCCAGGAGATGACGATCGACATCGACACCAGCGGCACGCTGTTCGACACCAACACCGCGAAGATGCGCGCCGAGATCCGAGTTGGGCTTGGGCACCTGCATCCCGCTTCGATCGCGATCGCCGATCTGACCGCCTGACAATGGATCTCGATGGGTACATAGCGATCGAAGACGCCGCGGCACATATGGGCATTTCCAAAACCGAGGTGATGAACCTCGTTCGCCATCGCATACTCCGCGCTGCTGATCTCGGCATGGGCTTGGTCTACGTCGAGCCGGCGATCGTCAGCGGAGTCGCTATCCCGACCGAGGCGTAAACCTCTCGACCTCGGGGCCACGATCGGACGTATCCATTGCGCACGAGTCCGGTCCCGACCACGCCGCCACGCCCACAGCACAGGACTTTGATTCCCTTTCACCCGTGCCGCGGGACCAAGCCCCGGTTCAATGCCAGGAACGCTCCCCGAATTCGGCGGGCGTTTGAGCCGGGGCCGTGGCGTGCTTGTTCGGATCGGGTCATGGTGCGCCCTCTGGCGTTTGTTCATCCATACCGGGTTCTCGGGCCGAATTGCGCTGAAGTTCATCCTGAGCGGACCTGAATTGGCGAATCGTCTCAAGAAAGCTCTGATAGGGGGGTTCGCCCGATTCTCGCTGGTGTCGATCTACCGACGCAATGACATTGTTTAAGTATTCACTCTCAATACCATGTGCCGATCGACGGTAATTCGGTGAATTTAGAGTGGCGATTAAATCCGCTGCCCATGATGGGTTCGCGGCTACACTTGCCTGCGCAACACTGCGGAGCTCCGCAAGCGATATTGTATTTCGACCAGGTTGAGAAATTCGCTCAACAGAACTTATCGTCGAGTCTTCCACGTCAGCGCCAAGATATCGGTTCGCGAGAGCGAGAAAAGAGCTCAGGGAATTATGGTGGTAAGGATGTTCGGCGCATGCCGCGCGCATTTCTGCAATGAGTTCCGCTCGCGGTCCCATCTTTCGACCAGCGACCGTTGTGGTCCAATCTTCCTTTTCGTCATTCGTTACGAATAGCAGCGGCCGGTCGCCGACGCTCATTCGATCAACCAGTTCTGCCCACACAAGGTAGTCACCCGCGGGGTCACTCTTGCTTTTCGCGTCTTTGTATCCAGGTGGAGCCTGTTTGGCGATGCGTCTATCTGCCTCCTTAATGCGTTCGGCAAGCTGTTCGCTACTGGGCTTCGATCCCATCTGATCGTCTCCAATGATGCGATCGAGCGCAGTCCGCACGGGGTCGTCCTCATGCACGTCATCCAGGCTAAGAACATGTTCTTTACGGATCTTCGCGACAGCTTTCTCGAACTTCTTGCGCGCCTTCTCCGCGGCCTGTGCAACCTGCTTACGCATGTCGGGATCGCGCAGGCTGTCAAGGGTGGCTCGGGGTATCTCGAACTCCGAAGCGATTTTGCCGAATAGATTCTCATTATCAGCCGCGACTTTCAGGCGGTTCTTTTGATACTCGTAGGCGGCCTGGTACGGAATAAACAGCCGGTCACGGACATCTTCCAGCACCGAAAATATCTGCTCCCGCTGATCGCGACCGACGCGATAGAGATCAAGCATCACGTTAGCGTCGATCGCGATCGTACCTGTCGTGATAATCGATTCGAGGGCTGCCTCATCATGGCGATACCACTCGGGAAAGCTCGAATTCATGCCCACCGCTTCGTCCTTTGCGACGCTTTGAGGGGGGTGCATCCCCGTCCTGAACACACAATAGTTAGGGTTGCTGACAGGCGGCATACACGTGCCAGAGTGCGTACGAGGTCCGTCCGCCTGCTAGTTCGTTAGTTCAGCAGGTACAGGTAATCCGGGCACAGATAATTGATCGAAGCTGCGATCCACGCGGCGTTGTTCTGCTGATGCAGAGAGCTGTACACACGATTCACAGTGGCGCCCGCTTCGAACATGCCGCAGATCGCCTGTCCAAGGTCGATGATCTCGTACTCCACACCGTCGGTATCTTCACCTCGGCTGGCGAGGTAGTTGACGAATTGTTGAGAGTCGGCCTGCGCGGGTGCCGCCACTGTCAGGGCTATCCCGATGCCCGCGGCGAGCAGCCCGATCTGCACACGACTAGCTTTCACAGCCGATACCGTCGCTGTCCTTGTCCAGCCAGGGTCCGTAGTACGGCGATGAGGACGGGATGTCCTGATAGCCAGCGGCCCGCGCCGCGGTGCAGTTCTTGAACGGCGTAGACCCGGGCTGAGCGTTCGCCGCGGCGGCCCCTCCCAACGCAACCGCACCGATGAATGAGCCGACGATCAATGCGCGTAAAATCATTGTCCCCCCAAGTATTTCGTATGCTTTCCCCGCCCCGCAGGAGAGCTTAGCGCCGACCGAACGCCTTCGTGGCAGAATTTGCCATATTTGCGCTGAGCGGGCTCGATCGCGCAGCAGGTCTCGGCGACGCAGTGGCGATCAACCCCACCGCCCCTACCCGGGGGCGGGTCGGAACTTCCCGAGTTTGGACCGGGGAGACATGCTGTCGCCGGACTATTTCGCCGGGAGCGTTCGAACGACACATGTGCGCGCTTGACTCACCGACAAATCAGCGCTCGGACGATCGCGACAGCGTCAATGACGAACACGATTGAATAGATTGCGATGAATGCCGATGGAACCCAAGTCTCGCGCGAAGTAAAACTGCGGTACTTCTGCGGATTTTTTCCCTCGTCTAGCGCTTTCCACTCTGCCAAATATACGGCTACGGGCAGCAGCTCTTCGATCCGATTAATGACATCAAATTTTCCTTTGTTTAGCTGCCCAAAAGAATGTATGAGGCTCCGCCATGCGATTGCCAGCACTAATCCTGTGACAGTAAGAATGAGAAAACCCCATTTACGGAATTCGGCTGGCGTGCCATTGCCCAGCAATAATCCCGTGGCTGTGAGGACCGCACCGTTGGCAGTCAGAAAGAATGTATTTACGGTTTGTCGACGGTTGACCAAAGACTCCGAGCTCGCGACCATCAGTTTGTAGAGATCGATCGATCGCCCAAGGTCATCGGAAGCGGCCTTCTTTCCGAGCGGAAAGAGTGTTCCGTCAATGGGGTTGTCTCCGGGAGGTTTATCCTCACCGGCGCCGTCGGCCACCCCCGGATTCTCGCTGCCGGTCACTGATGGCAACCAAGCGTCGAGGAAATATGTCGTATTGCCTCCACATAAACGGCATCCTCGGCGGCAGTGGCCGTGTCAAGTTCCCTGTACGGTAGCAACGCGCCGTGTTCGGCATCGATGCCGAGCATCCACGCGACCCACGCATTGTGCACATCGGCCGCGTCCACGAGGTTGCCCTTGGCTAGAGCCAGGACTGCGTAGATTCGAAATAGCGTGTGCGTGTCTTCGTCAGGGAGGTCCGATTTTGGAACCCGCTCACGAATCTGGCGAGCGATTTCATCCAGATAATTTACCCCCATGTCGCCAACCACTTGATTATCTGGTCGAAGTCCCAGCGAATTACATTGCTCGAACTCAGTCCCGCTGGAATTTGATGAGTTTTGTCATGATGAATTTGGATGCCAAAGATTGCATTATTTTGACGAATGGTCTCAGCGATTTCCCACACCACTGCGTCGGACTGGTAGGTAGTCGGGCCGATTAGTACGATGGTGCCGGCGGTGAGCGCTATGCGCGCACTACACTTTGTTTTCCATGAAGAATCCCACGGATTCTGCACCGAGTAGTCAACGAATTCTATGTCGTTGCGTTCATCCTTAGCCTGCTGTACTAAGAATTTGCGTGCCCAATCGTCTTCCATCTGAAAACTTACAAAGGCCCGTGGTGCCATTACTGTGCCTCTCAATCGAGTAACATTTGACCGCTCTCGTTCATGAAGATGATTTGACGAGTTCCGTCGCGGGTTTGCACCCCAGTCATTCGAAACGATAGCGGTTAGAACTATCGTAGTCGCCGCGATGCCGGTCCGATGTACCCCGTCCCCGGAATAAAAGTGTGCTGAAGCCGCGGTTGACCATTGGGGGTAGGAGAGGCGCGAGCCGTAGGGGTCGACGCATCTATAGAGGCCATCAGGTGATGCCACATTTTGCATGTTGGCTCTCCTGCAGGTGCTGCCGCAGCGTTCTCACGATTCGTCTCCTTCCGACATGGCCGTCCGATAACCGTTCCGCACGCAGCAATGAACTTGCTGTCGCTTAACGACCGGGATCACCGGCGAAGGACAGTCTCCGTTGCGATGATGTTCTGGTGACAGAGACGTTGCGACCATTCGAAGGCCACTTCGTGGTCGGCGGTTCAGGCCTGTATGTGACTAACAACTGCTTAGGTCAGGTAATCGAGTCGCGCACGATGAGTCACGACCTCACCATCGGCCTACCGCAAGTCAATAAAAGACCGGACCCATTCCCGCCTGAGGTGCGGCGACATTTAGATACGCCACCCGCGGCGCCGCGAAACCTCCTGCCGCCGGATTGGACCTACGGTCCCCGGGACGCGTCGGAGCGCGCAGAGGAAGAACACATGATGTACCCCGTTTGGGGTGGAGTCCTGGACGACGGCCGGGCCACTGTGGTTTACCCCGAGACCGCACGAGACTGCGCCGTGGTTTTTCGCTGCCGATTTGCCACGAAACTAGCCGCGGTTGGCGACGATGAGTTCGAGACGACCGCACAGACGTTTCTTGGTGAGCTCGATGACTACTGGACCCGCTTTACGTCGTGGGTCGGCATTCTGACTGGGCAGGATTTCGTTGGTCTTGGTGGAGACTCCGGCGGCCTTACTCGCACGCGTCCGCTCTTCACGTGGACGGGTGATGAGGGTCGGCAGAGGATGGACGTCAAATGGCGATACTCTCCGCCACCCAGTGGGGGATTTCCCCAACGCCAGCTTCGGTTGGAGGAGCTGCAGACGTGCGCCTCAATCGCCAGCACTCATACACCTCCCGCCGAATGGCTGCTGATCCGCGATGCTCGTTCGCTCTTGAGGGCCGGGCAGAACCGCCGCGCGATTATTGATGCCGGCACTGCCGCGGAGGTAGCGATGACGACGCTGATCGACAGGTACCTCGTCGCCGACGGTGTCACGGAGCCGGTCAGGAAAGCACTGGCGAAGAAATATGGGGCGTTGGAAGGTCGCGAGTCGCTGATCCGGATATTGAGGCCCGGTGTTCTGTCAGACCAGCTAAAACGAGATTTGATCACCCCGCGCAACAGGGCAACTCATGCTGGCCGTGAATACACCGGTGCGGAGGCAGAGGCCGCGGTCGAGATGTCAACCACAATCGTCGAAGCGGCGCACCCGTTTGCCGGCTTGCTTTCAGGAGACGGCGCGATGGCTATGAAACGTTGTTAAGCAAGCCGTAGACATCATTTGATCAAGACGTTCTACACCGGTGTCAACGGCTGGACCGATGGGCAGCGCCCTGATGGGTCGATCGTGCTCAGGTCGCCGACGGGTCACGTGTACGTCACCGAGGCGTTCGGGGGCCTGTTGTTCCCCGGGCTGGCCACACCGACGGCGACGATCACTACCGCGACGCCGACCGAATCCACCGATCGCGCCGCGATGATGCCGATGCGCACCAGAACCCGCGAACAGGATCGCCGAGCACGCATCAGACAAGAACGGCAACAGCGCCTCGACCTCGACGCCGAACTCGAACGACAACGACAAGCCAGGCTCGCCGAAACCTATGAGCCGGCCCCGTTCTGAACGGACAAGGTCAGCGCCTCCAGGCGCCGCACGAGCAGGCTGGGCAGCCACCGAGCCTGCCCCATGGCGCGCACATCATCCGTGCGCCTGAGCAGGTGTTCGAGCACGAGTCGAGTCTCGAGGCGCGCCAGTGCGGCACCGACGCAGAAGTGTGCCCCGCGGCCGAATGCGAGGTGGCTCTTGCTGTCTTGACGATCGATGCGGAACTCGCCGGGCGATTCGACATGGGCCGGGTCGCGGTTGGCCGCGCCCCACAGCAGAACCAATCGCGCGCCGGCACGCAGCCGATAACCATGGAGTTCGCAGTCGCGTAGCACGTGCCGATAGTGGCCGCGGAATGGTGGCTCGACGCGCAGCACCTCTTCGATGAACGGCGTCATGAGCGCGGGATCGTCGCGGAGCCGCCGCTGCAAGTCGGGCCGGGTGGCCAGGATGTAGGTCGCCGAGCCGATCAATGACGCAGTCGATTCACCGCCCGCGCTGAACAACGTCACCATGATGACCTGTGCGGTGACGGCGTCGACATCGCCTGCCGCGCAGGCCGAAGCCAGGTCGGCCAGCAGCGTGCCCGCCGGTGCCGGCCGGTCGAGCAGGCCCGCGATGTACGTCGCGAGTTCGCCGACGGCTGCGCCGGCCGCGGCCAGTTCTTCGGGGCCGACCAGACCTTCCAGCAGCTGCGTGCTCGCATAGCCCCACGCCGTCAGCCGGTCGACGTCCGAGTCGGGGACTCCGATCAGCCGGCACACCACCATCATCGGTAACCGGTTGGCAATGGCCGACATCCACTCCATCCGGTCCCCGTCGAGCGCCGCATCCCACAACCGCGCGACCGTGGCAGTGACGAACGCTTCGAGCTCGCGGATGCGCTTGGCCGCCAGGTGGGGGACGAGCAGCTTGCGGTGGGCGGCGTGCACGGGATCGTCGGCGATCGCGAGCACCTGGGTCGGACCGCCGATCTCGTCCATGCCGAAGACGCCGACGGTCCCGTCCGGCTGATACAGCATCGTGCCGGTCAGATTCGACGAGAAGTCCTCGTGACGGCTCACCGCCTCGGTGACCGCGGCCCAGGAGCAGACGGCATGGAAGTCGGAGTTCCCGATGCGGTGCACCGGACCGGCGGCGTGCATCCGCGCATACAGCGAATACGGATCCTGGATCGCCTCCTCGCTGAACAGCTCCGCGCCGAGATCGCCGGTCACGACCGGAAACCCTGACTCAGCCCGCGCCCTTGCCGTTGTCGACGCGGTAGACCGCGCCGTGGATCGCGGCTGCGTCGTCGCTGGCCAGGAACGCGATCACCTTCGCGACGTCTTCGGTGGCCATGAATCCACGTGGCGACGCGATGCGCATGATGAGATCCCAGTCGGCGTTCTCGGGCGCCTCGAACTCAGTGGCCTGAGCGGTCGGCATGCCGCCGGGGCACACCGCGTTGACGCGCAGCTTCTCCTTGGTGAACTCGATCGCCAGCGCCCGCGTCAGACCGACCAGTCCGTGCTTGGCCGCACAGTAGCCGGCGGAGTACACCTCGCCCTCGACGCCGGCGATCGATGACACGTTGACGATGTTGCCGCCCGATGCGAGCAGGTGCGGCAGCGCAGCCCGGCACAGCGCGAACGGCGCCGTCAGGTTCACCGCGAGGTCGACGTCCCAGTCCTCGTCGGTCATCGACGCGGTGTGCCGCATCTTGTGAAATCCCGCGATGTTGGCGAGCACGTTGAGGCGGCCGAACCGCTCGACGCAGTTCGCGACCGCCGCCGCGCACGCCTCACGCGAGGAGATGTCCACCGAGGCGAACGCGCTGCCGGGCAGGTCGGCGAACACCTCGCCCATTCGCGTTGCGTCCCTGGCGATTCCGAACACCGTCGCACCCTGTTCGGCGAACAACCGGGCGGTCGTCGCGCCCAAGCCCGCTGACGCACCGGTGACCAACGCGACCTTGCCGCTGAGCTGACCCATGACTGCACCCTCTCACGAGCGCTCACACCGCAGCGCGCGGGCGCACCGGCGGCACCGCTGCCAGCAGCGCCCGGGTGTATTCGTGCTCGGGTTCGGTGAACAGCTGCTCGGCCGGTCGGTTCTCCACCACGGCGCCGCCCCGCATCACCGCGACGTCGTGGCTGAGCCTGCGGATGACCGCCAGGTCATGGCCGATCAGCAGATACGCCAGCCCCAGCTCCGCCTGCAGGCGGGCCAGTAGATCGAGCACACGCGCCTGCACCGACACGTCCAGGGCGGCGGTGGCCTCGTCGAGGATCAGCAGATCCGGTTCGGCGGCCAGCGCCCGGGCGATGCTCACCCGCTGCCGCTGCCCGCCGGACAGTTCGTGGGGATACCGCTGCGCGAACTCGGTCGGCAGTCCGACCAGGTCGAGCAGTTCGGCGACCCGCGTGCGCCGTGCCGCGGCACCGTCGACCAGGTGGTGCACCGTCAGTGGCTCGGCGATCGACGTGTCCACGCGGGCCCGGGGATTGAGCGACGAGAACGGATCCTGGAACACCAGTCCGATCCGCCGGCGCAGCGCCTTGGCCTCGGAACGCTTCACGTTCAGGATGTCGGTGCCTGCGAGCGTCGCCGTGCCGCCATCGGGTGTCACCAGGCCGGTCAGCGCCGCGGCGACGGTCGATTTGCCCGATCCGGACTCACCGACCAGCCCCAGCGTGGTGCCGCGTCGGATGCGCAGCGACACGTCGTCGACAGCATGCACGGTGGACTTGCCCACCGGCGTGGTGACGGTGAACGACACGTCGAGACCGTCGACTTCGAGCAGCGTTTCGGCGTCCGGATTCACCTGCGGCCCAGCGACATCGAGTACGGGGCGGGCGGCCAGCAGGTCCCGCGTGTAGTCGTTGCGCGGCCGATCGAAGATGTCGAGGATCGGCGCCTGCTCCACGACCGCGCCCTCGCGCAGCACCGTCACGTCGTCGGCCACCTGCCCGATGACGCCCAGGTCATGGCTGATCCACACCACCGCCGTGCCGAAGTCCCGCTGCAACGCGCGCACCAACTCGAGGATCTGCGCCTGCGTCGTGACATCGAGCGCGGTGGTCGGCTCGTCGGCGATCAGCAGTTCCGGGTCGCACGCCAGCGCGATCGCGATCATCACGCGCTGCTTCTGACCGCCGGAGAGCTGATGCGGATAGGCGTGCAGACGCGTCGCCGGGTCGGGTAGCCCCACCGCCTCGAGCAGCTCCAACGCCCGCGACCGCGCCTCCCGGCGTGTCACCCGGCGATGCGTCTCGAGTGACTCGGTGATTTGACGTTCCAGCGTGAGCAGGGGATTGAGCGACGTGCCGGGATCCTGGAACACGAACCCGATTCGCGAACCGTGGACGCGGCGAAGGTCTTTGGGCCGCGCACCGATGAGCTGCACCTCCGGATCGCCCGCCAGCGTGCTCGATCCCGACACGCGCGCTCCCGGTGCGTCGAGCAAGCCGGTGGCCGCCAGAACCGTCATGGTCTTGCCCGACCCGGATTCCCCGACGATGCCCACGGTCTGGTCCCGGGCCACGGAGAACGAGACGCCGTCGACGATGGTGCGCGCGCCGATGCGCACCCCGAGATCGTCCACCGCGAGCACGGTCATCGCGTCACCCCGCGGGCCTCGGCGCTGGTGCGCTGTTTCGGGTCCAGGACGTCGCGCAGCCCGTCGCCCACCAGATTGAACGCCAGCACGATCACCACGATCGCGGCGCCGGGGAACACGGCCATCCACCACGCCATCGTCACGAACCCCTGGGAGTCGAAGATCATCCGGCCCAGCGACGGCTGCGGCGGTTGGATGCCCAACCCGAGGAACGACAGCGCCGCCTCGGACAGGATGGCGAACGCCAGGGACAGCGAGGTCTGGACGATCAGTGGGCCGGCGATGTTGGGCAGGATGTGCCGGCGCAGGATCATGTGATCGGGGGTGCCCATCGCATGCGACACCGCGACATAGGGTTCGGTGCGCACACCGAGCGTGCTGGCCCGCGCGACCCGGGCGAAGATCGGGGTGTAGACGATGCCGATCGCAAGGATCGTCGTCGTCAGCCCGGGGCCGAGGATGGCGACCACCGCCAGCGCGAGCAGCAGCACCGGGAACGCGAACATCACGTCAACGACGCGCATCAGCACGGTGTCCAGCCAGCCGCCGCGGTATCCGGCCAACACTCCGACCGTCACCCCGACCACGACGGCGAACGTGACGCTGATGACTGCGACGCGCATCGACGCCTGCGTGGCCACCAGGACGCGCGAGAGCACGTCGCGACCCAGCTCGTCGGTGCCGAACCAGTGCGCCCCACTGGGCGGTTGCAGCGCGTCGGGCACGTCGACGTCGTTGACACCATGCGGCGCAATGGCATTCGCGAATACCGCGATGACGGCGACGGCCAGCAGAACGAGCGCGCTGATCGCGGTGACCGGGTTGCGCGCCAGGATGCGCCAGGACGAGACACGGGTGCTGTCGGTGGTCGTCATGCGAGCCGGATCCTCGGGTCGACCACCGCGTAGAGCACGTCGACGATCAGGTTGATCGCCAGGAAGAGCGCCGCGATCAGCAGGACCGCCCCCTGGATGACGGGATAGTCGCGCGCGGCGACGGCGTTGTAGACGAGCCGGCCAAGGCCCGGCCACGCGAAGACCACCTCGACGACGATGACACCGCCGAGCAGGGTGGCCAGCTGGATTCCGGTGATGGTCAGGATGGGCACCAGCGCGTTGCGCACCGTGTGCCTGAACGTGACGACGCGCGGGGACAGGCCCTTGGAGCGGGCGGTCCGCACGTAACCCATCGCGGCGACGTCCAGCACCGCGGCGCGCACGTACCGCGTCATGATGGCGGCCGCGACGACGCCGACCGTGAGACCCGGCAGGATGATGTGGCTCAACCAGCCCATCGGGTCGGTGAACAGGGGCCGGTAGCCCGAGGTGGGCAGCCAGCCCAGCGTGGTCGAGAACAGCCCGATCAGCAGGATGCCCAGCCAGAAGTCGGGGATCGACACACCGAACTGGCTGGTCACCCGCACGATGGCGTCGCTGAGCCGGCCCTCGCGCAGCGCCGAGTACGTGCCGGCGGGCAGTGCGATCAGCGCGGCGATGACGATGCCGGCCAGGCCCAGCGACAGCGTGGCGGGCAGCCGTTCCATCAGCGTGACGGTCACCGGGTCGCCGTTGCGGAAACTCACGCCGAGATCACCGGTGAGCGCGGAGCCGACATAGCCGAAGAACTGCGTGAAGATGGGCCGGTCCAACCCGCTGGCGCTGCGCAGCGCCTCGTACGCCTCGGGCGTGTAGCGGGTGCCGAGCGCGATGCGGACCGGGTCGCCGGGCACCAGGTGCACGAGCGCGAACACCACCACCGTGACGCCCAGCAGCACGATCAGCGAGTACAGCACCCGGCGGGCGACGAACCGGGTGATCGGGTGAGTCACGATGCTCGTCACGACGCATCCCCGCCTTTGTCCAGCGACGCGCCGCGGAACCGCACGGCGCCGTCACGGCGGGCCTCGTATCCCGTCAGCGCCGGATTCCACGCCTGGATCACCGACGAGTTGTACAGGTAGATGTAGCTGACCTTGTCGGCGATCACCGTTGCGGCACGGGCATAGTCGTCCTTGCGGGCGGCCGGGTCGGTTTCCACGCGGCCGGCGTCGAGCAGCCTGTCCACTTCCGGGTCGGAGAACTTCTGGGCGTTGCTCGAGCCGTCGGTGTGGTGCTGGGCGTAGTAGAAGTCGTCGGGGTCGATGTTGCCCAGCCAGCCGAGCATCAGCATGTCGAAGTTGCCCGAGTTCTGTTCGTCGAGCCAGGTCGCGAAGTCGACGGTGCGGATGTTGACCGTGAACCCGAGCGGCGCCAGGTTGTCGGCGATGATCTGCGCCGCGGTCACGGTCTCCGGATACTCGGTGGTCACCAGCATGTCGAGAGCGCCGGGCGTGACACCGGCTTCGGTCAGCAGCTCGCGCGCCTTGTCCAGCCCGCCGGTGCGATAGCGGTCGTAGGGGGTGTACCAGGGGTTGCCCTCGGGGATCGCCAGTTCGTTGACCTTCGCGGTGCCGTAGCTCGTCGCGGCGACGATCGCGTCGCGGTCGATCGCATAGGCGATCGCCTGGCGTACCCGCACGTCGTTCCACGGCGCCTTGGCCTCGTTGAGCGCCAGGTACCAGTAGTCATTACTCGGGGTGACCGCCAGACGTATCGAGTCGTCGTCGGAGAGTTGGCGGACACGTTGCGGTGGAATCGAATCCGTCCAGTCCACCTCGCCCGCCTGCAGTGCAGACAGCGCCGTCGACGGCTCTGAGATGAAGCGGAACGTCACCCCGGTCACGCCGGGCGGACCGCCCCAGTAATCGGGGTTGGCCACCAACGAGATCGAGTCACCACTCTTCTGGCCCGCGAAACGAAACGGGCCGGTGCCGATGGGATTCGTGGCGATCTGTCCGCTCTCCACGTTGCGCCGCGACACGATCGCCATGCCCTTGAAGCCGCCGATGTTGGTGAGCATGTTCGGCGTCGGCCGGCTGACGCGGATCACCACCGTCGCCGGATCGGGCGCCTCGACCGAGGTCACCGCGCTGAACTTGTCCGCATTGGCGAGCTTCTCGTCGATGATCCGACGATAGGAGAACACCACGTCGTCGGCGGTGAACGGGCTGCCGTCGTGGAACGTCACGCCGGGGCGCAGGTGGAACGTCCACGCCAGCTGATCGGGGGAGACCTCCCACGACGTCGCCAGAGCGGGGCGCATCTGCAGGTTCTCGTCGGGTTCGACGAGGGTGTCGAACACGTTTTCCAATACCTCGAAGGAGAAGTAGGCGGTCGTCTTGTGCGGGTCGAGTTGGTCCGGCTCTCCGGCGATCGCGGCGATCAGCGATCCGGCCGCACCCTCACCCAGATCCACCCGACTGCCCGTCGAACAGCCAGTCAGCGAGGCAACGAGCGCAAAGACGACGAGGACAGCGGTTGACACCGCCGTCCTCGCCATATTCACCACCCCGGTACTCGAGCCAGTAGTTTTGTCCTACCCGATGTCGCGAACGGGCAAACCCGTGACTTTGTCCGCGCCCGGCTGAAATACTCAGCGGCGTGACGATGATGCGCACCCTGGCCGCCCTCCTGCTCGGTGTCTGCGCAGCGGTGGGCGCCGCCGTCCCTGCCCACGCCGACCAGGTCATGGAGGGTGTCTTCACCGTCACTCAGGAGGGTGGCAAGTCCGGTACCTGGACAGTCTTCCCATCGTGCGTGCCGGTGGTCGGTGACCTGCGCGAGGCGTTGTACCTGCCCGTCGGCTGCCGGCTGCACGTGCAAGCAGGCGGGGACCTCGTCGGCGGCGACGCAGTGCTCACCGGCGGTCAGTGGGCCTTCACCACCCCCAAGGACCGGGGCATGCAGTGCCCGGACGGGTCGTGGGCGCCGACGGTGGAGGTCGTCAAGTTCGACGACGTGACGATGTCGGGTGTCCGCCAGACCCAGCACAACGGCAACTGCGGACTGCAGCCGGGCATCATCTACACGCCGTTCACGATGGCCTACAAGGGCCCGCTCTCGACACCGGTCGACCGATATCCGTTGATCTGCGAACCGGGTGGACTACGGCGCTGCTTCTAGGGGGATCGCCGTGACACGCACCGAAGCGAAGCGAATCGTCATCTGGGGCACCGGATTCGTCGGGAAGATGGTCATCGCCGAGGTCGTCGACCACCCCGGCTTCGATCTGGTCGGCGTCGGAGTCGGCAACCCCGACAAGGTGGGCCGCGACGTCGGGGAGATCTGCGGGCTGTCAGCTCCGCTGGGCATCACCGCCACCGACGACATCGAGGCCCTGATCGCGCTGAAACCCGACGCGCTGGTGCACTACGGGCCGACCGCCGCGCACGCCGACACCAACATCGAGGTGATCACCCGTTTCCTGCGCGCCGGCATCGACGTGTGCTCGACCGCGATGACACCGTGGATCTGGCCGACCATGCACCTCAATCCGCCCAACTGGATCGAACCCGTCACCGTCGCATGCGAACTGGGGGAGTCATCGTGCTTCACCACCGGCATCGACCCCGGCTTCGCGAACGACCTGTTCCCGATGACGTTGATGGGCTTGTGTTCTGACGTCCGCACGGTGCGTGCCTCGGAGCTGCTGGACTACACCAACTACACCGGTGACTACGACCGGGAGATGGGGATCGGGCGGCCACCGGAGTTCACGGCGATGCTGGAGAACTCCGACATCCTCGTGTTCGCCTGGGGTGCAACGGTTCCGATGATCGCCCACGCTGCGGGCATCATGCTCGACGAGATCACCACGACGTGGGAGAAGTGGGTGACCCCCGTCGACCGGCCGACCGCCAAGGGCGTCATCGAGGCGGGAAACGTTGCGGCGGTGCGGTTCACGATCAACGGCATCTACCGCGGCGAGACCCGCATCCAGCTGGAGCACGTCAATCGCATCGGCAACGACGCCGCACCGGAGTGGCCGTCGGGCACCCAGAACGACGTGTACCGCGTCGACATCGAGGGCACACCCAGCATCACTCAGGAGACGGCATTCCGGTTCACCGACGGGTCGGGCCGCGACGCCGCGGCTGCCGGATGCCTGGCCACCGGTTTGCGTGCGTTGAACGCAGTCCCCGCGGTCAACTCGCTGTCCCCCGGTTGGGTCACGGCGTTGGACCTGCCGCTGATCCCCGGGGTGGGCACGATCCGCTGACCTCAGCGGCGCTTCTCCAGCACGACATACGCGAGCGGGATCTGGGTGCGTTCCGGGGCGGCGGCCAGCCGTTCGGCGATGCCCTTCTCCAGCTGTTCGTGCAGTTCGGCGGCGCGAGGATTCGTCAGGCCGCCGTCCAACGCTGTCGTGAGCGCGGCGAAGATCGACGCTCGCGCGAAGCCGGCCCAGCGCGCCCCGAACTCGACGGCGTCCTTGTCGACCTGGTAGCGCTCCCAGAACCGGTCCTGCGCGTCGACGATCTCCAAATGCGCGATCTCGAGGCGCTCGAAGATCCCCGACGGCGCGAACGGAGCCGTGAAGTCGGCGGCGTGGCGCGCCACGGTCGGGATGCACATCTGCGCGGACTCCTCGGCGCTGATCACGCCGGCGGCCGTCACCTCGGCGAGCGCGTCGGCCATGGCTGCGAGCAGTGGCCGGAACCCCGCGTCGCCGTCGTCTCCGATGCCCATCGTCGTCACGACCAGCCGGCCGCCGGGACACAGCTCGCGGCCGCGGAACGCGACGAACTCGTGCCAGTCGCGCGCGGCCTGACTGGCGTAAGCCGCCTGCAGTTCCCGGTCGCCGCAGGTGGCGACCTGCAGGTGGGGGCCGAGCATCGGGCCGGGCACCCGGCTCAGCCACTGGATCGCCCACGCGCTCCAGCCCAGATTCACGCTGTTCGACGGCATGATCTGCGAATAGAACGAGCGGCCGACCGCGGAGGCGTAGGCCGCCCGATCCTTGGCCAGGTAGGTGTCCGGGTCTTCCTCGAGTGTCCGGAACAGCGCGGTGAAGTCGTTGTCCGGTCGGTCGGTGTGCGCGACGAACACCGAGTGTTCCGGCCGGGTTCTACTGCGCAGCACCGCGATCGCCGCGCCGATCGGTAACAGCGAATTGTGTCCGGTCGCGGCGCCGTAGTCGGCCAGCACGATCGGCTGCGGCGGGATGGGCAGCGGCACCGCGGCGGCGGCCTCGCTGAAGATCTCGGTCGCCCGCGTCAGCCCGGCAGCCTGCAGCCGCGACCCCGCGGTGTAGGTGCCGCTGTCGACCGGTTCCGGTCGCACCACGATGCTCGACTCGGGCATCTTCGAGACGGTAGTCGTTGGGCGCGGTCCGCGCCGACGAAAAGCGCGGGGTGCGACCCGGCATGCGACACTGTCGCACGTGTTGGGACGGGTCAGGCCCCGCATCGCGCTGATCAGTGCGGTGATGACGCTGATCGTCGGTGTGGCCGGCTTGATCGTCACGCTGGTGCTGAATGCGGTGGTGTTCGACGACTTCGACGCCTACGGCGAGATCCCGGTGCCCGGGTCAGGCCGGGTGGAGCTGCCCGCGGGGGAGGTGACGATCACGTTCCACACCGTGGTGACGGGAGGGATCGACGGCGGCTTCCCGGTGCCACCGCTGAAGCTGGGTGTCGACGCACCCGACGGCGTGGCCGATCCGGTGCTGACCGAAGTCATCAGCTCGACCACCTCGGTGAACAACGATGTGCGCGTGCGGATCTGGACCGCACAGATCGCCCAGGGCGGGGTGTACGACGTGCGCGCGGACGGTCAGGTGGGCGGCTACATCAACCCGCGGCTGGCGTTCGGGAAGGACAGTTCACCCGGCTGGGCGCTGTGGGTCAGCGGCGGCGTGATCGCGCTCGGGCTCCTCGAACTCGCGGTCGCGATCATGTGGTGGGTTCGGTCGGGGCGCCGGCCGCAACCGCTGCCCGGTCCGGTGATCCTCGACGACGCGGTGTGGCCGGGCCCCGTCCCGCCTCCGGCGCACAGTTACCAGCCCACCGACGAGGCGGTGCGCCTGCAGCAGCTCAAGACGCTGGCGGCGCTACGCGACTCGGGGGCGCTGTCGGAGGCCGAGTTCGAGGCGGAGAAGCGCCGCATCCTCGGCACGCTGTAGGCGTGGCTCAGCTGCCGCGGGAGACCCACTCGTCGTAGTGCACGAGCTCGTCGCCCACGGTCGTGGAGTCGCCGTGGCCGGTGTAGACGACCGTGTCGCCGGGCAGCGCGCCCAGGCGTCCCGAGATCGATTCCAGGATGGTGGGGAAGTCCGAGTACGACCGCCCGGTGGCGCCCGGCCCGCCGGAGAACAGCGTGTCGCCGCTGAACACAGCGGTCAGCTCCGGTGCGTGCCAGCAGACCGAGCCCGGGGAGTGACCGGGGGTGTGCAGTGCCCGCAGTTCGATACCGGCCACCTGGAGCGTGTCACCGTCGTTGACCGCGCGAAAGTCGCTGTCTGGGTGCGTCATCCGCCACAGGACGTCGTCGGCGGGGTGCATCAGCACCGGGGCGTCGAGAGCCTTGGCGAGCTCGGGTGCGACGGTGACGTGGTCGTTGTGGCCGTGGGTGCACACCACCGCGATGACGTTGCGGCCGCCCACCGCCTCGATGATCGGGGCCGCGCTGTGGGCGGCGTCGAACACCACCACGTCGGTGTCGTCGCCGACGAGCCAGATGTTGTTGTCGACATCCCAGCTGCCGCCGTCGAGCTCGAAGGTGCCGCTGGTGACGAGCCGCTGGATGGCGCTCACAGCACGACCACCGAACGCAGCACCTCGCCGGCGTGCATCTTGTGGAACGCGTCTTCGATCTGGTCGAGCCCGATGCGTTCGGAGACGAACTTGTCGAGCGGGAACCGGCCCTGCAGATACAGCGAGATCAGCGTCGGGAAGTCCCGTTCGGGCAGGCAGTCGCCGTACCAGGACGACTTCAACGACCCACCGCGGGAGAAGAAGTCGATGAGCGGCATCTCCAGCGTCATGTCCGGCGTCGGAACCCCGACCAGGACCACGGTGCCCGCGAGGTCGCGGGCGTAGAACGCCTGCTTCCACGTCTCGGGCCGCCCGACGGCGTCGATCACCACGTCGGCGCCGAAGCCGTCGGTGAGGTCCTGGATCGTCTCCACCGCATCCAGTTCCTTGGCGTTGATGGTGTGAGTGGCCCCGAAGTGCCTGGCCCACTCCAACTTCCGGTTGTCCATGTCCACGGCGATGATGCGCTTGGCGCCCACCAGCGCCGCGCCGGCGATCGCGGCATCACCGACGCCGCCGCACCCGATGACTGCCACGGTGTCGTCACGGTTGACCGCGCCGGTGTTGATGGCCGCACCCACGCCTGCCATCACGCCGCAGCCGAGCAGCCCTGCCGCGGCGGGGTCGGCGGCCGGATCGACTTTGGTGCACTGACCTTCGTGGACCAGGGTCTTGTCGGCGAACGCGCCGATGCCCAGCGCGGGGGTCAGCTCGGTGCCGTCGGTCAGCGTCATCTTCTGCGCGGCGTTGTGGGTGTCGAAGCACAGGTGCGGGCGGCCGCGTTTACAGGCCCGGCACTGGCCGCACACCGCGCGCCAGTTCAGGATCACGAAGTCACCGGGCTCGACGTTGGTGACACCCTCGCCGACCGTCTCGACGATGCCCGCGGCTTCGTGGCCGAGCAGGAACGGGAACTCGTCGTTGATGCCGCCCTCGCGGTAGTGCAGATCCGTGTGGCAGACCCCGCACGCCTGGATGTCGACGACGACCTCACCCGGCCCGGGGTCGGGGATGACGATGTCCACCACCTCGACCGGCTGGCCCTTCGAACGAGAGATCACTCCGCGCACCGTTTGAGTCATGCCTGAACCCTAATATGTCGTGCACACTTCCAGACATGGCCGATCCCATGCCTGCGGTGTTCCTCTCGCACGGCGCCCCGCCGCTCGTCGACGACGCGCTGTGGGTGTCCGAACTACAGACCTGGTCCGCGGACCTGCCGACCCCGACGGCCATCCTCATCGTCTCCGCCCACTGGGAGGCCGCGCCGCTGACCATCGGGTCCACGGACTCGCGCACTCCGCTGACCTACGACTTCTGGGGATTCCCCGAGCACTACTACGCCACCAGCTACGACGCCCCGGGAGCGCCGGAACTCGCTGTGGCCGTGCAGAAATCGGTGGCATCGCACACCCCCGTACACCATGACGCGGACCGGCGTCTCGACCACGGCGCCTACGTCCCGCTGACCGTGATGTACCCCGACGCGGCGATTCCCGTCCTGCAGATCTCTCTCCCCACACTGGATCCGGAGCAGCTGCTGTCCCTCGGCTCACGTCTGCGGCCGTTGCGCGACGAGGGTGTACTGATCATCGGGTCGGGGTTCACCACGCACGGGCTGCCCTTCCTCGAGGATCCCTCGCCGGGTGCGACCCCTCCCGCGTGGTCGGTCGAGTTCGACCTGTGGGCACACGAACGGCTGGCCGCGGGAGACGTGGACGCGCTCGTGGATTTCGGCCACCGCGCACCGGGCATGCCGTATGCGCATCCGACGGTCGAGCACTTCGCGCCCCTGTTCGTCGCACTCGGTGCCGCGACCGATCCGGCGCTCCCGCCGCGCCAGGTGATCGACGGCTACTGGATGGGCTTGGCCAAACGGTCCGTGCAGCTGACCTGAGCGCCGGCGTCGCTACGCTCATGACCGATGAGCGCACTCGACGCCCTGGCCGACTGGCCCGTCCCCACCGCGGCCGCTGCCGTCGTCGGCCGGGACGGGGCCCTGGCCCACCACGGCGACCAGACGCAGACGTTCCCCCTCGCCTCGGTGACCAAGCTGCTCGCCGCACGCGCCGCACAGATCGCGGTCGAAGAAGGGGTCTTCGAGCTCGACACCCCGGCCGGGCCGCCGGGGGCCACCGTGCGCCACCTGCTGGCGCACGCGGCGGGCTACGAGATGACCTCGGAGAAGGTGCTGGCCGCACCCGGTACCCGGCGGATCTACTCCAACCACGGCTTCGCCGTGTTGGCCGACGTGCTGGAGCGCGAGTCCGGCATCCCGTTCACCGAGTACCTGAGCGAATCGGTGTTCGCCCCCCTGGAGATGTCGGACACCACCCTGGACGGGGGTGCGGTGGCAGCCGGCTACGGCGCGACGTCGACGGTCGCCGACCTGACGGCATTCGCCGGCGAGCTTCTGACGCCCGCTCTGGTGTCGGACCAGATGCACGACTCGGCGATCTCGGTGCAGTTCCCCGGCCTCGACGGGGTGCTGCCCGGCTACGGCCGGCAGAAGCCCAACGACTGGGGGCTGGGCTTCGAACTGCGCGACGGCAAGACGCCGCACTGGACCGGGGCACACAACTCTGTGCGGACCTTCGGGCACTTCGGGCAGTCGGGGACGTTCCTGTGGGTCGATCCAGACGCCGCGCTCGCGCTGATCGTGCTCACCGATCGGCCGTTCGGTGACTGGGCCCATGACGTGATGCCGGCCCTGTCTGATGAAGTTCTGAGAGATTACAGGGCGGACTAGCGCAACACGCGCCTCACAAGGCACAATTGCACCTGAAGAAACAATTTCATCTGCTGACTCACTCGGAAACCACCAGGTCGTTGGGGAAGACGTCCCTCGTGGAGCCGAAGGAGCAACAGATGCGTGCAGCGAATCAATTCGCCGACACGACGACGGGTGTGGTGTACGTGCATGCCTCACCCGCGGCGGTGTGCCCGCATGTCGAGTGGGCGTTGTCGTCGACCCTCAACGCGAGGGCGAATTTGAAGTGGACGCCGCAACCGGCCATGCCCGGGCAGCTGCGTGCCGTGACGAACTGGGTGGGCCCCGTGGGCACCGGCGCCGCGCTGGCCAATGCCCTGCGGTCATGGTCGGTGCTGCGTTTCGAGGTGACCGAGGACCCGAGCCACGGCGTCGACGGGCACCGCTGGTGCCACACCCCCCAGCTCGGGCTGTGGAGCGGCGCGATGAGCGCGAACGGCGACGTGATGGTCGGGGAAATGCGGCTGCGCACGCTGATGGCCTCCGGCGCCGACACGCTCGCGGCAGAACTGGACTCTGTGCTGGGCACCGCGTGGGACGAGGCCCTGGAGGCCTACCGCGACGGCGGCGTGGGCGCCGAGGTCAGCTGGCTCAGCCGCGGCGTCGGATAGCGGGCCTGGTAGCCGGTCCTAGCACCCGCAACGCGCCCGGCACCACGGTGAGCTCCACGGGCAGCGGGCACACATACTCGCCGTCGGCGTAGGCGGTGATTCCCGGGGACTCGACGAGGATGGTCTTGGCTCTGCGCGTCGTCACCTCGTCGAGGTCGACGTGGGTGCCCTTGAACACGGTCGGGAACAGCCGGATCAGCCGCGTGCGTGACGCCGACGCCACCATCGTGACGTCGAACAGCCCGTCGGTCGGGTCCGCGCCAGGGCAGATGAGCATGCCGCCGCCGTAGCTGCGGGTGTTCCCGAACGCGGCCAGTGTGAGCTCGGTCTGCACCACGTCGCCGTCGAAGGTGAGCCGGAAGGGCAGCAACCGCAGCTGCGAGATCTCGGCCAGCATCGCGAAGTTGTAGCGCATCCGCCCGTGCGGCCAGCGCATCCGGTTGGTCCTGTCGGTGACCAGGGAATCGAAGCCCGCCGCCATCACCGTGCCGAACCACCGCCGGGTGCCGTCGGCGCCGGTGATCAACCCGAGGTCGTAGGTGCCGATCGCGCCGTCGACGACCGCGTCGGCGGCTGCCTCGGGCACGGTGGGGATGCCGAACGCGCGGGCGTGGTCGTTGCCGGTGCCCGCGGGGACGATGCCCAGCGGGGTCGATGTCTCGGCGAGAATCTGCAGCGCCAGCGAGACGATGCCGTCGCCGCCGACCACCACCAGCGCGTCCATCTCGCGCTCCAGTGCGGCCTCGACGAGCTCGCGGGCGTGTGTGGGATCACGGCCGACGAGGGCGACGACGTCGACGCCGCGGGCCTGGAAACGGCTGATCGCTCGTTCGGCGGCGTGGCGGGCGTTGCCGTGACCGGAGGCCGGATTGGTCAGGACGACGATCCGGTTCACGGAATCAGCTTGCCCGGGTTCATGATTCCTGTCGGATCGAGCGCCGACTTGACCGCGCGCAGCACGGCGACGCCGAGGTCGCCGACTTCGTCGCGCATCCAGGGGCGGTGGTCCGCACCCACTGCGTGGTGATGGGTGATCGTCGCGCCCACGCGCATCATCGCCTCCGAGGCGGCGGTCTTGGCGGCACGCCACTGCTCGATCGCGTTGCCGCGCTGGGCGGCCACGACGGTGAAGTAGAGCGACGCACCGGTGGGGTAGACGTGCGAGATGTGGCACAGCACCAGCGCCGGCGTTCCCGAATCGGCCAGCGAGCGCGTCAGGGCCTCGGTGACAGCTGCTTTCAGGGCCGAGACGTTCGACCAGGACGTCGCTGTCTCCAGCGTCTCGCACAGCGCGCCGGCCGACAGCAGCCCGTCCCGCAGATAGGGGGCGTTGAACCGACCGTGCTCCCACGCACGCGCCGGACCTTCGCCGAGTGAAGTTCCACCCTTGGCGCTCAACAGCTCTCGCGTCTCGGCGTGCCGGCTCGCGGCATGCGCCTCGGTGCCCTCGAAGGCGGTGATGGCCAGGCAGCCTCCGGTGATCTGGGATTCGCCGATGCTGTCGGTGGTGGCCAGGTTCACCCCGGTCTCCGCCTCGTCGGAGAGCCGGATCACCGTCGGTCCGGTCCCGGTCTGGGCGACGGCCCGCAATGCGGCTGCGCCGGTGGCGAAGTCGGGGAACGACCACGCCTCGTAGCGCGTGGTCTCGGGGACCGGATGGACACGCACCCGCACTTTGGTGATGATGCCGAAGACGCCCTCGGAGCCGAGCAGGACGTGCCGCAGGTCCGGTCCGGCGGCCGAGGCCGGCGCACGACCCACGTCGAGCACGCCCGCCGGGGTCACGGCGCGCAGACCGCGCACCATGTCGTCGAAGCGGCCGTAGCCGGCGGAATCCTGACCCGACGACCGGGTCGCGGCGAAGCCGCCGATCGTCGCGAAACAGAAGCTCTGCGGAAAGTGGCCGAGTGAGAAACCGCGCTGCACCAGCAGTTTCTCGGCCTCGGGCCCGGTCAGGCCCGCCCCCAGTTCGGCCTCCCAGGAGACCTCGTCGAGCGAATGCAGCTCGTCGAATCGGCGCAGATCCACCGACACCACGGCCTTGAAGTCTCCGCGCATCGGGTCCAGGCCGCCGACCACGCTGGTGCCACCGCCGAACGGGACGACGGCGATACTGTGGTCGGCGCAGAACCGCAGCAGCGTGGCGACCTCGTCGTCATCACCGGGCACCAGCACCGCGTCCGGACCGTCCTGCACGCCGAAGTCCCTGCGGCGCAACAGATCCAGGGTCGACTTCCCGCCCGCGCGCAGCAACCGGTCCCGGTCATCGACGAGGACGTGCTCGGCGCCGACGATCGCGGCCAGGCCGTCGCGGTCGCTCGGCGAGAGCGCCGACGGGCGCACCCTGACCTGCTCGAGGGTGGGCTCCGCCGCGGGCTGGGCGTCGATGCCCAGAGCCTGGGTGAGCAGCGACCGAATGCCGGGGGACAGGGGCGTCGCCGCGGCGGGATCACCCCAGGCGTTCCATGCCATCGGGGGTCGTGTGGGCTGGCCAGCGAGCGAAGACATGCGTTACAGTATTACAGATGGTGTCAATCCGTAACTCCGATTCGGGTGTCGAGAAGCGCATTCTCGATGCGGCAGCGGCGTGCATCCTCGCCTACGGCGTCGAACGGACGACGATGACCGAGATCGCGCGACGGGCCCGGGTCAGTCGGCCCACCATCTATCGTCGCTGGCCCGACATCCGCTGGGTGATCGCCGAGCTGCTGACCGTGCGTATCGCCGGCGTCCTCGAGCAGGTGCCCGACCGGGGCCCCGGCAGGGAGGCGACGGTCGAGCGCGTGGTGGCCGTCGCCGAACACCTTCGCAAGGACGAGATCGTGCAGTCGGTGATCCGCAACGCGCCCAACCTGGCCATGGTCTACATCGCCGAACGGCTGGGCACCAGCCAGCAGATCCTCATCGACGCGCTCGCCGCGGCGATCAAGGCCGGCCAGGCCCACGGCAGCGTGCGCCCCGGCGATCCCCACGAGCTGGGCGCGATGTGCCTGCTGATCACCCAATCGACGATCCAGTCCGCGCAGATGGTGGAGAAGCTGCTCGACGGCACGGCCATCAACGTCGAACTGGCCCGCGCGCTCAACGGGTACCTGGCACCGTGAGCCGCCCCGTGACCGCGGCCTTGAACGCCGGTCGACGCTCCGCAGAGCTGCAGGAGCTCGGCGACGGTGCGCCGCTGGACGTGCTGGTCATCGGTGGCGGCATCACCGGCGTCGGGATCGCGCTGGACGCGGCGACACGCGGGCTGTCGGTGGCCCTGGTCGAGAAACACGACCTCGCCTTCGGAACCAGCCGGTGGAGTTCCAAGCTGGTGCACGGCGGGCTGCGGTACCTCGCCAGCGGCAACGTCGGCATCGCCCGTCGTAGCGCCGTCGAGCGCGGAATCCTGATGACGCGCAACGCCCCTCACCTGGTTCACGCGATGCCGCAGCTGGTGCCGCTGCTGCCCGAGATGAACCGTGCCTCGCGCGCACTGATCCGATTCGGCTTCGTGGCCGGCGACGGGCTGCGGGCTCTCGCCGGCACGCCCGCATCGGTGCTGCCGCGGTCCCGTCGGATCGACGCCGCTGCGGCCATCGCGTTGGCGCCCACCGTGCGTCGCGACGGACTGGACGGTGCGCTGCTGGCCTACGATGGGCAGCTCGTCGACGACGCGCGCCTCGTCACCGCGGTCGCCCGCACGGCCGCCCAGCACGGCGCCCGCATCCTGACCCGGGTCGAGGCGAGCGCGGCGTCGCGCACATCGGTGACGCTGACCGACAAGCTGTCGGGCGAGACACTGGACGTATCGGCACGGGCGGTGGTGAACGCGACCGGCGTGTGGGCCGGTGAGGTCGACACGTCGTTGCGGCTGCGGCCCAGCCGCGGGACGCACCTGGTGTTCGATGCCGCGGCGTTCGGCAATCCGACTGCGGCGCTGACGATTCCGATACCGGGCGAGATCAACCGGTTCGTGTTCGCCATGCCCGAGCAGCTCGGTCGCGTCTACCTGGGCCTCACCGACGAAGACGCCCCGGGCGCGATCCCCGACGTGCCCGAAGCGACTCCGCAGGAGGTGCAGTTCCTGCTCGACACGGTCAACACGGCGCTCGCGACCTCGCTCGGACCGACGGATGTGGTCGGCAGCTACGCAGGACTGCGGCCGTTGATCGACACCGGCGCCGGCCGCACCGCAGACGTCTCACGAGAGCATGCGGTCACCGAGTCGCCGAGCGGCGTGCTCAGTGTGATCGGCGGCAAGCTGACCGAATACCGTTTCATGGCAGAGGATGTCGTCGACCGCGCGATCTCGTTGCGCGGACTGGCCGCCAAGCCGTGCCGCACCCGCAACCTCCCGCTGATCGGGGCGCCCTCGAATCCTGCTGCCGCGCAACAAGCGTCGGATCTGCCGGACTCGCTCGTGGCGCGCTTCGGCGCCGAGGCGCCCGACGTGATCGCCCGGGCGACGTGCCCGCGACCCACAGAGACTGTCGCCGAGGGCATCGATGTCACGCGCGCAGAACTCGAGTACGCCGTCACGCACGAAGGAGCGCTGAACGTCGACGACATCCTCGACCGGCGTACGCGCATCGGCCTGGTGGCCGCCGACCGCGAACGCGTCCTCGCCGCGGCGCAGGAGATGCTCGCCGGGAGAACCGGCTAGATCACAGCGGGATGTTCTTGTGGCGGCCGCGGCGCATCGGCGCCTCGGCGAGCGCCTGGGTCAGCTTCGAGCGCGTGTGCGCCGGGTCGATCTTCTCGTCCACCACGCCGATCTCGATGGCCGAATCCACGCCGCCGGCGATCTTCTCGTGCTCGATGGCCAGCGCCTCGTGCAGCGACTCCCGCTCCTCGGGGGCGGCGGCGGCCAGCTTCTTCTTGTGCAGGATGCCGACGGCTGCCTTGGCGCCCATGACGGCGACCTCGGCCTCGGGCCATGCGAACACCTTGGTGGCGTTCAGCGACCGCGAGTTCATCGCGATGTAGGCGCCGCCGTAGATCTTGCGGGTGACCAGCGTGACGCGCGGCACCGAGGACTCACCGAATGCGTGCAGCAGCTTGGCGCCGCGACGGACCACGCCGCCCCACTCCTGATCGACACCCGGCAGGTAGCCCGGCACGTCGACGACCACGACCAGCGGGATGCCGAACGCGTCGCACAGCCGCACGAAGCGGGCCGACTTCTCGGCGCTCTCGGAGTTCAGGCAGCCGCCCAGGCGCAGCGGGTTGTTCGCGATCACGCCGACGGTGCGGCCGGCCAGCCGGCCCAGGCCGACGACGATCGACGGGGCCCAGCGGGACTGGAACTCCTCGAACGGCACACCCTCGTCGAGGAGCGCCTCGATCAGCGGGTGCACGTCGTATGCGCGGCGCGCCGACTCGGGCAGCAGCGCCTTGAGGTCGGTGTCGCCTGCCTCGGCCTTGGTGCGGTCGAAGTGGCCCTGCTGGCAGAACAGGCCGACCAGGCGACGGCCGCGCTCGTAGGCGTCGAGCTCGTCGTCGGCGACGATGTGGCACACTCCCGACTTCTTGTGGTGCGCCTCGGGACCGCCGAGGGAGACCATGTCGACGTCCTCGCCGGTGACGCTACGGACCACGTCGGGACCGGTCACGAAGACCTTGCTGTCGGGCGCCATCACGATGACGTCGGTCAGCGCGGGACCGTAGGCGGCGCCGCCGGCGGCGAAGCCGACCACGACGGAGATCTGCGGGATGTACCCGGACGCGCGGATCATGGCCTCGAAGACCAGGCCGACGGCGTGCAGCGCCTTGACGCCCTCGGCCAGCCGGGCGCCGCCGGAGTGCCAGATGCCGATGATCGGGCTCTGCTCGTCGATGGCGACGTCGTAGGCGTCGACGATGTGCTTGCAGCCGTCGACACCCATCGCGCCGCCCATCACGGTGCCGTCGGTGCAGAACGCGATCGTGCGCACGCCGTTGACGGTGCCGGCAGCCGCCAGGACACCGGACTTGTCGCGCTCGTGCAGCAGCTCGACGCTGCCGTCATCGAAGAACGTGGCGAGCCGCAGCATCGGATCGCGCGGGTCGAGGGACTCGTTGACGTCGGTGGCGGGGCGATTCTCGATGGTGGTCATGGATGTCTCCTGCTTTCAGTATCTTCCGAAGGCGAGTGCGACGTTGTGCCCGCCGAAACCGAACGAATTGTTGATGGCGTACTCGTAGTCACCCGGCCGTGGGCCGCCCGCCACGACGTCGAGGTCGATCTCGGGATCGAGGTTCTTCAAATTGAGTGTGGGGGGAATGACGCCGCTGCGCAGCGCCTGGACTGTGAGAATGGACTCGACGGCGCCTACCGCACCGACCGAGTGGCCGAGCGCCGACTTGGGCGCGTAGACCGCGGGTCGGTGTCCGCCCATCGCGTTGTTGATCGCCTTGCCTTCGGCGACGTCACCGACGCTGGTGCCCGTGGCGTGGGCGTTGACGTGGTCGATGTCGCTCGGCGCAAGACCGGCCAGCTCGATCGCGCGGCTCATCGCGTAGCCGGCGCGCTCACCGTTGGGGTCGGGCGCGACCATGTGGAAACCGTCGGAGGTGATGCTGGCGCCCATCAGGCGCGCCAGGATGTTGGCTCCGCGCGCCTTGGCATGCTCTTCGGTCTCGATGACCATCAGTGCAGCCGCCTCGCCGAACACGAAACCGTCCCGATCCTTGTCGAACGGGCGGCAAGCGCCGGCCGGGTCGTCATTGTTGGTCGACATCACGATCCGCATCTGCGCGAAGCCCGCGATCGGCACGGCTTCGATGCGCTGTTCGACACCGCCGCAGATCGCGATGTCGGCCTCACCGAGCACGATGTTGCGCCACGCCTGGGCGATGCCCTCGGACCCGGACGCGCACGCCGAGACCGGGGTGACCACCCCGGCCTTGGCGCCACGATCCAGACCCACCACGGCCGACGGGCCGTTGGGCATGTACATCTGCACCGACAGCGGGGACACGGCCGAGGTGCCGTGGTCCCGCATGCCGTCGTAGGCGAACACCAGCGCCTCGGCACCGCCGAGGCCGGTCCCGATCGACACCAGCAGACGGCTGGTGTCGACGTCGGGTGACCCGGCGTTCTCCCAGACACGACGTCCGAGCACGGTGGCCATCTTCTGCGGGTAGGACATCCGACGGTTCTCGACCTCGGTCAGTTCCCCGACGAAGTCCTCCAGCAGATGGCCACCGATGCGCACCGGCAGGTCGAACTCCTCGACGAAGGGGTCTTCGAGACGGCGGATGCCGCTCTTGCCCTCCAGCAGCGCCTTCCAGGTGCCTTCGGCATCGGTGGCGACGCTCGTCGTCATGGCCATACCGGTCACGACGACGTCGGGGAGTCCGTTCCCTGTTGTCGGTGCAGCCATACTCAGACGCGTGTCCTCTCGGTTCTCGTGAACTCGTCAGGCCTAGTAACGACCGAAGGCCAGAGCCACATTGTGGCCGCCGAAACCGAACGAGTTGTTGATGGCGTACTGATAGTCGCCATACCGTGGCTCGCCCGCGACGACGTCGAGATCGATCTCCGGGTCCGGCGTCTCGTAGTTGAGCGTCGGAGGGATGACACCGTCACGCAGGGCCAGCACCGTCAGTGCCGACTCCAGCGCGCCCACAGCGCCGATCGAGTGGCCCAGCGCCGACTTCGGCGCGTAGACCGCGGCGTGCTCCACACCGGCGACGCGGAGGGCGTTGGCCTCCGCGGTGTCACCGATCGGCGTGGCCGTGGCGTGCGCGTTGACGTGCGAGATGTCCTTGGGGGACAGGCCCGCGGTCTCCATCGCCCGCTTCATGGCCGACCCGGCACGCTGGCCGTCGGCGGCCGGGGCCACCATGTGGAACGCGTCGGAGGTGATGCCGGCGCCCATCAGGCGGGCCAGCGGCTTGGCGCCGCGGGCCAGGGCGTGCTCCTCGGTCTCGATGATCATCATCGCGCCCGCTTCACCGAAGACGAAGCCGTCCCGGTTCTTGTCGAACGGACGCGACGCGCGCTCCGGCTCGTCGTTGCGGGTCGACATGGCGCGCATCATCGAGAACGCCGCGATGGGCAGTGCCTCGATGCCGCCTTCCACGCCACCCACGACGGCGAAGTCCGCGTCACCCATGACGAGCTGGCGCCAACCGTGGGCGATGGCCTCCGACCCCGACGAGCACGCCGACACCGGGGTGATGACCCCGGCGCGGGCGCCCAGTTCGAGACCGGCGACCGCCGCCGCACCGTTGGGCATGATCATCTGAACGGCGAGCGGGGACACCTTGCGGGGCCCGCCCTCGTTCATCGCGTCGTAGGTCTCGACGATCTTCTCGCCGCCACCCAGACCGGTGCCGATGATCACGGCGAACCGGTCCGGATCGACCTCCGGCGTGCCCGCGTTCTCCCAGAGTCGCTTCGACAGCAGCTTGGACATGCGCTGCACGTACGACATGCGACGCATGTCGATGCGGGTCATGTGGCTGTCGACGTCGTCGACCAGGTGACCGCCGATACGCACCGGAAGGTCCCACTTGGTGACGAACTCATCCTCGAGGACGCGGATGCCGCTCTCGCCCGCCAGCAGGCCCTTCCACGTGCTCTCGATGTCGCCTGCGAGTGACGTGGTGGCCTCGATGGCGGTCACCACGACACTCGGGAACCCGCCGTTAGCAGTGGAAGGACGTGTCATTCTGCGGCGAACTTCTCGCGCAGCGCGGCAGCAGCCTCGGGGTTCTCTTCCTCGAGCTTCTGGATGTAGGCGACGACGTCACCGACGGTGCGCAGACCCGCGAGGTCCTCGTCGGGGATCTTCACGCCGTACTTGTCCTCGGTCTGCACGGCGATCTCGACCATCGACAGCGAGTCGATGTCCAGGTCGTCGACGAAGCTCTTCTCCGGGGTGACCTCAGACGGCTCGATGCCGGTCACTTCTTCGATGATCTCGGCGAGACCGGAGATGATTTCTTCCTGAGAGGCGGGCACGGTGGCTCCTTCTATTTATCGGGTGTTACCTGGGGTGAAACGTTGGTTGTGTCGAGATGTGCCGGCTCAGACGGGGCGCAGTGCCTGCGCGAGTCCGTCCAGGTCGGCGGGGGTCTTGATGGGGTGGGTGGGGGTGCCCTTGAGCTCGCGCTTGGCGATCCCGGACAGCGTGCCTGCGGGCGGGAACTCCACGAGTGCCGTCACCCCGAGCTCACGCATGGTGGCGGTGCACAGATCCCAGCGCACGGGACGCGTCATCTGTGCGACGAGCTTGGTCAACGCGTCGTGCGCGGAGGCGACGGGCCGGCCGTCGGCGTTGGACAGCAGCGTGACCGACGGCTCCGACGGGGTGATCCGGTCGGCCACGGTCGTGTACTCGGCCAGCGCGGGCTCCATGTAGCGGGTGTGGAACGCGCCGGCGGTGGCCAGCGGGCGAACCCGAGCGCGGGCCGGCGGATCCTCGGCGAGCTTCTCCAGAGCACTGACCGCGCCGGCGGCGACGATCTGCCCGGCGGCGTTGCGGTTGGCCGGCACGAGGTCGAGCGCCTCCAGCCGGGCGAGCACCTCGGCTTCGTCGCCACCCAACAGGGCCGACATCCCCGTCGGCTCCACGGCGCAGGCCTTGGCCATCTCGCGGCCGCGGGTCGCGGCCAGGGAGACGGCCTCGTCGGCGGTGATCACTCCGGCGATCGCGTAGGCGGCGATCTCGCCGACGGAATGCCCGGCGGCGACGATGTCCTCGTCCCCGGTCAGCACGCCGCGGCGCGTCAGTTCCTCGTAGGCCAGCAGCGTGGCGGCGACGACGAGTGGCTGCGTGACCGCTGTATCGGTGATCTCCTGCGCGTCGGCGGTGGTGCCCAGGCGGGCCAGATCCAGGCCGCTGATCTCAGACCATGCTGCGATGCGCGCCGGCGCACCGGGCAGCTCCAGCCACTCGGCGAGCATGCCGGGAGTCTGGGAGCCCTGTCCGGGCGCGAGGAATGCAAGCACAGTCTTGTCGGGCACGTCTCTAAGAAAACATTGTGAAGGCGGTTTTGCGCCGTGTAAGAGACTATGAACTCTTTCTTAGGTTTTTGTTGACTCCCCACAAAACCGCATGTGATGGGACGTCATCGAGATGCAAGCGCAACATGTCACCTCGCAGGATGGCCCCACGGTGTGACTGACGCAACAGCACCAACCTGCCCGGATCCCGACGATGACGAGGGCCCGGACTGGCCCTGACGCCGCAAACGACCCACCGTGGAGGCGACCCGCAGCACATACGCGTCTCGCGGAACGGTGGCGTCACGTCCCGTGAAGTCGGCGACGCGTTTGAGCCGGTACCGGACCGTATTTGGATGAACGAACAATTTGCGGGCGCACGCTTCGATCGCGCCCCCGGAGTCCAGATACGCGTCCAGCGTCTCCATCAGCGTGGGGCCTGCATCAGCCAGCGGCCTCATCACCTCCGCTTCGAGGGCGGCCGCGGCCGAGGCGTCGCCCAGCAGAGCGCGCTCGGGCAGCAGCTCGCGGGCCGCCACCGGCCGTGGCGCACCGGCCCAGCCGGCAACGGCGTTCATCCCGGCGATGGCCTCGGTGGCACTCAGATGCGCCGCGCCGAGCGTGGGCGCCATCGGCCCGACTACCACGGGCCCGTCGGCGAAGACCGTCATCAGCTCCGACAGGAACCGGTCGGTGTGCGACAGTCCGCCGGACACCACCGTCACCAGCCAGGTTCCGTGGACGTCGCACAGCGCGGCGCGGCCGTTGCGGGCAGCGACGTCGTGCACGTCCTCCGACGTCAGATCCAGCCGGTCCTGGCGCGGCAGGCCCACGATCACCGTCGCCGCCGCAGTCGCGTCCCAGTTCAGAGCCGCGGCCTGCGACTGCAGATCGGGGCCGATGTCTCCGCGCACCACGGCGTCGATCAGATTCGCCTCCATGCGGGTGTCCCACGCCCCGCGCGCCTCGGCCTGATCCGCGTACGCCATGGCCGCCGCGAACGCCAGGTCGCGGCTGTAGCGCAGGATGCCGGCGGTCAGCGCGGCCAGCTGCTCCTCGTTGCGTGCGAGCAGCGGCACGACCTCTTCGAAGAACTCCATCGTTACGCGCACCATCTCCACCGACTGGCGTAGCGCGATGCGGCGCCGCAGATCCTGCGGCACCACCTCGAAGGCCTGGGCGGTGTAGCTGACATCGCTGTCGGGATGGCGCATCCACTCGACGAAGTTCACCACCGCGGTCTGCACGACCAGCTGCACGCTCGCGCGTTGAGACGCCTCGAGCTCGCCGAAGAAGGGCAGCCGTTCGCCCATTGCCTGGACGGCCTCGGTCGCCAGCCGGCCCGAATACTGACTGAGCCGGCGGAGCACCGAGTCGGGAACGTTCTCCAGCACCTCGACCGTCGACCGGGGCGGGATGAACCGATTGTTGTCGGCCATCCCTAAAATCTACGCCTCAGTTTGGAGAAGTCCTCTAAATCGTCAGGCCACGCTGTATCCGATGTCGTCGGCTACGCGACTCCGGGATCGCTCGTCTGCTCCGGCGCCGCCATCACGTCGTCGATCTCGTACTTGCGCGCCGCCTCGACCGCCACCGCCATGTCGATGTTGCCGTCGCGGGCCAGGCCCTCGAGCACGGCGACCGTGATCGACTCGGCGTCGGTGTTGTAGTACCGCCGCGCCGCCGGCCGGGTGTCGGAGAAGCCGAACCCGTCGGTGCCCAACGTGATGTAGGTGCCGGGCACCCACGGCCGGATCTGCTCGGGAACCGCCCGCATCCAGTCCGACACGGCCACCACCGGACCCTCGGCGTCGGCGAGTGCCTGCGTCACGTACGGCGTGCCGGCAGGCCGGTCCGGATGGCGCAGCGCCTCCTTCTCGATGGCCACGCCGTCGCGGTTGAGCTCACCCCAGCTGGTCACCGACCACACGTCGGCGGCCACGTCCCACTCGTTGGCGAGCATCTCGGCCGCCTTGAGTGCCGACGGCATGCCGACACCGGAGACCAGGATCTGGGCCTTGTTACTGCGCTTCTCCGACGCCTGCTGGTAGCGGTAGATGCCGCGCAGTAGCCCCTCGACGTCCAGGTTCTCCGGCTCGGCCGGCTGGACGTAGGGCTCGTTGTAGATCGTGACGTAGAAGTAGATGTTCTCCGGGTTCTCGCCGTACATGCGGTGCAGACCGCTTTCGATGATGTAGGCGATCTCGTAGGCGAACGACGGGTCGTAGGCCACGACGGCGGGGTTGGTCGCGGCGAGCAGCAGCGAGTGCCCGTCGGCGTGCTGCAGACCCTCGCCGACGAGCGTGGTGCGCCCGGCCGTCGCGCCCAGCACGAAGCCACGGGCCATCTGATCGGCCGCCGCCCACAGGCCGTCGCCGGTGCGCTGGAACCCGAACATCGAATAGAAGATGTAGATCGGGATCATCGGCTCGTTGTGGGTGGCATAGGACGTGCCGACGGCGGTGAACGAGGCCGTCGAGCCCGCCTCGTTGATGCCCTCGTGCAGGATCTGGCCGATTTCGCTCTCCTTGTAGGCGAGCATCAGCTCCGCGTCGACCGAGGTGTAGAGCTGGCCGTTGCGGTTGTAGATCTTCAGGCTCGGGAACCACGAGTCCATGCCGAACGTGCGCGCCTCGTCGGGGATGATCGGCACGATCCGCTTGCCGATCTCCTTGTCCCGCAACAGTTCCTTGAACGTGCGGACCGTCGCCATCGTCGTGGCGACCTCCTGCTTGCCCGACCCCTTCTTCAGGGCCTTGTAGGTGTCGCGGCCGGGCAGCGTGAGCGCCTTTGTCTTGGTGCGGCGTTCGGGCAGGAACCCGCCCAGGGCGCGGCGCCGGTCGAGCATGTAGCGGATCTCCGGCGCGTCCGACCCGGGGTGGTAGTAGGGCGGCAGGTACGGGTCGTTCTCCAGCTGCTCGTCGGAGATCGGGATGCGCTGGGCGTCGCGGAAGTCCTTGAGGTCTTGCAGCGCAAGCTTTTTCATCTGATGCGTGGCATTGCGGCCCTCGAAGTGCTTGCCCAGCGTGTAGCCCTTGATGGTCTTGGCCAGGATCACCGTCGGCTGACCCTTGTGCTCCATCGCCGCGTGGTAGGCCGCGTACACCTTGCGGTAGTCGTGGCCGCCGCGCTTGAGGTTCCAGATCTCGCGGTCCGACATCGGCTCGACGAGCGCCTTGGTCCGCGGGTCACGACCGAAGAAGTGGTCGCGCACGTAGCCGCCGTCGTTGGCCTTGTAGGTCTGGTAGTCACCATCAGGGGTGGTGTTCATCAGGTTCACCAGCGCGCCGTCACGGTCGGCGTGCAGCAGTGCATCCCACTCGCGGCCCCACACCACCTTGATGACGTTCCAGCCCGCGCCGCGGAAGAACGACTCCAGCTCCTGGATGATCTTGCCGTTGCCGCGCACGGGGCCGTCGAGGCGCTGCAGGTTGCAGTTCACCACGAACGTGAGGTTGTCGAGCGCCTCGTTGGCGGCGACCTGGATCAGGCCGCGGCTTTCGGGTTCGTCCATCTCCCCGTCGCCGAGAAACGCCCACACGTGCTGGTTCGAGGTGTCCTTGATGCCGCGGTCGTTCAGGTAGTGGTTGAAGCGAGCCTGGTAGATCGCGTTCATCGGACCGATGCCCATCGACACCGTGGGGAACTCCCAGAAGTCCGGCATGAGCCGCGGATGCGGGTAGGACGGCAGGCCGCCGCCGGCGTGGCTGTGCTCCTGCCGGAACCCGTCGAGCTGCTCGGAGCTGAGCCGGCCTTCGAGGAAGGCGCGCGCGTAGATGCCGGGGGAGGCGTGGCCCTGGATGAAGACCTGATCACCGCCGCCCGGGTGGGCCTTGCCGCGGAAGAAATGGTTGAAGCCGACCTCGTAGAGGGCTGCTGACGACGCATAGGTCGAGATGTGGCCGCCGACGCCGACGCCGGGCCGCTGCGCGCGGTGCACCATGATCGCCGCGTTCCAGCGGATCCAGGCGCGGTAGCGGCGCTCGACGTCCTCGTCGCCGGGGAACCACGGCTCGAGTTCGGTCGGGATGGTGTTGACGTAGTCGGTCGACGTCAGCGACGGGATGGCCACCCGCTGCTCCCCGGCCCGCTCGAGCAGACGCAGCATCAGGTAGCGCGCCCGCGCGGGACCCGACCGCTCAACCAACTGGTCGAACGACTCCAGCCACTCGGCGGTCTCGTCGGAATCGATGTCGGGCAGATAGGACGCGACCCCCTCCCGAATGACGCGAACGCGATCGTGTTCGCCTGTGCTGCTGGAGTTTTGGGCCAGATCCTGGCGCACGAACTCGGTGGTCAACTTCCGCTCCTTGTCAGGCGGTGAAGCACACGCGGTCCGTCGAGTGGGTCTGCTCGCTTCGCGCAGTGCACGGTGGGTTACATCCTCGTCCCATCCTGCCGCAAGTGCAGTGCCGCACGCGAACGGTTGCATTTAGTACACCCGGTGTCGGGGTCGGCCGGTAACGTCTGCAGACCGTGCGTATCGGTGGGCGACGGGCTGCGCCGTTGCGGCTGTCCGCCTTCGCGGCCGGCTCCGCCGCGGTGTTGGCGATGATCGTCGTCGGCTGCACCAACGTCACCGCGGGAGAGGCATCGGCGCCCCCGGGGGAGGCGCCGCAGTACCGCGCGTCGGTGTCGGCGTCCCTGCACGAGTCCGCGGCGAGTTCGTCAGCGCGCGAGTCCGAACGTCAGACGTCGATGACGGTGGAGGCGGTGCACACGTCGTGCGAGGCGATGAGCACCAGCAGCGCCGACGCGATCGCCGCGGTCAACACCTACGTCGATGCGTTCAACACCGACCCGGTGGGCGCAGAGGGTGGGGCGCAGGCGGCGGTCGATGCGCTCAACCAGAGCGCGGACCTGGTGTCGGGCAGCATGACCGACACGCTGCCCGCCGAGCTTCGCGATGCGCTGGGCAGCTGGGTCGACGCTGCTCGCGGGGTTGCGACGGCGATTGCGGGGAACTATCCGGCCGAGGATTTCAACTCCGCGATCGCGGAGTTGAACGACTCGAAGACCACCGCGCTGGACCGTTGCGATGCGGCTTATCGGTGACGGCTCGGGGGCGGATGTTGCCGGGTGGGTTGCCGTGACCCCCAGGCGTGCGACGATAGTGGTCGAACGTGGCACAGCGCACAGCGTGCCGACTAGGCGCAAGGAGGACTGACCGTGGTGTCGGCGGGTGACCCCCCGAACTACGCCCGCATGCTGGGCATCCAAAAAGATCAGGTTGTGCAGGAACTGGGCTGGGACTCCGACGTCGACGACGACATCCGCGCCGACATCGAAGACGAGTGCGGTGGTGAGCTCCTCGACGAGGACTCCGACGAGGTTGTCGACGTGGTGTTGCTGTGGTGGCGCGACGACGACGGCGACCTGGTGGACGCGCTGATGGACGCGATCACCCCGCTGGCCGACGACGGCGTCATCTGGGTGGTGACCCCCAAGACCGGCAAGCCCGGTCACGTCCAGCCCGCTGAGATCGCCGAGTCCGCGCCGACGGCCGGGCTGATGCAGACCTCCTCGGCGAACCTGGGGGACTGGATCGCGAGCAGGCTGGTGCAACCGAAGGCCAAAGCGATCACGAAGCAGCGATGAGCGCTCGCGCGAAGAGCCGACAGCAGCGATGATTGGGGTCGGTGACCCAGCGCCGGACTTCACGCTTGCCGATCAGAACAACCAGCGGCTGACGCTGAGTGCGTTCCGGGGTGCCAAGAACGTGCTGCTGGTGTTCTTCCCGCTCGCGTTCACCGGGATCTGTCAGAAGGAACTCGACGAGATCCGCGACCACCTCGACGAATTCGTCAACGAGGCGACGGCCACGCTGGCGATCTCGGTGGGCCCGTCGCCGACACACAAGGTGTGGGCCGCTCAGCGCGGATTCACGTTTCCGGTGCTGTCGGACTTCTGGCCGCACGGTGCGGTGAGTCAGGCCTACGGCGTCTTCAACGACGTGTCCGGTTTCTCGAACCGGGGCACCTTCGCGGTCGACCGCGCCGGGGTGGTGCGCTTCGCGGACTGCAAGGAGCCGGGGGAGGCACGCGATCAGGCGGTGTGGAACGCAGCATTGGCCGCTGTCCGCGACTGAGAGCGGATTTCGAGTTCGTCACGGTCGCCGATATGCTGCCCGGGATCGGGCGCGTAGCTCAGTGGTAGAGCTCTGGTTTTACACACCAGCGGTCGGCGGTTCGAAACCGTCCGCGCCCACCATCAAAATTCCTGGTCAGAGAGTTACGGCCAAGTTTTTCTCTCGATTTCAAACCCCCGTTGTGCCAAGAGTGTGCCAAGAGCTTTGAACAGGCGCCGGCGCGCCGGCGCCAGGGCGCCGAGGAGGGGTGGCGGAACCGTTTTAAGACTGCGCGAGTAGGGATTCATTATTCGGTTACGTCGACCCTGTGTGAGATGCTGCCGCGGTGGGGGCGGAGAAGACGAAGGCTGTCAAGGATCAGGCGGTCGCCTTCAACTTCGCGCTGACGGCGCTGGCTGTTCTGACCGCGGCGGCCACCTTTGCGGTCAGCCTCGTTCCGCCGGGCAATTGGCTCGTCGCGATCCGCATTCTGGCCGGCTGCCTCGCGGTGGCGACCGCTGTTGTCGGTTTCTTCAAGTTCCGCAACGAGCGCACGTTCAAGCGCCAACAGGAGGAGGAGCGGGTCTCGCTCGACCAAGCCCTCAAGGCAAAGTCTCGTCGCACTTCATTGCTTATCAACGGGGCCATGCTCGGCACTGCCGACAAGCTGCGCCGGCTCTCCGTGTTGGATCAGGCGACGAAGGATGTGGAGATCAGCGGGTTTCGCACGTCAATCGTTAGCAAGGTCTGCGATCTCGTCCAGAGCGAAGCGCCGAGGGCTGCCTACTTTCGGGTGCAAGACCTAGGTGCTCAATCCAGGGTGATGCAGTCGGGCACCTACAGTGACTCCCGAAATCGCGAAGACTCCTTCACCAGCCAGTTCGTCGAGGGCCACGGCAGTGATCAGGGGGTATGGGACCTGATAGATAGTGGCGATGTCGAGTGGAGTAATGACACGAACGCCGCTGTTCCCGCCTCATGGGACGTCTCTAGGAATCGGCAGTACAGGGCGTTTGTGTCGGTCGCCGTCCGCGCGGACAGGCTCGCTTTCGGGATGCTGACAGCCAACACGCTCGAGGCTGACGGTTTCTCGCACTCGGACGTCGCATCCATCAAAGTTCTGGCACACCTGCTTGCCGCCGCCGAAGCGACGACGATGACGCCCGCCCGCATCGCCAAGGCCTCCCAGCAGCGAGGGAACTAGAATGTGCCTAACGGGTTTTGTCGGGGAGCGCAGGTATGCTGGCGTCGTCCGAAAAGGGGTGAGTGATGGCGAAGACTGTGGAGTTCCACGACGCCGATATGCGTCGCGCCTGGGCGGAAGCCGATGCCGCCGAGCGTGACGCCGAGCAGAATCCCGAGCGCATCGCAGAACGCCGTCGCCGCTTGATTAAGTGGGTTGAGGCACGCGCGAGCGCGTAGCGTGCCGGCCTGAGCTTGTTGGGCCAACATCACAAATCCTCAATTGAATTAGGTGATTTGATCGCAGGGCCGCGTCCGGCGTGACTGCGCCAAGGCGGCTATTACAGCGGTTCGCGCTGTTGAGACGGCTCCTTGCGCTGATCGCTCGGCGCCCTGGCGCGAGAATTAGTGGCCCCGAAGCAGTGTGTCGCCCGCCGCCGCAAGTGCGCTGTCATATACGTGCCCGTATACCCGAAGCGTAATCGCTGGGTCATGGCCGAGCCATTTTGCAGTAGCCGAGGGTGTTGTTCCGCGATCGAGCAGCATGGTGGCTGCGGTATGTCGAACGTCGTGTAACCGAATTGAAGGCACACCAGCGTCTTTCGCGTGCCGCATGAATTCGCCTGAATACGTCTCCGGTCGGATAGGGAGGCCAATCACGTTGACGGCGACCAACCCGGTGTCGGGATACTCCGAGCCGATGGCGAGGCGTTCTTCAGACTGGCGGAGCCTAAAGACGCGCAGTGCGGTGAGCACTTCGGCGGGCATCGGTAGTGCCCTGCGAGACCGCTTGGACTTCGGGTCTCCGGTGATAGTGCCTTGGCCTTCTGCAACAACACGACCCTGAGCGATGGTGACCGTTCCGCCATCGAGGTCAACATCGGACCAACGTAGTCCTAGAACTTCCGACCGGCGAAGCCCTGCCAGGGTCAGCAGCCAACATGCGGCGAGCCGATCGCCGCGCACATGCTCGCGAAACCGAACCGCTTGTTCTGCTGTCCAAGTGGCCATTTCGTGATGCTCCACCGCGGGCCTCTTCACTAAACGCGCTACGTTTCGGGCTACAAGGCCCTCCCTCATAGCGTCGTCGAGGGCGGACGACAGCACCACGAGCATTGTCACGACAGTCCGGGAACTAACGTTGCCTGGAATCTTGGACTGCACGGGATCGCTGTCCCGAACGGCAACATATCGGCCGCGGCTAGGCCGTATCACCTCGCCCGAGGCGACCAGCCGATCTAAGGCCTTGACGCCAGGATTGCCGAGTTCGTCACGAACTTCCGCATATTGGGCACCGCCGGATCTTGACCGCAAGTACGCCAATACCTCAGCAGCGCGCCGTCCGCGCCTCTCACGCTGGGAAATGGGCGTGCCATTCAGCCGCAGTGTTACCAGGGCGTCGATGTCGGACGTTCGTAGTTGTTGCAAACCCAAGCCGCCAAGATTGTCGATAACGGGCTTTAACGAATGTCGGTAACCTGCAAGGGTATTAGCCCTGACGTCGCGTCTTCCGTCGAGCCACCTTGCCAAATATTCGGCGACGGTGGTGAGGTCTCTTTTTACGAACGTCCCCGCTGCAACCTCCGTCGAGATTTTTCGGTACTCACGGCGGGCTTCCGCGAACGTGGAGAAAGTGAACCGCTGTCTGTCGCGGGTGCCGTCAGCGTGGGTCCCGACGTCCACTTGGAATGTGTAGCTCACTGCGCCGTTCTTGGCGCTGCGCCGCGTAATTGGCTCAGTGCGGCGGGTGCGCTTAGGGGGTGGTTCTTCGGTCGTCGTCATCCACGCTCCTGCTGGTGTTAGTACTGTGGTCGCTTGCACGCTGTGCCGGGCCGGCGAAAAGACCTGCCGTCAGGGATAACCCGGCGAATACGATAAGCGTGCACGAAACTGCCGTCTCGACTTGGAGAGTTTCTTACGAGGCGATCAGTTGCTGTAGCTCTGAGGTGACGATGTAGACGCGCCCTCCCAATCTGCGTACGGGAAGTTCGCCAGACGCCGCGAGACGGTACGCCGCAGCACGACTGATTCCTAAAATCGCCGCCGCGCGTGGTACGGCTAAGAGGAGCGGAAGCTCATCGAATACGTTCGAATCCATTTGATTCACCTCCCTCCGCGAGCCGTCGATCTGTTGCTGGCCTGAAACTGCTTTTGTGGGCTGCATCGTGGACAGAACTCCGCTGCTTCTGTGCCGTCCGACTTTGTGACTGTGATCGTGCGAGACAAGGGGTCTTCGCACTCGCCACACCACGGTGTCTTTTGTCGTATGGAAAAGGTCGGTGGAGCTGGCAGCTCAGATAGACGCGAGGCGAGAACGGCAGCGGGATTACGGACTCCCTCAGGCCGGGATGAAAGGTGGGCCACCAACGTTTGCGATGTCCAGCCCGCCGCAAAAGCCTCCTCGATTGCCGGTGACAACCTTCTCGCTTCGCTGCTGCTAATTCGCCACGGTGTGGGAAGAGACTCCAGCACGGAGGCCGATGATGGTTCGGATGGTGGTTCTCTTGAAGGGTTCAAGGGGTCCGTGAATTGGACCTCCGGCGGTCCGGGAGGTGAACCTTCCCGGTCTGGAGACTGGACGGGCCCGGTCGCGTTGGCGGACTGGGGGAGTCCGACATCAAGACTGGGGCGCGAGTGCATCGCATCGGGAAGATTGAGATGGTAGTGACTTGGTCGTCTGGCTCCGGATTTGTGGTACTGGGCAACTCGTACAACGAGCCCGGCCTCTTCCAGCTTGCTCAGCGCCTTTAGGACCGTGCTTCGCGCAGCACGAGATTCCGACACGAGCGTACCGAGGGACGGGTAGCAGGAGAGGCTCTCGTCTGCGCGGTTCGCTAGCAGCACGAGGATAAGTCGCTCGATCGGAGTCGAGACCTCGATACTTATTGCCCAGTTGAGTGCCTTCCAACTCATCTATCGCCCCCACTTACCAATGTCATTGCGTCGATCATTCACTTTCCAAACTCTCTCGAACGGCCAAAGGCGAACGCTCGGACGGACGGGGTGCAAGCTCACTCCGGCTGTCACGAGCTGTAGCAATCTCGGTTAACCGGAACGTAGTTGAACAGATGAAACGGCGTCCACCACCTTGGGCGACTTCACCCATATTTCGACGCTTGTCCTCATCCTGCCCGGACAAGGGGTGATTCCGGAACGGCGCGGGGCGCTCCGCCCCGACCGGCCATGTCGTCTGCGCAAAGGGGCATCAGATTGATCTGCGCAAGGACCGCAGATATGCGTCCTCTGTGGTCTACCCGAGCGGACCTGGCAACCCGAAAATGACTCTGCAGCAGCATTGTTGAGCACTAGTTGAGCACTAGTTGAGCACTAGTTGACTAATAGTTTGTGACTTATTGTGCACCGGTAGAACATTCGTTATTCCATGAATATATGCCTCTTGACAGTCGGCTGGGTGCCGACCAGTGCTGTTGTTAGGTAATACCTTTGGATTAGTGGTCAACCACCGCGCTGTACCGGTAGCCTGGGGGTGTGTACCGCACCAGGTCGGCTGCAGGCTTGTGGCGATGGCCAGCTGGCGCCCTTCGGGCGCGCGCGCCTCATCGTTGCGGCGACGGCGACAACAGGTCCGAGAGGCTTCTCCGAAGTCACGGAGGCATCTTGTGAACGATGAACTGAGTCAGGCAAACAGCCGCGGATTCGAGCTCGGCAGGAGACATGCTGCACTTGCGGATGTCATTGGGCAAGCAGCACTCTGGGCACGCTCCTTCGGGGTTTCAACCGCCGAGGTCCTACCTGATGGGTCGGTGTTCATGACATACCCGCTCACGCAGCATGGTGACTACCTGATGGAGCTCTGGAGGCTTCTTGGGGGCGCGTGCGTCGACCTGGCTTCCTCTTTTCAAGGCCGCACGAGCGCCCAGGATGTGTCAGTAATGTCACTCAGTCATGGGGCTGCGATCCAGTCACCGACGTACGTGATCGGCGCAGACTTTGTACACGTCCTTCAATCAAGAAGCGCGCATGGCTCAACTCTGCAGGACCTTTGGCGTAATGAAGTGACAAACGCGGCACTGTATCTCAGTGTTTGCGGTATTCGCACTGACGACCTGGAGCGGTATGCCTCGATCTCACAAGCACTCTTCGACGACGCTTCGACAGTGGTTCGTGAAGCCTACGCACATTCGGTGGCGGTCACGTATGGGCGGATTTGGGCTCGTGCTTCTCAGGCCAATGAGGGGCGGGCACTCATCGCATGGATGAAGGCACTGGCTGACGGAGGGTTCAGCTTCGAGGAGTGCGTCTTGGAACTGCGCGACCTAAGAGTTGCATCGCCCAAGGCCGTGTCCTGTTGCCTCGAAAGCAAGAGTGCTTGGCTGCACGAAGAATGAGCGGCCTGACTCTGGCGGGCATTCATAGTGCGGAGTTTAATGTCCGAGGGTGCTAGCGGCCGCCGCCGTAACTGGCGCTATCGCGAAAAGCGTTTGAACACAGCAATTCTAGCGAAGCGCGTTAGTAAAGAGGATCATGATCTCGTAGTTGCATACGCTAAAAGCCTGGGTATCACAGTCGCAGAGCTCCTGGATCCAGCGGTGACAGAACTCATCGGTCGAGCTACTGCCTACATGGCGAGGGTAACCGTGGACTCGTCTGAACTCGGGGATCGTGAATAAGCCTGTGCCGTCGGGTGTTCAAGGGGGTACCTGACTTCCTCGTAGGGTGGGTGCCGCCGACAGCGTCATCGACTAGCGGACATGGGCGCGCGGGGATATCGACGAGGAGCCGAATAGAGCGGGAGCCGACCGAGTTGTTTGATTTCAGATATCAAGGATGGTGTTGTGTGCGCTGCAGGTAAGGACATTGGAGTTGGTCGGAGCGTCCCTAGTCGAAAGTCTGTCGATATCTTGCTCTCGGTGCCTGAAGAATTGAAAGAGCGCATGGTCAACACCATCGCGTGGACGCGGCCCCATACCGGCATCAGTACTCAACAACAGTTCATTCGCAAAGCAATGGCTGATCTGTGTGACCAGCTCGAACAAGATTACAACGGCAGCAGACCATTTGAACCCCGAGTAGTTCTCGACGAGTGACGGCATTCCTGCAGAATCGACCGCCTGGCTCCCTCGAAGGTGCGCGGTGAGGTCGCCGCAGTCGATGACCGCGGCGCGTTAGTCCGTCATCTGTCCCCTGCGAGACATAGATAGTGGGAATCTCATCCGTTAGAGTCTGACCGCGGTATGCCGTAGCGGGCGCGGATCTCCTCCTCGCTGAGCGTGCTGTCGGCTTCTGACTCTCGCAGCGCCTTACAGGTCTGCCTCATCGATAGGCCAGTCATCGTCGTCGAGTGCAGCGTTGGTGTCCTCGTCGGCCGGGTCTGGCCCTTCCCACACCGCGGCTTCGGTAGGGGGTAGCGGCTCGTCGAAGTCGTCTGGGACAGCAAGGTCGGGCAGTTGACCGAAGCGGCGCGGGGGAGTGGGGGGCGGAGGAAGCTCTGATCCGGCGTCACCGTCCTCGCTTGTCATGCCTCCAGGATAGGGAATTTGGGACTTCTGGCGCGGAACGGACTGGCTCACCGAGTGGGCGACGCGCTCAGGCGCTCGCTTCTGGCTTCCGCCTCGCGGCCGTCGAACCTCGATTCGACGCGCGAGGCTTTTTTCATGCCAAATCTCGACCAGTTCAGGCACACCTCCACCAGCGCTGAATTGCCGAGTGTTATCTATAGGCAACAGAACTGCGTGAAGTCGCTCTTTCGAATGTGCCCGCGGCGGTGGCCCGGTGTCACTCGCTCGCGATACCGTCGTGTCATGACGATGAGGGGCCTGTGGCGACGCCGCACCGGGATCACCGCTTCGACGGCGGCGTTCGCGGTCGCATTAGGTGCCGTGGTGACGAGCGGCCTGGCCCTCGCCTGTCCGATCGAAGCGGCACGGCACACAGTGAACGTGGTTCCGCCGGCCCCACTGACGTACAGCAGGAGCGACACCCAGGCCGCTAAGGCGGCCGCCTGTACGGCGTGGGATCGGGCTGCCCGAGTCATCACTTCGGCTGGAAAACAGCGTGCGTCGATTGCCGCAACAACCGGCAGGTCCAGCGGTGAAACCTACGAAGCGCGAACCGTCGAAAAGCGCACTATGACTTCGCAGGTCGCGTTCCTGCGGACGCAGATAGGCTCGGCGACACCCTTAGAAGTTAGGGCGCCGATCATCGCCTGGATTGGGACTCAGATCGACAGCATGCATGGGGTCAACATGCGCGACTGGAACGCGGCGAATTACGCCATCACGCAGGGCAATGATTTGGTCGACGTGATTGATGCAAAGTGCGGGTTCAGCTGATGCCTGCTGCCGGAGGGTCTGCGGGATCGTATGGGCGACTGATCGTTACGCCGGATTTGGAGCCGCCGGACGCTGAGCATTGGGATGCCCAGGAGCAGACGTACCGGGCTGGTGCAACGTCGTGGGACGGGATCCACCAGCAGATCGTGACTGACAGCGCGAGATTCCGCGATGCGGCCGATTCGCAGGGCTTTGACGAGGTTCACCGGGTGAACGCGGTGTTGGCCGAGGAAGCCAAGACGATCGCCGAATGGCATGCCAAATTGGCTGACAAGTGTGCCGATATCGCCACCGTGCTGCGCGAGACACGGTCAGGTCAGGAGCAGCTTGTCCGTGAGGCGGATGCCAAGATCGCGAGCGCGAAACTTCCAGGCGAAGCCGAAGCCCTGGTGACCCAGTATCACGGCATCGCCCGGTACCGGACCGAGGCGGGAGTAACCGCTGCAATGGCGTCGCACACCTCGTTCAAGAAGAGCACTGAAAATACCAGGGCGCTATATCTTTTGACGAAGTGGGGCGACGCCCCCTCGGCCCCGCCAGTGCAACCGCTCGATAGTCCGTCACCCGGCATCACACAGGGGGACGACAACCCCAAGAAAGCACTTCCCCAGGAGGACGACAGCTCAAAGTCGACACCACTTCAAGAAGGCAGTGATCAATCACCGCCAGCGATGTCGCCAACGGATTCAGCGGGAACGTCCACGACGCAACCCGGGATCAAACCGGCAACCGGTGATGAGGGGATCAAGGTCGTGACGGGACCGGTGCAGCCGACGCCGGGTGTGGCTTCTCCGGCGGCAGGGGCCGCACCTCTGAGTGGTGGCGGTGTGCCGTCGATGGGCGGCATGAGCGGCGGCGGGATGGGTTCCGGTGGTGCGCCGAAGATGCCTGGCGCCCTGGGAAGTGGCGGAATGCCCGGGATGGGCTCTAATCCTCTGGGTAGCGGTGTGGGCCAAACGCCCGATGCTGGAATCGGATTGCCGAGTGCAAGTGGGGTGCCGGGCGCTGGCTCAGGTGCGGGGTCACCCGCTGCAGCCTTTACCCAAGGGATGTCGACCGGCGGGGCTATCGGTGGGGGAATGCCCGCTGCGCCCCCGCCAGCTCCAGCGAGTCCGTCACCGGCCCTGTCGGCTGGCGGGCAGGCGACGCCGGTCTCGGCGACAGCGGGCGGTGGCGTGCCAGCGGCCGCCGCTCATTCAGGCATGGTGGCCGCCGCCGCAGCTCCAGCCTGGGCGGGTATGGGTACCGCCGGCGGCGCGTCGATGATGCTTCCGCCTGGCTCGATGGGACCCCCTGCCGGGGCTGTTCCGCCTCCTGCGGCGACGGTGCCGGCAGGCGCTCTCGGCGCTGGTAGCAATGCCCCATCGGCAGCGCCGGCGGCAGCGGCCGCCGGTGCTGGGCCGACCCTGATTCCGGCGAGCGTGGTGGCCGCGGGCCAGACGGCGGCCGCGCGGGAGCGGCGCGAGTCAGCGGATGCGGCGGCGGCGAAGGAGTTGGTCTGGAAGTTGCAGCATGCCTCCTACATGGCGGGCAATTACCTGACGGGGTGGGCGGTCGGGGTTTTCCGCTCCCCGAGCGGGACCGAAACCGTCATCACGTCCAACGACGGAGCCAGCTATATCCCGGCGGGCGTTTTCGTTCCGCGCTCGGTGCGGGTATTAGCGACAGATCCGTTGATAGACGACAGCTTTCGGCAATTGTGGTTCGGTTGGTCCGATCCAGCACGCGTGCTCGTGGAGTACGCCCAGCGGCGTGCCGAGTGGGGCTGGCGCCTGGTCGCGGCTGCGAGCACACTCCCGACGCCCGTGCTCCGGGACGCGGGGGTGGAACATCCGCCAGCGTGCACGCGAGAAACCAATCCGTTGCTGCAGCCTGGCGTCCAGGTGCCTGCTCCGGTGCTCGACGATATGCACGTGCACCGGCTGGCGGTGCTGTGGCCCGAGGTTTATACGCGTCTTCTGCGGGTCATGGGCGCTGATCCGATCTGTCCGGACAGGATCGTCTCGGGAGTGAGCGCCGCACTGATGGCCGCGGCGACTACTCAGGCCCAAGCTATCGACGGCGGTGTCCCTGATGCGCTGCGCCACATTTGGGTTGCCCGCGGCGGTGACCATGAGCCCAGCACGCAGCAGTGGACCAAATACAACGAGGAAGCTCAAACCTTCAACGGCACCACCGCCATGTCCAGACCCGCGTTCATGATCGGCGGGGCAGGCCACCCCCGCGACAGCAGTGAAGAGCTGGCCAACTATCGGGCGCACTGGCTGATAGCCCGTACCGCCGAACATATTGGCGGCTGGGCTAACCGACCGCTACCGCTACCTGACATGTGTTACGCCGCGGCCGTCACCGGCGACCCTGACGTGCACGACATGATCGTCAAGGCTCTAGTGAGCGTCGAAGACGACCTGGCGGACGGCTCATGAGTTCATACATATGGGAGCTTCAACAACAGGGCGCACGCCACCAGTACGGGTGGGCTCGTTACGTGCTGCTCAAGCCGATACTCATGGACGCGCGTATTGGAACCCTGGATCCAAACTGGCGACACGGCCTGTCGCCAGCAATAGTTGGCGATACCTCAGGCGCGGCCCTTGAGTGCAGCAATAACCTGGCGGTGCATGATATTTTGACCCTCGACGTACAGCCCTGGGAGCCGCAAACCGGATCAGGCTGGAGGGTGGCGCTGGACGCCTGGTACGCGGCGGTGGCCGAGGTGAACGAGACCCGCGAGCGGACAGAACAGTTGATGCCAGGGGCTGACGCCGATGAACCCGAGGTGGTAAGGGAGTTCACCGAGGCCGCCTCGCAGAACCCCGTACTTCGAAGCTTCGCTGAGCGGGCGACTGAAGGCCGCCGTCGATGGCGCGATTGGGAAGGTGCCTGGTACCACGCCGGGTTGGCCGCTGGTGGGCTCGATGTCGATTGGCGTGGCTGGTACCGCGGCCGAATCGCGACCTGGACGAACGGACTCTCGTCCCTCGAAGGGCCCTCGGCCATAGCTGAATTGACCGCGCTGGAGCACGGCGATAAAGACCACATGCAGTCACTGCCCGCCTACTGGACCTAGCGGCCGCTTGGTTCTCCGCGTCGAAACACGCCGGGACAGAGGACGTCCGGCGTGTTGCGCCTGGCACTAACTTCGTTAGGTGACAGTCGTGCGGGGATGGCGCGCGGCGGTGGCGGACACGGATGCGCGGTTTCGGCCGCTTCCGACCGCCGCCGGCGCTAGCAGACGCCGGGTCTTTCCCGTCCGGGTGGGGGCGCTAATCGCCACAAGCGTTGCGCATTGCACCTTCTCGTACTGTTCGTCTTCATTGACTATGAGCCCGCAATAGGGGCTATAGGGCTCGGGGCGCGTGCTTATGGGGTCATCGTCGCGGGAGCGCCCGCCGGCGTCCGCCACCAGAGCCGCATTCGCGGGCTGTTTAGTCGTCGATCCCGGCGCCCAGGGTGCGGTCGCGGTCCTTTGAGGCCGCCAGGTCGGTGCTGCGCCATCCCCGGGCGAGTTGACGACGGTGTGCGGAGCGGACCGCGCGGGTCGCGGTGTCGTAGTGGGTGAGCAGTTGCTGCCATGGTTCGCTGAGGCGCTTGCGGCCGAGGCGGTCGGCCAGCGTGACCGCCGGCGTCGAGGCCAGGAGCGGATCGTCGGGCGCTGACGTGGTGATCGTGAGTGTGTTGTTCCAGGGCAGCGAGTGCGTGAGCAGCTGCACCGCCGACGAGCTGGGCCCGCGGCTGGTGCCGGGATCGAGAAGGACGAGTCGGGCGTCTGCGGCGGCAGCGTGGCGGGCGAGGTCGACGAGCTGGTCGGGCTCAGCCGCCGCGGGGTCCTCGATGACGACGACGGCGCCGGGCGGCAGTGCCCACTGCTGCTCACTGACCTGCTGGTGGGCGTCATCGACGGTGGTGATGGTGTCAGCCAGCTCGGCGTCGTGAGCCGGGGTCGCGCTGGCCTCGGTGGGCGACGCGAGCCAGAGCACCTTGCGGTCTTCGGCGTTGGCAGCGTTGCGCAGGGTGTAGAGCGCGGCGGCGGTTTCGCGGTCGGTGATGTCGGCGCGGATGACGGCGAGCCGATAGGGCTGTGCCGCCAGGGATTTGATGCGGTCGGCGGTCTGGGGTTCGAGACCGGACAGTGCGGCGTCGGGGATGAGCAGCGGAGTGCACTTGGCGTCTAGGTGGCCGGCGACCTGCAGGAGAGCGACTTCCGAACGTGCCGACTCAAGGAGCTGTTCGAGGGTGTCGGAGGTGGCGGTCTGGGCAGCCGCGAACGCGGTGGCAATGTCGCGCTCGGCACGTTCGAGTTCGCGGCGCAGCACCGGGCGCCGTACCCGCAGCGCGTTGAGGGCGGCGATGTCGGCGCGGTCAGCGTCGCCGCGTGCGGCGGCGATGTCCCGCTCGGTGACGATCTTGTCTGCGCCGCCGGCGGCCGCCGCGCGGGCAGCCTGGGCGTCGGCGAGGGCCTGCTGGAACTGCAATGACGGCGGCTGTTCGGGGAGCAGGTCGGTGTAGAAGGCGATCGTTTGGCGGGCCGAGATAATGTCGAGTTCCTCGGCGTCGGGAGTGGCCAGCAGGATATCGAGCTGGCTGCGTGAGTGCTCGATGAGGCCCAAGGTGTCGTTGTAGGCCCTATCGGCGTCGGACCACTGTTCCATCACGTCGGTGATGGCGTGACTGTAGGGACGGTCGGCGTCGACCTGGCGGCGCATGCGCAGCAAGTCGTCGGCGGCGGCGCGCAGCGCCGGGCCATTTCCGGCGCGGATATCGGCGGCCAGAGTTTTGATTTCGTCGCAGACATTCCGGTACTCGGCGCGCCGCGCGATGAATGCCCCCATAGTGATGCCCAATTCGGGTGTAGGGCGATTTGCTGAGAGGTCTTCAAGTTGCAGACCGGCATATTCCTCTGCCCAGTTTTGGAAGGGGTCGATTTCTTCGGGCGGGGCAATGTCGACAGAGTCATCGAAAGGTGAATGCTCCTCGACTTGCGCGTAGGGTCCTTGCGGGTCGGGCGGGAACAGTGCTTCATCGGCGGGATCGATCGGTGCGTGCTCCGGTGTGGGCAGGTCCTCGATGTCCACGCCGAGGCGGGCTTGTAGGCGATGGGTGAAGGCATCGACGGTGTATGTGATCAGCCGGGCGTAATCGCCGGGCGGGATCGGATGGTCTTCGTCGGTGGCGTCGGCGAGCTGCTCGGCGGCGACGTGCAGCAGATCCCGCGGCGTCCACTTCTGCGGATCCGCCGCGCTGATCGCGGCGACCAGCCCAGGCCAGGCGGGATCGGAGGTGATGATTTCGGCAAGCGCGGTCCCGAACACGACGTCGATATCGGTGACCCAGGGCGGGCGCAGCCGCGAATGGGTCGTGGCCAGGGTCGCGGTCGGGGACAGCGCGCCGCAGATGCGCCACCACAGTGCTGCCGCGGGCAGCTCGTCGGGCAGCGGTCCTTGCCGTGCTGCGGTCGTAATGATGTGGCGCAGTTGCGGAGTGATGCGGGCGGCCTTGACCAGCTGGTCGGCCAGCTGTGGCCAGTAGGCGTCCGCGCGTAGGCGGGGGTCGATGGCGTCGATGAGGTCGTTCCAGCGGGTGGTGTCGGCGCTGCGGCGGCCGATGTCGGCGGCGGCCTGGCGTCGCAGTGCGGCCTGGACACCGCGGGTGCGCACGGGGAATTGGCGGGCACCGGTGATGCGGGTGTCGGCTTCGGAGACCCCGATGCTGGCGCGGAACACCGCGATTTCTGCGGTCAGGATCGGGTTCACCGTGATCAGCGGGCGTGCCCAGGCGGGTGAGGTGGCGTTGGTCCAGCCGCGTGCGCGTTCGCGGATCTCCTCGGCCAGGTCCTCGACCAGCTTTTCGCGGCGGGCCAGATAGGCGCCCCATTGCGGGTCATCGGTCAACGCCTGCGGAACGGCGGGTAGCCAGCGCAGCACCCCGATACCGGTGGAATGCGTGCCGGCGGGGTCGATGCGGTGATCGAGCACCGCGGCGGGGTCCGCGGCGTCGGAGACGCTGCCCTTGGCCAGGGCCTTGGTCAGCAGCTCGCGCGGGTCCGCCCCGCGCAGAGCCAGGACAGACAGGTTGCGGCGCAGCACTGGCCAGGCCTCACGCTGGCTCAACTGCGGGATCACCTCGTCGGCGATCGCATCGAGGCGGTCTCGGGCACCGGCCCCGAGGCGGTTCTCGGCCGCCATACCCAGCGCGTCGTAGTACATATCGGCCGCTGCCTGCAGGCGGGCGGCCGGATCGGCGGCCTGGCGGGCTGCGGTGGTCGCCGAGACCTGCGCGCCGTCGCGGGCCAAGATCCTGGTCAGCACATCGACCGCGGTATCGGGGTGGGTGGCCTTGGGGGACAGCAGCCGGTGCGGGTCGCCCTCAGCGGTCGACAGGTAGAGGTGGTTCTCGTCGGTGCCGCGGGTCAACGCGACGTAAAGGTGCTGGCGGGTCAGCATGTCCGAGCCGACGATGTGGCAGGTGCCTCTGGTGTCGCGGCCGCCCGCGGTCAAACCCTGTGCGGAGTCGATGGTGGCCGCATAGCCCAGCGTGACGTGTTCGGCGATGTAGTCCGCCGGCAGCGTCACGATGCGCCCGCTGCGCAGATGGCGGGCTTTCACGCCGCCATCGGCAAGGACTTCGGTGATGGTGTAGCGGTAGCCGTTGCGCACGAAATCGTTGCGCCCGATCGTGATTCGGCGGTTGTTCTTGCGGGTGCGGATGGTGTCTCCGGCGCTGGCGTGGAGCTGGTCGGCCAGCACCACGGTGGGCGCCTTGGCGGCCTCGGGGTCGGTGGCCAGCCGGTCGAGTCGAGCGCGGGCGTTGAGCTCGTTGATGACATCGTTGGTCGGGGCGAGCAGGATCGAATCCCCGCCCGCAGCGAGGTCGGCGCGCCACGCCTGATAGGCCATGTCGGCGGCGGTCTCGTCGGTGCCGACATGGATGCGGTGATGGTCGATGTAGAAGCCGATTCCGGCCGGGTCGGCATCGTGCAGCGCGAGCCCGGCGGCGGCCTCGGCCGGGGACTTGAACCGCACCACTTCGCTCAAGGTGAGGGCGTCGGTGGCCTCGGCGATGTCACGCAGAATGCCGCCGGCCGAGATCGACGAGAGCTGTCCGTCATCACCGACCAGACGCACGCTGGCGCCCTTCTTGAGGGCGTCGCGGATCATCGCGTCCAGCCCGGCGGTGGCCGCTTTTCCGGCCTCGTCGACCACGATCAGGGTGTCGGGTCCGACACGGCTGAACCACTCGGGCACATGTGATGTCGCGGCCTTGGCGGGATTGGCGGACCACACGTACTTGTCCAGGGTGTCGGTGGTGGCGCCCAGGTCCTCACCGAGCACGATCGCCGCGTCGGCGGTGGGGGCCAATCCGATGACGTGTCCGCCTGAGCTGCGCCACGCGTGCGCCAGCGCTGCCATGGCCGTGGTTTTGCCGGTTCCGGCCGGGGCGAGTGCGAGTGCGACACGACGCCCCGCGGTGGCCATTTCGGTGACCAGCGCGGCCTGGCCGGGGTTGAGTGTGCGCCCTCGCGCCGTCGAATCCGCCAGTGCCATTTCGACGTCGGCGGCGCTTGCGACACGGCCGTCGCCGCGGTGCACCGCGTCCAGGATCCGGCGCTCGGCGGCCAGTGTTTCCTGGCTGGTGTAGAGCGCGACGCCATGGCGGCGGTAGACGCTGGCACCGTCGCGGCGACGCAATGCGACAGGCTCACCCAACTCGGCGTCTTCGACGCGGGCGTGCGGCACCGAGAAGCCCTCTCCGAGGGCGGTATCGGTGAGTCTTTCGACCAATGCGACATCGTGCGCCACGTCGTGGCCGCGAGCCATCCGCAGCGCTTCAGCGCGCACATGGTGGCGCTGCCACGTCGAGCGTGTTTCGGCCACCGTGGCGATGAGTTCGCCAGCGCGCGACGCGATCCATTCCTCGTCGATCGTCACGGCCTCGCGGGTGGTCTGCGGTGCGGCCAAGGTGTCGGCCAGCATCTGATTCACGCCGCGTGCTCCAAGGACCTCGACGGCCTGGGTGTGCCACTCCTGGCGCTGCTCGCCCAGCGAACGCGGCTCGTGCTTGGCCTCGCGCGATTCCAGGGTTGCCTTCTGGGCCAGCGCGATGATCTCAACGTTGGTCGGTTCGCGTCCGTGATCGGCCTGAAACTGCTTGGCCAGCTCGGCGGTGCGGGCCTTGATCGCCGCACGGCGACTTGACCACCGCTCCATCAATTTCCCTGACATTCCGACGATTTCACGCACCGCGCGTTTGCCGCGCCCACGGGACTGTTCGGCGAAGCGCACACCCAGCCTGGAGATCAAATGGGCTTCCAGTCGGGTGTTGTACAACTCCGAGGCCGCGACGGTGAGGCGGTGCAGGGGTTGGCCGTCCAGGGCGAGCCAGCGGCGCACGCCGTTGGCGTCGACATAGGACACCTTGTTGGAGATCACGACGTGGGTGTGCAGGTCTGGATCCCCGGCGCGGGAATCGCGGTGGGTGAACACCGCGGCGATGAGCCCTTCGGTGTCGACCTGGGCCACTCCGCCGGCGCCGGTGCGGGTAAACGCGGCCTGTTCTTGCAGCCATTCCAGGACGTCGGCCACGGCCGCATCGTGAGCGGCTTCGATCTGCTCGGACACCGGTAGCGGGGCGATGGCCCACAGTGCCGATACGGATTTCACCGGCGAGAACGTCAGGTCGTAGCCGGCCACAGCGGTGGTCTTTGCGCGGGTGTTCCGGGCGATGAATCCGGACAGTTCGCGATCATCGGCGGGCGGGCGACCGTACTCCTCGCCGAACAGCTCGACTGCGACCCGAGTGCGGATCTGCGAGCGGATCTCGGGGTCGATGGTGGCGTTCCCATGTGCGCCGACATCGGCGTTGTGGTCGCGGAAGGCTACGGCCAAGCGGCGCGCGAACTCTGGCTCGCCGTCGCGGACCTGGAACTCGCGTCCCAGGCGAGTGGCCGCGCGCTGGTTGCCCATATTGCGGCCGGTGACGTAGGTCTGAATGCGCTCTGCGTTGGGGTGCAGACCCACGCCGTACAGGGCACGCATCTGGGCTTCGTTGACCCCCGACCCTTCCTCGACGGTCCAAATCTCTTCGCGGGCAGACGGAGTGACTTCGCATCGGCCGGTGTCGGACAGGGCGGCCAGGCCGCGTCCCATCCAGCGGCCCGGCGATTCACCCTTGGCGGAGTAGTAGTCGGCCAGGGTGGAGCGGCCCCGCTCGGTGCTGTCGGAGGCAGCGACCTGCCGCACCAGGTACAGGTATCCGTCCCCGGCGGTCAGCTTGTGCAGCGTCATCACCATGACGCGCACGCCGGTCTCCGCATGCGCCGCACGCTACGAACTCCGGGGTTGGCGAAGCCACCACCAAACCGGAGGTTCTTAGAAAACTCTTAGACTGCCGGGTTTCCTGAGTGCAAGAGGTGTGTGGTCTGTCGTTGGGCCGTGGAAGGGGGTTGTGAGGGAGTGAGCTGAGTGGGCGGTGCGGCGGCGGTGAGGGAATGGGCTACACGGCGCGTGAGTGAGGTGCGGTGGTGCGGTAGGGGCGGCGGCTGAAAAATTGGTGGATGGCGAATGTGGCTGTGGTGGTGGTAAGTCCGGCGCGGCCCGCTTTAGTGTCTCGGTCATGACAGCAGCAGGAACGTCCAAGTTGGAAGCCCGTCGACGGGCTGTGGAAGCGACCCGGCGCGCCAACGAAGCGCGCGCTGCGCGGGACAAGGCGAACATAGACGACGCCACGAACTTCCTCTACGAAGTCGGCAAGGTCGCCGAAGTCGAGGTCTGGAAGAAGGAGCGCCTGGCCCAGCTCCGCGAGCAGGTCGACGCCGAAGCTGCGAAGCGAGTAGCCACGCACCGGGGGAAGGCAGGCGCGTCGGTTGCGCGCATGCAAGGCCGTGGTGAGACGCTGACGACCATCGCCGCACGGACAGACGTCGGAATCGGAATTGTTCGGACCATGCTGCGGCACGCTCCGAAAGCTGAGAAGGCCACGCCCAGCAACGGTTCGCACGTAGTGGGCGGTGGCGGTGAGGTAGGTGTCGCGCCTGGCGGTGTCGCCTACCCAGGGGCCGCCGAGCCCGACGCGGCCTCGGCCTGATGCAGGGGACGACAGGTGAGCGGCGCAGAGGATGTGACGAACACAGGGTGTTGCGCGACGCGCAGAACTCCGACGACCTCGGCCGCCGGGGATCCGCCGGCCCTCTCGCATCGCGACGATGCGCTGCTGCAGCTGCGCACGGACCCGGCGCTGTTGAGCGCATGGGGATCGCGACTCAGGTGGAGTTGTAGCGGCGCAGAGCGTTGTTCGGCCGTGTCTCAGATGGCACAGCGCAGTGGTGGCTCCTCGAACGCCGTTGCGGCCCTGTCAGTCGGGACGCTGCAGGCGGCTCTGGACAGGCCCTGTGTCAGTGCACGGACGTAGGGTTGGCGGCCATGAGAAGAGCGGGACAGCTGATCGTTGATCGGCTGTTGCACGCCGCTGAGATTGCCCGGTTCTACAGCCACGTCGTCTGTGGGCCAACGCCTTCGGATTAGAACATCTGGACCGGGGCGATCGGTGCCGATGGTTACGGCCGTTTCTATCTCACGCGCGACAGTGTGGGGTTCTCTGTGTGTGTCCGCATCGCTGCGCGTAGGCGATCGCAGGCGGAAGTGTGGCGGCGGGCGTGTTGGGTTTGCACGAATGCGATGACCCGGTGTGCGTGAAGATCGTGGCCGAGGAAGACGTTCAACAGCACGTGGTGTCGGGCTCCCAGGGCGATGCGGTGCGGCACGGCTGGGACGCCGCCGCGGTGCAGGCGGCGCTGCTTGGCGATCGGCCACGCTGTGGTGATCCTGGCGCGGGCGGAGCTGGCGGTGGCTGGTGTCGCGCCAGAGACTCTTGGACGGCGGGTTCGTCGCCCTGGCGGGCGGTGTCGCAGCGTCGAGCTGGACGGGCCAAAGGAGCGGCCGAGAGGGCGCCTTAGCCGCGCTGCAGGAACACCGCGTCGCGCGGCGCGGGCACCTTGTGGCGTCGAACCAAACGGGCAGCGCGCAGACGCCGGCTGTGCGGGCCCAGCAGATGCGGCGCTGGCCGATCGTTTCGCGCTGGCCTTGACCGTTGGCGTAAACGCGCAGCGAGTCGCTGTAGCTCAGCAGCGCCAGCGTTAGTCGGCGGTCCGCCACAGCGAGGTCAACCAACGGCGCATGGCTGCGCGGCGCGGGCGATGGAAGGACTCGTCGAGAAAGGCCGTGACTGCGGGCAGCACCACGGCCCAGTTTCCGGCGTGGACGTCGCCGGGCCGCCGGCCTTAAGACGGGCGAAAGCCAGATCCGAGTGCGTGTGGGCCTCGTTGCTCGGTACCGCCGAGTGCAGCGCGGCGAACGAAGCTTGGTCGGTCCAATAGGAATCGCCAGGTAGGCACTCATCAGTGGTCCTTGCGACCGACCCGGGCTCTTTGCTTTCAAAAGCGTTGCCCGCGGCTGAAAATTACCCTCCTTTCTTGACAGCTGGATGTCGACGACGAGCGACCGCGCCCAGAGAATCCGCGTACGACGCTATTGGCCGACTAGTAGCCCCCTTCTTTCCATGCCGGGGCTTGTCGGCTCGACCTGGGACAATGGTGGCAGCACGGAGCGCGACCGCTCGCCTGGAAAAAACTTTTTCCCGGATTCAGGGGTTCGCGGTGCGCGCGCACTTAAGAGGAAGCGACAACCGTAGGGATCGGTTGTCTCTTTCTCGCCTCCTGGAGATGTAGCCATGGATCGACCGGCACGCCGCCCCGGCCCGCCCGTTGATGCCGCGCGCTTACAACCGGACAACCAGGCCGACACCCAGCACGTCGACCAGCCCATCGACGAAGGCTTGGTCGCTGCCTGGCTCGACGACCCCGACCTCGCCGCCGAACTCGCTGACGAACTGGAACGACTCCGGCGTCTTCAAGCAGACGAGGACCTGCTCCTGACCCTGCAGCTGCACCAGTTCACCGGCCGACCGTGGGACCGGTTCTCCCGCGAGCTGGCCCGCTACGGCCTCGGCGTGCTGCGCGCCTGGATCCGCTACGGAACCATCTACGGCAAGGCCAAAGCGCTGACCGGCTACGGCCTGGGCCGCATCGAGGGCTGGCCCAACGACGAGGTCGTCGAGGACATCGCCGCTGACACCGTGGTCGCCGCGCTGATCTACTTCCGCGACAAGGTGCTCATGACCCACCGTTGGCAGTCCTCGGGAGGCGCGTCGCTAGGTACCTTCTTCGTCGGCCAGTGCCTCTATCAGTTCGCCAACATCTACCGCAGCGCACTGCGCGCCGAACTGGAACGCATCGACCAGGCCACCACTCCGATGGCCGAGCTGCCCGAAGACCGGTTCGACATCATCAAGGGCATCGAGTCCACCATCGTCGCCAACGACACGGTCGCCGAAGCGATGGCGCTGCTGAGCACCGACCGGGCACGTCGAGCGCTGTTCATGCAGGAGCATGGCTTCTCCCAGCGCGAGATTGCCGACGAGCTGGGCCTGCCTGATGCCAAGAGCGTGGAAAACCTCCTCGGCTACCAACTCCGCCAACTCCGAAAGAGGACGTCGTGACCACCATCAAGCACCTCACCGCGCTCATCGACGCCAGCTCGTTGGGCACCCGCTCCGCGCGGGCAGCACGCACGTCGGTGACCGCCGCCGAAGGCGACGCACTGGCCCGGCGCGCCGCTGAGGGTGTGCACGGGCAGGACATCTCGGAGAAATTCAGGGGTCGGGCCGACACGCGCACTTATAGACCGGTATCCGGCTCAATACCGGGCCGGAAAAAACGAGAGGACAAAACAATGGCCAAGGGACATCACCGCAGCGCGGTCAGCGGCAAGTTCGTCAAGGCGTCGACCGCGGCGCGCAACCCCAAGACCACGGTCACCGAACGGGGCGCCAACCACAGCAGTGGAACCCATCACCGCAGCGCCGTCACCGGCAAGTTCGTGAAGGGTTCCACCGCGGCGCGTCACCCCAACACCACGGTCACCGAACGCGGTTGAGCATCAACCGGATTCGGCGGTGTCCTCTCGGTTCGGCAAGCGGGCCGAGAGGACATCAGACCTATCACCTCTGAAAGGCAGTCCAATGATCCGTACCACCGTGGAAGCCCTCGGCGGCGCGCAAGCCGTCCCCAGTGAGCTGATCCCGGCCCGCGAACTGCACCAGCACCTGATCAATCAGGTGGCCACCGGCGCAGGCAACGTCGTCCTGACCGACACCGGCGGAAAGCCCGCGGCCGTCGTCGTGTCCATTCAGCGCTACGAGCAGCTGGTCGACGAGCTGAACACGCTGCGACGCAACAATTCCGACAACACCTGACGGGGAAGGCGATCGCGTGCTGACCGACGACGACGTGCAAGCTCTCGACCGACGAGCCCGTGAGGTCGGCCGCCACATCGGCTGGGATCTGCAGTTCGTCGTTGCCGGCAACCCCGAGTTCGTCGGCCTGGCGGCCGGCGGTGGCGCTGATCAAGCTGAGCACATCATCGTCCTCGGCCCCAGCCGCATAGCCGATCTCGCCGTCCACGAAATTGACCTTGCGCTTGACGCGCTCCAGCGCGGCGATCGGCACATCGTGCTCGACGAAGACGGCGACCCCCGCCTGATCTGAATGCGGGCTCGTCCTCGCGGGACGGTCACCGAGGTTCGGCGACGCGTCCGCCGCCTGCGTCTGGCCTCGTCAAGCCGTAGCGAGCGGGGATCTCTTCCTCACCGAACGTGTGGCCTGCTGCGAGGTCGGCCTCTGACTCCTGCAGCCAAGTGCTTCAGGGGAAGCGGGCCGTTGTGAACCTCGAAGGCGCGACGACGTGCGTCGAGTGTGCACTATTGCGCGGCTTGAGCAATCCCGTGTGGTGAGCATTCTCGGATGAGGCTTTCGAGGTTCTGCTGCACGCGTTTTGGAGTGATGCCGACCGACGGCGAGTACAGCATGATGTGGTCGAGAACGCCTTCGTAGCGGGTGATTCCATCGCGGACTTGTTCTGCCGTGCCGGCTACACCCATGGTGTCGATCATCTCGTCGGACACCGCGGCGAACATCGCTGGGAAATCGCGCCGGCCGAATGCGTCCCGGATTGTTCTGCCCTCGGCGGCGAAGCCGTTAACGTCGAGCACCATCTCATAGGACTTGACCGAAGAGTAGAACGCTATCTGTTGCGCAAGTTCACGTCTCGCGATCTCGGCGTCTTCGTGGATCGAGCACATGACCATGGAGATGACTTCGATGTCGCTGGGGTCGCGGTCGGCGTGCGCGGCGCCTTTGGCGATGGCGGGCCTGACAACTTCCTGGACATAGGTGGTGGTGAAAAGGGGGTGTCCTGCCAGACCGTCGGCGACTCTGCCGGCCGCCTCGCACATTCGGGGGCGCACACCGGCGGTGATGATCGGGATCGGGCGGCTAGGAGGTGACATGTCGCCGGTCGGGGTGAGGTTCATCGTGTAAAAGCGACCCTCGTGGTGGATCGGACCTTCGTGCAGGTTCCAGATGCGGCGCACCAGTGGAACGAGTTCTTCCATGCGCAGAGCGGGTGCGGAGGTGTCGGGCACGCCGTGCCAGTCGCTCATCATCCGTCTGGTGCCGTTGCCGATGCCGAGGACCAGTCGTCCCTGGGAGAGTTCGTCGAGGTCGCGTGCTTCGGTGGCCAGCACCAAGGGGCTCCGTCCCACGCCGTAGAGAATCGAGGAACCGATCCGGCAGTGCTCGGTGCTGGTGGCCATCGCGGCCATCGAGATCGACCCGGATCGGCTGTAGAACTCCGAGGCCCACACCGCATCGAAGCCGGCCGCATCGGCGGCCTGGGCGGTCTTGGCCAGCGATTGCAGGTCCTCGCCGAGAACCGACAGACCGTAGGTGCTCATGTTGCGTCTCCTTCACGAGGGCGCAGCCCGTCGAAAATGACGGCGTAGAGGGTGCTGGCGACCACCGTCTCGTCGAGACGGTGGTCGGTGACCAGGTACATCAGTGCGTTGATGGTGACGGCACCGAACAGTGCGATGGACGTCGATCGCGCGTCGGGCTGCGCGACGAGGGACCCGTCGCGCGCTCCTGCGAGGAGCAGGGCTTCGACGGGTTGCTGGTAGGCGGTATTGACCATCTCGGCGATGACCGGCATCCGAGCTGCGCGCCCGAGTTCGCCGATGAGGGCACGGCAGACCGCGGGCCGCTGGGCCATCGCCCGCAGTTGTGCGCGGATGACGAGTTCGAGGCGTTCGGCGCCGGTGCCGTCGGCGTGCACGATCGCGGTCACGGAATCGGAGATGTCCTTGAGGAGGTCTTCGAGCAGGTAGGCGAGGATTTCTTCTTTGCCGGCGAAGTAGTAGTACAGCGTGCCCTTGGGCACCCCGGTCACCGCGGCGACGTCTTCGATCTTGGAGTCGTTGAGCCCCTTTTCGGCGAACAAGTCCGCCGCTGCGGAGAGTCTTTCAGAGATCTGACGTGGAATTTTGCGCATTGCCCTACCCCATTCTCCGCGTTTAGACTCCCAGTCTAGATCGTCATCATTCGCGGTAGGAGCTCTTTATGGTCGCGGTGCAGATCCGTTATGACCCGTTCGATGCCTCGATCCTCAGCGATCCCTATCCGACGTACCGGTTGTTGCGCGACACGGCTCCGGTGTACCGCGCCGAGGAATCGCATACCTGGGTATTGAGTCGGCATGCAGACGTTCAGGCCGCGGCACTGGATCACGGCACGTACTCCTCGGTGGACGGGATTTTTCCCACCCCGCCGGGGTCGAATTTCATCGGTTCTTTCCTGCCGATGATGATCGTGATGGACCCACCTCGACACGACCAGTTGCGCGCCCTGGTGAGCCGAGCGTTCACTCCGCGCAGGGTTGCTGACCTGGAGGACGCCATCACCAAGATGGCGGCGGAGTTGTTCGAGCGCCTCGACGAGGGGTCGGGGTGGGCGGACTTTGTGACCGACTTCGCCGCCATCTTGCCGGCGGCGGTGATCGCCGATTTGTTGGGTGTTCCCGCCACGGATCGTGATCAGTTCCGAGTTTGGTCGAGCCAGGTGGTGCAGGTCGACGTCAACCACGGACAAACCTCCGACGCTCTGGCCGCCGCCGCGGCGATTTACGCCTACTTCACCGACTTCCTCGCCGACCGCCGCAAGAATCCTCGCGAGGATCTGATGTCGGCGTTGGCGAACGCCGCGGTCGACGGTGTCGTGCTGACCGATGAGGAGGTCCTTGGGTTCTGCGCGCTGCTGCTCGTCGCCGGCTACGAGACCACCACGAATCTGCTGGGGAACTCCGCGGTCGTGCTGGCCCAGCATCGGCAGATCCGTCGGCGCCTGGGCGCCGATCGAACGCTGTTGGGGCCGGCGGTGGAGGAGTTGTTGCGTTACGACTCACCCGCTCAGGGTCTTTCACGAACCCTGACCCGTGATGTCACGCTGCACGGCACGACCATGCGCCAGGGCGAAAAGGTACTGCTGCTGTTCGGGTCGGCCAATCGTGACGAGCGTGCCTTCCCCGAGCCGGACGTCTTCGACATCGAGCGCCGCAGCGAGCACCAGGTGGCCTTCGGTCGCGGCATTCACTTCTGTCTGGGTGCGTCGCTAGCGCGGATGGAGACTCGGATCGCCCTGAATGCGTTGCTGGACAAGGTGCCTGACTGGGAGGTCGACCTGGACTCCGCGCGGCGGCTGCGGTCTGGGCCGATTCGTGGCTACACCTCGCTGCCCATCACATGGGCCACTGCGGTCTAGCCCGTGCCCGTCTTCGACGACATCGACAATGCGTCATATCCCATGCAGGCCGCCCGGAATCTCACGGGAGGCCAGAGATGGACGCTTGTGGTGTCGTGCCTGTCGGTGGCACTGGTCATCGGCTCAATGGCGGCCCTGTACACCTCGCTGCCCGACATCGCAGAGCAAACCGGCGCGACGCAAAGTCAATTGACGTGGGTCGTGGACGGCTACACCCTGGTCTTAGCGGGCTTGGTCCTCCCTGCGGGCGCCGTCGGTGACCGGTACGGTCGCCGGCTGGTTCTGATTCTCGGACTGCTCGTCTTTTCCGCGGCGTCGGTCATTCCGCTGCTCATGGCAGATCCGTGGTGGCTGATTTCGGCGCGAGCCATCGCAGGGCTGGGTGCTGCGTTCGTGATGCCCTCGACGCTGTCGCTGTTGACCGCGGGATTCCCCGAGCATCAACGCGGCCGCGCCGTGGGGATCTGGGCGGGTGTCGCCGCATCGGGCGCCGTCGTCGGCGTCTTGTGCTCCGGGGCGCTGCTGGAGGTATGGACGTGGAAATCGATCTTCGTCGGTCTCACCGTCGCCGGTCTGGCATTGATGATTGCCGCCCTCACCCTGCCTAAGACCGCCCAGGAAACCCATCCACCCCTGGACTACATCGGGTCGCTGTGCATCGCCGCGGCAATCGGTTTCATCGTCATCGCCGTCACCGAAGCGCCTATGCGCGGGTGGACCGACGGGTGGGTGCTCGCACTATTCGCCGCCGGCATCGCCGGGTTGGCAGTGTTCGTACTCGTCGGTCTTCGACGCGAGTACCCGCTGCTGGACCTTCGACTCTTCGCTGACCGAGGCTTCGGCAGCGGCGCGCTCTCACTGGTCCTCCAGTTTCTGGTTATGTTCGGGGCTTTCTTCCTTTTGGTGCAGTATCTCCAGCTCGTGGTCGGCTACGCGCCGTTGCAGTCGGCGCTGGCCCTCACGCCGCTGATCGTCCCGATCGTGGTCATCTCGCTGATCGCGCCGATGCTGGCCGAGCGGTACGGCCTGCGCGTGGTTACCGCCCCTGGCATGCTGCTCATCGCCGTTGGCCTTTACTTGGTTAGCCGCCTCGGCGTTGATGCGACTTACCCCGATTTCCTATGGCCTCTGCTGGCCATGGGCGCCGGGCTGGGTCTAGTCACCGCGCCAGCGACCACAGCGATCGTTGCCGCGACGCCGGTGGAGAAACACGGCGTGGCCGCCGCAGTCAACGATGCCAGCCGCGAGATCGGTGCCGCCATCGGTGTGGCGATCGCCGGCAGCGTGCTGGCCGCCGGATACACCAATCGCATCCAACCCGTGCTTCCCACAGTTCCGCCGCCCGCGCGCGAAGCATTCGCGGACTCGCTGGCCGCAGCACTGCCAATCTCCGAGCAGTCCGGTCCCTCTGCTGCGCATCTCGCTGACATCGCCAAAGAAGCGTTCGCACACGGCAACAGCCAAGCCGCCCTTGCGCTTTCGGCAATCACGGCCATCAGTGCGGTCATCCTCGCGATCTGGGCGCCGGGCCGCCCACCTGCAACCCCACGGCGCCGACCGTCGACCGAGACCAGCACCGGATCGCAGACCGACACCTCTACAGAATCGAGCTCCGCGTGAGTGAGGCGCCAACCCTTGAGCCAGAGCAGTTGCCGCCGCACACCCCCACGTGCATGGGATGCGGCCCCGACAACCCCAACGGCTTGCAGATGACGGTGTTTCGATCTGGACAACACGTCTACACCGACCTGGTCTTCGACGAAAGGCACGGCGGAGCACCAGGTCTCGCGCACGGCGGTGCTATCTCCGCCGCCTGCGACGACCTGTTCGGCTTCACCCTGTGGATCGCGGGCACCCCGGCAGTCACCCGCAATCTGGCTATCTCCTACATCCAACCGGTGCCATTGCATCAACCCCACCGCATCGTTGCGCGCGTCGACAACCGCGAAGGTCGAGCACTGCATGTCAGCGCAACCGGAACGGGAGAGGACGGTGTCGTGCGCTTCACCGCCACCGCGATGTTTGTCGCCGTGGATGTCAAGCACTTCGCCGCACACGGCGACCTCGGCGCGTTCGGCGACATGCTCGAGCGGTTCGCCGGCTCACGGCGGTCAACCGATGACGACGAAAGCGAGGGGTGACACGCCATGGTGACCGTGAAGTATGCGCAGTTCGATGAGCAGATCGCAACGCAGTTGCTGAAAACGGCGAACACAGCCGGAGGACTGTCGACGTTTCTGAACTTTCGGCATACCGAACTGACCGCCGGTCGGCTGGTGGCGGAGATGGAGACCCGCGACGATCTGCTGACACCGTTCGGCAACCTGCACGGCGGGTGTTTGTCCGCGATGGTCGACCACTGCCTCGGGGTGGTGTTCTATCCCGTCATTCCGGCAGGATCATGGGTCGCCACCACCGAGTTCAAGCTGAACTTACTCAGACCTGTATCCAGCGGAGTGTGTGTCGCGGTCGCCGACATCGTGTCACTGGGCAAGCGCAGCGGGGTGGCGAGGATCGACATCACCAACGGCGACAAAGCCGTTTGCGCCGCGCAGGGCACCGTCACGATCGTGAACACCATGGGCAACGCGTCGTGACCTCCGCCGTGCAGCATCGGGTACGCACCGGAGACGGGATCACCCTGGCCGCCGACTACTACCACTACGACGGCAACCGTCCCGTCGTGCTGCTCCTGCACGGCGGCGGCCAGAACCGGCACGCCTGGAGCACTTCGGCGCGTCGGCTCCATTCGTGCGGGTACTCGGTGGTCGCCTATGACACCCGCGGTCACGGTGATAGCGACTGGGACCCCGCCGGCCGCTACGACGTTGACCGGCTCGCGAGCGACCTCATCGCCGTCCGTGAACACTTCAGCGCCGATACTCCGCCCGCCGTCGTGGGCGCCTCCCTTGGCGGCATGACTGTCTTGGGTGCGCATCTGCTTGCACCCGCGGACTTGTGGGGGGCAGTAGTCCTGGTCGACGTCACGCCGCGGTTGGAGTTTGCGGGCGCTCGTCGTGTCGTGTCGTTCATGGCCGCCCGCCCCGAGGGCTTCGGCACCCTCGATGAGGCCGCCGAGGTGATCGCCGCCTACAACCCGCATCGCGCGAGACCCGACAACATCGAGGGCCTGCGCAAAGTACTACGTCAGCGCCACGATGGCCGCTGGGTCTGGCGATGGGACCCGGCATTCATCCATTCCAACTTTGACTTCCTCCACGATGATTCGGCCGAGGGAACCGAGCAGTTCGACGCGATCAGCAATCTGCTGATCGATGGTGCCCGACGCGTCACCGCGCCAACACTTCTCGTCCGCGGCCTCTTGTCCGATGTAGTCTCCCAGGCCACCGTCGAGGAGTTCACACACCTGGTACCTCATGCCGAGACCGTCGACGTATCCGGTGCCGGTCACATGATCGCCGGTGACGACAACGACGCCTTCACCGCCGCCGTCACCGATTTCCTCGACCGCAACACGCCGTGAAGACCCGACTGACTGTTGCGATGGGGTTAGCCAGGCGCAGTTGGCCCGAGGCTTTGAAAGTAGACGTTGCTACCGCCACCAGTGCTGTCGGCATCCCACCATGAACCCGCGCGGTCGAGTCGGATGAAGGGTCACCGGTTCCGATCAATCGTGCAGCACTAGTCAGGCGATACGTTAAATTTCTTTGGCGCGATCTGCGGTTCGACCTGCGCCACTGGCGGTCGTCGCCGCGACAGGGGTGTGCGCCTCCGCTGCATTCTGCAACAACACGTAACCTCCGAGGCTGCCCAGAAACCCTGCACAGTGCCCGACGAGTTCGTCAGTAGTGAAACTCAGCTCGCCGTCGAGTCGGCGGCGCAGAATTTCGAACAGCCCTCCAACCCCCAGTGTGGAGGCCAAGTGGGCAACGCCCACTGCCGAGTCGGCAATGTCGAGGTGGAGTCTGGCCTCGCGCAACACGAGGTCAGTGAATCCGGCCAACATCTCACTGCGCAACTCCCTGAGCAGTGGCTCGGTCGCGGATTCAACGAACAGTATCCGGGCAAGCCCAGGGTCGTCGTCGATCATCCGGATTAGGGCGCTGATCGGGCCATACGCCAAGACTGCGGGTTCGGCGTCGGAGTCGGGAATTGCTTGCTCTATGACGTCGTAAAACGTGCCGTAGACCTGCCGATAGACCGCCCGCAACACCGCGTTTCGGTCGGAGAAGTGTTGATAGAAGTAGCGTGACGTGACGCCGGACTTTGCGCAGATGGCAGTGACGGTGGCGGCTGCAACACCACGTGTGCCGATTAAGTCAACAGCCGCATCGATGAGACGTCCTCGCCTGTCTTGGCGCCGCTCGTCAGCAGACATCCCGCTGTACACCCGCTCGGAACGCATGAGTCAAAGCTTGCCATCCCAATCTGACTAGGCATAAAGTCACATGGTCAGGCTGTCCATGACGACGGGAGCTATCAATGAGCAGTGAGCCGAATGCACGACCACCGGCGCGGGTGCTACCGAAGCCTCGACGCGTCCGTTTCGCGATGCCCGTAGCGACCAAACGTCAGCACTTCGTCGACGGCGACTTGGTGATGAGTCATTTCGTATCGACCTTGTCGGCGACATTCCCGGAGGGGGAGGATTTCTTTATCCGGTCAGTGCGCGAGTTCCGGGACCAACTCAGCGATGCCGATCTACGTGAAGCGGTGAAGGGATTCATCGCGCAGGAGGCGACCCATCGGCATCAGCATCGACTTCTGAACGATCGACTCCAAGCGATGGGCTACCCAACAGGCGGGATCGACCGTCACACCAAGAAGTTGGTCGGCCGACTTGAGAAGCGCTTCTCTCCTGCGATGCGGCTGAGCGTGACCGCGGCCCTGGAGCACTACACCGCCACGTTTGCCGAGATCATCCTCACCAGTGACGAGGCTCAGGGACTGATCGGCCACACCGAAGTCCGGCCGATTCTGCTCTGGCACGCATTCGAAGAATGCGAGCACAAGGCAGTCGCTTTCGATGTCTACACGGCCATCGGAGGAAGCGAACGCACCAGAGTCTGGGGAATGCGGCTCGCCACCGTAATCCTGTTCGCGGAGTTGGTTGTCCAGACGATTCGCTCGTTGGTGGGTGACCCAGCCGCATACAACCCGAGACGCATCCTGACCAGCCTTCGAGCTTTCCGTCGTTCTCCACTTTTCAGCTCGGCCGCCATTGAACGTTTTCGTTCGTACACCCGCGCCGGATTCCACCCCGACGACTGGGACAGCACCGAAATTCTCGAACGCTGGACCAGAGAACTATTCGACGCCGACGGAACGCAGCGAGTGACCACCGGCGCAGGCCCGTAGCCCGTCAATGGCTGAATGAATTCCCCGCTGCGGACGCCATGGTGACCTTTTCGGCCAGCCGATTCCGGGCATTGGTGCGTCATCGGATTCTTTGGCGCGCAGGCTATTTCGTGTCTTTTTCTGATCGGCGCCAAGATCCCGTCGTTCTTCAAACGCGCGGTGTCTGCAAGTTGTACCGCGCACTCGGGCTGGGCGAGCGTATCGCCAGCTAAGCCTTTCCACGAGTCAAGGAGACATGTCCAATGGCATTCAAGTACAGCGACATGCTGGAGACGATCAAGAATCGGCAGTGGGCGCTGGCCGACATCGATTGGGATGCGCCGGGCGCCGATATGATCACCGACGAGCAGCGGCCCACCCTGAAGCAGTTCATGTCTGACGTGGTGTGGATAGAACACGTCGGAGCACGCGCTTTCGCCGCTATGGCGCCGAAGGCGCCGTTCGATGCCCTAGGTGACATTTACAAGTACTTTCACGCGGAGGAGCAGCGGCACGCTAACGCGGAGCTCGCCCTCATGAAACGTTGGGGAATGCTTGACCATGGCGAAACTCCTCAGCCGAATAAAAATATTCGCCTCGTCATCGAGTGGCTCGACAGATACGCCGAGGCCCTTCCGCTGACAGTGATCGGAGCGGCGATTCCCGCGTTGGAGACTGCGCTTGACGGAGCACTGCTCAAGTTCCTGCTCGACGAGGTGGAGGATCCGCTGTGCGCCGAGGTCTTCAACAAGGTCAACAGCGACGAATCGCGACACCTAGCAGTCGGATTTCAAGTCCTGAACGACCTCGGCGCCAGCCCTCTGCGCATTCATGCGATTCAGACAATAGGGGCGCTTGTCGACCCCAGAGTTCTTGTCGGCGGCGTCCTGTACGTGCCGCTGCTTACTAGGATGCTGACGAATCTCAACGCCATGGGACTGTCGGAGGAGAAGTTGTACAGCGCGGTGATGCGGTACGAGAACGTAGGGGACCGTAGTGAGTACACGCGCCGCGTTCCCGGCTACCACATCCTAAAGGCCCACATGTCCGCGAGCATAAAGCGTTCCCAGCCATTGCATTACATTTCACAGCGATTGGGCACCGCGATCGACCACTTCCCCACGGCGGTGCTCGGTAAGCCTCCATCGTGGACCGAAGAGCTGACCTATGAACCGGTGGCTAGATGACGACACCACGACCGTGGCGATAGTCGTTTGCGGGTTTCGACGGCTTGGGTACCGCAATTCGCCTGCTAGAGCCAGGCATTGAGGTTTCGTTCTACTCGAGCCTGCGGGCCTGGCGGGACGCCACATATCCCGGCGCTGCGTGTGATATCCCATCGCGCGCGCTTCAGAGTACGGGCGATGTGCCGGTAGTAGTTTCTGGTCAAAAAGCCGTTGGACGCGTATGGATGTCGCCAGCACCATCAATGGCGCCAAGGTTCCACCGCCGTTGGGCCGTCGCGCGTGGGTCCGGTAACCGTAAAGTGCAGACCTTTTCGTGTCGCCACGAACTGTTACTTTGCCCCCAGTCGTGTCGCTATACAGCGCCGTTCGCAATTCGCTGCCCGCCAAAGCCAAATGTGCAATCGTCCGCTTTCGGCACCTGGCCATCGGGGCGTTGCAACCACACCTCGCACGCTCGCGCGGCCGTCCTGTGGGTGGGTTTGGACCCGAGGTGTCCTTGTAGTCCGTTCACCAGCTACAAGGGCGGATGCGACGGCGGGGTAAGAACACATCTACTGTCAGCGGCCGGATTTCCGATTGTAGGCGCTAGTGGGATCGTGTGGCGGTGCGGCGTTGCGGCCACCAGCTGGCCTCGCGGAGCAGGACGGCGATGGCGGGAACGGTGAGCGTGCGCACGACGAAAGTGTCGAGCAGCAGTCCACAGCCGATGATGAATCCGGCTTGGATCATGATGGCGATGGAGCCGACCATCAACCCGAACATGCTGACCGCGAAGATGATGCCAGCTGAGGTGATCACCGATCCGGTGCTGGCCACGGTGCGAAGGACCCCGACGCGGATGTTGCGGGTGGACTCCTCCTTGAGACGCGAGACCAGGAGCATGTTGTAGTCAGCTCCTACGGCAACCAGAATGATGAACGCTAATAGGGGTACGGGCCAGGCGATTTCGTAGCCCAGGCCCCACTGGAAGACCAGCACCCCGATGCCCAGCGATGCGGTGTAGTTGAGTACGACGGTACCCAGCAGGTAGAGCGGGGCGAGCAGTGCGCGCAGCAGCAGCACCAGGATCAGGCCCACGATGAGTAGGGTCGCGGCGGCCAGCTGGATGAAGTCGGCGGTCAGGAGGCGCTGAATGTCGGAGTTGACCGCGGGAAATCCGGCGACCGAGATGCGGGCTTGCGCCAGGGTGGTGTTAGGTCGGGCGGCCTCGGCTACGGCGACGATCTGGTGGGACAAGTCCATGGCTGCTGCGCTGTAGGGGTCGTTGCTGGATTCAATGAGGAACCGGGCGGTCTTGCCGTCGCGGGAGAGGAATTGTTTGGCGACGTCGGCGAACTGGCGGTTCTCGAAGGCGTTGGGGGGCAGAAAGAAGCCGCTGGAGGTGTCGGAGCCGGTGCTGGCGCGCGCCGAGTTTTGCAGTTGGGTGGCGATCTGGCTCATCCCGCTGAGCATTTCGATGTTGCTGTCGGCCAGGGTGTGCACACCGGTGGCCAGTGCTTGTGCGCCGGAAGCGAGTTGGCGGATGCCGTCTTGGAGTCGGCGGACGTTACCGGCCAGGTTGGCGGGGTCACCGAGCGCACCGAACGCCTTGTCCAGTGAGGTGACAGCGGTTTGGACGTCGGCCAGAGTGTCGGCCACGGATGCGTTCTGGCCGACGGTGTCGCCGAGCCCGGCGACTTGGGTGAAGAACCCGGCGTTGCGCAGCGTCGTGAGGACTTGGACTTGGTCGCGGATCTGTGCGCACTGCGGTGTGGTCGAGCACCACGGCGAGGTGTTCAGGGCGCCCACCAGGGGGTCGATGGTGGCGATGGCACCGTCGGCCTGCTCGGCGAGTGGGCGCAGCCCAGGGCCAGAACGCAGCGCCTGGTCGACGGCAGGTGCGGTGGCCGAGAGTTGCTTCAATAGGGGCCGGAACTGGTCCACCTGTTGTCCGGCGGTCTGGGCTTGGTCGAGGATTCCCGTCAGTGGTGTCAGGGCGGTCCGCAGGGTGGTGTCGAGTTGGGCGAGGCCGCCGGCGAGTTGGTCCGCGCCGCCGGTGAGCTTGGCCAGGTCGTCCTTGCGGGCGTTGCCGTCGTCCACTGCGCCGGCCATTTTGTCGCCGATTTGTCCGTTCTGCCAACCCAATTGGGCTTGCTCCAGGCGTGCTCCCGCGGGGCGGGTGACGCCGGAGACCTTCGTCACGCCGGGGACTTGCGCGATGCGCGAGGCCATCTCGTCGAGGTCGGCCAGTCCCTTGCCGGTGCGCATGTCGGTGGGGGACTCCACGACGAGGAATTCGGAGATGACGATGTCCTTGCGGAAGTGCCGGTCCAACAGTTGGTAGCCCTGGTTGCTGGCGGTGGTGTCGGGTTGTCCTTTGCGGTCGTCGTAGCTCAACGTGATCGTCGTGGCGACCGCTGAGAATGCCAGCAGGATGGCCAGGCTGACGAGCAGCAGCGGCACTGGCTTGCGCACTACCGCCACGGCTACCGAGTTCCAGTAGCGGCGCGTGCGGTCGGACTTGGGTTCACCGATACCGCGTTTTGCGGCCAGGGACAGCACCGGCGGCAATAGTGTCACGGTCGCCACGAACCCGACAAGCACAGCCACCGCGCAGGCCGGTCCCATCCCGGCGAACACGCTCAAGTTAGCGAACACCATGGCGGCGAACGCCAACGCGACCGTGGCGGCCGAGGCCAGGATGACGCGTCCGATGCTGGCGGTGGCGTGCTCCACCGCCTGATCGGGGGCGACCTGCGCCCTGCGCTGTTCGTGGTAGCGGCTGATCAGGAAGACGGTGTAATCGGTGCCAGCGCCCAGCAGGATCGCCGTCATGAAGGCCACGGTGAACTGCGACACCGGCATACCCAGCTCGCCCAGTACGGACAGCACCCCGCGCCCAACAGCCAGACTGATGCCGATCACCAGCAGAGGCAGCAGCGCGGTGAACACCGACCGGTAGACAATGAGCAGGATCAGCGCGATCAACCCGGCGGTGGCGATGGAGATGAACAGCAGATCGTGTTCGGCCTCGGCGATCTGATCGCTGAACGTCGACGGCGGACCGGTCACCTTTGCCGTCGTCGACGAACCGTCGAAGGCCTGGGCGACGATGGCGCGGACCGCGGTGACCGACTCGGCGGCAGCGGGATCACCAAGGGTGCCGGCCACCCCCACCGGCAGATACCAGGCCTTGCCGTCCTCGCTGAGCGCCTGAGCGGCGGTCACCGGATCGGCCAGCAGGTCCTGAACGAGAAGCACATGGTCGGTGTCGGCGCGCAATTGCGACACCAGGTCGGTATACCGTTGCCGCGCAGAGGGTGTCATGCCCGCCGGGTCTTCCATCGCCACGAACAACATGGTCTTGGAGCCCTGCTCGCCGAAGGCCTCGCTCATCCGGTCGATGGTCTGGAAGGACCCGACGTCGCGCGGGATCAGCTGCACCGACTGCTTCTGGACCACCGTCTCCAGTTGCGGAAACAGCAGGGCCAGAATCACTGCCAGTCCGACCCAAGCGCCAATCACTAACGCCTTGTGCCGCACCGTGAAACGGGCCAATGCCCCGAGACGCTCGCTGTACTCCCCGGAAGTCCTCGCAGCCGAAATGGCGCGTTCGCGGACCCGAGTAGCAGCGGCGTCGTGCGGGTCCGCCTCGTTGCCGTCGACGCTCAAGGGCGCACCACGGGGCGCTCGGAAACCAGGTCATCCTCGGGTAGATCATGACGCACGACGCGAACCCGGCCACCAGGTAGACAGGCCATATAACCGTGGCGCTTGCCGTATAACTCCCACGCCGTGAAGCGCTCATCGGCGGCCACAGTGAAGCCATAGCCGTTGGAGAACTCGACACGCAGAGTGCCGTCGTCGTCGTCGCAGCTGGCGAGCGTGCACACGCTACCGGCAAAGTTGAGCAACGGACGCTGATGATTCGGCACGTCATTCGGATCGACGATCACGTCTTCTGCCGGATACGCCCCCGCCGGAGGTAGTGACAAGCGTAGTGGTCGTGTAATGACCAACTCGTTGTAGTCCTCCAGATTGAGCACCAGACCGCCGACCAAGCTGACGCGCTGGACCTCGCAGGCTTCGATCCACTGGGTGATCATGAGACCTCTCTCCGCCGAGCCGATTGCCCAACGATACCATTAGTATCGCTGCGCTACCGATAGTAGCGTTCTGCAGGAATCGTCCTTATCGATCGAGCCGCGGCTAGTCCTCGTCGCTGACGATCAACCCGATGCTGCGCACCAGTCGTGCGGCAATATCGTCGGCGGAAGTGTTGTGCCGGACCCATGCGATCAGGCTGGCCAGCCAGATATCAGAGACAAGGGCGGCGAGCCGCAGTTGCCTCGAACTCGGTTCGCCGCCGGCGATCGCCAGCCCGATCAGGTGCTCGATGACCGCCGCCGCGCGCTCGACCTCTGCGCTCGCGCTGCCATCAGCGAACGCGAATGCGCGGGTCACGGCCTCGGTCAGCGCAGGTCTGGCACGCCACTCCTGGTAGAGGCGGGTGTTCAAGTGCTCCAGCCGCAGGCGCGGAGATCCCGCCGAGGTGGACCAATCTCGTTCAGCGCCAATACGTTCGAATTCACGCGCGAGGACGGCTACCAGCGCGTGCGGCTTGGACGGGAAGTAACGATAGAGAGTGCCGACCGCAATGCCCGCGCTATCGGCAACTGTGCGCATCTTCACCGCGTCGTAGCCGCCGCGCGTGGCGATCGTTGCGGTGCAGTCAAGAATGATCTCGCGCCTGCAAACCGCCTCGGCGGCGCAATCTGCGCTGATCGATCCGGTTGTCAACATCAGCGATCCTCAGCCTTGGGGGATAGGCCAGTCAGAAGCGGGGCACTGCCTGAGCCAAGTCTCGGCACACGGTACGCACAGTATCGCTACGCTACTGTTGGTACCATATCGTGATGAGCGTGGGAATGGCCAGACAATCCGGTTCGCGGATATGGCGTTGAGCGAATACCCATCGCCCGACAGTGACGACGCCGATCCGCGTCGGGCGCGATCACGAACGCGACTCCTCGACGCCGCCGCCCATCTGCTGAGCACGGGCGGAGTCGAGGCGGTCACGATCGACGCGGTCACCAAGGCCTCGAAGGTCGCACGAACCACCCTCTACCGCCATTTCAGCAGTTCCTCTCACCTTCTGGCCGCCACCTTCGAGCGACTCCTGCCCCAAGTGACCCCACCGCCGCCGAGCTCAGTTCCCCTGCGAGAGCAGCTGATTGAACTACTCACCCGTCAGGCGTCCTTATTCGCCGAGGCGCCCCTGCACCTCACCACGCTGGCCTGGCTCTCACTAGGACCTACGTCGCCCGATGGTGACGACACCGGCCACACACAGTCACTGCGAACGAGGGTGGTCGACCAATACCGACAGCCGTTCGACGCCATCCTGCAGAGCCCCCTGGCTTGCAACGAGCTTGACCACTTCGACGTCGAGCTCGCCATGTGTCAACTCGTCGGCCCCCTAGCGTTCGCACGCATGACCGGACTCCGCACGATGAGCCGTCACCAATGCGAAACCATCGTCGACGACTTCCTCAAGGCCCACCGAATAGTGTGAAGAGCCGTTTCTTAGGTTTTGACGACGGGAACACTGTCGTGGCGCCGTCTAACGGGCGTCCAGATCCCCCACGGATCCAGGTGGCATTCAAGGCAAGCCGCCGTCTAAAACCTTCTGGCCGTCCCATCGCTGCTCTGCTGATGCATATCGCAAGACTCAGCGCTACTTACCAGAATTTGCAGCGGCCCGTACCAGGAAGGCGCAACCCCAGTCGCTGACGCGAGACCGGCGGCCCGGGCCTGAGAGGACAATGCGCAGTCTGCATCCTTGGGACTGCGGGAAACCGGCGTGCCCGCGAACCGTCTCTCCATCGACGTCTAACCGTGTACTGCTCTGCTTGTGAACGGATCTGTGAACGAAACAGAGTGAAACGTGTGGGATCCTGCGCAACGCGACGCAGCGCCGAAGACTGCTGTTGGCCCCTGACCTGCACGTTAGCGACGCAGGCAGATGTGTAAGACCGCAACCGGCCGGCTCATAACCAGAGGTCGCAGGTTCGAATCCTGTCCCCACTACCAGGTAAAACGGCCCTCGGAGCTAACTCCGGGGGCCGTTTTCATGGGCTTTGGGAACACTTTGGGAACATTAGCTCAACTAAGGAGTCCGTCGTCCGCGCTCCGCCGCCTATGATGCCAGCGAGACCGCGCCGTGGCAGGTCGTGCAGGCGTTAAGAATGGGTCGAGTGAAGAGCTAATGCGCCACTGCTTTTTTCGACGGTCTGTTGCGCGGAGGCCGAATTGATCGCGCTCTAGGTTGAGCGCCTGCCTGTATTTGGCACGCCGACTGCGGACTGCGGGAAGCGTCGCTCGTCGGAGGAATTAGGAGGACCAGGGCTCCGACGCGACTCGCCAAGTCCCTGCACGTTCCAGCTGCTCTGGGTTGTCGTCTCTATTTGGTAAGGATGAGAGCGTGTCAGGATGGGGTAATCAGTCCGGGATTCTGTACCAGCAGGCCCGTGCAGTCCTTACTTGTCTCAGCATGCTGGACGGGGGGCAGCCCGATCTCTTCGGTGTCCACGTTGAGAGTCGGCAAGATTTGTTTGATCTGGAACTGCTAGACAACAGCTTGAATGTCATTGCCGCCATACAGATTAAGAACCGGCAGCTAGAGAATGTGTGGGCCCCGAGCGACATTTACCCGCTCTTGGTGGAATGGGCCGAGCTGACAGAACGCCCTCCAGGGGGCCTTGAACTGTTGCTCGGTGGCCGCTTGGGTCCAGCTGGTTTGAAGCTGCAGCACGCCCTTCGTTCCGCTCATATCGGAGATCTCACGAGCCTACGAGACCTTGCGGGCGATCGGCTCAATTCGGTTCAGTTGGAGGCCGCGACCGGCGTTCGCTTGGTGGTCGATCCGACACAGGTCGCCAGTTTGATGACAGCCGGCATTCAACAAGGGATGGCGCTCCTCCCTGACCCGCGAACTGGGCCAGATGCCCGAGCTGAGGCCGACGCCATTCTTGGCAGCCTCAATCTCTTAGTGCAACGACGGGCAAGTCTGAGTGAGGATTCAGAGCGTGTCGTAACGCGCCTAGAAGTAGCTGAATTATTCGGAATTGATCCTCAGAGATTCAAGGACATTTGGGACGCTTCGCTGCGGAGCGACTACAGAGAGCGGGTCCTGAATCTGGGTGAGCCGAAGACTGTCAGCGAGGACATCCGCAGTCAGGTATCGCCTATTCAGCGAGCTGCTGGTCACAGCGATGGGCAGGAGACCCAGTTGGCCGACCTGCTAGCGCGTCGAGAGCACATCTTGCTCTCCGGGCAGTCGGGAACGGGCAAGTCCACTGCAGCAGTCAAGCTTCGGTATGAAGCTTGCACCGTCGACAAGCTGGTCGTGATCGCGAATGCAGAAGCGTTCATTCCGGGCCGGCTAGCTGCTCTCATAAGCAATGCCCTCGCTATCATCCTGAACCGCCCGATTGGCGTGTCCGCTGGTCGGGCTGTCCTCGCAGATCCATCGGTGACGGTTGTGTTCGATGGTGCGTCAGAAATGACAGTCGATCAGCGCCGGTCCTTCGTAGATGAGCTTTCCTCAAGGATTCAGTCCCCAAGTGCGTGCCGAGCTGTGCTCGTAGGTCGCGATCCTGCCGTGCTCAATTCCCTTCTACCGCGTGAGGTTTCGCGATCCGCATTCGTGCTGCGAGGGATCCTGGCTGATCAGCGTGAGCGGCTAGTGCTGGAGACCCTTACGTCGAAGGGACGCCCCACGGCGGATGCGAGCGGAATTGCGGCCAGGGCGGCACATGCCCTAAAGGATGCGGCCTCAGTGCCCTATCTACTTTCGATGGCTGCAGAGCTCATCTCATACGGATTCGATATCAAGAGTCGAGCGCAAATGTATTACGCGTTCACCGAGCAGATGGCCGAGCGTCAAGGAATCGTGCGACTGCAGTTCTGCACTCTTGCCTTGGGGATTGCCTTCAGTGAGCTCTTAAATGGAGGACGGCGCCAATGCGACCAATTTGAGTGGGCGCAGTTGTTGGCGAAGTCGAGTGGCTCGCTATCCCTTGCCAACGTGCACATGGACGCGGACGAAATCGAGAGCACTGCGCGCCAAGGCGGGTTCGTGTCCTACGAGAACTACGATCAGACTGTCCGACCTGTCCACGACTCTGTGGCGGACTATTTTTCAGCCCTCGCCATGAGCAAAGATTTGACGTCCATTCCCGCAGAAGTAACCGAGAATGACGCGCTTCGACTGCGGTTTCTTGCTGAACTGGTTGGCGTATCCCAGCCGCTGGCGCACCTGGTCACTTCCGGCATCCCATTCGCGAGTGTGGGAATCTCTCAGTTCGATCAGAGCTCGCTTTCAACCGCCACCCCAGCGTCTGTGCAGCGTTTGGTGGAGAACGTACTTGTTGGAACAGCTGTCGCGCCGCCCTCCGTGCAGATTGGATCTACCACCGACGAGCGAGTCTTTGTCTTTCGGAATGCGGGTGACGCCTCTCGTCTCCTGGATCCCCCCGATGTCGCTCAGTTGATCCTCAGGCACGGAGCACGGGAGACGCGACCAGGCGCGTTGCAAATAGCAGTGACTCTTTGGCGTCAGATCCTAGAAGAGCTGTTGCAGCCTGACCGGGTTAGCGGGCGCATTCCAGCCACCGAGTCCGAAGCTGTCGCAGCTGTGAAGGAACATAACCAGGAGACTGAGTTAGCAGTGAGATCACTTGCGGCACATATTTTTCCACCGACATGCCACCCGCACATCTTGCAAGTCGCACTGCCTGAGCCTCTCGATATCGCAATCCGGCCCGCTGGCCGTGCCGAGGAGCCGTACTGGCCCATGATCTGGCGAAGTTCTGATGTATGGAGAATCCGCGCCATCGAGTTCGAAACTTGGAAGGCCGATGGGAAGCATTCTGGTTGGGGGAGCGTGGATTCAATTGTCCGAAAGTCACCGACGGACACAGCAAAGGAGTCGATTATCAAGGCTGTCAACGAACTTGTCGACATGCCGTGGCTAAACTAGCGAGCTGGAGGTTGGCCGAACGTGAGTACGCATGAACTCTGGGCAGCGACGCGGGCCTTGGCGGATTGTTGGAGCAGTTCGCCAATCGTCGTTGGCGTTCGTAAAGAACTCAAATTGATCGTTAGAGATCTAGATAACCCAGCAGCGCTGCCAGGTCTCCTTCGTATAACTCGCATGGGCTCTCACGAATTCTATTCGCGACCAATACATCTGTACAAGGCGTTCCCGCACATGGAAGTGAACTTGACTGCACGAGAGCGTGACTTCTCACACAATTCGGCGAACATTGAGCGATCTGTGTCGTACCTAACGTGGTGGATAAGGTCGAGACTGCCCGGATTCCCGACCATTCCTGCGCCTCAGCTGGCCAAGGACTCTTATCACTCCAAGTTCGACCCCGAAATGCCGTGGACGAGAGACGGCTTGTCGGCCGGGCTGCAGTATTCGCGTCGGCCCGCTCAGTGTGACTACTTCATGGGAGTGGAGTCTGGTTCCAGGCCAGACGAATTGGCTCAAGCCTTCATGAGTCTGCCATCATGGCTCGAGTTCGCGGCTATCAGTCAACAGCTCTATGATGCCACGCGTAGCGAACTGCTGGCGGCAAAGCGCACGCTAGCTGATCGGGCGGCAGCTGCTGGGACGGAGAGCGGTAATGACTTCGGTGACCCACGGGTCCAATGGGGCAGAGCGCGCGCCATGACATCCGCGGTCGTTGCCGACCTATCACCGTTCGCGGCGAAATTCGCGGCGGCGTTTGAGTCGGTAAATGCGGAGATAAATCGGGCGTTGCAATGTGTACTTGTCCAGCTCATTGCGTTTGGTCCACCCCGTCGTTTAAGCGGCGTGACAGACCTTGACGTAAGAGCCACGGACCCGCCGACCATCTCGTTCCAGGTGACTTCAGGTGCCAACACAGGCTGCCTTTACTGGACGGACGATAGTCTGATCAAAGACGCGGTATTGATTGAATCCTTTGGTTTCGGAGGCAGTCAGGTTCATGGCAATCGCGCTAACGGAAGTGCCGTCGTGCTGCTCGGAAGTTCGACTGCTTGGTCCGAGTGGCTGCATGCTTGAAGCCGTGCGGAAGCCCGAATACCTTTGAGAGCGCGTGGCTCACGCATCAAGGTCTACTCTGTGTTCGTCGAATTGGGCGGTAATGCGAAGCTGTCCACCCAGCGCGGCAACATATGACTGCAGCGTCCCGATCTCGGTGTGCGACAGATCGCCGCTTTCCAACTTTGACACCCGAGCCTGCCAGACGCCCATCAGGGCGGCGATGTCTGACTGCCGCTGACCGTGCGCCTTGCGAATGTCGGCAAGTCGCTGAGCCCGGACGGCCTCGAAGCACTGCAACAGGTGGGCAGCTCCGCTCGCGGGCCAAAGTGGTCCGCATTTGCCGCGGAGTAGATCGGCGACACTTGCAGTTCGGCGGCGATCAGGTCGCCGGTCCGCCGGATCCGCCGCACCGCCGAAAGCGAACAGTAATGCCAGGACGAACTCATGCAGGGTCTCCGTGCCAACCATCCCTCCGACCGTGCGCCGACGACACCGACACCGACACTAGAGGGCCACGTGAGTATCTGTAGGGGAATGGCTGCCCAACCCGCAGATGGTACGCAGCCGCGGTGGTTGTCCCGTTGGCCATGACTCATTACCTATCGCTACTCGCATCGCTTCGACTGTGGATGTGTCCCAGCTTATTTGTGTTGTGCCCAACAGAATTTCGTCAACACAAAGAACCTTCGCTGCAAAGACGCGTTTACGCGCAGTGGCGGATCGTTCTCTTCGACCGCCGAAGTGATTCGAGGATTTCGCCTCGGCAAGGATAAGCTGCCTATCCACCAGGGCGAGTAAGTCGTTCTCAGTGACCGGATTACGACCCTCGTCAAGAAGTTGAAACTCGGACGCATCCGTGTAGCTAAGCTTCGCCGTCCGACGCAGGTACTCCGCGAGAAGCAGTGGAACGTCGCCGTTTTCGCGAACCAGCCCTCTAGCAATCGGGTGGAGATCGTAATACCAAGTCGGTTCATCCAGGGGCAGTCGCCACAAACGCTGCTCGAACGGATGTGAGGCAAGGCACCGCTGACAACTGATCGTCGAGCCAATTCTGTTTATGTGAACGAATGAGGAATGCTGACAAGTAGGACACTTGAGAAGAAGCCCCCGGCTCAAAACCTCCGTTTTCAATAGCTCGTCGACGCCCCCTCGCGCGTGCAAACCTTCTTCCATCTCAGAGACCATGCATATACCCCGGAAAGAGAGGAAGCCTTCGCCGTTAACTACGCAGCCCTCGTTCTGCGGGTATGCATCTGCTGTCGATCCAGTGCGTAGGAAAGCTTTGAGGACGGAGTGCATTTCTCCTGCAACAAGATTCGCCAAAAATTTCCGACCGCCGAGCATGGTTGCGAGTACGTCCGTCTGCTTACCTGCAGGCGACAGTTGAGCCGACAATCTGTGCGTACTCGCCCGCGCCGACGCCCAGTCGAACAACGATGGGAAGTTCAAGAGTGGCCGTGTCAAAGACTGGGCAGGTGACGCACCCGCGGGGACGAACCATGTCTGTTGCGCTTGATAGGACAGGCCGCTTCTTCCAACTCGTATTCGAGTTGACTTGGTATCGCTAGCTTGAGCAAGCAGCGCAGCATCTGGCACTGTGACAGTCGCGGGAAGCTCGTGGCCTTCAAGGCTTACGTCTACGTACCAGCACCCATTCCGCTCAAGCTGGTCTAGATCGCGCGCGCCGACTGAAGGCAGCGGGGGCAGCATCGCGAATGCGGCACTCCCACCGCTTAGGTTCACCGCTGTTGACCACTCATTCGATATGTGATCGCCGACGACGTGATGTGTCTTCCAATACCGCGAAAAATGTAGGTCACTAGCTTCGACGATTTTCCACCGCACTCTGCTAGGCGATGTAGTCCCGAGGGGTGATTTCGACCACCAATCGTCGACGCGTCCGCGCAACTCGTCGGTGCTCATAGATGCGGACGTGAAGAGCATTGTCCGCAAGTTGCTTTCGGCAGCACGAGCTAACCGATCTAACCCTAGCCTGACGTAAGCAGATAGTGTGTTGTCTTGCCACCACTCGTCAGGAAGCCAGCGGCCGAATCGATAGGTCTTGTCCCATAACGTCGACAGTGCAAAGTCTGCTGGAGAGTCACCCCAAACTACGAGTGCATTCGCGCGGTCGACCCCGAAAGAGGAAACTTCACTCAACCCGAAGAGGGTTCGGGAGAGGCAGGTTCCCAGTTGGGGGTCCGCTTCGTCGGTGATTCCAGGTAAAGCGGTTGGGTCGCGAGGCGGTGGCGAGAGCAGGCGGTGGACGGCCATCCGTCTGGCCTCGTCTGAGACGGGCGCGACTAGTTTGCTTGCGGCCGGAGTTTCACTGAGCCCCCAATGAGTTGCCGCGGCCAGGCCCAACGTGCCGTCAAGTCCGGGGTTTGCCCCGATGTGGCCTGCCTGGTCGGCAGCGAGTGACAGAGCGGATAAAGGCGTTGGCTGTCCTGAGCTAGGGACTGGTGAGTCCTCAGGTGAAAAGCTGAAGTTCCACAGCTCGGCGTGGCTCGGAGTGGCGACACTTGTTGGATCCAACCCCGGACTGCGAAAGTTGGCACATGCCGCTGAGATTGCAGCCTGCGCATTCCGAAGTGCATCGAAATCGGCGTCAATGGTTGCTGGATCTGTAAGTTCAGTTGAAAGGATTGAGTCGGGGTCGTACTCACGTGAGGCACGCAGCACCGTTGGGTGCAGTCCTGCCGAATCGACAGGTATTACGGCAAAACCGGCACCTGCCCATACGTTTGATACGTGATGCATGATGTTTTGGGCTCGATGATGCCAATCGGCGCAGGCGGCCACCAGGAGTATCACCCGAGGCGCGCGCAGCTGCATGTGTGCAACAACATGACTTGGTGGCTGTGAATTGGTCATCAAGACCACACCGTAATACTCGGACGACAAGGTAGAGCGGCACTTGGGCCATCAGTCGTCAAGCGCAGCACTCACGTCGAGTTCGTCGATCCCTTCCACGGTCTGTTTAGCGGAGGGCTGATTACGCGGAGCTGGCTTCGAAATCGGCCTGATCGACAGTTATGTGCCTCGGGGTCCGGCGCCGCAGTCCAACACGGTCGAGGCGTTGTGGCCGAGGGAACACGCCAGGAATTGCAAACGCGGCCAACGCATCTTGGCCGAGGCCCCTCGGTCGACAGAGACCCCGTTACGTGATCGATGGCCGGCGCCCAAGGCGACTCAGCACTGACCGCACGGCGGCTCAGCCAGATCTCTGACCAGTTTCACAATAGCCAGGCATCGCTGCTCGAAGACAGCACGCAGCACCACCTTCCATCCGGGATCAGTAATGATCACCCAGATCCACTGCCCACTCCTGCTGTGAACGCAGAATGCCCGTCACCATCATCACCGACTTCAACGCGTTCAACGGGTTCAGGTGATCGTTAGTAGGCGCATGAGCGACCACATTGCGTGACAGATGCTCAGGTTCCACCCCGCCCGGGTTGAACCCCACAAAGAACGCGTGCAGCGGCGCAATCAACACCAAGTGCGGGAACTCCCAAGCCTGCCCAAGCCTGCCAGCCACCTGCGCGAGCCTCTCGTGCTTCTTGTTCTCCCTATCCCACCGGGACTTCCACTGCTCGTAGTCGTATTGTGATGAGAAGCCGATCACCCGTGGCTCGATCGCCCACATCGCCAACTTTTCGCCGACTGCGACCGCCAACGACATCCCTGCGGCGTGATGACCGTCTTTGACCGCGCGCACCGCGGCTCCGACCAACGTGCGCGACTCAGCCACGCCGGGATGATCACACTCTTCGACGACGGCGATGCACGCTTCGAGAATGGCGTCTCGCGCGCCGAGCAGCATCGACTTCCGCTCAGCGGCGCTAGTTGCCGCATCGAGCCGGCGTATGACATCGGCCGGTGGAACCCAGGCGAGGGGAAGCGCTTCGGCCTTGGCGGCGTCCAGCAGCGCGGTGGAAGCGCCGGTGCCCTGCCAGTTCCGCGGCCGGCACATGTCCAAGGCGATCCGCAGGGCCGTGTCGGTCTGGGCAGCGACGAGTACGTTCGCGTCGTCGACACGAAGGATCGCCGCGTTGATATCGGCGAAGCTGGTGGTCGTCACCGGTGGCAGTTTACAAGCTGGTCCGGAGGTCGATCCACACATTTTTAGTGGCGCTGACGAGGGCGGTGTGCCGAGAAAGCGGTGGGGCGAGTGCGACAAGGGGGCTAGGGCGACGTCCAGGGCCGTGGAATCCGCGCCGGGCCACGTCGTGGCCTGCGTGAGCGGAGGTCAGCAGATCGCCGCCGCGTCGCAGCTTTGATCTGATCTCTGTCGGCGGCCGGCGCATCGAGGGGTAGATAGGTTCCCGGGTGATGCGAGCGAATCCGCCGGCGTACGCGCCGCGGCAGAGCCCCGGCGGGGCATCGTGCCCCGAACCCAATCATTCTTTGATGCCTAGGAATCCGCTGTCCGAAGCCAGCGAGCGCGACACAAATGCGGACGCGTTCGGATTGTCGGAATTCATGCATCTGACGTAGAACGGGGAGCTTGTCGGTCCGGACTTGTCGGTGTTCGGCTCCGGTGAGAGACCTACATACGTGCCGCTTCGCGTCAACGAATATTCAACATCAATGATCGAGAACTGACCGGAATCGGTGGAATCGGCCGAGGTCTTATATCAACAAAAGCCACTGCGTCACGGCAGGGGTGCTCGGGTCACGACGGTGGACACGTCAGGCGCAGGGGTCACCGGGATCGGGCCCATCGGACATCCACTCATCGACCAGCTTGTTGTTCTTGCGAACATTGCACTGCCAGCAGGCAAGTCGGCAATTATCCCAGTCGTGGGCGCCCCCAATCGACAGCGGGATGACGTGTTCAATCGTCGCTTTCTCGGGAAGGAACTTCCGCCCTACGGCAGTCTCGAAACTCATTGCGACGCCGCAGTAGCAGCACTGGTCGCCGTGGAGCTTGCGAAGCGCGCGGACGGTGATACCACGTACCGGCGTGCCGAGTTTCGCGAATCGTTGGCGCCGCGCATGTGTGGCCTCGACTGCGAGTGCGATTCGCTTGTCACGGTCGCGTTCGTAGCGCTCGCGATCCCGCTGGCGGAGCGCCTCGGCATCGTCCAGACGGTACTTCTTCATGCGGGCGTTGATGCGTTCTCGGTTGTTCGCGTGGAATTGCTTCATTTGCGTACTGCGACACGCTTTACACCGGGACTTACGGCCGCCAGAAGCATTCGGGTCACGGTCAAACTGATCAAGGGGGAACCGTCCGCCGCATCCTCGGCACAGCCGGGTGTCATCGTCATAGTCCACTGCAAGGTCATGCCGCAACTTCGGGGTAACCGGATCACCGTTCGCTCGCCAGCGTTGCCAATGACGCCTACACCACCCCCGAGCTACAGCCGACTCCCCGCAACCTTCGACAGCGCATGCTGTCGCGCCAGCCTTGGGCCGCACCCAATTGACGTCTCCGAATTGCTTGAGCCGCTTATGGTGCTGTCCGCAAAGCCCCGCGTGATGTACTCGGGTCTCACAGTTGTCGACCGAGCATTTTGGTCGTTCGAATTCGGGATCGCCGGTCTTCTTCCAGCGGCGGTAATGTCGATCGCACCACCCGCGCGCTATGACGGATCGATCGCATTCCTTCATCGAACACTCGACGCCGTTCATGGTCGGCGTCGCACCTTCCGTCGCGGTCGAGTCGCCGCACTCCTTCCAGCGCCTGTAATGCGAGGCGCACCACCCGCGCTTCTCGGCTATGTTGTCGCAACCTTCGACTGAGCAGGCAATCTCGGGATGGCATTGAGCTTTCGGGCGGACATACTCGGGATCACCATGGAGTCGCCACCGCGAGTAGTGAGTTTTGCACCAGCCGCGGGTGCGAGCGACCGCCTCACAACTGGGCACAGCACACACAACGGAAGTCCGAGGGGGTGGTGGGGATTTGGGCGGGGATACGCCTTCGGGATCGCCAAATCGCCGCCAGCGATCATAGTGATGGGAGCACCACCCACGGGCGATAATCTTTCCGCTGCACTCGTCGACTGAACATCGCGATTTACGGGGCGGTCGGACCCATAAGGGATCACCGTGCGTCTGCCAGCGGTTGTAATGCGTGCTGCACCATCCCCGCGCGATCGGAGGCTTGCCGCAGCTGTCGATGGCACAGTCGCTACGCGGTGGCCGTGGGGGAGCGACATACTCGGCATCGCCGTTGACGCGCCAATTTTGGTAGTGGGTGTTGCACCAGCCCCGCGCGTAAACGAACCTGCTGCACCCAACGATGTTGCACGTCGCTCGCTCGCCGAGCGTACCGTCCGTGAGTTGTCGACGGTAATGCCTGCCGCAGAGTCTCCGCGCATGCACCTGATCTGTGCAACCCTCGGTGGCGCACGTGCCTGTCCCCACAGACGGAAACTACTCCAAGGCTCCGACAACCGGGCCAGGCCACGGCGCCTGGGTCAAGCGGACCGCTCGATACCAAATTGCCTCAGCCATCTCCTTTACCTAGCCCTCGTAACGCGGTTACGACGTCACCGTGCTCATGCGCGCAGCGGTGAATGTGGTGATGCACATCCGCAATGTCAGGGTCGGGCCGATTGGGCGAAAGAATTTCCCACGGTCGCAGCGGACCCGATATTTGGGAACAAATTTGGGAACAAAACTCTGCGAAACGGGCCCAAACGGGTGCAATCAGACGGAACCGCTCGGAGGGCAAACCGGCACTGAGCTGCACAAATGGGAAATAGGGGGTACCCCGAAACTCCGGATTTCTGTCTCATAACCCTGAGGTCGCAGGTAGCGCCAGCGCACGGCAAGGTCGGCTCCATGGGCCGTGACGACAACCAGCAGGTTGACGCCGATCGTCCAGCAGCCCCTCGCAGGTATTCGTGGATAACAACGGTTATCGATGAAGTGTGTCGGCTGCAGGCCGAGCGGGGAAGTGCCCCTGCGTTCCGGAACTTACCCTGTGATGTGGATAGTGATCTGCGCGTAGTCGATCACCGCTGGGAACCCACCCGCGACTCCCGCCATCCGGCCATCGCCCATTGATGACGGGGACATCGCTCATCCTGAGCGAGCGTGTCATGCAGGCACCGACAGGCGGCTAATTCGGGTCTAAACCGAAGCCCCCGCTGTGCCAGGACTGTGCCAAGACGCGCGAAAACGGGCGAGATGCGAGCGATGCGGTGAGACGCGTGGGATCCGCTGACCCGGACATATACGTACGGAATAGACGTACGGAGACGCTGCAACAGCAGGTGAAAGGCATTTACACACCAGCGGTCGGCGGTTCGATACCGTCCGCGCCCACTGCTACGACGCCGCGGCGGCTCTGTCCTCGCCGGCCTGCTCCTTCCCTGTCTCGGCGATGGAGGAGACGTAGTCCGCGGATTCCCGCTCGCGGTCTTTGAGGTACTCGCGCAGTGAGTACGCGAACGCCGCCGCCCATGCGGTGATGATGACCGCGTAGGTGACGTTGCGGAGCAGCGCGCCAGCGTCGATCAGATCGCTGCGGAGCAAGGTCCTGGCGTTGGTGAGCACGATGATGCCGCCGACGGAAGCGCCCAGAAGCCGCGGCGGGAAATGGCGGACCAGCCAGGCGGCCAGCGGCGCAGCCACCATGCCCCCGGCGAGAATGGCGAGCACCCAGCCGACGTTGATGCCTTGCGAGCCAAGGCTGACCAGGAAGCCGAGGCTCGCCGCGATGGCGATCACGATCTCGCTGGTGTCGATCGAGCCGATGACCTTTCGCGGTTCGATGCGGCCGCTGGCCAGGATCGCCGGAGTGCCGACCGGGCCCCAGCCGCCACCGCCCGTCGCGTCGACGAAACCGGCGAGCAGGCCGAGCGGTGCGAGGAACCGCCTGCGCAGCGGCTTGCCGAGATTGTGGCGCGGGATGCCTTGGAAGGTGAACCGGCCCAGCACGTAGAGGCCGAGGGCGAGCAGGATCAGCGACATTACGGGTGCGGCGGCCTCGGTCGACAACTTCGACAGCACCGTCGCTCCCAGGAATGCGCCGACAGCTCCGGGCACGGCGATCCTGCGGACCACCTGCCAGTCGACATTGCCGAAGCGCCAATGGGAGAACCCGGAGATCAGGGTGGTGCCGATCTCGGCGAGGTGGACGGTGGCCGATGCCGCCGCAGGATTGGTCCCGATGGCCAGCAACAGCGTGGTGGTGGTGACGCCATAGGCCATACCGAGGCTGCCGTCGACGAGCTGCGCGGCCAGGCCCACCAGAGCGATCAGGACGATGGTCTTCACGATGTTTTCTCCCACAGGCAGAGCGCAGTGACATGAAGGGGATTCCCCGCTCGTACCATCGCGTCGGCTTTGCGATCACCGTGAGGTGAACTCAGGGTGCCAGCGCCGCGGTTGGCTACATTTGCCGCCGTGGGAGGCCTGCCCTGGGGTAAACGCGCCGACATGGTCGTTCACGGTCTGTCTCCGTTCAATGCCGAACCGCCACCGACAGCACTGGCCGGCGCCGACATCACACCCATCGACACGTTCTACAGCCGCAACCACGGCGAGGTGCCCCAGCTGGCGCCGCAGGACTGGCGCGTGGATATCTCCGGACTGGTCGACCGGCCGCTGACTCTCGGCATGCACGAGTTGCGCGACTTTCCGGCGCACACGGTCGAAGCGACCCTGCAGTGCGCAGGCAACCGGCGCGCGGGCCTCGTCGATGTCCGCCCGATCGCGGGAGAGGATCCCTGGGGGCCGTGCGCGACGTCGACGGCGGTGTGGGGCGGCGTTCGCCTGGCCGACGTCCTGGCCCACGCCGGGGTGCAGGGCGAACCCGGCCGGCATGTCGAATTTCTGGGACCCGACATCACGGACCTGGCCGAGCCGCCGCAGGCCTACGGGAGTTCGATTCCGCTGCACAAGGCCCTGTCGGCCGAGGTGCTTCTGGCGTGGGAGATGAACGGCGAACCGCTGCCGCCGGTGCACGGGGGGCCCGTGCGCGCTGTCGTGCCCGGCTACATCGGCGCGCGCAGCGTCAAGTGGGTGCGGTCGATCACGGTCCGGGATTCACCGTCGGACAACTACTTTCAGGCGGTTGCCTACCACCTGCTGCCTGCCGACGTCGACCCTGACACCGTGCCACCGCGGACGGGTATCTCACTGGGTCCCGTCGCTCTCAACGGTGACATCCTCAACCCCGCTGACGGTGACCGGGTACCAGCGGGCACGCTCGCGGTCGCCGGTTACGCCTACGCGGGTGACGACCGGACAGTGGCGCGGGTCGACGTCTCGGCCGACGGTGGAACCACTTGGCAGCAGGCCGTTCTCGACCCCCAGACAAGTCCGTGGACGTGGCGGCTGTGGCGAACGACGATCGAGGCCCGGCCCGGGCCCCTGCACCTGCTGGCCCGAGCGTGGGACAGCACCGGGGCTCTGCAACCGGAATCGGCGTCGTCGGTGTGGAATCCCAAGGGTTACGCGAACAACTCGTGGGCGCGGATCTCGGTGACGGTATGCGAGTAGACATCATCGAGACGTCGAGCCTGGGCGATCGCAGCTATGTCGTGAGCGCCGACGGCGTCGCCGTCGTGATCGACCCGCAGCGCGATGTCGACCGAGTCCTCGCTGTGGTAAGGGAGCGCGGTGCCCGCATCACCCACGTCCTGGAAACCCACCTGCACAACGACTACGTCACCGGCGGACTCGAACTCGCCCGCACCGTCGGGGCGCAGTACGTGGTGCCCGGCGGCGAGGAACTGGGGTATCAGCCGCACCGGGTCGGTGACGGTGACCTCGTCGATGCCGGACCTTTCACACTGCGGGTGCTGCACACACCCGGCCACACTCTGGAGCACGTCAGCTATGCCCTCGACGACGCGTCCGGTCGTACGGTCGGCGTCTTCACCGGCGGCTCGATGCTGTTCGATGCAACGGGCCGCACGGATCTGCTCGGTGACGAACACACCCGCGGCCTGAGCGCGGCGCAGTTCCGGTCCATCCGACGGCTGGCTGACGAACTGCCCGACGACGCACAGGTGTATCCCACCCACGGATTCGGCAGCTTCTGCTCGGCGACCGCCGTCGACCGTGACGAGTCGACGGTCGGCGAGCAACGGCAGAGCAATCCGGCGCTGACGCGCGACGAGCAGACGTTCGTCGATGAGCTGCTCGCCGGGCTGTCCGACTATCCGGCCTACTACGCCCACATGGGCGTCATCAACCGAGAGGGCCCCGCACCGGTTGATCTGTCACCGCCGCGCCGCACCGACGTCGACGAGCTGCGGCGGCGGATCGAGGCCGGCGAGTGGGTCGTCGACCTGCGTCACCGGACCGCCTTCGCTGCCGGGCATCTCAACGGCAGCTTCGGCTTCGAACTGTCGGACTCGTTCGTCAACTACCTCGGCTGGCTCTACGGCCGGGGCACTCCGCTCTCGGTCATCGGTGACGACGAGGAGCAGATAGCCACGGCGCAAAGGGAATTGGCCCGCATCGGTGTCGACCGCGTCGAAGGCGCCGCCCCGTTCGACGGCACAGGGCCCGTGCGGTCGTACCCGGTCGCTGACTTCGCGGAATTGGCGCCCCGTCTGGGTGACGACGGTGTCGTCGTGCTCGACGTGCGGCGCACCGACGAATACGACGACAGCCACATCCCCGGCGCGGTCAACATCCCACTGCACGATCTCACCGATCGACTGAACGATCTGCCTGACAAGCAGATCTGGGTGCACTGCGTGAGCGGGTACCGCGCCGCGGTGGCCGCATCGATTCTCGATCGCGGCGAGCGGTCCGTCGTGTTGATCGACGACACCTACGGTCACGCAACGGAACTCGGTCTCACGACGTCGACGTGAGGTTGGCTCATTCCGGCCGGCCGTACACCGCCACGACGACGCTGCGGTCCAGACTGTTGGCCGACCAGACGCCGATGGCGGTGTTGGCGCAGTCCGACATGGTCGACCATGCCTGCGGGTCAGCGTGCCACAGCCGCAGGACCTCGAGACCGCTGATCGCCAGCGCCGGGTTGATCGCGACCGTTTCGGCGACCGGTCCGTGAAATCCGGCAGCGTCGGCGCGGCTCTGCGGAGTGGAGCCGTCGGAGCCGAGGTGCCCGTCGAGCGCGCGGTCGGCGAGCAGGTTCTCGGTGTGCCACTGCGCTGCCAGCCTCAGTTTCGGGTCGATCCGGATATCTGTGCGGCATCCCGTGTCGTAGCGGGCGGCGTAGGCGTTGGCCACGACACTGTCGTTCAGCCGGGAGTTGTCGGCACGCGCGACGGCGCAGGCGCCCGTCGGGAGGGCGCACAGGACCGTGAACACCGCCCACAGGGTGAGCAGGTTCCGCGTCGTCGTGAGGTCGCGGGCGGCGGTCATGGCGGTGGGGGGCGGTAGCCCGCAGCCGAGTTCCGGAGTTGCCAGATCTGAGCGGGGCACAGTTCGTTGACCGCCTGGGTGATGAGGTAGGACGCTTGATAGTCGTCAGGATTGGCGAAGTCGGTCTTGACGTCCCCCATCAACTGGGGATAGGTCCGACCTGCCGTGACGGCGTCGCACAGGCGTCGCCCGTAGGCCAGGGCGTCGTCGGCGTTGGCGAAGTGATACCCCGGCCGCACGGTGACGTTGACGAGATAGGCGACGGCGTCAGCACCCGCCGATGGCGAGAGCACCAGCGCGGCAGCGACAGTCAGCGCGGCCGCGCCCCCTCTCACACCGGTTCGAAGTTGGAGACCAGCCACCGGTCACCGACCCTGTCGAGCGTCACCCGAACACTGGACGCGGTGTTGGTCGGCGCCGCACCGTCGATCGTCAATGCCTGGTTCACCGCCAGCAGGACCACCGCGTGGCCTTCAGAGGCAGACACAGATGCCGCTGCCGGTACCGTCGCCACCGCGGTGATCTTCTGTTGCTTGGCGCCCGGCGCGACGACGTCGGTGACCAGCTTCGTGTACTCGTCGCGGAAGTTGCCGGTGAGCCGATCGGCGGCGGCGCCGAGATCCGCGTCGACGGTGTCCGGTCGGTACGACAGCATCGCGACGGCGCTGTCGGTGGCGGCGCGCACCGATTCGGTCGTGGCCGTCTCCGCCGATCGGACCGTGTGGTCCTGCCACTTGAGGAAGGCAGCCGCCAGGGTCAACAGCAGCGCCAGAGCGGGTAGGAGGCCGTAGGCGAGGAGCCGTGGCCACCGGCGCGATCTGCCTTCTGCGGCAACGGTTTCCGCTGTGTCTCGCCCGTCATCGGTAGTGGCTCCGGTGTCGTCGGTGTCGTCGGCCACCTGCTCGACGATATCCAGGGTCATGGGCGGCTCCTCGCTGATCAGTCGGGTGCTCACGGCACGAACTCGACGTTGGACACCTTGGTGGTGTGATCGACGTCCTGCAGGCTGATGCGCAGTCGCCAGCCCCGGGGTGGCTGCTGCGGCGCGGCGGCAGTCGACGTCTTCATCGACACCGTGACCAGGACCTCGGCGTGATCGTCGGATGCCGAGAGCAGACCGGCTTCTGTGACGGTGCCTTCCGACGACGACTGGACCTTCTTCACGACGTCGACGAAGGGCTGCGACCGCTGCTGGAAGTCGTCGCGGAACGTCCCTGTCGCGGAGTCGAGGATCCGTTGCACATCGGCCTCGGCCTGGGTGTAGCTGATGGTGGTGAAATTGATCGCGGCCTGCCGAGCCACCTGAACGTAGTCATCCCGTCGCGTCTGGGATTCGTGTGCCCGGTGATCCCGGAAGCCGAACCACCCCACCAGAGCACCGGTCGCAGCGACGACGACGATGCCTGCGGCGACGGCGGTCCGGAGGCCGAGCCATCCGGCGCGGGGTCCACCGGTCTCCTGAGGCGGGGAGTCGTCGCGGTCCTCGCCGGGTGCGGTGTCGGCGGCGGTCTCGGTCACGGTGTCGGGGGGATCAGCATGTTCTGCCATGTCTTGCCTTTCGGGCCTTCTGCGAGGTCGGACTGGGTATGGGGCCGGCCATCCGGACCGATGTAGGTCCCGGTGGCCGGGTCGTAGGGCACCAGGGCGACCGGCGGTGCGGACGTCTGCGGTGGCGCGGCCGGTGGCGCACCTGCGGGTGGCGGCGCGTCGGTGCCCGGCCAGGGCACGCCGGGCGCGTACTGCGGCACGCCCTGTCCGGTGATGGTGGCGTTCGGGTCACCCTTCCAGTTGAACCCGTCGTTGAGCGGCACGTACTGTTCGTCGCTCTCGCACATCTCGACCGTCGGGGCGCGCTTGGCGGGATTGTTCTCGCACGGAATGTTGCGCACGCCACGGACATTCAGCGACGAGTCCTGGGGAACGCGGCAGTACAGTTCGCCGGCCGGCCTTTCCGGATAGTCCTGTTCGGCCGGGGAGCGTTGCTGCTGCACCGGCAGGAATCCGGTGTTGCACGGTGGCGGCAGGTTCAGGTTCAGATTGAAGTCCAGATAGATTCCGCGGTAGTCCTGTTTGGTTCCCGAGTTGGGCAGCGCGATCGCCGACATGACCGCCGTCCCCTGCGGATAGAGCACCAGGAGCTGCTCGATGTCGGCCCGATAGGTGACCGCGATCTCGCCGAGACTGACCATGTTGGCCAGCAGCACGGGAAGAGCGGGTGCGACGCGGTCGAACAGCGCCTTGCCCTCGGCCAGCGCCGGACCGCCGACGGTGAGCAGGTCGGCGAACGCGGTGTCCTGGGCCCGCAGCTGCCCGGTGATGGACCGGACCCGCTGGGCCCAGGTCGCGATCGAATCGGCGGTGCGCGCCTGGGAGTTGAGCACCGGGGGTGACTGATCGATCAGCGCGGTGATCGGCTCGACGTTCTTGCCCGCCTCGATCGCCAACGCGCTCGATCCGTCCACGATTCGCGACAGCTCGGGGCCGAGGCCGGCGACCGCGGTGGCGGCCTCGTCGACGACAGTCTTCAGATTGTCGGGCGGAATCGCCCTCAGCGCGGTGTTGGTCGCATCGAGTAGCTGACCGATGTCGGGGGGAACCTGCACCTGCGCGGCGGGGATGACATCACCGTCGCGCAACGTCGCCGGTGCCGCGCCGCCCCCGTCGGAGCGCGGGGTCAATTCGACGAACTGCTCCCCGATGGCCGACCGGCTGTGCACGGCGGCGGACACATCCGCGGGCACGGCCGTGCTGGAATCGAGTGTGAGCACTGCGCGCACTCCGCCAGGGGTCACGTCGATCGAGGTCACCCGCCCGATCTCGGAGCCGCGATACGTCACGACCGACGACTCGTAGAGTCCTCCGGTGGCGGGCATGTCGAGGGTCACTTCGTATCGGCCGACACCGAGCAACGCCGGCACCTGCACGACACCGAAAGCCATGATGCTGCCCGCGACGACGGTGATCGTCGCGAGAATGGTCAGCTGGATCCATACGGTGCGGGGCAGACGGATCATCAGTACGCCCCCCACCGGTACGGAGCGACGAGCGGGTTACCGGCGGTGTAAGGGCTCGGCATCTGACCGATCGTGCGGCCCCACTGCATCTCGAGTTCGGTGAGGTTTCCCTCCCACCTCGTTCCGGTGAACAGGCCGCTGTCCAACCGGCTCAGCGTCAGATCTATGACGAGGGTGATGTTGGCGAAATCGCCCCGAAACCAGTTGGCCACAGTGCTTTTCACCCACGGATACGTCGACAGGAAATCCAGACCCCTGGTCAGGGCAGGGCCTGCATCGGCCAGCTCGCGAAAGACCGGCGCGATACTGCGGAGGTTGGCGACCAGGTCCTCCCGGGTCTGGGTGATCGTGGAGGTGGCGATCGCGCTGAACTTGCCCACGGCGTCGATGGCGTCCACGAGATGGGCGCGCTGCTCGGCGAGGACGGCCAACGCCTGCGGAATGGTGGTCAGCGCACGCTCGACGGTCGGATCCTTCTCGGCGACCTGGCCGGCCAGCGCGTTCAACCGCTCGGTGGCGTGGATGATGTCGTCGGTCTGCGCGTTGAGGCGGGTGACGAAGGTGTCGAGCTGAGTCAGCAGGCTGCGCATCTCGTCCTCGCGGCCGGCGAGCGCCGTGGCGAAGGCCTGGTTGATCTCCTGCAGCTGCCCGATTCCGCCGCCGTTGAGCAGGATCGACACCGAGGCCAGGGTCTGTTCTGTGGTCGGGTACGTGGCCGCCGCGGACAGCGGGATGACCGACCCGTCCTTCAGTTCTCCCTCCGGCCGTGCGTCGGTGGGTGGGGCCAGCTCGATGTGCATGGAGCCCAGCAGGCTCGTCTGCCCGACCTTCGCTGTCGCATTGGCAGGCAGGTGGACGTCACCGTTGATGCGCATTGTCACCAGTGCATGCCAGTCCTGCACCTCGATCTTGGTGACGTTTCCGACGTTGACGTCCGCGACCCGCACGCGGGTGTTCTGCTGGATCACCACGACGTCAGGCAGCTGCGCCTGGATCGTGTAGGTGTTCGCCCCGTCGCCTTCGGTACCCGGCAGGCTCAGCGAGTTCAGTCCGCGCCATTGGCAGCCCGGCACCGCCAGCAGCACCGCGGTGGCGGCCAGAGCCACCAGCACACGGCTCACGGCGATCCGCCCGGGGGGGCGGGTACCGCGAACAGACCCGGCAGGCCGAGCGCCGGATCGGTGGAGATGGCGGGGCCGGGCACCGGCTGCGGGGGTGCATCCGGTCTGAGCCGGTCCTCGCTGTAGGTGATCTCGTTCGGGCGCGCTGCGGCGCCGACGAAGGGGTTCACTCCCAGCGGCGGGAAGTTGTACTGACGGTTCTTGATGATCGGCGCCAGGTACTGCACGCACAGCTTCGACGATTGTTCCCAGCCCCTGCGCGACGCGGCTTCGATTGCGCTGCAGATGAACTGAACTGTGTCGGCGAAATTGACCGGTGCGAGGATGCCGGTGACGGCGCTCTGCGCCGGCTGGTAGATGTTCATGAAGTTCTGGAACACCGTCGGCGCGATGTGCAGGACCTGTTTGACGTCACCGCGGCTGTCGTTGAGAGCGGTGGTGATGGCGGCCAAACGATCGACGGTGACGCCGAGGTTCTCCCGGTTGTCGGCGACGAAGCTTCGTAGGTCGTTGACGGCACCGTCGAGACTGTGGGTCGCGTCGGCGAACTCGTTGGGCGAATTGGACAGCAACGTCGACACCTCGGCGAGATTGGTGTTGAACGCGGCGAGCAGGTCACTGCTCGACGTCAGGGCGGACACCAGTAGTTGCAGGTTGCGTACGGTGCTGAAGATGTCGGTGCTGTGATCCCCCAGGGCCGAGATCGCCTGCGACAGCTTGATGATGGTGTCTCGTGCGGTGGCACCCTGACCGCGCAGGTTGGCCGCCGCGGTGTTGACGAACTCGCCGACCGCGCTGGGGCCTCCCGGGGTCGTGGGCTGCAGCGCGGCGGTCAGCTTCTCCAACTGGTCACGGAAGTCGTCCCATTCGACGGGCACGGCCGTGCGGTCGAGGGGGATCGTCGAACCGGGCGACAAGGTCGGTCCACCTGAATACGCGGGAACCAGTTGGATCGCGCGCGCGGTCACCAGCGATGGCGACAGGATCGCCGCCTTGGCATCCTCGGGCACCGGATAGTCGGAATCGACAGAAAAGGTGACCTTCGTCTGCGTGGGCTGCGGTTCGATGCGGTCGATGGTGCCGACGGCAACACCGAGGATGCGAACCTCGTCGCCGGTGTAGAGACCGTTGGCGTTCGCGAACAACGCGGTGAAGGTGTTCTCGCTGACGCGGTTCCACCACGGCGTGGCCACGACGGTCACTGCGACGGTGAGGATGAGCACCAGGGTGGCCGCGAGCGCGATGCGCGCGGCGCGCATGTGCTTGGTCATCAGTTGCCCCCATCGGGCGCCGGCGGGGGAATCGTCGGTGCCGGTGCGGGACCGGACGCCGCGGGCGGCCCGGGTGGCGGACCGCCAGGAGCCGGTGCGGGTAGCGGCTCGCGATAGGGATAGCGCGGGTCGCCGGGCTTGCCGGTGATCGCGTCGGGCAGGGTGAGATTGGGGTCGCCGCCCTGCCCGGTCCGGGGATACGGCACCGGCAACGGCGGGGTGCCCGGCTGACCGATCGGCGGGTCGACCAGCTGAGACGGGGCGAGCACATTCGGGTCGAGACCGAGGTCGGAGAACGCGGCGTCGATGAAGGGTTGGGCGAACTGGCCGGGCGCGAGGTTGACCACCGAAGCCTTGAAAAACGGGCCCGACCCGAGAACCTCGCCGAACGACATGGCGTAGCGGCGGAGCAGGTAAAGGGTGCGCTGCAATTCCTGCTTGCGATTGTCGAGGATGCCCAGCACGCCGTTGAGCTTGTCGGTGGCGGGCTTGAGCGCCTCCCGGTTGTCGGCGACCAGCCCTGAGATCTCGTGCGAGGCGGCTGTCACGTTCGTCATGAGCGCGTCGATCGAATTCCGCTGGGACAGCAGCTCGGCGAGAAGCGAATTCGTGTTGGCGACGAGTGCGGCGATCTGATCGCTGCGCTTGGCGAGTACGCCGGTGACCGCGTTGGCGTTGGCCAGCAGACTCCGCAACTGAGCGTCCCGGGCGTTGAGGGTCTCGGAGAACCGGGCGATACCGTCGAGCGCCATGCGCAGTTCCGGTGGCGTATAGGCGAAGGTCTGCGCAAGTGTGCTCAGCGACGCCGACAGCTGGGTGGTGTCCAGCCCACTAATGGCGGTGGTGAGGTCACCGAGCGCGGTGGGTAGATCGTAGGGAGACACCGTGCGCTCCACCGGGATCGGACCCGTCAGCGTGCCCTCACCGCGCGGTGTCACCTCGAGCATCTTCGTGCCGAGCACCGTCTCGGTCTTGATGGCGGCTTCTGTGCGGTCACCGAGTTCGACATCGTCGCGAACGGTGAAGTCCACGCGTACCCGCGTCCCGTCGAGCGCGACATCGGACACGTCGCCGACCTGCAGACCAGACACCTGGACCTTGCTGCCCGGCTTGATACCGCCGGCTTCGGCGAAGTAGGCGGTGTAGTCAGATGTGCCCTTGATGAAGGGCAATTTGTCGTAGGAGAAGGTCGCGATCACCGCGGCGACCAGAATCAGAACGCCGACGGCGCCGACGACGTGCCGGTTGCGGTCGGCGAGTGGCTTGAGCCGGGGGACCCTGAGAAGCACTTTCAGACGCGTCATTTCGGTGTGCACCGTCCCGAGACCTGGTCGGCGAGCTTGACGTAGACCGGTTCGCCGCCCTTGCCGTTCACCTTCAGGACCGCGTCGCACAGATAGAAGCCGAAGTAGTCGCCGTAGAGGCCGTTGCGAGCCAGTACCTGGTAGGCGTCGGGCAGGGTCTTGACCAGGTCGTCGACATAGTCGTGATCGGCCATGATCTGGCCGGAGAACCGATCCGTCTGGGTGACCGCCTCCTTGATCGGCGGCCGGGCTTCGGCGAAGAAATCGGCGACGGTGCCGGCGGCGGCGTTGACGTAGGCCGTTCCCGTCACGATGTCGGACCGCCGCTCGGCAAGGGCCTGGGTGAGTTCGGCAAGCTTGCCCAGCCCTTCGGAGAACTGGTCGTCGTGCGCGGCGAACGTATCGAGGACGGTGTTGAGGTTGGTGATCACCTGACCGATCAGCTCATCGCGACCGGCCAAGGTCGACGTGAGCGCCGAGGTCTGCGCCAGCACCGAGGCGATCGTGCCGCCCTGGCCTTGAAAAACCTTGAGTAGCTCGCCGGAGAGGGCGTTGACCTGGTCAGGGTCCAGTGCGCGGAACAGCGGCCGGAATCCGCCGATCAAGGCGTCGACGTCGAGGGCGGGCGATGTGCGGGACAGCGGAATCTGCTGTCCCGCTGACAATGTCCGCGGCGATCCGGGTCCTTCCTCGAGCGCCAGGTACCGGTCTCCGATCAGGTTCTCGTAGCGCACCGCGGCCCGGGTGCCTTCGGTGAGTGTCAGCTTGTCGTCGATCGCGAAATCGACGGTGACGGTGCCGTCTTTGTGCAGGGTCAGGTTCTTCACCTTGCCGACCTCCACACCGGCGATGCGCACGAAGTTGCCGCCTTTGAGGCCTGACACATTGGTGAACACCGCGCTGTAGGTGGTGCGCGGATCGAACCGGAACTGACCGAAGACGGTGACCAACGCGAACATGAAGGCCAGGCACAGCGCGATGAAGAGCGCCACGCGTTTGAGGCCGCGCGGTGTCCTGCGTGTCATGGCTGGCTCCCGTCGGGTGGCGGTGCGGTGGCAGGCGGAGGTGGGGGTGGGCCCGGCGGTGGCAGGGGCCCCGGCGCGGGGCCGCCGGGGTACCGGATGCGCGGTGGTTCGGGGATGGCCTTGGTCACCGGGAAGTAGTTCGCGATACCCGGGAAGCCGATGCCGGGATTCGGTCGCACATCCAGGCCGGTACCGAATCCCGTGTCGGTCACCAGATACTTGACCGGAAAGTTCTTGCTGACGTCTGGCAGCGATCCGCAGCTGGGCCGTCCGCCCGGTCCGCCCGTCGCGTTGACCCGCGGGAGGTTGTCGGGGTAGCGGTAGGGGTCGTCGCCGGCCAGCAGCGCCGCATCCATGACAACGGATTTGCCGTTGCCGCCCAACGCGTCTCGGCCGCCGTTCTCGAGGAACCACTGGGCGCCCTCGAACAGGCAGGTGTAGGTCGCCGAATACTTATCAAGGAGCCCGGTGGTCGGTACGAGCAGGTTCAGCATGCGCACCAGGTTCGGCTGGTTGCCGGCGAGCAGGCTGGTGCCCGACTGTGAGAAGCCGACGGCAGACAACAGCAGGTCGTCGAGGGCCTTCGCGTTCGCGCTGATCGTCGTGCTGGTGGTGGAGAACGAGTCGAGTGCTGCCAGGATGTCCTGTGCTGCACCGGAATAGGCGTCGGCTGTGGCGCCGAACAGCTGCCAGTCCCGCTGGACGGTGGGCATCCGCGGGTTCATTGCGAGCAGCACCCTGTTGGTGTCGGTGATCGCTTGCCCGATCGTGGCGCCCTTGCCGCGCACGGCTTCGCCGACCGCGGAGAGCACCGCGTTGAGCTTCGCGGGATCGATCGCCTGCATCACCGATTGCAGATTCTGGAAGACCGTGTTGACCTCGACCGTCACGTTGCGGGAGTGCAGAACGGAATTGCGCTTCAGGGTCTGGGCGCTGGCTCCTTGAGGCGGCACGATCAAATCGACGTACTTGGCTCCGAATGCTGTGCTGGCCTTGATTTCGGCCTCGATGTTGGCCGGCATGAGCGCAAACGGCTCGGGATCGATCTTCAACGTGAGTGTGGACAGATCCGTGCCGTGCGGGTCGGTGCGAACTCCGATGGCGTCGACGACCCCCACCTGCACGCCGCGCATCTTGACCTTCGCGCCGTTCTCCATCACCAAGCCGGACCGGTCGGAGACCAGGGTGAGTGGGACGGTGTCGCGCAGGGTGCCGTTGAACAGCAGGACGGTCACCGCGACGAGCGCCGTGATCACCACGAGGAGGATGGGCGCAAACCAGATGGGATCGACGGCGTTCCCGCGGCGGGGGGAATTGGTGCGCTCGGTGTTCACGGTCGTCATCCCGACAGATGGAAATTGCCGGACTGTCCGTACACGGACAGCGTGATGGTCAGGAGGATGAACACCCCGGCGGTGATGGAGGTGCGCACGGCCCGTCCGACCGCTTCGCCCACCCCGGCGGGGCCGCCCGAGGCTGTGAACCCGTAGTAGGTGTGTATCGCCATGACCGCCGCCGCCATCGCCAGTGCCTCGGTGAACGACCACAGGAGATCAGTGGGGTGCAGGAACGTCGTGAAGTAATGGTCGTACACGCCGCGTGACTGTCCGTAGATCATGGTCGTGCCGAATCGCGTGGCCAGGAACGACATCAGCACGGCAACGGTGTAAATCGGGATCACCGCGCAGATTCCCGCGACGATGCGCGTCGAGGCGAGATAGGTCACGGAGCGGATCCCCATCACCTCCAGCGCGTCGATCTCCTCGTTGATCCGCATGGCGCCGAGCTGAGCCGTTGCTCCAGCGCCGATCGTCGCGGCCAGCGCGACCCCCGCGGTGGCGGGCGCGATGAATCGGACGTTGAGGAAGGCGCCGAGGAATCCGGTCAGGGCCTCGATTCCGACATTGGACAGGGTGTTGTAGCCCTGGACGGCGATGAGGGCTCCGGTGGTCAGTGTGAGGAAGCCGACGATCACGACGGTGCCGCCGATGACTGCCAATGCCCCGGTGCCCATCCCCATGACCGCGATCAGTCGCAGGACCTCGCCCGGGTAGCGGCGCACGGCGTCCACTGTCGAAACGAGCGCGGTCCCGTAGAACGCGGTCTGCTCACCCAGCCGGCGGGTGGCGCCGACCGTCCTGCCTGCGAGGTCGCCGACGATCGAGGGGTCCCGGTCCTCGACGGCGGTCATGGCGCGACCTTCACGCCGAACGCAGTGGACACGATGTTGATCAGGAACAGTGCCATGAACGCGAAGACGACCGTCTCGTTGACCGCGTTGCCCACGGCGGTGGGCCCGCCCCCGACGGAAAGGCCTTTGTAGCAGGCGATCAACCCCGCCGAGAGGCCGAACAGCAGCGCCTTGACCAGTGACACGATCACCTGCGGAAGGCCGGTCAGCAGGGTCATGCCCGCAACGAAGGCGCCGGGTGTGACGTCCTGGACGAACACGACGAAGAAATAGCTGCCCGCGAGTCCGATGACGGCGACCACCGAATACAGCATCAGCGCAACGAATGTCGCGGCGATCACCCGGGGCACCACGAGCGCTTGGATCGGATTGACACCGATGACCTTCAGCGCGTCGATCTCTTCGCGGATCGTGCGCGCCCCCAGATCCGCGCACATCGCGGTCGCGCCCGCTCCGGACACCACGATCGCCGTGACCACGGGTCCCACCTGTGTGACGGACGCGAGCGCCGCGCCCGCGCCGGACAGATCGCCCGCTCCGACCTCGATGAGCACGATGTTGAGCGTGAAGACGATCAGCACCGTGTAGGGGATCGACAGCACGACTGTGGGGACGATCGACACGCGAGCGACAAACCAGATCTGTTCGATCAACTCCCGTGACGCGAACGGGCGACGGAACATCGAGGCGATCGTCTCCCCGGCGAGCACGAAGAAATCTCCAAGGGCGAGCGTCGGTTTGGACCAGGCCGCTTCAAGTCCCACGTTCACCCCTTCCTGGCCGATCCCGGGGCTCGGACGTTAGGAAGGGGTGAATTAGCTGTCAACCACAGTGGCGCGGTGAACGCCAACGTCAATAGGGTGAACAGCCAGGTCGGCGGGTTAACAAGAGTTCACGTCAGCTCGATCGGATCACGGTGAGCCGAACTGTCGAGTGTTCAGTCGGAGAGCTGGGATATCCATTCCGCCGGATTGCGCCGCGCGCCGCGGTTGTACGGCAACCGGGCCAAGACGTTGGCCATTGCGCACGTGTTGCTCACCGCCGCGAAGGTCAGCCCGCCCCCGATGGCGGCCGCCACCCACTTGAGCTGCGGGACGACCACGCTGCCGAGAACCGATGACAGCACGATCGAACCGGCGACCAGCCGCACCTGCCGCTCGAGTTCCCATCGCTGGCGGCCCCGATCCACCGCGAAACCCTGCTTTTCCCAGCCGAGAAGGCCGTCGCGAACCACGCGGCCGTCGGCGAGCCCCCCGGCCTTCAGGACGTCGGCCGCCTGGGCTGCCCGCTGCCCGGAACGGCAGACGAGGGCGACCTGGCCGTCGAGTGCGGCGACCACCTCGTCACGGTGGGCTCTGAGGACGTCGAGCGGCACGTTGACCGAACCGGGTATGTGCGCTGTCTCGAACTCGGCCGGGGTCCTCACGTCGATGATCCGTGGCGCAGACGGTGTCTGCAGAAGGTCGGACAACTCTGCTGTGCTCCACTCGGTCGGTGCGCTCATGGGTCAGTCCCTCCGAGGTGTCGGTTCAGGTCGTGTTGGGGCGGTACCCGCCCGTCGCGACGCGACAAGCCCCTACGCTCACCGTGATCAGAAGTCCTCGAGTTCGGCGGCGGTGGCGCCCACTGCGCGCACCACGTCCGTCGTGACCTCGGCGAACGACCGCTGTTCGCCCTCGGTGATCCACTGCGCGAACGCGATACCGAACGCCATCACCGCGAGATGGGCTGCGACGTCGGCTGCCAGCGGTTCGACGCCGCGGGACCGGAGCTCGTCGGCGAGGGTGCGGCCGAGGTAGGCGAGCTTGAGCGCTTCGCGTTCCTGCAGCGCGGGATTGTCGTCGATCACCGACTGCCGCAGCCGGGAGTGGGAGCGGCGTTCGTCGTCGAAGAACCCTGCAGAGGACCGCAGCGCGCGGACTGCCAAGTCTGTGGCCGACGCATCCGCTGGCGCGTCAGTGAGCCCTGCGATGAAGGCGTCGGTCAACGCCTGCTGCCCGTGGAACAGCACTTCGCGTTTGTCGGTGAAGTGGCGGAAGAACGTCCGCTCGGTGAGGCCGACGGCCTGCGCGATGTCACCTGCCGTCGTCTGCTCGTACCCGCGGGCCGCGAACAACTCCAGCGCGGCGTCCTGTAGCCGCTCCGCAGTGCCCGGCTCCCACCTCGCCATATGCCGCAGTCTAGTGATGACAGTGACTGACTTCGAGTGTACGGTCGAAGTCAGTAACTGACATCACTCGAACAAGGGGTCACCATGCACGTGTTCATCACCGGAGCGTCCGGGTGGATCGGCAGCGCCGTCGTCGACGAACTGCTGGCCACCGGCCACACCGTCAGCGGCCTGGCCCGCTCCGATGCCTCCGCCGCCGCACTCGACGCGCAAGGGGTGGCCGTCGTACGCGGCGACCTCGACGACCTCGACGCCATCGGGACCGCCGCTCGCACCGCCGACGCCGTCATCCACCTCGCCAACAAGCACGACTGGGCGAACATGGCCGCCACCAACGCCACCGAACGCGCGGCGACACAGGCCATCGGCGACGCGCTCGTCGACACCGGCAAGGCGTTCCTGCTTGCGTCCGGCCTGATGGGCCTCACCGACGGCAGGCCCGCCACGGAAGACGACCCCTCGCCGTTCCTCGGCGCCCAGTCGCCCCGCGGGGGCAGTGAGAACCTGCTGCTCGACTTCGCCGAGCGTGGAGTCCGCTCCGTCGCGCTGCGGTTCTCGCCCACCACGCACGGCACCGGCGACCACGGCTTCATCAACCGGCTGTGCGAGATCGCGCGCGAGCGTGGGGTGTCGGCATATCCAGCTGACGGGGGCAATCGGTGGGCGGCCGTACACGTCTCCGACGCGGCCCGGATGGTGGTCCTCGGTCTCGAGAAAGCGCCGGCCGGCGCTCGCCTGCATGCCGTGGCCGAAGAGGGCGTGCCCACCACGGTGATCGCCGAGGCGATCGGAGCGGCCTTCGGCCTTCCTGTCGCCGCCATCCCGCCGGACCGCATCGCCGAGCATTACGGCTGGATCGGTGGATTCTTCAGCGCCGATATGGCCGGGACAAGCGTTGCGACACAACATCTTCTGGGCTGGACGCCGACCGGTCCGACGTTGGTCGAGGACATCTCCGGTGGTGCCTACGCGCCGTCCGCCTAGTCGCGACTAGTCGGGGACGGGACGTGACGGTGACGTCTCATCGCGTCTCCCACGATCGGACGCACCCGCCGCCGATTCCGGCCGCGACAGCCGATGCACCAGCTCGCTGCGGGAGTGGACGCCGAGCTTGCGGTAGATGCTGCGGAGGTGCGAGTCGACCGTTTTGGGGCTGACGAAAAGGGCATCGGCGATGGCGCGCTGGGTGATTCCGGTGGCCGCCAGCTCGACGACGCGGTATTCGGCGCTGGTGAGATCGCCCTGGGCCGACAGCACCGGCGCGGCCCTCAACTCGGCGCGGGCGCGGCGGGCCCACAGCGGCGACCCGACTGTGTCGAAAATCCGCACGGCCTCGCGGAAGTCATGCTGCGCCAGCGCCCGTCGGCGACGCCGACGGTGGATCTGGCCGCGGGCGAACAGAGTTCGTGCACGCTCGAACGGCATCGGCAGCCGATCGTGCTGGATCATGGCGTCGGCCAACGCGTTCTCGGCGCCGTGGAGGTCGCCGGTCGCCGCCAGCAGCAGGGCCCGCCCGCGCAGCGCGACGACGAGCATCCAGGCGCGATCCAGCCGACGACCGTTGCGCTCCATCAGGTCGACCAGCGCAGCGGCCTCGGCGGTGCGGCCCAGCCCCACCGTGGCCTCGATGGCGTCGGGGACTCCGCCGGCTATCAAGATCTCCGTAAAATCCGGTTCCGCGAGCAGATGATCGGCATAGGGCTGGAGGGCGTCGATCGCGGCCGCGTAATCACCTAGGGAGACCTCCAGGAAGCCGAGGCTGGCCAGCGCCATCTGGCTCGCCTGCACCGCCCCTGCCCGCTGGCCCACCTCGTAGGCCTCGGAGGCAAGGCGCCGGCATGTGTCGGCGGCACCGGTCTGGGCCGCGTGGTACGCCCTGGTGAGGAGGGCGTTGAACGCGATGAATCCGTCGTCGAGGTGCTGTGCGCCCGTGGCCAACTCGGCGCAGATGTCGGCGGCTGCCTCGTGGTTGCCCCGCCACATCTCGACGAAGGCGAGATGGAAGTCGATGTAGTACAGCTCGCCTTCCTCGCCGAATTCCTGGCACCCCTGCCGGATGTGTTGTAGTCCGGCGAAGGCCTCGTCGAGCTCCCCGGTCCAGGACTGGGCGACCGCGAGCAGGGCCGAAGAGCGGAAGGCCAGCGGGATCGACCGGCTGTCGGCGCCCTCCATCGCCGCCACCTCGCGCAGTGCCCCGAGGTCAACGCCGAGCCCGCACACGCAGTCGATCATCATTCGAAGGCCCAGCGCCTCGACCAACAGCACGGCGCTGCCGAGCAGCTGTGCCTCGTCGGCGGCGGCGCGGACGCAGGCCTGGGCCTCCTGCGGGCGACCCGTGTTGTACAGGCAGTAGGCCAGCAGCACCCGCATCCGGACCGACAATTCGGGATCGTCGTCTGCTTCGGGCGCGTAGCGGACCAGAACGTCACGCGCCTCGCCGAAACCGTTGCCGTAGATCTGGATTCGCGCCAACACCATGGCGGCGCCCGCGCGCTCGGGACCGGCCTTCGCCACGCCCAGCACATCTTGGAGCACCGCCTCGGCGCGAGCGGAATCGCCGGCATCGAAATGTGCTGCCGCCGCACGGATGCGCACAGCCGGATCGTCGTAGCCCAGCGACTCCGCCAAGTCGAGCAGTTCGGCCGCCTCGGCGGGCGCTCCGCGACTCAGTGCGATGTCGGCGGCATCGCTGAGCGCCCGGGTGGTGGCGGCGTCGCCGACGATGGAACCCAGCGCGAGATGGCGCGCCCGCGACTCGAATTCAGGTACCACCTCGGCCAGTCGCCGATGTACCGCGCGCCGGTCCGCGGGGCCGGCGCCGGTGTAGACCGCGTGCGCGAGCAGCGGGTGGACGAATCGGACCCAGTGGCCGGCCAGCGTCACAATGTGCAGCGATTCTGCCCTTTCCAGCAGTGTCGCAGTGTGCGTCCTCGGGATGTCGAGGGCCTCGGCCACCAGCTCGACCGTCGCCCTCGTCGCCGCCGCGACGACGAGCAGAACCCGGCGCACCTCTTCGTCGAGAAGGGCGACCCTCGTCCCGACCAGGTCGACCAGTGACGTCGGAACCTGGAGCTGACCGTCGTCGGTCAAGGTCCGGGTGAGTTCGAGCGCGTAAAACGGGTTTCCCCGCGACAATTCGTGAATGCGTGTGAGGGCGCGGCGCGGCACCCGTCGGTGCAGCGCGCTCCCCACGAGGGCGTCGACATCGTCGACCGTGAAGCGTGGCAACGACATGTCGGCCGACCACGCCGTGGTGGCATCGCGCAGCCATGCCGCAGACGGTGAATCCCGATGTCCCGAGCGTACTGTCGCGAGCACACCCATGCCGAGGTCGAGGCGCCGCAGCACGAAGCCGAGCACGAACCCGGTCGAGGCGTCGAGCCACTGGGCGTCATCGACAGCCAGCAGCACCGGATTCTGCCGGGCCAGCGCGGCGAGCACAGTCAGGGTGCCGGAGGCCACGGCGCGGGCGGACACCGGCTCGGCTTGCGCGCTGCCGCGCAGCAGGACGTGGTCGAGCGCGGCTCGCTGCGGAGGGGCCAGGCTGTCGAGCAGAGGTGCGTCGACGTCGTGGAGCAGGTCACCGAGGCCGGCGTAGGCGACCGCCGTCTCGGCCGGCGACGGCCGAGTCCGGAGCAGACGGAAGCCGGAACGCTGCGCTTCGTCGATGATCTCGCGCCACGCAGTGGTCTTGCCGATCCCCGGTTCGCCCTCGATCACCAATAGCGCCGACCGGTCGGCTGCGGCGGACAGAAAGTCCGCGGCGATGCGTTCCTCGGTCGGCCGCTCGACCAATCCCCACACGGCAGCAGAATGGCAGCATTGGTGGCAACTTGCCAGTCGAATGAAGGAAAATGCCGAGCTGCTACTTGGGTGTCACACACGCATGCCGGCAAAGGTCGACGATGACAGCCGACACGGCCCGAGCGAACGTCGGGCCGTGTCGGATGTTGTGTCACGACCCGATCGAGACGTCCTGTTCGTCGTGCCCGAACTCGACCGACTTGCCCGCGTAGGTACCCGTGCACGAGGTCACCACGTGGTAGGAGGTCAGGAGCAACGGTGCCGGGACGGTGAAGTCGGCGGTGCCTTTCGCGGCTATCGCGAAATTCCTTGACGCACCGGGTGTTCCGTTGTCGCTGGTGGCGTTGTAGGTGCACTGACCGCTGATGTCCGCGGAGTTCGCGACGTTGACCTTCCAGACGCCGAGGCCCTTGCTGAACGACACGCGTACGGCGTTGGTCGGTGCCGGGCACTCAGCCCCAGCCGGGACGGTCTTGCCGTCGGGGCACTGGACGTCGGGCTTGGGTGCGGCGGTGCACTGCTGGCCCGCGGGCACTGTGGGGCTGGTCGACCCCGGCGGGCACTGCACCGGCGGAGCCGCCGTGCACTGCTGACCGGCCGGTACCGTCGGCGACGCCGATCCCGGAGGGCACTGCACGGGTGCTGCGGGGGTCGGCGGAGCGCCGAGGGCGACGGCAACGGTGTCGTCCTCTTTGTCCTCGTCGCGGATGAAGCCGACGCCGAACTCGGTGTAGGCGCAGTCGCGAACCGCGGCGCCCGCTGCCCCGCTCATCATCGCCCCGATCGCCTGGCCTTGCGGATCACCGTAGCCCTTGTACGTGGCGACGCGGCCGTTGTATTGCCCCGCGGGCGGGACACCCGGCGCCCGGTTGCCGACTGCTGCCTGCGCTTCGCCTTCGAGGGCGATGTTGTACTTGAGCGGGCCACAGGCTGAGCCCTGGCGGGCGTTGTTGACCGCGGCCCTGACCGGGTCGAGCGGATCGGCGTGGGCCGCGGGCGCACCGACGAGCACATGCCCCGTCAGTAGGATCGCGGCGCACGCGAGAATCGCTGCGAGCCAGCGTTGTCGTGTCACGGTGATCTCCCCAGAATCGGCGACACGATCGGTTGGACCGCGTCGGATGACTGCCCACTCCAGATGGCGGACCCACAAAAAGATGGCACGCCACGCCGGCGGTGACATCGGGCGAACACCTGAAATCTTCGTCAGCCGGCGAAGTCGGGACACAGGTTGGTGGTGGCGGCGCTGACGAACAGCGTGCCTTGCCCAGGTGGCAGCATGTAGTCGTGTTCGGCCGCGTCCATCGCATCGAGAACCGTTGTGCCGCTTCGTAACAGATCACAGGTGTGATAACCGTCGCCGACGGTGTCGGCGACGGTGGCGCCCGGCAGCACGATGTTCAGGGTCGCCAGCTCGTCGAGGAAGCCGTCACGCGGCTCGGCCGAGGCCACAGGAGCCGCCACGGTGGCGAGGGCGGCGGCCGCCGCCGCAGCAGCAGAGGAGACAGCGATCGACCACATGGGTGGTCCTTTCGTGAAGCCGCGGGGATTTCGCGGCGGAGCAAGTGAGGACGTCTGCCGCATCCGGGCAGATCACGCGAACGTTAACGCCGGCGGTCACCGCCCGATATCGGGTGTTGACCTGATTTTCCGGGCCGGATTCGTCCCCGCGATCAGCAGCAGCCGGTGGCCTTGCGCTCGGCCAGGTGTGCGTGCTCGGCGTTGTCGCCGGCGCGCACCGCGCTCAGGAACTCGTCGAGGTCGATGCGACGTCCGCCCAACCAGGTCCCGGCCACCTGCACGGTGTCGATCAGCGCTGCGGGGTCGACCTGCCACGGATCGGCGGTCAGCTCCACGAAATCGGCGAGCTTGCCGGGGCTGATGGATCCGACGAGGTGCTCGCGGCGCAGCGTGCGGGCCGCGTCGATCGTCTGTGCGCGCCACGCCTGATCCAGCGAGATCGACTGCTCGGGGCAGTGCACCGTGCCCTTGCGGGTGCGCCGAGTCACCGTGGTGGCGATGTTGACGATCGGCGTCGGCGGCGAGACCGATCCGTCGTTGTGCAGCGAGACGCACGCGCCCGAGGCGACGGCATCCGCGAAGGCCGCCCACCGCGCACCGTACCGGGGGTCGAACATCGCGCCGTCGAGCAGTTCGCCCCAGTAGTAGTACTGAAACGGCGCCATCGACACGTGCACCCCGAGCCGGGCCGCGCGATCGAAATGCTCTCGCGTTCCGGCCCCGCAGTGCTCCAACCGCCAGCGGTGGTCGGTGCCCAGCAGGTTGTGCTTCTTCAGTGCGTCCTCGTAGGCGTCCAACGCGAGATCCAGTGCCAGGTCGCCGTTGGCGTGGAACGCCATCTGCCAGCCCGCCGGTGCCGCCTTGTCGAGGATGGTATCGAGCTGTTCGCGACTGTAGTTCATCGAACGCGCCCCGCCCGCCACTGCGGGATCGATGCCTGCGGTACGGGTGGCCTCGGTGTCGAGGTAGGGGAACGAGATCGCGATGTTGCCCACCCACGGGGATCCATCGGTCCACAGCTTGACCCCGGACTTGGTCAGCCACTCCTCGCCGGCCGTGAACGTCATTGGCTCCCAATAGGTATCGGTGACCGACATCTCCCACATGCTCACACGCAGCGGGCACGAGGGAGCCGCCGCCAGCGCCTCGTATCCGGCGGCGAACTTGGGGTCGTAGGTCATGTCCGACGTCGAGGTGTAGCCGCCGCGCGCCATCAGCGCGTAGTAGCTCGCTGCCGACACCAGCGGGTCGCCCATCTGCGTGAGCAACGGCATCGTCACCGCAGTCACGACGGGCAGCTCGAAACCCTGCCCGTTCAGCGATCCGTCGGCGTTGCGGCCGAACCGGCTGGCGACGGGATCGGCCGGCGGATCGGTGTCCCAGCCGCGGGCGCGGATCAGTGCGGAGTTGAAATAGACGCCGTGCCCGGAGTTGTCGGTCACGACCGTGATGCGATCACCGAAGATGTCGTCGAGTTCCTCGGCTTTGGGCGACGGATGACCCTGCAGCAGTGCGTCGTAACCGGCGAACCACAGCGGAGTTCCGGGATCGGTGTTCGCCAGCGCGTCGGCGAAGATCTCCTGCACCTCGGCCCACGACGTCGCGACCCACGGTGCGATCGAGCGGGCCGGGGCCTCGGTGGCGATCCCGCTGATCAACGGATGACTGTGCGGCTCAACGAATCCCGGGGCCAAGACCGTGGCTCCGCTGTCGACCTCCTCGGCACCCGGCAGCGCGGTCCGGCACTCGTCGAGGCTGCCCACCGCGACGATGCGACCGCCGGACACCGCGACGGCCTGTGCGCGCGGCACGGCCTCGTCCATCGTGATGACGGTCCCTGCGGTCACGATCACGTCGGCCATGGCCACAGTCTGACATCGATGTGACAAGCTGCCGTGGTGTTCGCAGCAGTTTGCCGGAGCCGTGCCGCCGGGATCGCGCTGGGTGTACTCGCCGACGCGGCGTTCGGCGACCCGCGGCGAGGTCATCCGGTGGCGGTGTTCGGTAGCGGGGCGGCCGCGCTCGAGCGCCGCTGCTACGCCGACAAGCGGGAGGCGGGCGTGGCGTACGCGGGCGCCTTGCTCGGTGCGGTGACGCTGACGGCCGCCGGTGTGGGGTGGCTGAGCCGGCGCACCGCGGGTGCTGCCGACGTGGCCTGGGTGGCGGCGGCGACATTCACTGCCCTGGGCGGAACCTCGCTGGCCCGCACCGGTGACCGGATGGCCGACCTGGTCGGCCACGGAGACCTGGCCGCGGCGCGGGAGCTGCTGCCGTCGCTGTGCGGCCGTGACCCGTCGGTGCTCGACGGGGCGGGACTCACCCGTGCCGCGCTCGAGTCGATCGCGGAGAACACCTCGGACGCGCAGGTGGGGCCGCTGCTGTGGGCTGCCGTCGGCGGTGCTCCCGGTGTGCTGCTGTACCGCGCGGCCAACACCCTGGATGCGATGGTGGGCAACAAGTCGTCGCGGTACCGCCGATTCGGCTGGGCGGCAGCTCGATTCGACGATCTGCTGAATCTCGTCGCGGCCCGGCTGACGGGTCTGCTCGTCGTGGCGTGCGCCCCGCTGGTGGGTGGCTCGCCGCTGGGGGCGATCCGGGCGTGGCGCAGCGATGCCGCCCGGCATCCCAGCCCCAACGCCGGAGTCGCCGAAGCGTCCTTCGCGGGGGCGCTCGGAATCCAGCTGGGCGGACCCACGCAGTACGCCCACGAACTGGAGATCCGCCCCACCCTCGGCACCGGACGGGCACCTGAGACAGGTGACCTCCGGCGGGCCGTCCGACTGTCGCGGGCCGTTCAGGTCGCGGCCGCCGCCGCTGCCGTCAGCGTCGCCTGCCGTAGCGGTCGGCCAGCTTGTCTTCGCGCGTGACCGGCTCGGCCGGTGCGCCCCTTTCGCGGCGGCGAGCCTGCACCTCGGCGTAGACGAAATAACCCACCCCGATGGGGGCGATGATGCCGAACGCGATCCACTGGATGCCGTAGGACAGGAACGGCCCGGCCTCCAGGCGCGGCAGCGGGACGACGCCGAGCCCGCCCGGTTGATCCTCGACCAGCTGCAGGTACGACCCCGCCAGCGGAACACCGACCAGCGCGGAGATCTGACCGGGATTGATCGAATACACCTGCTGCACACCGGCGTCGCGGAACGGGTCCTTGCCGACGGCGACGGGTTCGGGGTCGCGCAGCCGGGCGGTGATCGTGACCGGATCGGTGGGGGCGGGGCTGATCTCGGGCACCGCGGAGCCGGTAACCGGCTTCACATAACCGCGGTCGACGAGCACGGTCGGGCCGCCGTCGACGGCGAAGGGCACCAGCACCTCGAACGCGGGATCGCCGTCGATCACCCGCAGCCGGGCCACGACATGGGCGCCGGTCAGATATCGCCCGGTGGCCGTCACGCGTTTCCACTGCTGCTCCGGTGCCGACGAATCCTGTTGCGGCAGAAGCGTCGTCAACGGCACCGGATCGGCATTCAGCGATGCAGAGATCTGGGCGTTCTCCCGCGACGTCTTGGTGTTCTTGTGCAGCTGCCACGGTGCGAGCACGGTGAAGCACAGGTAGGCGAACGCGATCACCACGACGTAGAGCGCGAGCCACTGCGGGCGCAGGAGGAAGGCGAGTCGGCGCACTCCTCAGCCCGCCTGCCGCCGCTCGGCCAGCTGCTCGTCGACCCAGGCGTGCAACCCGGGCAGGGCGGCGTCGATGACCGCGAACACGGCCTCGAAGTCGTCCTGGGTGCCGTAGTACGGGTCGTCGACGTCCAGGGCGTGCTTGCCCGATCGGGGATCAAACGATCGCAGCATCCGCAGCCGGTCGGTGGGCACACCGCGTTCGGAGAGCATGCGCAGGTGGTTACGGCCCAGCGCCACCACCAGATCGGCGTCTAGGTGGTCCTCGGTCATCTGCGCAGCACGGTGGGCGCTCGGATAACCGTGGTCGCGCAGCGTGACGCCGGCCCGGCGATCGGCCGGTTCGCCTTCGTGCCAGTGGCCGGTACCCGCGCTGGTGACGCGGACCGCGTCGGACAATCCGCGCTCACGGAGTTGGTGGGCGAACATCTTCTCGGCCATCGGGCTGCGGCAGATGTTGCCCGAGCAGATGAAGGTCACGTGCAGCTGATCAGACACCCAGCACCTCACGCAGCGCCGCGACGTCGGCGACATGGGCCAGGGCGGGACTGTCCGACCCCGTGAAGTCGGCGCGACCGTAGCCCCAGTCGACGACGATCGTGCCGATCCCGTGTGCCGCGGCACCCTCGACGTCATGCGAACGGTCGCCGATCATCACGACGCGCTCGGGGAGCGGCGCCAGCTGGGCGAGCGCATGCGCGACCACGTCGGCCTTGCCGGCCCGGCTGCCGTCCACGCTGGCCCCGGCGATGACCTCGAAGAAGTCGTCGAGCCCGAAGTGCTCCAGAATGCGCTGCGCCGTGGGTTCGGCCTTCGAGGTCGCCACTGCCAGCCGCACGCCCGCGCGGGTCAGGTCGGTGAGCAGGTCAGGAATGCCCGCGAACGGGCGGTTCATCGACCAGCCGCGGGTCGTGTAGTCGGCGCGGTAGGCGGCCATCGCCTCGCCGGCCTGCTCGCCGAGGCCCATCGATTCCAAGGTGTGGCGCATCGGGGGTCCGACGATTCGACTCACGAGGTCACCCTCGGGAACCGGCGCGCCGATAGCGGCCAGGGCGTGGTGGAAGCTGGCGACGATGCCCTCGGCGGAGTCGGTCAGCGTGCCGTCCAGGTCGAAGATCACCAGATCGCCGCGGCGCACCTGGGTCACCCCGGCTGCGCTGTCCACCATGTCCGTCACGCGACCCATTGTCCCTGATGCCGGGAGTGGCTGGACCCGCGCACTACTGTCGTGATGTGGCAAGTCCCGAGGTGATGCGATGACGGTGCGTCTCGCCGACGTCATCGAGGTGCTCGACGCGGCCTATCCGCCGCGGCTCGCGCAGAGCTGGGACTCCGTCGGTCTGGTGTGCGGAGACCCGGCAGAACCTGTCGAGTCCGTCACGATCGCCGTCGACGCGACGCCCGAGGTGGTCGCCACGGTGCCGGAACGCGGACTGCTGCTCGCCCACCACCCGCTGCTGCTGCGCGGTGTGGACACGGTGGCCGCCGACACCGCCAAGGGGTCGCTGCTGCACGCCATGATCCGCACCGGTCGCGCCTTGTTCACCGCGCACACCAACGCCGACAGCGCCGCACCCGGTGTCTCGGACGCCCTCGCCGAGGCTCTCGGGTTGACGGTCACTGACGTCCTGTCACCCGAGCCGGCGACCCCGGCACTCGACAAGTGGGGCGTGTACGCACCGCGAGACAGTGTTGCGGCGGTGCGCGCCGCGATGTTCGACGCGGGAGCCGGTCAGATCGGTGACTATGCGCAGTGCAGCTGGAGCGTGACCGGGGTCGGCCAATTCCTGCCGCTCTCGGGAGCGTCACCCGCGATCGGCGCGGTCGGCACCGTCGAACAGGTCGACGAGGACCGCGTGGAGATGGTGGCGCCGCGATCCCGACGCGCGGCGGTGCTCGCCGCTCTGCGCGCCGCACATCCCTACGAGGAGCCCGCGTTCGACGTCGTCGCCGTCGAACCGGCACCCGGCGGCACCGGGTTGGGCCGCATTGCGGCGCTGACCGATCCGGAACCGTTGCGCGCCTTCGTCGCCCGAGTGCGTCGCGGACTGCCCGCCACCACGTGGGGGGTACGTGCATCCGGCGACCCGGACGCGATGGTGTCGCGGGTGGCGCTGTGCGGCGGGGCGGGGGACTCTCTGCTCGCCGAGGTCGCCCGCGTGGGCGTGCAGGCGTACGTGACCGCCGACCTGCGCCACCACCCCGCCGACGAGCATCGGCGCGCATCCGGTGTCGCGCTCGTCGACGTCGCGCACTGGGCCAGTGAACACCCGTGGTGCGGCCAGGCGGCCGCACTCCTGCGTCGGCACTTCGCCGACGTGCCTGTCACCGTCTCCACGGTGCGCACCGATCCATGGAATGTCGAGGAATGTTCGCATGAAAGCTGATGTGGCGCAGCAACGTCTGGTGCTCGAGCTCGCCGATCTCGACGCCGAGATCGGTCGGCTCGACCACCGGCTGAACAACCTGCCCGAGCAGGTGAAGCTGGAGGCTGCCCAGAGCGCGCACCACGAGGCGAACGACCGGCTGGCCGTCGTCCAGCTCGCTCTCGCCGACATCGACGCGCAGATCGCCAAGTTCGAGAGCGAGATCGACGGGGTGCGTCAGCGGGAGGACCGCGACCGGCGCCTGCTCGAGGGCGGCACCGTGGATGCCAAGCAGCTCACCGAGATCCAGCACGAACTCGACACACTGGAGCGCAGGCAGGCCAGCCTCGAGGATTCGCTGCTGGAAGTCATGGAGCGGCGTGAGGAGCTGGCCGCCGACCAGGATCGGGAACTGGCCGGTATCGACGACCTGCAGAGCGCGATGACCGATGCCCAGCGCAACTGCGATTCGGCGCGCACGCACCTCGCCCAGCTCGCCCACCAAGCGCGTTCGCGGCGTGAGGAACTCGTCGCCACGATCGACGAATCCCTGGTCTCCATGTACGAGCGTCAGCGCGCTCGTGGCGGGACGGGTGCGGCCACGCTGCAGGGCCGGCGGTGCGGGGCGTGCCGACTGGAGATCGACAGAGGCGAGCTGGCGCGCATTGCCGCCGCGCCTGACGACGAGGTGCTGCGGTGCCCTGAGTGCTCGGCAATCCTGCTGCGGGTCAAGGGCACTGGCGCGTGAAAGTGCTGATCGAGGCTGACGGGGGGTCGCGCGGTAACCCCGGTCCGGCCGGGTACGGTGCCGTCGTGTGGTCGCCAGATCGCGCCGAAGTCCTCGCAGAGGCCAAGGAGTCGATCGGCCGGGCCACCAACAACGTAGCCGAATACCGCGGCCTGATCGCAGGTCTCGAGGCTGCTGCACAGGTCGGTGCCACCGACGTCGAGGTCCGGATGGACTCGAAGTTGGTCGTGGAACAGATGTCTGGGCGCTGGCGTGTCAAACATCCCGATCTGGCTGCGCTGCACCGGCAGGCTCAGGAGCGTGCGGCCGCATTCGAGAGTGTCAGCTACACCTGGATTCCTCGCGAGCAGAACAGCGCTGCTGACGCGTTGGCCAACCAGGCCATGGATGCCGCCGCGGAATCCGAAGCGGTGAGAGTGAATCCGGCGGGATGGACAGGGGCGAAAGGTGCGCCGACGCGACTGATCCTGCTGCGGCACGGGCAGACGCCGTTGTCGGTGGAACGCCGCTACTCTGGGCGCGGAAACCCGGATCTGACCGAACTCGGTGTGCGGCAAGCCCGTGCCGCGGCCGCCTACCTGTCGCAGGTGGGTGGGATCGACGCTGTGGTGTCGTCGCCTCTGCAGCGGGCGCGAGACACAGCCGCCGCAGCGGCCGGTGCACTCGGGCTGGACGTCGAGGTCGACGACGATCTGATCGAAACCGATTTCGGCGCATGGGAAGGGCTGACGTTCCTGGAGGCCTCCGAGCGGGACCCCGAGCTGCACCGACGCTGGCTGGCGGACACCGCCGTCGCGCCGCCGGGTGGGGAGAGCTTCGATGCGGTGGCGCGCAGGATCACCCGCGTGCAGCAGCGTCTGCTCGCCGAACGAGCCGGCCATACAGTGCTGGTCGTCTCCCACGTGACACCGATCAAGACGCTTCTGCGAATGGCTCTGGATGCCGGTCCGGCGATTCTGTACCGGCTCCACCTGGATCTGGCATCGCTGTCGATCGCCGAGTTCTACCCCGACGGTGCCGCGTCGGTGCGACTGGTGAATCAGACCGCCTATTTGTGATCGGTGTGCAGGTGCACGCGCTCGCCGTGGAGGCCGAACAGGGCGATCGCTTCGACAGGTCCGTCGACGGCGCCGAACCAGTGCGGAGTCCAGGTCGAGAACTCCACGGCCTCACCGGGTTTGATGGTGAAGTCGCGGTCGCCCAGCAGTAGTCGCATGCGGCCGGAGAGCACGTACATCCAGTCGTGGCCCTCGTGTACCGGGAGCTGCTCGGGCGGGGTGCGCCTGCGTGCGCTGACGCGAATCTTGTAGGCGTGCAGTCCGCCGGCCGGACCCTGGCCGGTCAAGGGCCAGAACGTGATCTGGTTTTTAGTGTGCGCACCGCCGCGCACCCGCGGATCTTCGACGTCGGGTTCTCGCAGCAGTTCATCGGTGCTGACCGACAGCGCACGGGCCAGCCGCGGCAGGTGATCCAACGCGAGCCTGCGTTTGCCCGACTCCAGTCGGCTCAGCGTCGAGACGTCGATGTTGGATCGGGTCGCCACATCGTCGAGCGTCATGCCTCGTTGAGTACGTAGATCGCGCAGCCTGCGCCGCACCCGAGCGTCGACCCCGTCGTCGTCATTTGCCTGCATGGCAAGAAAGCTTGGCAGATCGTGCAGGCCGCGAGCAAGGTGGTGGCATGGCTAAGCGATGGGATTGTGTGGTGATCGGCGGCGGAGCAGCCGGCCTGAGTGCCGCGCTGGTGCTGGGCCGCGCTCGGATGCGCACGCTGCTGGTAGATGCCGGCGCGCAGAGCAACCGGGCCGCGCACGGCATCGGCGGCCTCCTCGGTTTCGACGGCGTGCCACCGGTGCAGCTGTACGCCAGGGGCCGCGAGGAGTTGTCTCGGTACCCCTCGGTAGAGGTGCTCGACGGCGAGATCACTTCGGTGACAGCGCACGAGGGCGGCTTCACGATCGGACTCGCCGGCGGCGGCACGGAAGAGGCCCGGCGTGTGCTGCTGGCGGGAGGCATGCGTTATCAGATGCCGGATGTCGCCGGCCTTGACGGATTCTGGGGTGATTCGGTGTTCCACTGCCCGTTCTGCCACGGCTGGGAGGTGCGGGATCAGCCGCTCGGGGTGCTCGCGCAGGGGGAGCGCGCGGTCCACATGGCGGTGCTGCTGAGACGCTGGAGCAACGACGTGGTGGTGCTGTCCGACGGTCCTGCCGAGGTGAGCGGCGCCGGTCGCACGCAGCTGGCGGCACACGGCATCGCGATCGATGAGCGCCCGATAACACGCGTGTCAGGCTCTGACGGGCACGTGGACGCGGTGGTCTTCGAGGACGGGACCGCGCTGACCCGGCGCGGGTTGCTGGTCGCGAGCACGTTGCATCAGCGCAACGGGCTGGCGCGGGCGCTCGGTGTGGCGTTCGCGCCGCCGGGCCCGATTTCCGAGGAAACCATTGCAGTGGACGCGATGTGGCAGACCTCGGTGCCCGGTGTGTTCGCCGCGGGGGATGTGAGCGCCCAGATGCCGCAGGTGGCGGCTGCGGTGGCCTCGGGTTCGGCTGCTGCGGCCTCGATTGTTCGCAGTGTTGTGGAGGAGGAAGCATGAGTACGGACGCCGATCAGGACACGAAGTCGCACTGGGAAGCCAGATATGCTGAGCGAGAACGTATCTGGAGTGGACGGGTCAACCCCTGGGTTGGGGAGGTGTCGGGTTCCCTCTCGCCGGGCCGGGCCCTCGATCTCGGCTGCGGCGAAGGCGCCGACGTGCTGTGGTTGGCCGAGAAGGGTTGGGATGTCGTCGGGGTGGACATCTCCGAGACGGCCTTGGGCCGTGCCGCCGAGGAGGCAGCGCGGCGAGGGGCCGTGCTGCAACGGGTGACGTTGCGGCAGATGGACCTCTCCGACGACTTCCCGGAGGGGACGTTCGATCTGGTGTCGGCGCAGTTCCTGCAGTCGATGGTGCGGCTGGACCGGGAGCACATCTTCACCGCGGCTGCTCGTGCCGTCGCGCCGGGCGGGGTGTTGATCATCGTCGACCACGGCGCGGCGCCGCCCTGGGCGAACCTGCATCACGACCACGAGTTCCCGACAGTCGACGGTGTTCTGGCCCAGATCGACCTAGTTGCGGAGGAATGGGAGCAGCTGCGCGCCGAGCCTGTCGAGCGGGATGCGATCGGGCCGGACGGGCAGGAGGCGGTGTTGATCGACAACCTGATCGTGCTCAGGCGCCGAGCCGACGCCTGAGCTCGGCGACGCCCGGACCGCTGAGTTGCGGCAGCGCGTCGGGGCGGCCCGCCATCGCCATGAGCAGGGCCTCACCAGGGCCGCTCACGTCAGGGCCACGCCCAGCCGACCAGTCGAGATCCGTGGCGCCCATGTGGAGGCCACGCGTTCGGAGCGCACCGCGAATCAGCGGAGCGATGCGCGCGAAGTCAAGAGCGGCTCGCAGGGGACCGGCGGCGATGGTGCGAGGCAGATCCAGCGGTCGGCGGACGTCCTGGTGGTGGGTCATGCACTCTGTCAACGCAATACGGCCGCCGAACCCTGAACTGACACCGCGGGGCTCGGCGTTGGTGTGGACGGCGGTGGTGATGTGTTCGCGCGACCATGTCGACAGGCGCGCGACATCTGCGGTGTTGAGCCGATCGACCCGACCGAGGTGCAGCGCCATCTCTGCGAAGAAGCCCGCCCTGCTGCGATCGAGGTAGGCCACCACGTGCGCCCCGACGTCGCGGACCCGCCAGTCGCCGCACAGGCTCGGCGCGTTCCACTGCTCATCGTCGAGGCTGGCGAGTAGCTCGGCGAAACTCTGCCGCTCTGTGATCGCCCAGTCCGTCACATCCATTGTTGTTCACTATGGCAGTCCTGCCTGTCGGTGGAGCGCGCTAGTGTCGTGGCATGTTCGCACAGGTGTTCGATATCGACGGGTCGGCCTCGGAGGTTGAGCTGCGCGAGGTTGTCGCCCACTGCGAAC